>DATASO010000001.1:0-94136 GCA_036269195.1 Rhizomicrobium sp.
ACAAACTACGCGCTTTATGGCTGCTTCAGGAATTTGTCGTTGAACAGCAACCTGAATTCGTCAATCGCTTCTTCGAAACGGCCGAAGCCTTCTTTCCGCATCTGTGCTGCAAAGCCCACACTGCGTTCGGTACCGACTATGGCTGACCAATAATATTGAATCATTCCTGCGGCATCGCGTTCTTCCATCCGCATTTTCGTAAATCGAACGCCTTGCTTCAAATTCTCGGAAGCCTGCGGCGACGTGAGGATTGGGTTGAAAATGCGCTGCTGGAGAAAGTCCATAATCTGCTGTTCTTTGCGACCGAGACTTTTCATTTCCTTCTCCGCAGAGGAACTACCTTACCGTCCTCGGTCGGGTTGGCAATCTGCGTTACAATCGCTGCTAACCGTTCCAGTGCCTCTTTTTTCTCTGCCAAGTAGTCGTGCCTGTCGTAGACGCCTTCAACCCCTTCGATCACATGCCCAAGCACGCGCTCGCTGATGTCGGGCCGCACACCCGCTCGGGTCATTAGGGTTTTGGCGGTGCGGCGTAGGTCGTGCAGCGTCCACCAAGCGGTTTTCAACTTTTCGCGGGCCTTTTTGTCGCCTTTGCGGGCGGCTTCCAGCATGCGGGCGATTTCGTCCACCCGCGCCAGTGCGGCTTTATCTTTGCGCGCGGTCGCAGCTGCCCGCAATTTGGCCAGCATGGCTTCGTCCAGCTGCCGCTTGCCCTTGCTGAAGCCACTATAGGGCGTCGTCCCATTGGTGCTGAAAACGAGGTCGCTGCCGTCCACCTGTGCTACCTTGGCAATGGTCGCCAGTGCCGTTCTGGGCAGCGGCACCAGCTTGGCCCCGGCGTCATCGCCCGTTTTGTGGCGGGCAGCTGGGATGGTCCACAGGGCACCGTCCACCTCGCCGCGCGCCATTGCCGCGACTTCTTCGCGGCGTTGCGCCGTCATAAGCAGGCTGCGCACCAGCGCGCCGAACACGTCCGCTGTTTCACCCTTCTGGCCAGCCTTGCGGGCAGCTGCTGTTGCTTCGGCATCCCATTCGTCGAGCACCACCCATAGCGCCCGTATTTCATCGTCGCTGAGGATACGCTTCCGGGCACGCTGCTTGGGCTTGGTACGCGCCATGTCCTTCACGACAGGGGACACAAAATCGTCGTCCCGGCTGGCGTGCCAATTCATCAGCTTGCGTAGGGAGGCCAGCACATGGTCCGCCATAACAGGACCGCCCAGCTTGCGATGTGGCTTCTCGGTGGTAATGAACTGCCCGCGCTCTATGTCATCCAGCAATTCGGTTATCTGGCGGCGCTTAACGTCGGCCATCTGCAAGTGCCCAAAAGTGGGGACAAGATACAGGTTGATGATACGGGTCGCTTCGCGGGCGCTGCGCTTCTTGCTGACATATTTGGATATGAAATCTTCGGCTACGGCGGCGAAGCTGTCTTTGGCCTTGCGCACGGCGGCTTCGCGCTGGGCTACGCGGTGGCGGGTGGGGTGCACGCCCTCCACGATCTGGCCCAGAACAGTGCGGGCTTGCTTGCGAGCGTCCACCAGCGGCACGGCAGGGTAGCTGCCCAGCACATGCACCACGGGCGCGGTAACGCCAGCCATGCGCTTGACCACAACCCATGTTGCCTTCAGCGCGCTTCTGTTGTCCGTCACGCGGATGCCGAGGTGCGGTTGTACCGCGTCCCAAGTAACGATGCGCTTGCCCTGCGGCGCTGGTTTAAGCGCCTTCAAATACCTGTCTGTAAGAACAACCTTGTCAGCCATTGCAGCACTCCCGCTGGGGTCCGGGTATACACCGGGTATACACCGCACCCCTGTTAGCAGGTGTTATACCCGGTTATGGGGTGTTGGCCTAAGATACTGTCAGGACAAGGTTATTGGTGAATTTTGGTGCTACGTGGCGTTATCTGCCGTTACCCCCTATTATATGACAACCGGTAACTCTTAATCAGCGGGTCGTAGGTTCGAGTCCTACATCGCCCACCACTCATTATACGGTGTCCCCACTAACCCCGATTTTTCCGCAAGCCGACCGAAAATCGCAGCCATCCGCGCGGCTTCTGCCGGCGGACAATTCTCTTCGAGACGTAACTGAGCGTGTTCGTCCGGCAACCGCCGCGACCAGGGTGTCTCCGTCCAATGGAATTTATTTCCGGCAATCCTGACGTCGACATTGCTGAGGCCGGTTCGCATTTGGCAAGAGACAAGCTCGATTCCAAGTCCTTGAGCCTGTTTCGAGAACTGTCCCGGTCGCACGAAGTCGAATACCTTGGAGACTCTGTCGCGCCGCCGAAAGGACACTTGCGCAACGGCTAGAACTTTGCCGGCAATCCCAAAACTGCTTTCTGCTCGGCCCAGTTGAGCGGAAGGTAGACGAATGGCACTACATCGCACCCGGCAAGCCCACCCAGAACGGCTTCATCGAGTCCTTCAACGGGCGGCTGCGCGACGAATGTGTCAACGAACATCTGTTCAGCAATCTCGGCCACGCGCGCGAGATCATCGAAGCATGGAAGATCGACTACAATACCAGACGACCACGCACGAGCCCCGGAGGGCTCACACCAACCGAGTTTGCAGCTCGCCCACCTGAGGGGCATAACCCGAACAGACTCTCCCTATGAACGAGGGCAATATGGGGTGCACGTCAAGGATATTGCGCAAATACATGCTCTCGGCAGTTTCATGCGCTTTCTCCGCGCTGTACCTGGTTCACGTTGCCCTCGCTGCAGGCGCAGCCCAACCTCCCCTATTTCGACAAACCGAAAGCCACATTCCCGATCGCAGAGTGGCGCTCGTTCAGCACGTGCTCACGGACAAGGAGCTTTATTCCTGTATGGTCGATGGATTGTTTGGCGCACGAACGACAATCGCCGTGAAATCCTTTCAGATCATGCATGGATTGAAGACCGACGGCATTGTCGGTACTGAGACCGGCCAAGCAATGGGGCTGCCATTCTGGGACACGCACATTATGCGTCGGCTGGAACCGCCATTTCGCGATGATGCGAAATATCCTCAAAGCGATGAGTTCAATTTCAGAAGTCTGATCGAAACCGGTAACTTCTTTAGCGGTCAACCGGACGCCGACTTCAGTGCATCGAACGCGCTTACGCGAAGAGCTCTTCGAACAAACAATCCCGGCGCCATAAATATCTCCAAATGGCAGCGGGACAGCATGAAGGGATATGTGGGAACGACCCTTCCCGGTCCTGATGGCAATATAACCGCTATATATGAAACTCCGGAGCAAGGGGTAGCTGCATGGGGGTTTCTCATCCGAAAGATTTATTTCAACGGCAAGAAGGAAAAGGTCACCGTTGGGGAAATCGTCGATAAGTATCGGGGAACGAATAGTCGCGCTCCTTATATCGACGGCTATAAGAAATACTCGAACGGAATATTGAGTGAAGATTATGAGATCGACTTATATGACAACGCGGAACTGTCCCGATTCGCTATTGCAGCCTATTCTCACGAGCTAGGCTTCTGGTATCCTCTCACCGACAAGCAACTTCTTGCAGGCTTTGCGATTACCGATAGCTATATTGACTCTGGCGTTACAGACGAGATCACCGTGTCTCCCGAAGAATTCGATCCCGGTTTATATCTAAAGCAGTCTGACGCCGAAAAAAATGAGCGAGAAAATTGCCGAGCGGATTCTGATCGAGGCTGACGCGAATCCCGTGACAATCCCCTGAGATACTACCGGCGCGCCTGTCGGGTACGCTGGCTGATCTAATCATGAGGCGCACGGGTGGAAGTTTCCGCGCCGGTTGCTCGTCAGACAGCGTCTTCGTCATATGTCGCCTTTGAATCTACCCAGCCCTTTTTCATTCTAAGCAAAGGACTTTCAAGTTGAGCTGGCAATGCCACCACTCCATCGAGAGGCCGCACGATTCGCAAATTGGTTTTTCCCTGTTTTCGATGGTTGGTGTCCCTGCGAAGGCAACCATGTTCCCTGTTATCTTTGAATGGCCAAATGCGTTGAAGGCCCCGTAGAACGTGGGTTCCCTGCAACCCGGCCCCTATTTTTCCTGCAGAAAATCGAATCTTCTCTATATATTTTTCCCTGTTATTGCTGGAGACAGGCCTCTCACTGGACTGCGTCCACCACCAATATTTCCGCCGCGGGAGCCAAAGAAGCCATGCTCTGCGTTGCCGCTTTCGCCGCCACGGGCTCCGGCTGGAACGACGGTACGGGCCGCAGAAACGCGATGCAGCAGGAAAAGCCCGCGGGATCGTAACTGATCTGCACCTCGCCCTCGCGCTCCCGCGCCGCGACCGAACGAATGAGACGGGTGCCGAACCCTTCCTTCTCCGGCGGCGTGGGCGGCGGCCCGCCGCGCTCCCGCCAGACGATTTCGACGCGTTCCGTTTGGGCGTCGAAACGCGCCGCCGCCCAGTCGATGGATACCCGGCCAGTGTCCCGCGTAAGCGCGCCATACTTCAGCGCGTTTGTCGCCAGCTCATGGAAGGCAAGGCCCAAGGTCCCGCCGGTCTCCTCTGAAAGATACAGCTCCGGCCCGGAGAAATCGAAGCGGGACGGCTCTTCCATGAAAGGCGCAAGCGTTGCGCGCACCAGAGTGCCGCATTCGATAGAGACCTGCCGGCCGCCGGCGAGCACGAGATCGGCGGCGGCTCCCAGCGCATGCAGCCGGCCAAGGAATCGCGACAAGAAGGTTTGCACCTCAGGGGTGGCGTGACGATCTTTGGAGCTTTTCGCCAACGCTTCGATGACAGTCAGAAGGTTCTTCAGGCGGTGCCGCAGTTCGCCAATCTGAATCTCGCGGTGGCCCGTTACCTGCTTCTGCTCATCCAGCAGCGTGCGGTAGCGCGTTTCGCTCCACAGCGCACGCTGCAAGGCTGAGCGCAGGAACGCCGCGATAAACACCTGCGCGCTGGCGATGACGAGCCAGACAAGGAGGATCAGGCCCTGCTGTGGCGTGGGCGGATGCAGCGTGTAAACCGGCGGCACGAAGAGGAACCAGGCAATCGCCGCACTGGCAAATACGGCGATCATGCCGCATCGCCAGCCGGTGAACACGGCTATCACACTCACGGCGGGAAAATAGAAAGCGAAAGGAAAGCCGGTCGTGATCAGGCCCGCCGCCGCGCGCAGCAATGTCGCGGCGCCCAAGGCACCCGCGAGCCACGCAAGACATTCCCATTTGGTCCGCTGTTTCGCCAACACCGCCTCGAGGCGAAGGAGCAAGGGCGAGCGAGGACGCGAGGCGCCGTCCTCCTCCTCAGCTGTGTACGCACCTGGCATTGCGCCCTCCGGCCTCGCAATGACACGCAGAAAAGCGGGCCACTTGCAACCGCTGACTTGCCCCACACGCGATCGGGCCACCTGCACTTATCCTCGTTCTGTTTTGGGGCAGTTGTGCGGCACGCCTAGCAGAAATGCGGCGCGCTATGGCGCAATACAATAGCTTGAAGCTGCCGCGCTTTCCGGGGAAACTATGCCGTATACCTTTCGGAGACGGATATGGTGCAGCTTTGGGACAATCCCATCGGCACGAATGGTTTTGAATTCGTTGAATATACCGCGCCAGATGTATCTCAGCTGCACGCCTTCTTTGAGCAGATGGGCTTTCGCGCCGTCGGCCGGCATCGCTCCAAGGCGGTGACGCTATACCGGCAGGGTGAAATCAATTTCATCGTTAATGCCGAGCCGGACAGCCACGGCGCCCGTTTTGCCCAAGCGCACGGGCCCAGCGCGTGCGCTATGGCCTTTCGGGTGAAGGATGCTCCGGCGGCTTACAGGAAATTGATCGCGGCGGGCGCGAAACCCTTCGCCAATCAGGTCGGGCCGATGGAACTGAACATCCCGGCGATCGAGGGCATTGGCGGCAGCGTGATCTATCTGGTGGATCGCTACGGCGATCGCTCGATCTACGATGTCGATTTCTTGCCCAACGAGCCGGACAAGGGTTTCGAGCACGAAGGCGCTGGCCTCACCTATGTCGATCACGTCACCCACAATGTGTTTCGCGGCAATCTGGATCAGTGGGCCGGGTTCTACGAGCGGCTCTTCAACTTCCGCGAAGTTCGCTACTTCGACATTGAAGGCAAACTCACCGGGCTGAAGTCGCGCGCCATGACGAGCCCCGACGGCAACATCCGCATTCCCATCAACGAGAGCTCCGATGACAAATCGCAGATCGAAGAATATCTGCACGTCTACAAGGGCGAGGGCATCCAGCATATCGCGCTGGGCACAGACAACATTTACGAGACTGTGGACGCGCTGAAAGCACAGTCGGTGCCGTTCCAGGATACGCCGGAAACTTACTACGAGCGGGTCGACAACCGCATCAGAGGGCACGGCGAAGATGTTGACCGGCTCAAGCGTCAGCGGATTCTGATGGATGGCGCGCCGACTGAAGGGCAGGGCCTGCTCCTCCAGATTTTCACGCAGAATGCCATTGGGCCGATCTTCTTCGAAATCATCCAGCGCAAGGGCAACGAAGGCTTTGGCGAGGGCAATTTCCGCGCATTGTTCGAATCCATCGAGCTGGACCAGATCCGGCGCGGCGTGCTCGAGGATCGTCCGGCATGAGCAAGAACTGGATCGAATTTCCGCGTGTACAGGGCGAAACCTCTCGCCAGGCGCATGCTGATTTGCCGGCAGGCACGTACGAACGCGAAATCGGCCGCGATGGGTTCTTTGGCCCGGCCACGCACATTTATCACAAGCATCCGCCCACCGGCTGGACGTCGTTCGAAGGTCCGCTTCGCCCCCGCGCGCTCGACGCGGTGATGGCGGCAAGGGCAGCCGACGATCCGTTCAGCCCGGTGCCGCTGCTGTCGAATGCCAGCTGCAAGATGGCGATCTGGCGCTGCGCCGAGGCCATGCACCACCTGCTGCGCAACTCGGATGGCGACACATTGCTGTTCGTGCATGCGGGGGCTGGCGATCTCTTTTGCGATTTCGGGCATCTCGCCTACAGCGAGGGCGATTACCTTCTGCTGCCGCGCGGAACGATGTGGCGGATCGAGCCGTCGGAACCCACAACAACCCTGGTGATCGAAGCGACAAACGGCAGTTTCCGGCTGCCGGAGAAAGGCATTCTCGGTCCGCACGCTATTTTCGATCCAGCAGCACTCACGACGCCACAGCTCGACGACAAATTTCGCGCACAGCAGGATGATCGCGAATGGCGCGTGCGGGTGAAGCGGCGCGATGCCTTCACCACCATCACCTATCCCTACAATCCACTGGATGCAGTGGGCTGGAAGGGCAATCTGTCCGCCGTGAAAATCAACTGGCGCGATATCCGCCCGGTGATGAGCCACCGCTACCACATCCCGCCGTCTGTCCATACCACGTTCGTGGCGGAGCGTTTTATTGTTTGCACTTTTGTGCCGCGGCCGATCGAGAGCGATCCCGGCGCGCTGAAGGTCCCGTTCTATCATTCGAACGACGATTACGACGAGGTGATCTTCTATCACGCCGGAGAATTCTTCAGTCGCGACAACATCAAACCGGGCATGATGACGTGGCATCCCAACGGCTTCACGCACGGCCCTCACCCGAAAGCGTTCGCGGCGGGCGCAAAGGCGACCAAAACGATAACAGACGAAGTGGCCGTGATGGTGGATGCGCGCGATCCGCTCGACATCAGCGAAGCCGCGCAGGGTTCCGAAGACCGTGGCTACGCCGACAGCTGGAAACTCAAATGAAACTGGCGTCGCTGAAGCAGGGCCGCGACGGCACGCTCGTCGTGGTCAGCCGCGATCTTTCGCGCTGCGTGCCCGTGCCGCATATCGCGCACACGCTGCAGGCAGCGCTGGACAATTGGGCGGAGGCCGCTCCGCGGCTCATGCGAGTGTACGATCTCATGAACGAAGGTGAGGTGGCCGGCGAGAATCCGTTCAATCCACGGGAGTGCGCGGCGCCCCTGCCACGCGCCTATCAGTGGGCGGATGGATCGGCCTATGTCACGCATGTCGAGCTGGTGCGGAAGGCGCGCGGCGCCGACATGCCGCCCAGCTTCTGGACCGATCCGCTGATGTATCAGGGTGCTTCGGATTCCTTTATTGGACCCTGCGATCCGGTTGTCGCGGCCGAAGAGGCGTGGGGGATAGATTTCGAGGGCGAGGTCGCCGTCATCACCGATGATGTCCCGATGGGTGCCGATGCGGCGCACGCAGAAAAGCACATCAAGCTGCTCATGCTGGTGAACGATGTCTCCTTGCGCAATCTGATCCCGGCGGAGCTCGCCAAAGGTTTCGGCTTCTTTCAATCGAAACCTGCGAGTTCGTTCTCTCCGGTGGCGGTGACGCCGGATGAACTGGATCAAGCCTGGAGCGGCGGCAAGGTACACTTCCCGCTGCACGTCTGGCTGAACGAGGAGCGCTTCGGCGAACCAAACGCCGGCGAGGACATGACATTCTCATTCCCGCAGCTGATCGCGCATGCCGCCAAAACGCGTGCGCTGTGCGCAGGATCGATCATTGGCTCGGGAACGGTATCCAATAAGGACGGCACGCGCGGTTCAGCCTGCCTCGCCGAGCGACGTTCGCTCGAAACGATCGAGCACGGCGCGCCGAAAACCCCGTTTCTGAAATTCGGCGATCGGGTCAAGATCGAGATGCTCGACCTGGACGGCCGCTCGATCTTCGGCGCCATCGATCAAACGGTGCAGCATTATGGCGGATGATCTTGTCCTCTACGGCTATTTCCGCTCTTCGGCGGCATTTCGCCTGCGCATTGCGCTGAATCTGAAGGGATTGAATGCGGAGCAAAATTTCGTTCACCTGCTCAAGGATGGCGGACAGCAATTCGCGCCGGAATATGGGCGCCTGAACCCGCAGCACCTTGTGCCGACCTTGGTGCACAACGGCTATCCGCTGCAGCAATCGCTTGCCATCATCGAATACCTGGACGAGGTATTCCCGGATCCGCCGCTGCTGCCTGGCGATCCGCTGGCGCGCGCGCGTGTTCGCGCACTCGCCTGTGCGGTGGCGTGCGACATCCATCCCGTCAACAATTTGCGGATGCGGAAGTATCTGCACAAAGAGCTGGGACATAGCGACCAAGAAATCCTCGAATGGCAGGTGCACTGGATCACGCTTGGCTTCGAGGCGATTGAAACAATGCTGTCAGGTTCAGAGTATACGGGCCGTTTCTGCCACGGCGACCGGCCCACGCTGGCGGACATCTGCCTGATTCCACAGATGGCAAACGCGCATGCACTGAACATGGATTTGTCGGACTATCCCACACTGCTGCGTGTCGAGAAAGCCGCGTACGAGCTTCCCGCGTTCACCAATGCCGCGCCAAAGAACCAGCCGGACGCGGAATAGTCTCAGCCCCGAATGATCAGTATCGCGAGCGCTTTTGGCCCATGGGCGCCAAGTTCGAGAGTCTGTTCGATGTCGCCCGTGCGTGAAGGGCCGGTCACAAAATTCAAGGTTGAAGGGAATTCGTTTGCCTTCAATCGTCCAATCACATCTTCCATGTGCGGCAGAATATCTTCGGCGCGGAGCACCGCGATTTCGAATCCGGCGCGAAAATGCCACGACGCCGGCGAGTCCGCGCCGGAGAGATAGACGAGGGTGCCTGTTTCTGCGATGCCAAACGGCGCGACCGCAACCGCGGCATCGTCTCCAGAAGGTGTGCTGCGTTTCAGCGTCAGTCCCGGCGCCAATTCCCATGGCAGCGCTGAAGCACTCGGCGGCACGTGGACAATGGCGGACAGGTTACGCGCGCGTAGCAGATCGGCAATCGCCATTGGGACGTCGGCCTCGCTGTTGAGGATTCGTACTTCAGCATTGGCCCGCTGCGCGCGTTCTGCGAATGCAGTAACAGAATCTGCGATGGTTGGCGCTGAATAGGGCAGTGGGACTGGCGCAGCTTTTCTTCGCTGAGCGCGAATAGTGGACAGAATGTCGTTGCGCGCGCTCATTTCCGCGCGGCCCAGAGTTCACGGAAGGTCTTTCCCTGCGGCGCCGGAAAATCGCGCACGGCGAACCAGTTTCGCATCACCGGCAATGCGTGCACGCGGCCGTTGCGCGACAGAAGCTTGAGAAGGCGGGCGGCGGTCGCTGAAGCGATCCGATAGAATTTCGGCCGCTTCGCAAGAAATGCCCAAACGCCCAAACCGAACGTCGCCGCTCTGGGAGCGAGTCCGTTGGCGTATTCCCGCGCGCGCCAGTACCGCATGATCTTCGGCAGCGGGATTTTTACCGGGCACACCTCGGAGCAACGTCCACAGAAAGTGGAGGCATTTGCGTGATGGCTTGCCGAGGCTACCCCCAACAGTTGGGGATTCAGCGCAGCGCCAATCGGGCCGGTATATGTCGTGCCATAGGCGTGGCCTCCCACAGCCGCATAAATCGGGCAGTGATTCAAACAGGCGGCGCAGCGGATACAACGCAGCACCTCTTCCGCTTTGGTGCCGAGCAGGCCCGTGCGGCCATTGTCCACCAGAACGACATGAAAGGTCTCAGGGCCTTCGTTTTCGTCTGGCGCCCGTGGTCCGCGCATCATCGTTACGTAGCTGGAAATATCCTGTCCGGTGGCCGAGCGGGTCAGCAGCCGCAGCAGCACTGCTGCGTGTTCCAGGTTCGCGACGATCTTTTCCAGCCCGGTGAGGACAATGTGCGTCTTCGGCAGCAGCCGGGTAAGATCGCCGTTACCCTCATTGGTGACGAGGATCGCCGCGCCTTCTTCGGCGGTGAGGAAGTTGGCGCCAGTAATCCCTGCATCGGCCGCCTCGAAACGCGCTCGCAGTACGCGGCGTGCTTCCGCCACCAGTTCCGTGCGCTCCACAAGGGGACGATTAGAATCGAGCGCGTCGTGCGCCGTCCGGAAGGTTTTGGCCACATCCTCTTTGTTGAGATGAAAGGCCGGCGCGATGATGTGGCTCGGCGGCTCGTGCCGGAGCTGCACGATGTATTCGCCGAGATCGGTTTCCACGGGTTCGATACCGTTCGCTTCGAGGAAAGGGTTCAGCCCGATTTCCTCGCTCACCATCGACTTGCCTTTGATGACCGATTTCGCGCTTGTATCGCGTAGAATCTGGAGCACGATCTCGCGCGCTTCTTTGGCATCGCGCGCCCAATGCACCTGCCCGCCGCGTGCCACCACATTGCGCTCGAACTGTTCGAGCAGCGTGTCGAGATGGGCGAGGGCGTAATCGCGGATGGCGCGGCCTTGCTCCCGCAACGCCTCCCACTCGGTTTCACCGTAGCGCTCCACCGCCCGCGCCCGTCCCAGCGCGAAATGGGTCTTCAGCCGCCCGAGCGCGATCCGCAGGGAAGGATCGTGCAGCGCCGCCCGTCCCGCTTCGCGAAAGGCACGCGGATCGAGCGTCATGTCTCGCCCAGCGCCGGTTCATCGGCCATACCGGCCAGCACTTCGGCCACATGCCGCACGCGCATGTTCACGCCCTGGCGTTGCATGCGGCCCTTCAGATGCAGCAGACAGCCGAGATCGCCCCCCAGCATCAATTCGGCGCCGGTACCTTGCGCATCCGCGATCTTGTCATCGGCCATGCGCTCGGAAATCTCAGGATACTTCACCGAGAACAAGCCGCCGAAGCCGCAGCACACCTTCGGCTCGTTCAATTCGCTCAGGCACAAACGGTCAACCGACGCAAGCAACTCCCGCGGCTGATCGCGCACGAGCATCTCGCGCAGGGACGAGCAAGAATCGTGGTAACAGATATTGGCCGCGCATTGCGCCTGCACGCCTTTCATTCTACGGACGTCCACCAGAAACGAGATCAGCTCATACGTTTTTGCCGCCAAGGCGCGGGCGCGCGGCAACCATTGCGGATCGTTCGCCAACAGTTCGGGATAATGCATGCGGATCATGCCGGCGCAGGAGCCGGACGGTGCAACCACATAATCGAACGGCCCGAATGCCGCGATGACCTGCCGCGCCAGATCGGCGGCGTGTTTATCGGCACCGGAATTCCACGCCGGCTGTCCGCAGCAGGTTTGCACCGGAACTTCGACATCGCAGCCCGAATCCTCCAGCAGCTTCACCGCCGCGAAGCCCACCTGCGGCCGTACAAGGTCCACCAGGCAGGTGACGAACAATCCGATTCTAGGCCGCGAAATCATGAGTTTCAGGACGTCCTCAGCGGGTAAGCCGCCAACCTGTCCAGGCGAGCGAGAGCCAGCCCAGCAGGAAGGCAAGGCCGCCGAACGGCGTCACGATTGCGAGCGCCCGCGTTCCCGTTAGCGCGAGCAAATAGAGTGAGCCGGAGAACAGCACGGTGCCAGCGAGAAACAAAACCGCAGCAATTTGTGCGGGCGCCGCCGCCTGCTCGCGTATTGCGAACGCGGCAAGTCCCATCGCCAGTGCATGATACATCTGGTAGCGTGCGGCCGTGTCGAACACCTGCAGGGCGTGCGCATCGAGCCGATTTTGCAACGCGTGCGCGCCGAATGCGCCCGCCGCCACGGCAATGAATCCATTCAGTGCCGCAACAATCAGCCACACTCTCATGCGCAGCCGCAGCCGCCATGAGAGTGCTCGTGCACAGGTGAATGTGCTGACGGCGAGAGTTCCTGAAGCTTCGCAAGCGCGCGCTGCGAGAGATCGGACGTGGCAGCGAAGTCCGATTTGACCCGCTCGGCCAACGCGGTGTCGCACATAAGATCGAGCGCCGTCTGCGCCAGCGCTTTGGCACCGTCGATCACGGCCATGTCGCCTTTCTCGGAGGCCGCCCAGGTGGCGAATTCGGCGTTGTGTATGATCACGCCAGCAGGCGCGACCGCCAACATGGGATGAATACTGGCCACGCGATGGCTCACATTGCCCATATCGGTCGAGCCGGCAAAGCCGGGCGGAATATCCTTTATCGGGAAGAATTCGCGGCCCAGTTCCGTCGCGTTGCGCTCAAAGGCGCCCGCCATCGGCCAGTTGGTTTTGAGATCGAGGTAATCCGTGTTGCCCCACTGAAGCTCAAGCCTGCAACCGGTGGCGAGCGCCCCTGCTTCAAAGCACGCCTGCACGCGCGCTTTCAGTTTCATCAACTCGTGAATGTCGCCGGCGCGCACGTAGAAGCGGCAGGCGGCCTTCTCCGGGACGATATTTGCCGCCAGCCCGCCATCGGTAATGATGCCGTGGATACGTTCGCTCTGGCGGATATGCTGCCGCAACTGTGCGATCGTCTGGTAGGCCGTCACCACCGCATCCAGCGCGTTGAGCCCACGATACGGCATGGCAGCGGCATGTGCGGCGCGGCCGTAGTAGGTCGCTTCCACTTCTGAAATCGCGATGCAGGGCATGGTGGCGAGATCGAGATTGGAAGGATGCATCATCATCGCCGCATCCAAGCGGTCGAAAGCGCCCGCTCGCGCCATGATCTCCTTGCCCCCGAAGCGCTCTTCCGCCGGCGTTCCCAGATAGCGCACCTGCCCCGGCAGCTTTCCGCCAAGCTTCGCCAACGCTAGCGCAGCGCCCAGGCCTGATGTGGCGATGATGTTGTGGCCGCAGGCATGCCCAACGCCGGGCAGGGCGTCGTATTCGGACAGAATTGCGATTTCTGGGCCGCCGCTGGAGCCGAATTCGGAGACGTAGGCGGTCTCCAAACCAAAGGCCGCGCGCTGCACTGGCAAACCGTGGGCTTCCACTGCTGCCGTTAGCCGCTCCGCCGCTTTGAATTCGTTCAGCGCCAGTTCGGGCTCCTGATGGATGGCGTGGCTGAGCGACAGCAATTCCTCGGCGATGGCGTCCACGGCGGACGCAACATCCTTCTTCAGCGCTTCCAGGGACATGTGTGTTCTCGAACAGCGGAGCCGGCATCATAGACAGTCTGGCTGTGCTTTGCGAATGTCGAAACCATGACGGAATTCGTGACCGCGCCGGACGGCGTTCGCATCGCCTGGGAGACAGTTGGCGATGGGCCGCCCGTGCTGCTGGTGCATGGCTTCGGCTCGAACCGTGTGCAGAACTGGCGCGCACCCGGCTGGTACGACACCTTGACCGGGGCTGGTTATTCGGTGATCGCGCTTGACAATCGCGGCCACGGTGAAAGCGACAAGCCGCACGAGCTAGCCGCCTATGCCGAACAGCGAATGGCCGAAGACGCAGCCCTCGTTATGACAGCGGCGGAGTGCGTGAACGTCTTCGTGATGGGTTATTCCATGGGCGGTGCCATCGCGCTGCGGCTGGCGCACGAGCATCCGGAGCGGGTGCGGGCGCTGGTGACTGGCGGCGTAGGCGAGACCTATTTTACGCGCGACCAGAGCTGGCGCAACGCGATTGCCGAGGCGATTCTGGTCGATGACGTGACGCAACTGTCGCCGGTGCAGCGCATGTTCCGGGATTTTGCCGCCCAGCCCGGCAAAGACGGGATCGCGCTTGCCGCCTGTATGCGCGCCCCACGGTTCAATCTTGATTGCACTCAACTCGCGGCAATTGGGTCGCCCACTCTGGTGGTGTGCGGCGAAACTGATGATGTCTCCGGCCCGGCGCAACCACTTGCATCGGCGCTGGGCAACGCACGTGCCATGACGGTGCATAAACGCGACCACATGCTCACGGTGGGCGACAAAGTCTACAAACAGGCCGTGCTTGAATTTCTGGGCGCACACCAGGCATGACCGCGAAAGCCGTTGCTGGAGTGATTCTGGCGGGCGGCGAGGGCAGCCGGATCGGCGGCGAGAAGGCGCTGTTGCCGTTTCGCGGCAGCACCTTGCTGGATGCGGTGATCGCGCGCGTGGAGCCGCAGGTCAATCAACTTGCGTTGAACGTGCCCGAGGGGAGCGTGGACTCTTATCGGTCCCGGTATCCCAACCATTCGCTTCTCTTTGATAAATTTCCCAGTCAGATTGGTCCACTCGCTGGCGTGATTGCCGGGCTCCAATGGGCCCAAGGGCTTGAGGGTATCCAATGGCTCGCGACGTTTCCGTGCGACACGCCGTTCCTGCCACTGGATTTGGTAGCACAGCTTATGACGGAAGCCCACGACGCGCCGTTTTTCGCGCACGATGGGCAGCGGCAGCATGGCATCTGCGCGATTTGGCCGCTCAAGTGTGTCGAGCGGCTGCGTGAGGGCGTTGAAGTTGGCCATCTGCGAAGCATTCAAAGCGCGATGAAGGCACTTGAAGCCAAGACATGCGTGTTTGAGGCCGAGACGCACGCCTTCTTCAACATCAACACACGCGACGATCTCGCTCGCGCCGAAGAGTTGGCGCGCGGAGTCCAGTAACGATCAGGTCTTCGCCGGCACGCGAATGAGGGGCAGGGCCTTGCGCACGAGATTGTGGAGATTTGCCGCCTGATCTTGCGCGATGCGCAGGAAGTCTTCGCGCATGACCGGATCCCAGAATTTGTTGATGTGGTCGGCGATGGCGGGAATGGCCTTCGCCTCGCCCTGCGCCCGAAAGAAATCGGCGATCTGGTTGGCCATGTGGACCAGCTTTTCGTCAGGCGATTGCATGGGCGCTCACTGCAATGCGTTCCGGATGGGTGAAGATTTCGAAACTGTCGTCGCGCGCGATTGCCGCAAGCGTCAACCCCGCGGCGCCGGCGGTCTTCAGCGCCAGCGTGGTCGGTACAGAAATGGCGACTAGGATCGGACAGCCGAGCACGGCCGTCTTCTGCACCAGCTCGATGGAAACGCGGCTGGTGAGCGCGAGAAATCCCTCGGCTGGGTCCGCGCCTGCGCGGAGCAACGCGCCTGCAAGTTTGTCCAGGGCATTGTGGCGGCCGACATCCTCGCGCACGGCGACGAAGCCATTCTTCTTCGTTGACCAGAAGCCCGCCGCATGCACGCCGCGGGTCTCCGCGTTCACCGGCTGATGTTGGCGTAGCTCGGTCATCGCCCGGAACACACTCTCAGAATCCACCTTTAGCCTTGATGCCACAGACGGCGGTTGTACGACCGCATCCTCTAGACTCTCGATTCCGCACAATCCGCATCCGGTCGGTCCAGCGAAGCGTCGTGCACGGCTCTCCAGTTTGCCTTTGCGATCCTCCGCCAAGGTCATCCGCAATTCGATGCCCTTGTCGATTTCGACAACATCGAGATCGGTGACCTCCCTGACCGTCGCTATGATGCCTTCGGTAAAGGAGAAGCCGTAACCGAAATCCTCAAGATCGGCCGGGCTCGCCATCATTACCGCATAAGTCTGCCGGTCGTAGGTGAACGCCACGGGCGTCTCTTCGGGAATCGCGCGCTCGCCGTCCGCATGGCACTCACGCGAAACCAGGCGGCGGCGGACGCGAACGACAGGTCTCATTCCGCGGCAGTGACCGGCTCGGCGATCTTCCGCGTCTCGCGGCTGAACTGCGCATATTCGCGCTGCCACTCGGTCGGCCCATTGGACGGCGAAACCTGCACGGCCGTCACCTTGTATTCTGGGCAGTTGGTTGCCCAGTCGGAATACTCGGTCGTCACCACATTGGCCTGCGTATCCGGATGATGGAACGTCGTGTACACAACGCCAGGCGCCACGCGGTTCGTCACCAGCGCGCGCAAGCTGGTGGCGCCGGCGCGGCTGGCCAGCTTCACCCAGTCGCCATCACGAATGCCGCGCTCCTCCGCATCGTGCGGATGAATCTCGAGGCGATCTTCGCTGTGCCAGACTACGTTGGCCGTGCGCCGCGTCTGCGCGCCGACATTGTATTGCGTGAGAATGCGGCCCGTGGTCAGCAGAAGCGGGAACCGTGGACCGATCTTCTCGTCGGTCGGAATGTATTCGGTCAGCACGAAATTGCCCTTCCCACGCACGAAGCCGTTCATGTGCATCACGGGCGTGCCTTCCGGCGCCGCCTCGTTGCACGGCCACTGGATCGAGCCGAGCTTGTCCAGCTTCTCGAAGCTCACGCCCGCGAAGGTGGGCGTCAGTGCGGCGATCTCATCCATCACCTGCGAGGGATGCGTATAGGGCATCGGCATGCCCATCGCTTCGGCGATCTTCAAGGTCACTTCCCAGTCGGCGTAGCCCGTCTTCGGCTCCATCACTTTGCGCACGAGCTGAATGCGGCGTTCCGCGTTGGTGAACGTGCCGTCCTTCTCGAGGAACGTGGAGCCGGGCAGGAAGACATGCGCATAATCCGCCGTCTCGTTGAGGAAGAGGTCGTGCACCACCACGCATTCCATCGCCGCGAGACCTGCCGCGACGTGATGCGTGTTGGGATCGGACTGCAGGATATCCTCGCCCTGGATATAAAGGCCCTTGAAGCGGCCCTGGACCGCAGCATCGAGCATGTTGGGAATGCGCAGGCCCGGCTCCGGATCGAGCGGCGTACCCCAGGCGGCTTCGAACAACGCGCGCAACGCAGGATCGGAAATGTGGCGGTAGCCGGAAAGCTCGTGCGGGAAGGAGCCCATGTCGCACGAGCCCTGGACGTTGTTTTGCCCGCGCAGCGGGTTCACGCCGGTGCCTTCGCGGCCGATGTTTCCGGTTGCCATGGCGAGATTGGCAAGCGCCATTACCGCGGTGGTGCCCTGGCTGTGCTCGGTGACACCGAGACCGTAATAGAACGCGGAGTTGGGCCCGCGCGCGTACAGCCGCGCCGCTTCGCGCAAATCTTGCGCCGGCACGCCGGTGAATCTTTCCACGGCTTCCGGCGAACGCGACGCATAGGCAACGAATGCCTTCCAATCGGCGAAGGTGTCGGTGTCGCAGCGCTCGGCGGCGAAGGCTTCGTTCACCAGGCTTTCGGTGACAATCACATGCGCCATCGCCGTGAGCACGGCCACGTTGGTGCCGGGCTTGATGGGCAGATGGTACGCGGCTTCCACATGCGGCGTGCGCACCAGATCGATGCGGCGCGGATCGATGACGATAAGCTTGGCCCCTTCGCGCAGCCGCTTCTTCATGCGCGAGGCGAATACGGGATGGCCGTCGGTCGGGTTGGCGCCGATCACCACCATCACGTCGCAATAGTCGACGGAATCGAAATGGTTGGTGCCGGCCGAGGTGCCCAAGGTGGTTTTGAGTCCGTAGCCGGTTGGCGAGTGGCACACGCGCGCGCAGGTATCGATATTGTTGTTGCCGAACACATGCCGCACCAGCTTCTGGACGATGTAGGTTTCTTCATTGGTGCAGCGGGAAGAGGTGATGCCGCCGATGGCGCGCGGCCCGTATGTTTGCTGGAGGCGCTTGAATTCGGAAGCGGTGTGGGCGAATGCCTCCTCCCAGCTCACTTCCCGCCACGGATCGGTGATTTTGGCGCGGATCATGGGGTTCAGGATGCGGTCTTGATGGTTCGCATAGCCCCAGGCGAAGCGGCCCTTCACGCAGGAATGGCCGTGGTTCGCCTTGCCGTCCTTCCACGGCACCATGCGCACAACCTGGTCGCCCTTCATTTCGGCTTTGAAGGCGCAGCCCACGCCACAATAGGCACAGGTGGTGACGGTTGAGCGTTCTGGTTCTCCCATTTCGAGGACGGACTTCTCGATCAGCGCCGGTGTGGGGCACGCCTGCACGCAGGCGCCGCACGAAACGCACTCCGATTCGAGGAACGGCTCGGACGCGCTGGCAGCCACGCGGGAACCGAACCCGCGGCCATCCACCGTCAGCGCAAACGTGCCTTGCACCTCTTCACAGGCGCGCACGCAGCGGAAGCAGACAATGCACTTCGCCGGATCGTACTGGAAATACGGATTGGAGCCGTCGGTCTGGTTGTCGAGGTGATTATCTCCAGCGCGGCCGTAACGAATTTCACTCAAGCCGAGCGTCTGCGCCATGCCGTGCAGCTCGCACTCCCCTGCCGCGCCATTGCAGTCGGCCGGATGGTCCGACATGTACAGCTCGACCACGCCGCGGCGCAGCTTCATCAGGCGCTCGCTTTGCGTGCGAACATTCATGCCTTCGGCCACCGGCGTGGTGCAGGAGGCCGGCGTGCCCGGCCGTCCTTCAATTTCCACCAGGCACACGCGGCAGGAGCCGAACGCGTTTAACGAATCCGTCGCGCACAGTTTCGGCACGGACACACCGGCCGTCGCGGCAGCGCGCATGATGGAGGTAGCTTCCGGCACTTCCACCGGCCTGCCGTCGATGGTGAGCGTCACCTGCTTTTCGGACTTCGCAGGCGGCGTGCCATAATCGGTTTCCTGCACTAGCATCTGGAGTGAAAATCCTCCGGGAAGTGTTGCAGCGCGCTCATCACGGGGTATGGCACGAAGCCTCCCAGAGCGCACAGGGAACCGGACTTCATCACGTCACACAAATCCTTCAGCAACGCTACCTGAGCACCGCTGTCCGGCTCAGCCAGCAGACGGTCAATCACTTCCATGCCACGAACCGAGCCGATCCGGCACGGTGTGCACTTGCCACAAGATTCTAACGCGCAAAACTCCATGGCGAAGCGCGCCTGATGTGCCATGTCTACCGTATCATTGAACACGACGATGCCGCCATGGCCGATCAGGCCGTCCCTGGCCGTGAACGCCTCGTAATCGAAGGGCGTGTCGAACAGGGTGGCGGGGAAATACGCGCCCAGCGGCCCGCCAACTTGTACGGCCCGAATCGGCCGGCCTGAACGCGTCCCGCCGCCGATGTCGTTCACCAATTCGCCCAAGGTTGGGCCGAAGGCCGTCTCGAACAGCCCGCCATATTTGATGTCGCCGGCCAGTTGGATGGGCATGGTACCCCGCGAGCGCCCCATGCCGAAGTTCTGATAGAAGGCGCCGCTTTTGGCGAGAATGGTAGGCGCCGCGGCAAAGGTCAGCACGTTATTGATGATGGTGGGTTTTCCGAACAGCCCGACATGCACCGGCAGAGGGGGCTTGGCGCGTACCTGGCCGCGTTTGCCTTCGAGGCTGTCGAGCAGCGCGGTTTCCTCGCCGCAGACATACGAGCCCGCACCTTCGCGGATTGCGAGATCGAAGGCATAGCGCGAGCCGAGAACGGAGTCGCCGAGCAGCCCGTGCTCGCGGCCGACGTCCACCGCGCGGCGCATGGCGGCAAGGGCGTGCGGATATTCGGAGCGGATGTAGACGTAGCCATAGGTTGCGCCGATGGCGATGCCGGCGGTGATCATGCCTTCGATCAGCAGGAACGGATCGCCTTCCATGAGCATGCGGTCGGCGTAGGTGCCGGAGTCGCCTTCATCGGCGTTGCAGACGACGTACTTCTGAGTACCGCTCGCAAGCGCGGCACTGTTCCATTTGATCCCGGCCGGAAAACCGGCGCCGCCGCGCCCGCGCAAGCCGGAGGCGGCGATCTCCTCGCGAATTTTCTCCGGTCCAATCTCGATGGCACGCTTGAGGCCTTCGAGTCCGCCGCTGAGGGCGTATTCATCTAGCGACGCGGGATCGATGATGCCGCAGCGCGCGAAGGTGAGCCGCGTCTGCCGCTTCAGGAAGGGATGCTCTTCGATGTCTCCGAACGCGAGCGGATGCGACGCGCCACCGTTCACCGCTTCCAAAATTGATGGAACACCCGTCGCTGTAACTGGCCCAAACGCCTGCCAGCCGCTGGGCGTTTCGATTTCGATCAATGGCTCGAGCCAGAACAGTCCGCGCGAACCCACGCGCAGCACCTGCACATCCGCTTCGCGCAGCGCACGCGCCACCGCCAACCCACCAACCGCGATCGACGCCGCATCGTGGGAAACGCGCGCGCGCATCACCGCCCCACCTCAGCCAGAATGGCCGTAAGCTTGTCCGAGTCCAGCCGCGCAATCGGTTCGCCATCGATCATTGCCGACGGACCGGAGGCACACAAGCCGAGACAGAACACCGGCTCCAGAGTCCATGCACCGTCCGCGCTCGTCTCGTTCCAGTTGAGCTTCAGATGCTGCTTCATGGCTGCCGCCAGCTTTTCACCGCCGACCGACTGGCACGCTTCCGCACGGCACAATTTCAGCACGTGCCTGCCCGCGGGCCCTTCCAGCCGGAAATCGTGATAGAAGCTCACGGTGCCGAACACCTCGGCCCGGCTCAGATTGAATTGATGCGCCAGCAGCGCAATCGCCGGCTTCGGTATCCAGCCGAAGTCCGCCTGAAGCGCATGCAATGCTGGCAACAGTCCTCCCGGCACGGCTAGGTGTGCGGCGATGATTTTCTGTGCCCGCGTTTCGTTCCAACTGTCTCGTGGAGCCACTGGTTTGCCCGTCATGTCCTGACCTATACCACATCCATCGGACGTGTTGTCTCCTGGATGATTCATCGGTGAAAGCAGACGGGCAGATCGTATTGTGTGCCGGGCTGAAGAGCAGCGGCTCGACCTGGCTTTACAATGCAGTGATTCAGCTGATGCAGGCGTCCGCCCGCGCTTCTGGCGAGCGCCGGCGAATTAGGCCCTTTTATGCGGAGGACGTGAAGGGGTTTCCCTTGGGTGTCAGACAAGGCGACTGCCTCATCGTCAAGACGCACATTCCATCGCCCGCGCTTCAGTTTCTTGTCCGCTTTACCGGCGGCACAGTGTTCATCACGGTGCGGGAGCCCCGCGATGCGATCGCCTCGCTCATGCAGCGGTTCGACCACAAATTCGATGTCTGCCTGGACGAAGTCTCGGCGGGCGCCGCGGCGCTTTTGATCCTGGCAAAGTCCGGTCGCCATCTGTTGCTGCGTTATGAAAGCAACTTCACTGCGCGGCGCACCACTCTCAATAGGCTTGTAACGCATCTTAAGGTGGCGACGGAATGGAATATGCTTGACAAGATACGTCTGAACCTCACGCCGGGGAAGGTGATCCAAAAGATCGAGGCGCTCGGGCGAAAAGGCATTTTCGGTAGAAAACAGGATCCGAACAGCTTCGACCCAGTAACGCAATGGCATCCCGGCCACGTGGGAGACGGCCGGACTGGCAAATACGGTGAGATCCTGTCCGTCGCGCAGCAGCGCGCAGTCTTGAAACGCCTGCGGGAATATTGTCTGGCATTCGGATATTCAGACTCGCCGTCTTCGATCCGGAAAAAAGTCGGCTAATCCCGCCTGGCCTGGCGACAGTTAGCGCACCTCACGGCCGGATCGACTTCACAGGTGCCACGAAATCCTGTATCCGCTGCCCTCATCAATTCTCTTCAACAGGGCTTGTGGCGATCATGGGTGCACAGACAGCTATTTCGAGCAATGCGGGTGTCGTGGGCGGCAGCCAAGTTCCTGCCGAGGAGCTGATCGCAAAAGGCGATCTCGCCCGGGATTTGCGCGACTGGACAACGGCCCGACTCCATTACGAAGAGGCATTGCGCCTCGCGCCCTCTCGCGGCCCGATTTGGATTCAGTTGGGGCATGCAGCAAAGGAGCTCGGAGACCACGCCGCAGCAGAAGCAGCTTATAGCCAAGCTCTGCACGTCAATCCACAGGACGCCGATGCTAACCTGCAGCTTGGCCATCTGATGAAGGTACAGGGTCGCCTTCCGACAGCTATTGAATTTTATGAGCGGGCGGTCGCGCTTGACCCCAGTCTGACCGACGCCAGCAATGAAAAGACGGTATTGGAAAAGCGTTTGACGGTGGAATTACGCGCCAAGGCAGATGCTGCTCGCGATACCGGCGATTGGGTAACTGCCCGAAAATACTACGGAGAGGTGCTACGGACCGATCCGAATCTGGAACCGATCTGGATTCAGCTAGGCCATGCGGCCAAGGAACTGGGAGACAATAGCGCGGCAGAAGAAGCCTACCGCAAGGCGGTTCAACTCAGGTCCGACGATGCGGATGCATATCTGCAACTGGGCCACCTCATGAAAATCGTTGGAAAACTTTCGGAAGCTGCGGAATGTTACGGCCATGCCGTGGCTCTCGATCCCAAATTGAGGGATGCCCACAGCGAAATCGAGGCACTGCGAAAGCGTTCGGTAAAGCCAACCCAGCGGGGCTTGAATCTGATGCCGTACCCGGGCTCTCGAAACCACAAGCGAGCGGCCGCGAGCGACGCACTTTTCGTCGTTTTTGAAGTCAGCGATTTGATGACGTATTTCCAGAACTCGCGCTTGCCCACTGGGATTCAGCGTGTGCAGATGGAAGTGATCAAAGCGATCGGTGAAGAAGAGCCAGTTGGTCTCGCATACTCGATTGTTTGCTTTGCGCAGGATCGTGGCTGCTGGGTTGAAATCCCTGCAAGTCTGTTCGAGCATTTCTGCCACAGCGCAGTGGGCAGCGGCGATGCGGCTAACGACGAGTGGAGGCAGCTTCTCGCTGCGTTAGAGCGCCTCCAGACGGGCGGACCTGCGTTTCAGTTTCCGCAGGGAAGCATCCTGCTCGATCTCGGCACCTCATGGTGGCAGCGAAATTATTTTCTTAATCTCCGCATCGCGCAGAGCGTATGTCGGATTCGATACGTACCATTCATCCACGATCTCATCCCGATCGTTACACCGGAATATTGCGCAGCCGATTTGAGGCGCGACTTCATTTCCTGGATCGTCGGCGTTTTCCAACATGCCAAGTTCTTTTTTGTGAACTCGCATGCGACCAAAGCGGATTTGGAAATGGTCGCGGCAAAGCTGGAACGTAAGCTGGGCGAAGTCACGGCGGTGCCGTTAAACGCAGATTTCCGGCACTCTGTAGAAGCGTTATTCTCCGCGTACCCGCAAGAAGATACGCCGTATTTCCTTGAGACGCACGAGTTGAAGAAGGGCAATTACGTTCTGTGCGTCGCTACGGTCGAAGCACGGAAAAATCATGCGGCGGCCTTCGCGGTTTGGCTGCGCCTTATCAAGAAATACGGCATCCGCAACGTGCCGAAACTGGTTTGTGTTGGCAAGGATGGTTGGTTGAATGACAACGTCTATCACATGCTTCGTGCAAGTGAGATTCTGAGTAGCCATGTCGTGATGTTACAGAACATCTCGGACCCGGAGCTCGCTGCGCTGTATAAGAATTGCCTCTGCACGCTTTATCCGACCTTCTACGAGGGTTGGGGCCTGCCAGTTACCGAGGCACTCTGCTACGGCAAGATTCCCGTCATAGCCAAGGTATCCTCCTTGCCTGAGGCTGGCGGGGATTTCGCCGAGTATTTCGATATTGGCTCGGAAAACGAGATGCTCACGAAAATTGAACGGCTCATGACCGATCCGGAATACCGGCAGGCCCGTGAGCTGAGGATCGCGACGGAGTTCCGCTCGCGCAGCTGGCGGCAGATTGCCGATCAGATCGTGTCGCAGCTTCGATCCTGGTCTGCCGGGAATGACGACATTTCCGATGCAGCGGTAGCGGCAGTTGCCGATACCGGTGTTCTGCATTCTCTCGGGCGCGGTACCGACGCCATACTGTGGAAGGGCTTGGAAAGCGGCGAAATCTACCGCGGCGGCTCCGCGTGGTGGCCAACTGAAGATTGGGGTTGCTGGACGCGGGGCAACCGAACGGCAACGCTTACCTTTCAGCTCAAGGACGTTGCCCAGTCGGGACTGCTGATTTATGTCGGCGTACGGGGATTGCCGGGCAAAGAATGTATCTGCACGCTACGTTGCGAGGGCGCACGGCTCTTGCAGACAGAGCTCCGTTCGGAGCAGGACCATGTGGGGGTTCTTGAACTCGAGCCTTCGGCAGAAGCAGATAGGCTGATTACGATAACAATCGGCAGCGATGGCGCGGCCGATTTGTCCCTGCTGACACAGGGCATGGATTCCCGGATTGTGGGTCCTGGCATTCGCTGGTTCTATGCCTGTAAGAAGGACGATGTATTGGCACGGGTAGGAATGGCGGAAGCGCTGGCAACTGGCGATTATCGACGCCTCAGCCGTCAGGCGCCCGTCAAGCCGGATTTTTTCCTGCACACCTGATTGGTCCCCGAGGGGGAAGTTCAACCGCCACGTATTTTGCAGGCAGCTGCCGTCAATATCCGAACAGTTCGTGCAGAAGCCACTCTCTCTCGTGAAGGCTTTGCTCGAGTTTGGGTGGCAACGAAGAGTCGTGCTGAAACTTGTCGAAGCGATCCGATGTGTTCAGGCGGTGACCGGCGGATAAGAATTCCCGAGCTTCGTCGAGATCGGTTATGGAATTCCTAAGGTGCCTGCTTAGCAGCTCCCCAAGATTGTCGTTAAGCGTTTCGTTCCGAATCGTGTATTTCGAAATATTGTGCTGGCGATATGCCTCTCGTATGTCGTCCCGGGTATGACATGAGCCAAGTACTTCTATCGGATTTGAGAATGCAAGTTCGAGGAAACGATAAGTCTGGAAGCCGATCAGATCGGAGAGATTTTTTCCTTCCCCGTATTCCGCAGAGAAGACATCGGCATTCTCCGGTGCCAGCGCGAATCTAAGCCATCGGCGAAAGCCCTTCCACGTTGAATCGTAAAGGTCGTCCAAGCCTCTGCGGCGCAACTTTTTTCGAAGTGCGCCATCTCCTCCGCATCCAAATGAATAGAGGGATAGGTATTGGTCAAGTGGATCCCGTATGGAAATAAAGTAGAACTTGCCTGGATCGTATGCATCACCGGCGTTACGGTGCTGACGATAACTTACCTCTTTTTCTTTGCTGAACTTTTGCAGAAAATAACTGATAAAGGTCGACCCCGTTTTTTGGACGTCCAGGTATGCGAAAGTCTCAAATTCTAGCATCGACAAGGCCCTTCAGATGATCTGATCAATCCACCGTGCCACAACGGCAAGCTTAAGGGGTCAAGCTACTCCATAACGGACGGGCCATTCACGGGCACCACCCCCGAACATCTGTGCAGAAGCGCGAAGTTCGTCCGCAAAGTGCTCCACAAGAATCCCTTTAACCGAGTCCGTTAGCTCCAGTTTCTCGTTTCCCGCTTTGCGATTGTAGCTGGGAGCTAGTACGCCACCTTCCGGATCTGCACCGAGATATCTCAAGATTTCTGCACGGGCTTCGTTCGCGTTTCTTGAAATATCATCCAACAGAAAGGTGCGGAATTGCACCGTGGGGGCTGAAGTTGCCCAGCGCTGTACGATGGAAGTCGGGCAAGACCGTTCCGTGGAAAGCCAACTCGTCGTGGTGAGGAACTCGCGGAATGCTGCCTCATCTTCAAGAAGATCGGGATCGAAGCCGCCCTGTCGGTAATCCATGCAAATCCGCGACCATGCCCGCGAAACCGGATCTCGGACAAGAAGCAGTATCTTGACCGACGGCAAATACTTCGCGACGTCCGCAATCTCATCTGACGTAAGGCCTGCATATGTCGCGCAAACGTCTCCCGATAACTGATCGCCCTTGTAGCGAAATAAGCTAGCGTAGCGTGTCAGGTCGCGCGGAGCCTTGCGCATGGCGTTCGCCTCTATCAGGAAAGCATAATCCCGATCCTCAGCATCTGGCTTCTTGGATTGGCGAGCGGCGCGAGCGAGGCTTTTACGGACGCCCGCCATCCCTGGTGCATCGCCGCCCCCGAGGTAATGCATGCCCTTCACAGGCGGTAACCAGAAAGCTGGATGCGCTTTCACCTGATCGTAGAGCCATTGAGTTCCGGCCTTCGCCATACCGACGCAAATGAAATCTGGACCAGAAGTTTGTGACGACTCACTCACCATATACCCTCACCATTGAGAAAGGGGCTGGAACTCGCAACCAAAGAAAGCGGCAGGTGCCGCCATCATCGCACGGTTTGCCTCCCTACCCGGCTTGCGAGAAATCCCGCTCCGACATAGCGGGCTGGGTATGTAATCGGCGGCGAAGAGGCACGCAAGCGAATCGCTACCACCCTCTTTCCCGCCCCGGAACTAGGCCGCTTGACCTCTGCGCGGGACCATGGAAGAAGGCGGAAAATCAACGATTGGCTGGCGCGAACAAGGGATAGGATAATGGACGAGGGCTCGGGCGAAGGCGAGAAGCGCGGCATAAAATTTGAGCGGAAGACGCAGCAGCTTGACATAGAAGCCATTGAACGGCGGGTTCATATAGCTGAGTTGCACGCGCGCGAGGCAGAAGCGGAAGTTCGCTACCTTGAGGCGGCTGCGAAAAGGAAAGATTTGAAAGCAGCAAAGATGGACGAAGCAAAGGCGCGACGAAAAAAGGGAAAGAATAAGGGCGCGGGCGGCGATTCCTGACCTTCGTTTGCGCCTAGCCGTGGCTTTTATGTTGGCGTAGCCGCACTCGTTCACCAGCATTTTCCCGGGCGCTGAACTCTGGGTTTCAGAGCGCTGGACCGCATGGTCCCAATGCGGGTGATTCTGATGAAGCTGTATTTGCACATCGGTACAGAAAAGACAGGCACAACCTCGATACAGCATTTCTTGCAGGCTAATCGCGATGTCCTGCGCAAGAGCAATATCCTGTATCCGGTTGCTCCGGGCGATCAGAACCACATCGGGCTTGCTATTGCGGCCCAGAATGAACGCAAGTCCAATTCGCTGCGCTGGATCCGCGAACTTCACACCGAAGAGGATGTAAGGCAGTTTCGCGAGGAACTTGTCCGTAATCTCGCCGGCGAAGTGCGCGCTCTGCCCTATACAACGGCGATCATATCGAGCGAGCACTGCTCATCCAGGCTTCGGAGCAAAGAGGAGGTGCGATGGCTGCGAGAGACGCTCGCGAAATTCTTCGATCCCATTTTTGTTGTTGTCTATGTGCGGCGCCAAGACGATTTTCTGGTCAGCAATTATTCGACAGCAATCAAGGGCGGGGGCAAAAAACCATTGCTGCCTCCCGACATGCCCGACGCGCTTCGCCACTATGATCATTGGGATCTGCTACGCCGATGGGCCAACGTTTTCGGCCGCGAACGAATGATTTGCAGGAAATTCGAACGATCATCGCTCAAAGATGAAGATATCATAGCTGACTTCTTGGCAATTGTGGGCATAGCCGATGCCTTACCCTTCGAGCGGCCGCCCCCGTCAAATGAAAGCCTGGACGCCCAGACGCTGGAATTCTTGAGATTATTGAACCAGCACGTACCACGGTTCATCGACAGGAAAATCAACCGGGCACATACGCCTCTGGGACCGCTTCTCTCTCAAATCTCTGAAGGCCCGCTGCTGACCTTGCCCGAAGCCGAACTTGATCGGTTCATGCAATTGTTTCAGGAATCCAATCGGAAAGTGGCGGAAGAGTACTTCGGCGGAGCGCTCCCCGGTCCGGGAGATCCGTTGTTCGGGACGCGTTCTGACGGCCGGGCACGGGTGTCTGACGCTGGATTGACCGTAGACCGTGCGATCGAAATAACCGCGTGGCTTTGGAATCAAAAGCATGCGGAAGTCTCGAAACTAAAGGAACGGGTTAGGAAGCAGAAGGCAAAGATGCAGAGCCGGTCTCGATCCAATGAGGATTCTCCAGAGGGAGAAGCTTGAAGCTATGCTTTTCAGCCTGAGCAAAAAATTCCTGTTCATCGCCAACCTGAAGACTGCCTCCAGTTCGATAGAGAAGGTTCTGGCGCCGCATGCGGATCTCCGTTTGCTCCAGTCGCAGAACGGGAAACACCTTTCCTACATGGACTTCGCGGAGCACTTCAAATGGCTGCTCAACCGCATGGACATAAACGAATTGTTTGTGTTTGGCGTGATTCGCGATCCCGTGGATTACGCCGTCAGCATTTTCAACTCGCACCACAAGGAGCACTTCAGGGGCAGCCAAAAACTTTATACCGGTGGAATGAATTTTGCGGACTTCATTGCGAAGTGGGTGCCGAAAAACGCGGATCAGCTCCGTCCGCAGATCACGCGGTTCACCAGCGTCGATGGGCGCCTCGTAACGAACTTTCTCATTTCTTTCGACAAGCTGCAGGAAGGCCTTGAGGTTGTCGCCAAAAGGCTGAATGTGCCGGAGTTGACCGAGCTTCCTCGGGAGAACACAAGCCCGAAAAAAATGACCAAGGGCGATTTGAGCCCGGATCAGGTCGCCTGGGTCGAGGCCCGTATGCAGAAGGACAAGGACGCGATCCGCCGATACGCCGACAAACTGATTGGATTCAGCTAGTTTCCATGCGAGGCGCGTTTTCCAGCCGTCGTGCTTTGGCGGAGCTGGAATGCGAACAGAATTGATCATACCACCGAGTAGCTCCGGAGAAGTTTGAGAGATGGCGGAGGCATTGGATTATCCGGCGAAGGCCTTGATTGGGGTGTCAATTCCGCGTGCCGGTCACCATTTTCTCCGGAGAATCCTCTGGAATTATTTCGGAAGGGAGGTTCTTCACTATTGCGAATGGTACAGTGTCAAGGACTGTTGCAAGCACGTTCCGTGTGTTCGTACGACTCGCAGGATTAATTTTCAAAAGAGTCACGATTTCGATTTCGATCTGCCCCGGGATGTGGAACAGGCGCTGTATGTCATTCAATATCGTCATCCTGTTCCTGCAGCGCTGTCCGACCGGGAGTTGATGACCGACAACTTCGCGGAAGAAAGTCTCGACTACCGCATTACGCCTGAAGCATACGCTTGGTGGCTGGCGTCGAAGGCGGTTTACTACCGCCGATTTCATGACAAATGGTTCTGCAGCCGGATTCCGAACGGCGTGTACCTGAGCTATGACTTGCTGAAGCATGATCCCGAGCAGGCCGTCGCTCCGATATTCAATTGGGCTTGTGGCGAAGCCGCTCCAGAAAAGTTGAGCGCGGCAATCGCGAAGGCGAGTTTGTTTCGCGGAGCGTCTCCGTCGGAGGGGGTCTATAAACCTCGGGTTTTGGAGGAAAGTCCGTATTTCGATCGTGATCTCCTGGGAGCTTTCGAAGCCTACATTCTGGAACGCTGCCCGCAATTCGGATTCGCTTCGGAACTTCGTGGAAGCTGCACTGGCCACTGGACTTACGGCTTGTTTCTGGCGCAAGACGAACAGGAGCCTCTTCCAGCGGGTGAGGCGGACCGGTTGCAAGCCGCCGCAAAGTTTGCGCCGGGACAGCCTGAGATTGAAGTTCGAATTGCCGACCGGAAACTGAAGAATGGAGAGCCGAAAGAGGCGATCTCGATCTTGGCACCGTTGCTCGAGCGCCATCCGCATTTTGGCCCGGGATACCGGGTACTTCTGCATGCGTCCAAGACGATCGGCCAGCCTGTTCCAGCCGTCGCTCTGAAGGGTGAGGCGTTGTTTGCCATCGGCAACAGTCCCAATTCGCTTTGCAATATGGCCGAGGCGATGTTGGCCGAGAACCGGCCGGTCAACGCGGTTGTCGCCTTATCGCTGGGAGCCATTTTGCAACCCCGCAACTTTCGCGTGATCAGTCTCCTGACCAAGGCGCTTGTCGCCACCAACAATTGGACCATCGCTCAGGAATACGCGCAGAGAGCGATCAGCCTCAGGCCTAAGAACAAACAAATGCAGGAGGTCTGCGCAACGATCGAAAAGCGGGTTGCCGGGCGTCAGCGCGCGTTTGGTTCGGATATGAAGGACGACGAATAGAGGTTTGGTATCTGCCACATTGGCTGGGGGACTAGGATTCGAACCTAGACAACCAGAGTCAGAGTCTGGGGTCCTACCGTTAGACGATCCCCCAGCAGGGTCACGTCAGGGCATGGGTTAGAGCGAAACCGCCGCCGCTTGTCAATTTGCGAAGGCATTTCACTCCTTCGTGGTGTTCCGGTCTTGCGCCTCGTCCCCTCAGCCATTCAGGGTGCTTGCGCGATGCCGTCCTCCGCCCGATTGCCACGCCTCGACATTGGAAAGCTGAAGCCTCGCGGCCGGGCCCGCGCTTCATTGGAACAGGCGGTGCAGGAAAAAGTGAGGGCGCTGCGGTTGCCTGAAAATTTCGCGAAGACAGTTCACACGACCCATCGGGAAATCGCTGGCGAGCTGCTGGCGCGAAACACGAACGGACAGATCGTTGCGGGCGTGTGCGGCTGTCAAGGCAGCGGCAAGTCTACATTGGCGGCCTTTCTCAAACTGCTGCTGGACTGGGAAGGATGCCCGACCGCGATCCTGTCCCTGGACGATCTGTATCTGACAAAGCGCCGACGGGAAAAACTTGCGCGTGAGGTTCAGCCTTTACTCGAGACCCGGGGGGTTCCTGGTACGCATGATGTAGACCTCGGACTCAAAACGCTCGGCAGACTGCGTACAGCGCGCACAACTTCGCGCACCGCGATTCCCCGCTTCGATAAAGCACGCGACGACCGTGCGCCGCGCAAGGAGTGGAAGGTGTTCGAAGGCCGCCCCTCCTTTATTTTGTTCGAAGGGTGGTGTGTGGACGCGAAGCCGCAGCCTGAGGCCGCTTTGCACAAACCGGTCAACCGGCTGGAACGTGATTGCGATCCAGACGGAACCTGGCGCCGATATGTTAACGACCAACTGGCCGGTCCATACCATGAACTGTTCGCGCCCGTCGATGTTCTGCTTTTCCTGCAGGCACCCTCCTTCGATTGTGTCTATCAATGGCGCGGGCTTCAGGAGAAGAAATTGCGCCGCGCTTCAAAAGGCGGGGGCAGGGCGCTGATGGACAAGGACGTGCTCGAAACCTTCATTATGCATTACGAGCGGCTGACCCGCTGGATGTTGAAGGAGATGCCGTCGCGCACAGACATTTTGCTACCGCTCGCGCCCAACCAGCGCATTCGCAAAGTGGAAATTCGCCGATCCCCAAGCCGGCGTGACAAATCATGAAGCAACCGGAGAGCCGCGCGACGCGTGTGCGCGTGAAAAAGGCTAAAGGCCGGAAGGAGTCGTCACGGCGCTGGATCGAACGGCAGCTCAACGATCCCTTTGTGCGAGAGGCGAAGGCGAAGGGCTATCGCTCGCGCGCGGCGTTCAAGCTCGTCGAACTGGACGACAAGTTCCATTTCCTGAAACCAGGGGCTCGGGTGCTTGATTTGGGCGCGGCCCCCGGCGGCTGGAGTCAGGTGGCGGCCAAGCGCTGCGGCCCGAACGGCGCGGTGGTGGCCGCGGACATTCTGGAGATTGCGTCGCTTACCGGAGTGACCCTGTTGAAACTCGATCTGTCCGAAGCCGGTGCCCTGGCAGCGCTTGAACAGGCGCTGGGCCGCCCGGCAGACGTCGTGCTGTCCGACATGGCGGCATCGACCACAGGCCACCGCGCCACCGATCACCTGCGCACGACGGCCTTGCTCGAAACGGCGCTCGACATTGCCGCGGCGGTGTTGAAGCCCGGCGGGACGTTCGTCGGCAAGGCCTTTCAGGGCGGCGCCACCGGCGAGATCCTCCCGCACATCAAGAAAATGTTTCGCGAGGTGAAGCATGTGAAGCCTCGCGCATCACGCGCAGAATCGGTAGAGCTTTATCTCGTGGCGACCGGTTATCGCGGCGAACAGGGGCTCGCATGAAAATCCTTGGAATGGTCTTGCTTGGAGCAGCAGTGATGTCGTCGACTTCATTGACCGCCGCAGGCCAAAGTGCGGACGCGCAATTGAGGGCCATCTACACCGCGGAATGGAAATGGCGCCTCGAGCAGTTCCCGGATCAGGAAGATTCGACCAAGCCCATCGCCGATCATCTGACCAAGGAGGATCCTGCCACCCAGGCGATGCGGCAGCGTTATTGGGAGAACGTGCTGCGCAAGCTCGACAAGCTTCCGCGGGCGCAGCTCTCGGCCGAAGAGCAGGTCAATTACGATGTGTACCGGCCGGAGATCGAGAATTTCATCGCCGATCAAAAATTCCGCGACTACGAGATGCCCGCCAATTCGGATTCCGCCTTCTGGACCGACCTCGGCTACACCGCCCGGCGGCCGTTCAAGTCGCTAAAAGATTACCAGAACTGGATCGCGCAGATGCGCGACATCCCGCGATACTTCCACGAGCAGATCGCCAATATGCGGGCGGGGCTTGCGCGCGGTTTTACGCCGCCGCGCGTCACCTTGCAGGGCCGCGAGAAATCGATCCAACTCGTGGCGGAAGGCAAGCCGGAGGACAATCAACTCTACACGCCCTTCAAGGAACCGATGGTGGGTATCCAACCGGCGGAACAGGCGAAGCTGAAGGCGGAAGCGGTGCAGGTGATCCGCGACGCGGTGCAGCCCGCTTACGCAGAACTACTGAAGTTTTTCCGCGACCAATATGTGCCGCACACGCGCACCACGCTTGCCGCCTACGATTTGCCGGATGGAAAGGCGTTTTACCAGCAGACCATCCGCGAATATACGACGCTCAATCTCACGCCGGAGCAGATTCACGAGATCGGGGTGGATGAAGTCGCCAGGCTGCATGCGCAGATGGTGGACGTGATGCATGAAACGGGATTCAAGGGCGATTTCCCGGCCTTCCTGAAATTCCTGCGCACCGATCCGAAATTCTATGCCAAGACGCCACAGGAGTTGCTCAACCGTGCCGCATGGATCGCGAAGGTGTTCGACGGCAAGGCATCGCAGTATTTCGGCTATCTGCCGCGCATGCGCTTCACCATCAAGCCGGTGCCGTCGGACCTGGCGCCGTTCTATACGTCGGGACGCGGCGGTCCGGGCGTATATCTGGTGAACACCTACGATCTGCCGCATCGGCCGCTGTATAACCTCACGGCACTCACCCTGCATGAATCTGCGCCGGGGCACGCCTTCCAGATTCCCATCGCGCTCGAACACAAGAACCAGCCGGAATTCCGCCAGCACGATTACATTTCGGCCTACGGCGAGGGCTGGGCGGTGTATTGCGAGAAGCTGGGCGTGGAGATGGGGATGTATGAAACTCCGTACGACCGCTTCGGCATGCTGGGTTGGCAGATCTGGCGTGCTGTGCGGCTGGTGGTTGACACCGGCATCCATTCACAAGGTTGGACGCGCGAGCGGTCGCTCAAGTACATGCACGACTACACAGCGCTGCCGGATCACGAGATCGAGACTGAGGTGGATCGCTACATCGCGTGGCCGGGGCAGGCGCTGTCTTATTACCTCGGCGAACTTGCCATCGTGCGGGCGCGCGAGAAAGCGGAGAAGGCGCTGGGGCCGAAGTTCAACATCCGTGCCTTCCATGACACCGTGCTGGAACTGGGCTCGGTGCCGTTGCCGGTTCTTACTGCGCGGATCGACCGCTTCATCGCCGAAGGCGGCAAAGGCCCATACCCGGATATGGAGTAGACGTGGTCAACAGGGTTCCACCGATCAATAGGCGTCCTTTCACCTCCCCCAACGCGGGGAGGTCGCCGGCTCTGAGCAGCGATAGCTGCGAAGAGGCGGCGGGTGGGGGGCAGATCCGTCGAGCGCGTAAGCTGCGGAAGCATTCCACCGAAGCAGAGCAAAGGCTTTGGTATGCGCTTCGGTTGCTGAAGCCGCTTGGATTGCATTTCCGGTGGCAGGCTCCACTTGGTCCATACTTCCCCGATTTTGTTTGTCATCGCTTGAAGATGGTCGTGGAGCTGGATGGTTCGCAGCATGCAGACCATGCCGCGGTTGAATACGATGCTGCCCGTACTCTATTCCTCAATTCTCGCGGTTATCGCGTGCTGCGGTTCTGGAATTCGGACGTGCTTGAAAATCGGGACAGGGTCATGGAACTCATCATAGCGAATGCGAAGAAGCCCCCCACCCGCCCGGCTTGGCCGGGCGACCTCCCCGCGTAGGGGGAGGTGAATCAACCCGTGGACGCCTTCAGTTACCTCTCGGTTTTGCTCTCCATTGTGCTGGGGCTGGCGGTCACGCAGCTCTTGAGCGGGTTCGCGGCGTTGGTGCATGCGCGGCGTCGGCTCGCGATATTACTGGCCGGTGCCGGTGCAGATGGCCGCCACCCTGCTGATCACCGTGCAGGTGTGGTGGGCGATGTTCGGCATGCACAATGTGCATCGGTGGACCTTCGCTGGATTTCTTGTCGTACTGGCGCAGTCCGTCGCCGTGTATCTGATGGCTGCCTTCATCACGCCCGAACTCGGCGGTGAAGCGCAGATCGATCTCCGCGAAGCCTACTTCCGCGAAGCACGTTGGTTTTTTGGCAGCATATTGGCCGCACTCGCGATCAGCCTGATTAAAAACCGGATGCTCTTCGGCAGTTTCCAGAGCGGACTCGATCTTGACGGCCACGTGGTATTTGCCGTCATCGCTCTGACAGGCCTCATTTTCTGCAGCGACATCGTCCATAGGATCATCGCGCCGCTCTCGCTGCTGGCCTACGGCTTGTACATCGCGCTCCTGTTCGTGACCTTGCCCAGATAGGCCGGATACAGCCGGTCTTGAAGAATCGTCCGGGTGCTGATATGCGCCGCTATGGAACCCTCCTCTCCCATCCGCGAAGCACTTACCTTCGACGATGTGCTGCTGGTGCCGGCAGCCTCCGAGGTCCTCCCCTCCCAGGTCGATACGAGAACCCGGCTCACCAAAACCGTGGAGCTCGGCATCCCGCTTATTTCCGCCGCCATGGACACGGTGACGGAAGCGGGCCTTGCCATTGCCATGGCGCAGGCGGGCGGCATGGGCGTGATCCACCGCAACCTCTCCATCGAGGAGCAGGCCGAGCAGGTGCGCCGGGTGAAGAAATTTGAAAGCGGCATGGTGGTGAACCCCGTCACCATCGAGCCCGACGCCACTCTGGCCGACGCGCTCGACCTGATGGCGCGCTACAACATCTCCGGCATTCCGGTGGTGGAAAACCCCAACGGCAAGGGCGCCGGCAAGCTGGTCGGCATCTTGACCAACCGCGATGTGCGCTTCGCCACCGACACGCGACAGCCGGTGCGCGAGCTGATGACAAAGGACAGACTGGTGACCGTGCGCGAAGGGGTGCGCGCCGACGAAGCCAAGCGTCTGCTGCACCAGCACCGCATCGAAAAAATCCTGGTTGTCGATGAGAACTATCGCTGCGTCGGCCTCATCACGGTGAAGGATATCGAGAAGGCGCAGAAATTCCCCAACGCTTGCAAGGACGAGCGGGGGCGGCTGCGCGTGGCCGCGGCCACCAGTGTCGGCGAAGACGGTATCAGACGGGCGCTCAAGCTGATCGAAGCGGAATGCGACGTGATCGTGGTGGACACCGCGCACGGGCATTCCCGCGGCGTGCTCGACACGGTGAACCGCATCAAGAAGGAATCGAATTACACCCAGGTGGCCGCTGGCAATGTGGCGACCGGTGATGGCGCCAAGGCGCTGATCGATGCGGGCGCCGATTGCGTGAAGGTCGGCATCGGCCCCGGCTCCATCTGCACCACGCGCGTGGTGGCGGGCGTGGGCGTGCCGCAGCTCACCGCGGTGATGGACGCCGTGGAAGCCGCATCGAAGCAGGGCGTGCCGGTGATTGCCGATGGCGGCATCCGCTATTCCGGCGATCTTGCCAAAGCGATTGCGGCCGGTGCGCATGTGGCGATGGTGGGATCGCTGTTGGCGGGCACGGAAGAAGCACCGGGCGAAGTATTCCTCTATCAAGGCCGCTCGTACAAAGGCTATCGCGGCATGGGCTCGGTGGGCGCGATGGCGCGCGGCAGTGCCGATCGCTACTTCCAGGCGGAAGTGCGCGATGCGCTGAAGCTGGTGCCGGAAGGCGTGGAAGGGCAGGTGCCGTTCAAAGGGCCGGTGGCGAACGTGGTGCACCAGATCATCGGCGGCTTGCGTGCGGCGATGGGTTACACCGGCTGCCGCACGATTGCGGAGATGCACGAGAAGGCGGAGTTCATCCGCATTACCGGCGCCGGCATGCGCGAAAGCCATGTGCACGACGTGGTGGTGACGCGCGAATCCCCCAACTACCCCGTCGCGCAATAGCTTCTGCGCCGGCAGATCGGTGCCGGCGTGCTGTATGCGGCGGTGCGTATCTGGGGCGGCTAGTTCTCGACATTCTCCGCGATCAGCCGCGCGCCGCGTTCGTAGGTGAGATACCGCCACAGCCACTGGATCGCGACCATCAGCCGGTGTTCGAAACCTACCAGCAAGTACACATGGATCAGCGCCCAGAAGCCCCACGCGAACCATCCTTTCAACCGCCACCAGCCAAAATCGAATACGGCCGCGTGGCGCCCGATGATCGCGGTGTTGCCACGATTGTGGAACACGAACGGTTCGGCTGGCGTACCTTGCAGCAATTGCTTCGCAAGCGCGCGGCCGAGATAGACGCCTTCCTGTTTCGCCACTTGCGCCAGGCCCGGCAGTGGATTGCCGTGTTCGTCCGGCGCGAGCGCCAGATCGCCGAGCGCATAAATGTCTTTCAGTCCGGGTACTGACAATTGACGATTGACGGCAATGCGTCCGGCGCGATCGGTCGGAATTCCCAGTAGTTTGCCCAGCGGCGATGCCATGACACCGGCTGCCCAGATCGCCAGGCCCACGCCGATGGTTTCGCCGCCCGCAATTATGGCGCCGTCCTCAATGCGCTCGACAGTACAGTTCGTCCGCACCGTCACGCCCAGCTTCGTCAGTTTGCTCTGTGCATAGGTTGCAAGACTCTCCGGAAACGCGTTCAGAATTCGCGGGCCTGCTTCCAGCAGAAGAACCGTCGCGGTCTGCGGCCGGATGTGGTGAAAATCGCGTGCCAGCGTGTAGCGCGCCAGCTCAACGATGGAGCCGGCGAGCTCCACACCCGTCGGACCGCCGCCGATCACCGCAATCGTCATCAACCGTTTCTGCTCCGCCGCGTCAGTGCTCGTCTCGGCTTTTTCGAAGGTCAGCAGCAGGCGCGAGCGGATGCGGCGCGCATCTTCGATGGTCTTGAGACCGGGCGCAAAGCCGGACCATTCCTCGTGACCGAAATAGCTGTGGGTCGCGCCGGTTGCGAGCACGAGGATGTCGAAAGGCACCTCCATTCCATTTGCGAGGGCAACCTTTCGGGTTTGCGTGTCGATCGCGGTAACCGTGGCGAGCACCACCTCCACGCTCGCGTAGCGCCCGAGCATCTTGCGGATCGGCTCCGCGATATCCGCAGGCGACAGGGCCGCGGTTGCGACCTGGTAGAGAAGCGGTTGGAAAAGATGATGGTTCTGCCGGTCGATGATGGTGACGGGCAGTCCGGCTCTGCCAAGGGCTCGCGCCACTTCGATTCCGGCAAAGCCGGCACCGACGACGACGGTACGTGGCTGTCGCAGTGGTTCGCGGGCATTCGGCATGGCGGCGCTCCCGGCTGAACGATAGAACTCCTTACATGATCACGCCCGTCTTGAGCACGCCATGACACCTGCCGCGCGCCTGCAGACGGCAATCGAAATTCTGGAGCATCTCGAAACCACCGCGCTACCGGCCGACCGTTTCCTGCGAGACTGGTTCCGTCGCCGTCGCTATGCCGGTTCGAAAGACCGTGCGGCGGTTGCGGAGCGCGTGTTCGATGTGCTGCGGCACCGTTTCTTCTTCGCCTGGCGCATGCAGAGCGAGACACCGCGCGCACTGGTGATTGCATCGGTGCTGCGCGAGGGACCGACGCCGGAATCCCTCCGCGCACTCTTCAGCGGCGAAGGCTACGGGCCGCCGCCACTGAGCGAAGCGGAGATCTGTGCGATCAATTCGCCGCCACGAAACGAGCCGCCGCTGCACGTGCAAGGCGAATATCCGCAGTGGCTGGAGCCGGAACTGCGGCGTGCCTTCGGCGATCGCTTACTGGATGAGATGCTCGCACTGCAAGCGCGCGCGTCCGTTGATCTGCGCGTGAACACGCTGAAGGCAAACCGCAGCGATGTTCTGAATGGCCTCCCCGCAGAGGGTTACGATGCCAGCACGACTCGCCATTCGCCATTCGCAATTCGCATCCCGGCAGGCGCGAGCGGATTGGAGAAGACGCAAGCGTTCGCCTCCGGCGCCTTTGAGCTGCAGGACGAAGCCTCGCAGATTGCGGCGCTGCTGGTGGACGCTAAGTCCGGCACACGGGTGCTTGATCTGGCTGCCGGCGGCGGCGGAAAATCGCTGGCGATCGCCGCGCAGATGCAAAACGATGGAGAAATCCTTGCCTTCGATGACAATCCCGCGCGACTGAAGCCGCTGCCGGAGCGAGCAGCGCGTGCCGGGGCGGCTTGTATCACTGTTGCAGAGAAGCGCGGCGGGCCACTCTGGGGCAATGGCAAGTTCGATCGCGTGCTGGTGGACGCGCCCTGCAGCGGCACCGGCACCTGGCGGCGACAACCGGAGCTGCGCTGGCGGCTTACGCCGGAGCGGCTTGATGCCCTGAAGAAAACGCAAGCCTGGCTGCTGGAAGATGGCGCGCGGCACACCAAACCCGGCGGGCGGCTGATCTATATCACCTGTTCGCTTCTGCCGTGCGAGAACGAAGATCAAATCGCCGCATTTCTCGGACGCCATCCCGATTTCGCGATCCTTCCGGCGCGCGACATGTGGACGGAATCGATCGGAACAGAACCGCCGCCCGGCATGGATGAATTCTTCCGCGCCACGCCGCTCACCATCGGTACGGACGGCTTCTTCACGGCGATTCTGCAGCGCGCGGCCTGAGTGCTGGACAGCGTCTGGGGCGCTCGGCTACATCCTGCCATGACGATTCCCGTTCTCATCATCGACTTCGGCAGCCAGGTGACGCAGCTGATCGCGCGCCGCGTGCGCGAGGCCGGCGTCTATTGCGAAATCGTGCCGTTCAACCAGGCGGAAGCCGCGCTCGCCAAAGCGCAACCCAAAGCCATCATCCTGTCCGGCGGGCCGGCATCGGTCACCGAAACGCACACCCCGCGCGCGCCGCAGAAGGTGTTCGAACTGGGCGTGCCGGTGCTCGGCATCTGCTACGGCCAGCAGGCGATGGTGCAGCAGCTGGGCGGCAAGGTGGAAGGCGGCCACGCGGCGGAATTCGGCCGCGCGGAAATCGAGATCACCGGCCAATCGCCGCTGTTCGACAATGTGTGGGCGCTCGGCGCGCGCGACGATGTGTGGATGAGCCACGGCGATCGCGTGGTGTCGCTGCCCTCCGGCTTTCACGTGGTGGCGCAGAGCGAGAATGCGCCCTTCGCCATTGTGGCGGATGAAAAGCGCAAATTCTACGGCGTGATGTTCCATCCCGAAGTGGTGCACACGCCGAAAGGCGGGGCGCTGCTGCGCAACTTTGTGCAGGGCATCGCCGGCATCGCGCCCGACTGGAACATGCACGCCTTCAAGGAAGATGCCATCCGCCGCATCCGTGCACAGGTTGGCAAGGCCAAGGTGATCTGTGGGCTATCGGGCGGGGTGGATTCCTCCGTCGCCGCGGTGCTCATCCACGAAGCCATCGGCGATCAGCTCACCTGCATCTTCGTGGACACGGGGCTGATGCGCGCGGGCGAAGCGGACGAAGTGGTGTCGCTGTTCCGCGGGCATTACAACATTCCGCTCATCCACTCCAACGCGGCCGAGCTATTCCTCTCGCGGCTGGACGGCATCAACGATCCCGAACGCAAGCGCAAGATCATCGGCGCCACCTTCATCGATGTGTTCGACGAGGAGGCGCACAAAATCGGCGGCGCGGAATTCCTCGCACAAGGCACGCTCTACCCGGACGTGATCGAAAGCGTGTCGGCCATCGGCGGGCCGTCCGTCACCATCAAGTCGCATCACAATGTCGGCGGCCTGCCGGAGCGCATGAAGATGAAGCTGGTGGAACCGCTGCGCGAGCTGTTCAAGGACGAGGTGCGCGCGCTGGGCCGCGAGCTTGGGCTGCCGGCGCATTTCGTCGGCCGGCATCCGTTTCCCGGGCCGGGGCTCGCCATTCGCGTGCCCGGCGAAATCACGAGGCCGAAGCTGGAAGCGCTGCGCAAGGCCGACACCATTTATCTCGACGAGATCCGCAAAGCCGGACTGTACGACGAGATCTGGCAGGCGTTCGCGGTGCTGCTGCCGGTGAAAACGGTGGGCGTGATGGGCGACGACCGCACCTACGACCACGTCTGCGCGCTGCGCGCCGTGACATCCACCGACGGCATGACGGCGGATTCCTATCCCTTCGAGCACGCGTTTCTGGCGCGCACCGCCACCCGCATCATCAATGAGGTGAAAGGCATCAACCGCGTGGTCTACGACGTGACGTCAAAACCCCCCGGCACCATTGAGTGGGAGTGAATCCGCGATGACGATCCGCAATGCCTTGGAGGTCGTTGTCCGCCTCGCCGAACAGGGGGTCATCGGCCAATATGCTGTCGCTGGCGCGGTGGCTACGCTTAACTATATTCAGCCCACGCTGACAGAGGATTTGGACATCCTGATCTCCGTCGCAGATTTCGAGCGCCGCGAGCCGGGGCTAATCTTGTTGACGCCCATCGAGGAAGCTCTTGCTCGGGCCGGCTATACCGAGCGCCGCGCGGAAGGCATCGTTGTCGAAGGATGGCCCGTGCAGTTTCTGCGGGTTGCTTCCGATCTTGACGCGGAAGCCCTTGCCGACGCCGCGGAGGTCAACCTCGCCACCGCCGACGGGCAGCCGCTGCTCGTGAGGGTGCTTCGTCCTGAACATGTTGTAGCCACGGCGCTGAGAATCGGGCGTCTAAAGGACCTCGCGCGAGTGGAGGCATTTCTCGAACAAGACGCGGTCGATCTCGCTCGGCTGAAAGCCGTTCTCGTCCGCTTCCGCCTGATGCGTGCGTGGCGGGAGTTCTGTAAATAGTCTGCGAGGACCGATCCTTTGGTGTAAACTGGCGAGCATGCAGAACGGGCGCATCTACCCGGATATCGCAGCCATTCTTGCGCAAAAGGAGCGCGGCCGGCGCGAACGTGCCGCCTTGGGTTTTACGGACAAGCTCGATGCGCTCGAACGTCTGAAGGAGAATGTCGCCCCCATCATCGAAGCGCGAAAATTGCGTGCTGCCAAACCGGCCGGATGATGGCGCACATTGCCACGCGCATCATCAACGAGGTGAAAGGCATCAACCGCGTGGTGTACGACGTGACGAGCAAACCACCGGGCACCATCGAATGGGGGTAGGCGAAATGATCGACAGGCGTGATTTCTCAATCGGCCTTGCGGCCGGTGCGGTTGCCGTCTCGACTGTGGCGCGCACCACTGCCGCAGCCGCGCCCGCAAAAGCCCGCAACGTCGTTCTGGTGCATGGACTTTTTGCCGACGGATCCAGCTGGTCCGAGGTGATCCCGCGGCTGCAGGCCGCCGGTCTGAACGTGACCTCGGTGCAGAACCCACTGACGACCTTGGACGAAGCGGTGGCGGAAACCCAACGTGTGCTGGCGCGGCAGGATGGCCCAACCGTGCTGGCCGGCCACTCCTTCTCCGGCATGATCGTCACCGAGGCGGGCATCGACCCGAAGGTCTCGGCCGTTGTCTACGTCGCCGCGCGCGCTCCGGATGCCGGGGAAGATTACGCGGCGCTGGCCAGCAAATTTCCCACCCCGCCGGCCTCTGCCGGCATCGTTTTCGATGGCGACGAAGGCCGGCTGACCGAAGCCGCGTTCCTGCGCGACTTCGCCGGTGACCTGCCGCCGGAACGGGCAAGGGTGCTCTATGCCGTGCAACAGCCGTTTCACAAGGCGCTGCTGACGAGCAAGACTAAACATGCCGCGTGGCGCTCGAAGCCGAGCTTCTATGCGGTTTCGACCGAAGACCGCACCATCAACCCCGATCTCGAACGGTTCATGGCCAAACGCATGGGCGCGACAACCATCGAGGTGAAGGCGAGCCATCTGTCGCTCATCTCGCATCCGCAGGAGATCGCGGCCCTCATCCTGCAGGCGGCCGGCCGCGCATGAACAGGACGGGCGGCATGACGGCGGATTCCTATCCCTTCGAGCACGCGTTCCTGGCGCGCCCGCATCATCAACGAGGTGAAGGGCATCAACCGCGTGTTCTACGACGTCACCTCAAAACCGCCGGGGACAATCGAGTGGGAGTGATGAACATTTCGAAAAATGACAGAACCCGAAAGACCGGAACCACCGGCCCGCTAAGTCTCGGTCCCAAAGGCCCAACTCGCCAATTGGTGAAATTCCCCGGCACCAAGGAGGCGAATGAAGAATTCATTGCTCGCCTCTTTTGTGCCGGAAAATCCGGCATGAATCCGCAGATCAAACGTTACGGCTCATTTTCCAAACCGAACCCACAGCGCGAAAACAGTTTGGACTTCCGTGTTCGCACTGAGTTAGGACCGCGATGGTTGGAACTAGTCGAGTTTGCACCTCTGAATCAGTTCAAAGGCAGGTATGAAAGTGTGCCAGGAAAATGGGCGGGCCAAGAACTTTTAAGCCTGCTAATGCGAGTCATCCAGAATAAGGCCAACAAGCACTATGGCTCCGACGTTATTCTGGTAATTTACAAGACGCACGAAACCTTGGCTCTTCCGCCGCCAATAATCCGACTCGCGCGTAAGGAACTGCAGAAGGACCTCCCGCCTTTTGAGTCCATTTATTTTTTGTCGCCTCACGATCAGCAGTGCGCAAGTGCTTGGGAAATTTTGCCGGGCGATCCCACGGATAATGGGCCGGAGGTGGCCGATGGCACCTTCCATATAGGTTTTGGAGGCTTCAAATATAGTGACGAGACCTGACGGCGGACTCCTATCCTGTCGCATCACCATCAAGGAGGTGAAAGGTATCAACCGCGTGGTCTGCGACGTGACCTCAACCCCCCGGCACGATCGAGTGGGAGTGAGTGCAGGCGCAATAGCGAGAGCGGGGAAAGATGCCACATAAACGCACAGTAATTCCGAAGGCGCTACAGGACGATGTCCTGATTGCAAACCGGCACTCATGTTGTGTCTGCCAAGAACCTCGAGTGCAGTTGCATCACATTGACCGCGACCCTTCCAACAATATCGCTGAGAATCTTGCGTCGCTTTGCTTAGTTCATCATGACATGGCAACCATGCAAATTGGCCTAACAAAGAAACTACAGCCGGATCAGGTGCGAATTTACAAGGTCCGATGGGAGAAAAAATGCAGCGATGATGTTCAAGCGTTAGCTCGAAAACGATTCGCTTTCTATTACTGCATGTACAAAAACCCTCCACGGCTGCTGGAAGCTTATAGATCATTGAGTAGGGAAGAGCGGACTACGGCAGTCGGTCGATTGCGTGCACACTTAAGAAAGGAGCAGGAGGTCGAGGAAAGGGATCCAATTTTTAGTCCTGGCAGCGTACCTGCTATAGATAGATCTACCGAACTCGCGCTGAGATCTGTCGAACTTGGGGAACCGTATCCAAGCTATTTAGGTAAGTTTTCGCCGCACGAGGCTGATCCAAATTATTCTCGGGATTGTTCTACACAGGAAGCGATGGGTGCATACCATCTCTATGATCTGTGGTGCCAAGTCATTTGTCAGGCCTTGGCAGAAGCACGCGGTTCAATTCCAATCGAAGATATTTTTAAGTTTTCAGACCAAGACGATTTTGATTATCTCGCTGGCAGGTTGGTGAATTTTAAGCTGACAATTTATGGCAAGGGCATCCATCTGCCCGGTTATTGGAAAAAGTTTCCTGTGGGTTCATTGCAATCCAGACAAAAAATTCAGAAACGATTATATCGAGTACGAATGCAGATACGGACGATGTATTTGTTTTCTGATACCGCCGCGATCAGTCTTGCGAGAGGGCGCGTGTCAGGTATTGGAATTTTGAATGGTGTCATCGTCGAGGAAGACCCCAACGAATTTGAGATAGCTATCGTTCCTTTGCTCATAGGCTCTGGCGGTCCGAACTTATGGAACAACTGATCTCTGAATTCGTGGGACAGCGTACGAATTCCCTCTGTAGTTCTAGGCGCTTGGGAATACGGCGACAGCATTTCCAGGCAGCTATTGGCTGGCCGGAATTCCGCAGGGGCCCGTGATTGCCGCCGCACCGACAATTTCACGCTCTAGCGCCGCTCCAGGAAGCCGCGGCCTGCGAAGATCGCGGGCATCGCCTTCTCGATCCGCGCGGTGCGCGTGGCAGACTGCTTCGCGCCGGTGAAGTGAAACAGCCATCCCCGCTGCCGGCCCGGCGTCAGCGCCTCGAACGCGCGCCTGAACTTGGGATCGCTGCGGAATTTCGCCTGTAACTCCGCAGGTACCGGCAACTCCCTCGGCTTCGTCTCCACCTTCAATTCGGCCTTTGCCGCCGCCACTGCTTCCCGCACGTAAGCCTTGATGGTGGCCGCCTTCGCCGCAATCTCCTCGGCGCTCGCAAACTTCATCACCCGCGCGGCCTGTACCTGGCCGAGCTGCACCAGCAGCTTCTTCCGGTCCTTCAGCAGCGCGCCCTGAAAGAAGCCCAGCGCGCAATAGTCCTTGAAGCCCTGAATGATGACGACGTTCTTTCCGTCCACGGTGTAGCAGGGCTTTCCCCACTTGCACGCCTCTTTCAGGTCGAACCCGGACAGCATGTTTTGCAGCGCGGCAATCTCCGCCCGCCACCGCTCCCGATACGCCATCTCCACGGCTCACACCTCCATTGTTGAAGTCGACCAACCTTCGCCATCAAGCGATATTCAGTGATTTGGCGCCACTCACGAACGGGCTGCCGCGCAGGTAAAACCGCAGCAGCCGATGCGCGTCGCGCGAAATGCCAATCCGAACGCTCCGCCCGATCTTGCCGGGTTTGTGGTCGTCGCTCGCGAGCCACAGCGGGCCTTTGCGGCAAAGATCGAGCCCATCCAACCGCAGGTCGATCTGCAGCGCGGCGGCGAGCCGTCCCGGTCCCCGCGCCAGATCACGCAGGCGCTCAACGCCACGATTGCGCTGCATGATCGCAATGCCTTCGAGCGGTTCGAGCGCGCGGATCAAAACGCCGGCACCGATCCCAGGCAGATCGCCCGAAACATTCAGCATGTATGAGGTGCCGTAGGCGAGATAGACGTAGGCGTGGCCACGTTCGAGAAACAGCGAACGATTGCGCGGCGTCATCCCGCGGTAGCCGTGCCCGGCGGCATCGCCCACGATGTAGGCTTCCGTTTCCACGATACGCCCGCTGACAACACCGGCGCGCAACTCTCGCACGACCAGCTTGCCAATGAGAAAGCGGGCGAGAGCGGCGGTATCGACCGGCAATTGCGCGCGCGTGAGTGGCGGGTAGGTTGCCATGGCGGTTCTATAAGCCACAGTTCATTTGCAAAGCGCGATGCCCAACCTATTCTCGTGCGCGGACCGCTTCGTCTACGGTACGAAGCGCAAACCGCTGGTGGGAGTGAACGATGCCGGACAATCTGCTGGTTTTCTATGGCTCTTACCGCGCCACACGCGTTGGCATTCGCATGGCGACCTTTGTCGTCAACGAATTGCGCGCCCGGGGTGCTTTTCCGGAATTGATCGATGCCCGTGAAGTCGGGCTTCCGATCATCGACCGGATGTACAAGGAATTTCCCAAGGGCACCGCGCCGAAGGCGATGGAGGATCTCGCGGCAAAAATCCGCGCCGCCGATGCCTTTGTGTTCGTCGTGGGCGAATACAATTGGGGACCGCAGCCGGGTCTGAAGAATCTCACCGATCATTTTCTGGAAGAGTGGTACTGGCGGCCCGCCGCGGTCGTCAGTTATTCACCCGGCCGGCTTTCCGGCGCCCGCGCCGGTTCGGCGTGGCATCCCATCCTGTCGGAGATGGGCATGGTTGTCGTCTCGAGCACCGTGGCCGTGGGCCCGATAGCCGAGACTCTCGATGCGCACGGCGCACCGGTCGGCGAAGCGGGGCGCCTGACGCAGAAGGCGTTCAGCCGCGTCGCCGACGATCTGGCGTGGTGGACTTCAGCCGCCCGGAACGAACACCTCCGGAAAAAGCCGCCTTACTAGCTGGCCTCCCGGCGGGATGTCATTTGGCGCTGCCAGGGTGTTTGATCGCCCGGGGGCTCTATCGGAATGGGAGCCGCATATGAGCAGCGCACAAGTCGATCGGAAGAGCTACGAGATGCCGCCGCGGGATGGATTTACGGTGGCACACTTCCTCACCGTCGCCGACATCGAACGATCGGCGCGATTTTACGAAACGGTGTTCGGCGGTCGCACGCTTAGCAGAGGCGACAGCAACGGCGCGCCGGGATACATCCAGATCGCGAACGCGTGGCTCATTGTCAACGTCGGCGGTGGGCCGACTCCCGACAAACCAACGGTGACGCTTCACGCACCGTCCGATCCCGACTCCGTCAGCAGTTTCATGAACATCCGCGTTGCGGATATCCAGGCGTGCTACAAACTGTGGAAAAGCCGGGGCGCGGAATTCATCACCGAGCCGAGGGACAAGTACGGCGAGACGCGCTGCTACATCCGCGATCCCGACGGCTACATTATCGAAGTTGGGCAAAGCAAACCGGACTTCACATACGGCTGAGGCAGCGCTGGCGAATGCATCACACAACGAGGCATTCAACCGCGTGGTCTGGACGTAATCAGCAAGGCTCGGAAGACGGAGTACGAGCGATGAATCTTAGAGATTTCAAAATCAACGTCCCTGATGAGCAGATCGAGGATCTGAAACGACGACTGGCCGCAACACGCTTGCCCGCCTCCATCGATCCCGAAGGATGGGAGGATGGGGCAAGCCTCGCTTTCATCAGGCGATTGGCGAACCATTGGTCGAACCAATTCGACTGGCGCCTCCAGGAGACACGGCTGAATCATCTACCGCAGTACCTGGCAACCATCGAGGGGCTCGATATCCACTTCGTTCACCAACATGGTAAGGGCCCCGCGCCGTTGCCGCTGGTGGTCACGCACGGCTGGCCCGGCTCGTTCATCGAAATGGAACGCATCATCCCACTTCTGACCGATCCCGGCGCCCATGGTGGCGATCCAGCAGACGCCTTTGCTGTGGTTGTGCCTTCCTTGCCCGGCTTCGGTTTTTCTGCGCCGCCGACTGCGCCCGGCGTCAACGCCCGGCGTATTGCGGAGTTGTGGCTCAAGCTGATGAACGGGCTTGGCTACGACCGTTTCGGCGCGCAGGGTGGAGATATCGGAGCGGGTGTCTCCGCTTGGTTGGCGCGGCGGTTTCCCGAGCGGATCATTGGCGCCCACATCAACTACGTGCCGGGCAACTATCGCCCGCCGCTGGGCACCGGTCAGCCTCCGGTGACGGCGGAGGAACAGGCGTATCTGGATGCGGCCGCTGCGTGGTCGAGCGCGGAAGGCGCCTATGCGGCCGAACAGGGCACGAAGCCGCAAACCTTGGCCTATGCGCTGACGGACTCGCCGGTAGGATTGGCCGCGTGGATCGTTGAGAAGTTTCGCGCATGGAGCGATTGCGGCGGTGACGTCGAACGCGTCTTCTCGATGGACGAACTGCTAACCGACGTGTCGATCTACTGGTTCGGTCACATGCTCGACGCGTCGTTCCGGATTTACAAGGAGAACCGGCTTCAGCCATTGACTTTCGAGACTCCGGAACGGGTTGAGACGCCGCTGGGCGTGGCGGCATTCCCGCACGAGTTACCCACGCTGCCTCGCTCCTGGCTGGAGCGCGTTTTCAATGTGCGGCGTTGGACGCGCATGCCGAGGGGCGGCCATTTTGCAGCGTTGGAGCAGCCAACGCTTCTCGTCGAGGACATTCGGGCCTTTTTCCGTCCGCTGCGTTCATCCTCATCATAGGCGCGAACCATTGAGTGGGAGTAAGGAGAGTACCTCCATACCACTTGAGGGGTGCCTTCATGTCGATGTCATTGCGCGCATGGATGGCCGACGTTTTTGGGTTGTACTTCTCGGGCCAAATCACACGGTCGTACATCGATTACTGCTCTTTCTTGAACAAATCCTGGAAGATGAGTTGGCCCCAAGTGCGGCCGCGTGCGTGGACCAGCGCGCCACCCTCGTTGAGCTTTCCCAGCTCGACGGGTGCGAACCCGAATTGTTTGGCCAAGGCCGCCACGGGAGCGGTCGCGTTCTCGTCGTCGCTCAACAGAAAGACGACACGGTGGCCGCCCTCGACGATCGGATCGGTGGCCAGCGTGGCCGCAACCAGGTGATTGAAACCTTTCACGAGCTTGGCGCCGGCGAACGCCTTCGCGACGAAGGCGGAGGACGGGAGACCGTCCAGCTCTTCAACGGGAACTCCGAACGCGTTCGTCACGTCGATGACCGTCTTGCCTTTCCAATTCGGCAGAGCCTTCGCAACCTCGCGGTGCTCCCCGAACGGGACCGCCAGGATGATCGTGTCGGCCTCGAGTGCATCCCGCAGCGACTTGGCGACGACCGTGGGTCCAATCGCCCGAGCCTGCGGCGCCAACGCCTCGGGCGGCCGGCGGCTCGCGACGGTGACGCCCATGTTTTTGCGGGCGAAGGCGTGGGCGAGGGCCTGGCCTACCGCACCGAATCCTACAATCGCATAGCTCATAGTGCTTCTCCGATCCGTGTTGATATTGATTCCCCGGCCTTTCAGATGGCCGACAAGCCGCCATCGACAGACAACTCCACCCCATTCACGAAGCTCGAATCGTCTGAAGCCAGAAACAGCGCGGCCGCCGCAATTTCCTCAGGACGTCCCATCTTTCCCCGCGGGATCGCGGATTCGAACATCCGCTTCCCCTCCTCGGTGAGAACTTGGTCCTGCATCGGTGTGGCGATCGGCCCCGGGTGCAGCACGTTCACCCGGATATTCCTGCCCTTCAGTTCGTTGAGCCACCCGCGTGCGAATGCGTGCAACGCCGCCTTGCTCGCCGCATACACGCTGAAACCAGGAAAACCTTTCACCGAAGCAACGGACCCGGTCATGAAGATCGATCCGCCATCGTTGAACAGCGGCAACGCCTTTTGCACCGTGAACATGGTGCCGCGCGTATTCAGGCCGAAGGTCGCATCGAAGTGCTGCTCGGTGATCTCGCCCAGCGGGACGGCTTCGCCCATGCCGGCGCTCGCGTACAGGACGTCGATCTTGCCCTTTTCCCGCTTGACTGTATCGAACAGGCGGTCGAGGTCGTCGAGATTGGCCGCGTCGCCGCGCACGCCGGTCACGTTCCGGCCAATCAGCTTGACGGCCTCGTCGAGCACCTTCTGCCTCCGGCCCGTGATGAAAACATAGGCGCCTTCTTCGACGAACCGCCTGGCGCTGGCGAGCGCCAAGCCGCTCGATCCACCCGTGATCACTGCAACCTTGCCCTCAAGCCTTCCCATGATTTTTCCTTTCGTTGTGTCGGACAGCGCCTCTGTTTCCATTTGCGACATGATGCTTCCTTCGTTCCGTGTTTGGCTCGTCGGGGAGGCGAGGACTTGGATATGGGTCACCGGGGTCAGGCGTTGAGTGCGGAAGCGCGCACATCGGTGGTGCGAAATCGATCCGGCTGGACGACTGACGCCAGCCGCGATGATCGGTATTTGCCGTTCGGCATTGGGCTGCACTCGTCGGCATAGGGTATGATCAGCGCCGTGCTACCCACACACGAGATGCTGTTCGATGTGTTGGACACGGGCTTTGAAAGGCGCACCCTGCGGTGCCGGAATGATCGACTGGGATGACGTTCGCTACTTTCTTGCCGTCGCACGCGGAGGCTCGGTACGGGCTGCCGCCGAGCGCCTCGGGGTGAATCACTCGACGGTCCTGCGACGCATCGCCCAGCTCGAGGAACGCCTCGGAGCGCACATGTTCGAAAGGCTGCCTTCGGGCTACCACCTAACCGCTGCGGGCGAGGAGGTGCTCGAGTTCGCGGACCAGATGGAGGTGTCGTCGAACCGGCTCGAGACGAGAGTGTTCGGGCGCGACCAGGGCGTACGCGGACTCTTGCGGGTGACACTGGCGCCGCCCCTCGCGACGCACTTGCTTATGCCCGACTTCGCCGAGTTTGCGCGGCTTCACCCCGAGATCGAGATGGAGATACTGTCCATCGGCGAGCTGGTTAACCTGACCAACCGGGAGGCCGACGTAGCGATCCGGGTCGCCTACGAGCTTAGCGCCTTGCCGCTCAATCTTCACGGCCTGAAGGGACCGGAAGTGTTCGGCGGCATCTACATGTCCCGCGACCTGCTCGCTGCGCGGCACGCCGGTGCGCCCAATCGCATCCGTTGGATCGTCATTAGCGAGCACGGCATCCCGAACTGGGCGCGCGATTGCGAGGTCCGCACCACAGAGGTTCCGTTCAGGGTGACGGACACCGAGGCGCAGATCGTCGCGGTTCGACAGGGGCTCGGGGTGACGACGCTGCCGTGCTTTGTCGGAGATGCCGATCCGTTGCTGGTGAGAGTGCCCGGAACCCCACTGCACAAGTATGGCACGCTCTGGCTTCTCACACAGGGGGAAACACGCAAGACGAAACGCGTGCGGCTGTTCACGGAGTTCACATCCCGCAAACTCGCATCATACGCGCCGCTTCTCGCGGGACTGGCCGCTTCCCTTGACTGACGAGCCACAGGTAACTGAGGAGAATTCCCATGAAGGCGATTGTGGTGACGGACCAGGCTGCGGGAACGGGCGGAATGAAGCTGGCGGAGCGGCCTAAGCCGCAGGCCGCGATCAACGACGTCGTTGTTCAGGTTCATGCGTCGGGATTCGTGCCGACTGAGTTAACGTGGCCCTCGACCTGGACCGACCGCCTCGACCGTGACCGGACGCCGTCGATCCCCGGGCACGAGCTGGCCGGCGTGGTCACCGCCCTCGGTTATGGCACCACGGGGCTGTCGGTGGGACAGCGGGTGTTCGGTCTCACGGACTGGTATCGCGACGGCACCCTTGCGGAGTACGTGGCCGTCGAGGCGCGCAACCTTGCGCCGCTGCCGGACGACGTCGACTTCACGGTGGGCGCGAGCCTGCCGATCTCCGGCTTGACGGCGTGGCAGGGACTGTTCGAGCACGGCCGCCTTCAGGCAGGGCAGAGCGTCCTCGCGCATGGCGCGGCGGGCGCAGTCGGGTCGATGGTGACGCAACTCGCACGAGAAGCCGGCGCCCGTGTCATCGGTACCGGACGCGCCGCCGACCGTCAGAAGGCGCTCGACTTCGGCGCGCAGGAGTTTCTCGATCTCGACAGCGACGCCCTGGAAGATCTGGGCGGAGTGGATCTGGTGTTCGATGTCATCGGCGGCGACATCGGAAAGCGGTCCGCGAGCCTGATCCGGGCCGGAGGAACGCTGGTGTCCATCGTCGGGCCGTCCGAGGCGCGGCCCGCCGACGGTCTGGCGATCGACTTCGTTGTCGAGTCCGATCGTGCCCAACTGAGCGAGATCGTCCAACGGGTGCGGGACGGACGACTGCGGACGAACATCGGCATCGTCTCGGCCCTCGACGATGCTGTCACCGCCTTCAACCCAACCGAGCGACGCAACGGGAAAATGATCATCCGCCTTCAGCCGTGAGCGACACGCGCCTATTCGACGCGTGCGGCCGGACGGCGCGCTTGTATTGTTGTATCGCGGTTTTCCTTATGCCTAATGGGCTCAACGAAGCCTGATAACTCCAACGAAACCAAAAACAACATCGGAGATTTTCATGTTCAAGTCCCGCGTACTGTTGCGTAGCGTTTTCCTCGGTTCTGCCGTCGCGGTCGTGGCCCTCGCGCCTGCCATGGGCGCCGATGCGTCGCGCGCGGAGTTCAAACGTATGCACGCGCTCTATGGCAATCGCGCCGTTGCTGCACCGGCGAATACCGGCGCCACTGCCCCCGCGTTAAAGGACCCGACCTACACGGATCTGTACAAATTCCAAGGCGGCGCGGATGACGGTTGCAACCCCGGTGCGAAGGTCACGCTCGATGCCGCCGGAAATATCTATGGCACCACCGATTTCTGTGACCCCTACGGCGACGGCGACGGCGTGGTGTACAAACTGGCGCCAGATGGCACGGAAACGATCCTGCATTTCTTCACCGGTCCCGCGGACGGTGCACAGCCCGATGGCGCCATCACCCTCATGCGCAATGGCGACATGTACGGCACCACGACCAGTGGCGGCGCAAACGACAGCGGCACGCTGTTCGAAATCACAAAGAAGGGCAAGTTCAAGGTGCTGCACGATTTCACCTCGGACGATGGCTCGGAAGCGCGCGGCAATCTTTATCGCGACAAGGCCGGCAACTTCTACGGCACCGCGCTGTTCGGCGGCGCCGACGGTTCGGGCACCGCATTCAAGTATGGCGCTGACGGCACCTTCACGGTGCTGCACACCTTCACCGGCGGCGCCGATGGTGAATTCCCCGAGCACGGCGTCGTCGCTGACGCGGCGGGCAATCTGTTTGGCGTGACGGCATTCGGCGGCGCGAGCGGTGAAGGCTCAGTGTTCAAGATCGATACCGCGGGCAATTTCAGCACCGTCTACAGCTTCACCGGCGGTGCCGATGGTGGCTTCCTCTATGGCGGCCTGGCCATCGACAGCGACGGCACCCTCTATGGCAGCACGGGCAATGGCGGCACATCCAATGCCGGTACCGTCTTCAAGCTCACGCCGGGTGGCACGCTGACTACGCTTTATAACTTCACCGGCGGCACGGACGGCGCCAGTCCTGAAGGCGACATGCTTCTGGCCGGCAAGAATCTCTACAGCACCGCCAATGCCGGCGGCGATCCGAGCTGCCAATGCGGCGTCGTCTATAAAGTGACCGCGAAGGGCAAGGAGAAGGTGCTTCACACCTTCACCGGCACCGACGGCAGCGGCTATTCCGCCGGCCTCGTTTTGAAGAACGGCACGTTCTACAGCACAGTCCAGTACGGCGCGAATCTCCAGAACGGCGCGGTGTACAGCCTGACGAAGAAATAAGATCGATCGCTCGTTCGATGTGACGGAGCCCTCTCCCCTTCATGGGAGAGGGCTTTTCAGTATAGAAATTGCGGTAGGGCGGTGGATCGGCGAGGGGTCGCTTCGCTATTGTGGGAGCAGAACCCGCGTGACCTTGGCCGGCGGCATGACGGCGGATTCCGATCTCTTCCAGCACGCGTTCCTGCCGCATCCTCAACGAGGCATCAACCGCGTGGTCTACGACGTGCCCTCAAAACCGCCGGGCACGATTGAGTGGGAGTGAGGGCGAGTGCAGCTGGGTAGAATAGACTAGCGCAGCGTATCCAAGGCAATTGTTCTTGGCCGAAAGTGGCCGATAGTCTTCAGTCGAGCGGATAAAGGTGCAGTCCACCACGACGGCAGCATCGGTTGGGTTTCGGAGGGAAGCGCAAATTCGGTCAGGCATTCGCGATTGCTTCACCACGGGATTGTTGCGTTTTCCCAGCTCGTATAGGTCCCCGTCGGGCCGTCCGGGCCGAGCAGAGCAACGCGCACCACTTCGCGAGAGCCCTCCTCGACAGATTGCGTGCCAGCATAGTCGTTGAGGTTCGTCTTGGTGAAACCCGGCGAGACCAAATTGACTTTTATACTGGTCGACTCCAGCTCGACCATCATGGCGAGCGTCATGGCGTTGAGAGCAGCCTTGGACGCCGGGTAGACGGGGCCGAACATCGCGTGGGTGCGGTAGGCCGGATCCGCGTTCGCCGTCAGCGAACCGACGGCGCTTGAGACGTTGACGATGCGGGCGTCCGGCGACTCGCGCAGGAGCGGCAGCATCGCCTGGTAAACGGCGAGGACGCCGAACACGTTGGTCTCCCACACCGTGCGCACGTCGTCGAGGGACACGTTGCTCGGGCGGGTCGACCTGACATATTCCTCGATGGATTCGCCCGGCCGCTTTCTCGTGTTCGAGATGGCCGCGTTTTGAACCAGCCCATCGAGGCGACCAAATTCCTCGCGGATGCGCTGCGCCGCCGCGGCGATGGAGGCCTTGTCAGTGACATCGAGCTGGATGGCATGGGCATTCGCGCCGATGCTCTTCGCGGCCTTCTCGCCCTTCTCGAAATTGCGCGATCCGATCAGCACAGTGATGCCGTTTGCCGCCAGTTCCTTTGCGACCTGAAACCCGATGCCCTGATTGGCGCCGGTGATGAGGGCGATGTCTTTGTTCGGCATGGCAGTCTCCTTTGCATTTTTGCGATGATAACCGGTCAGGAAGCCGATCGTTCAACCACCGGGCGGCGGCGCAGACTTGCCTGCGCGATCGCCGGCGGATTGTAGTTGGCTTCGTTCAATCCGACGTCGATTCCGGGCGGGACGATCTGATCGATCTTGTCCAGAACATCGTCGCTGAGGTGAATCTCCGCGCCCGCCAGTTGATCGTCGAGATGCTGCATCGTGCGCGGACCGAGAATCGCGGACGTCACGCCCGGATGCGCCGTCACAAAGCCAAGCGCCATATGAATGAGCGGCATGCCCGCATCCTTTGCCAGCACGATAAGCGCTTCGACCGCATCCAGGCTGCGCGCATCGGACATCTGGCGGGGGAGGATTTTCGCGCGTGGCGTATCGGGCATCGGCTGGCCCTTGCGATAGCGGCCGGTGAGCATGCCTTTCGACAAGGGGCTCCACACCATCACGCCCATGCCGTAGCGCTCGCATGTTGGAAGCACGTCGCGCTCGATACCGCGATCCAGGATGGAATATGGTGGCTGCTCCGTGCGGAAGCGCGCCAGCCCGCGCCGCTCCGCAACCCACTGCGCCTCCACGATCTCGGAGGTGGGGAAGGTCGATGAGCCAATCGCGCGCACCTTGCCCGCGCGCATCAGATCGGTGAGCGCGGAGAGCGTTTCCTCGATGTCGGTGTCCGGCGACGGCCGGTGAATCTGGTAGAGGTCGATGTAATCCGTCTGCAGGCGGCGGAGCGAAGCGTCCACTTCACGCACGATCCAGCGCCGCGAGTTGCCTTGGCTGTTCGGATCCTCGCCCATCGCGCCGTTCACCTTGGTGGCGAGCACGACGTTGTCGCGCCGTCCCTTCAGTGCTTTGCCAACGACCACTTCGGATTCGCCGGCGCTGTAGCGATCGGCGGTGTCGATGAAGTTGATGCCGAAATCCAGCGCCTTGTGGATGATGCGGATGCAGTCGTCATGGTCCGGATTGCCGATCTTCGCCCCGAACATCATCGCGCCCAGGCAATAGGGGCTGACCTTGATGCCTGTCCGTCCCAGCGTGCGGTACTTCATGGCAATCTCCTTTTCGCGCTGGTGTTCAGGACCGCCGGGCTGCGTTATAAAGGCAGAATCGGAACATCATTCCGTTTATACGGAACAACGTTCCGATTTAGCAAGTGGGATCGTGGTGAGTGACAAAACGGAAGACCAGGGTAATGGCTCGGGGCCTCGAAGCCGCACGGATCAGCGCGTGCGCGCTGACGCACAGCGCAACCTCGACGCCCTGCTCCAGGCGGCCAAGATGGTGTTCGCGACTTCGGGCGTGGACGCGCCGGTGCGCGAGATCGCAGAGAAGGCCGGCGTCGGCGTTGCCACCCTTTACCGCCACTTCCCACAGCGCGCTGACCTCGTCGCTGCCGTCTTCCGTCGCGAAATGGACGCCTGTGCGGACGCGGCGCCGATCCTTGCGGCAGAGTATGAGCCCTTCGAAGCACTGGTGAAATGGATGCAGCGATACGCTACCTTCGTTGCAACCAAACGCGGACTCGCCAAGGCTCTGCACTCGGGAGATCCGGTGTTCGACACCTTGCCGGGTTACTTCGACCAGCGACTCCGGCCCGCCTTTCGCGCGCTTCTTGAGGTCGCGGCGGCAGCCGGCGAAGTCCGCGCCGATGTCGATGCCGACGAACTTCTGGGCGCGGTCGCGAGCTTATGTATGTCCGTGCACAATGACGGACCCGGCCGCACGGAGCGCATGGTCGCTCTCCTTGTGGACGGGCTACGCTATGGCACGAACCATCGGTGACTACGGCCTTTGATGTCCGCTGTCGCCCAACCGTTGCGTTCAGATGTCATCCGTCGCTGTAACGGCAACTTTCCGTCTATGACCATCGGCGACTGAGCGTGCGATGCTCGGCCGGGGATGACAATTAAGGAGGATCAAATGGCTGCGCGGGATTATTCGAAATTTCAGTCGCCCTTGCCGCATCCCGGCGCGCATTTGCGCGAGGATTTTCTCCCGGATTACGGCCTGACCGCGGGCTCGCTGGCGAAAGCGATGGGCTTGCGGGATCGCACGCGGATCGAACGCCTCGTGCCGCGAGGCGCAGCCGATCACGCCGGACACTGCCCTTCGGCTTGCCAAGGTGTTCGGAACTAGTGCCGATTTCTGGATGAACCTTCAGGCGCAGCACGATCTTTCCACGGCCGCCATAAAATCCAAGCGGGCACTGAAAGCCATCAAGCCGCTCGAAGCCGCCTGGAACAGGGGACTCAAGATTTAAGCCCTATTGGGAACCATCCGGCCGCGCGCATGGCTGCGCTTGCGCCTTTGCACTATGGTCGAACCAGACGAAGCCTCCCATGTTTGGCGGAAACCGCCATGGAGCACCGAACGATGATCCGCACCATTCTGCCCGTGCTTGCCCTTGCCGCCCTTGCGCCGTCCGCGGCCCTGGCGGCCCAGACGATCAACGTTCCGCGGTTCAAGAGCATCGAGCTGCACGGCGGCGGCGAGGCGACCCTGCGCCATGGCGACCGGCAACGCGTCGTGCTGATCAAGGGCGATCCGAAAATCGCGCAAATCGAGGTGGTCGGCGATGGCAAGCTCGTGTTGTCGCCCTGCCGCGACTGGTGCTGGGGCAATCATGAGCTGAGGGTGGAGGTGACAACGCCGGCCATCGCGGCCATTTCCGTTCATGGCGGCGGCGAGCTGAAGGCCGAGCCCGGCTTCCCGAAACAGCCGAGCCTTGCATTATCGGTGCATGGCGGCGGCGACGCAGATGTTCGCGCCATCCCGGCCGACACCGTTTCGGCTGACGTTCATGGCGGCGGCGATGCGGAAGTCCGCGCCGAACGCACGCTGGCGGCCGATGTGCATGGTGGCGGCGATGTGCGCTACTGGGGCCATCCCGCCGTGACGTCGTCCAACCACGGCGGCGGCTCGGTCGAAAGCGGCGAGTAGCTCGACCACAAATTGCCTCGATAACGTGCAGGTTCGCGCACGTCCTGGTTCGGGTCAAACAGAAACCATTTCTGTCACGCCCGGGGAATGATAACCTGACCCGACTGGATTGAAGCGGGTCATCGATGCATCCAGCTCGGAATCTGCCACGGCGAATACGTTTTGGTTCTTGCATTCTCGCCTTCGCCATCGGGGGCTACGTAACGGGATTGTCGCGTCCAGCCGCGGCGAAAATAACTCAATTCGATCCTCCGGATTCGATTGGCACCACGCCAACAGGAATCAACAAAATGGGAGTCATCGCTGGGTACTATAGAGACGGCGGCGCATATCATAGTTTCGTGCGAGCACCCGACGGAACGATCACGGCACTCGGCGATGTTGGCGGAGGCTCGACCTTTACGACGGCCATCAACACGAAGGGTGCGATCACCGGTTACTACTGGGACCAGTTCCAGGACGGCCACGGATTCCTGCGCAAGCCGGACGGAAAGGTCGTGACGTTCGATGTTTCCGGGGCGCTGGCAACATTGCCGGTTGGCATCAACAGCGGCGGCGCCGTTGCAGGCGGGTATTTTGATAGCGGGCATGCTGGGCACGGCTTTGTGCGTGATGCCAACGGCACAATCACCCAATTCGATGTTCCGGTGGGCAGCATTCTTGATCACGTCGCCGGAATCAACGATTCAAATGCGGTCGATGGCGTGTACGAAACAACCGCCGACGGCCATTACCACGGTTTTGTTCGCACCTCCGATGGATCGATCACGGCGTTCGATCCTCCCGGTTCGTGGTTCACCATTCCCACCAGCATGAATAACCTTGGTGCCATTGTTGGATATTGGTGGGACAATCAGGATAACGCGCATGGCTTCCTGCGCGCCCCAGACGGAACAATCACCACCATAGATGAAGGCAGTCCGACTCATTTGTACGGCATCAATGACACGGGCGACATCACGGGCGTAACCGGCTCGGCGCCGTGTTTCGTGCTCACCGCTAGAGGGGTAATTCGGACATTCAGCCCGAAGGGGGCCAATCCGACACCTGTCGGGATTAATAGTCACCGGGTGATTGCCGGGTTCCTGACTGTGGCGGGAAAATTCCACGGTTTCGTACGAAGCCGCTGATGCTGCAGTAGGAACGGCATGAAGAAAAGCGCCACACAGAAGGCTGAGCCTCCTTCTCGGCTCATCGATGCAAAGATCGAGAAGCTGGGGGATTGGCGAAGCGAGATGTTCAGGCGGCTCCGCGCCCTCATCCACGAAGCCGATCCCAAGGTGGTCGAGTCGCTGAAATGGGCGAAGGCGTCGAATCCGCTGGGCGTGCCGGTGTTCGAGCACGACGGCATCCTTTGCACCGGCGAAACCTACAAGGACAAGGTGAAGCTCACCTTTGCGAACGGCGCGGCCCTTCCGGACCCATCGGGCCTGTTCAATTCCAGCCTCGACGGCGCTGTGCGCCGCGCCATCGATTTCCACGAAGGCGACAAGATCAACGAGAAAGCCTTCAAGGCGCTCATCCGCGCCGCGCACAACACTGCCAAAACCAAACGCTGATTTCGTTACAATCCGAACAATTGCTCAATGAATGCGGCGACAGGATGCGCATGGCATTAACCGGCTGGTGGCACACTCCGAATAGGTTTTGCTCATGCGCGCCTTCGAGGAAATTCCGGGCATCTTTGTCGTGAAGGAAACGCCGTGGGCGTTTCCGGCGATCCTTGCCTTCATGACCGTCATAATGACCTGGAATCTTTACCAGAATTGGGGCGAGATGAGGTGGTTCATCCGCCTGTTCATGGCCGCTTTCGTTGCTGTCTTTTTGCTCGTCCTTTTCACGCTCGTGGCAGACGTGACGGTGCGGTTTGACCGGCGCGCCGCCCGCATCGACATCGCCCGCCGCGGCATCTTCAATGCCCGCGAGGAGAGCTACAGCTTCCGGCATTTCCTGCGGGCGCGGGTCGAGGTTTCGAACGACAGCGATGGCTCGACGTACCGTCTTGTCCTGGTTTTTTCCGACGCGATGCCCGCCGCGATGGATCCCACTCTTCGCCTGCGCCTCGAGAAACAGAGGCGGCGGGGTTTTCGCCGCTTGCCGCTCAATGAGGTTCCGTTCACGGATTATCTTTCCGGCGGTGGCGGTGGGGGGCCGCAGAAAGCGGCGGAGGCGATCAACGCCTGGGCCGGCGTTGCCTAAGGAAGGCGACGGAAGGCATCCGCACGCCGCGGCCTCAACACCGCCAAAGCGAAATGCTAAACTAGTGCGGGGAGTGATGGGAGAACGGATATGCATCGCTCGCGTATCAACGGCATTCTGATAGACTGCAAGACCGGCGATATCGACGCGGCCGCCCGCTTCTGGGCCGAAGCGCTCGGCCGCCCGGTCGATCCGCAACACCCCGGCAGTCGCGGCAATTACCGCATGCTGGAGACGCCGCCGGACGAGTTCAGCGTGCAAATCCAGCGCGTCGAGCACGAAAGCCGCGTCCACATCGATATCGAAACCGACGACATCCCCGCCGAAGTCGCGCGGCTGGAAAAGCTCGGCGCCAGGGTGAGCACGCGCAAGGAGCGCTGGGTCGTGATGCAGGCGCCCACCGGCCAGCGCTTCTGTATCGTGCGGGTGCAGCGGTCCGGCTGGCCGAAAGGCGCCAATCAATGGGATTAGCGCGTTGAACGTGGGCCAGAAGAACAAAGATGGGAATCATGAGCAAAGAACCCGCAGCACCAAAGATCGTCGACCGGAGAGCGTTTCAGGCCGAGCTGGATGCGCTACGTCTTCGCGAGAAGGCCCACACCCATGAAGGCGACGCGATCGCCGCCGCACGCCGGCGCCTGCCCATGGTCGAAGTCGATGCCGCCACGCCGCTGATCAGCGAACACGGCGCAGTCACATTGCTTGACGTATTCGAGGGCCGCCGGCTGCTCATCGCCTATTACTTCATGTGGCACGACGGCAAACCCGCGCCGGAGCAATGCGAGGGCTGCACCTGGGTGACGTCGCAGATGCACGAGCTGTCCTATCTGCATTCCCGCGATGCGATCTTCGCCGTGTTCGCCCAAGGGCCGTTCGATGAGAGCTTCCGCTATCGCAACTTCATGGGCTGGGAAATGCCGTGGTACGCGCCGCCGCGGGGCGCGCTCGAATCGCTGCTGGTTGGTCGGCGCGTGGGCATGATGCACATCGTTTGCTATCTGCGACAGGGCTCACGCGTCTTCGAGACCTATTGGACGACGCGGCGCGGCGTCGAAGCGATAGACAACAGCTACCGTTTGCTCGACCTCACCGTCTATGGACGGCAGGAGAAGTGGGAAGACTCGCCGGCGGGCTGGCCGCAGCCCACGGAAGGCGAACAGAATATGCGAAGAGATGGACGCCCTATCCCGCAATGGCGCCGCCTGAAGGAAGGTCATTCGGACGATTTGCGAACATGACGCCGGTCTTCAGCGTCAGCTGAGCGATAACGGAAAATCCACTCCAAAAGCTGTTCCCGTGGAACCGCGATTACGCTGACCATGTTGTTGTCTCAAGGCTTCACCGCATGTCTCTGCGAAAGGTAACGACATGGCTGATGGAAACCCGGAAACTGGAAATCGCGTCTGGTTTGTGACAGGGGCCTCCAGCGGATTCGGGCAGGCGGTCAGCGAGGCCGTCCTCCAGAATGGCCACCGGCTCGCGGCAACGGCGCGACATGTCGATGCGCTTCGTTCCCTGGCTGAAGGGAATGGCGACCGTGTGCTGACGCTTCCACTGGATGTCACCGACGCTGCGGCGGCGAAAAAGGCGATCGACCAGACAGTGGAGCATTTTGGCCGCATCGATGTAGTTTTCAATAACGCCGGCTATGGGCATGTGGGCGCGGTTGAGGAGCTCACGGACAAGGAGCTGCGGCAGCAGGTCGAGGTCGACTTCTTCGGTGTCGTGAACGTCACGCGCGCAGTATTGCCGCATATGCGCCGGCAGCGTTCCGGCCATCTGGTGCAGATGTCGTCGCTCAACGGCGTCGAAGGGCTTCCCGGCGGTGGGTTTTATACCGCCAGCAAGTTCGCCGTTGAAGGCTTCTCGGAATCGCTCGCGAGCGAGGTTGCCCATCTCGGCATCCGGGTGACAATCGTCGAGCCCGCTCCCTTCCGGACGCGTTTCCTCGATGACTCGTCGGCAAAATGGTCGCCGCCGATGAAGGATTATGCTCAAAGCGTCGGCAAGGTTCGCCAGTCGCTGAAGGAGATGGACGGCAAACAACCCGGCGATCCCAGGCGCGCCGCGAAGGCAATCCTCCAGGCGGTGGAGGCCAAAAAGCCGCCGCTGCGGCTGGCCCTGGGACAGATGGCCGTCGATCACATTCGGGCGGCACTCGCTGCGGAGAGCAAGGAGCTCGACGCGTGGGCCCATTTGAGTGCGTCTGCGGATTTCCCGCGCAAGGAGTCGCGACCCGCGGCATAGCGGCGGATGATCGAATCGAGACGCCCGATACGACCGAACGGCCCGCGCGTTGGCGCGCCGGCAGTGTCGACGTTTCGCATCGGCCAAGTGCTTGAGATCGAGTTTCCGACGTTCACACCTCGGATCGTTCTCCACTCTGAGAACGAGCTGACGGTAGAAATTATCGCGGGCGACAACATCGGCTTCGCCGACACCGTCGAATATGAGTTGGTCGTCGTGCGCAATGGCCTCGCAGTTCTCTCATGGCAGGAGCACATCGGAACGACGGTCGTGCATGTGCTCGATTTCATGTCTGAACGGGCATACACGGCGGTAGCGCCAGCGAAGGGAAAATTCATGCGGCTGACCGGTCAGATCAGAGTGAAATCCTGAGAAGCGAGCGGCAGTGCTAGCGTGAAGCGCCTGCGTGCGATAACCTCCGGTGCCTTCTGCCTAAGTCATTCGAACCAACAGTCCAGCGTTCCCTCGGAGCCTTTGCCGAACTCGCCTTCGAAGCCGCCCTCGCCGCGCAGCCCGGAAAGATCGCCCGTTCCGGATCCGGGAACGACAAACCATGTCGCCTTGATGTTTCCGTCCTTGACGATCTCCGAGCCTTGAAGAACGAAGGTGCCCTGGTGCCCAGCAAGCCTTCCGCTGAATCGCTGCACGCTGACGAGACTGGCAGACCGATCGTCATGCAGCACCTGTAAGGCGCGGACGGAAGAGTCACCTTCAATATCTCCGCCGAAGGTTTCGGTCAGGTGGACCTCTACCAAGGCCGGGCTCTCGGTTTGATCGTAGGGCTTGGCTTCAGAGTTCTGAACCGTGATCTTGGCTTTGGCTCTTGTGCGCGGCGGCATCCCTGAGGGTTCGGCCGCGCGGACAGATTCATGGGTCATTCGCGCTCTCCTGTCGTCACGGGAGCGGCCTCATCGGCCTAAGGTCAGTAACTCAGCTTCGGGTACCAGTCAGTGCCGCGGCCGCCGGGGGTGAGATCGAGGATGCACCACAGCGATGCGATGTCGGGTGCGTCGCGCGGATCCTGCCCAGGATCGGCCATTTCCTTCCGCATCTCGCTGGCCTAGAACAATCGCACCTTGCCGCCGTCCCGCTGGAACACCACCAGCGCCGGATTTTCACTGCCATCCTCGGTGATGAGCCCGAGATCGTTGGCGTAGTCATCGCCGGCGGTCTGCACGAAATCGAGATTTTTCCATCCGCGCTCGGCGGCAAAGGCGAGCTGGCGTTCGACCGGCGAACGGCCAAAGATCTTCAGCGCGACGCGCTGCTCGATATCGGCGGCATTGCCGTTCACTGCGCCCAGCCAATTTGTGCACATCGGGCAAGGGCGCTTGCGCTGCGGCCCGAACATCCAAAAATAGGTCACCAGCGCAGCGTGATGGCCGAACAGATCGATGAGGCGAACGTCTGCCCCGTTCTCGTCCTTGAAGCGGTAGTCCTTTTCAATCACCGGTCCCGGCGGCAGCGCGCGGCGCTTCTCGACGAGGCGGGTCAAACGACGGCGAAATTCAATCTCCTCGGCGAGCAGCGCCTCTCGCGCCTCACGATATTGTGAGCTTTCGCCAGGGAACGGCGTCTTGGCCATTTTCGCGAGTGTGACTGCCGATGTTAGCTTGGCGGCGTCCATGTGCGCTCCAATGCTTCCAGCCGATACTTAATGGTTCCAGGTGGGATCGGATTTCCGAATACCTCGCCTGCGGCGTGAGCGAACGGGCCGTAGGCAAAGTGACAGCGGGGCGGAAGCCGTGCTGCTCTCGGGAGTGGGTGCAATGGTGACTGTTGATTGCTATCCTATGTCCGAAGGCTTCGGGAAGGCCTCGATGAAATCCTACATTCTTGCCGGCGTGACACTGGCGCTTGGCGTCCTTTTCGTACCCGCATTTGCGGCGGAGGATGACATGCTGGCGCGCATGGCGCTGTGCAAGGACTCGTGGTTCGAGTGGCAGAAGAGTGATCCCGCGAAGCTGAAGGCCTTCGCAGACAGCTTTCACGCGCAGTTCTCCCGGCATGACAACGATCCTTATTTCCTGCCGAGGGCGAAGGTCTCGGTCATAGGCCTGAACGTCAGCCAGGCCTTTCCGGGCAGCGTCGGTATGGGCGTCGGCTTCTCGCTCACCGTCGACGCTACCTTTGAAGATACCCGCAAGGCACTGGAGAAGGCCCTCGGGAAACCGCTGCACAAATGCGAATCCGGCGAAGACATGCGAACGTGCGAGCTGGAAATCGCGCCGCAGCGCACCGTTATGCTGATGTCCGAGGACAAGCCCGGTTCGCGGCACATGCTGATCGGCTGCTATTACTTCTACGAGAAGTGAAAGGGCCGCCTGCCACTCATTCCCCAGTTAGTCGCCACGGGTGCTCCGAAAAAGCCTTCACGATCAAAGCTCTAGAATTATTTGCTTCAGCCCACGTCTCCACCGGCGAAACGGTCTTATATTTGGCCGCATGACAACAATGGATTCGACTCTGGAGCAGGAGGGCGCAGCACCGCCACGCAGGCGCGGGGCGCCTAAGGGCAACCGCAATGCATGGAAACATGGCGGGCGCAGCGCCGCGGCCAGGGCTGAGCGCGAGCGTGCCCGCGCAGCACGGGTCGCGCGCCTGCCCGATCCGCACATACTTCGTCCTTTCATCGCACATGCCGAGGCCAGCTGCGTTGAACTCGCGCGCGAAGCGAAAAATCCGCGATTTTCGACAAACAAAACGATCAATTCGGTTGTGTTGCTGGCAGAGGGGGAGGGAGACCCCCCTGCCGTTTTTTCGACAATCAATACGAACAATTCCGTTGCGCACGGTGAGCCTCGAAAGCGCGGCGCGCCAAAGGGCAACAAGAACGCGCTGAAGCATGGAATGCGCAGCGGCGAGCGGCGCGTGTTCAGCGACGATTTGCGCCAATTCATTCGCCGGCTGAACGCGACCTGCGCTCTGGCGCTTGCGCTGGCCAATGCCGGGAAGACCCAGTGAGCGCAAACGAAGCACACGTCCTCGATCATCCCATCTGGTCGGCGCTGACGACGCGGCAGGAGCCTCTGGCGCAAAGCAATCCGCGGGCACGGCGCTATCCGGTCGACGTGGCGCCATTCGCCGATATGACCGACATGTCGCCGGGCAGCTTTGCTGCATTACGTGAGCTGATGCAGCCGGGCGAAGTGGCTGTCCTGTTCACGCCGGAGCCGGTGACCATTTCGGCCGCTTTCGAGGTGGTGCTCGCAAAAACCGGCGAGCAGATGATCGGAACGCCGGCGGATGTAACCGACAGAGCGGCGGACATCGTCACGCTGAATGCACCGGATGTCCCCGCCATGGCGGAACTGGTGGCGCTCACCAATCCCGGTCCGTTCGCGACGCGCACCCACACACTCGGCACCTTCCTCGGCATCAAGATCGGTGATCGTCTTGCCGCCATGATTGGCGAGCGCATGAAGCCGGGTAATTACACGGAGATGACCGGTATCTGCGTGCACCCGGATTTCCGTGGCCGCGGCTATGCGCAAGTGCTGATGGCGAAAATTGCGAAACAGATTGTGGCGCGCGGCGAAATCCCTTTCCTGCACGTCTATTCCGACAATGCACCCGCCATTGGGCTATACCGCCGGCAGGGCATGTCTATCCGTCGCACTATGCATGTCACCGTTATGATGCTGCAATCGGATGGCGCCCACGAATGAGGACACATGAATAAGCCCGTCAGAATTCCCGGTTCCGATCACCCTATTGCGCTTGAGCCCACACGCAGACGTGTCGTGATAAAAGCTGGTGGCCGGATGGTCGCCGACACGCGCGAGGCGTTGACCCTCAAGGAAGCATCTTATCCCGCCGTGCATTACATTCCGCGCGAGCACGCCGATATGGCGCAACTCACGCGGACCGCGCACACCACCTACTGCCCGTATAAGGGTGACGCCTCATATTACAGCTTGCCAGGCGCGGAGAACGCAGCGTGGAGTTATGAAACGCCGCATCCTGCGATGGCGGCGATCAAGGATTATCTTGCCTTCTATCCGGATCGCGTTGACGCGATCGAGGTGGACGGCAAATAGGTGATGTCGGCCATGCGCGAGGAGGCAGATGGCGCGTTAGCGATCCACGCGATGCTCATCGGCGACCGGCTCGCCATCGATCGCTCGGGTTTCAGCGGAGTCGTTTCAGCGGCACCCTTCTGCTACCGCAAAGGTGGCGGCTATGTGGTGGTCTTCCGTTACGGTGCGCTCGTTCTCATTGGCTTAAGCGCAGACAACGAAAAGGAGGCTCTCTCTCAATTCAGTGGAGAAATATCGAAAGGGGCGGTTATCGAGGAAGAGCGGCTCAGGCTCGAAATCCGCGCCGGCCAGGAAGAGGGCATTGCGGCCGGCGGTATCCTGTACCTGAAGGAACTCACGCCAGCGCACGCTCTGGTGATCGGCGACATTCTCGCGAAGAGCGTAGCGCTCGCCCGCTACGAGCGCGAGATCGCCGCCGTCTTTGATACAATTGAACCTACGGCTACCGATTTGGCCATCAAGGGACGGCTTCCGCGAGCCAGAAAGGCGCTTCTGCAGCTGATCGGGTCTGCCCTGCTTGCCCAGCACCGCGTGTCGGGCCGCATCGCGTTCGCCGAAAAGCCCGAAGCCTTGTGGGATCATCCGGAGCTGGAACGTTTCTACGCAAGACTGGAAGACGAATACGAAATTGTCGAACGGGGCACGCTGCTGAACGGAAAAGTGAGCGTGGTGGGAAGCGCCGCGCAGACCTTCACCGACATGATGGACACGGCGCGCTCCACCCGCCTGGAATTCCTGATCGTCATTCTCATTTTCGCAGAGCTGATTATTGCCGCGGTCGCACTGTTTCATCCGTAGCAACGGCGCGGCATGTCTTCGCGCTTGATCGGCGCAAATTTGGGCTTACCTGACCAGAGGACTCAATTATCTGGAATGGGTATGAAAAGTCTTTCGAAGTTTCCGATCGCCCAACGCTGGCCGGCAGAGCACCCGGACTGGCTGCAGCTCTATTCGGCTCCGACACCCAATGGTGTGAAAATTTCGATCATGCTGGAGGAAATCGGGCTGCCGTACGAGGCGCATTACGTCGACATCGGAAACAACGAAAGCTGGACGCCGGAATTTCTTTCGCTCAATCCGAACGGCAAGATTCCGGCCATCATCGATCCGAACGGTCCCGGCGGGAACCCGCTGCCGTTGTTCGAGTCCGGCGCCATACTTCTCTACCTCGGCGATAAGACCGGCTGGCTCCTGCCCGCGGATCCGTCGCGGCGCTACGAAACCATCCAATGGGTGTTCTTCCAGATGGCGAATATCGGTCCGATCTTCGGGCAGGTCGGGTTCTTCCACAAATTCGCCGGCCGCGAATACGAGGACAAGCGACCCCTCAAGCGCTACGTCGACGAAACCAAGCGCCTGCTCGGCGTGCTGGAAGCGCAACTGGAAGGCCGCGAGTGGATCATGGGCGACGAATACACCATCGCCGATATCTCCATTCTCGGCTGGGTGCGGAATTTGATCGGCTTCTACGAAGCGCGCGATCTGGTGGAATTCGACAAGCTGAAGAACGTCCCTGCATGGCTTGAGCGAGCGCTCGCTCGACCAGCCGTTCAGCGCGGGCTCCGCGTACCGGAGAGATCGTCTTAGAGGGGCGGCAGACGCTAGTATCGCTTCTGAATGACCCGGAACACCGTGTGATCCACAACGCTTCGGTGCGGCAATTCCTGTTTGGCGGTGCTCATAAAATAACGGATCGGTGCAAACCGGCCAAGCAATGCATCAATCTCGGCCGGTGAGTAACACTGCTCATTGTATCGCTCGCCATCGGCAGGATCGGGTCTGCGCATGTTCTCAAGCACCATCAGGATACCGCCGGCGGCAAGATTGTTCCAGACATTCGAAATGAGACGTTGGCGATACGGCGGCGGAAGCATCGCCAGCACGCCGCAGATCAAGGCTGCGTCCACCTGAGGACCGGCGTAATCCTCGCCGCGCGCATCGACCAGTGCTACCGGGCCCCGCAAATGTGGACGAATGCGCTCGTACACTGCGGCTATATCCCAATGATATGTGCTGCGCGGTTCAACCAGCGTGACCGCCGATATCGGTCCTGAGTTGAGAAGCATCTCGAGGGAGTTTAGTCCCGTGCCTGCCCCTAGATCGGCAAGTCGAAGGTCCGTTCGGCCGGGAAAATAGATTGACACGATGAATTCGGCGATAGCCGCCTTGGTCCGGGCGCTGCAGGTTCGATAGGACTGTTTCTGAAGAAGCGAGACAATCTCAGTCTTGGGCCTCGGCCGCGGAGGTGCGGAGTGGTCAACGCCGAGTGCGGTAATGATCTTTGCAAGGTTTGGATCATGCGTCGCAAAAATGAGACGCTCCATCAGGGGCCAATAGGCATCCAGAGACGAATGGGCATGGTTTTGCGGCCGCTTGATGCCATCCGCTGCCTTCTGGAACGTGAGATATGAACCTGACGATTCGAAAGGCGTGCTGCCAAACAATTCACTCAGAGCCGAATCCGGCAGGTAAGATCCGGGATCGCGGCACTTCGGCACAACGATCGAACCGCCCGGACCGGCAAGGGCATTCAACCGGTCCAGGAAGGCATATGTCCAGGAATGCTCAAACAGCTCTATTCCGTCGCTGATAGCGATGCAGTCGTAGCCATCGGCTGGCGGCGTGAAAAGAAAGCTCATTACTCTGCCATCAGCCCGGCAAAACGGCTCGGCAAGAGGCAGGACGTCAACGGCAACGCCCCTTTGCCTATGCTCGCCGATCCAGCGCTGATGGTCTGCGTGGCGCGGGCTGAGCACGATGAAGGCAATCGAACGGGCGCTTGACAGGGCGCGACTACGCGGTTGGCTATTAATGGCGCGAAGCCGCCGCAGTGCGTGATTGAAAGTCGGCCGCGAATTCAATCGCTGGAGGGCTCGCCACAGCGTTGATACGGGACCGGTGACACCAGAGTGTGGAAACAGCCCCAAAATCCCTCCTGCTATTCTGTGCACCGCATCCTTTCGGCCGGCGATTGGATCGGCAAGGGGCCACAATCGCTCCGCGGCGAGAAGAGGCATTCGAGTCCCATGGCGATAATCTTGGGGGCTGCTGTGGCACCCGCCTGCCACAACTTCTGATGCGACTGCTGCAACATATCTACCCGTTCTGCGGGCTGGGAGATGGAACCTAAGCCTTCCAATTCGCGCTTTTCTTTTGTTACCCTGAGTGCCTCCTTAGAGGCTGGGATGTCCAACGGAGATCGGATTGCTGAAGCATCTGCTGAATTCCATACTGAAGCAGGGGAGTCTTACCGGCATTCTGCCGGGCGGACGCCGAGCGACCTACGGCGTGGGCGAGCCGCATCTCACCATCCGGTTGCATGATCGCCACGCTGTTTTCGAGCTCGCCACCAATCCAGACCTCAAGCTCGGCGAGTTGTATATGGATGGCCGGCTGACGGTCGAAGACGGCGATATTGCCGATCTGCTCGCGCTGCTTATGCGCAACTTGAATGTTTCGAAACCGTCGGGGATGCATAGGGCACTGAGGACCTGGCGAACGAAATTGCGCTCATTATCGCAATTTAATCCGGCGCCGCGCGCGAAGAGGAATGTCGCGCACCATTACGATTTGTCCAGCGAACTGTATGCGCATTTTCTGGATCGCGACCTGCAATATTCTTGCGCGTATTTTCCTGGCGGCGACGAAACGCTGGAAGAAGCGCAGATCGCCAAGAAACATCATATCGCGGCGAAGCTGTTGCTCGACAAGCCCGGGCTGAAGGTGCTCGACATCGGCTGCGGCTGGGGTGGACTCGCGCTCGATCTCGCCCGCGATGCCGGGGCCAGTGTACTGGGGGTGACACTCTCCGAAGAGCAAATCGCGGTGGCGCGTGAGCGCAGCGAAAAGGAGCGGCTCGCAGATATCTGCCGTTTCAAGCTGGTTGACTACCGCGCGCTCAGCGGAGTGTACGACCGGATCGTTTCCGTGGGCATGTTCGAACATGTCGGCGTGCCGCATTATGGGCAGTTCTTCGACAAGGTGCGTCAGCTGCTGGCCGACGACGGTGTGATGCTGCTGCACACTATTGGACGGCTGGACGGTCCCGGCTCGACCAATCCATGGATCGCCAAATACATTTTTCCTGGTGGCTATGTGCCATCGTTAAGCGAGTTGACGGCGGCCGTGGAGAAGAGTGGCTTGCTGATCGCCGATATTGAAATCCTCCGGCTGCATTATGCCAAAACCATCGCAGAGTGGCGGCGGCGTTTCAACGCCCAGCGTACAGGGATTGCTAAACTCTATGACGAACGCTTCTGCCGGATGTGGGAGTTTTATCTTGCCGGCGCGGAGATGGCCTTCCGGTATGACGATCAGGTCGTATTCCAGGTGCAGGTGACAAGGCGGCTGGAAACGCTGCCGCTCACCCGCGACTACATGATCGAAGCGGAGCGCAGAATGCATTCGGCAGAAGTGGAACCCCGGCCGGTGCGCGTCGCCTGACTATTCGGCAGTTGTTCTCAATATACTCAACCAGGCGTCGAGATCGCTTAGCGAGCGTCTCGCCATTAGTGGCTTGCGTTCGCGGCCGCGTTTCCGATCTTCGGATCGAAGCTCCGGAAACAGCCCAAAGTTGATGTTCATCGGCTGAAATGTCTGCGCGTCCGCGTTCTGCGTGATGTGTGCCAGAAGCGCACCCAGCGCCGTCGTTCGTGGCGGCAGCGGCGGCGCATTGCCCAGCAGTTCGGCTGCGATAAACCGTCCCGCCAGCAGGCCGATGGCTGCACTTTCGATATAGCCTTCGACGCCGGTGATCTGGCCGGCAAAACGCAAGCGCGGCTCCGCCTTCAGCCGTAGTTGCTCGTCGAGGAGACGAGGGGAGTTAATGAAGGTGTTGCGATGCAATCCGCCGAGCCGCGCGAAACTTGCGTTCTGCAGGCCGGGAATCGTGCGGAGCACACGCGTCTGCTCGCCGTGCTTCAGCTTCGTCTGGAATCCAACCATGTTCCACAGTGTGCCAAGCGCGTTGTCCTGCCGCAGTTGCACAACGGCGTACGGCCGTCTGCCGTCGCGTGGATCGCGAAGGCCGACAGGCTTCATTGGCCCGAAACGCAGCGTGTCTTCTCCGCGCGCAGCCATCACTTCGATAGGCAGGCAGCCTTCAAAATAGGGGGTGGACGTTTCCCAGTCCTTGAATTCCGTCTTGTCGCCCGCCACCAATGCAGTAATGAAGGCGCGGTATTGCGCTTGATCGAGGGGGCAGTTGATGTAATCGGCGCCGTCGCCCTTGTCATACCGCGACTGCTTCCACGCTACTGACATATCGATGGTGTCATGGTGCACGACCGGGGCAATGGCATCGAAGAAGGCGAGGGACTCTTCGCCAGTCCGTGCGCGGATCGCTTCCGCGAGTGCCGGTGCGGTAAGCGGGCCAGTCGCTACGATAACAGAGCGCCAGGCCTCCGGTGGCCAGCCAATTTCCTCGCGCCGGATTTCGATGCGCGGATGTTGCGCCAGCGCGCGCGTTACGCTTTGCGAAAATCCGTCGCGATCCACCGCCAGCGCGCCGCCCGCGGGTAGCCGATGTGTATCTCCCGCTCGAAGGATAAGAGAGCCGGCGCGGCGCATCTCTTCATGCAGCAGCCCGACCGCATTGTTCTCCCAATCGTCGGAGCGGAAGGAATTGGAGCAGACCAGCTCCGCCAGGCCGTCTGTCTTGTGCGCGTCGGTTGTGCGGATGGGACGCATTTCGTGCAGCACGACATGCACGCCACTCTGCGCCGCTTGCCAGGCCGCCTCGCTGCCTGCCAAGCCGCCGCCGATGATATGAACCACTGTGTTCATATCGCAGGAATTACGAGATTTCAGACGGGAATCCGAGCCAATTCTTTGCACCTTGGTTCGCGATTGCGCCATAGCGGGGATACCAAGGCGCGGCTTCCTCAATTTGGGCGGCCAGTTGAAGCAATGTCAGCTCGTCCCCGAAGCGGCCAATAAACTGCACGCCGATCGGCAGGCCCTGATCGTTCCAGTGCAGAGGAAGGTTGATGGCGGGCTGTCCGGTGGCGTTCTGCATCGCAGTAAACGGCACATACTCGATCAGCGGCGTGAACGCCCTCATCGGGTCGCGTTCCTCCATGTCGAATGTGCCGAGCCGCACCGGCGGCGAACCGAGCGTGGCGCTGAACCAGACGTCATACGTCTGGTGGAAGCGGGCGGCTTCGCGCGCGGCGTGTGCCATAACGGCTTTGGCCGTCAGATACTCGCTGGCGCTCACCTGTTTGCCGGCCCGATACAACCCCCATGTGAGGCCCTCGAAATCCGTTTCCGCTGGCTCCCGTCCAATCAGACGTCCGAAATAGTCGAGCCCGGCAGCCAGATTCGCACCCCAGAGCGCCATGAACGGCTGAATTAGCGATTCCGGATCCAATTGGGGCGAAGCTTCCTCTAGGTTATGGCCGAGGTCGCTGCAGAGGGCGGCAGCGCGCCTGACGGCCTTGACGCAGTCCGGATGGAGCGGGGCGCTACCCAATTTCGAGATCGAAAAGGCGATGCGAAGTTTTTTGAGCTTACTCTTCAGGCCGTCGAAATAGCGGTCCGGCGGCGGCGCCCAATACGGATCGCCCTGAACGTTACCGGCCACAGCATCCAAAGCGGCGGCCGTGTCCCGAACCGTTCGCGAAACCACCAGATCCACGCCTAGGCCGTCGATGGCATCGCCCAAATCGGGCGCATAGCTGGAGCGCCCCCGCGTGGGCTTCAACCCGACAAGCCCGCAGCATGAGGCGGGGATTCGAATGGAGCCACCACCGTCATTGGCATGTGCCAGAGGCACGACGCCGGCCGCGACCAGTGCGGCCGAGCCACCCGAGGAACCGCCCGGCGAATGCTCGAGATTCCAGGGATTGCGGCAGGGGCCGTACAGCTTCCCTTCCGTCGTCGGGACAAGTCCGAATTCCGGCACGTTTGTCTTGCCAAGCATAATGAGGCCCGCCGCGCGGAGGCGGCTGGTGAAAAGGGAATCATGGTCTAACCGGATAGGCGGAATAAATCGGCTGCCCTGCCGGGTCGGCATCCCTTTAGCAAAACCGAATATGTCTTTGAGAAAGAAGGGAACTCCGGTGAACGGTCCCGCGGGCAAATTGCCGCGTGCAATCTCCCGTGCGCGACCGTAATCGGAGAACACGACCGCGTTGAGCCGGGGATTGGCTTGTTCTGCACGCGCGATGGCTTCGTCCACCAGTTCGGCGGCGGTGACTTCGCGGCGCGCAACAAGATCGGCCAGCCCGATGCCATCGAATTTGGGGTATTCCGGTATCGCCATTCACCAGGCCTTATCGCAATGCTTCCGATGCGAACGTAGCTGTGTCATGAAAGGCTGTCACACGCCGCTTTGAAACGTAATGCGAGTTCGTAAACTGCATGCCTGAAATTCAGGGTTCCGGTGCCGCCCCCGCAGCACCAACGCGAATCCGGAAGCTGCCTGTCGGGGAGACCATCGCGTATGCGTACAAATTCACACTTGCGCATCTCGGCACGATCATCGGGCTGTGCTGGCTGCCGCTGGTACTGATCGCGGTGCTGCAATTCCTGCCCTATGCGTTGGGCGGCGACCCAATGGCGTCCACGGAAAACGTCACGATGCAGGGGCGGCACGAACTGGAGAGTCTCGCAAGCTCGCTGCTCATTCTTCTGCTCTATTCGATCATGTACGTTCCGGTGACACGCCAGGCGCTGGGTTTGCGGCAAGGGACGGCGATCATTCACTTCGCCCTGGGGGCGCCGGAGTTCAGAGTGTTTGGGGCACTATGCCTGTTTTTCCTCGTTCTGCTAACGATGGGAATCGGCATTGGCGTTTTGGGCATGATTTTGACTGCGATTGCGCTCGCGGCGGGCAAGAACGCGCTTCTCGGATTGCTTTTTGCGTTCGTGATCCTGGCGGCAGTGTTGGGATTTATCTACGCAATCGTCCGTTTGGGCTTTCTTCTAGTTCCCATTGCCGTAGCGGAAGAGCAGATTAGTCTGACGCGCAGCTGGATTCTGGCGCGGCAAAATTTCTGGCGGATTCTGGGTGTGCTGTTGTCCGTCCTGCTGCCTATCTATTTACTGCACCTGATCGGCTTACTGGCGATCGTCGGGCCCGGCCTATTGGCGCCTCTGCCGTCCGATACCAATCAGGCCGAGCAAGTTCTGGCTGCTCGCTTTGCGTTGGTGGGACGGCACATGCCGGCCTATCTTGGGCTGACGCTTATCCTTGCACCGTTCAGCATTGGCCTTGCGATCGCTGCCTCCGCCTTCGGTTACCGCGCACTTGCGCCAGAACGTGGGAACGGCATGGCCACGACGGCTTGATACTGCCCCTCACGCTTTCCAGAATGGCTTGACCGCAACAAGCCGTTTGCCGGCTTTTGCTGCATCCGAAAGCAGCTTCGCAGATTTGGCGCGTTCTTCGCCTGCGACCAGGCCCATCGCGAACACTTCCCGTACCTTCTGCGATGCCGTTGACGTGGAAACGATCAATTCTTCCGCAAGCCTTCCATGCACGCGCATGTCGTTCAGTTCTCCCAGGGAAGTCTGGAGCGATTTCAGCGCCTTGCCGAAAGCCCTTCCTCTTGCGTTTGCGCCATGGCCGCCGAACAGGCTCTCAAAAAACTCGGCGGCGTACCGCAGTTTCTTGACGTGGATTCGGAGCTTGTGACGCTTTCTGTCATTGAGCTTCTTCAATTTTTCGAGACTCTCGGCAATCTTGTGCCGCCGCCTGCTCAATTCGGCGACTGCAAAGCCGGCAACCTTTCGTTCCCGCCGCGCGCTCATAAGCGGATCGTCGGTGCTCGTCCATTGTCCCCCGGCAACCCAGAATGCCGTACGCAGAACGAGTTTCCGGTAACGCTCTCCCCTGACCGCCGCGCGAGCACCCGTCAGCGCCGCAGCACGTTTGCGTACAACCTCGCGTTTCAATGCCCTCACTGCCGCTGGATCGACGCCTTGTTCCTCGATGTTCGCGATGGTGTTGTCGATCAGGACATCGAGATCGCGCGCGGGACCGAGCTGTTCACCTAGCCACTCGAGTTCCTGTTTGATTGCTTCCGTTTCCGGATCGCGCAGCACTTCCATGAAGACCGAAATCGCCGCACGGAGGCGCCGAAGCCCGACGCGCATCTGATGCACGCCGTCGCGATCGCCGGCTGCAACGGCGGCGCGGTTCGCCGCAAAATGGTGCAGGCAGGAAAGACCGATAACCTTGAACGCCTGACCTGCTGTCATTTCAGGCTCAAGAACAACCGGAGCGGCGTAGATCGCGGCGCGAGTTTTACCTTCGCGCAGGGCATAGCCGCGCTCGGCTTTGCTTTCGACGCCGTAGGCGGCGCGCAAATCAGCGGCGATTCGCGCGCCAAGCGCGATCACCGCTGCGGGATCGCCGCGCTTCAGCTCCACTTCGATTTCATGAATGGGCGCTTGTCGGCGTCCCGTTTTCACCGCGCCCATGTCGATGGCGATTTCAACTTCGCTATCATCCCAGCGGACCGGAATCGCTGTGCGCGTAACGGCAGTTTCGAACATCGGCTTCAGTTTGCCTTCGAGCTTCGAAGGGTGCAGACCGTTCACGCGCTTCCCCTTGATCCCGGTCACATTCGGCTTCGGACTTTCGAGTTCGCATTCCCACTCGCCGCGGCCAAGAAAGCCTTGTGCCGCATCACCTTCAAATTTAAAGGTTTGAACGTGCTTGCCATCGATTTTCCGCACCCGCAGAGCAGCACGCTTGCCGCGCAGCCTGAAATCTGGCGTGTCGTAGTAGACGGACACCAGCCGCGCTTTTTTCGGCGGTGCGGATGCAAGTTCTTTCAGCCAAGGTGCGCCCACAAGCCGCTTGGCGGCCCTGGGGGACACGTCGAGCTTCAGTTCGATTTCGATGCCCATCGGATCGGCGCACGATTGTCGCCGGGAAGATGAGGGCCAAGCGGCGGGGCCGTCAATGGCCGGGCGCGACTGAATCTCGCTGTCTGTTCGGCGGCGCGAAGGGCGGTCCGTTCCGGTATTCGGGCTTTCAGCCGCGGCTTAGGGGCGTTGCCAGTATAGGAGCGGGAGACTCCACCGCACTTCATCGAGGTTGGCGGGCGCCGCCGTCAAGATCGACTTCATGATCGGGAGTATTTGGGCAAAGAGCGCCTCAATCTCTTCGTCGTCGCTCGGAAAGCGGCTCTGTTCCGCAGCTTCGAATCCGCGCTGTATTCCTGCAAGCTCCGCGGCGGTCGCATGATAAACGTTCCTCCTCAGCTCGGCTTCGATGTCCAAAGCCAGACGCTCAAGCTCCATTTGCGCTACTCCTCGTCCTCGAAATAGAAGCGATGGTGCCGGCGACAGTCGGGATTGAAGCCTGCGCCGCAGCGAGGGCATCGGGCTTCACAAGTAAGATATTCGTGAATGGAAAACTCCGCGCCGCAGGCGCCGCAAAGCACAGCTTTCTCGTCCCACTCAGAGCGCGGCCAAGCTTCGGCGGCGTGATCCGCGAGCGCCGCATGGCAGTCCTTGCAGGCATGATAGACACCGCAGCACTTCATCTTGATCGCAACAATGTCGCGGGGGGAATGCCAGTGGCGGCATCGCGTCTCGCTATCGAGATCGATCCCGGCAACGCGAACGTGCAGAACCACGCCTACTCCGCCGCACGCAGCGCGGCGCGGGAGAGGCGTTCGGGAGCGCGCGCCTTCAGCAGTGGCTTGAGGTACTGTCCGGTGTAGGAGCGGGCGATCTTGGCAACATCTTCCGGTGTGCCCGCGGCCACGATCTCGCCGCCGCCGTCGCCGCCTTCGGGTCCCAGGTCGACGATCCAGTCGGCGGTCTTGATCACTTCCAGATTGTGCTCGATCACCACCACGGTGTTGCCGTTGTCCACCAGCTCGTGCAGCACATCGAGCAGCTTTTTCACATCGTGGAAGTGCAGGCCGGTGGTGGGTTCGTCGAGAATGTAGAGTGTGCGGCCGGTGGCGCGGCGTGACAGCTCCTTCGACAATTTCACGCGCTGGGCTTCGCCGCCGGAGAGCGTCGTCGCCTGCTGGCCGATCTTGATGTAGTCGAGCCCCACCCGCTTGAGCGTATCGAGCTTCTCGCGGATGCTTGGCACCGCTTTGAACAGCTCCGCACCCGCTTCCACCGTCATGTCCAGCACATCCGCGATGGAATAGTCGCGGAATTTCACTTCCAGCGTTTCGCGGTTGTAGCGCTTGCCCTTGCACACATCGCACTGCACGTACACGTCGGGCAGGAAGTGCATCTCGATCTTGATGACGCCGTCTCCCTGGCAGGCTTCGCAGCGCCCGCCTTTCACATTGAACGAGAAGCGGCCCGGCTGATAGCCGCGGGCTTTCGCTTCTGGCAACTCGGCGAACCAGTCACGGATCGGGGTGAAGGCACCGGTGTAGGTCGCCGGATTGGAACGCGGCGTACGCCCAATGGGCGACTGGTCGATGTCGATCACCTTGTCGAGGAATTCGAGGCCTTCGATCCGGTCGTGCGGCGCCGGATGTTCACGCGCGCCGTTCAGCCGCCGCGCGGCCGCCTTGTAGAGTGTTTCGATAATCAGCGTGGACTTGCCACCGCCCGATACGCCGGTAATGCACGTGAACGTGCCGAGGGGGATTTCCGCGCTGACACTCTTCAGATTGTTGCCGCGCGCGCCAATCACCTTCACCTTGCGATTGTGCGCCGCCTTGCGGCGCTCTCCCGGAATGGCGATCTGCTCCAGTCCCACCAGGTATTTTCCTGTGAGGCTGTTCGGGTTGCGCATGATGTCGTCAGGCGTGCCTTCCGCAACGATGTGGCCGCCGTGAATGCCGGCCCCCGGCCCCATGTCGATCACATGATCGGCAGTGCGGATCGCTTCTTCATCGTGCTCCACTACCACAACCGTGTTGCCGAGATCGCGAAGACCTTTTAGCGATTCCAGCAGCTTGGCGTTGTCGCGCTGGTGCAGACCGATGCTCGGTTCGTCCAGAACGTAGAGAACACCCGTCAGGCCGGAGCCGATTTGCGACGCAAGACGAATGCGCTGGCTCTCGCCGCCGGAGAGCGTGCCCGAATTGCGGCTGAGGCTGAGATAATCGAGCCCCACATTGTTCAGGAAGCGCAGGCGTTCGCGAATTTCCTTCAGAATGCGGGCAGCGATTTCCTGCTGCTGGCTGTTGAGCTTCTTATCGACATCCCGAAACCACTCGTCGGCGTGACGAATGGATTTCTCGCACACCTCGCCGATGTGCAGCCCCGCGATTTTCACCGCCAGGGCTTCGGCCTTCAGACGATAGCCGTGGCACTCCTCGCATGGGCTGGTGTCCTGGTACCGCTCCAGTTCTTCGCGGATCCAGGAGGAATCCGTCTCCTTGAAGCGGCGCTGAAGGTTGGGGATGACGCCTTCGAACGCCTTCTTCGTCTCGTAACGGCGCAGGCCATCATCATAGATAAATTTGATCTCGTCCTCGCCCGAGCCAAACAGGATCACGTCCCTCGCTTTCTTCGGCAGATCGTCCCAGCGGTCGTTGAGCGAAAATTTGTAGTGCCGCGCCAGCGCCTCCAGCGTTTGCAGGTAATAGGGCGAGGACGTTTTCGACCACGGCGCAACGGCGCCTTTCCGCAGGGTGAGCGATTCATCAGGCACCACGAGCGCGGGATCGAAATACAATTGTGTGCCGAGGCCATCGCACACCGGGCAGGCGCCATGCGGATTATTGAACGAGAACAGCCGCGGCTCGATTTCCGGAATGGTGAAGCCGGACACCGGGCAGGCGAATTTTGATGACATCAAAAGTCGGCGCGGCTCGCCGTTCTTGTCTTTCTCGTCCGCGAATTCGGCAATCACCAGCCCCTCCGCGAGGCCCAGCGCGGTTTCGATAGAATCGGGAAGGCGGTTGCCGATGTCCTTCTTCACCGCGATGCGATCGACCACGACCTCGATGTCGTGCTTCAATTTCTTGTCGAGCGCGGGCGACTGGCCGATGTCGTAGAATTTCCCGTCGATCTTGACCCGCTGAAATCCCTTCTTCTGCAGCTCGGCCAATTCCTTGCGGTATTCGCCCTTTCGGCCGCGCACGATGGGCGCCAGGAGATAGAGCCGTGTGCCCTCCGGCAGTGCCAGGATACGGTCCGCCATCTGGCTGACGGTCTGGCTTTCGATGGGGAGGCCCGTAGCCGGCGAGTACGGCACGCCCACCCGCGCGAACAGAAGGCGCAGGTAATCGTAGATTTCCGTGACGGTGCCGACGGTGGAGCGCGGGTTGCGCGAGGTGGTCTTCTGCTCGATGGAAATAGCGGGCGAGAGGCCCTCGATGTGGTCTACATCGGGCTTCTGCATCAGCTCCAGGAATTGGCGGGCGTAGGCGGAGAGCGACTCCACGTAACGGCGCTGCCCCTCGGCGTAGATGGTGTCGAACGCCAGCGACGATTTGCCCGAGCCGGACAGTCCGGTCATGACGGTCAGGCGGTCCCGCGGGATCTCCACGTCCACGTTCTTGAGGTTGTGCTCGCGCGCGCCGCGAATGGAGATGTTCTTCAGCATCGTACTCGGTCGGGTTTCTTGGGCCCGGGGCAAACGCGCACTTTGCAGTCCTTGCTCCGTAACAGCAACGGCCGAAGTGACATGGCCCGGTGGGTAATCCGGCCCTTGACGCGCCTTGCGTGCCGCGTGGCCAGACTTTTCACATAGTGATTCCGTCACATTTCTCAAGTTCCGGCCAGAAAATGGAGACGATGCCGCCCATCCTGCGTTAGAACGAGGCCACGTCACCACAAAGCTCAGGGAGTTCCGTGCGCCGCGCACTCAGCTACCGGCCTGATATCGACGGCTTGCGAGCGCTCGCCGTGGCCGCCGTGGTGCTGTTCCACTACCGGGTGCCCGGATTCAGCGGCGGCTTCGTGGGCGTCGACGTGTTCTTCGTCATCTCGGGATATCTGATCACCGGCCTGATCCTGAAGGAGATGGGTGAGGGCGGCTTTTCCCTCCGGCAATTCTATGAGCGGCGTGTCCGGCGCATCTTTCCGGCGCTGTTCGCGATGGTGGCGGTGGCTACAGTCGTCGCGGCGATTCTGTTCTTCCCGATTTCCTTTGCGAAGTTTGGCAAATCGCTGCTGGCCACCGCCTTCTTCGCATCCAATTTCGAGTTCTGGCGCGAGGCGGGGTACTTCGATGTCGGTGCCGACCAGAAGCCGTTGTTGCATCTCTGGTCGATCGCGGTGGAAGAACAATTCTATCTCGTGTTCCCGGCATTGCTGCTGCTAATCGGGGGGCGATCCAAAGTGCGCCTCGCGCTGTGTGTCACCGCCATCTTCGTCGCCTCTCTGGCCTTCAGTATCTGGAGTTCGCACCACGCGAGTGCCGCCGGCTATTACCTGCTGCCGTCGCGGATGTGGGAACTGATGCTCGGCGCAATGCTGGCGATCGGCGCGGTGCATCTTCCGGCGAAGGTGAAGCTGAATGAGTTCGCTGCCGCCGCTGGACTCGCATTGATCGCTTACAGCGTGTTCAGTTATTCCCACTCGACGCCGTTCCCGGGCGCGGCGGCGCTGGTTCCGTGCATAGGGACGGCGCTTATCATCGCCGCGGGTGAAGGCACGAGTCTCAATCGCATGCTCAGCCTCCGGCCTGTCGTATTCGTGGGTCTGATCTCGTACTCGCTCTATCTCTGGCATTGGCCCATCTATGTGTTCGCCCGCGCGGCGCTGTTTCGTGCGCCAACGCCGTTCGAAACCGTCCTCCTTGTCGGCCTTTCCTTTGCGCTGGCGACGCTCTCGTGGCGCTATATCGAACGCCCCTTCCGCAGTCGCAGCTTCCTCTGGCCGCGGCCGGTGCTGTTCCGCGGCGCGGGAATTGCGATCGCTGGCACCGCGCTCTGCGCCGCGTTGCTGGTGTTCGGACAGGGATGGCCGCAAAGATTTAGCCCGGAAATCCGCGTGATCCTCGCGGAAGCCTCCGATCACGAGCCGCGCATCAGCGAATGCTTCGGGTTGAATGCGGACGATGTCCGCAAAGGACGGCTTTGTTCCATCGGCGCGAAAGTTGAGCAAGCGAGTTTCCTGTTGTGGGGAGACTCCCATGCCGATGCGCTGATCCCGGCGGTCCAGAGCATCGCGAAGCGACAAGGCCGCACGGGGTTGTTCGCTGGAACGGACAGTTGCCCGCCGCTGCTTGGCGTGAAGCGCGCGGACACCGCGAAATGTGCCGCCTTCAACGATGCGGTCGCGAAAATCGCCACAAGCAAATCCATCAAGGATGTCATTCTCGAAGCGCGCTGGGCAAAGAATGCGGAAGGGAGTTCCTTTGGGCAAGAACCTGCCGGACGCGTCCGCCTTTACGACGACATTTCACCCGGCCGGACAGAGAAGGAGACGCGCGACGTGTTCTATCGTGGGCTTGATCGCACTGTTGCAGCTCTCAGCCATGCCGGGAAAAAGGTGATCCTCGTGGCATCCGTGCCCGAAGTGGGTTTCCCGGTGCCAGCATACCTTGCGCGCGCGAGGATGGTCGACCCGGATGCGAAGCTCACGACCAGCACCGCCGCCTATCGCGAACGCCAGAAATTCGTGCTGTGGGCCTTTGCCCACATGCACCGGCGCTACGGCGCGGAGGTAGTGTACCCTGATCGTGTGCTGTGCTCCGGCGGCGCCTGCAAAGTCGCCCTGAATGGCCGGCCGCTCTACCGCGATGCCCACCATCTGAGCGTTTTCGGAGCAAAACAGCTCACCCCACTTCTGGCCGAAGTCTTCTGAGCCGCTTGACTCGCGCGAATAGAACACAATAAGAACATTGTGGAGCGATTGGAGCGGCTGTGGCGCGGGGAGCAGCCGGGCAGGTAGGATGCCGCGCGAGGTACCCGGGAAGGACAACATGGCTGGCAGCGTCAACAAGGTAATTCTGGTGGGGAATCTCGGTCGCGACCCGGAAACGCGGCGGATGCCGAGTGGCGACGCGATGGTGACGTTCTCCCTTGCCACCTCGGAAAGCTGGCGCGACAAAAGCTCCGGCGAGCGCAAGGAGCGCACTGAATGGCACCGGGTGGTGATCTTCAACAAGAACCTCGCTGAGGTAGCGGAGAAATATCTCCGGAAAGGCTCCAAGATTTACCTGGAAGGCCAGCTGCAGACCCGCAAATTCACGGACAAGGAGGGCCAGGAACGCTCCGCCACCGAAGTGGTTTTGCAGAACTTCCGTGGCGAACTGGTGATGCTGGATGCGCGCGGCGAAGGCGGTGGTGGCGGCGCCCGCATGAGCGGCGGCGCGGAGGCGCCGCAAAGCTTTGACCGCAACGACATGGAAGACGAAATTCCCTTCTGATTTCTGGTTGCTGAAAGGGCGCGAAATCCCTATTTCCAGCTCATTCCACCATGCCATTCGGCTGGTGGAATCGCCTCCTGAAATGCTACGCATTTCGTGACTCGTCCGGCCGGTCTCCGGCACACGCGGCCGGACATCTGAAGGACCGATTTTGAGCGAAGAAGGACAACTTCCGGCGCCCCCATCTGCGCCCGGCACCAGCCCCATCGCTATCGAGGAGGAGCTGCGCCGCTCGTACCTCGACTACGCCATGAGCGTAATCGTGAGCCGTGCGCTGCCCGATGCGCGCGACGGCCTGAAGCCCGTCCATCGCCGCATCCTCTATTCGATGCACGAGAACGGCAACGACTGGAACAAGCCGTACCGCAAATCAGCCCGCATCGTCGGGGATGTGATCGGTAAGTATCACCCGCATGGCGATCAGGCGGTGTACGATGCGCTGGTCCGCATGGCGCAGGACTTCTCCATGCGCGCGCCGCTCATCGACGGGCAGGGCAATTTCGGCTCGGTGGACGGCGATAGCCCGGCGCAAATGCGCTACACGGAAGTCCGCCGCACCAAGATTGCGCACGCGCTCAGCGAAGACCTCGACAGGGATACCGTTGAATTCCGCGACAATTACGACGGTAGCGAGCGTGAGCCGGTGGTGTTTCCGGCCGGTTTCCCTAATCTGCTTGTGAACGGCGCCAGCGGCATTGCCGTTGGAATGGCAACCAATGTCCCGCCGCACAATCTGGCCGAAGTGATCGATGCCTGCCTCGCCTACATCGAAGATCCGTCAATCAATCTCGAGGCGCTGACGGAAATCGTGCCGGGGCCGGATTTCCCGACCGGCGCGCTTATCATCGGCAAGCAGGCTGCGCGCGGAGCGCTGGCCCGCGGCCGCGGCTCCATCCTCATGCGCGGCCGCTGCCATGTGGAAGAAATTCGCAAAGATCGTGAAGCCATCATCGCCACCGAGCTGCCGTATCAGGTGAACAAGGCGAAGCTGCAGGAGCGGATTGCGGAACTGGTGCGCGACAAGCGCGTGGAAGGCATTGGTGACATCCGCGACGAAAGTGATCGTCACGGCATGCGGCTGGTGATCGAAATCAAGCGCGACGCCTCCAGCGACGTTGTGCTGAACCAGCTGTTCCGTTACTCCGAGCTGCAAACGACATTCGGCGTCAACATGCTGGCGCTGAACGCCGGCCGCCCCGTCCTGATGAATCTCAAGGACATGATCGGCGCGTTTGTGGTCTTCCGCGAAGAAGTGGTCACGCGCCGCATCCGTTTCGAACTGCGCAAAGCCCGTGACCGCGCGCACATTTTGATCGGTCTCGCCATCGCGGTGGCGAACATCGATGAAGTGATCGCGCTGATCCGCGCCGCGCCCGATACACCGACTGCAAAAGCCGAGTTGATGACGCGCAACTGGCCGGCGAAAGACGTAGCGCCCTTGGTGGCGTTGGTTGCCGATCCCAGGCACGTCGTGGCGGCCGACGGTACGATCCGTCTTTCAGAGGAACAGTCCAAAGCTATCCTCGAAATTCGCCTGCAGCGCCTCACTGCACTCGGGCGCGACGAGTTGGCCGACGAAGTGAAGAAGCTCAGCGCCTCCATCGCTGAATACCTTGACATCTTGCGGAGTCGCGCGCGTGTGCTCGCCATCGTCCGCAAGGAATTGGAGGACATCAAAGCCGAATTCCCGATGCCGCGCCGTACCGAACTCATCGATGCGGACGTGGAAATTGAGGACGAGGCGCTGATCGAGCGGGAAGATGTCGCCATTACGGTCACCCATGGCGGCTACATCAAGCGCACACCGATTGCGGATTATCGCGTGCAGGGCCGTGGCGGAAAAGGCCGCGCCGGCATGGCCACGCGCGAGGAAGATTTCGTCACCAGTATCTTTGTCGCCAACACGCATGCGCCGCTGGTGTTCTTTTCATCCACCGGCATGGCGTACAAACTGAAGGTGTGGCGCCTGCCGGAAGCGCGGATTCAGGGCCGCGGCAAGGCAATGGTGAACCTGCTGCCGCTGAAGGAGGGCGAGCGGATTGCGACAATTCTCCCGCTCCCGGAAGACGAATCGCAATGGGAAAATCTGGGAGTGGTATTCGCGACAAAGTCGGGCGACGTCAGGCGCAACAACCTTGCCGATTTCGTGAACATCAATCGTAACGGCAAGATCGCCATGAAGCTCGACGATGGCGATGGCATCGTCGGCGTGCAGATCTGCACCGATGACGACGATGTGCTGCTCACCACCCGCGCGGGTAAATGCATCCGCTTTGCGCTCTCCGATCTTCGCGTGTTTGCGAGTCGCGCCTCGACCGGTGTGCGCGGGGTCAGGCTGGCGAGTGGCGACGAGGTGGTGAGTCTGTCGCTGCTGCATCATTGCGATGCCAGCACCGCGGAAGCGCGTGCGTATCTCAAGCAGGCGAGCGCCGCGCGCCGTGCCGTGACGGGCGAAGAAGAAGCTCCTGTCGAGGAGGCGGAGGAGGGCGAGGAAACCGGCGAGGAAGCAACGCTCTCGCCAGAGCGCTATGCCGGATTGGGCGCCCGCGAGCAGTTCATTCTGGCGGTGTCCGAATCCGGCTTCGGCAAGCGCACGTCTTCCTATGAGTACCGCGTTACCGGCCGCGGCGGTTCCGGGATCGTAGCCATGGGCATGGGCCGGAAGAACCACGCAATTGTCGCCGCTTTCCCGGTTGAAGAGAGCGACGACCTGATGCTCATCTCCAATCAGGGACAGACCATTCGCGTGCCGGTGAGCGGTATTTCCGTTCAGGGCCGCGGAGCGCAAGGCGTCACCGTGTTCCGCGTGGAAGAGAATGAACGGGTTGTTTCGGTGGAGCGAATTGAAGAATCCGCAGAGAACGGGGAATAGGGGTCGACATGAAGACGCGCGTCGGGCTGTATCCCGGCACTTTCGATCCGCTCACGCTCGGCCATATCGACATCATAGGCCGTGCCGTGAAGCTGGTGGATCATCTGGTGATCGGTGTCGCCACCAATCCGTCGAAATCCCCGCTGTTTTCGCTGCAGGAGCGCCTTGACATCATCCAGCACGAAACAGCCCCTCTCGCCGGCGATGGCCGCGCCAGTATCGCGGTCGAGAAATTCGAAACGCTGCTGATCAAATTCGCGGAGCAGGTCGGCGCAAGCGTTATCGTGCGCGGCCTTCGCGCGGTGTCCGATTTTGAATATGAATTTCAGATGGTTGGCATGAACCAGCGGCTGAATCCCGATATCGAAACCGTGTTCCTGATGGCCGATCCGCGCCATCAGGCCATTGCATCCCGGCTGGTGAAGGAAATCGCCATGTTGGGTGGCGACATCTCGAAATTTACCACGCCCTATGTCGCCGAGCTTCTTGTCAGACGCTGCAACGAATTGAGGAACACGTGACTGAACAAACAAACACCATCACGATGGATTTGAAGGACGGCCCGGTTGTCATCGCATTGCGGCCCGATCTGGCGCCGAATCACGTGGCGCGCATCAAGGAACTTACGGAGCGCGGCTTCTATGATGGGGTTGTGTTCCATCGCGTAATTCCCGGTTTCATGGCGCAAACTGGCGATCCCACTGGAACCGGCCGTGGCGGTTCCGATCTGCCGGATCTGAAGGCAGAATTTTCGGGCGAAAAGCATGTGCGCGGCACCGTTTCGATGGCGCGGAGCGCCAGTCCGAACAGCGCCAACAGCCAATTCTTCATCTGCTTCGCCGACTCGCCGTGGCTCGATCGTCAGTACACGGTGTGGGGCCAGGTCATCTCTGGCATGGAACACGTAGACGCCATAAAAAAAGGCGGCGAGCACAACAACGGCGCAATTTCCGGCGAGCCTGATCGTATTGTGAAGATGCACATTTCGCAGACTTGAGTTCGCGCCCGAATGACCGTTCCGGCGATCACGGAGTACGAGCGCCGTACCACACATAGCCGCAATCCGCTGGCGCGCTTTTCTCACCGCGCAAGGTTGCGCGAGGCGATGACGCTCGTCCGCCGATATCTGCCGGAGAACGGTACGATGTTGGATTTTGGTTGCTGCGGCGGGGAACTGCTGCGGCAGGTGCGGCGGGAACTTCCTGCCGCACAATTGTATGGGCTCGATCCTTTTTCATCGCCTGGCGAGGACTACACCCATTTGCGCGCGGCCTCCGAATGCGGCGAGCTTTCATTTGATGTGATCACCGCCTTCGAGGTGCTGGAGCATCTCAATGACGACGCGACCGGCGCCTTCCTTGCGCTTGTTCGCAAGCATTTGGCAATGACTGGAGTTTGTGCCGTGAGCGCACCGAACATGCTGGGACCGGTCCTCGCGCCAAAGCTATTGCATGCGCTGTTCGCCGGCGGCAGCGCGCTCAACTATAACGCAGCGGAGACGGCGCGCGCCGCTCTGGCGCTGCAGAGTCCCCGGCGGCTGCCACAGAGCCCGAATGGAACCATGCGGCACAAAGGATATGACTGGCGCCAGAGCCGCGCTCGCATCGTGCGTGAATTTGCGATCGTTTCAGAACGGTTCACGCCGCTGCCGCGCCTGTGGTGGGGATTTAACAGCCAGTGGTTCTGCGTCTTTCGGCGGCAATCGCCACAAACAGGCTGACGCATTCTGCAACATTTCGTTTGTCGCGAGGGGCGATCGCGCATCGCTAGAAGCGCGCGAACGCAAGGATATCCAATGACACAGCCGATTGCTTTCATCGATCTTCAGGCACAGCGCCGCCGCATTGCATCCGAAATCGAACGTGCGGTCACAGCCGCTGTGGAAGGCGGTCAGTGGGTCATGGGACCGCAGGTGCGGGCGCTGGAGCAACAACTCGCGGAATTCGCCGGGGTGAAACACTGCATCGCCTGCGCCAACGGTACGGATGCGCTGATGATCGTGCTGCGCGCCTGGGCGATCGGGCCGGGCGACGCGGTATTCGTGCCGGCGTTCACCTTCGCAGCATCCGCCGAAGTGGTGGCGCTGGTTGGTGCCACGCCGGTGTTCGTGGACGTGCTGGAAGACACCTACAATCTCAATCCGCAAAGCCTCGAAGCCGCCATCGCGATGGTGAAGCGCGAAGGCAAGCTCAAGCCCCGCGCGATCATGCCGGTCGATCTGTTCGGCCAGCCGGCGGATTATCGCGCCATCGAGCCGATCGCGGCACGCGAGGAGCTGAAGCTGCTCGTCGACACGGCGCAGGCGTTCGGCGCCACACTGGATGGGCGACAGACGGCATCCATCGGGGATGCCGCAGGGACCAGCTTCTTTCCGGCAAAGCCGCTTGGCTGCTACGGCGATGGCGGCGCAACGTTCACCAATGATGATGGATTGACGGAGTTGCTGCGCTCCATCCGGGTGCATGGACAGGGCGCAGACAAATACGAAAACGTGCGGATTGGCGTGAACTCGCGGCTCGATACGATCCAGGCGGCGATCCTGATCGAGAAGCTGAAAATCTTTCCGGAAGAAATCGAGATGCGGGAGCGCGTGGCGCGCCGCTACACGGAAGCCTTTCGCCGCTCCAATCAGGTCCGCCCGCCGCATGTTGTCGACGGCGCGCAATCCACCTGGGCGCAGTACACCCTCCAGGTTCCGGATCGCGACAAGCTCGCTGCCGATCTGAAGGCCAAGGGCATACCCACCGCGACCTACTATCCGACGCCGCTGTCGCACCAGAAAGGCTACGCGCAGTTCCCCAGCGCCGGCACCCCGGTGAGCGACCGGATTTCGAAACACGTCATCAGCCTGCCCATGCATCCCTACCTGGACGAAGCCACACAGGACCGCATCATCGCAGCGGTGCTGGAGAGCATCGGCGCGGCCTGACCGTTGTTCCGGCTTCCGATTTCTGTTTTCTGACCTCCGCCATGGATGTCAGCCTGTTCGATTTCGAATTGCCGGAAGCGTGTATTGCACTTCGGCCCGCTTCCCCGCGGGATTCCGCGCGTATGCTGGTGGTCCATGAGGACGGCGGCCTGGAACACGCACGCATTCACGACCTGCCGAATTTCCTGCACGGCGGCGATGTCGTTGTCGTCAATAATACGAAGGTCATCCCGGCGCGGCTGCACGGCCGCAGGCTTCCGCGCGATGGTGCCGAAGGTGAAGGCGCGAAACTCGAATTGATGTTGCACAAGCGCATTGCGCCAGATAGCTATCTCGCCTTCGCGCGTCCGGCCAAGAAGCTGATGGATGACGATCGTCTGCAGGTGGGCGAAACGCTTTCCGGGCGGGTGACTGCCAAGCACGAAGCCGGAGAGGTCGAGGTGCAATTCAACTGCACCGGCACCGAACTGGATGCGGCCATCGCACGAGAAGGCGAGATACCGCTGCCACCCTATATCGCGGGGAAGCGGAAGCCGGATGCGCACGACATAAGCGACTACCAGACGGTGTTCGCGCAACACGAAGGTTCGGTGGCTGCACCAACCGCCGGCCTGCATTTCACACCGGAACTGTTCGCCCGCCTCGAACAGCGAGGTGTCGCACGAGACGCGGTCACGCTGCACGTCGGCGCCGGAACCTTCCTGCCCGTAACAGCGCAAGATACGGCGCAGCACCGCATGCATGCAGAGTGGGCGACAATTTCGGAATCGACTGCCGAGAATCTGAACGCTACGCGAAAAATTGGCGGCCGCATCGTAGCGGCCGGAACGACCAGCCTGCGCACCCTCGAAACCGCCGCACGCGGCGACGGTATAATTGCACCATTCTCTGGTGAAACGGACATCTTCATCACCCCCGGCTACCGCTTTAAGTCGGCGGAAATTCTGCTCACCAATTTTCATCTGCCCCGCTCCACGCTCTTTATGCTTGTGAGCGCGTTTGCTGGGTTGGAAACGATGAGGCGTGCTTATGCTGAGGCAATCGGTGAGAGCTACCGTTTCTACTCTTACGGCGATGCGTGTCTGATGTTTCGATGAGCAAGCAATTTTCATTTCAAGTGGCGGCGACAGACGGAGCGGCGCGCACGGGCGCGATCCACACTCCGCGTGGCGATATCCGGACGCCGGCCTTCATGCCGGTCGGCACCGCGGCGACAGTAAAAGCCATGCTTCCGGACAGTGTGCGGGCCACCGGTGCAGACATCATTCTTGGCAACACCTATCACCTGATGCTGAGGCCGGGAGCGGGGCGCATCGCGCGGCTTGGCGGTCTGCACAAATTCATGGCGTGGGATCGCCCGATCCTCACCGATTCCGGCGGCTTCCAGGTGATGTCGCTCGCGAAATTGCGGAAGATCACCGAGGATGGCGTGCGCTTTCAGTCGCACATCGACGGCACGCCAGAATTCCTGTCGCCCGAGCGCGCCATGGAAATTCAGCGCCTGCTTGGGTCCGATATCCAGATGGTGCTGGATGAATGTCCGGCCTTCCCGGCGACCGAGGCACAGATCGAATCGTCGCTTGCGCTTTCCATGCACTGGGCAAAACGGTCGAAGATGGCGTTTGCCGAGCAGTCCGGCCGCGCCTGCTTCGGCATTATGCAGGGCGGTGTATTTCCGCATCTGCGCCAACGCTCTGCCGAAGCGCTGATCGAAATCGGTTTCGATGGCTACGCAGTTGGCGGCCTGGCCGTCGGCGAGGGGCAAGCCGCGATGTTCGATGTCCTGGACGCCGCGGTACCGCTGCTGCCGCCGAATCGTCCGCGTTACCTCATGGGCGTCGGCAAGCCGGACGATATTGCCGGCGCCGTGCTGCGCGGCATCGACATGTTCGATTGCGTGCTGCCGACGCGTTCCGGACGCAATGGTCAGGCATTTACGCGCACCGGCACGCTCAATCTGCGCAATGCGCGGCATGCGGAAGACGCAGAGCCGCTCGATCCGGAATGCCGCTGCCCCGCCTGTCGCGAATTCAGCCGTGCCTATCTGCATCACGTGGTCAAGGCGAACGAGATCATCGCCTCGATGCTGCTCACCTTGCACAATCTCACCTACTATCAGGATCTGATGGCGGGGCTGCGCGGCGCCATCGCCACGGGAAAGCTGCAAGAGTTCACCCAAACTTGCGCCAGAAACTGGGGCGCAGAAAGCGAAACGCCGGATTGACCGCGCGACACCATCTCCCTATGGTCCGCGCGCCCTTGGACGGGCCCGTAGCTCAGGGGTAGAGCATCTGACTTTTAATCAGAGGGTCGATGGTTCGATCCCATCCGGGCTCACCAAATTCCCCAAGAAAATCAAGAGATTGCGCGAGGTTCCCCAAACCGCGCCGGTCTCACTTTTGTTCGGGGACACACTTGGGGACACAAACCGGCACTGCTAGGCCGGGGCACACGTTGCGGCGGGCGTCCATGCCATGTTCTCAGGCCGCACCATGACCATTTCGCGCTTCAAGAGCGGGACCACACGCGCATCGTGAGGCGCTACCACGACCTCATACTCATATGCCTTCGCCAGCACGATTTCAGATTTCCGAATCCGCGCCCGCATGAGAACGGGGGAGTTGGGGCAATCGCGATGCTTGGAGCGATGCGCGAACCCAACCGCAATCTCGCGCCGCGTGGTCCAACATACGCCAGCGCCCGCTTGCTCCGGCGATATACCATTGGAGCCGCGCCAGACCGTGAGAGTCTTGGGAAGGCTCTTGTAGAACTCCAAGTCATCGCCCGTGAGGAGTCGCATAGGGTCGCCCCCCGTCGCTTCCTCTAACATATTGAGAAGCGTCCATGCTTCATCGCGATATTCCTCTAGCGAAAGTTTCAGAGGATTCGGCATGAACTGGTATCCGAGTTTCCCGAACGGCCAATTTCGCCAAACGAGTGCGGCGAGCAACAGCACGTTCACGCCAAGCCAAAGAGGCTCCCACAAAATCAAGCGCGCAAGCAGTCCGGCGTCATCTAGCCCAGTGGCGACGGGCGAAAGCCTATCTGCTAGTTCTTCAAGCTCGGTTGCGGTCTTGTCCCAATGGTCCTGCCAAAGCAGCGGCAAATGCAGGGCCAGTTCCTCGGCGGCTTTTTTGACGTGAGGAGAATCATTTTCCAGTCGCAGGGCGTGTCTCTCCCATTCCCCGATTAGATACTTTGCTTTCTCGGCAATGCGAGCGTCCTTTAGATCGCCTGTCGGCATGGTCACGGATTCCCGGAGCTATATGACGCGCCATAACTCTCCCGGCGCGGGGCCGCTTTGCGACCGGGCTTAGGCGGCGGGACGCCTCTGCGGCTCGCCAGCCATTCCGCAACTTCATCCTCATCCCAGACCAAAGTGCGCTCGCCCGGATTGAAGGGTTCTGGAAAGCCGCGCTTTGTGCGCGCGCGCCAAAGGGCCATTGGATTGCTGAAAAGCCTGCGCTCAATGAGGCCCGCAGACGTGATGAACCTGCGGGGGAGCGTAAGCGGCTTTTCAGTATTACTCGGCAGTATGCGTTTCATCGTGAGGAACTTCGTTTGCACAATCCCTACCGCGCCGCTCCACCATGGATGCGTGTCACGGGCCGCGTTCTGTCAAGCGCGGGTACGTAGTGTAGCGTTAGGGAATAGCCCTTATGTGCAATTTTTCACCCGTGGCAAGGAGAGAATTTGTGACTCAAAGTTCCAACATCTCTCACTCGCTCGCGAGCAAACCAACTTGTAGCCAACACTCCGCCAGATTGCGTAAGCAACCGCCAACAGCCCTATAGCTTGAACTCAGTCCACTTTCTTGACTGGTCGCGTTGCAGATGCAGAGTGAAGCATCGCGTTTGCATGCAATCGAAATGCATGGCGTTACATTAGAGCGCGCGCATTCCGCACATTTCGACGATGCACACACTTGTCCATTTTCTTGACTTTTCGGTCTAATTAATTTACACACAGACCATCCGCAGCACTCGATAGCGAAGCGCGTCAATCTCGCGCCCCGACGCTGGCGGACCAATCCAACGAAAAATCGTAGGACACATGAAAGTCGATAACGACGCCGCGCTTGCGGCGCTGACCCCTCTAGTTGCGCAAGCCGCACTAGAAAGCGGAGTCGGAATCAATCCGGTCGCACTGGAATACATCGCCAAGCAGGCGATGAAACGCGGTGCCAACGCGAACATGACAGTCCCGGAGATTGCAAAGCATGTAAAGGCTATCGCAGTTGACGAGCCTAAGCACTTTGGACTTAGGCCAGCGCAGCCAACTGAGAATCGCCGTGAACGTGCAATCCACGATCTTGAGCGAACGGAAGCTCTTGCCGATGCAACGCGGCAATCACCGAGTCGGCCAGCCGAGCCAAAGTTCTCAAAGGCGACAAAGCGCGGGCTTCACAAATTCGGCGGCGCGTCCGCGCTACTGCATGCTGTCAACTGCGGCGAAGCTCCGGCGTTTTTGAACGAGTCGAACGTGGGGGAAGGCGAATGAATAGCCTCAATCCCGATCACCTAATCCGCGCTGAAATTCTGCGCTTGCTGCCGCTGCATCGGACTCACGTGCAACTCGCACAAATTGAACGCGACGATCCGGAGTTCCCGCGCCCGATCATCCTTGGTGCAAAGCGCTTTTACCGTCGCGAAGAAATTGAGAGGTGGATCGCCAAGAAATTCGGCGAGAACGCCGTTACAGCGCCAAGTGAGAAACCTCGCAAGGCCGCAAAGCGAAGCAGCCATGTCAAGCGCACTTGATGCTTTGACGGCAGACGAACTGTTTGCCGAATTGGAACGGGACCATCCGAGGGGAATCTTTTTTGCCCGCACGAATGCGACCGTTGTTCGGCAAGTAGTCGCGATCTTGCAGGAACGCTTAGGCGAACTGGGCTTGCGGTTGCGCTTGCGACTGGAGCCGCCTTTGCCTTTCGGCGAACCGTTCCGCGATCAACCGCCGCCTCCCCCCACGCGACTCTCTATCAAGGATGAGAGCTTCGCTCACCGCGTAGAGATTTCTATCCATGAACAAGCGGTGATTATCGGGGACGAAAGAATCGTGGTCACAGCGCGCGACGGCGCGGTGAAAAGAATTGGAGCGGCGGTCATTGCCGCAGTCAAGAGAGCCCTGAATGTCTGACACAGCATACGAAAACGCAAAGCTACTGGCGCAGCTTGGCTATCCCGTTTTTCCGACCGGCGCGATTTGGGGTCATGAGTCGCGCAGCATCGCGACTACTGAAACAGAGATGCTTGCGTCGATTCACAAGATCGACCCGGGTTGCGGCTGGCGCATCCGTTGTTCCCGCGATGACGGAATCATCTGTCTGGGCACACGGCGCAAATGCGACTTTGAAAGCATTGTGCGCGAGATTGGACCGTTGCCACACACTTGGGCGATTGCGCGAGCATCGGGGACATTACATCGCCTGTTTGCGGTAGGCGTGGATGATCCGGACGTGCGCCAAAGTGTTCCGCTGTTCGGTTTGAAGGCGTGGCTCAAGAATTCCGTGCCGGTTCCCGGCAGTGTGGATCGATCCGGCGAAATTTACGAATGGCAAGGCGCAACTCCCGATCAACTCGCGCTGGCGCGACTGACGGATGAACAGCTTGCGTTGCTGCCGAAAAACGGAGGCGGTGTAACCAGCGAGGTTACGCGGCATTGGGAATGGTCCCCGCCAACGGCCTCTTACTAAGGACCTCATGCAGCGGCGCTGCATGACCTGCCGGACCTCGCAGCGGGCAATCGGGATATTACTGTTGCGAGGTCCACAAACCGTTCTTTCCACTCTCTAATCAGGTAACAAGCAATGAAACTAGGTTTTCTGGAAGGCGCAGAACGCGCGGACCTCTCTGCAACACCCGCCACATACGAAACAGACGGCGCGGTTGATATGGGCCGATATGTGCTGCTTATCAGCAGCGACCGCGCATTTCACCTGTCGCGAAACTCTGCGGCAAGCACGGATGATTTGCGGATTCCAGCCAATGAACTCGTGGCGGTGAACGTGTGGGGAGTCGATACGCTAGGTTATGTTCTCGCCACTGGCGAAGCGGACGGCGGATCAATCTGGATCGGTCGCACGGACGCCGCTTGACTGTCCGGCGGTTTTCTTGACGGGGGGATGCGAATCGGCGATGCCCATACCTGAGATGATCCTTGTAGGGTGACTGGCTAGAGCCGTTGCCCCGTTGCGGCCACAAACGCCGCCAAGCGACTCCATCCTTTTAACCGAACACCTGTCACGCGCGAACAGCGCGAGGCGGCACGGCGGCGCGCGCGCTTGACCCACG
>DATASO010000002.1:0-341564 GCA_036269195.1 Rhizomicrobium sp.
CCAACGGCTAGCGTTCATAGTTTACGGCGTGGACTACCAGGGTATCTAATCCTGTTTGATCCCCACGCTGTCGTGCATGAGCGTCAGTTACGAGCCAGTGAGCCGCCTTCGCCACCGGTGTTCTTCCCAATATCTACGAATTTCACCTCTACACTGGGACTTCCACTCACCTCTCTCGTACTCAAGCCACTCAGTCTCAAAGGCAATTCCAGAGTTGAGCTCTGGGCTTTCACCCCTGACTTGAGAAGCCGCCTGCGCACGCTTTACGCCCAGTAATTCCGAACAACGCTAGCCCCCTTCGTATTACCGCGGCTGCTGGCACGAAGTTAGCCGGAGCTTATTCTGCGGGTACCGTCATTATCGTCCCCGCCAAAAGAGTTTTACAACCCGAAGGCCTTCATCACTCACGCGGCATGGCTGGATCAGAGTTTCCTCCATTGTCCAAGATTCCCCACTGCTGCCTCCCGTAGGAGTCTGGGCCGTGTCTCAGTCCCAGTGTGGCTGGTCGTTCTCTCAAACCAGCTATGGATCGTCGCCTTGGTGAGCCTTTACCTCACCAACTAGCTAATCCAACGCGGGCTAATCTTTCGGCGATAAATCTTTCCCCGTAAGGGCGTATCCGGAATTAGCACGAGTTTCCCCGAGTTGTTCCGAACCGAAAGGCATATTCCCACGTGTTACTCACCCGTCCGCCACTGACGTATTGCTACGCCCGTTCGACTTGCATGTGTTAGGCCTGCCGCCAGCGTTCGTTCTGAGCCAGGATCAAACTCTCATGTTTGATCGAAGAGCAGACAAACGCTCGTCGTTGTTCGCAAATACCTGACATGACGGAGTTGATCGCGATTCCGGCTCGTGAGAACCGGAAGACACGATCAGTTTCATGTCTTTCTTTGCTGAAGAACGCGAGCGTTCGGAATGCTCGATAAATCGCCCGTGATTGCTCACGGGCATGCGACCGAGCCGCCGCCCACGTTCCCCTTCCTCGAATCACAATGTCAAAGAGCCCCGCCTTAGGGCGAACTTCCATTCTTCCAGAGACGGGAGCCGCCCGCAAGACCGTCAGGCCATCGGGCGGCGAGGCGCGGTATATAGGGGCCTCGATTTCCGCTGTCAAACGGTAAAAACGCTGATTTTGCGGAATTTTTCGAGGCTCTTTCAGAGGCGTTGGCCTCGACCTCAAAAAAACCTCAGCCGCCGCCTTCCGGCAAACGGCTGATATCTAAGGTAGGCACGATCAGCCCGAATTCAAGGACAGGTGCTTGCGCTGCTGGCAGCTGTTGCAGCGGACGTCGGGGATGTCGGCGAGGCCGGAGTGCAGTTGGCCTGCGGCGCAGTTGTCGAGGTAGTCGGCGTCGTATTCAGATAAGTCGGCTGAGTTGATTGGTAGCCCGGCGTTGTGGGCGAGGACGGCGGGTACGACGAATACGCTGGCGACGATCCTGCCTGATACGGCGCTGTATTCGCCGGCGGCGGCATGGTGGACGTCGTCCCGGTTGTGCTTGTTCCCGTTGTGCTGCTCATCGGCGCAGTAGTTGTGGTGTTTGTTCGCGTTTGCGCCAGAGCGAAGCCCGCATCGTATAGCGGGATGGCGGTCATAAAGGCAGCTGCCAGAAGCGTGGTTTTCAACAGCATGGTGTCCTCCGCGTGAGTTGACCCCGAGGAGTCAACGATCCGCCGCATGGGCTGTTCCCCGCAGCAGCCAGCGTCATTCCTGACGCCGGCTGCAACGCCTGTTCAAGGCGTGTAGACGCCGCTTTCCACAGTGGCGCCCGGCATCATCCAGAGATCGCCGCGGTGAAGATCGGTGAACAGCACCCGATTGTTTGGATCGAAGCGGAAGTGATCCGGGGATACCCAAACGGAAACCACCCGATTCAATCCCACTTCGATGCGCAAGGGTCTTCCATCCGGCGCAGTTTGCACGTTGCGAACCTTGCCGATGAAGCGGCCTGATGGACCTTCGATCGGAACCTGCGCCAACTGATGCGTCGGATCGGCCAGCAAATATAGGCGCCTCATTTCCGGCGCTTCGTAATGATAGACATACACGCGCGGATAATCCGTCCACTCATAGCGCGCGACATCGTAGCGGCGGATGTCCCGCACATACTGCGTGCGTTGCGCATGATATCGCGCACGCCGTTCCTGGTAGCGTTGCCGCTGATCCTGATATTGCTGCTGTTGCTGCTGGTACTGATCCTGCTGATCCTGATATTGATCGGCCTGCGCCGGAGATACCGTGCCGCTGGCTCCCTGCTCATTGAGCTGTTGTGTTTGCGCATGCTCGGCGGGCGTCGAGGTTTGCGGATAATCCTGTGCGGCCACTGGCACCGCGCCGATCAACAATCCGGCTGACAGATATGCGCCACCCAGAAATACAGACTTCGCTTTCATGTTGCTCTCCCATGCGAGACAGGCGAGCGACACCACCTCGTCATCATGCGCTGAAAACGCGGGCACAAGCGTCGAAGTTCCGGCGCGGCAGATTACGGAAACGAAGGCCGGAACCACACTGGTTCCGGCCCAGAGGATTAGACTATTGCGGCGTGCCGGACGGATTGGCCGGCGGTGGCGGACTGACAGCGCCGCTCGGATTGCCTTGCGGATTGCCATTCATGGGCGACCCGACCTGTTGATCCTGACCCACGGCGTTGTCTCCCGCACCGGTCGCCGTTCCGTTCGTGCCGGTGTTGGCGGGTGCCATTCCATTCGGGCTTGAGCCGGAGCTGCCGCGCATGCGCTGATAGCTTGTTGGCTCGGTGGTGAGACCGTTCTGCTGCGTAGCGGTGCCGCTCGCCGTGCTGCTGACATTGCTGCCGGCAGCGGTGTTGTTTGTTCCTGAGTTATTGACGGCCGTGCTGGTCGAGTTCTGCGCCTGCGCAAGCTGCTGCTGGTTCAGCTGTGCCGTTTGCTGCCGCTCCGCCGGTGTAGACGGATGATGCAAGCTGCTGCTCGCCATGTGACGGTGATGGGTGTGTGCGAACCCGGGAGTCGCGGCACCTGCAAGTGCCAACGCGACGCCGGCCAAAAGGATTGATGTGTTCCGCATGCCGGTTCTCCTTTGGATTGTGAAAATTTCCCGCAGCCTGTCGCCCGGGTCCTGAACAGAAAACACAGGCGGCCGCTCTCCAGTTCCCCTCAAAAGAAAAGAGCCGGCGTCTTTTGAACGCCGGCTCTCAAGCGAAACGCCGCGTGACTAGTGCGGCGTCGTTCCCGGAGGATTGTTCTGATCGGTCCCTGGCGTGGTGTTCGTGCCCGTTGTGCCAGCGCCCGTCGTGCCGCTCGTGCCCATGCCGCCGCCAGTGGCCGTGTGATGAACCACATGATGCCGATGATGCACCACATGATGATGAACCACGTGATGGCGAACTGTGTGATGGGTAGTCCCGCCGGATGTGGTGCCGCTGCTCATACCGCCGCCCGTTCCGCCCATCGTGCCGGTATTGCCGCCACCCATTGTGCCGGTGTCGCCACCACCGGGGGCGCCAGTGTTGCCGCCACCGGGTGCGCCGGGTGCTGAGCTGGGGTTGGGATTCGTTCCCGGGTTGCTTCCCGGCGGATTCACGGCCGGCGAGGTTGTGGCGTTCGGATCCATGGCGGGCGCGCTGGTGCCCGTGTTGCTCTGGCCCTGCATCGGCTGATTCTGATTGTTGGTTGCCTGGGCTACGACGCTCTGACCTTGCCCATTCGGGGCGGCGGCCTGAGCAAACGCAACGCCGCCTGTGAGGGCGAGTGCCACTCCACAAAGCGCTAAACCCTTAATTGACATTGCTTATCTCCCTTCGTCTCTCCGTGACGTTCGCCCCTGATGGGCAAACACATCCTTTGGTAAAGACGGAACGCCGCCGCGGACATGACGGTTCCTGAATTCCGCGTTACGCCGCGCGCAAAAAATCTCGCGCTGTTTCGAGGTCTGCCACAAACCTGGCGTATTCTCGTTCCTTGTCCCGCGCCTCATGGAGGCGAAGCAAATAGGACGGATGGATGGTGACGAGCGCCTTGCCCCCGTCCGGCACCGGCTGCACGCGGCCGCGCACTTTGTTGATAGTAATGACACGCTCGAAGACGCTGCGCGCGGCTGTGGCGCCCAAGGCCACCATCAGCTTCGGCTTCACCAACTCGCGCTCGATCTGTTGCCACCAGCGGCAGGCCTCGATTTCGCCAGGATCGGGCCGTTTGTGCAGGCGGCGCTTGCCGCGCATCTCGTGCTTGAAGTGCTTCACCGCATTGGTGACGAACACCTGCTTGCGGTGGATGCCAGCCTCTTGAAGGGCCTTGTCCAGCACCCGGCCAGCAGGACCCACAAAGGGATGGCCGTCCAGGTCTTCATCATTGCCCGGCTGCTCCCCGAGCAGCATCAGCGGCGCGTGTGCTGGGCCCTCGCCGGGCACGGCTTGGGTAGCGAATTTGTAGAGGTCGCAACGGCGGCAGGCGTTCTCGGCTTCCCGCAGCGCTTTCAGCGAGCGCGGCGTCTCCTCCCGCAACTGCTGTTCGAACAAAGACATGCGAGGCGAATGATCGCCGGCGGTCAAAGTTCCTTTTCCAGCAAGCGCTCCAAGGTGGAAAGTTCGTCGGCTTCACGTGCCGGCTTGTCCCAGCGGATGCGATTGATGCGGGGAAAACGCATCGCTACGCCGGATTTGTGCCGCGTCGAGCACTGCAGTCCTTCGAAGGCGACTTCCAGCACCAGACCGAAATCCTTCTCTGCCTTCACAGCGCGCACCGGGCCGAAGCGCTCCACGGTGTTGTCGCGCACGAATTTGTCGAGCTGCTTCAGCTCTTCATCGGTGAAGCCGAAATAGGCCTTGCCGACCGGCGTGAGCGCGCGATCGCCGGTCGCATTCTCTTTCCAGACGCCGAACGTGTAGTCGGAGTAGTAGCCGGAGCGCTTGCCGTGACCGCGCTGGGCATACATTAACACGGCGTCGATCAGGTGCGGATCGCGCTTCCACTTGAACCACGGACCTTTCGGGCGGCCCGCTTCGTAAATGGAATCCCATCGCTTCAGCATCAGGCCTTCGGCAATCTGCGGATCGCCGTCCGGCGGATGCGCCCGCAACTCCGCCAGGTCTGCCCAGCTGGAGAACGGCTGCAGCGGCGAGAGGTCGATGCGCGGCGAATTTGCCCGCGCCACGAATACTTCCAGCCGCTTGCGGCGTTCGGCAAACGGCAGCATGCGCATATCCTCTTCGCCGTCGAGCAGGATGTCATAGGCGCGGATGCCGATCGGAAATTTTGCCAGCAGTGCGAGATCGATAGTCTTGCGGTTGAGGCGCTGCTGCAATTCATTGAACGAGCACACATAGCCATCGCGCATTACCAGCAATTCGCCGTCTATCACGCCCTCGAAATCGAGCGCTTCGATCACATCGGGGAAGCTGCCGGAAATGTCATCGGACGTGCGGCTGTAGAGCCGGCGCTGCCCGCGCTCGCTCACCGCCTGCACGCGAATGCCGTCCCACTTCCATTCCGCCGCGTAATCGTTTGCGTCGTATTTGGCGAAATCGGAATCTTCGATCGCATGCGCCAGCATCACCGGGCGGAACCGGCCGGGATTTTCGGTGGAGGGTTTCTCCGAGCGCTTCTCCAGCCACGCAAACAGGTCTTCGTACGGCGGATGCTGGCTGTGCCAGACTTCTTCTATCTCGCCGACCTCAACACCGCCCATCGCGGCGAGCGCATGCTTGGCCAGCCGCGCGGAGACGCCGACGCGCAGTCCGCCAGTCAGCAATTTCAGTAGAGCCCAGCGGCCATCGGGATCGAGCGCATCGAGCCAGCCCTCCAGCAAGCGTTGGACTTCCGCGCGGCTGGCATGCGTGAGCGTGTCCACCACTTCGGACAGTTCCGGCTCGCGATTGGCGCCGTGCTTGGCCGGCCAGACCAGCGCCACGGTTTCTGCCAGATCGCCCACGTAGTCATGCGAATACCAGAACAGCTCCGGGTCCATGCGCGCTTCAACCGCCTTGCGGATGAACGACGGTTTGGCGGCTTCGAAGCCGAGCACGCCGGTGAGCGCCGCGAGCGACCAGCCGCGCTCCGGATCGGGCGCTTCGCGAAAGTAGTCGCGGAGCAAGGTGAGCTTGCCGTTGCGTGCCGGCGTGAACGCGAGGCGATCCAGCAGATTGGCAAAAGCGCGCACGTCAATCCTCGCCTTCGTCCTCGTCGTAGCCGACGAGACGGAGGGCGCGCGCCGGCTGATTGTTCAAGGTGCACCAGCGCAACAGCGCGTCTTCGTTGCCGTGCGTGATCCACACTTCGCCGGGCGCAAGCTCCTTGATTGTATCTGTCAGTTCCTGCCAGTCCGCGTGATCGGAGATCACTAGCGGCAGTTCGACATGGCGCTGACGCGCGCGCGCCCGCACCCGCATCCAGCCGGATGCAAACGCAGGCAGCGGATCGGCGAAACGCCGAGTCCAGCGGTCCTCCAGCGCGGACGGCGGGGCAATGACAAGGGCGCCGGCGAAATCCGCTTTCTTGGTATTCTCGACCGTCGCCGGTTCGAGCGCGCCGAGCTCGATGCCGAAACGCTCGTACAGAGTGTTCATGCTCGCCAGCGCGCCATGAATATAGAGCAGCTTGTCGTATCCGGCTTCGCGGATCAGCCGGATCACGCGTTGCGTCTTGCCCAGCGCATAGGCGCCGACGAGATGGGTGCGTTCCGGAAACTGCGCCACCGATTTCAGCAGCTTCTCGATCTCGTGGCTGGCTTCCGGAAAGCAGAACACCGGCAAGCCAAAGGTGGCTTCGGTGACGAACACATTGCAATTCACTGGCTCGAACGGAGGGCAGGTGGGATCGCGGCGGCGCTTGTAGTCGCCAGAGACGACGATGGTCAGTCCTTTGGAACGGATAACCGCTTGCGCGGACCCAAGCACATGGCCTGCGGGCACTAGTGTGATGTCCACGCCATCGCGGTCTATGGTCTGCCCGTAGCGCACCGCCTCTGCGCTTTGCGCAAAACCATCGCCGTAGCGCGCCTGCATGATGGCGAGCGTCTCGGCGGTCGCGAGCACCGCGCCGTGGCCGCTGCGCGCGTGGTCGGAATGACCGTGGGTAATCAGCGCGCGCGCCACCGGCCGAACCGGGTCAACGTAGAAATCACCCGGCGGGCAATAGAGCCCGTGCGGCGATGGACAGAGAATGGATTCCGGCTTGATCAATGTGCGGCGTATCTAATCCGGATACGGATCGAGCGCCAGCAGCGCGAAACTCGCCAGCCAATGCTCTCCCATATAGTCGCCAGTCACATTTGGCAGGGCGCTTTCAAGATGCCGCTCGATTGCGTCCGACACGTCGGGCAACTTGCGCTCCCGCAAACGGGAAGAAATCAGCCTCCAGCACCAAGCGCGGGAAAGGTTCAAGCCATCGAGATGCGCGATCTTGCCATCGCTGCGATCGCTAACGGCTGCGGGCGTAAACAGATAAGCGGGCTGCCCATCCTTTGCGTGTGGCAGGAACCTTTCGAACCAGGAGGAAAACACGCTCTCCTCGTGCACCCGGCTCATACAGGCTGCTTCCATCAGTGACGGCGAAAGGAAATCATCCTGCGAAGGTTCGAATCCATTGTACGCCGCGTCGTCGCTGTACCAGGCCTGAACCTTGTCTACGAGCAACGATTGCAAGCGCGCGTTGCTGCTGACTCGCGCATAGTCCAGCGCGAGCACTGTCGCAAATGCCGAATTGCCGTGGGTGCCCGCGCGGGTCGGATAAATTGCGACCGGCAGGAAATCACGGAGCCGCTGCACGAATGCATCCGCGAAAGGTTGCAGTGTGTGCGACCAGCGCTTGCCGTCGGCATTGCAATGCAGCAGCAGTTCGGATTGCAGCTTCAGCGCCCAGGCCCAGCCATAGGGGCGTTCGAAACCGCGCGCAGACGGCCGCCCAAGATAGGCCACCTCGCCCGCCACTTTGTCTGGCGTGAATTGCGCATCGTACAGCGCGCGGATAGCTGCGGCTTCCGGCAGGTCGGGAAACCGGCGCAGGCAACGCGCCAGAGTCCAGTAGCCGTGCACGCAGGAATGCCAGTCGAAGCTGCCGTAGAAGATGGGATGCAGTTCGCGCGGGCTTTTGACATCCTCCGGGCCGCTGAGCACGTGGTCCAATTTGTTCGGGTATTCGCGGGTGACATGCGAAAGCGCGGTACGCGCAAAATGGGAAGCAAGCTCAAGAGTCAGTGCGTGTGACATGAGGCGAGTTTAGCGTATCGCTCGCCGACTCGTACAACAGGTGCATCGGCGCGCCCGTGGCCGGAGGATTTCGCCAGCCACGGGATTGCTGTGCCGATACTCAGTTCTGGATCTGGCGAGCCCAGGTAAACGGGCCAAAGGCGCCATCGGTCGTCCAGCCGGCGTTCTTCCTGGGATCGATCGTCGTCTTCAGCCATTCCAGCGGGAACGTGCTGCCATGGACGACGATGCGATGGAAGTTGGGCACGTTGTAGTTGGGATGCTGGTTCCATGCGTCGTTGGAACACGGCACCGCCGGCTGACCCGAAGCCGGATCGACAAAACACGGCTGGCCCTGTTGCAGCGGGTTATCGGAACGGTAGACATGCGAATCGCCGTTGACCAGGAGAACCGGCTTGCCGAAGGCCGCCGAGCGCGCCGCGATCTCGGCGATGAGCGGCTCGAACTGCGTCTGATGCGCGGGGCTGTCGCTCGTGTCCCACATGTCAGCTTGCAGCATAATGACCACGGCCTTGGCGTTCTCCGCCGTCGCCCTGTCAAACGCGGCATCGAGCCAGTGAATGCCTGCCGCGCTTCGGGTGGCGATTTCGTTGCTTTGCTCCTGGCTCATGGTGGGAGCGCCGTACCAGATGTCGTTGTCGTTGTTGGAACCACCGGGCAGATTGATGGTGACGAAACGCACTTTCGATTGCCTGAAGGTCACGTTTTCCACATATTCCGCGTCGGACGGATATTGCGGATTGAACGCCTGTGCCTGCGTCGTCACCCTCCCGCTGCCACCAATGGTGCGGCCAGGATGATCGAAAAAGATAGAGCGGATGAGCGTGAGGTTCGAAACCGGATCGCCGCCGGCATAATCGATCAACCTGCCGTTGGCGTCCCGCTGGTAATCGATCTGACCGGTCTGAGCATTATACGCACCGCCGCCTTCACTCACCTTGTGACAGTCGGTCCACTCGTTGTCGCCGGGCGTATAGATCATGGGATCGGCGTAGGTGTTCCACAGCTTGCGGATCGTGTGGTCGTACTTCGTGGTGCAATACTGTTTGCCCGAGTGAATGTCGCCGGCATGCATAACGAGCGAGACATCCGGATCGGCATTGATGGAAGCGATAAAGGCCGGCGTCGCCAGCAGCTCCGCATCATCCGTAGGAGTCGCGCCGTACGGCGCGTCGCCATAGAGGGCGATGGTCGAGACCTGACTGACCGCCGGCGCGGGCGGGGCGGCAATGGCAATCGCCGAAGCGGCGAGCGAGCAGGTGGCGAGCAGCAGCGCCCGCGTCATTCTGGTCATGTTCGATAGTCCCCAGAGGTTGCAGTGGTTGGCGTTGTCGCGCGGAATCGCCCACGCGGGATCGCGCCGGACCATCGGGGTAATGGGTGACAGAACGGCAACAATCGCGTGAAGATTACGTCTCGGTACAGCGCGCCAACAAAATCAGTGCCCCTGCGGCTTCATATGCTGCATGTGTTGCGACGCAGCCTGATCGCCGCTGCGAACAGGGAGCGAAGTCGCGGCTCAGGTCACGTACGGCACCGCCGTCCGAATCGCCTCGTGCCATCGGCGAAAGAACAGCGCGATGAATACAATTGCTGACACCGGGACTCCGCACATGAGTAGAGATTCGGCGCTTGGGGTAAGCAGGCCAAGCCGGGACGCCAACGCGCAGGTAAACGCAAGCGGTACACAGACATGGAAAACACCAAAGGGCCCGCGCCATCCGAACAGCAGCGCAGTGGCTCCCAATTCCGGTTCCGCGACCGCTTGGTGGACGATCACATACGATACAATCCAGCCCATCAGCAGATATCCCCCCACCACAAGAAACCAAAGCCAAACCGGCGCAATCACCAGCATGGAATTCATGATCAGCAGATAAACCGGCGCGCCGAACACATTGAAAGAATCCCACATTGTTGGGACCCGGCGCCTGCCGATGCCAATGTGGGTGTAACCGATCCATGCCGCCAGTGCCGCCGAGACGATTGTGATGAGTTCGATCCAGCCGCGTAGCACGGTCACATCGGGCGGCCACATCGCGAGACGCGTGCGGGCAACGGACGCGAGATCCGCCAGCACCAGACCGATCATGATGCTGGTGAATGTGATGTAAAGGCCAGGAAACTGCTCCCGGACCCGGTTTTCAAACGTGTTCATGCGCGTTGCCCCTCAGAAGCGATAAACCAGAAATTCCATCAGAAGCACATTGCCGATGAGCATCAGGGCGGCGGTCGGCAGCTGTGCCTTGATGACGGCGTTGCGGTCCGGCAATTCGAGAAGTGCGGCTGGCACAATGTTGAAGTTCGCCGCCATCGGCGTCGTCAGCGTGCCGCAGAAGCCGGAGAGCATCCCAATGGCCGCCATGATGGCCGGATTGCCGTGGAACTGATGCACGATCAGCGGCAGGCCAATGGCCGCCGTCATCACCGGGAAGGCGGCGAAGGCGTTGCCCATGATTGCGGTGAACATCGCCATGCCCGCGCAATACACCACCACCGCTTCGAAGGGTTTATCGAGCGGCAGGTAGCGCGTGGCGATTTCGCCGACCGCTTTGCCCACGACGGACAACGCGAAGATGGCGCCCAGCGAGGCCAGCATCTGAGGCAGCACGATGGCCCAGCCTACCATATCTGCCAGCCGGCGGCCTTCCTGCAGTGGGGCGAGAGGGTGCGGCTTCAGCCACACCGTCGCAACGGCCAAGGCGATTACGATCCCGAGCACCAGCGAAATCACGGTGATGTTTTTCGGATCGAGCAAAGGCATTGCACCAAGCCGTGCCTGCTTCAGGAGCAGCGTGCCGGACAGCGCGATCGCCGGAACAAGCAGCGCCGGCGCGAACAGCCAATTCCCACGGCGCGTGGCGCTCTCGCGCCGTTGTTCCGCCGCTGTCGTTTCCGATTTGCCGTGGCCGAGCAGATTGCATCCGCCCAGCACGATCAGCGTCAGCACCAGCACACCATTCTGCCAATCGGCGAGATAAGAACCGAAGAAGAAACTTGCGGCGAACAAGCCCCAGAATGCCGCATTGCCGAAGCGCTTGCGGTTGACGCGATCCAGCAAACTCAAGATGGCAAAACTCGCGAATGCCAGCCCCGCCACGAAATAACAGAACTGTAGCGTGATCATTGGCGGCTACTCTCGCGCACCGCTTCGCGCTTCAATCTGCGATCCAGCAGCAGCACGCGCGTGCCGTGAATGAACAGCGCGAGCACCGCCGTCGGGATTGCCCACACCGACAAGTCGAACGGCTGCACAATAATCCCGCTCTGCTGGAGGAAGCCCTTGATCAACAAAATCGAGCTGATGGCGAGGAAAATGTCTTCGCCGAAGAACAGCGCCACGTTATCCGCCGCTGCGGCATTCGCGCGGATTCGGTAGCGCACATTATCCGGAACAACGCCAAGCTCCTTCTCCGCCGCGGCTTCCGCCATCGGCGCGATCAGCGGCCGCACCATCTGCGGATGACCGCCAAGCGAGGTAAGGCCAAGGCTTGCGGTTATCTGACGGATGATGAAGTAAAGGAGCAGCAGCCGCCCAACAGTTACGACGCGGATGCGCGCAATCAGCATGCGCGCCCGCTCCTGCAATCCGTATCGCTCCAGCAAGCCGACCAGCGGCAAAATGAGCCACAGGAGCGAGACATAACGATTGTCGTTAAACGCCTTGCCGAAGGCGCTGAGAATGGCGAGCGGCGGCAGGCCTGCGGCCCATCCGGTGACGAACGCGGCCGCCCCGATCACCAGCAGCGGATTGAGGCGAATGGCAAAGCCGGCGACGATCACGGCAATGCCAAGAAGGGTCAGCATCGTGTGCGCCTGCCCGCGTGAATGCGGCCGCATTTACCCACGCAGGGCGTCGTCATCAAAGTGGGCAGCTCGAGCTGTAGAGTGTGAGAAGCTAGATAGTAGATGGATCCGCCATTCTTGAGCGCATGGCATCGCATAGCCGTTTCTCGGCCGGCGTCAGATTTTGGTACAGGCGCTCAAGAACGAGACGGCGCAGACTGTTCGGTTTCTCTCGGTACAGGGCGCCAGCGAGCAATGCCGGAGAAATCCCAAAGCGCGTCCGGCGACGAATCGGTTGCGGCTTGCCCGCGCGGCGCCCGAATTCCGCCTGAGACCTCCGGGAATGGCTTGGTTCGTCCGGCATGGTGACATGGCTCTACCCAATGACGAACGGCCAGTTGCAAGCCGTGGGCCAACACCGGGCCTACACGTCGGCAGCCCTCGTGATTCCGCATAGAATCTGCTGATGCCCCGGCCGCGGCCCCTTAACGGTGCTTTTCTCAGGCCGCGCGTATCCAGATATCGCGCAGATGAAGCAGATCATTCGGGGTGGTGGCATCAAGCATGATCGAACGCGCGAATTCGAGCCCAACCTCGTCAGAGGAGCGCCACGCAACGTTGGCCTGGTGCGCCATGCCGCTATCGAGGTCGATCAGGTAGAGTTCGTCTGGCAATTCGCCCGCGTCCTTAACCAATACGCGCGCCCCCTTCTCCATCTGATCGACGATGGTCGCGCGGCATGGTTTACGGGACCTCTCTTGCACCAGGAGCGCACGCCCCTTCTTTTTCCGGCGGGGATATCTCCGCTTTTCGGCGAGAGAGGCTTCCTCTGAACGCGCCCATAACCAGCGAAATACCATAGCGCAGACTCCGCAACACATTGCCCAGAATGCATTGAAATCTATGCGAGTAACGCGTTCATCGCCACAACAAATGCCTTGGCTGTTGTCACAATCGGAAGGTCCAGGAGTCTGTGGCGGAAGGTCTGCCCGGCGCGGGCGTTACAGGCGGATCGTGAACTTGCCTGCACTTCGGCGTGCCCACACTTCCGCCCTAATCGCCAGCGGCGGACTGCGGCGGCGCGTTGCTGCCGATTGTGAAACTTCTTCCGAATAGCCGAGCCAGCGACGACCGCAATATCGGCCATCGCAAGCTGATGTCGCTTCCAAAAATGATTGTTCGCCGCATCGCTCTATCAACTTTTGCCTTGCGCAATTGCATCGCGCGGCGGATTGCACTTACGCTCACGCCCCTTTTTCACATCGGAGAACAAGAAAATGGCCGTCTTCAGTTTGCGTAGCGCGTACCTCGCGTCTGCCATGGTGTTCGCTGCGATGGCGCCAGCCGGCGCCGCACACGCCACGGACTTTTCGGTGCTCTATCATTTCTGCTCCAAGGCGAACTGCAGCGACGGACGCTGGCCGGAGGCGGGGCTGATTTCCGACCAGGCGGGCAATCTCTACGGAACGACCAGCGCCGGCGGTGCAACGTGCCGTCTCTATGGATGCGGCACCGTGTTCAAGCTTGCGCCGGACGGCACGGAAACCGTGCTGCACGCCTTTACCGCGAGCACGGACGGCAGCGGCCCTTATGGCGGCGTGGTCGCGGACGCGGACGGCAATCTGTACGGGACAACCGCAACGGGCGGCAGCGACGGCTGCGGCGGCATCGATTATGGCTGCGGCACGCTCTTCCGCATCAGCGCGGCCGGCACGGAGAAGGTTCTCCATGCATTCGGTGGCGGAAGCGACGGCGCCTATCCCGAGGCCGGTCTCGTGGCCGACAAAAAAGGCAACCTCTACGGTACAACATCGGACGGCGGCGGCGGCACACAATGCATCGTGCAATTCGGCGGTTGCGGCACAGTGTTCCGGGTGAATTCCAAGGGCAAGGAAAGCGTGCTGTACGCTTTCTCCGGCGGCAGCGACGGCGCAAACCCGCTGGCGGGGCTCATCATCGACAAGGCAGGCAATCTGTTTGGTACCGCTGCGTACGGCGGCAACACATCCGCCTGCAACCAGGGTGCCTCGCCCGGTTGCGGTACCGTGTTCGAAATCGCAGCCGATGGCACAGAAAAGACGCTGTACGCCTTCAATGGCGGCAACGACGGCTGGTCGCCGGTTGCCAGCCTGATCGAAGACAAAGAGGGCAATCTATACGGCACCACGGAGGCGGGCGGCAGCACAACGGCCTGCAACGGCATAGGCTGTGGCATTATCTTCAAAATTGCGCCCGACGGCACCGAAACCATTCTCTACGACTTCACCGGTGGAAACGACGGCGCCCATCCTGCAGGCGGCGTGCTGCGCGACAAGAAAGGCAATCTCTACGGCACGACGCTGGCAGGCGGCAGCGGCGGCCAAGGCACCGCGTTCAAGCTTTCAGCGAAAAACGGCCTGTCGGTGCTGAACACATTCACCGGCCAGGGCGCACAGCCGGCTGCCAATCTTCTCGCCGGTCCAGACAAGCTGCTTTACGGTACCACCCAATTCGGCTCCGATGGAACGGTGTTTCAGGTGAAGAAGTAATTGCACCGGAGCCGGAGAGGCGCGCCGGCTCGATCAGTCCGGGAAGCGACCATGCGTGGAACAGCGGAGCAATGCAGGCCGTTTTGTGAGGCGACTCAGAAAATGCAGGTTGCCTCCGGGAACAAAAGGCCCAATAAGTGGAAATCCCGACAGGCCAAATGTTGGGATCTTCAAGCGGAGCGGTGGCCGAGAGGCTGAAGGCGGCGGTTTGCTAAACCGTTATACGTTGTAAAGACGTATCGAGGGTTCGAATCCCTCCCGCTCCGCCATTTTAGCTATAAGTGCCGACATTGTAAAAAAAAATCCGCCTAACATACTTCGGTAAAGTCGACTCTGATTCAATGGTGGCAATGGCTACGCGATTGCGGTGACGTACTTCTGAGTCAACGCGAGCGCTGCTTGCTCTTTAGTTTGGATGGGACGCGCTCTAATCGCGGAGAGCGCAAGGGCAAGCCCCTTCCTTTCCTCGTAGCACCGGTTTGTAGTATCCTACACGGGAGCATCGGGACCCGGCACCGATGCGGTGCTCGAATGCTGTCTATGAAACAGTCCTGAGACACGCCCACCCCTACGATGAGTGATCGTGGGACGAAACGGATGCCATTCGCGCACGCCTTACCGAGTCGCTCACGCTCCTGCGAAAATTCGATAAGGCAGGGTGAGAATTTGGGCTTTTTCAGGCCATGCACCGATCAGAGGAAGAACGAACCAATATAGATCATCATTGCGGCGGCTCGCTGTCTGGTCCAGTCGCGCATTTTTTATGCGAACGGTTCAACCAACGCTCGGATCGAAAGTTTACATTCGGTGGCTACAGGCTACCCCCATGTCCAACGGCGCTCGAACAGGCCTGCTTCCTCCGTTTCCAAATCCCAGCCGCCGGACCGTGCTGATGGCTGCGGGCGCTGCGCCAACGCTTCGGCACACAGCCGCTGATGCCGCGGCAAAACCACGAACCCTACCGGCGAGGAACGTTTCAGTGGAGCTGACCGTCAACGGCAGAACCGAACATTTGCGCGTGGACAGCCGCACGACCCTGCTCGATCTGTTGCGCGAGCAGTTGGGGCTGACCGGCAGCAAGAAGGGCTGCGATCATGGCCAGTGCGGCGCCTGCACGATGCATGTCGGCGGCAAGCGCGTGCTCTCCTGCCTGACTTTGGCGGCGTCGGTGCGCGAGCCGGTGATTACCATCGAGGGCCTCGCAGATGATGGTGCGCTACATCCCATGCAGCGCGCTTTCGTCGAACAGGACGCTTTCCAGTGCGGCTACTGCACGCCCGGCCAGATCATGTCGGCGGTCGCCTGCGTTCGCGAAGGCCATGCAGACAGCGATGCGGAGATTCGGGAATACATGAGCGGAAACCTTTGCCGCTGCGCCGCCTATCCGCACATTGTCGCGGCGGTGAAACAGGCAAAGGTGGAAATGGAGCGCGGCTGATGCGCAATTTCGAATATGTGCGCATAAGCGATCCCGCCGCGGCGGTCCACGCGGTGCCTCGCGAACCGGGCGTTCCGCCCACCTTGGCGCGCGGCGAGTATCTGGCGGGCGGCACGACACTGCTCGATCTGATGAAGCTGGACGTGATGCGGCCGACGCGCGTCATCGATATCAACGACCTCTCGCATCAGTTTGGAGAGATCACGATTGAGCCGCGCGGCCTGCATTTGGGCGCCTTCGCGCATATGGCGGAGGTGGCCGATCATCCTGGCGTGCAGCGCGATTATCCGGTGATTGCGCAGTCGCTTCAGCTTGCCGCCAGCCCGCAATTGCGCAACATGGCGACCCTGGGCGGCAACGTGCTGCAGCGGACGCGCTGCACGTATTTCCGCGATGTGAGCTGGCCGCATTGCAACAAGCGCAACCCCGGCTCTGGCTGCGCGGCACTGGGCGGCGTTAATCGTAAGCACGCGGTGCTGGGCACCAGCGAGCATTGCATTGCCACCTATCCGGGCGATTTCGCGCAGGCGCTGGTGGCGCTGGATGCAGAGGTTGAAATCGCCGGCACGGCCGGGGCACGGCGAATAGCGTTCGAAAAACTGCACCGGCTGCCCGCCGGCACGCCGCATATCGAAACGGTCTTGGCACCGGACGACCTCATCACCGGCTTCTTCATTCCGGCGGCGCCGTATGCGCGCCGTTCGCTGTACCTCAAAATCCGCGACCGGCAGTCCTTCGAATTCGCGCTGGCAAGCGCCGCAGTCGCGCTCGACCTGCGCGGCGGCATTGTCCACGAGGCACGAATCGCGCTCGGCGGCGTGGCGACCAAGCCATGGCGGGCGCGCGAAGCGGAAAACGTGCTTGTCGGCAAGCGGCTGGATGAGCGAATTGCGCGCCACGCCGCGGATGCAGCATTCGCCGATGCAGTCATTCACGGAGAGAATGCTTACAAGCCGGAGCTTGGCCGCCGCACCTTGGTGCGCGCGCTGACGCAGCTGGCGGAGGCGTAAGATGGCGGGTATCGGCACGGCAACCGTTCGGCTCGATGGTGTCGCGAAGGTCACGGGGCGCGCGCGTTACGGCGGTACAGATGTGGTTTTGCGCAACCCCGCCTATGCGGTGCTGGTGACGAGCGCCATCGCAAAGGGCCGGATTACCGGATTCGATCTCGGCGACGCGCGCGCCGTTCCGGGCGTGATGGATATCTTCACCTACCAGAACATCGGCAAGATCGAGCCGGGCAAGACATTCGACGGCGGCGGCTATATGGGCACCAGCATTGCGCCCATGGCATCCGCGGACATTCGTCACGATGGCCAGACCGTGGCGATCGCCTGTGCCGGCACATTCGAAGCCGCGCGCGAAGCGGCCCATCGCGTCAAGGTGCGCTACGCTGAAGAGCGCCCAAGCGCGAGCTTCGGCAGCCCCGGCGTGGAGACTGTTGCGGTCGCGGCTGTCTCCAAAAAACACGAAGACCCGAAGATCGGTGATTTCGAAAAGGCCTTTGCCGGTGCGCCCGTGAAGGTGGACCACGAATACGCAACCGCGACCGAGCATCACAATCCGCTTGAGCTCTTCACGACCGCCTGCGCCTGGGACGGCGACCGCCTGACGGTTTGGGAATCCAGCCAGAGCATGTACGGGTTCAAAAATGGCCTGGCGCAACAGCTGAACATTCCACCGGAAAACATTCACGTGATTTCGCCGTTTGCGGGCGGCGCGTTCGGCTCGCGCGGTTCGCTCACACAACGCACCGCAATCGTGGCGATGGCGGCGAAGAAAATCGGCCGGCCGCTGAAACTGATGACCACGCGCGATCAGGGCTTCACCATCGCCACGTACCGTGCGGAAACACGGCATCATGTGAAGCTTGGGGCGCAACGCGACGGTAAGCTTGTTGCGCTCAGCCACGAAGGTTTCGAGGTCACCAGCCGGCCGGACAATTACAACGTGTCCGGCACCGCCTCTTCGACCAAGCTTTACGCCTGCCCCAACGTGTTCTCGAAGGTCTCCATCGTGCATGCGGACCGCAACACGCCGGGGTTCATGCGCTCGCCGCCGGAGACGCCGTATCTGTTCGCGCTGGAAAGCGCGATGGACGAGCTGGCCTATGCCCTCAACATGGATCCTGTGCGGTTGCGCAAAATCAACGACACGCGAAAAGATCCGGTCAGCGGATTGCCGTACACCAGCCGCTCCCTGGTGCAATGCTCCGAGCAAGCCGCCGCGCGCTTCGCATGGTCGAAGCGGGATCCCAGGCCCGGCAGCATGCGCGAAGGCGACTGGCTGGTGGGTTATGGCACAGCGTCCACCATGTATCCGAGCAACATCGCGCCCGCGGCGGTGCGCGTCACGCTCAATCCCGGTGATACCGCCCGCGTGCAGTGCGCGACGCATGAGATCGGCACCGGCGTCTACACGGTGTGCGCGCTGGTGGTGGGCGACAAACTTGGCCTTAAGCCGGAGAATGTGCATGTCGAGGTGGGCGATTCCGCGTTGCCGCCGGCGCCGGTATCGGGCGGCTCCAATTCCACCGCCAGCGTGAGCAACGCGCTGGCGAAAGCCTGCGCCGAAGTCCTGGAGAAAAAGCGAGGGGGCGCCAACGGCGTGATCGAAGCTTATGCGGAGAACCTGCCCGCGGGCGCCGACCCGGACGGTGTGAAGAAGCTCTACAAGGGCATTCCGTCCTTCGTGCGTGGCGAGAATGCGAAGAAAAACGTCCGCTATGCGTTCGGCGCGCAGTTCGTGGAGGTGCGCGTGCACAGCCGGACGCGGGAAATCCGCGTGCCGCGCGCGGTGGGCGCCTTCGCCGCCGGTACCATCGTCAATCCGGTGACTGCGAAGAGCCAGCTGATGGGCGGCATGATCTGGGGCATTTCGGCGGCACTGCACGAGGCCACAGAGATCGATACGCGCGCTGCCCGCTACACCAACAAGGACTTGGCCGAATACCTGATTCCGGTGAATGCCGACACGCCCGATATTGAGGTGATTATCGTGCCGGAGAGGGATTCGGAAGTGAACCCGCTTGGCATCAAGGGCATCGGCGAACTGGGGAACGTGGGGATGAACGCCGCCGTCGCCAATGCCATCTTCCATGCCACTGGGCGGCGGATCCGCGAAATTCCTATTCGGCTTGAAATGCTTTTGTGAGCTGAAAATTCGCCGCTCTCAAGCCACCCTACGCATTATCGCGGTGCGCCATGACTTCAGCGAACTGCTACGCCCGATCTGCAAGCCGGGCGGTTGGCAAATGCGAGAGCCTATCGTCCTGAAAGAGGCTGTCCTTGCCATCATCACATTCGGCATCTGACCTTCGCAGACGTAAGGACGAATGCGGACCTACCCTGACGGATTCGCGCTCCTCATGCAGGGCGGCTGGGAAAGGGGCCGATGGGGAATGGCTGCTCGTCGCGCACGAACAGGATATAGGCGACAAGCTCCCACAGGTACTGCGCCAGGTTCACGCTGAAGCGGCGCAGCTCTTCATTCACACGGCCGCTGAGCGCCAGCATGACGAACTGCACAATCCCCAGAAGCAGCAGGATCCAGAACACGAACCACGCCACAATGCCGAAGCCGACGGCGTAAAGCAGGCGCGCCGCGGGAAAAGCGGGACGAGCCTCCTGGATGGGCGGGACGGTTTGGGCGCCATTGGCGGGGTGGCTGTCGGTCACGGAACGCTCCCTTTTGCAGAGTGATGTATGGCGGCAGCGCGCCGGTTCAAGCCGTCTGCCGCGGCTACCAGCGCGCGTGCAGCGCATCGAGCGGCCCGGCCAGCAGCAGGCCTGCGAAATAGCCGCCGACATGCGCCTCCCATGCAACGGTATGAACGCCGGGTCCGCTGCCAAAACCCGTGAGGCCCACGAAAACATTGAGCACGATCCACATCACGGACCACACGATCACGATCCGGGAGAACAGCGGATGGAGCGGCCCATAGGGCCCTTCGGGGATCATGCGGAAAGCGGCGCCCATCAATCCGGATACGGCGGCGGAAGCACCGATCACCGGCGATGGCGAGCCCCAGTTCAGCGCCAAGTGGAGAGCCGCGCCTGCTATTCCGCAGAGCAGGAAGAACACGACGAAAAGGAATGCGCCGTAGCGCCGCGCCACCACGCTGCCAAAGGGCAGCATCCAGATTGTGTTGACTGCCACATGCGTCCAGTCAGCGTGGATGAACATGTAACTAACGAAGGGCAGCGCACGGTCGAACAGGTTACCGCCGCTTATCGAACGCGCGGCCAGAAAGGCGTGAGAGTAGCGTGCCGGAACGAAGCCGAATTGATGGAACAGCTGCTCCTGCTCATACCGATAGGAAAATTGCAGGAGAGCTTCGATGGCGAGAAGAAGCGCCGCCAATAACAGCACAATCGCAGGCGCGCGCAGGAAGGGTTGCCGCCCTCCCGGTTGATGAAAGAATGCCATTGGTCAGCTCATCGCCGCGCGTGAAAATCCCGGCTGCGGCCCGAGCCCTGCCGAATCCTGCATGGCCTCTCATAATAGGATGGGTTGAGCGCGTCCATCGGTGCAGGCGGCGGGTGCTGTCCTAATTAACCCGCCAGTGTCCTAATTCGCCGGAGCGGGTGTCCTAATTCGTCCCGTGAACCTTTCTCTCGTATATCGTGTACGCCACCTGCCAGCCCGTTATTTGGCCCCCCGCGTTGAGCGAATGAACAATGGTCTGGAGGGTGTGCTGGCCTTGGCTGACTTTTGTCTGCTGTTGACGCACAACGGGGGGTGCGACGAAATCCCCAACGCAGCCCGGAGCGGCAGGGGTGCCGTCCACAAACGAGCACGTCTCTGTGCCGTCGGTACCCATCTGAACATTCGATGATGAAATGAGCACGACGCAACCGGAGGCGCTCTTACACGTGAATGTATGAGGTTTGTCGAGTGGATTGTCTCCCAGCACTACATTTATCGGCGTCATGCTGCTGCGCATGATCACCGTCATGCCGTGACGGTGATATCGAATCGGCGCATCGTCATCTGACGCGACGGCAATACCTGCTACCAACGCTGCGATAGCAGCAGCAATCGTCCCCATATTTTCCCCCCTAGCCGTTGCCGGTCTCGGCTCCGCTATTGCTTCACCGAAGGCTCTAAGAGCTTCAAGATTTCCTCGTACTTTCCGAGAATTTCCTTCAGCCGTTCGATGCCAGCAAGACCAACGTCCGCCGTAATCTCTAGGCGGTTGCCCTTTAGAAGCACGCTCAAGTCGCCATCTTGTCCGGCATAAGCACTTGAGGCGCTTTTGGGGATCGCCATTCCCGCGCCTTGCGCTGCGCTAGGTGCTTCAACCACGGTCACCTCCGAAACTGGTACGCCAGTTAAGCTGCCATGCACTCGCAAATGGCTGCCGTCCTCCGACAGCCACACAACGCGGGCCGGTTTGCCGAATTGATCGACGCCATTCGATGTCCATTGGATATAATCTCCAATCTCGACGTGTGGTGGCACTTTAGGCGTCTTAACTTCTTCGGCCTTGCCACCAGCGTGAGCATGTACCTTATCATCACCCTTGAATCCCGCAAAGGCAATATTTTCTTTGTAGATCGCAAGAAAGCTTCGAGCGCTTTGCTCACTGAGTCCGATATCCGTTTTCAGGTGACTGCGCGCTATGGAATCCGCGGGAGGTGTGGCGCCCCAATTGGACTTGAGCCATATCGTCTGAATCAGCTTGGGCCGGTGCGCAAAATACATGCGCAGGCGCTCGCGCTCTTCTTCGCGCTCTTCCCGGAAATACCGTAGTGCTTCCGCCGTGAGTTGGACTTTCCCAGTACCTGGAGCTGCGAGGAGACCGTACTCCTTGAGCGCACTGATTGTCTGAAAGCCCCCGCTACTCTTTTCCGAGTAACTCCACGTTGCGAATGCGGCGGCAACAGCCATCTCTCGGCCTTTTTGATCGGCCTTGTATAGCTCTTCCGCGCGCCCGAGCGCCTTTTCCAGATTGATGAACGGGAACCGCGTCCCCGCTTGAGTGCCTTCATCCGACATGGCGGACTCCTACCGACCGCCACCTATATGAGCCGCGCAAGAGAAGGCGTCAAGAAGAATTTCAGAAAAAGTTCTTGCACCCTTGTCCGCTGTGTCCTAGTTTAATTTCAGCAACTCGGGAACGGAACGATGCTTAGGAGAAGCCCAAGCCCACGGATGCGCTGGCCGAGCGCCGTGGGCCAAGACAAGGAGGACCGTTCCCTCAGCCCCACGAAGGACAGGAACGGCCCGCAATCGGCTTCACTTGGTGCCCCTTGGTCTAACGGTAGGACGCTCGCTCTTACAGGTGGAGAGGTCCGGGTCCGACTCCCGGCGGGGCAACCGAGAATCAGCGGGACCAGTGCTGCGGAAACAGCACCGGCCCCAGACCACAACTCAGGGATTTGGCCCCCAAGCCGTGACCGCTCTTATATAGCGCTTTCGGGCCGTCCCTTCAATTCAGGGATTTGGCCCCATGAATACGCTCTCACTCGACAAGCAATCTGAAATCGTTTCCGCGCTCACGGAAGGCTGTTCGATCCGCGCGACGGAACGGCTCACCGGCACTCACCGCGACAGCATCATGCGCCTTGGCGTCCGCGTTGGTCAGGGCTGTGCGAAGCTGCACGACGCTCTTGTGACCGGCGTGAATGTTCCTCGCATCGAATTGGACGAAGCATGGTCCTATGTCGGAAAGAAACAAGCGCGGCTCACCGCGAACGATAATGCCGACAAGGGCGACCAATACATCTTCCTTGCAATGGCGGGCGTTGCAAAAGCCATCCTGAGTTTCCGCGTCGGCAAGCGCAATTCTGAAACCACGTGCGCCTTTGTGGCCGATCTGCGGACGCGCGTTCTAGGCGCTCCGGAGATTTCTTCGGACGGCTTTCCCGCATATCCGGGCGCTATCGATGATGCGTTCGGAATTGATGTGACCTACGGGCAAATGGAAAAGCACTATGCTGTAGCTGGCGCTCAGGTAGAGGCGAAGCGACGATATTCACCGGCCCAGGTAGTAGCCATCACGCGGCGTAGCGTAATCGGGCGTCCGCGCCATATCTCCACGTCCTATATCGAACGCCAGAACTTGACGCTTCGTATGCAGCAGCGCCGTTTCACGCGGCTCACAAATGCTTTCAGCAAGAAGCTGGAGAACCATGAAGCAGCCGTCGCGCTGTACGTGGCCCATTACAATTTCTGCCGCGTTCACGAGGCGCTGCGGATCACGCCGGCCATGCAGCTAGGCATTGCCGATCACGTTTGGACCATCCGTGAGCTGGTGGAAGCGGCGCTTAACGGCGTCGTGACGGATCAGCCGCAAGGCCGTAAGGTGGGGCCGTTCCGAGTAATCGATGGTGGGGTGTAATGCGATCTGGCGCTTTCCAGTTCTCAGGCAAGTGGGCGGAAGCCGTGCGAGCGCTCCCAGAGACTGGGATGGGCTACACGGTTGCCAGCGTTAGGCTATCGGACGGCCGCAAATTCGATCAGGTCGTAATCGACTCCGGTATTCTCAGCCGAGTGCGTGGTTTGAGTGACGTACCGTTTTCGGAGCGTGAAATCTCTGAAATCAAGCCGACCCACGAAAAATGGGATTGGAGCGAAAACCCGTGACTGTCCTAATTTCATTCTCCGAGTGTCCTATTTAGGGGAATTATATACTTGACACCGCACGGGTGACGAAATAGGTTCTATCCACAAGAGGATAGGGCCATGAAAAGCGTACTCAGCAATAAAGCGTTCCACGATGCGGACAAAGCCCGCGCGTGGCTGGAAGAAAATCTCTGGCCGGATGGTCCGATCTGCGGGCATTGCGGCGTCCTGAATGAATCCACGCCGATGAAGCGAACGGGCGTCTATCAGTGCAACGCCTGTCGCAAGCAGTTTACCGTCACTGTTGGAACGGTATTCGAGCGCAGCCACATTCCTTTGGATAAGTGGCTTACGGCGGCTTTCCTTCTCTGCGCCAGCAAGAAGGGAATGAGCGCCCACCAGATGCACAGAATCTTGGGGATCACCTATAAGAGCGCGTGGTTCATGTGCCACCGCTTGCGCGAAGCAATGGCCCCGCTGGCCCCCACTCCGTTAGGTGGCAAAGGCAAGACCGTGGAGATGGACGAGACGTTTATCGGCGGTCTGGAAAAGAACAAGCACCGCAACAAGCGCAAGCATGTCGGCACTGGCGGAGCTGGGAAGCAAGCCGTGTTCTCTCTTGTGGAACGTGGCGGGCGTGTCCGCTCGCATCATGTGGCGAACGTCAGCGCGAAGAATCTGCGTCCCGTTCTATTCACGCAAGTTCGCCGCGACAGCAGCCTAATGACGGACGAGAGCGGCCCCGCAAAGATGCTCGGCAAAGAGTTCGGCAACCACGAAACGGTCAATCATTCGATTGGCGAGCATGTCCGTGGCGGCGCTCATACCAATACGATTGAGGGTTATTTCTCGATCCTGAAACGCGGGATCGTCGGCACCTATCACCATGTCAGCGAGGCCCATTTGAAGCGTTATCTGGCGGAGTTCGATTTCCGCTACAACGAGCGCAGCGCCCTAGGCGTAGAGGACGAGGAACGCGCCACCAGAGCCCTGCAAGGCATTGTGGGAAAGCGCCTCACCTATCGGCGGACTAACGAAGCCCGTAACAGCCAAGCAGAAAGCTAGGGCCTTCCTGCAATGGAAGGCGAAGCGGAAACCCTTCTGTAAGGGCTAGGCGGTACCCTTGTTGGGGCGACGTTTCCGAGGCTTGCCGCCAATGCCGTCAAAGGAATGGCATCGATCCCAACGCACGAAAGCCGCGCGGGAACGCGGTCGCGAGGCGCTCGCTGACAATGCGATATTGCAGCAATCGGAAGCTAGCCTGAAGGTATCCAAGGATACCGGCCGCGCGGCGGACGCGACGGAACAGCAAGTCCAAATAGCCAAGAGTGCCAATACCAAGGCCACTATCGCGCTTATCGTCAGCATTGGTGCATTGATATGGGCAATCATCGCGACCGTGTTTTTCCACTCGTCTTAGTCGTCTTATGCGGCTTGTGACCCATCTTCGCCGCTCGCTTAATCAGGTCCACGAATTTCGGCCATGCGTCAGGGTCAAGTTCAACCTTTGCTAACTCGCTTTGGTGTTTCCTAGCCCGCGCAACCCTTGGCTTTGGTTCTTTCATGCCTATGGCCATCTATCCGGTCCGGTATCGGCTACCGACAGCCTACGCCACTGAAATTGGGCGCATCATTACGCGCTACGCTTTTCTCGAACATCACTTACGCGCCATCGCTTATGGCCTGCTAAGTGTTAGCGTAAAGCAGGGACGAATCGCGGTCCGCGATCCGCGTGCCGCTGACTATATCACAATGTTCGAGGACTTGATTGCTCTTGAGGGGCTGGCTGGACTCGATATCGCCACGCTCAAGAAACGTCTTATCAAACTTGAAGGAAACCGCGATCTGTTGGCTCATGGCATGTGGGTCAAGCATGGCGCAACACGAACGCCCGTGGTGCAGGGTGTGCGAGGCAGATACAACGATCCGGTGACCGGCGAACGAATGAACGCCAAGGCGGACCCGCGCGCCTGGGAAATCTCTATTGCTGAGTTGAAGGCGCTCACGCGGCTAATTGATAAGACCATCAGGGAACTCACGGTTTTTGCGCGAGAAGTCAGTAATGCGAGGCGAGCCGCATTGAGGCGTAAATCTCATGCAGCAGGAACTCGGAGGATATATGAACATCCTCCAAGGGGACGGACAAAAGGGCAGTAAGCCCAGCGTCAATCATTGCTGCCGTAACTTCTGGAACGTCGGCCTGTCGGCCGGTAGCCTGCCCTGCGGGGAATTGCTGTGTCAAGTATATAACTCCCCTATTTAGGACAGCACCAGGCGGCGGGCTCGCGTACTGAGCACCGCACCCTCTTTGTTTGTACAGGCCGGCGTGGCTAAGGTGCGCCGCATCACGGAGGGGCCGATGTCGAATCCTGCAGTGCGAGTTCGGGAGATCACCTTGCGCGGGCTGCTGCTCGGCATCGGGATCACCCTCATTTTCACCGCCGCTAATGTTTATCTGGGACTAAAGGTCGGTCTCACCTTTGCCACCTCGATTCCCGCGGCCGTGATCTCAATGGCGGTGCTCTCGGCCTTCCGCGATTCCTCCATTCTCGAAAACAATATCGTGCAGACCGTGGCCTCTGCGGCCGGCACGCTGTCGGCGATCATCTTCGTGCTGCCCGGATTGCTGATCGTCGGCTGGTGGGTGGACTTTCCGTTTTGGACATCGTTCTGGATCTGCGCCTCCGGCGGCATTCTGGGGGTGCTTTTCACCATTCCGCTGCGGCGCGCCATGGTGGTGAACACCGATCTTCCGTACCCGGAAGGGGTGGCAGCCGCGGAAGTGCTGGAAGTGGGCGAAGCCGCGCGCACCCAGGCCGGTGCGGAATCCCGCGAGGGCTTGCTCGCAGTGGTCTGGGGTGCCGTCGCTTCGGCCGGGCTCGCCATCTTTTCCGGGACCCGGATTGCCGCCGCCGGCTACACGACCTTCTTCCGTGTCGGCGCAACCGCGGTCAGCGGCATCGACATGGGCTACTCGCTGGCGCTGGTGGGGGCCGGCTATCTCGTGGGCCTGAGCGTTGGCATGGCCATGCTGTTCGGGCTGCTGATCGCCTGGGGCGCCGCGGTCCCCTACCTCTCCACGCATCCGTTTCCGGTGCCGCACAATCCATTCACCATCGCACAGGTCGCGGACTACACCGATTTCATCTGGCGCAAACAAGTACGCTTCATCGGCGCTGGCGCCATCGCGGTCGCGTCGGTTTGGACCCTGCTGAAGTTGATCGGCCCGGTGGTGAGCGGCGTCATTTCGACGCTCTCCGCTCACCAGGCGCGCAAGAGCGGCGCGGGCGAGCGCACCGACACCGACCTGTCACCCGCATGGATCGGCGCCATTACTCTGGCGTGCCTCATTGTGATCGGCTGGCTGCTCTATCAGTTTCTTCAGTCCACGCCCCTCGCCGGCAACACGGTCGCGCTGATCGTCATTGCCATTCCCTTCATCTTCATCGGCGGATTCCTCATCGCCGCGATCTGCGGCTATATGGCGGGATTGATCGGTGCTTCGAATTCGCCGATCTCGGGCGTGGGCATCCTCGCGATCCTGTTTTGCTCGATCGTGTTCGTGGCGGTGGTGCATCCGGCCGGTAGCGCGCAGAAGGCGCTGGTGGCGTTCGCGCTGTTCGCCACGGCCATCGTGTTCGCCATCGCCACCATCTCCAACAACAATTTGCAGGATCTGAAGACCGGCCAGTTGGTGAAGGCGACGCCGAGCGCGCAGCAATGGGCGCTGATCATCGGTGTGATCGCGGGCGCGGCGGTGATTCCGCCGGTGCTCAATCTGCTGGCAAACACGATGGGATTCCTTGGCGCACCGAATTTGCACGTAGTGGCCGGCACCAAGCCGCTGGCAGCGCCGCAGGCCACGCTGATCTCCGCGCTGGCGCAGGGCGTGATCGGCGGCGATCTCAACTGGAGCATGCTCTACGCCGGCATGGCGCTGGGCGTGGTGCTGATCGTGATCGACGAAATGCTGGGGTTTGCGAAGCTGCTGCGTTTGCCGCCGCTGGCGGTCGGCATCGGCATCTACCTGCCGATGAGCGCGACGTTGCCGGTGGTGATCGGCGCCGTCATCGGCCACTGGTACGACGGTTGGGCAGCCCGCACGCGCAATCCGGAATACGCCAAGCGGCTGGCCGTGCTGATCGCGTCGGGCATGATCGTGGGCGAAAGCCTGTGGGGCGTGATCAACGCGGGCCTGGTTTCCGCCACCAACAAGGACGCGCCGCTCGGGCTGGTGCCGGCGGATTTCGCGGCGGCGAACATCATCGGCGTGGCGCTGTTCGCGCTGCTGATCGTGACGCTCTATGCCTGGATCATGCGCCGCGCCAAGGCCGCGCCCCCGGCACGCCAGGTGGAAACAACTCCGGACATCGCCAGTCCGCGCTAAGATGGTCGTTGCAGACGTTCCGCCAGCGCGAGTACGTGCTTCGCCTGCTTGAGATGCGGCTGATCCAGCATGCGGCCTTCGAGGGACGCCACGCCTGCGCCCGATTCGAACGCGTCCACCACCTTGCGCGCATTTTCGACGTCCGCCTGCAGCGGCGTGAAGGCGGCGTTGATCGTCTCCACCTGATCGGGATGAATCGCCAGCATGCCTGAGAAGCCTTCGCGCTGGGCAGCACGCGCCGCGCGTGCGAGTCCTTCGGTGTCGCGGAAATTCGCGTGCAGGGTTTCGATCGCGTCCACGCCGGCCGCTTTCGCCGCCATCAGGCAAAGCGCGCGCGCAATCTTGAAGGTGAGCAGGAATTCGCCGTGTTCATCGCGATTGCCGGCAGCGCCCAGAGCGGCGGCCAAATCCTCCGCACCCCAGGTAAGTGCGGCCAACCGCGGCGGTGGTGAGCGGTAATCGCCGAGCGACAGCACCGCTGCCGGGGTTTCCGTCGCCACCGGCAGCAGTTTGATGCCGCCAGCCGGCAGCTCCGCAAGGCTTTCTCGTGTCAGGATGTGCGCATCGATGACATTCAGAACATGCGGTCCGTCCGGCTTGGGAACGACGAAGCCCGCGGGTTGGCTTGCAACGAGCGCTTCCACATCCCGGATGAAATCATCGCTGCCGAGCGGATTGATGCGAACCCAGATCGACTGCGAATGTTTGTCAGTCAAAAGCTCCCGCACCATGGCGCGCGCCTTCGCCCGGTTTTCCGCTGCCACCGAATCTTCTAGATCAAGGATCAGCGCATCCGCCGCGGAGCCGCGCGCCTTCGCCAGCTTCTTCTCGCTGTCGGCCGGAACGAACAGGAGCGAGCGGAGTATCATCTCACCTGGGCCTCCACGTCCAAGCTCTGCGCCACAATTGAGAGATTCTTATCGCGCGTCCACAAAGAACACCCGTCGGTCAAGATTGCCGACGCAAGCAGATGTACGTCGACATAGCCGATGCCTTTGCCAAACAGCCTATGCCTAAAAATCAGCGTTCGGACTTCCTCGTTGGCGATGTGGTTGGACCTCGGCAACTCGGATAATTCTCGCAACGCCGCATCGCGATTCCGGACATGACCCAACGAGACTTCGCCTATGACGAAATCATGGCAGGCAATCTCATTACGGCCTAGGAGCCGCAAAAACGACTCATTCGGGATGCGGAAATGCTCAATCCAGATCGACGCATCAGCCAAAATCATTCTCAGCCGAACCGGCGTCGCGGGGGGAGTTTGGCGTTCGGGTCTGACCCCCCAAGCTTCGCCAAGCGGCGCGCGGCTTGGAGCTGAACATACGTTTTCAGTGCCTCCCTGACCATCGCCGGAGTTTCTTCGATGTTTGCATACTCTTTTGCCTTGGCGAGCAGTTCGTCATCGATCGTGATGGTGGTGCGCACTGATCTTCTCCTGTTGCATCAAAGATATCATCATCTGATGCTGATTTCAATGGAGACTAAGCCGACTTCCTCAGCATCAGGGCGGAGCGTTTGCACGAGGCGACGAGCTCATCCCGCTGGTTGAAGGCGCGATGCGCGAAGATCGCGATGCCATTCTGCGGGCGGGATTTGCTTTCGCGCAACTCCAGCACCTCGCTTTCGATCCGTAAGGTATCGCCATGGAAAACGGGTTTGGGGAACCGCACCTCGTCCATGCCAAGATTGGCGACGGTGGTGCCGAGCGTCGTCTCTCCCACCGAAATGCCGATCATCAGGCCCAGGGTGAACAGCGAATTGACGATGCGTGTACCGAACTCGGTGGTCTTCCCGTATTCCTCATCCAGGTGAAGCTGCGCCGGATTGTGCGTGAGCGCGGTGAAGAACACATTGTCGGCTTCCGTCACCGTGCGGCGGATCGGGTGCTGAAATGTTTGTCCCACGGAGAATTCCTCGAAATAGAGACCTGCCATGTCCGGTTCCTTGCGCTCTGGCGCCATCATAAGCGCCGCGCGCGCCGCAGGGAAACGGGACGCCAACTTGTCCTTCTTGGCCTCAGCGACTCGCCCCGCGGACGGCTCTGGCGGAGCAGGCCAAACTCCGTTATGGCAGTCGTCTTTCCGGATTCTAATCCGCCGGGGCATTCGTGATGTTTACCCACAATTCGTTCGCTGCATTGGCCATTTCCGTGTCGCCGCTCTTCATGCAGGTCTACCTCGTGCTGATGATCGTTTTCGTCATCGGCGGGACGCTGTTCGACATGCTGCACAAGCGGAGTGCGGCCTACTTTTTCCAGCATCGACAGAACGTGCGCGCGCGGGCGCAGCGGGAGATTGGCGGCGGCGAGAAGATACTGCTGGCGGCCGAAACGGTGGCCGAGGCGCTGGTCTCTGGCGAATTCTGCAATGCCCGGCGGCGCATCGCGCACCTGCTCGCGATGTACGGCTTCATCGCCTATGCAGTGACGACCTTCATCATGGTGTTCTGGTATTCGGCGCCGGACGTGGCGACGCCCGCCATCCTGCCGCTGCTTTGGCACCTCGGCGCGTTGATGATTCTGCTGGGCGGCTGCTGGTTCTGGTTTTTCATCCGTGTGGATGTTACGGCGGAGGGACATTCTCCGCTTCGTATCGTCCATGCGGATCTGTTCATCGTATTGCTGGTGAAGAGTGCTGCCCTGGCGCTCATCTGGTCGTGGTTGCAATGGCTGGATAGCCCGCTCGCCATATGGGCACTTGGGCTCTATCTCATCATGACGGCCCTGCTGTTCGGATCGGTGCCGTGGTCGAAATTCTCGCACATGTTCTACAAGCCGGCCGCGGCATTTCAGCGGCGGCTGGAAGAGGCGCGCGGCTCGCGCATGAATTTGCCTGCAGCCGCCGACAAGCCAGAAACCTTCGGCAGCACGCGCGAGCTGCCGCGGCACTATTGATTTCCGTTCAATCGCATTGAGGCTCACATGCCGACGTTCGTTTACATGACGAGTTGCGATGGCTGCGGCCACTGCGTTGACATCTGCCCCTCCGATATCATGCACATCGACAAGACTTACCGCCGCGCCTTCAACATCGAGCCGAACTTCTGCTGGGAATGTTATTCCTGCGTGAAAGCCTGCCCGCAGAACGCCATTGACGTCCGCGGCTATGCCGATTTTGCACCGCTGGGCCACAGTGTGCGCGTGCTGCGCGAGGAAAAGAAGGGTACGATCTCCTGGAAGATCAAATTTCGCGATGGGCGGGAGAAAGATTTCGTTTCTCCCATCCGCACCACACCCTGGGGCTCGATCAAAGGGCCGTCCGAATACGCTGCGCCAAGCAAGGAAGCGTTCGCCGCGCAGGAGCTGGCGCATGAGCCGGACGCGCTGAACATCCCACGCCTGCCGGCGCTGGCGCCCGATAATCTGAAGCAGGGCGTGCTCTGATGGGCTTGTTCTCACGCCGCAAAACCATCCACATCGACTCCGATATCCTCATTGTCGGCGGCGGCATGGCGGGGTGCGGCGCCGCCTACGAATCCCGCTACTGGGGCCGCGATCTGAACATCGTCTGCGTCGAGAAGGCGAACATCGAGCGCAGCGGCGCGGTGGCGCAAGGCCTCTACGCCATCAACTGCTACATGGGCATGCAGTGGGGCGAGAACCAGCCGGAAGATCACGTGCGCTACGCGCGCAACGACCTGATGGGTTTGGTCCGCGAGGATCTCGGCTACGATATCGCCCGCCACGTCGATTCCACGGTGCACAAATTCGAGGAATGGGGCTTGCCGATCATGCGCGATCCCGCCACCGGGCGGTATCAGCGCGAGGGCAAATGGCAGATCATGATACACGGCGAGAGCTATAAGCCCATCGTCGCGGAAGCCGCCCGCAAGGCAGCAACCCAAATCTACAACCGCATCATGATCACGCATCTGCTGATGGATGCGAAGAATCCGAATCGCGTGGCCGGCGCCGTTGGCTTCAACGTGCGCACCGGCGATTTCTATGTGTTCCGTGGCAAGGCGGTGATCGTGTGCGCAGGCGGCGCTTCGCACATCTTCAAGCCGCGCGCAGTAGGCGAAGGCATGGGCCGCACCTGGTATGCGCCGTGGAGCAGCGCCTCGGCCTATGCACTGCCGATTCTCGCCGGCGCCAAAATGATGCAGATGGAAAATCGCATCGTGCTCACCCGCTTCAAGGACGGTTACGGTCCCGTCGGAGCTTACTTCCTGCATCTGAAAACCTACACGCAGAATGCGTACGGCGAGGAATATGAAACTCGATGGTTCGACAAGTTGCGTGAAAGCATCGGCGATTATGTGGATCACCACCCGGTGCCGACGTGCCTGCGCAACCACGCATTTCTCGAAGAGACCAAAGCCGGCCGCGGCCCCATCCGCATGGTGACGAAGGAAGCCTTTCAGGATCCCCACAAGGAAACCGTGGGCTGGGAGAACTTCCTCGGCATGACCATCGGCCAGGCGGTGGTGTGGGCCTCGCAGAACATCGATCCCAAGCACATCAATCCGGAACTCACGACATCAGAGCCTTATGTGATGGGTTCGCACGCCACCTGCTCCGGCGCCTGGGCGAGCGGACCTTCCGATTACGCACCCGCGGAATACCAGTGGGGCTACAACCGCATGATGACGGTGGACGGCCTGTTTGGCGCCGGCGACACCATCGGCGGTACCGCACACAAATTCTCTTCCGGTTCTTTCACGGAAGGCCGCATCGCCGCCAAAGCCGCCGTGAACTACGTGCTGGATCTGCGCGATCAGCCACAGATCAGCGAAGCGGAATGCGACGCGCTGAAGAAAACCGTGTTCCAGCCGATGGAGCACTACGCCGTCTATCGCAACGAGATCGTCGCGGGCACCGTTTCACCCAGCTACCTCCTGCCCATCCATGGATTGCAGCGGCTGGAAAAGCTGATGGATGAATATGTCGGCGGCATCGGTGCAAATTACACCACCAACGAGCCGCTGCTCACTCGCGGGCTCGAACTGTTGGCCATGCTGAAGGAAGACCTCGCGTATATCGGCGCGGAAGATTTGCACCAGCTGCAGCGCGCCTGGGAGCTGCAGCATCGTGTGCTGGCGTCGGAAGCCGTGGCGCACCACACGCTCTATCGCACTGAAACCCGCTGGCCCGGTTACTACTATCGCGCCGACCATCCCAAACTGGATGACGACAACTGGCACGCCTTCACGCTTTCGCGTTACGACCGCAACACCGGCAGCTGGGAGATGGAAAAAACGCCCGTCTACCACATCGTGGATTAAGCGGTTCTTTTCAGTATCCTACCTTCCTTTGCTTCGGGATTCTAAGCATTCGGCCGCTTTGCTGGAACACAACAGCTATTCAACGATCGGTTAGAGTGTTAACGTCTCGTCCGGCACTATGGACAGGGGGAGACAATGAAGCATTCCACGATCGCATGTGGCGCAATCGTTTTTGTTGCGGGGCTTGGCTGGTACGCCGCGGGGGCCGCAACCGAACAGGTGCTGTACAGTTTTCCCTCGGGCGCCAAGGCATTCGATCGCGTTCTGGAGAACGGCCCCAGCAAACTGTTTGCGACCACCTATTCGGACGCGCGCTATGGGACCATTGTCGAACTGCAGAAATCCGTTGGCCAGTGGCACGCGAACACCCTGTCGCAATTTCAGGGCGGGGCCGATGGGCAGAACCCGATTGGCGGCGTAACCGACAACAACGCCAACGTTCTTTTCGGCACGACGGTTTTCGGCGGCACGCACGGTGCCGGGACGATCTATGGATTGCCGATCGGCGGACAGAGAACAGTCCTTTACAGCTTCACCGGAGGCGCTGACGGCAACCAGCCAGAATCCACGCTGCTGTTCGACCGCACGACGGGTGCGTTCTATGGCACGACGGCCGGCGGCGGGAGTGCCGGTTGCGGCGTGGTGTTTCAACTCGCCAGCAATGGATCGAACTGGGTCGAGTCCACCATCTACAGCTTCGCAGGCGGAACGGATGGGTGCGATCCGGAACGGAGCGTGCATTTCGGGCGGCAGCGCGGAACCATCTATGGCTCAACCAGGCGGGGCGGTGCTGCGAATCGCGGCACGGTCTTCACCCTCAAAGAAAAGCGGGGCGTCTGGAAGGAGGATGTTATTTACGCATTCAAAGGCGGGAGCGACGGTTCGCAACCTTCCGATCTGGGCATAGATACCGACGGGACCATTTACGGCATCACGGAACTCGGCGGGACGCTCAAAAACGGCACGGCATTCCAGCTCTCACAAACCAACGGCGCGTGGCATGAGTCGGTGATCTACAACTTCACCGGAGGCGCCGACGGCATCAGGCCGATCGGGATGCATCTCGATCAGGACTCTGGCGTGATTTATGGGACGACGGAAAAGGGCGGCGGCTTCAATGGGGGCACCCTCTTCAGCCTGACAAAAAATGGATCGTCATGGACTGAGGCCATTCTGCATGCTTTCGGCGCCGGCATCGATGGGAAGCAGCCCGGCGCACGCGTCACGGAGGATAACAAAAAGGGCCTGCTGTTTGGCACCACCGTCTCTGGCGGAAGTTTTGGCGGCGGCACCATTTACCAGGCCAAGCTCTAGGATTTGCAATTGCACCAACTGCCGGCCGTTTTCGCGGGCCCGGCGCCTACCTAGCGTCATCTGCGAAGCCATCGAGACCTAGGTCGCATGGCAACCTGGAGATTCGTACTGCTATTTGCAATTTGGTTTTGGCGCAGTTTTCGCGCATCGCCAGCGCTCGGGGAGGCCTGTACACCGAACTCTACAATTTCGATTACTCGAACAACGATTGCGATCCGAATGCGCCCGCGTTGTCCGCGCAAGGCACAAGTGCGCCACTCCCGTGAGCCGATGCTCCGCCTAGCGTTGCGAGCTGACACCGCGCACACGAGAAGCCATCCGCTCGAGATCTACGGGGTGCCGATGAATCCGTGCTGAACGCCATCGGGGTCAACACAGTCACCAGCAATTTCGCCGTCATTATTAATCGAGGTTGGAGTAGTAAAGCTTCTCCCCTCCTGCGCATCGAAATACGAGATTTTTCCATTTGGATGCCGAATGAACCCCCTAGACCGACCGTCATTGGTTGTACGTCCGACAATGACACCGCTATCATTGATGGCTTCGACTACTGGACCATCGCCTATATCGATTGTCGTTAGACTACCGTCGGGGAGACGGAGGAAACCTAGGCCCTTACCAGTTGCAGGATCGATATAATTTCCGGCGATCCGGCCTTTATTGTTAATGCGCCCAGGAAGCGTCCATAGCGAAGAGTTTGGCCCCTGAAATATGGTTACACCCCCTTTGCGATCCCGCGCGAAACCAAATGCCGCGAGCTTCCGTTTCGGTGATGCCGCAGTGCCGGGAACATGACGGACGATTCGCTCCACATACCCCGTGACGACCCCCTTGTCGTTGATAAAGGTGCCTGTCGTAGCTTGAGTGCCTTTCCCTAGGTCTATGGCGATGTAGCTGAAGCTCCCGTCTGGCTGCCTTACGAAGGTGGGATATGTCTGCGAGTTTCCCAATACAGCCTCTTTCTCATTAAGATTCTGCACTGAAGCCGCTAAATTGGGATCGGGGTTGAACGTGATCAACGATCCATCCGGTGTCCGGATGAAATCTACGCAGGTGCCGTCGCAGCCCCATCTCGCAACTGCTCCTTCGTCGTTAACCGAAACTGCGAGAGCGGTTGATACACCGGGTACCGGGATTTCTGTGATCGCGCCATCGGGTGTCCTCACGAAAGGGGTTTCGGGGTTATAGCCAGCGAAACCAACGACAACTCCTGAGCTATTTATCGACAACGCCGATGTGTAATCCGCGCCAGGAACATCGAAAAGCGTGAACGAACCGAAAGCTGAAGTAGCCGGAGCACTCGCGGCACCGAGCGCAATGAGCATCACGATCAATTTTCGAAGTTGATTGGGAGTGAACGCCAATAGATGTCGCATCTTCGTACCCCCCGTCGCGCCCTAGCTAAAGGACTCGGCGGCAGGATAGGCCTTCGCTTATAGGCGCGGCAAGCCCGTGCACGCCTCAAACGGCGGACACACAAGGCGCGGTTTTTTGACTTCGATTGCTCATCCTCATCGGCAATCAGTACGTGTGGTGTTGTAGGGAATGGAACGGAGAGTATCGTCCCCGTCTCTTCAGAAGAGGATGAAGAATTCCGTCGCGAGCACTCACGTAGTGGCCGGCGCGGCATCCGGAGGAGATGCTGGCTTGACCGTGCGCTTTCGATCCGTATATTGCGCCGCTTCCCGCGGAGCAGGCGTTCCGGCGGACTCTTAACATTTTCAGGGACTTACCCATGTTTGCGGTCATCCGCAGCGGCGGAAAACAGTATCGGGTTGCCGAAAACGACGTGCTCTCGCTGAGCAAGCTCGAGGGCGAGGTCGGCTCGAAAGTCGCCCTGGACGAGGTTCTCATGCTGGGCGGCGACAGCCCGAAATCCGGCACCCCGCTTATCTCCGGCGCCAGCGTCGAGGCCGAAATCGTCGAGCATGGCCGCGGGCCGAAGGTCATCGCCTTCAAGAAGAAGCGGCGCAAGAACACCCACAGGAAACGCGGCTCCCGCCAGCACTTCACCAAGGTGAAGATCACGGGAATTTCCGCGGGATCGGAAGCGTAACATGGCGCACAAGAAAGCAGGCGGCTCCTCGCGCAACGGCCGCGATTCACCGGGCCAGAGACTGGGCGTGAAGATGTTCGGCGGCCAGGCGATTTCTGCCGGCAACATCATTGTGCGTCAGCGCGGCACGCAGTTTCATCCTGGCGACAATGTCGGCATGGGGCGCGACCACACCCTGTTCGCCACGGCGGACGGCAAGGTGCAGTTCCGCGAGGGCTACAAGCGCCGCACCTATGTGTCCGTCGTATCGGGCAGCGCGGAACAATAGAATCTCACCTCCCCTTTGTGGGGAGGTCGGAGCGCGAAGCGAAGCACGCGAGAGTGTGTTCGCGAGAGATCCGGGTGGGGGGCGATGTTCAAGCCCGCATCGACTGAGAGCATCCAGCGCTCCCGCGAATTGCGGCGCGAGATGACAAAATTTGAGCGCAAGCTCTGGTTTGCGCTTCGCACGCTCCGCCCTCGCGGGTTTCACTTCCGGCGGCAATCGCCGTTTCGTGGCTACTATCTCGATTTCGTCGAACACGACGCCAAACTTGTCATCGAGACCGATGGCAGCCAGCATTTCGATGATGAACAGGCAAACCACGACATGATCCGCGACCGCGTACTGGCGCGCGAAGGCTACGCAACTCTTCGCTTCGATAATTCGGCTATCGACAAGAACATCGATGGTGTTCTGGAGGTCATCTGGGAAGAGTTGAAGCGGCGCGGACAGCGCCCCCCACCCGGAGCGCCATACGGCGCTCCGACCTCCCCACAAAGGGGGAGATGATTACCCCCGCACCTGCCATGAATGAAGAACTGGAAACCGAGAGATTGCTGTTGCGGCCAGTGAGCGCCGACGATCTGCCAAGGATCGCCGCGCTGATGGCCGATTACGACGTGGCGAAGAATCTCTCCACCGCGCCGCATCCCTACGCGCTCGCGGATGCGGAAGCATTTTACGCCAAGCACAGCGAAAGCTGCGCGCGCGGCGAGAGCCATGTATTTGCGCTGGGTCGAAAGAATGACGGCGCCTTCATCGGCAAGAATGGTTTGCATGCGACGGATGGCGTGGTGGAAATGGGATACTGGCTCGGCAAACCCTATTGGGGCCAGGGTTTCGGAACCGAGGCTGCGCGGCGCGTGCTGGAATTCGGGTTCAACGATCTGAAGCTGGAAAAGATCGTCGCCGGCTGCTTCGAGGATAACCCGGCGTCCGGCCGCATTCTGTCCAAGCTTGGTTTCACCGCAACAGAAACCATCGAGCGCAATTGCCTTGCGCGCGGGCAGACCGTCCGCTGCAATATGATGGTGCTGACGCGTGACGCGTTCCAGCGGAAGCAGGCCGCATGAAGTTTCTGGATCAGGCCAAGGTCTACATCGCGAGCGGCGCCGGCGGGAACGGCTGCGTCTCCTTCCGCCGCGAGAAGTTCATCGAGTTCGGCGGCCCGAATGGCGGCAATGGCGGACGCGGCGGCGATGTGTGGGCGGAAGCGGTGGAGAATCTCAACACCTTGATCGATTACCGCTTCCAGCAGCACATCAAGGCGAAGAACGGCCAGCACGGCATGGGCAAGGAAATGACCGGCGCGGCCGGTCCCGATGCCGTGTTGCGCGTGCCGGTCGGCACGCAGATCTTCGAGGAGGATGGTGAAACGCCGATCGCCGATCTCGACCGTGCCGGTGCGCGCGCGCTGCTCTTGAAAGGCGGCAAGGGCGGCTTCGGCAACGCGCACTTCAAGACGTCGACCAACCAGGCGCCGCGCCATGCCAATCCCGGCCAGCCGGCGGAAGAGAAGACCATCATTCTGCAATTGAAGCTGATCGCCGACGTCGGCCTGATCGGTTTGCCGAATGCCGGCAAGTCCACCTTCCTCTCGCGCGTCTCCGCCGCCAAGCCGAAGATCGCGGATTACCCCTTCACCACGCTCAACCCGCAGCTCGGCATGGTGCGCATCGATCAAACCGATTTCGTGCTGGCCGACTTGCCCGGGTTGATCGAAGGCGCGCACGAAGGCGCAGGTCTGGGGGACCGCTTTCTTGGCCATGCCGAACGCTGCAGCGTGATCCTGCATCTGGTGGACGGCACGCAAAGCGGGATCGTGGATGCCTATCGCACCATTCGCGGCGAGCTGGAGATGTACGGCCATGGACTTGGCGACAAGCCGGAGATCGTGGTGCTGAACAAGATCGACGCCATCGAGAAATCCGCGCTGTCGCGCAAACGCGCGGCCCTCGCGAAGGCGAGTGGGGGCGAAGTGTTGCTGATGTCCAGCGTCAGCGGCGACGGGGTTCAGGAGGTGCTGCGCGCTTTGGCTGAGGTGGTGAACCGCAACCGCAAACGCGGGACACTTACCGCTCCCACCCCCACCTGGTCACCTTGAGGCAAATGGCTCTCCCCCTGCGGAGCGGGGGGAGTACCGCCGAAGGCGGGGAGGGGGGCGGACGACCAAATCGGGCGGGCAGAAGTCTCCGTTGGCGGCCGCGTGATTCAGCCTGCTAGGGACACGCTTACCAGGCGCGGCCGGCCGAAAGCGGAAGCGCCGAAGCAATCCGTACACCTGCGCCTTTCACCCGATGTGCTCAGGCATTTCCGCAAGACGGGACCGGGTTGGCAGGCGCGTATCGAGCAGGTGTTGCGAAAGGCGGCGAAGCTTCCCGTGCGCAACAGATAAAGATCTGATGATTCCAACGTTGTGCTGGTCTCATAAAGGGGCTTCGCCTCTGTGGCCATTTGAAGGGAGGGCGGTTTCATGCCTGATAATGTCGATGAACTTACCACCGAACAGCTGGAAAACCTGATCGCGAACTATCGCAGAAAGGGGAAGAGCGACGACACTTATCTTCGCGCGCTTGCGGAACATGGAAAGCGTATCGGGAAAGGCCTGGACTTCAATACTACGATGGCGGTCGTAAAGAAGGCTGCGCGCGAGGGCCGGTTCGTGAGCTATGGCGAGATAGCGGAAGCCAGCGGTGCAGATTGGAATCAAGTTCACTACTCAGTTGGTAATCATATGTACGCGCTTATTGAGTACTGCCACCATCACGGATGGCCGCTGTTGAGCGCAATCGTTGTGAACAAGCCCAACGTCAAGACTGGCGCCATGGAACCCGAGACGCTGAAAGGCTTCATCGCCGGCGCTCGCGCGCTGGGCTATGTTGTCTCCGAGCCCCAGAGCTTTCTAAACGAACAGCAACAACGCGTCTTCGGGTGGGCCCGCGCGGAACTATAAGAGGACGGAAAAGGGCACTTCGAGTGTTCTTAGTCGGGAGTGCTGCGCAGGATGCGCTCGTAATCGCGGCCGCCATAAAAAATCCGAACGATCACAACTTCGGACCGCGTAACGCGAAACGCGATCACAGCGCGACGCTCGAAGCCGATGATGCGCAGGCTCGGCTTGATGTCGTCGTGGGGCGTGCCGCGCAGCGGCGCGTGCCGGAGCGACAAGCAAAGTGCTTCGATCCGCGCAATGTAATCGCCAGCGGTTTGCCGGCCTCCGTGCTCCGCGATGTAATCGTAAAGATTGAGGAGATCGTCTTCGGCCATCGGCCGGAAGACAACTTTGTACCGCTTCACGCGCCGCGGCCGCGCCGCGCATGCCTCTGGCGCAGCTTTGCGAAGGTCTTTTCGGCCGGGATGCTCGGACGAGGATCGTTCAGCGACCGCTCGATTTCCTCGCGCAAGGCGCTGCGGAGCGCCTCATCTTCGCGGTCCAGCGCGCGCACCGCCGCCCGCAACACCTCGCTTGCTGAAGCGTAGTTCCCCGACCGGACGCGTGTATCAACGCGCTCCTTGAGGTCGCCCAAGGTCACGGTCAGCGGAGAACTGGTGCGAGGCATTAGTGGTCGCCTTTTGTGAATGACAGCGTCATACTAGGTTTGTGAGTGCATATGAGCAAGTCCCGCATTCGACCAGCCGAGCTGCGGGCCTCTACCACCTAACCGCATCCAGCGGCGCGAAAGGCGTGGAGAATCAAAACCAGAAATAAATCCGTCTACCAGCGCGGAGTCGGCCTTATACTTCGCCCATGACCAGCACTGTTGTTGTCGTTCGCGAGCACGATGTTGAGCGCCGCACGCGCGTGATGCGGCTCCGCACCTCCTCCGCATTCCCCGCGTCGCCGCGCAAAGACGTGGAACGTCAAGGGTGAAAATAAATCCGTTCCCCACCGGCAAAGTGGCCGTACACTTCCACGCATGAACAACGCTGGTGTTCAAATCGCGGGCACAATTTGTGGGGTGGCAGATGGGGGGCCTTCCCCTGTTTTTGCAAACAATTGTGTTGCGCAGCCATCCGTCATGGCCGGACTCGATCCCTCGCACGTGCGTCCACAAGCGATCACTCTTCTCGGCGCGTCGGCGAAGCACGCGAGAGCGCGTTCGCAAATTCGCCGCGCCGGATGGATGGCCGTCTTGGTGGGCGGCCATGGCGGTCCACTGGGCGGCGGGGGTCCCCCTCCCAACTTTTCGGAGGTTCGAATGGGAACTTTGGGCCTTTCCCGAGGTGCCGGGGGGAGGGGTACAGGAATTCGTAAAACAACCTCAGAGGCTTTTTCGTTCTTGATCAGGAGCTTACGCTCCCGGCACGCCTCCCACGGCGTGCGCCTCGCCTCGGCCCGGTCGCCTCTCTCCGGCGCTTCGCGTTAAAGTCGGGAATGGAAAAATCGCCGGCGCGACCCGAATTCCATTGGCTGAAGCCGCCCGGGCCGGTGGCGGACGGGCTGAAGATCGGGCTGCTCGGCGGCTCCTTCAATCCGGCGCACGAAGGCCATCTGCATGTCACCGAGACGGCGCTGAAGCAGCTGGGGCTCGATTACGTCTGGTGGCTGGTGGCGCCGCAGAATCCGCTCAAGCCGGTTTGCGGCATGGCGCCGTTGCAGCAGCGCCTCGCCTACGCCGCCGAGAAATTCGAGCACAACCCGCGCATTGTTGTGGTCGATCTCGAGCGCACCATCGGCACGCGCTACACCATCGACACGCTGCATGTGCTGAAGCACCGTTTTCCGCAGGTGCATTTTGTCTGGCTGATGGGCAGCGACAATCTGGAAAGTTTCCGCCGCTGGCGCCGCTGGCCGGAGATCGTGCGTTCCGTCCCGATCGCCATTGTGTTGCGGCCTGGCACATCCACCGCGCCGCTGCATTCGAAGGCCATGCAACGGTTTGCCCATGCCCGCGTGACGGATTTGCGAAAGCTGCCGCTTGCCCACCCGCCCGCCATTGCCATTCTCGATGGCGGACGCAGATGCCCGCAAAGCGCCAGCGCCATCCGGGCGCAAAATCTCCGCGGGGAAGGATTGGTACGCGTCCTGCCGGCGTGCTAGGATGTGGGCAACAGAAGGAGCGTGGCGGCCGGTCAATGCAAACAGAATCTTCGTCTCCGCGTTCCGTTCGTTCAGGAGGAGAGAGACTCTGATCCGCAAACAATCGAGTACCCCAAAATCCCCGCGCCGGTCCGTATCGCGGCTGCGCGCCCCCGAAGAAGAAACGCTTCTTTCCCGCATCCAGGAATCGCTTGACGCCGACAAGGCGGAAGACATCGTTACCATCGAGCTGGAAGGTCGATCGTCGGTTGCCGATGCGCTGGTGATCGCCAGCGGCCGCTCCGCGCGGCATGTCTCAGCCATTGCCGAGAACCTGGCGCGCAAGCTGAAAGACGCAGGTTACGGCACCCGGCCCGTGGATGGCCTCGCGCAAGGCGATTGGGTGCTGGTGGATGCAGGCGACGTGATCGTCCACATCTTCCGCCCGGAAGTGCGCGCCTATTACGATCTCGAAGGCATGTGGAGCGTGCGCGAACCCGAGCGCGCCACCGCGCATTGAATCGCGGCGGTCAGGCCATACCGCCTCAACAGCACGGGGCCAGAATATGCGTCTTGTCACTCTTGCAGCCGGGATCGCGCGCGGCACCAGTGAAGGCGCGCTGACGGAAGATTTCTGCACCCGCGCGGCCAACATGGGAAAGCGCCTGGGCTTCCCATCGATAAGAGTCGAAGAAATCGCCATCTCGAAACATCGCGATGCCGCAGCGCGCATTCGTGAGGAAGGCGAACGGCTCGCAGCGCGCATTCCCGAACAGGCGCATGTCATCTGCCTCGACGCCAAAGGCAAGGGCATGACAAGCGACGCCTTTGCCGAAATGCTGGGCGCGATGCGCGATGCCGGCGCGCGCGATCTTGCCTTTCTCATCGGAGGACCGGATGGATTGCATCCTGGCCCAAGTGTGAAGCCGGGACGGAGCCTTGCCTTCGGCCCGCAGACCTGGCCCCATCTCATGGTGCGCGCGATGCTGGCCGAGCAGATTTATCGCGCGATGACAATTCTGGCCGGCCATCCATACCACCGCGGATAACTGCGCCAAGCGGGTCTTCCGTGCACAGAAATTTCATCGCCAGGCTCCCCGGAATTCTATTTGAACCTATCACGGACCGTGGCTATAACCCCCGCCGCCTAAGATCGTGGGCGAATCGTTTGCGAAGGGGTTGCGTGCATGGGTATACACATCCCGGCCGGATATCGGCCGACGGAGACCGAACCCTTCATGAATGAGCGGCAGCGGGAGTATTTCCGCTGCAAGTTGCTCAACTGGAAAGACGACATCCTTCGCGAGAGCCGGGAGACCATTCACAATCTACAGCTGGAAACCACGCCTCACGCGGATCTGGCAGACCGTGCCTCGACCGAAGCCGAACGGCAATTGGAGCTGCGCACACGCGATCGTCAGCGCAAGCTAATCGCAAAGATCGATTCCGCGTTGCGCCGCTTGGAAGATGGCTCCTACGGTTTCTGCGAGGAAACCGGCGAGCCGATTTCGCTCAAGCGCCTGGACGCACGGCCGATCGCCACGCTCTCGATCGAAGCACAGGAACGGCACGAACGCCGCGAACGCGTCTACCGGGACGATTGAAAAGGCGTCTTTTCAGGTCTCTGGCCCCGCAAGATCGCGGAAGGCCGAGATGATCGTCATGTAGGTGTCTCGCTTGAACGGCACGATCAGGCGCGGCAGCGCCTCGATCGCTAGCCATTTCCACTCGGCAAATTCCGGTTCCGCCGTCTTGATGTTGATCTCGGAATTGTCTCCCAGAAACCGCATCGCCATCCACTTCTGCCGTTGTCCGCGGAACCGCCCACGCAACGCCACGCCTAGCAAATGCGAAGGCAGGTCGTAGCAAAGCCAGTCATCGTAGGCGCGCAACAATCTGGCGTTCCGGGTGCCAATTTCTTCTTCGAGCTCGCGCAAGGCCGCCTGCTCCGGCGTTTCATCGCCATCGATACCACCCTGTGGCATCTGCCATCCTTCGACTGTTTGGTCGATGCGCTTTCCGACGAACACGTGCCCTTCCTTGTTCAGCAGCATCACGCCGACACAAGGGCGATAGGGCAGATCTTCGTGTTTCAGGCGGGAGTTGTAGCGGGACATGCGAACGAAATGATTTGGCGCGCAACAGTATTGCCCAAGCCCGCTGGAAGCAAAAGGGCTTAGCTGCAAATGCGACTGGAAAGCATATCAGCGATGTGAATGGAAACCGTGCAGAAGGTCTTCTGCGTAATTTAACTGGAAATCAGCATAAGTCTTTTTTGGATCAGGGTGGATGACCGAGGCCACATCCGATTTCAGCGGCGTTCCCTCCGCTGCCAGATGGCGAGGCAAATCCGCCTCTCGCCCGATCAGACTTTGCAAAACGCTCGTATCCGCCTTGTTGTCGGCCACCATCACGTCCGGGACAATGCCGGTTGTCTGGATGGAGCGGCCCGAGGGGGTGTAATATCGCGCGGTCGTCATATGCAGCGCGCCGGACTTGCCGTTGTCCAGCGGAATGACTGTCTGCACCGATCCTTTACCAAAGGTCAGCGTGCCTTCGATTCGTGCCCGTCTATGATCCTGCAACGCGCCGGCGACGATTTCCGAGGCGCTCGCACTGCCGCCGTTCACCAAAACAATAATCGGCTTGCCGTCCGCGATGTCGCCCGGCTGCGCGTCGAAGCGCTGCGTTTCGTCCTTGTTGCGACCGCGGATGGAGACGATTTCTCCACCGTCGAGGAAAGCGTCTGCGACCGCAACCGCCTGGTCCAGCAAACCGCCGCCGTCGTCCCGCAGGTCAATGATGTAACCCTTTAAATTGGGACCGATCTGCTTCTTCAGATCGGCAATGGCCTTGCGCAAGCCGGTATTGGTATTCTCGTTAAAGGCGGGGATTTTGATGTAGCCCAGATCGCCTTCCCGCTTGTGGGTCACAGCTTCGACGGCGATCACTTCCCGCGTAAGCGACACATCGAAGGGATCGTGCATGCCTTGCCGCAGGATATTCAGCCGAATCTTGCTGCCGGCCGGACCGCGCAGCTTATCCTGCACGTCCTCCAGCTTCTGCCCAGTTATCGGTTTGCCATCGATTGCCAGAATATGGTCGCCAGCCTTGAGATGCGCGCGCGAGGCCGGTGTGTCGTCGATGGGCGAAACGATCGTGACCAGGCTGTCGTCGAGCCCGATGATCATGCCAAGGCCGCCATATTGGCCTTCCGTTTTCACCTGCATGGCAGCGTAGGTGCGGGGATCGAAATAGCTGGAATGTGGATCGAGGTCGCCGAGCATGCCGGTCAGCGCGCCTTCGACCAGTTGCTGGTCCTGCGGCTCCTCGACGTAATCGGCGCGGACCAAGGCATAGGCTTTGCCGAAGCGTGCCAGCTCCGCGCTCGAATCGGCACCTTGCGCAAAATGAAGCAGCGCGAAGGTGGCACAGAATGTGCCACCCGCTCCTAACGCTGCGAGCGAAAATCCTCTCATGATACCGCCTTCAGCGCCGGCTCCGTTCAGTTCGCCGCCGCGCTCTTGATAGACGCAACCGTTGGCTTTCCGCCGTGCAATAGATCTAGCGCATAGGAAAGCTGGAAGTCGTCATACTTCTTGCCGGGTGCCGGTTTGATCACCTGCTGATTTTGCTTTTTGGCGGCTTCACCAATGAGATGACCGGGTAGATTGGCTTCGCTGGTGCGCAACTTCGAACTGTCATCGTCGTCACCCTGACTAACGGCGCGGTCCGGGACGATTCCTGTTGCCTGAATGGAGTGGCCCGACGGCGTGTAGTAGCGCGCCGTGGTAAGCCGTAGTGCCCCGCCGCCCCCGCCTAACGGAATGATAGTCTGCACGGAGCCTTTGCCGAAGGACGTCATGCCGACGACAGTGGCGCGCTTGTGATCCTGAAGGGCGCCCGCAACGATCTCCGACGCGCTGGCCGTGCCGCCATTGATCAGCGCGACGATTGGCTTGCCATCGGTGATGTCGCCACCCTTTGCGTTGTAGCGCTGCGTGTCGTCCGGGTGGCGGCCACGGGTTGAAACGATCTCGCCGGAGGTTAGCAGGTCGTCAGAGACATCGATCGCCTGGTCCAGCAAACCGCCGGGATCGTTGCGCAGATCGATGACATAACCCTTGAGGCCCGGGCCGATCTGCGCCTTCAAATCGTGCACCGCCTTTTCGACGCCGGATGCCGTGCGCTCGTTGAAGGCTGAAATCCGGATGACGCCGATGTCGCCTTCTCGACGATACTTCACGCTGTCCACGCGAATGACGGCACGGGTGAGGCTCACGTCGAACGGCTTCTTGCTGCCGGGCCGCAAAATCGTGAGTGAAACCTTGCTGCCATTCGGCCCGCGCATCTTGTCGATTGCGTCATTCAGTGCCATCCCCTGGATCGGCGTGCTGTTGATGGCTGCGATGAAATCGCCGGTCTTGAGCCCCGCTTTGGCGGCGGGCGTGTCGTCAATGGGAGAGATCACCTTCACAAGGCCATCTTCCATCGTCACTTCGAGCCCGAGGCCGCCAAACTCGCCCTTCGTTTGAATCTGCATGTCGGCGAAGGCTTTCGCGTCCATGTAGCTGGAATGGGGATCGAGACCGGATACCATCCCTTCGATGGCATTGGTCACCAGTTCGCTGTCCTGCACGGGGCGCACGTAATTGGCGCGCACGCGTTCGAAGGCATCACTAAAGAGATCGAGTTGGCGGTAGGCCGAAAGCTCGCTCGCGCCATGCGCGGCCGGAAACAACATCAAGGCGGCCGTGAACCCTGCAAGGCCACCCACGCCCAATAACGCAACTCGCTTCATGATTATCTTGCCTTCCTCAAACCCGTTCCCAGCCATGCAGCGGGGTTCACGCTTTTTCCATTCTGGCGCAGTTCGAAATAGAGCTTCGCCCCGCTTTTTCCACGTGGCATCCTGCCTAAGGGCTCACCGGCCAGCAACTGGTCTCCTGACCGGACATCCACCCGGTCAAGTCCCGCCAGAACGATATCGTACCCACCTGCCATTTGCAGGATCAATACTTGGCCCGTTTTACGGTAAGGACCAGCAAAAAGAACGTGAGAATCGGCGGGTGCGACCACGGAGGCGCCCGAAGCTGCTAAAAAGCTCAGCCCCGGCATGCGCCCTTGCTCCGGATCGGCCACCACAGAGCCAATGACGGGCGACGCCAGCGAACCGGGCCTAGGAACGTTCTGAATCGGGCGGCCCGCACCGGAAACCACTACCATCCCTTGCGGGCCGGCGGCAGCGCGCAGCGTCGAGACCCGGTCGAGCAAGGTCTTAAAGTCCGTCGCCTGGCTGGCGATGGCGTCGAATTTGACCTGCATCGCCTGATAAACGGCACCGGCTCCGCTGGCCTCCCGCTGCCTGGCCGCCAGAAGTTTATCGAGGTGGGCTTCGGCCGCTGAGAGTTGCGCGGCATTGCGGAGACTCTGGGTCCGGCGGCTGAGCAGCCTAGTGCGCGTCTGCTTTAAGGCCTTCAGTTGGCGGGAGACTTCCGCGGCTGCCTGATAGATTTTGGGAAGCGCTGCCCCCAGCAGCATGGCGCCGCGTGCGGAGCGCAGAGCATCGGCCGGCTCCAGTGCCAGTGCGGGAGGCAAATCCGACTGCAGGCGTTCCAACACCGCGATGAGATGAGAAACCCTCACGCGATCATGGTCGAACTTCTGGGACATCGTCTTTTCGCGAGCGGCAAGCGCAACGATGTCGCCATCGAGTTTCGATTTCTGCTGCTCAAGCGATTGCACCTGCGCAGCGGTGGCGACCAACTGATGTTGCAGGCGGGCCGCTTGCGCGGCCAGCGATTCGCTCTTCTGCCGCGCAGTTTCCACGCCCGGTTTGGCACGCTGCATCTGTTGCTGCAGCGCCCGATAGCGCTCTTCGGTCTTCGGAAGCTTGCCTGCCTGGCTCGCGGGAACGGCGCCGCGTGTTTCGTCCGCTGTCTGCGAAGCCGTTCGCGCCCAGGCAGAGGAAACTGCCGCGATGGCAATAATGCAGAGATAGAAATTGCGCGTCACGCGCGTTGCGTCTGCTTCTGCACGGATTCGATCCTCGCCTGGATCTCTGCTGCGTTGCCAAGGAATCGGGCTTCCGCGGCCTTGAGGCCCGCATTGAGGCGATAGGCGCGGGGAATGCCGGTCGGCAAATTGATTTCGACAATCTCCTCATCGCTGATGTTTTCGAGATGCTTCATCAGGGCACGAAGCGAATTGCCGTGCGCGACGATAAGCACGCGTTTCCCTTGCTCCAACTGCGGCATGATGGAATGGTGCCAGTACGGCAGCACACGCGCGAGCACGTCCTTCAGGCTCTCGCCGCGCGGCAAGTCGTTTTGGGGCACTCCGGCGTAACGCGGATCGTTGCCCGGAAAATCCGTTGAGTCGAAATCGATCGGTGGCGGCGGCGTTGCATAGCTGCGGCGCCACTCCTTGACCTGCGCTTCGCCAAATTTCTTGACCGCTTCGGCTTTGTTGCTGGCGGTCAATGCGCCGTAGTGGCGCTCGTTAAGCCGCCAATGTTTGTGGACGGGAACCCACATCAGGTCCATGGCTTCGAGCGACAGCCAAAGTGTCTTGATGGCCCTGCTCAGAAGCGACGTGAAGGCGAGATCGAAGGTCAACCCGGCGTCTGCCATCAGACGGCCAGCCTCGCGCGCCTCCCGCTCTCCCAGCTCGCTTAACGGAACGTCTCGCCAGCCTGTGAACAGGTTCAGCCTGTTCCATTCGCTTTCACCGTGGCGAAGCAGGACGAGTTGCCAATCGGATTTCATGTAAGGTCGGTCCCCTCAAGCCTTTTCGCAGCAGTCATCTTTATCTTTGCTGCGCCGCAAACGTGCAATTCCAAATTTTGATGCCAACGGTTCGCGTGATCGCTGCTTATATGCGAAATGACGTAACCGGCGTCCATTTCGCCTTGCGCCGCTCGACGCGGCCTGCTCTGTCCTCGCTGCCGAAATCATGCGGTACGATCGGAAAGTCGAGCGGCGGCGGCTCACGAAAGGTGTTCACGTTGACCGTGAACCGGCCGCCATCCTCATCCGGCAGATAGGCGCCGACATACACTCCGCAATGGGCGCATAGCAGGAAGTCCGCTGTCTTCAGGCCAAAGCGGTAACGGACCAGCCGTGCCGGATCGCGCACATCGATCTGGATGGCGCCATTCGGATCGCTGGTGTTGCGCGCGCCATGCGCCCGGCAAAATCGGCACATGCAGGCGCGCACACCCAAGTGCGCAAGATCCGCGCTCGTTTCAAAGACGTAGTAGAGATTGCCGCAATGGCACCCGCCTTCAATTCTGTTCATGCGCCCGCCCCGAGGCCGAAGCCGATACCCAACCAATGCCATTATGCGTCAAAGCGTAAAGGGCGTGAAGCGATACGAACTTCACATCGCGTGCGGAACGATAGCCTGCACCAGGGCCCGAGTTTCGCCTCCCGAATATCTTCCCGGCGGGCCGACCGGCGGCATCGCGAAGGGAGGCCGTTCAAGGCGAAGATATCGCCGCGCCGGAACCCTGCCAGCCGCCTGCAAAGTGCTTCGACGACGACGTTTTCCAGTCCTCCTGCGGCCCGGTCCATCGGCACACCGAAATTACGAAAAACATTCGCAAAACCCCGGTCTCCGGACAATGCGGAACGATCTGTTTACGGATTTTCGACGTTCTCCCGGTTACAACTCGCTCATGTGCACGGCGTCTGCCCTTGAAGCGAGTGAAAAATTCAATGCTCGCGCACGCACGGAAGCCTGGTCCTCGTTCTGCGATGCGTCGCTCGGGTTTCAGCGGATGGAATTTCGGCTGCTGCTCGCCACCTGGCACGATTTCGGTGATGAAGAGCACCTTCCCAGCCGCCGTGCTCTGACCCCGCACAAACTCAAATCCCTGCTTCGCAACATTGCGATCTATGAGCGGGTGACGAACGGCAAGGTTCGTTACCGGGTGAAAATGATGGGATCCGCATTCGCGGATATCATGGGCGACATGAGCGGCCGATTTCTGGATGAGGCCGTGCCGGAGGAACACCTGCCGCGTTGGCATGCGGTACTGGATGCGACGTTGGAAGCAGGCGCCCCGCTGCGCTTTGTTAGTCGGGCCGACGCCGCCCGCAAGAGCCACATGGTGGGCGAATATTTTGAGGCGCCCCTGCTGAATGACGACGGAGCGCCGACCATGATCCTGGCCGGAGGGCATTTCGCGGCACGCAGATCGTCCGATCTCACCGACTTCGAACCTGAGAAAATTCACGCATCGCTCGCCGCAGCCTGACACCGCTGTACTGCAAGCGGATCGCGAAGTGGGATTGTTCGTTTTGTTTGTCGAAAAATGGGGGGAGGGGTCCCCCTCCGCGTTCCCCAACATGCCATATCTTGCGGTTGAGTGGTGACGTAGGCATTTGAACTTGCGAGCCCACGCGGGCACGCGCGCAGTGCTGAGATCGGCAGCATGCGCATCCAGCGCGGAATGCTTCATGAATCGGAATGAGCGTTCTCTTCATACGCGCAAGTGTAAGGCCGTTTTCCGGTGGTGAACGGAATTATTTTCGCGTCTGACTCCAAACAGCTTTGTGTGTACGCAGTGGGGAACAAACGCGCTCTTAGTAGAAAAACGCTCAATGCTGACCAGCTCAATTCTTCGCCCATTGCCAATCGGCGGCGGATTTGCGGCAGCTGCCATCCGGCCAGCCTGTCCAGGCGCGGCCGCGCACAAAACGCCCGGAATGGGCGCCCGTCGGCTCGCCGTTCCGGAGCGCTTCGATACCATTGACGAATACCTCGCTCACGCCCGTCGCGAACACCTGCGGATGGTCATAGGTCGCATGGTCCTGAATTGTCGCCGGATCGAACACCACAACGTCCGCATAGTCGCCCGCCTTGAGCATTCCGCGATCGTGCAGCGACAGGTTGGACGCGGGCAATTCCGTCAGCTTGTGGACCGCCGTTGCGAGCGGAATTACTTTCTCGTCGCGCACATACTTCGCCAGCACACGCGCGAAGTTACCGTAGGCGCGCGGATGCGTGCTCGATTTCAGGAACACACCTTCTGGAGCCTGCGCGGATTCATCGGAATCGAAGCTGGTGTAAGGCAGCGCGATCTCGCGTTCGATGTTATCGTCCGACATCAGGAAGTAGGCCACGCCCACACGGCTGCCATCTTCAATCACGAGATCGATCGCGGCGTCTTCCGGGCTCTCGTGGCGCATGACCGCAATCTCATCAAGGCGCTTGCCAGTGAGCGGCTTCAGCTTCGGATTTTTGAATGACAGCATTAGCGTGCCGTGCGGCCCCGCGAGTGCGTAGAGATTGTCCCACGCCGTGTTCGGATTTCGCATCTCCGCCGCCACGCGTTTGCGGATCGCAGGGTCCTTCAGCCGACCAATCCAGGCTTCAAGGCCACCGTTCTGCACCCACGGTGGCATCGCGGCATCAAGGCCGGTGGCACCCGCCTCGTACACGTACATGTTCGCCGTGATCCGATGACCGGCGGCGCGCGCCGCTTCGACCTTGGCGATCATCGGCGAAAGCTTGCTCCAGTTCGGCTTGCCGCCGACCTTCATGTGATAGATCTCCGCCGGGGCGCCGGATTTCTCGCTGATCTCGATCAACTCGTCCACGCCATCAAGGACGTGATTGCCCTCATTGCGCATGTGCGAAATGTACATTCCGCCGCATTTCGCAGCTTCGCTGGCAAGCGCGATGATTTCCGGCGTCTTGGCGTAGGTACCCGGTGCGTAGATCAGCGCCGACGCCACGCCCATGGCACCTTCCTCCATCGCCTGATGGACGAGAGTTTGCATTTTGGCCAGTTGTTCGGGCGTGGGCTGCACGTCGTGTTCGCCAAGAACATAGATGCGAGGCGTCGCAGCGCCAATGAACGACGCGACATTCGGTGAGATGCCCTGCTTCTCGATCTTCTCGAGATATTGGCCGAGGGTCGCCCAGTCGATTTTGTACTTGATGTCGGTCTCGCGCTGCTCGCCAAGCTTCTTCATAGTGCGATTGACCGGGCCCATGGACTCGCCCTCGCCCATTACTTCCAGGGTGACGCCCTGACGCAGATCGCTTTGCCCACGGCCGTCGACCAGCAATGCCTCCTGCGCCTGCGACAGCATGTTGATGAAGCCGGGCGACACCGCCTTGCCGCTGGCGTCGATCAGCCGCGTGGCCGAACCGCGCGCCCGCGGACCGACATAAACGATACGGTCGCCTTTGATCGCCACATCCCCGACGAACGGCGCAGAGCCCGAGCCGTCATAGATTGTGCCCTGTGCAATCAGCACATCGTATCGCTGCGCAGGCGCGGCCGCCGACGTGGCGAGCGCAGCTGCCGCGGCAACAGCCGCGACCGCGAGAGCTGCGGATCGCATCAGGGCGCGGACGCTTTCACGCCGGCCGACTTTGGCGTAGCGGCCGGATAATGCATGCCGAGCTGATCGTAGAGGAACGACAGCTCGTCCGTCTGCTCAGCGATACGCTCATCCAGTGAGCTGCCGATGCCGTGGCCGGAGGTTTTGTTGGTGCGCAACAGGATGGGACGATCCGACGATGTCGCCGCCTGCAACGCCGCGGCAAACTTGCGCGAGTGCAGCGGATTCACCCGCCCATCCGTTGCGCCGGTCAGCATCAGCACCGCCGGATACGCTGTGCCCTTCACCACGTGATGATAGGGCGAATAGGCGTAGAGCGCCTTGAACTGATCCGGATTCTTCACTGTGCCGAATTCGGTGACATTGAAGGAGCCGTTGGGATCGAGCTCCACCCGGATCATGTCGTAAATGCCGACCGCAGAAATGACGGCACGCGCGAACTCCGGGTGCTGCGTGATCATGGCGCCCATCAAAAGGCCACCGTTCGAGCCGCCCATCAGGGACAGCCTGGGATGCGACGTGTACTTTCGATCCACCAGGTATTCGCCTGCCGCCGCGAAATCGTCGAACACATTCTGCTTCTTCGTGAGCATGCCTTCCGTGTGCCAGCGCTCGCCGTACTCGGCGCCGCCGCGGGTGTTGGCGATGGCATAGATGCCGCCGCCATCCAGCCAGACGCGGCGGAAGGCGCCGAGGAACACCGGCGTCTGGCTGATGCCGTAGCCGCCATAGCCGTAAAGAAGCGCAGGATTGCTGCCGTCGAGTTTCGTGCCCTTCTTCATGATGATGTTGACGGGCACGTTGGTGCCATCCTTCGATGTCGCGAACACACGCGCGACTTCGGCGTCGGCAAACGATACGGGCGAAGTGACTTTCAGCGCCGTTTCATGTGCCTTGCCGGTTTTCGGATTCCATTCGGCGTAGTAGCGCGGCCGCAAATAGGTCGAGACATCGAACAATACTGCGCCATTCGCCAGCGGCTCGATTTCGCTGTTCGCTGCAATGGGCGGCAGCGGCAGTTTGCCGACCGGCTTGCCGGAAAGATCGAACACGCGCACCTGGTTCGGGCCGCCCACGATATCACGCACGAACAGCCGGTCCTTGCTGAAATTGAGGTCGGCCGTTTGCTGCTCGGCGCCACCGGACAGAATGGCGACGTTGCTCTCCGGCACGATCACCGGCGCGCTTGCGAGCCCTTCCTTCGCAAACGGCGCCCGCAGCTTCACGACTTTGCCGTTCGAGGAATTCTTGCGGGAGATTCCATACACCGCGCCATCCGGACCGATGCCCGCGTAGACGATATCGTCGGTGTAGGTGCCGATCTGGACGGGCGCCGCGCCTTCCTTCAGCACATAGAAGGCCCAGATGTTGCCATCGCCCCGCTGCACCATCGCCATTACGTCCGGCAGGTTGAAATGGTTGCTCAGGAAAACTTCCGACACGCGCTCCAGCCCGTCTTTGCTGCCGAGCGCCAACGCATCCTTCGCCGCATCGCTGCCGAGCTTGTGGAAATAGACCTGCATGTTGAAATGCTGATCCGCGGCGGGCGCATCCGCGCCGGGATAGCGCGTGTACCAGAAGCCCTTGCCATCCGCGGCCCAGGCGAGACTTCCGCCGGCAGTCGGATATTGCACGCGCGGAATCGGCGTATCGATTTCTTTTGCGGTCGCCACATCGTAGACGTGCAACGTGCCGTCCTCGCTGCCGTTCTTCGACAGCGACACCGCGACTTTCGTTCCATCGCCTGACGGCACAAACCAGTCGATGGCGGTGAGGCCTTTGGCATCGACCTTGTTGGGATCGAGCAGCGCATGCCGCGAGGCCGGATCGGCGGCCGCGTTCATTGTCACCAGCATGGGCTGCTGGAATTTGGGATCGTTGTACATCGCGAAGACACGGCTGCCGTGCGGGCGGATATCGTAGAAGGATGGCGATGTGCCCTTTACCAGCCGGCTCAATTCGCCCTTGATGGCCGCGCGATCGGGCAGCGCATCCAGATAGGTTCGGGTGCGTGCGTTCTGGGCATCGCTCCACGCCTGAACCTTGGGATCGTTCCAGTCCTCCAGCCAACGATAGGGATCGGCAATTTTCAGGCCCTGAATGGTGTCCACGGTGTCGTCCGTTTGCGTGGGCGGTGGGGGCGGAATGGTGGCGGCAAGGGCCGCGCCAGCGGCAAGCACGCTTAGGCTCAGAACGGAAATCGCGCGAAGTGTCATGGCTCCAGCTCCCATCAGGCGAATCATTCTAACCCAGCTTTGCCGCCGGAGAACGGAGGCGTGACACTTTTTCATACCTGATGCTTCAACAGGGCAATTGCTGCGCGAGCTGGCGAATGGCGGAGCCGAGGGCTCACGGAAAAATCAGCGGCGCTTCTTCTTTCGGCCTTTGGCTGAGGCGCGCGGAGGCGGCGCGGCTTTGCGGACAGACTTCGCCTTTTTTACCGCTGTCCGGGGCCTGGAATTGAAGCGCTTCAGGAGCGCCTGTTCGGCTTCCGCGCGTTCCGCGAATGGTCCGGCCGAACCCATCGGCCGCCTTACCACCATGCCAACCTTCCGCATGGCCGCTTCCACAGCCTTGGGATCGTGCGTCTCCTTTGCGCTGCCTTCGCGAAAAAGATCGCGGGTAACGCCCCAATGCGCGAGGGCCATCTTCTGTGAGCGTGCGGCCACGGCCGTTTCGTAGAAGCCGAGATTGGCGGTGAAGACCTTGATTTTCGGCATGGCTCAGCCGTGCGCCGATTCGAGCGCTTGCGACAGATCGGCAATCAGATCGTCCGCATCTTCGATGCCCACGGAGAGACGCAGGAGGTCGGGCGGGCACGGCGTATCCGGACCTTCGATCGAAGCGCGATGCTCGAGGAGACTTTCGACGCCACCGAGCGACGTGGCGCGCTTCCAGATACGCACGTTCGCAGCGGTGGCAATTGCCGCCTGCTCACCGCCTTTCACGCGGATCGAAAGCATCCCGCCGAAGCCGCCATTCATCTGCCGCGCGGCAATTGCATGACCTGGAAAATCTGGCAGCCCGGGGTACAGCACCGCGCGCACCTGCGGATGTGCGCGCAAGGCTTCCGCAATCCTCTGCGCGCTCGCGCATGCGGTCTTCACACGCGGAAACAGGGTTCGCATGCCGCGCAGCAGCAACCAGGATTCAAACGAGCCGAGAATGCCACCAAGCTGGATACGATTTTGCTTGATGCGCTCCCAGAATTCATCCTTCACGCGCGTGACCAATGCACCCGCCACGATATCCGAATGCCCGTTCAGGTATTTCGTCGCCGAATGCATGACCAGATCGGCGCCGAATTCGATGGGACGCGTGAGCACCGGCGTGGCCACGGTGGAATCCACCGCAACCTTCGCGCCCGCGCCGTGCGCAATCCCGGCCACAGCGGCGATATCGGTGATATTCCACATTGGATTGCCGGGCGTCTCCGTCCACACCAATTTGGTGCGTTCGGGTTGAACAGCGCGCCGGACAGCATCCAGATCGCTCATATCCACGAAATCGATCGCGACGCCCCACGTGCCGGCAAACCCGGCAATCCAGTTACGCAGCGACCAGTACATCACCTTTGGCGCGACCAGATGATCGCCCGGCCGCAAGGTCTGAAACACCGCCGTGGCCGCCGCCATGCCCGATGCGAACAGCATCGCTTCCGCGCCCTTCTCGAGGGCCGCCAGCAATTGTTCTGGCTGATCGAAGGCCGGATTGTCGGCGCGGGCGTAGTTCCGGCCCGAGCGATATTGGTTGTCTTCGTCGCGCAGGAAGGTGCTGGAGAGGTGAAGTTGCGGCGCAACCGCGCGGGTACGCTCATCGACCCAGCCCAAAGCTTGGGCTGCGAGAGTTGCGGGTTTCGGTTCTATCTTCGGCAAGGCGAATCGCTGGTTCAGTGGCCATTCAGATTAGCCTTCCAAGAGTTCTCATGGAATAACAGCTTGGCAAACCACGTCATTTGGACGCGGGAGGACGAAAGAGACGCATGGCCGCGAACCCCCGCCTGATCGCCTTGCAGACGGCTGTGCCGCCCTATCCCGTGGACCAGGGCGAGGCCTCGCGGCGCGCGGCGCTGCTCTTCGAAGGCCACCCGGAAGTCCTGCGGCTGCTTTCGGTGTTCGCCAACACAGGTATCGAGACCCGCTACTCCTGCGTGCCCATCGACTGGTACACCGAACCGCATGGCTGGAAGGAACGCACGGATCTTTATCTGGCGAACTCCGTCGATCTGCTTGAGCAGGTGACGCTGGCCTGCCTGGCCGAAGCCGGCATGGATCGCAACGACATCGATGCCGTGGTTGTCGCCTCCACGACAGGGATAGCAACGCCAAGCCTGGATGCATTGCTGATCGAGCGCATGGGCTTGCGCCGCGATATCATGCGGCTGCCGATTTTTGGCTTCGGCTGCGCGGGCGGCGTGTTCGGACTTGCGCGCGCCGCCGACCTTGCCCGCGCCACGCCGGGCGCCCGCGTCCTGTTTCTGGTCGTGGAGCTGTGCGCCCTCACCTTTCGCAAGGACGATGTATCGAAGAGCAACATCGTGGCGGCGGCCTTGTTCGGCGATGGCGCGGCCGGCGCCATTATCACTGCTTCGGGCAACGGCGCTGTCTTGGGGGCAACCGGCAGCCACACATGGCCGAACTCGCTCGACATCATGGGCTGGGAAGTGGAGGAGGACGGGCTGAAAGCGCGTTTCGCGCAAAGCATTCCCTCACTGGTGGCGAGCGACTTCCGAACTGTCGCAAATGAATTCCTCAAGAAGAACGACATTCCGTTGAGCGGAATTGAAGCATTTGCCTGCCATCCGGGCGGCGCCAAGGTACTGGATGCGCTTGAAGATGCGCTTGACCTGGAACGCGGCGGGCTTGGAGATAGCCGCGCCATTTTGCGCGATTACGGAAACATGTCGGCGGCGACCGCCCTCTTCGTGCTGCACCGCATGCGGACGCGCGGGCTTGCCAGCCGGACCTTAATGAGCGCGCTGGGCCCCGGATTCTCCGCTGCCTTTCTGATGCTGGAGTCGAAATGATTGCGTACGCAATCCTCGCACTGGTCGTTGTACAGCGGCTCGCAGAGCTCGCCTGTGCACGGCACAACACCCGTGCGCTACTGGCAAAAGGCGCTGTTGAAATTGGACGCGAACATTATCCGCTGTTCGTCTTCCTGCATGCCGCATGGCTGATTACGATTGCGCTGGCGTTACCCAAACCAGCCGTCATCCAATGGATTCCGTTGTGCGGCTATATCGCGCTGGAAGTCCTTCGCGCCTGGACGATGTTGACGCTTGGCCCGTATTGGACCACACGCATCATCTCGCTTGCGGATGCGCCGCTGGTGCGGCGGGGGCCGTATCGCTTCGTTCGGCATCCGAACTACGTTATCGTGATTGGCGAGATTGCGCTGCTGCCATTGGTGTTTGGTGAAGTCTGGGTCGCGGCAACATTTTCGATCTTGAACGCCATGCTGCTCTTCTGGCGAGTTCGCGAAGAGGAAAGTGCGCTTGCACCGCGCCGGGCGCGCTGACTGGGGCTGGAAATGAACACATTGCAATTTGCGGGGCCGTTCGCGTTTCTGGCCGCCGTGCCGATATCTTACGGCTGGTCCGACTCAGCACCCTTTGCCGTGCCGGCGGCGCTTCTTCTTCTATTGCTCATTGCAAGTTACCTGCCCGAACCGGAACCCGCAAAATCGAACATGTCTCGGCTGCTGCCAGTGCTCTACATTCCATTGCAGCTGGCCGTAATCGTGTGGGCGATTCACGAAATTTCCGTGAGCCGGGGCAATCTCACAACATTCTCCAGTCTGTCGCTTGCAATTGGCGTGTGCACAGGTGTGTTTGGCGTATTGGCGGCGCACGAAATGGTGCATAGCCGGGTGCGATGGCAACACTGGCTTGGCACGGCCATGCTGACCGGCATGAGCTACCGGCATTTTCGCATCGCCCATATTTATGGCCACCACCGGTATGCCGCGACCGACCGTGATGCTTCGATGGCATGGCTAGGCGAGAATTTCTACACATTCTTTATTCGCACGGTTTTGCGGCAGTTCATCCAAGCGTGGCAGTTCGAGAAGTATCGGCTGCGCAACGCCAAGTTCCCAACGCCGGGTAATCGTGTGAATCAGGATATCGCGATCATGTTGTCGATCTGTGCCGCGCTATGGTTTTACCTGGGCTGGCGGGCGGCAGCTTTTCTGGCTTGCGAAAGCATGGTCGCTGTCGTCGTTCTCGAACTCTTCAATTACGTCGCACATTATGGATTGGTACGCCGCAATGGCGAGGCAATGGCCGCCCACCATAGTTGGAACAGCTCCGGAGCGTCGAACGTCCTCATCTTCAACATGGGCCGGCACAGCCATCATCACCGGTCGCCGGCACTCGCCTATGACGGATTGAGAACGGCCCCAAGTACGCCGATATTGCCGGGCGGCTACGCCGGCGCGATCCTGCTTGCGCTCCTCCCGCCACTTTGGCGCGCCGTCATTCATCCGCGACTCGGCACTGTGGCGACACAAGGCCACGAATCCGTCTATGGTGATTCCAACCGTCCCGCTGCCGTCACGCCGTGATCTCCAAAGAAGACGAACAGCCCGTCGATTTTTTCACCTGGCTTGGCTTCATCGCCATGTGCATCGGCATGTTCATGGCGATCCTCGACATCCAGGTGGTGGCGAGCTCGTTTCCGAATATCGGCGCGGCGCTGCACATTTCGGAAGACAAGCTCAGCTGGATCCAAACGTGTTATCTGATCGCCGAAATTATCGGCATTCCGCTCACCGGATTCATGACCCGGGCGCTGACGGTGCGCTGGCTGTTTTCCGGGGCGACGTTCGCCTTTACCCTGGCGAGCGTCGGCTGCGCGATGAGCAGCAATTTCGTAGAGCTTGTGACCTTCCGCACCATTCAGGGATTTTTCGGCGGCGCGCTCATTCCCGTAGTGTTCACCACGATTTTTGAACTGTTTCCACGGCGTCTGCATACGACCGCCACCGTGATCGCCGGCACCTTTGCGATGATCGCCCCGACCATCGGACCGGTGTTCGGCGGATTTCTCACCCAGACCTACAGCTGGCACGCGATATTTCTCATCAATGTGCCTCCCGGTCTGGTATTCGGGATGATCGTTGCCCTTCTTGTTCGCGTCGGCAAACCGAACTTGCGAGCCCTCATCGATATCGATTTTCTGAGCATTGTTTTCACGGCTGTCTTTCTCGCGAGCCTCGAGCTGCTGTTGAAGGAAGCGCCGAAACGGCACTGGTCCGGCGGCTTCGTCGATACACTTCTGATCGTCTGTCCGATTTCCTTTGCGATTGCCGTGCAGCAGTGCCTTACGCGCAGCAGGCCCTTTCTCGATCTTCGCCGCTTCAGGGATCGCGGATTTGGGGTTGCCTGTTTCTTGAGCTTCGTTCTGGGCACTGGCCTCTACGGCTCGGTGTACCTGCTGCCGCTTTTTTTGGGCTTTGTCCGCAAGCACACCGCTCTTGGCATTGGTGAGATCATGATCGTGGCCGGTGTGGCCCAACTTATTTCCGCGCCGATCGCCGCCATGCTCGAATCGCGCATGAGTGGCCGGGCGATGCTCACCTTGGGTTACGCGCTGTTCGGAGCAGGCCTGGTAGCGGATGGCTTCTGCAGCATCGACACCGACTTCACCGGCCTTATTCTTCCGCAAATTCTGCGCGGCGCCGGCATCATGTTCTGCATCATTCCCTCGACGCGCCTTGCGATGGAAGGATGGGGCGAGCGTGAGGAACCGGATGCCAGCGCCCAATTCAACCTGATGCGCAATCTGGGCGGCGCCATCGGCATTGCGCTGGTGGATACGGTCGTGCAGCAGCGCACGAGCGTTCACGTGGATCACCTGGTATCCCGGCTTCAGGCGGGGGACACCGGTGCGGCGCGCGCGGTTGGATTGCCAACGGCGATGTTCCATGGGCACGCGATGGGGCCGATCGGCGATACCCTGAAAGAGATGATTGCGCCGATGGTGCAGCGCGCCGCCTTCACCCAGTCGCTGAACGAAGGCTGGTTTCTGCTGGCGGCGCTGTTCGTTCCCAGCCTGCTCGCGATCGCGTTGTTGTCGCGGCAGGACCTGTCGGCCGAGGCGTACTCAACTCGAAATAAAGAGGATTGCACCCTTCCACCTTGCCATTAATGCGGCGGAGGTATTGCCAAAGAACATGTTCTCTCCCGGCCGGCGATTTACGCCCATAACGATCAAATCGTGCCGCTTCATTGCCTCCTTGAGGATGGGCGCTTCCGCGAGCTCGTGCCGCTCAATCTGCGTCCGGGGCCTGACGCCGTACCGCTCTCCCAATTTGGCAATATCCTTGAGCACCGCTTCTTCGTTTCGCCGGGTGCGCTCGTTCAAGCCTCGCCGGGCTGTGGCGGAGACGTAGATCGCAGCTACCCTTGCGCCGCTGGCGCGCGCGATTGCCATGGCGATCTCCGCCCCCCGGCGCGAAACGTCTGTTCCAGTAACCGGTACAAGCAGACTCTCTCCCATCTCAGGATCGCCGACTTCCGGAGGGACCAGAATGGCCAGCGGGCCTTCAAACGCATTGGCAAGATCGCTGACTTTTTTGCTGAAGCCGCCATCCGGCGCGCGGGTACCGGCAATGCCGATCATCAGGAAATCGAAACCCTTGCGCGCCATCTCCGAAAGCTGTTCGGGCGCCGGCGGCTCATCCTTGGGCTGCACACTGACATCGACAGATCTCGGCGCCTCCTCCTCGGTTTCCTCCGTTGCCGCCGCTGCTTTGGCAGCGCTTTGTTTGATTTCTCCTTCGTGCATGGACGGTGTGTCGATACTCCCGCGCCACTCATCGATTCTCAGAATGGTTGCGGCCATACCCTTGCCGCCGGCCAGGTAACCGGCCAGTTCAGCCGCGAACTTGCCGCTCGCACTGTCATCGACGGCCACCAGCATCCGTTCGAGTTTTGCCACGAAGCCCCGGGCATCCAATTCCTCCCGCTCCAGCCGCGCCTTCTCCTCCCGCCCGATCGGCAGACGCGAGAGCGCGCTGCGCAACATCGGCGGCATCGCCATCGTGGTAATTACGGCCATGGTCACGATCATGGTGAAAAGGCTTTGCGTAAGAGCGCCCATGGAAAGACCGATGGTCGCGACGATCACTTCCGTGGAGCCGCGCGCATTCATTCCACAGCCGAGCGCAAGCGATTCGCGCACCGACATTCCGCACAGCTTTCCGCCCGCAAACGCGCCCGAGAACTTGCCAATGCTCGCGATCGCAACAATCAATCCCGTCACGGCGAGCAGTTGCGGTTGTGCAAGAATCGAAAGGTCGGCGTTGATTCCGGCCTGGCCGAAGAATACCGGCATGAACAGCGCGGCGACCAATCCCCGAAGCTGATTTTGGATGTGCTCCGTCAGGATGGGAGATTCGCCGATCAGGATTCCCGCCACAAACGCACCGAGGACCGTTTGCACACCCAACCCGTAGGTGATCAGGGCCATTGCAGCCATGATGATCAGGATGGCGGATACCACAGCAAATTCGCCGTGGAAATTATCGTTCACCCAGCGAATGATGCGGAAAACGAGAAATTGCCCGATGGTGAAGCTCGCGGCCAGAAACACAGCCACACCACCGATCGTTTTGAATAGCGAAAGCCCCTGAACGCCCCCGCTCTGGGCAATGCCAAAGGTAACGGCAATGATCACCCAGCCAACCGAATCTTCGATGATGGCGGATGCAACGATGACCTGGCCCAGATTGCGGCGCATGAAATTCATCTCGCGCACCACGGCCGCGACGATCTTGATCGAGGAAATCGACAGGGCTGTGCCGAGAAACAGCGAACTGACCAGCCGATGACCTGCTGGCAAAAGTGAACCCGGAAGAAATTGACCAAGCGCAAATCCACAGGCGAATGGAATAGCGATGCCGGTGAGCGAAACCGCCGCCGCCGTGCCGCGCGCGCGGCGCACAAGCTTCAAATCCGTTTCCATTCCCGTGAGCAGCAGCAAAAGGAGCACGCCAAACTGGGCGATCGCCGCGAGCATCGCCTTCTGGCCAGGACTGTGCGGAAAAATGAGATCGTGCGCCTGCGGCCACAGCTTTCCGAACACCGATGGGCCGAGGACAACCCCGGCGAGCAGTTGGCCGACAATCGAGGGCTGGCCGATCCGAAGCATCGCTTCGCCGAGCAGCCGGCCAACGAGCACAAGCAGCGCGATTTCGGCGACCAGAATCGCCTCTTCTGCGCCGGGTTCCGTGGCCCCATGATTGGCCGCAAGGGCGGACACCGGCACCAGGACGGCAACGATCGCGATGAGCCAACCCCATCGCCGAAAGTTCGTGCCCATGAATTCCTTGCTGTTTGATCGCGCCGAAGTGCGGCTCACCCGAAACGTCAAACGCGCGCCAGCCAAAGAAGTATCATTTGCCAAGACAAAATCGGGAACGCGCTTTGCGCTCCGCCCGTTGACGTCATTGAGTTGCGGAGGAAATTGCCATGCGATCGTCTTTACCCATTGTAGCGTTGCTGACAGGTCTGTTGAGTGCGTCCGCCTTCGGCCAGCCCCCTTCAACAATGTCGTCCGGCACGGCTCCGCTGGGGGATACAGCCTTCGTGAAGAAGGCGACAGTCAGCGACATGTATGAGATTGGGGCCGGCCATATCGCCGAAACCAAATCTACGAATGCTGACGTGAAGACGTTCGCGAACAAGATGATAACGGATCACACCAAGAGCAGCGACGAGCTCAAATCCATCCTGTCGAAAAAGGGCCATACCGTCGCGCCACCGCCGCTCGATGCGAAGCACAAGACCATGCTCAACAAGCTCCGCAGCGCCGGCACGCAGGATTTCGATTCGCTTTATGCCCAGCAGCAAATCGAGGCGCATCAGGAAGCCGTGATGCTCTTCACCAGCGAACAGCAGAACGGGGCGGACCCCGATATCAAGAATTTCGCTGCACAGACCCTCCCGGTCATTCAGCAGCATCTCTCCATGGCGCAACAGTTACCAAAAGGTGGCGGCGCTCGTTAGGTATCGGGGAGGCTTGAGCGCCAGCGGAACCTGCAGGCGGTTTACCGAGTTAAAAGGTCTGGGTGGTTTCTTGTGAGGGGCCGCCTGTTGGCGCGCCTTTTTCATCTTTTCGGGCTGAGGATCTCAGGCATGGCTGCGCCACGAATTTGCCATATCGGCCGGGCCGAAAAGGCGGGTTCGACATGGGAGCATTTGGAGCGCGCACAATCTCTCGGGTTCGACACGGTTCTCCTCGAAGCGACCGATGGTGACGCCGTCGGTTCATCTCTCGCGAAAGCCTGCGAGAGTCGCGGCCTATCCCTGTTCCTCGACTTGAATGTGTTCGAGCTCGACCTGCACCACCCTCTGGTTTCTGCCTGTCCGCAGTACTTCGCCATTCGCCGTCAGGGCGACGCCGGCGATGTCGTCGATCCCCGGCACCCCAGCCCGGGCCGGGGCATCGCTTACCTGCGGGAGCGAGAACACCTGCAGGAAATCGCTGCCTGGTGGGCGTGTGAAGTAGAGCGCTGGATTGCGGCAGGGGTGCGTGGATTCCGGCTGCTGAAACCGGCGGCAACCCCGGCCGCACTGCGGGATGCGCTCATGCAGCGCGCCTCTCAATCAGCATCGAACCGTGTGGCCTTCATTGCCGATACCGCGGGCGAACCGTGGGACCGGGTGCGGAGTCTTTCGGGTTTCGATTTTACGCTGTCCTCACTTCCATGGTGGGACGGGCGGGCCAGCTGGTTCGTAGAAGAGTATGAGACTCTTTCCCGCCTGACACCGGTCATCGCGCAGGTCGAATCTCCTGCAAAATTGCCCCCCGCTTCGTCGCGCCAGCGTTGTGGGCGCCTGGCGATTGCCGCGCTGAGCGGCACGGGACTGATGCTGCCGTTGAGCTTCGCCGATCCCGCTGCGGAGGGCGCGGACGCAACTGATCTGGATGCCGCCATTCGCGCAGCCAACACGTTCGTTGCGAAAACCCAATGGGTGAACGGTCAGATACGAAACCTGACCGGTCCCGGCGCGCCAGTCACCGTTCTGCTTCACGCCGATGGAACGGATTGGCGCACCAGCGACCGCGCGTTGGTCGCATTGATCAACCCCGATCCGATTGCGGCTGTCACACCGTCATCGGATAGTCTCGCTGGTCTCGGTGCCTTCAGCAGGCTTGAACCCCTCGATGCATTCGGTACCTCGGAAACATTGGATGCAAAGCTGCGCCCCGGTGAAGTGCGCCTGTTCCGCGCGAGGCGATCGCCCATGATCAAAGCGTCTGGAAAAACTGCAGCGCAGGATGCCCGTTCGGCCGCAGAGTCGTCCCGCGTCGTGATCGGCAACGTTTCACCGGCAGTGAACGAAGGGGACTTCGCCGCAAAGGCTATCGTGGGAGATCGCATCACGATCGAGGCCGACGTTTTCACGGACGGCCACCCCCTGCTGGCGGTTGAGCTGCATTTCCGGCCAGAAGACGAAGCAGAAGGGCAGCGCCTGCGCATGCACCCACTGCCGAACGATCGCTGGACGGCCGTGATGCCGCTCGACCGCATCGGCCGGCATGTTTTCACGATCGAGGCATGGATCGATGTTTACGGCACGTTCGTGCGCGATCTGGGGTGGAAACGGGAGGCCGGTCTCGACATTGCACTCGAAATTCAGGAAGGGCAGCAACTGCTGAAGCAGGCGAGAGCGCATGCCAAGGGGCCTTCGGCGCAGGCGCTCGGCGCCGTATTGAAAGGCTTCGACTCCCTCTCGCCGGAGGATCGTGCGGCACTGCTGGTTGCCGCGGAAACGGTCGAAACTATGCGCCGCGCAGATACGCGGCGATTCAAGGGCTGCAGCAAACCCTATGTGATCGATGCGGAGCGGATCGAAGCGCGTTTCGCAAGCTGGTACGAACTGTTCCCACGTTCCGAAACCAGCGACGCCTCACGCCACGGAACATTCCGCGACGTGATCCGCCGGCTCCCGGCGATCCGCGATATGGGATTCGATGTCCTGTATTTCGCGCCCATTCATCCGGTGGGAAATACCAACCGCAAAGGCAAGAATAACGCGCTGAAAGCCGAGGCAGGCGATCCCGGCAGCGTGTACGCCATCGGCTCCGCACAAGGTGGACACGACGCCATTCACCCGCAGCTCGGCACGCTTTCGGATTTTCGCGCGCTCGTGGCGGAGGCGCGCGAGAACGGGCTCGAAATCGCGCTCGATTTTGCCGTGCAAGCCTCACCCGATCATCCCTGGCTCAAGCAGCACCCCGGCTGGTTCGATTGGCGGCCCGACGGCAGCATCAAATATGCCGAGAATCCGCCCAAAAAATACGAAGACATCGTCAACGTCGATTTCTATGCGCGCGACGCGGTACCGGCCCTGTGGAACGCGCTGCGCGATGTCGTGCTGTTCTGGATCGGTGAAGGCATCAAGATCTTCCGGGTCGATAACCCGCACACCAAGCCCTTCCCGTTCTGGCAGTGGCTGATTGCCGATATGCGCGGCCGGCACCCGGATGTCATCTTCCTCTCGGAAGCTTTTACGCGGCCGAAGGTGATGTATCACCTGGCCAAGCTCGGTTTTTCGCAGTCCTACACCTACTTCATCTGGCGCAACACGAAACGCGAGCTGACCGAGTATATGACCGAGTTGACCACGCAGCCGGTATCTGAATTTTTCCGGCCGCATTTCTTCGTCAACACGCCGGATATCAATCCCTACTTCCTGCAAACGTCCGGCCGCGCCGGCTTTCTGATTCGCGCTGCACTTGCCACCACCCTGTCCGGTCTGTGGGGAATGTATTCGGGTTATGAATTGTGCGAAGCCGCGCCGCTGCCGGGCCGCGAAGAATACCTCGATTCCGAAAAGTACGAGATCAAGCCGCGCGATTGGAACGCGCCGGGAAATATCATCGCAGAGGTCACGCAGCTGAACCGGTTGCGCAGAGCCGAACCCGCGCTGCAATCGCATCTGGGGCTCACCTTCTACAAGGCCTTTAACGACAACATTCTCTACTTCGGCAAATCCGCGCCGGGGCATGCCGGCCGCATTCTCGTTGCGATCAGCCTCGATCCGCACAACCCCCAGGACTCGGATTTTGAAATTCCGTTATGGGAATGGGGCCGCGGCGATCACGAAGCGTTGGAATCCGAAGACCTGCTCCGTGGCGGTCACGCGATCTGGCGCGGCAAGATTCAGCACATGCGGCTTACGCCTGAGGCACCGTATGCGATCTGGCGCGTACAGCCGGCACGGGAAATCTGATGGCGCCACGGAGCAGGAAATCGGCGCTCAAACCCAATCCGCTCTGGTACAAGGACGCAGTCATCTACCAGGTGCATGTGAAATCCTTCGCCGATTCCAATGGCGATGGAGTCGGCGATTTTCCGGGATTGATCGAGAAGCTGGACTACATCGCCGAGCTCGGCGTCACCTGCATCTGGCTGCTGCCGTTTTATCCCAGCCCGCGCCGCGATGATGGGTATGACATCGCCGAATACCGCGACGTGCATCCCGAATACGGCACGCTGGCCGATGTTCGCCGCTTCATCGACGAAGCCCACGCGCGCGGGATTCGGGTCATCACCGAGTTGGTGATCAACCACACGTCCGATCAACATCCGTGGTTCCAGCGCGCGCGCCGCGCCAAGCCAGGCTCGAACTATCGCAATTATTATGTCTGGTCCGATGACGATAAGAAGTACGCCGGTACGCGTATCATCTTCTGTGACACGGAGAAGTCGAACTGGACGTGGGACGATGAAGCGAAAGCCTACTATTGGCACCGCTTCTATTCGCACCAGCCGGATCTGAATTTCGACAATCCGCAGGTCTTTCGTGCTGTCATGAGCGTGATGCGCTTCTGGCTCGACATAGGCGTCGATGGGTTGCGGCTCGATGCGGTGCCCTATCTTGTCGAACGCGAGGGCACCAACAACGAGAATCTGCCGGAAACACACGCAGTCCTCAAACGCATCCGCAAATTCATCGACGAGCATTACGAAGATCGCATGCTGCTTGCCGAGGCCAATCAGTGGCCGGAAGACATTCAGGCCTATTTCGGTGCGGGCGATGGCGACGAATGCCACATGGTGTTTCACTTCCCGCTGATGCCGCGCATGTACATGGCGCTGGCGCAGGAAGACAGGTTCCCCATCACGGACATCGTCCGTCAGACTCCCGATCCGCCGCCGAAATGCCAGTGGGCGGTTTTCCTGCGCAACCACGACGAGCTAACGCTGGAAATGGTGACGGACAGGGAGCGCGATTACCTTTGGGATGTTTATGCGTCGGACCGCCGCGCGCGCCTTAACCTCGGTATTCGCCGCAGGCTGGCGCCGCTTCTCGAGCGCGATCGCCGCCGCATCGAGCTGTTGAATTCGCTCCTGCTGACGATGCCCGGCACACCCATCATCTATTACGGCGACGAAATCGGCATGGGCGACAATATCCATCTTGGCGATCGCGACGGCGTGCGCACGCCGATGCAATGGTCATCGGACCGCAATGGCGGGTTCTCGCGTGCCGATCCGGCGGTGCTGGTCCTGCCGCCGATTATGGACCCGGTGTATGGCTATCAGGCCGTCAATGTGGAGGCGCAGTGGCGCGATCCGCATTCGCTGCTCAACTGGCTCCGGCGCATGCTGGTGGTGCGCAGCAAGCATCAGGCGTTTGGCCGTGGCAGCATCCGTTTTCTGACGCCGCAAAACCGCAAGGTACTGGCCTATTTGCGAGAGTATGATGGTGACACGATCCTGTGCGTCGTCAACGTGTCGCGCACGGCGCAAGCGGTTGAACTCGACCTGCACGAATTCGCTGGCCGCACGCCGGTGGAATTGCTGGGCGGCTCGTCGTTCCCGCTGCTTGGGCAGCTCACCTATCTTCTCACCCTGCCGCCCTATGCCTTCTATTGGTTCATGCTCAATGAAGGCGCGCAGCCGCCGCAATGGAGCACGGCTACCTCCGGACCGATGCAAGGCGACCCGCGCACGTTCGTGCTGCGCACGTCGCTTGCTGATGCGCTGGGGGGCCACAATCGCGAGATTCTCGAAACGGAAGTTCTGCCGTCCTATATCGCGCAACGCCGCTGGTTCCAGGCGAAGAACGCAAAAATTCAGCAAGTGAGGTTGCCCGCTGTCTCACCGCTTCCCGGCCACGATCAGGATGCGGTGCTGGCGGATGTCGAGATTACGGCAGGCGAAAGCACCCACCGCTATGCGCTGCCCATGTCGATCGCGTGGGAAGATGAAGGGACGTGTCCCTTCGAAGTGCCGCTTGCCTTTGCGCGCGCACGGCGCGGAAGACGCGTGGGGCTGCTGACGGATGGTTTTGCCTCCTCACGCTTCGCTCGCGCCGTTCTCGGCAACTTACAGCGGAACGCGCGCATTCCGTTCGGGCATGGTGAAATCCGCTTCAATTCAATGCCGGGCGTGCACTTGAATATCCCGGCGGACGCGAACATTGAGTGGCCTGGCGCTGAGCAGACGAACTCGTCCTGTATCGTGGGTCGCAAGGCCGTCATTAAACTGCTGCGGCGCGTCACGCCTGGCATCCATCCGGAAGCGGAAATGGGCCGCGTGCTCACCGAGCGCGGCTTCACCGGCATTGCGCCGATGCTGGGTGAGGTGTCGCGCACCGGTGAAGGCGAGGCGTCCGCGCTGGCCATCGTCCAGGCTTTCGTCGCCAATCAGGGCGACGGCAGCGGCTGGACCAACGAATTGCTCCGGCGCGTGATCGACGAGCAATCCATCGCCCCACAGGACCGCAACCCGTTTGAAGCTTACGAGACCTTTGCGCGTGTGCTGGGCCGCCGCACCGGCGAAATGCATGCGGTGCTCGCGCAGCCCACGGACGATCCCGATTTTGCGCCCGAAATTACAACCGAGCGGACGATGCAACGCTGGTTCCACGGCGCGCAGCGTCAGCTTGCGGACGCTTTTACAGCATTGGAAGATTACACGGGCCCGGAGCAGCAACGGGCATTCAGACTCATCGGACATCGCGACGAGATACTCCGGGAAGTGCACGCGTTACTGGCTGACAACAAAGGCGCGCTACGTACCAGAATTCATGGCGACTTCCATTTGGGCCAAGTGCTGGTCGCCGGTTCCGATGTGATCATTATCGATTTCGAGGGCGAGCCTCTGAAACCGCTAAGTGAGCGGCGGGCGAAGCTGTCACCGATGCGCGATGTGGCCGGTATGGTCCGGTCTTTCGACTATGCAGCCGGCATTGTGGAACGCGAGGGGCAACTCGCCGCTGCCGGCCGCGGTCACATCCGCGCGCATTCGCTGCTGCACGAATTCCGCCAGCTGGCGGAGGCCGCATTCTTGTCCGGCTACGAAGAGGGTCGTGGCACGTCCTTAAGCGAGAAGGAACGGCGGCTCATCAGGGTATTCGCTATCGAAAAGGCGGCTTACGAGATTGTCTATGAAGCGGCCAACCGGCCGGACTGGATCGACATTCCGTTGCGCGGACTGGCCGCCTTGGTTGAGGGTCTGGGTGCCGGGCGGGAGCTTGCGGATGCTGAATAAGACACCCCGCTCCTCGTTTGACGACCCGGACGCTGCTTCGCTGGAAGCTCTGCTGCATGGCAGCCTTGCCGATCCGCTCGCCTTTCTTGGGCCGCACGACACGCAGCACGGGCGGGTGATCCGTGTGTTCGTGCCCGGTGCGGAGGCCGTGGAGGTTCTTTCGCGAGCGAAAGGCGATCTCCTCGGTCAACTCACGCCGTTGAAAGACGGATTGTTCAGCGGGTCTGCGTCTACCCGCGAACCGTATCTGCTGCGGATTCACTGGCCCGGCTCGGTACAGGAAACGGAAGACCCGTATTCCTTCGGTGTTGTCCTTGGCGACATGGACCTGCATCTGTTTTCGGAAGGCGCCCACTGGCACCTTGCGGAACGGTTCGGCTCTGCCGTGAGCGCGATGGATGGCGTGCAGGGCGTGCGGTTTGCTGTGTGGGCGCCCAACGCGCAGCGCGTTTCTGTGATCGGCGATTTCAACAGCTGGGACGGCCGGCGGCACCCGATGCGGCTGCGGCATTCCGCGGGCGTGTGGGAGCTGTTCGTGCCGCGGCTCAACGCGGGAGAGCGGTACAAATACGAGATCCTCGGCGCCCACGGCGAGCTGCTGCAAAAGGCCGATCCGCTGGCACGCGCAACCGAACGCCCGCCGGCCACAGCCTCCATCGTGCCGCAGCCGTTCGATTTCCGCTGGAGCGATTCCGACTGGATTAATGCGCGCGCCGCGCGGCAGAAGCCGGATGCACCCATTTCAATTTACGAAGTGCATGCCGCTTCCTGGTTGCGGCCAGAGAATGACAAGACCGGCACGCTGGACTGGATCGCGCTCGCTGAAAAGCTGCTGCCCTATGTCAGCGATCTCGGCTTCACGCATATCGAGCTGATGCCGATCATGGAGCATCCGTTTGGCGGCTCCTGGGGTTATCAGCCGCTGTCGCAATTCGCGCCCAGCGCGCGCTTCGGCGAACCGCATGAGTTTGCACATTTCGTGGATGCCTGCCACCGCGCCGGTATCGGCGTGATTCTGGACTGGGTGCCGGCGCATTTTCCCACCGATCCGTATGGGCTCGCGCGCTTCGACGGCACGGCGCTTTATGAGCACGCCGATCCGCGCGAAGGCTTTCATCGCGACTGGAACACCTACATCTACAATCTCGGGCGCCGCGAGGTGGCCGGGTTCCTGATCGCCAGCGCGCTCTATTGGCTGGAGACCTTCCACGTAGATGGGCTGCGCGTAGACGCGGTTGCTTCGATGCTCTATCGCGACTATTCGCGGCCGGCGAACGAATGGGTGCCGAACAAATACGGCGGCCGGGAGAATCTGGAATCCATCGACTTCCTGCGGCAATTGAATGCGATCGTCGCCGAGCGTTCCCCCGGCGCAATCACGATCGCCGAAGAATCCACCGCATGGCCCGGTGTGTCGGCGCCGGTTTCAGAGGGTGGCCTCGGCTTTGCCTACAAATGGAACATGGGCTGGATGCATGACACGCTCGATTACGTTCATCATCAGTCCATTCATCGCAAATGGCATCACAACGAAATGACCTTCGGGATGATCTACGCCTTCAGCGAGAAATTCATTCTGCCGCTCAGCCACGATGAAGTGGTGCATGGCAAAGGTTCGCTGTACGGCAAGATGCCGGGCGACGATTGGCAGAAGCTCGCCACCTTGCGCGCCTATTTCGCCTTCATGTGGACGCATCCGGGAAAGAAGCTGCTGTTTATGGGCGGCGAGCTTGGGCAAGTCCATGAATGGAGCCATGATGGCGAGATCGAATGGAATTTGCTGCAGAACCCGCGCCATGCCGGCCTGCAGCGGCTCGTCGGAGACCTCAATCGCCTGTATGCACGCGAGCCTGCACTGCATCGCGAAGATGCAGAATGCTCCGGCTTCTCATGGCTGATCGGCAATGATGCCGAAAATAGCGTGTATGCCTATGAGCGGCATGCAACTGGTGAACCGCCTGTACTCGTGGTCGTAAACATGACGCCGGTGCCGCGGCACAATTACCGTGTAGGCGTCTCCCAATCGGGTGGCTGGCGCGAAATGCTCAATACGGACGCTGAAATCTATGGCGGAAGTAATCTGGACAATGCCGGCGGCGTACACACCCAGCCCGTTCACGCTCATGGACGGGCGCAGTCTCTTGAACTTTTGCTGCCGCCGCTTGCCGCCCTGGTTCTGAAGCACGAGGATTAGGAATGGCCAGCTTGCCGGAGCGGCTGGAGGCCGGCAATTTCTACCCCTTGGGCGCGACGTGGAACGGCCTTGGCATCAACTTCGCTGTTTTCTCCCGCCATGCCACGCGCATGCAATTGTGCATCTTCGATTCATCCGGGAGGCGCGAGGTACATCGCTACGACCTTCCGGAACGGACCGATGAGGTCTGGCACGGATACCTGCCCGATGCGATGCCGGGGCTTGTGTATGGCTTTCGCGCCTACGGACCGTACGAGCCGCAGCACGGCCACCGTTTCAATCCGCACAAGCTGCTGCTCGATCCCTACGCCAAAGGCCTGCTGGGCACGTTGAAATGGACGGACGCCGTCTATGGGTATCGCGCCAATTCCCCGCGCGGCGATGTGAGTTTCGATCGCCGGGACAGCGCGCCCGCCATGGTGAAAAGCGTGGTGGCGCACGACAACTATGATTGGGGCGACGATCGCCGCCTCAACACATCCTGGCGCGATACCGTTATCTACGAAGCGCATATGTGCGGGCTCACGAAGCTGCTCCACGAGCTGCGGCCGTCTGAGCGCGGCCGCTTTGCGGCGCTTGGCCATCCAATCGTAATCGAACACCTGAAGCGGCTGGGAATCACCGCAATTGAGCTGATGCCGGTCCATGCCTTTCTGCAGGATCGTGAGTTGCTGCAGAAGAAGCTGACCAATTATTGGGGCTATAACACGCTGAGCTTCTTTGCCGTGGAACCGCGCTATCTGGCCACCGGCGATGCCAACGAAGCGCGTATGGCGATTCGGCGTTTGCACGCCGCTGGCATCGAGGTGATTCTCGATGTCGTTTACAACCACACCTGCGAAACGCGGGAAAGCGGGCCAACACTCTGCTGGCGCGGCCTGGATAACGCCAGCTACTACCGCTTGCGGGAAGATGACCGGCGTTATTATGCCGATGACACGGGCACCGGAAACACCGTCAACCTTTCCAATCCGCGCGTGCTGCAAATGGTAATGGATTCGCTGCGCTATTGGGCACGCTCATTCCACATCGATGGATTTCGCTTCGATCTCAGCGTTACCTTGGGCCGCGAGGAACACGGTTTCGATTCCGGCTCCGGGTTCTTCGATGCACTGCGGCAGGATCCGGAACTTCGGCAACTGAAGTTGATTGCCGAGCCTTGGGATATGGGACCGGGCGGCTATCAGCTTGGTCACCATCCACCCGGCCTCGCCGAATGGAACGACAAATATCGCGACACGCTGCGGCGCTACTGGCGCGGAGATTCCGGCATGCGCCCAGAGGTAGCACGGCGGCTGTCGGGTTCTGCCGACGTGTTCGGCCACGACGGCATTCGCCAGCCCTGGGCTTCCGTGAATTTTGTCGCCAGCCATGACGGCATGACATTGCAGGATCTCGTCAGCTACTCGCGCAAGCACAACGAAGCGAATAAGGAAGGCAATGCCGACGGCGCATCGGAAGACTGGTCCAGCAATTGGGGTGAAGAAGGGCCATCGCAAGACCAGCAGCGTGTCGCGCGGCGCGAGCGCGTCAAGCGATCGATGCTGGTTACCGTCTTCGCCTCGGCTGGAACGCCCATGCTGCTTGCCGGCGATGAATGCGGGCGCACACAGCGCGGCAACAATAATCCCTATTGCCAGGACAATGAAACGTCATGGCTGGACTGGAAGCTGGCGCGAACGCCAGGCGAATTGGCTTTGACCGATTTTGTGGCAAGGCTGATCGCAATCCGCCGCGAGCACCCCGTGTTTCGCGCACGCCAATTCCTGCACGGTCATCATCAGCTGGCGCCCGGCGTGCTCGACATCGATTGGTTGGACGAGCGCGGGGAGCGGCTCTCGCCCGGCGACTGGGACAACGAATCGGGGCGGGCGCTGATAATGGCGCTGGCCGGCGAAGGTGCCGGGCAACCCGAGCTGGCGGCCGTGCTGATGAATGCATCGGACACCCCGCTCGATTTTCATCTGCTCGATGGCCTTCGCTGGCGCGTGCTGATCGACAGCGCCGCGCCGGAAATGATGCCCCAGGAAATCGCCGGCAAAACCTACAAATTGGCGGATCGTGCGGCGGCCATCGTCATTACCACTCTTGGATCGCGGAAGGATCACCTTCAGTAATGCCGTATGCGTATCGGTACGGACCGCTACCTGAAGGGCGGAATCGCACGCGGTTTCGCCTGTGGGCACCTTCGGCAGCGGCGGTGACACTGCAGATCGGCGGACATGAACCGCTATTCATGGCCCGTTCAGCAGAGGGCTGGCATGAGGCGCTCGCCGAATGCGGCCACGGAACCCGATACAAATTCGTCATTGGCGATATCGCGGTGCCGGATCCTGCTTCGCGCATGCAGGATCGCGATGTGCACGACTGGAGCGTTGTCACCGATCCGTCTTCGTATGAATGGCAGCATAATGAATGGAGCGGCCGGCCGTGGGAAGAAGCGGTTCTGTACGAATTGCATCCAGGCCTATTTGGCGGCTTCGGCGGAGTTGAAAAGCACCTCGAGCGGTTGGCGAACCTTGGAATTACCGCAATCGAGCTGATGCCCGTTGCGGATTTTCCCGGAGAGCGCAACTGGGGCTATGACGGCGTGCTGCCCTTTGCGCCCGACCGGTCCTACGGCACGCCTGATGAACTGAAAAGGCTGATCGACACGGCGCACCGTCATGATCTGATGATGTTCCTCGATGTCGTTTATAATCATTTCGGGCCGGACGGGAATTATCTCGGCCTCTATGCGCCGGAATTCTTCGATGAATCGAAACACACGCCTTGGGGCGCCGCGATCGATTTTCGCCAGCCCGAAGTGCGGCGATTCTTCATTGAAAACGCAACCTATTGGCTGGACGAGTTCCGCTTCGATGGTTTGCGCTTCGACGCCGTGCATGCGATCTGCGACGAAAGCTTTCTGCCGGAGCTTGCCAGAGAGATTCGCAGTGCAGTCGCTCCGTCGCGGCACATTCATCTGGTTGTCGAGAATGACGACAACGATTCCGGACTGCTGCGCAACGGGTTCGACGCGCAGTGGGACGATGATCTGCATCATGTGCTCCACGTGCTGCTGACCGGCGAGGAGCGAGGCTATTATGAAGACTACGGGGGCGATCCAGCGGTAAAGCTGGCGCGGGGGCTAAGCGAAGGGTTCATCTACCAGGGCGATCCTTCGCCGTTCCGGGGCGGTGCGCGACGAGGCTCGTCTACCGAGGATCTCAGCCCTACTCGGTTCGTCTTCTTCCTGCAGAACCACGATCAAATCGGCAATCGTGCGTTCGGCGAGCGCCTCGCAAGCCTTGCGAATCCAAAAGCATTAGAGGCCGCCGTGGCGCTCCAGATGCTTTCGCCGGACATTCCGCTGATCTTCATGGGTGAAGAAGTGGGCGCGCGCGAACCCTTCCTCTATTTCACGGATCACCACGACCCGAAACTCGCAGAGGCCGTGCGGGAAGGCCGCCGCCGCGAATTCGCGAAGTTTCCCGAATTCGCCGACGAGGAGAAACGGGCGAAAATTCCCGATCCCAATGCAATAGAAACATTTCAAATTTGCATCCCGCGCTTTGCTCCCAATTCAACAAGCAGACTGTATTCTGAGCTGCTGCGGCTGCGACGCGAATACATTGTGCCCGGGTTGCGCGGCGCCGTCTCGGAAGGCGCGTGGGCGATTGGGCCGGCAGCTGTGCTTGCGCGGTGGCGTCTTAACGACGGCGCTTTTCTCACCGTCGCCTGCAATCTTGGCGAGCAAGAGGCCAACGCGGAATTGCCCGAGAGTGAGCCGATCTGGGGTGCGCGTTCGGAGGGTGCCCTGCCGCCTGCAACCACCCTTGTCTGGATCGAACAGCCATGAGCGACGATGCGCTCCGCAAACTGGCGCGCGCGGCCGGACTTTACGTGGAGTGGACGGATGCGAATGGCCGTCCACAAGAGGTAAAGCCAGACACTTTGCGCGCTGCGCTGAACGCGCTTGGCTATCCCACAGATAACGACAGCGATATTGTGGAAAGCCAGCGGCGGCTCGATCGCGAGTCGCGCGCGCTTCCACCCCTGATTGCCGCTGTTGAGTCCGAAGCGATTCGTGTCGGCCACGCAAAGCGGGCCCGGCTGCGGATCCAGGATGGCGAATGGCACGATCTCCCACTCGAGCCAATGAAGGTCGGCGGGTCTTGCGTTCGGGCGCCCAAAACAATCGGATATCATGAGCTGGAGCTCGATGGCGCTGGCCATATCCTCGCTGTCGCGCCGCCCCGATGTTTTGGACCGGGAAACATCGCGCCCGGGCGCAAATTCGCGGGGCTGTCGGTCCAGATCTATTCCTTGCGTGGCGGTCACAGTTCAGGTTTCGGCGACTATGCGGCGCTCGCAGAATTCGCCTCTGAGGTGGGCACTTCCGGTATCGACGCCCTGAGCGTTAGCCCCGCGCATGCACGATTCGCGGCCGATGCCGAGACCATCAGTCCCTATGCCCCATCGACGCGTTTGTTCCTCGATCCTCTGTACGCTGACATTGCGCTTGCCGGCACGGAGCCGCCGCATGAAGACAGTCCGGCAGACCTCATCGATTGGCCGGACGCGCATCGCCGCAAGTACGCGGAACTGCGCGCGGCCTACGAACGGTTCTCTCAAGACAGAACCGGCAGCCAAGCTTTCCTGGAATTTTGCGAAGATGGCGGTCAACGCTTGCGGGACCATGCGATTTTCGAAGCACTCGATGCCCATTTTCGCAGAGCGGAAAAGGCGTCACCCCGTGAGTGGCCGGAAGCGTTCCGCGATCCCAGAAGCGTGGACGTGCAGGCGTTTGCCGAACGTGAGAAGAAAGAGGTTCGTTATCACCTTTATCTCCAATGGCTTGCGGCACGGAGCGCAGCGGCCGCGCAGGCGCGCGCCAAAGAACGCATGGCCATCGGCATCATTGCGGACATGGCGGTAGGCGTGGACCGCTTCGGCAGCCAGGCCTGGAGTGCGCCGCACGAGCTGATGGGACGTCTTACCGTCGGCGCGCCGCCGGATGCGTTCAATCTGGCCGGTCAGGATTGGGGCCTCACCAACTTCTCGCCCACAGCGCTGCGCACCACCGGCTATGACGGGTTCATCGCCACCTTGCGCGCCAGCATGCAATACGCCGGTGGCATTCGCATCGATCACGCGATGGGACTGCGCCGGCTTTGGGTGCTGCCGGCCGGCGCCTCGCCCGCAGAGGGCGTCTACATCAGCTATCCCATGCACGATCTGCTGCGGCTGATCGCACGGGAATCCTGGCTGCACCGCGCCATCGTGATCGGTGAGGATCTGGGAACGGTGCCGCAGGGCTTTCATGCGCAACTCTCCGCGGCGGCCATTCTTGGCATGCGGGTACTGTGGTTCGAGTGGGAGGGAGATGGACGATTCATTCCGCCGGAGCGCTGGGACGGGCAGGCTGCTGCACTCACAACCACACACGATCTCCCCACCGTCGCCGGATGGTGGGCAGGGCGCGACATCGAATGGGCGGCGAAGCTGCGCCGCAAATCCCGGTTGGGCAGTATCGGCGCTGAACGCCGCGAACGGCAGAAAGACCGCGCCCTGTTGTGGACCGCACTCACCGAATCAGGCTGTGCACGCGGTACCGAACCTGCACCGGCTGATCCGGACTCCGTCATCGACGGCGCGCTGGCTTACGTCGGCAAATCGCCCGCCGCACTCGCGATGGCATCGGTCGAAGATGTTCTGGCGCTTCCCGAGCAGCCAAATCTGCCCGGCACCATTGACGAGCATCCCAACTGGCGGCGGCGGTTGCCTGACGTGTCGTGGAGCGATGCGGCGGTGCGGGCGCGCCTGGCAAAACTGGCGGCTCGCAGGCGGCGATGATTCCACGCGCTACTTACCGTCTCCAGTTTCACAAGGATTTTCCGTTCGATGCGGCGGTACCGCTCGCGCCGTATTTGCAGAAGCTTGGCGTCAGTCATGTGTATTCGTCGCCGATCCTCAAGGCGCGTGCAGGCTCAATGCACGGCTACGACGTGGTGGACCATTCGATCGTCAATCCGGAATTGGGCGGCGAAGCGGCGTTCCGGCGGCTTGCGGAGGCGCTGCGCCGCAATCGGCTGGGACTGATCGTCGACATTGTCCCCAACCACATGGCGGTGGATTCCGGAAACCGCTGGTGGATGGATGTGCTGAAAAATGGCCGGGAGAGCCGCTTCGCGGATTATTTCGACATCGATTGGGATGTGCTGAACGGAAAAATCCTCGCGGCATTCTTGGCCAAACCTTACTGGCAGGTTTTGGAGGCCGGCGAGATCACGGTTGAGAAGAGCGATGCGGATGAGGCATCCATTGTTCGCTATTTCGATCGCGTGCTGCCGCTCCGGCCCGAGGACGCAGGTGAACCGGCCGCATTTTCCACGCCGGAACTGCTGCATGAACTTCTGGAACGGCAGCATTACCGGCTGGCGTGGTGGCGAATAGCCAACGACTCCATCAACTGGCGGCGATTTTTCGATGTGCCGGACCTGATCGCGCTGAGGCAGGAAACGGATGGTGTTTTTGAAGCCACGCATGCCACAATTTTCGAACTCTATCGTGAACGCCTGATCGACGGCGTGCGCGTCGATCATGTGGATGGCCTGAAGGATCCGGCGGCGTACTGCCGCCGGTTGCGGGCATGCCTCAATGAACTTGCAACCACGCGCGCTCCGCCAGATGCGCATCCCTACATCGTGGTCGAAAAAATATTGGGCAGCGGCGAAGTGCTGCCGCCGGCTTGGGACGTGGATGGCACCACCGGCTATGACTTCATGAACGAGGTCTCTGCCCTGCAGCACGATCCTGCAGGGGCAGAACCACTGGGTACACTCTGGCATCGGATCAGCGGACGGCCGGCGGAATTCGGGCCGGAAGAAGAATTGGCCCGCGGCGAGATCGCCACCAGCTCCTTCGAAAGCGCGCTCACACGCACCACCGAAATCTTCTGCGGGGCCGCTGCAAATTCCAGATTGGGACGCGACATCACCGGCCCTGCTATGCGGCGGAGTTTGATCCAAATTCTGCAACGGCTGCGCATCTACCGAACCTACGCAACGGGCGAGCAGGATTCACCGCAGCCCGGTCCGTTATTCGACGTGGCAATCGCAAGGGCGGAAGAACGGGCGAACGAAACGGACAGGCCGGCAGTCGCATTCGTTGCCGAGGCGATGTACGGCCGCGTCGCTGGAGCTGGAGAAGCTGTGCGCCGCTTCAATCAGCTTTCCGCTCCGGTAGCGGCAAAGGCGGTAGAAGACACGGCATTCTATCGTTATGGCCGGCTGCTCTCTCGAAACGATGTGGGTTTCGATCCGGCCGGGTTTTCACTCAGCACATCGGATTTTCATGCCGCCGTTGCGCGGCGGGCGGCATCCTTTCCCTCAGCCATGCTTGCGACCGCAACACACGATCACAAACACGGGGAGGATGTTCGCGCGCGGCTGGCGGCGCTCAGCGAAATTCCGGACGAGTGGGCGAACGCTGTCGAAAGCTGGTTCCGCCTCAATACGCCGCGCCGGCCTGTAACGATGTCTCCAGGCGATGAATATCAGCTGTATCAGACTTTGGTTGGCATCTGGCCGTTTGACCTGAAACCGGCCAATCCTGCCGGCCTTTCCGCTTTGTGCGAACGCCTTATCGGGTGGCAGCAGAAGGCGCTGCGGGAAGCCAAGCTGCAAACCTCTTGGCTGGACCCGAACGAGCGATTCGAGACGGCCAATCGGGCGTTTGTGCAAACCATTCTGGACGTTCGCCGCTCACGAAAGTTTCTCGAAAATCTTTTCACTTTCGTGGAGCGCATCGCACCGGCGGGCGCTCTGAATGGACTAGTACAATTGGTGCTGCGCTGCACGTTGCCCGGCGTGCCCGATTGCTATCAGGGAACAGAATTCTGGGACCTGTCGCTGGTCGATCCCGATAACCGCCGCCCTGTGGACTACACGACGCGTATTGACGCGCTTGAGAAACCCGACTCCCCGGCAAATCTTGTCTCGGACTGGAGAGACGGGCGGATTAAACAGGCGCTCCTTGCGACCCTCCTCCACCTCCGCGCCGAAAAATCGAAGGCGTTCGCGGGCAGCTATCGGCCCTTGCAAACGCGCGGCGCTCGCGGCGAGCACGTGCTGGCATTTGCGCGAATCGCAGAAGAAGAGGCGCTCGTCATCGCGACGTCCCTTCGCTGCGCTCAAGTTTGCAACCAAGTGCCGCTTCCCGCGATCGGCTTCTGGAAAGACACCGAAATTCTTCTACCGCGATCGCTGTATGATCGTGCCTGGCGAAATCCGCTCGATGGTCAAAACAGTTTTCACGGGTCCGTCATGTGCGCGGATCTCTTTGCGCAATTCCCTGTCGCAGTCCTCGTCTGATACCGCTATGGCGCGGCGGCGTAAGCTCGCATCCCGCCATTCTCCATCCGGCGTTCCGAAACGTGCGGCGCCCGGAAATCCGCAATGCTGCGAAGCCGTCCGAGATCGAGAAGCCGGGCGGCGCCACCTTTGACCTCCACAATGCCGTCGCGCCGCAGCTGCTGCAGCGTCCGGTTCAAGTGCACAATGCTGAGACCCAGCGCGTCCGCGATGATTTCCTGCGTCAGCGGCAGCGGCATGTAGCTCTCGTTGGCCAGGCCCACGATCCGCAGGCGATGGTGCAGTTCCAGAATGAGATGGGTCACGCGCTCATAGGCTGTTTGCCGCCCGATGCGCACCATCTGGTTCAGCAGATAAGCCTCGTCCGTGCTCGCGCTCATCAGAGCCGCTGAGGTGAGGCCAGGATAGGAATCGGGATGGGTCAGCACCGCGTCGCCCAGTGCGGCCGCATTGGAGATGGTGGCGCGTGTTAGCGTAACTGCAGTACAGAGCGCCACTGCTTGCGGACGCAGGCACAAGCCGTAGATGTCGCCGGGCAAGATGAAATCGAAGATCTGGCGCCGGCCGTCCGACAGGTAGCGCTGACGGCAGGCCCAGCCGGCAAGGAGCAGCCTTGGATTTTCCAGCCGTTCACCTTCGGAAATAAGTTCCGCGCCAGCAGCAAGGCGCTCTGGAGACTCCGAAAGGCTCCGCAGCAATTCGACCTCGTCTTGCGCGAGATCGGAATATTGCGTGAGCCGGCGAACAATGAGTTCCGACTGGTCTGGATGTTCCGGATCGATGGCAGGAAGGCGCGACATGCGGCCGATATCTCCAAGTGAGGCTCAGAAAAGCCGAGAATCGGGCCTTTTTCCCCGTGAAAAAGAGCCACGATCCCTTGGAAACGACGGCGCCCCCCAATTGTTTCAGTGGGAGGATACTGTTTCAACCTGCCGCTTTGGACAGTCTCCGGCTCAAGGCCCAGGAAACAATCGCCTGAACCGTGGCACCCGTGGCCTGTGTGAAGGCCGCGGTGATGCTTGTCATGTTGTTGGCGGACGTTTGCGCCTCGTTATGGAACTCCATGCCGGCGACAACGTCGCGGTTCAGAGGGTTGAGCAACTTCGCCATTATAGAGACCCGCACGACTGGAGCGGTGTCAGGCACAGCGTAGAAGGCTTCGAAATCGCGTATCTCGGTTTCGAGTATATAATCGGCGCGAATGCCCGCGCTCTCACGGCCGACGGCTGCAATTCTGCCGCTGCTCTCGAAGGCCTGCACCAACAGCGATTGCAGAAGGGCCGGCGTCCGGTCGGTCCACTCGGCGTTGGCATAGTAATCCATCGTGTTCGGTGCGCGCGCCAAGGCGATGCGCGAAGTATCCAGGCTGGCAGGCACGCTCGGCAGAGCGATGACAAGCTGCCAACTTACGTTCGGTGCCTCCGCCACCGGTCCGAATTTCGGATTTAGGACATATATTTGTGCCGCAGGACTGGGAGGGCCGATAAGGTTCCCGCTGCAGCCGGCCAAACTCAACGATGCAACGCCCGCCAGCATGCCCCTGCGGCTTGGGGCGGCAAATGTTTCGATGCTCATTTCGGTGTGTACCCCTCACGCCGATCTCCAAAGAGAAGCAGTGTCGGCTGGTTCTGCAACTGGTTGGAAAGACGATTCAGATTGTTGATCAGATTGCGCGTATCCGAGCTCAATTGCCCGATCTGCGCGCTGGAGACGGACGCATCCACATGCTCCGTGAGCCGGGTGATGCCATTGGCAGCCGAAGTCGCGGCGGTGCCGATGGAGCCGATCGTCTGGTCGGCATGGCCAAGGGTGACGTGGAGATCGGCCAAATCTGTATCGAGCTTTTGCGATGCGGTGCTGAAATTATGCAGCGTCGTGTCGATGTCCTTTGAGCGCGCGCTCAGCACACCCGTTGTGGTGCGCAGATTCGCCAGAATATCTGCGATGGCCTTGCGATTTGTATCGCTCAGGAGATCGTTTAGCCGGTCCCCGATACGGTTGAGTTTCACCACCAGCGCCGATCCGGATTGCTCCAGTAATTGCAACGTGGAGGGTTTGGATCTGATGGTCGGGTACTCGCCCCACACCCGCGGTTCCAAAACGGGCGTATTCTTTGAACCGCCATCAATCTCGACATACGACCCGCCCGTGAGCCCCTGGCTGGCGATATATGCGACCGAATCCGAATGGATTTTCAGGGTCGGGTCGATCTGCATGACCACCTGGACCCGGCGCGGATCGTTCGGATCGAAATTCAGCTTCGAAACGCGCCCGACCTCGATGCCGTTGTAGCGAACACTCGTGCCGGTCCCCAGCCCGGAAACGGAACCTGAGAAATACGTCTGGTAGTAGGCATATTCCTGCGCGTACTGGGCGCCAGTCAGCCACAACAGCGCGATCACTAGTCCCAGCACCAGCGCCAGAACGAAAGCGCCAACAGCAACATAATTGGCCTTCGTTTCCATGGCCTTCTCTCCTACGCCGTTCCGGCAAGCGCAGCGCGCCCGCGAGCACCCGAAAAGTATTCATGTATCCATGGATCGGAATCCTGCACCAGCGTTTGGAAGGTTCCGACCTTGATCTTCTTGTTGACCAGCACCGCGATTCGGTCCGTCACCGCCCGCAGACTATCGATATCATGGGTCACCATGAATACCGTCAACCCAAGGCTCTGCTGCAGGCTGCGGACCAATTGGTCGAATTGATTGGCAGAGATCGGATCGAGCCCCGAGGTCGGCTCGTCCAGAAAGAGCAGTTCGGGATCGAGCGCCAATGCCCGGGCGAGGCCCGCCCGCTTGATCATGCCGCCGGACAGTTCCGACGGATACTTTTGCGCCGCATCCGGGGGCAATCCCACCAGGGCCAGCTTCATGGCCGCAATTTCGTCCATCAATTCCTGGCTCATATGCGTGTAGCGGCGCAGGGGCACCTGAATGTTCTCGGCGACAGTCTGCGAGCTGAACAACGCCCCGCCCTGGAACAACACGCCCCAGCGCAGTTGCAAGCCCTTCAGGTCTTCGGCATCCATGTCCGCCGTTTCCACCCCGAACACTTCGATGCTGCCCGATTCAGGATGATTGAGCCCGATAATGGATCGCAGCAGTACCGATTTGCCAGCGCCGGACCCGCCGACCACACCCAGCACTTCGCCGCGCATAACGTCGAGGTCCAGGTGGTCGTGGATAACGTGACCGCTGAAGGCGTTCACCAGCCCGCGGATGCGGATCACCACGTCATCCTCGCGTTGGGGGGCGCTGCTCATATTCCGATGATCGAAAAAAGGATCGAGAAAGCGGCGTCGAAGGTAATGATGAGAAAGATCGACTCCACCACGGAACGGGTGGTGAGTTTGCCGACGCTTTCCGCGTTGCGTTCCACCCGCAACCCTTCAAAGCAGCCGACAAGGCCGATCAAGAATGCAAACACGGGGGCCTTGATGAGACCCACCAGCAGCGTCTTGTAGGTGATTGCCGTCTCCAGTTCCCGCAGGAACATCGGTACTGTGATGTGCAGATCGAAATAGCACATCACCATGCCGCCGATCAGACCAACGACATCGGCGTAAAAGGTCAGGAGGGGCAGCGCGATCATCAGCCCCAGCACGCGCGGCAGCACGAGGACTTCCGCGATGTTGAGGCCCATCGTTTCCATCGCGTCCACCTCTTCATTCACCCGCATAGTGCCGATGAAGGCGGTGAAGGCGGAGCCGGAGCGGCCGGCCACGATGATCGCGGTCACAAGCCCGCCCAGTTCGCGAAGAAAGCCAACGCCGAGAAGGTCGACGGTGAAGATTTCGGCTCCGAAGCGCCGCAGCTGATCGGCGCCCTGATACGCCAGCACGACCCCAATCAGGAAGGCGAGCAGGCCCACGATCGGCAACGCCGTAAGCCCGGTCTCTTCCACCTGGCGGACGAACGCCGGGATCGGCAGTTCGCGGCGCGGAGAGAGGATGGCCTCTATCGCCTCAACGGTTACCCGGCCGAGAAAGCCGAGCATCCCGTAACCTTGCCCCAGCGCGTGCATGGTGCCGCGCCCCAGCCGCTCCAGAAAATATCTGAAGCCTCGCGGTCGCGGCCGGTGGACCACAGGCCCTGTGAGGTGATCCGCCTCCATGATCTGGACGAGCGGAGTATAGCGCTCCGGCAGGGTAAAGTTCCGGACCCGGACGCCTTCCTGTTCAAGCTTGTGCTTGGTGCGCAGCAGCAGCCAGGCGCCCGCACTGTCGAGCTCGGAAATCCCGGCGCCGTCGATTTCGGCTTCGCGGGCGCCCTCCGGGCGAAGGTCATTCAGCAGCGAGTCGAGCCGGGGTGATTGACCGACGTTCCACTCGCCCGTTGGGACGAGACGAAGAAGGTTCTGGCCCCGCTCAAGCCGCAAATCGGCAAGCGATTGATCCGGTGCTGCGAGCGGGCGATTCCTCATCGGCGCTTATTCCAGCACCGATTCGATGGCGCGGCGATAGCTGGCCACGACAGCTTCCCGCGCGATGTGTCTTCCCTGCTGCACCAACTTGTGTCCCCGCCGCCACACGCAATCTATTTGGCCGCCGGCAAAAATCCAGCTGTCGAGGACGGCGTCGCATTTCCGGCCGAAGAAGGCAGTATCTTCCACATTCAGGCTGACAAGGTCTGCGGAAGCGCCTTCCCGGATTCCGTAACGCTCTTGACCGAGCGCCTGATTGCCGCCGGCCAGCGCCCGCTCGAACAGGGTTCGGCCCGTGGACCGGCCCTCCTCATCCGAAAGCACATTGCGGGAGCGTGTGGCGAGCCGCTGCGCATATTCAAGGGCTCGCAGTTCGGCGGCGGCATCGATCTGGACGTTTGAATCGGTGCCGATGCCGATTCGCCCATCCAGGTTGAGATAGTTGCGCGCAGGGAAAATCCCGTCCCCGAGATTGGCTTCGGTGATCGGACAGAGGCCAGCCACGGCACCGCTGTTTGCAAGCCTCGCGGTTTCGGTCTGCGTGAGGTGCGTGGCATGCACCAGACACCAGTGTTCGTCCACGCCGCCATGATCCAGCAGCCATTTGACCGGACGCTGGCCGGACCAGGCAATGCAATCGTCAACTTCCTTGGTCTGCTCGGCAGCATGGATGTGGATCGGGCTTTCGCGGGCAAGCGGGAGGATCGCTTCCAGTTCGTCAGGCGTTACGGCACGCAGTGAATGTGGCGCGACGCCGAGATTCGCATCCGGCAGATTTGTCAATGCTTTGCGACTGACATCCACGAGCGCCGCGAACCGATCGACAGTGTTGATGAAGCGCCGTTGACCGGGCGCGGGTGGGGCACCGCCGAAGTTTGCGTGCGCATAAAACACGGGCAACAGCGTGAGGCCGATGCCCGTCACTTCCGCGGCCGCAGCAATTCGTTCGGTGAGTTCGCCGATGTTCGCGTAAGGCGTGCCGCTCGGCGTGTGATGCAGGTAATGGAATTCGCCGGCACGGGTGAAGCCCCGCTCCAGCATCTCCGCATAAGCGAGCGCGGTGATCGCTTCGACCTGGCCCGGATCGAGGCGATCCAGAAAGCGGTACATCACCTCGCGCCAGGTCCAGAAATTGTCGCCTTCCGGCCCGCGCACCTCCGCCAATCCAGCCATGCCGCGCTGGAACCCGTGGCTGTGCACGTTGCAGAGCCCCGGAAGGGCGATGGCGTGCCGCTCGTCATCCCCCGACGGCGCGACATCGATTTCCACTGTGACAACCGCTCCGCTCGCCGTGGAAAGGCGTACGCCATCAGTCCAGCCTTGCGGCAGAAGCGCGGTTTGAAACCAGAGCGGCATGGACAAATCCGGTAGCGGCGACCTATGCGTAAGGCATGTTCGCCTCCCCCGCCAAGTATCATGCGCTGTGATCGCCTGTGGACGACTGCGCGTCTCGCCACCCTGACGGGCTCAGGCCTAGACGTTGTGGATAACGGAGTCATCGCCGCCGCAGGGGAACGCATCCTCTATGCAGGATCCGTTGCCGATGCCCCGCCGTTCGAGGCCGCTGAGCACATTGCTTGTGACGGGCGCTGGATCACACCGGGGCTGATCGATTGCCACACGCACCTGGTATACGCCGGCAATCGTGCGCACGAGTTCGAACAAAGACTTAGCGGCGCGAGCTACGAAGAGATCGCGCGAGCCGGTGGCGGCATTCTTTCGACAGTGCGCGCGACCCGCGCCGCCACGCTGCCAGAGCTGATCGAACAATCGCGTCCGCGCCGGGACGCGCTGATTGCCGAGGGCGTGACGACACTGGAGATCAAATCCGGCTATGGCCTGACGCTCGAAGAAGAGATCAAAATGCTCCGTGCCGCCCACGCGCTGGGCGACAAGGTCAACGTCTCGGCGACGTTCCTTGGCGCCCATACCTGCCCGCCGGATACAGATATCGACGCGTACGCTAACCATGTTTGCGATATGATCCCCACGATCGCGCCGATGGCCGATGCGGTTGACGTGTTCTGCGAAAGGATCGCGTTTGCGCCGGAACAAACTGCCCGCGTATTCGTCGAAGCACAGCGCCACGGACTGAGGGTGAAGCTGCATGCCGACCAGCTGAGCAATGGCGGCGGCGCGGCACTGGCGGCACGGCATGGAGCCGTGTCCGCCGATCATCTCGAACACACGGACGAAGCGGGCGTGATGGCGATGGCGAAAGCAGGTACCGTCGCGGTTCTGCTGCCGGGCGCCTTCTATTTTCTCCGTGAAACCAAACTTCCGCCGATCGACCTTTTACGCCAGCATAACGTGCCGACCGCCATTGCGACCGATTGCAATCCAGGCACCTCGCCGCTCACCTCCATTCTGCTCTGCATGAACATGGCGGCGACCTGCTTTCGCCTGACCGTGGAAGAATGCCTGCTCGGCGTCACGCGCAACGCGGCGCGCGCGCTGGGCCGCGACGACATCGGCACGCTGGAGGCGGGCAAACGGTGTGACCTCGCCATCTGGGACATCGAAGACCCGGCGGAGCTGGTCTACCGCATGGGCTTCAATCCGTTGCACCAGCGCGTGTTCGGAGGCATGGATGCCTGAGTGGCTGCAGGTCACGCGCGGCGACGCGCCGTTGATCGTCTCCATGCCGCATACGGGCACGGATATTCCTGCGGATATTGAAGCGCGTTTGACCTCGCCATGGATGGCGCGCAAGGACGCCGACTGGAACATCGAGAAGCTGTACGATTTTGCCTCATCGACGGGCGCTACGACTGTCCGCACGACAGTGTCGCGGACGGTAATCGATGTGAATCGCGATCCGAACGGGGCATCGCTCTATCCCGGACAGACGACCACCGAGCTTTGCCCGACGACCACGTTCGACGGCGAGCCGCTCTATAGAGATCAGTGTGAGCTGGATACAGAAGAAATCCCGGCGCGTTCAGCGCTCTATTTCATTCCGTATCATGCCGCCATCGGCGCCACGATCGCACGTCTTCGCGGGACGCATGCGAAACTCGTATTATTCGAGGCGCATTCCATTCGCTCGGTCATTCCACGCCTCTTTGAGGGAGAGTTGCCGAACTTCAACATCGGCACCAACAGCGGCGCTTCGTGCGATCCGGCGCTGGCGGCGGAAATTGAAGCAGTGTGCCAGAACACAAAGTTTTCTTGCGTGACGAACGGCCGCTTCAAAGGCGGGTGGACGACGCGGCACTACGGCAAGCCTGCAAATGGTGTGCACGCCATTCAACTCGAGCTTGCCTGCCGCGGCTATATGGACGAACCGCGCGAGGTCTCGCCGGATAATTGGCCAACACCCTACGATGAAACTCGCGCCGCCGAGATGCGCGCGGCGCTGAGGAACATTCTGCAAGCCTGCCTCACCTTTGCGAGCACGCCATGACCCGCCTCGACAACAGCCGTCACATCCGATCGCCGCGCGGCCCCGAGCTCACTTGCAAATCCTGGCTCACCGAAGCGCCGATGCGCATGCTGATGAACAATCTCGATGCCGAAGTGGCCGAGCGTCCCGAAGAGCTCGTCGTCTATGGCGGCATCGGGCGGGCGGCGCGCGACTGGGAATCGTTCGATCGCATCGTCGCTGCGCTGAAGAGGCTGGAAGACGACCAGTCGCTGCTCATGCAATCCGGTAAGCCGGTCGGCATTTTCCAAACGCACCCCGATGCGCCGCGGGTGCTGATCGCCAATTCCAACCTCGTGCCGCACTGGGCGACCTGGGACACATTCAACGAACTCGATCGCAAGGGCCTGATGATGTACGGCCAGATGACGGCCGGCTCCTGGATCTACATCGGCAGCCAGGGCATTGTTCAGGGCACTTACGAAACCTTCGCCGAACTCGGCCGCCGCCACTACGGCGGCGATCTCTCCGGCCGCTGGATTCTCACTGCGGGCCTTGGCGGCATGGGCGGCGCGCAACCACTGGCCGCCACGATGGCGGGCGCTTCCATGCTCGCCATCGAGTGCCAGCCCTCGCGCATCGACATGCGCCTGCGCACCAGATATCTCGACACGCGGGCCGCGTCGCTCGACGAGGCGTTGGAAATCATCGCCCGCGCAACTCGCGAGCGAAAAGCAATTTCCGTCGGCCTGCTCGGCAACGCCGCGGAGATCGTGCCGGAGTTGGTGCGCCGCGGCGTCAAGCCCGATGCCGCCACGGACCAAACTAGCGCGCACGATCCCATCAACGGCTACCTGCCCAAGGGCTGGTCGCTCGCCGAATGGGAATCAAAGCGCGCCAGCAATCCCAAAGCCGTCGAGCACGCCGCCAAGCAATCGATGGCGGAGCATGTGCGCGCCATGCTCGCCTTCCACAAAATGGGCGTGCCCACGCTCGACTACGGCAACAACATCCGCCAGATGGCGAAGGACGAAGGCGTGGCCGACGCCTTCGAGTTCCCCGGCTTCGTGCCCGCCTATATCCGGCCACTGTTCTGCCGCGGCATCGGGCCGTTCCGCTGGGCCGCACTCTCCGGCGACCCGGAAGACATCTATCGCACCGACGAGAAGATGAAGGCGCTGCTGCCCAACAACAAACACCTGCACAACTGGCTCGACATGGCGCGCGACCGCATCAGCTTCCAGGGCCTGCCCGCGCGCATCTGCTGGATCGGGCTGGGCGACCGCCACCGCGCCGGCCTCGCCTTCAACGAGATGGTGGCAAAGGGCGAGCTGAAAGCGCCCATCGTCATCGGCCGCGACCATCTCGATTCTGGCTCCGTCGCTTCGCCCAACCGCGAAACTGAAGCCATGCGCGACGGCTCCGATGCGGTCTCCGACTGGCCGCTGCTGAATGCGCTGCTCAATTGCGCCAGCGGCGCCACCTGGGTGTCGATCCATCACGGCGGCGGCGTCGGCATGGGCTATTCGCAGCACGCCGGGATGGTGATCGTGGCGGACGGCACGGACGCCGCGGCGAAGCGGTTGCAAAGAGTACTGTGGAACGATCCCGCCAGCGGCGTCATGCGCCACGCCGATGCCGGCTACGACGAAGCCATTGCTTGCGCCCGCGAACACCGTCTCGATCTGCCGTCGCTATAGCGAAGCACGCGTGAGCGTGTTCGTCACGAAATGCGGTAGCGCTCTAAATGTGGTCCATCAATTCCGCTTCACCTCACGATCTTGATCTTTGTTTTCAAGCAATCGCGCACCCCTCCCCCACCGCTTGCTGCCAAGGGCAGTCATTCGTGAGCGATGAGGGGCAGCGAGCCCCAACATCTCGCAGCAAATGTTGGGGCGCCTACCGTGAATTGTTTTGGGGGGATGGCGCCATTCCGGGAACGCATCGGCATCTTGTGGCGCGCGCCGCCACGGAGCATTCGTTTTGCAGATTCAGGGGGGAGGGGTCCCCCCGTTCAAACTGTTCGCGCGCCGAGTTCGCTTTCCGGAACCAAATTCCGCGCCGCAAATCGCAAACACCCACTTCAAAGAGCCAACGACGAAATGTAAGACTCTCTCGCCATCAAGACAAGCCGGAAATCGGCGGCGCGCGACGCTCCTGACATAATGCTGGCAACAGTGACGGTGATGCGGAACGCCAGCGCGGGCGGGCAATCATCCTCGCGCTGGATGTTCGGCGAACGTGCTAGGATGGCGGCCTCAGCAAGCGCGCGCCGGCGAAGCTTGAGCGCCAGATTGAGGGAGTGCCGCCATGGTCGCCTATGTCATCTTCATCAAGGAGCGGACGCGCAATCCGGCAGAGCTCGAGCTTTACAAGCAGATGGCGCCGCCCGCGCTCGCGGGCCAGCCGATCACCTTTCGCGTCGCGCATGGCCGCATGGAGGTGGTGGAAGGCCCGGCTTGCGAGGATATGATGATGCTGGAATTCCCCACCTTCGAAGCGGCGAAAACCTGGTACGGCAGCGCGGCCTATCAGGCGGCGTCCGAACACCGTTTCAAAGCCGGCGACTACCGCGCCATCATCGTGGAGGGCGTGGCACCGAAATAGGCGGGAGAATATGTATTCCGTAACCGAATTCCTCCTAACCGAATTCCTCCGAATTCCTTAGCGATGGATACGCGAACGCCCGAGCAGCGGTCCCGGATCATGAAATCGGTGGCCACAAGACACACCGGTCCGGAATTGATCGTGCGAAAGGCACTTCACGCGCTCGGTTGCCGCTTTGGGCTACATCGGAAAGACCTGCCGGGAACGCCCGATATCGTGATGCCCAGCCGACGGAAAATAATTCTTGTCCACGGCTGTTTTTGGCACGGACACAGTTGCCGCTACGGCAGGCCGCCGAAGTCTCGATCAGAGTATTGGCTTCCAAAGGTGCTCGCAAATTCAAAGCGGGATCGCCGAAACCGGGCTGCGCTTAGGTGTGCTGGATGGTCAGTGCTGGTGATTTGGCAGTGCCAGACGAAGCATCAGGAGCGGCTGAGGGCCAAGCTGCTTGCCTTTCTAGAATCTTAGAATCGGCGCATCTTGACGCCTGAAGTGTTCTTAGAATAAATCGTGAACAACGGGGACAAAGCGGATGCGACCTCTCGGAATCGACCTGTTTGCTGGCGCGGGCGGCATGAGCCTTGGTTTCGAACAGGCAGGATTCGATTTGGCGGCAGCTGTCGAGATCGATCCCATCCATTGTGCCACCCACAAATTCAACTTTCCAAACTGCACAGTCGTGCCGCGATCAGTAGTGGGCCTGTCCGCAGACGAGATACGACAGACCGCCCGGATTGGAGATCGCAAGATTGCGGTGGTGTTCGGCGGACCGCCCTGCCAAGGATTTTCGCTAATCGGACAGCGCTGCCTCGACGACGCACGGAATCGCCTCGTCCTTGAATTTGTACGGCTCGTAGCAGAACTCGATGCGGACAGCTTCGTGTTCGAAAATGTGAAGGGGCTAACGCTCGGTCCGCAAAGGGCCTTTCTGGCAGAGCTCATCGAAGCTTTTGCGGAGGTCGGCTATTCGGTCCGAATTCCTCCACGAGTGCTGAATGCCGCGTGCTTCAATGTACCGCAAAATCGCGAACGTCTTATTGTCCTCGGCGCCAAGAAGCACCTTACGCTGCCGGACTACCCTAGGCCAGTAACGGCGATAGATCCGACAAACCGAAATAGCAGTCTTACGCCCGCTCCGACATGCGCGGAAGCAATCGGCGATTTGCCTGACGCCGATAAGTACGATTATCTCTTCGAACAAGACGAAGCGTTTGTGGCCAAGTGGGCAAAACCGAGCGCCTACGCGGCAGAACTCCGTTTGCTGACAGACAACGCTTGGCATTTCGGGTACCCGCGTTTGTGGAATCCGCGTGTCCTGACTTCCAGCATGCGGACTGGACATACAGATATCTCCCGAAGAAGGTTCGCAGAGACCAAACCGGGCGAAGTCGAACCGATTTCGCGGTTCTATAGGCTATCTGCCGCTGGGCTTTCCAATACATTGCGCGCCGGCACCGACGCGGCGCGAGGAGCTTTTACCAGTCCGCGTCCAATTCATCATATGTATCCGCGATGTATCACGGTGCGCGAAATGGCGCGTCTGCACGGATTTCCGGATTGGTTTCGTTTGCACCGAACGAAATGGCATGGTGCACGGCAAGTTGGCAACGCTGTCCCACCGCCATTGGCGCGAGCGATTGCACGTCAGGTCATGCGGGCATTGGGCCTGAAAGAAACCCGCCCGAAGGGATTGCATCCACTCGGCGACCCCGATTTGCTAGGGATGGATATGAGCAAAGCCGCACATCATTTCAGCGTCGTGGTTCCGATCGGGAGACGTGACAGGAAAAGCGGTGCGAAGAAGCGTCGGCAACAGGAAATCGAAGCAGAAGCTTTCGGGTCTCGGACACAGACGGAAACGATCGGTGGCTGAAGAGCCAGAAGCCTTCGTCGAGGTTCCCGAAGACGAACAGGAGGCCATCTATGCCAAGATGGTGCAACGCATCTTCTTCGATCACTATCGACCAAAAACTACAGAGTTCGTCTTCGATCGTTCGGAGATATTGAAATTGAAGGCGGAATACCAAGTCGAGATTCCCAGAAACCCCGGCGATCTACCTTACAAATTTAGATTTCGCAGCGAATTGCCGGACGCGATTATAAAGACCCAGCCCAAAGGCCTCGAATGGATAATTGAGCTGGCTGGGCGGGCGAAGTACCGCTTCAAACTCGGAAAAATGAACCGTGTATTGCCTCGAGAAGAACTGCAGACCATCGCGATACCGGATGCAACGCCTGAGATAATCCGCGCGTACAGAATGAACGATGAGCAAGCACTGCTTGCGCTAATCCGGTACAATCGCCTGCTCGATATCTTCCTAGGGATCGCAACTTACAGCCTGCAGAATCATCTGCGCACGACAGTCAAGGGGATGGGGCAAATCGAAATTGACGAGCTGTATTTTGGGATCGACAAACGAGGTTGTCACTACGCAATTCCTGTCCAAGCGAAGGGTGGCAAAGACAAGCTTGGCGTCGTGCAGGCCAAGCAGGATATCGCATGGTGCGAACAACATTATCCCGGCATCAGGTGTCGTGCGATTTCCGCGCAATTTATGGCGGATAATCGGATTGCGTTATTTGAGCTCACAGTGCAGGACGAACTCATAAAGGTGGTCGACGAGAAGCACTATCGACTCTCTTGCCAGCGTCTAAGCTCGACAAGAAGGCGCTTAAGAACTACCTCTAGCGAATTCATGACACGATACACAAAGTCGCCAAGAAAATTTGAATCCGGATTTGAATTCGGCTTGCCATGAATTGGACCAAGCGTCAGCATTCGGTGCCGTTGTGGACGATCACCCATGCTGCAGCGTTTTATCTTTTGGCGCGTTCACACCCGGCAAGCGGCGCGTAAGGGCTCCCATGGAGTCCGGTTTGGCCGAAATTGTCTTGCCGGACCTAACTGCTATGGGGAATTTCTAGATGAAAGTCGCATTGCCATTATTGGCGGCGCTACTGGCCGCTAGCGCCGCCGGGGCGCCGGTCTGCGGCAAGTATTCCGCCTGGCGGGGCTCAATCGAAAGCGGCGGCAAGCAGATCGGGGACAGCGTGTCGGCCGATTTCGAACACGGCAGTTACTCCGCCCACGACATGACGATTCCCGCCATGGCCAGCGGCGATATCACCGACGTGAAATGCGCGGGCAACAATCTGCAATTCACGATCACCAACATGCATCCGTTGACCACAAAAGAGACGTGTGCGTTGAACGTCCAGGATCCTGCCAAGTCGACAGGTTCCTGCACCGATCAAACTGGCAAGAAGGAAGACTGGTCCGGCAGGCTGCGCCTGGTACCTGAGAAGAAATAGCGCGACACTTTCCTCCAACACGGAACGATCAACTCACTCGGCGAATGGCAGGTGAGCGTGCGGCGCGCGCCTTGGCATCTTGCCCGCGGCGCGTCTCTGGGCTTAATTACGATCCCGCTATTCGGGGAAGACGCGGCGCCACCTGTTCCCCCCCGGTGTTGCGTCGATGGTGGGGGTTTTGACCGGGCGGGCTGCAGCACACCCACCCGGTCGCGCCCCTCCCTCTATCCGCAACGCCGCTTACACCCGCAGCGGCACGGCAAGGCTCCGATTGAATTTGGACGGGCTTACCTGCTCCGCGACGTGCGCTGGGCAAAGGCATATGCTGGCCGCTTGTCGGGGGATGCAGGCTATGCCCAGCACACGCATTTTCGCATTTCTCTGCGGCGGGTCGTTCGCCGCGCTGCTGATCGTTGGCTGGGGCGGCAACATCCTGCAAGGCTCCGGCCTCATTCGCGATCCGGCACCGCTGCGCTATCCCATTCTGGCGCTGATGATTGGGCTGTTGTTCGTGTTCGCCTTCTCCGCCATCCCGCTGATGGCGGCCGCGGTGCTCGGGTTTCAACGCCAGATCGGCAATGAGAATGTGCCCGCAATCCGCTCCGCGTTGAACGCGCAGAACATCATCGTCTTCGTGATCTGGGGATTGATGGCGGCCGGCACCGCGGTGGCGATACCGGCGGCGATCCTCAACGGAGCATTCAGCACCGTCACGCCGGACAACTCAGCGAATGAACCGCTCGCGCCCTCGCAGGGCACACTGGTGGCGGCGCCCGGCATGAGTTTCGCCGAAATGGCCAGCCAATCGAGCCTGAAGCTGGACATCGCCACGCGCGCGCCCATTACCAGCGCCATCGGCGCGGGCGGCGTGTTCGATTTTCACATTCCAGGCACCACGCTCACCTTGCGCAATTGCCGTTATTATTTCGTCTCGCCCTACACGCACGACGCAAGCCGAATCGAGTCGGTGAATGTGGGGCTTTCGCCGCGCCCGGTTTCACGTACCGAGCTGGAACAGGCGGACGCCACACTGCGCACCAAGCTCGCCGCCGATGGCTGGCTGACCGGCCACGAGGAATACCGCACGGAAGAAGATCGCGCGCTTCATGGCGGCGCTGCGCGGGGAAAAGATGGCGACATCTGGCTGAAGAACGGCGTGGTGCTGAGCCTCAGCTCGCGGCGGATGGACGATGCAGTACCGGGCGAAGACGCGCGAAGGGCCGGGAAATGGATTCAGTTCATCGATCTGTGGCGCCGCGAGGATTACCCCTACATCGAGCGCTATGTCTTCGCCCCGCCCAGCTGAACAATTGCGCCTGGTTCGCCATGATTTTGGGCGCAGAGCGCACGAAAGACCTTGGGGCTTTTTTTCTCTCCGCCAACGTTGTTCTATCGAATGATGTGCGCGGGACCGGATGCGTAACATCCACGTTAAATTGCCAATAGAGGTGCTGGGTTTCTCAGCCGGCTGAACGATTCAGCGGAGGGAACGATGAGAAAATCCGACGGCTACGTGCCGGCCCTGCTCCATCCCGGCTTTATCGGCGCGGGCGCGATCCTGCTGATCGCCGCTTTCGTCACGGACGTGATGTATTACAGAACGTCGCTCATGCAGTGGGCGAACTTCTCCGCCTGGCTGATCGTCGCCGGCCTTCTGCTTGCGCTGCTCGCGACCATTCTGCTGGCGATCGATTTCCTGACGGGACGCGTGGGCCGGATCCGTTGGCCAGATTTCATTCTTGTCGCCCTGGCGGCTTTGCTCTCGTTGCTGAATGTCTTCGTGCACAGCCGCGACGCTTGGACTTCGGTGGTGCCGCAGGGAATCCTCATCTCCCTCATTGTCACCATCCTGCTGCTGGTTGTTGGCTTTCGCGGTTGGACCGTGACAACCCTTCGTGCACCCGTTGTGGGAGAGCGGCCATGAGCGCCGCAGTGCTTCGTGCAAGCTTCGCACTTCTTGCGCTCGCTGCGCTTGCAGCATGCGACGGAAAGGGCGGCGACCCGGCGCGCCAGTATGGCCCCAATCCTTATCTGCCCGAGCCGCACCAATACCTGGTGCCGCCGATGAGCGTACCTGAGGCAGTTGGCTGGAAACCGGGCGAGACTCCGACTGTTGCGGCAGGACTCAAGATCCAAACCATAGCGACCGGCCTGCAGCATCCGCGCATCGTCTACATGCTGCCCAACAGCGATATCCTTGTTGTCGAAAGCAATAGTCCCGGCACCGAGCCGTTCCGTCCGAAGGATTACATCCAGGGGAAGGTGAAAGCGCGCGCCGGCGCGGGCGCCAAGGGCGGCAACCGCATCACCTTGCTGCGCGACACCAACGGCGATGGGACGCCGGAACTGAAGACGGTGTTTATCGATCATCTGCACTCGCCTTATGGCGTAGCCCTGGTGGGCGACACGCTTTATGTGGCGAACACCGACGCAATCCTCGCTTTCCATTACACGGCCGGCGCGACGCACATCGCCGGGCCGGGCAGCATGCTGACAGATTTGCCGGCCGGGCCCATCGATCATCACTGGACCAAGGCGCTGGTCGCAAGCCTGGACGGCTCCAAGCTCTATGTTGGGGTCGGCTCCAACAGCAACATCACCGAGAACGGCATGGAGGTTGAGGCGGGTCGCGCGGCCATCTACGAAGTCGATCGCAAGACCGGTGCAAAGCGCATCTATGCTTCCGGTACGCGCAATCCCACCAACCTCGCCATCCAGCCACAGACAGGCCGGTTGTTCGCGGTGGTCAACGAGCGCGACGAGATCGGCCCCGATCTCGTTCCCGACTATCTGACATCGGTGAAGGACGGCGCATTTTACGGCTGGCCTTACAGCTATTGGGGCCAGCACGTGGATATTCGCGTGCATCCGCAACGGCCGGACATGGTGGCCAAAGCCATCAGGCCCGACTACGGCCTCAGCTCACACGTGGCAACGCTGGGCGTGGCGTTCAGCAAAGGGGAAACGCTTTCGCCGGCATTCGCCGACGGCGCTTTCGTCGGCGAGCACGGCAGCTGGGACCGCGATCCGCTGAACGGCTATCAGGTGATCTTCGTGCCGTTCACGAACGGCCGCCCCACGGGCAAGCCGATCCCTGTGGTCACCGGCTTCCTGGCGAAAGACCACAAGACCGTGCATGGACGCCCCGTCGGCGTGGCGCTCGACAAGACCGGCGCATTGCTCATTGCCGACGATGTGGGAAACACCGTCTGGCGGGTGAGCGCGGCGCAGCGCTGATTGCTATCGGTTTTCCGGTTCTTCGTGCTCAGATGGTTCGAATACCGTAATGCCCGGAAAGTGCCGCAAGTTGATTGATCGCGAGCGTCCTCAGGATCGTTGCGCCCGGCCGATCGAGCCCCTCCAGCACCCGCAGCAAATCCAGAAAGTTCTCCCGGTTCGCCATCTGAATGACATCGTAGACCTCGTCGAGATCGTCCAGCTTTAGGAATCCCAGTGCCTTGCGAAAAGCCCCCTTCGGCACGCGGGGATTTCGCTGATGGCCAAGAAGCAGATAGCTGACGACGACGCGATCTTCATCCAGCGAGACCTTTGGCACGAAAGGGAGATCCTCGTCCTCAAACTCCCGTTTGATCTGGAAGTCCCGGCCGGCATATTCCCCCTGGATGGGAATGCTGAACGCAGTGGGCTCTCTGGGCGCGAACATCCAGTTGATGAACATTCCGTACGGATCGCTCGGGGTCGTATACCGGACGAGAATTTCACCATCGAAGGTGCCGCTCAAGGAAACCCCCGACCGGCTGATGTAATCGGCCGAGCCGCCGTGATTGGCGAGCTCGATGATGGGCATGACGACATTGCCACTGCCCGACCGGATTCCCCTGCTGTCGAAAAACCATTTTCGCACCAGCCCAGGAACGACCGGAATGAAGAAGCGCCCCAGCCCCAGCTTGTCTGTGGCGAACGCCCGCACGTGTTCCGGCAGCGCGATCATCGCGGAGAGGAGCCGCTCGACCTCCCCGCGCGCGATTCCCCATGCAAAATCCCGCTCGTATTGCTCGAGGAACGCTCGCCCGCGAGCGCTGATCGGCGAGCGCGAATGGACGCGGAACGTGTCGTTTTCAAAATAGACGTCCTCCAGCGGGACCAGCAGGCCTTCCGGAATGAAGATAGATACCGGCTGTTTCGGATCGATGGGAAAGAGGCCGCGGCCGAACGGCCCGTGTCCGATGCGGATGTTCTCCGCCACGCCGCCGAGCGCGCGGAATTCGTTCAGCATGTCGTTCCAGAGATATTCAGCGCCCATGCCCATTAGCCTCTCGTTTCCAGGTTCTGCGAAGGCGCTGGTGGATGTCGGCATAGGCGAGGGCGATTAAATCGCCCAGTGCCTTGGCGTTCAATGGTTCGCCCGGGCGGAGTTTTACGTGCCGCATGCGCTTGCCGGTCCCTTCGAGCAGACCGGCAGGATCCGCCAGCATCGCGCCGTAGTAGAAACCGACGGCCGCATGCGCCTTGAAGGCATTGACGTAGCCAAATGGCGCGTCTTCCACACACGCGATCAGGCATCCGTCGTGCAGCAGCTCACGCACGTCGGGGCCGCAGTCGCGCATGCGCTCAAACCATACCCGTGTCATCAGGCGATGCGGGTCGGTGACGGAATACCAGGCCTCAATCCGCGGATCGCGTGACACCGCACTATTGTAGCGAGGCAGATCGTCCATCGGGGCAACATGCCAGCTTGGCAAACATCTCGCCACTTCGATGTGCCCTGTGAATGGCGCCCTCCGGGCGGCGGCGTGCCCATAGTACCGGCCGCGTTAGGGTGTGCTATGCTCCGGTGTCGTTTTGATCGGGGAGCGGCAATGCGCGAATTTTCTATTCTCATCATGGTAACGGCAATCTGCGGTCTCGCGACTGCCGCTTCGGCCACAAATCTGATCGTCAATGGCGGCTTCGGAAGCCCGAAGGTGCCACGGGACGAGCACCTGCAAATATTCCATGTGGGCGACAAATTACCCGGATGGGTGGTGACCGGAGCGAGGCGCGGCGATTTGGGAATCAGCCTTCTCGGCACGAAGTACAGCGAGGAGAACGGCGCGTTACATTTTTCGCCTGCAGGAGGGAGGCAAAGTGCGGATCTCAGCGGGCCGAGCAATGTGGGTGCCGTCGGCGTCAAGCAAACGGTGCCCACCACGGCAGGCGCGGCGTACCGGCTGAGCTTCTATCTCGGCAACCAGGATGATTCTTATTTCAATTACCCGTTGCCCAGTTCCGTCGAAGTGTTCATCGGCACAGCCAGCCAAGGCATATTCACCAATGACGACAACACTTCGAACGATCTAAACTGGAAGGCCTTTTCGCTGACATTTACAGCCAGCAGCAGCAAAACCACGATCAAGTTCGTCAACCGGACGGAGCAGGGCGATAACGAGTGCGGCCTCGACCGGGTGACGCTCGAGCCGCTTCAGTAAGGGCTGCTTATCTGCCGCGCGTTCGCCCCAAGCTCACACGGACTCGAAGTGCTGCTGCTCGCTGCTGAGGTACTTTCCGAAAAACCCGGGGGCATCATGCAAAAAGCAATCATTCTCTTGCTGGCATTGGCAGCCGCGCCCGCATTGGCCGACGATCGCGTGCTGCTTACGCAATATGAGCAGAAAATGGCGGATGCCCTTGTGCCCGGCAATGCCTCCGTTTGGGACAAATATCTCGACCCCAGTGTGATCTACGCCGAAGAGGACGGCAGCTACAAAGGCAAGGCGGCACTGCTGAAGGAAATTAAGCCATTGCCGAAGGGCCTTTCCGGTACGATCAGGATCGAAATTCTTTCGTACAGCGAAGATGGCGACACGGCGGTGGCCCTGTTCCGCCAGAATGAGGTCGAGCACTATTACGGCCAGACCATCCACGCGAGCTATCTCACTAACACGGTATGGAAGAAGCGCAGCAGCGGCTGGAAACAGATCGCGGGGCAGGTGCTGGCCGAGCGCGCGGACCCGCCGTCAGTCATCATGGCTGCCGAGCGCCTCGCACAATATGCGGGCACCTTCCGGCTGAAAAATTCGGAGCCGACGTACACATTGAGTGTCAGCAATGGCGCACTCACCGGCACCCGCAACGGCCGCAAGCCGGCGGTGTGGAAGATGGAAGCACCCGACGTGTTCTTCATTCCCGGAGATCCGCGCATTCGCAAAATTTTCCAACGTGATGCGCAAGGCCACATCACCGGCTTCGTGGAGCGTCGCGAAAGCTGGGATATCGTGTGGCTCAAGACCAACTAACTTTCTGCTGGCCGTCTGCAACCGATTGCCGGACATCGCGTTCCCACCCTGCGTGGCAAAGCGCGCGAACCGTTAATGCTCCTCCGCTGATGCGGCGCGCGTATCGCAGTGCGGGACCATTGGTCTGATAGTCTCTTCCGCGATAGTGGACCGCACTTGAGAGCCGCCCTGCCCTTTGCAGGGAGAATGTCGGGGTAGGGCGGTTGTCTTTATTTCCCCAAGCAGAGTCGGAAATTCGGATCGGCAACGGCAAAAAAGAAGCCGCCCGAAGGCGGCTTCCGTGTTCTGACTGACGCGCCGGCTACCAGCGGCGGCGCCAACGGGGCGCCCGTCCGCGCCAGCCTGGACGCCAATAGGCCCGATGCGCCCAATACCAGTGACGGTACGGGTGATAAACCCAGCGGCCGCCGACCCACGCCCACGGATTGTACCAGGCTGGTGCGTAGGTGACGTACGGCCCACCGGCATAGACAAAGGCGGGGGCGCCCGCGGCGACGACATAGCCTTGCGGACAACCGCCAGCCGATGAGGCTCCAGCGACAGCGCCGGTGCCCGCGCCGATTGCCCCGCCCACCAGCGCACCTCTCCCGGCATTGCGGCTGACAGCGGCGCCGATTCCGGCACCCAAAATTCCGCCGATCAATGCGCCGGCGGCGGTATTGTTGGCCTGACTGACGCAATTCCGTGCCGCCCATTGGGAATAGGCTTGGGCATAGGCTTCATCCTGCTGTTGAGCCTGGTCGTCATAGTCCCCGCCCTGCTCATAGCCCTGCGGCGGTTCGGCGTACTGCCCCTGCGGTGGGGCCACATCCGATGGATAGTTCTGCGCCTCGGCGGGCAGGACCGCCGTCGAGGCCATCAACCCGGCGGCGCAGGCCGCAACGGCTGCTTTCAATTTTCTGTTCATCATATGAGTTCCCTTTCCCCCAGAAGTGCGCTGACTTTCCGGGCTCGGCGACAAACACGCTAACGCGCCCCGTATTGAATCCATCCCGCAGCGATTCGGCAATCCCCTCATTTGTGGTCGTTATGCGACAGCGGCGGCTTTGCGGGCGCGATGGGCGATGATGGCGAAGGGAATGCACACCAGCCCGAGCCCGAGCGCAACCAATCCGCCAGTGTAATCGGCCGTGGTGAACAGCACGACCAGCCCGCCATCCACCAGCACGGGAATCAGCGGTAGCACCGGATAGCCGATGGCACGGAATGGCCGCGGCAGCTGTGGCTCCTTCATTCGCAGCACCCAATACGCGATGTCGACCAGAAATCCGCTCGCCGCGTTCAATGTGGCGATGAGGCCGAACACCAGCGCGAAGGTGCCGCTGGCCGCGAGCGCCAGCGTGCCTGCGGCGGTCATCACGTATGCCACCGTGGGGCTGCCGCCGGTGTTCACGCGGGTGATGGCGTTGGGCAGCAGACTGTCTCGGGCGAGCGCAAACAGAACGCGGGGCGCCGCCATGATGCAGGCGTTGGAACAGCTGGCGACGGTGATCAGTGCGGTGAGCGCGAACAGCATCGCGGGAATGCCGCCACCAATCTGTTTGAGCACCACAGAAAAGGGCAAGGGCGACGCGGCGACGCCGGCAGGCGAGAGGGCATGCAGCAGTGCCCAATTCACGCCGAGATAGAGTACGGCTGTCAGAGCTATTCCGATAAACAGCGCGCGGGGGATGCTCTTCTCCGGCGCTTCATTTTCGGCCGCGAAGTAGAGCGGCGTGTTCCAGCCGGCATAGGCGCCCATGATCAGCTGATAGGCGAGAATGAGGTTGGCCCACTGGAACGCCACCGGCGATGACAGCACCGTTTTCGGTTCTTCGGGCGCGACGATGAACACGGCCACGAGAATGAACACGAGCAGCATAGCCGCTTTGACGAAGCTCGTCAGCTCCTGCACCGCGCGACCTTCGCGCAAGCCGGTGATGTTCGCCGCGTACAACGCGATCTGCAGCGACAGCGCGACCGCAATCTTGTGCGTTGCCGCCGCGGGCACGAGCAGCGGCAGAAACTCGGCGAACGACACCGAGGCCGCTGCGGCACCGGCCATGTTGGCCAGCCAGTCGGTCCAGCCAACCACGAGGCCAAACACATCGCCCATGGCACGGCGCACATAATTGTAGCCGCCACCGGTGCGCGGCAGCGCCGTGCCGAGCTCGGCGTTGAGATTGGCCGCGAGCCACACCTGAACCGCGCCCAACGCCCACAGGCCAAGGATCAGCGCAATGCCGGGCACCTCACCGGCAATGACGCTGGGCGCGCGCAGGATGCCGGAGCCGATGATCTGGCCGACGGCAACGGCCACGCCGAACGTCACGCCGAGAATTTTGAGAAGATGGCCGCGCGCCGGTGCGGCGGCGGTCGCGGCAATGCTGCTCATGTGCCCTGCCCTTCGGCTAGCATTGGTGATGGAGAACGGGGGAAAAGAAAAGGCCCGGCAGGATACAGCGCGATGTAGATGAGTGTGGTGAGCGCGGACAGATCGAGCACATAGAAGTACCGGTAGTCGCAGGCGAGCGAGATGAAGAAGAAACTGGCACAAAAAATCATCGAGCCCAACAGCATCGAGACGAATACGATGTCAGGTATGCCGCGCCGCCACAGCAGGAATACGATTTCAAATATCGCTAACAGCAGAAACGTGACATGCGAGAACAGCGGCGTGTGCATCAGCACCCGGCCGTAATCGTCCATGTGCTGGTCGCGCCACGAGAAGCGCTGCCGCATGTGAAGTTCGTTCAGCACCTGTGGTGGTCCGCGAAAACCCACCACATACGGCACGCACCGCGAAATATCCGGCGTGAGAAACACCCAGCGAAACACCTGTGCCCGCTCTCGCAGATAGAGCGCCGGATGACGCAGCACGAAATCGAACCATGGCCGGTGCAGAATATTGTCCGCCGCGCGTCCTAGTGCCGTTTGCAGCCGTTGCGAACGCGCCAGCGTATCGCTTCGGACGGGCGAGTAGAGTGTGCTTCCGTCGCTCCGCATGAAGGCAAGCAGCGCGGGATCGTGTCGTGCGAGGTCCGGCAATGGCAGATCGGGTGCCCGCGCCAAGGCGCCGCTAAGATCATATAATTCGAGAATGCGAATTTCCTTGGCAGTGCCGCGCTCCGGCGCCGTGCGTAGCGCAAACAGCGCGCTCGCGCCCACCGTCAGCACGATCACGAAAGCGCAGAACGCGCCCGCGGCGGTCCACACCTGACAGATGGTCCGCCCGCTTCGCCGCGCAATCCAACCAAGCGCGAAGGCGCCGAACGGCAGCAGCACAATCCCGTTCTGTCGCGCGAGCGACGCGAGACTCAGGCAAAGAACTGCGATTGCGATCAGCACGTATCGCGCGCGCGGATTTGCCCAGCGCGAGGAAAGATGGGCGAGAGTCACAAACGCGGCGACAGCGCCGTTCGTGAACAGCACGTCCTTCCAGACGATCCCCTGATAAAGCACGACCTGCGGCGAAAGCATGCAGAGCGCCGCCACCACGGGCGCTATCCATGAGACCCGTGGCACGAGCCACAGCAGCGACAGCAGGCTGGCAAAGAACAGCAGCGCCGTCGCCACCACGAACAGCGCCGCCCCAGGCATCGCCCAATCCGACAGCCCCAGAAGCCAGGACATCACTGGCGGGTGCCAACCGCTGTAAACCCCAGTCCGCCCCTCCAGCAGCTGGATTACAGAATCGTAAGACAACGTCCCCGGCAGGTTCGCTGCCATTGAAAAGACAAACCCCAGCCCCATAACCGCAGCAGTGGCATAGGCCGGCCCTTGCGACTGCCCTTCGGGCTTGCGGTGTTTCTGCAAATTGCCTCGCGTGTGGGGCATGCGGTATCTAGAGCGCCGAAGGGACCACCGTGACAAAACCCATTTTCCAGGACCGCACCGGGCGGCGCGCGGCTCGCGTGACGTCGATCGGCTGGCTAATCGCGGCGCTGACGATTCTACTGGGTGGCGTGTTCGCCGTCACCCTGTGGGCGCCGTCGCGAATGAACGCGGCGAAGTTGCCTGGCGAGATCAGCGCCATTCGCGTGCAGACGCTGGAAAAAACCGCGGCCGAGCCGAGCCTGATGCGCTCCGCCGAGCAGCTGGCCGCAGAAGCGCGCGCCAAGCGACTGAAGATGCTGCTGAAGCGGATCGCCGCGCGCCAGCGTGCTGCCCGCGTCCATGCCAGCGCCAAGGTAAAGCCGGCCGGACGTCCGCTTTCCATTGCCTTCTATCCGAACTGGGAACCATCTGCTTACGATTCGCTGCGCGTCGCATTGCCAACGCTCGACTGGGTAGTGCCCACCTGGCTCAGCCTGCAAGGGCCAAACCTCACGCTGAAGGACGCCTACAGCAAGAAAGTCGATCTGCTGATCCGCAAGCGGCCGAAGATCGCCATTCTGCCCGTTATCCAGAATTCGACTCTCGGCAAATGGGATGGCCCCGGCATGGCGGCCCTGCTCGCCGATCCCGCGCGCCGCGCACAACTGATCGGCCAGCTCTCGTCCTATCTCGCGATGCGCAAATTGCAAGGCATCGTGGTGGACTTTGAATCCCTGCCCGATACTTCGCTACCGGACCTTGGGCTATTTCTGAAGGAGCTGCGTATATCTTTCACGCCGCATGGCTGGACGGTGGCCGCGGCGGCGCCCTTCGCCAACGACAAATGGCCGTTCGCCGAATTCGCGCGCGATGTCGATTACACCATGCTCATGGCTTATGACGAGCACGCTTCGCATGGCGCGCCGGGAAGCATAGCCGGTCAGTCCTGGTTTGAGAATCTGCTCGACAAACGCATGGAGGTGTTGTCGCCGGATCGCACGATCGTGGCACTGGGCAGCTACGCCTATGACTGGAACTCGGACGATGTGGACAGCCTCTCGTTCGAGGAAGCGGTGATTGCGGCGCACGACTCAGACGCCACGGTCCAGTTCGATCCACAGACCAACAACCCGCACTTTTCCTATGTGGAGGAAGACAACACCCGCCACGATGTGTGGCTGCTGGATGGTGTGACGGCCTACAACCAGATTCACGCGGCCGACGTCTACAAACCAGCTGGGTATGCGGTGTGGCGTTTGGGAAGCGAAGACCCGTCCATCTGGTCGGTGGTGGGACGGCCCTACGATTCGCCTGCGCCCACCCCGCTACGCGATATCCCAATTATCGAAGACATCGATTTTGAGGGCGCGGGCGAGTTGCTGCGGGTGGAAGCACAGCCGCAAGCGGGCGCGCGCACGTTCGAAACGGAAAAAGACACGGGCGATATCGACGACGAGACCTACACCAAGTTGCCCACGGGCTATGTGATCCGCCAGTTCGGCGCGGCGAAGAAAACCGTTGCGCTCACCTTCGATGACGGTCCCGATCCGGAATGGACGCCTGCCATTCTCGATATTTTGCGCACCGAACACGTGCCGGCGACATTCTTCGTTATCGGCAGCAATGCCGAAGCCTACCCGGAACTTGTGCAGCAGATGGTGGATGAAGGCCATGAAGTGGGGAACCACACTTTTACCCATCCCAATCTTTCGGAAACGCCGGACCGTGTGGTTGAGCTGGAGCTGAACGCGACGCAGCGGCTGTTCCAGGCGCTCACCGGCCGTTCCATGCGTCTTTTCCGTCCGCCTTATCTGGGCGATGCCGAGCCGACCGACGAAGACCAGATCGTGCCGGTGCAGGTGGCGCAGGATTTGGGCTACATCACCGTGGGCGAGCATGTCGATCCCGTGGACTGGGAACTGCCGGGCGTGGACAAGATCGTCGCCCGCGCGCTCAAGCAGGTGCACGAGGCAAAGCCCAATTCGCCGCGCAACATCATCCTGTTCCACGATGCCGGCGGCGACCGCGAGCAGACAGTCGAGGCGCTCCCGATTCTCATAGAGAAGCTGAGGGCGCAGGGCTATCGCTTCGTGCCGGTTTCCGCGCTAGTGGGCTTTACCCGCGATCAGGCGATGCCGCCGCTCGCGGACAATATGTCCTTGTTCGCGGATCGCGTGGTCTTTTACGCACTGTCGAAATTCGGCCGGCTGCTGCACTGGGCTTTCCTGCTCGCCATCTGGCTCGGCATCGGGCGCGTGCTGTTTCTTGTCATCCTCGCGCTGCGCAACCTTCACAATGACAGCCGCCAGGCGAAGGCGGCGCCGATTTCGGAAGATTTGTGCGTGTCGGTCGTCATTCCTGCCTACAATGAAGAGCGGGTGATCGCGCGTTCCGTACGGCGCATTCTGGAAAGCACACACCGCAATCTGGAAGTGATCGTGATCGACGACGGCTCGAAGGATGACACCTTCGGCGTACTGACCGCGCATTTCTCCGAAGAGCCCCGCGTGACCTTGCTGAGCCTTCCTAATGCCGGCAAGGCACATGCGCTGAATGCGGGCCTCTCGCGCGCGCAAGGCGACGTGGTCGTAGCGCTGGATGCGGACACCATTTTCAGGCGCGATGCGATTGCGCGGCTGGTGCGCTGGTTTGCCGATCCGGAAATCGGCGCGGTGGCCGGCAACGCCAAGGTGGGCAACCGCATCAACATGATCACCCGCTGGCAGGCGCTGGAATATATCGGGGCGCAAAATCTGGAGCGCCGTGCGCTGGCGGCGCTCGGCACCCTTACCGTTGTTCCGGGCGCGATTGGCGCGTGGCGGCGCCAGGCTGTCGAGCAGCTTGGCGGATTCCCCAGCGACACCGTGGCGGAGGATCAGGATCTCACCATCGCGCTGCAGCGCGCCGGCTATCGCGTGCTGTTCGACAGTTCAGCGGTGGCCTGGACAGAAGCGCCGGCGACCTTCCGTGGGCTAGCACGCCAACGTTTCCGCTGGGCGTATGGCACCTTGCAGTGCCTGTGGAAGTACCGCAGCCTGACATTCAATCGCCGTTATGGCGCGCTCGGAATGGTGGCGCTCCCGCAAGTCTGGCTGTTCCAGATTGTGCTCACTGCGCTCGCGCCGGTGGCCGATCTCATGCTGCTGTGGCAGCTGACGTGGCAGGGCGCGGCGTACCTGGAGCATGGCGCGGAATTCAACAATGACAGCCTGATCAAGGTCGGGCTGTATTACGGACTGTTCGTGGTGCTCGACATGGCGGCTGCCGGTTTCGGGTTCCTTGTCGAAGGCAAGGAACAGAAGCGGCTTCTGTGGAGCCTTCCACTGCAGCGCTTCGGTTATCGGCAACTGATGTACTACGTGGTGGTGCGCTCTATTTTCACTGCGCTGAAGGGCGCCGTGGTGGGATGGGGCAAACTCGACCGCACCGCGACGGTTGCTGTGATGGAAGCACAGGAAACCGCCTGATCAGGTCGCGTCTTCGCGCTCGCCGGCGGTCCACGTTGCCAGCACAGTGAGTTCGCGCGATAGCGCCACAAGATCGGCGCGGGCGCCGGGAACGAGCGCGCCGCATTCGTGGTCAATTCCGAGAAAACGTGCTGGTGTGCGTGAGGCCGATGTGAGCGCGTGTTCCAGGGGGATGTGCGCCAGTTGCACCGCGTTGCGAACGGCGGACGCCATATCGAGATGCGCGCCGGCGAGCGTACCATCGTCCGTGACAAGCCTGCCATCGCGGAAAGTGATATTCGTGCCCAACAGATTGAATCGAGAGGAGCTTGCGCCAACTGTCGGCATGGCGTCGGTGACGAGCGTGATTCCGTCTGCGCCTTTCGCTGCAAAGGCCGCGCGTACCGACACGGGATCGACATGAACCCCGTCCATTATGATACCGGCGATGAGATGCGAGTCCGATAGCGCCACGCCGATAATACCCGGTGCGCGCCCGGCAAACGGCGGCATGGCATTGAAGAGATGCGTGACTCCTGTGAGTCCTTCGGCAATGGCGTTGTGCATCGTCTCGGCATTGGCTTCGCTGTGACCGGCGCAAACGCGAATGCCGCGAGAGACAAGGGCGCGAATGAATTCCGGCGGCACGCATTCGGGCGCCAGTGTCATCACCAACCGGCCAGCATCGGACAGCGCGAGGAGCCACTCCAGATCGGCCATTTCCGCTTGCGCGATATGATCTTTGCGATGAACACCAGCGCGCCCAGGATTGAGGAACGGCCCCTCCAGATGCAGCCCGAGCACGCCATCGCTTCCCACCGCTTTCTTCGCCGCGGTAATCACTGCAATGGTCTTCTCGCGTGTGTCCGTAATGAAAGTGGGAAGCAACGCCGTCGTGCCGAAGCGGCGGTGCGCCTTCGCAATCGCCCGCATTGCCTCCGGCGCGGGATTGTCGTTCAGCAGGACGCCACCGCCGCCATTCACCTGCAAATCTATGAAGCCGGGCGCAAGAATGGCACCGGCTGGAAGTGTGCGCGTTTCGCAATCGGGCGGAACGGCGCCCGCCGCACAGAGTTCAAGCACCCGGCGATCGTCAATCAGCACCGCGGCCCGCTGATGCCAGTGGGACCCGTCAAAAATCCGCTCGGCAAGAACGGCCTGCCGAGCGTTGTCTTTCTGAACCATCGGCGCATTCCGCCAGATTGAAGAGAGGTTTACTCTATTTGAACGACCGAAGCGGCCCAATGGGCGTTACCATGACAAAACCGGAAGACAACGTGCGAATGCTGACCGAACGGGTCAGCGCCCGTTATGTCGATCTCGACAGCTGGCCCATCAAGGACATGCTGGCGGCCATGTACGAGGGCCAGCTGGCCGCGGTGGCTGCCGTTCGGCCGGTGCTTAGCGATATTGCGGCCGCGGTAGAGGATGCCGCGTCCGCGCTGGGGCACAGCGGACGCCTGATTTACGTCGGCGCGGGCACCTCTGGCCGCATCGGCGTCCAGGACGGAACGGAACTCACGCCCACCTTCGACTGGCCACCGGAACGGCTGTTGTTCCTCATGGCCGGCGGTTTCGGCGCGCTGGTCCAGAGCGTGGAGGGCGCGGAGGACAGTGAGGTCGAGGGCGCGCGTGCTGCCGCAGACGGGAGCGTTGGTCCAGATGATGTGGTGATCGGCGTCGCGGCAAGCGGCACGACCCCATACACCATCGGGGCGTTGCGCGAGGCGGGCGGAGCGGGTGCGGTCACCATTGCGATCGCAAGCAATCCCGGCGCGCCGCTGCTTGCGGTGGCTAAACATCCGATTCTCATCAAGACCGGTGCGGAGGCGATTGCCGGTTCTACCCGCATGAAGGCCGGCACGGCGCAGAAGATTGTGCTGAACCTTTTCTCCACTGCGCTGATGGTGAAGTTGGGGCGCGTGTATCGCGGGCTGATGGTGCACATGCGCGCGACCAACGCGAAATTGCGCCGCCGCGCAGAAGCGATTGTCCGCGAAATCGTGGGCTGCAATGAAGCGGAAGCTTCTCGTTTCGTGGAGCAGGCCGACGGCGACCTGAAGCTGGCGGTCCTGCTTGGGCTCGGCGCAGATGCAGCGAACGCGTCGGCTGCCCTCGCGCGGCGCGAGGGAAATCTGCGTCTGGCTATAGCGGACATCGCACGTCATGACTGAGCGGCCGCAAAGCGCGATGGCGCAGGAGATCGCGGAAGTTCCCGATGGCGCCGAACGCCTTCTTTCCAATTCGGATATCGTCGCCCATTTGGTGCAGCGGATTTCCGATTATGCGCCGCGGCTCGTTGTCCTCTGTGGACGCGGCAGCTCCGGCCATGTCGGTGTATTTCTGCGGTACCTCGTCGAAACGAAGTTGGGCCTGCTCACGTCGGCGGCGGCGCCTTCGGTGTTCACTGCCTATGATGCGAAGCCGGACATGCGCGATGCCTTGTTCATTGTTATCTCGCAATCCGGCCGCAGTCCGGATCTGGTGACTTCAACCAACGCGGCGCGCGAATTGGGCGCACTCACCCTCGCCATTCTCAACGACGAAAATTCGCCGCTAGCGGACGTGTCCGAACTTGTGCTGCCGATCCACGCTGGGCGCGAGCGTGCGGTGGCCGCAACAAAAACCGTGGCGCTCTCCATGATGGCGGGCGGGCAGATCGTGGCCGCGCTAGGCCGCGATGAAGCGTTGTCGGACGCGCTGCGCCGAATGCCCTCGCGCTTTCGCGAGGCCCTCGCCTGCGACTGGTACGACTGGCAGGCAGCACTGACAACTGCACCGGCGGCGTTCACGGCGGGGCGCGGCTACAGCTTCGGTCCCGCGCGCGAGATCGCGTTGAAAATCACGGAGACTCTTCGCATTCCAGGTCTAGGGTTTAGCAGCGCGGAGTTGCGCCACGGCCCACGCGCCGCAATCAATCCGTCCACGCCTGTTCTCATTTTTCGACAGAATGACGAGACTGCGGACTCCAGCGGCGCGCTGGCGCGAGACCTGACCGAGGTGCAAGAAAGCCTGTTCTGCGTGGGCGGTGCGGGATGCACATTGCCGTGGATCGGCGACGATCATCCGATTTGCGATCCCATCGCCATGTTGCTGCCCGCCTATCTTGCAATTGAGGCGGCCGCGCGCGCCGGCGGGCTCGATCCTGATAACCCCCCACATTTGACAAAAGTCACCCGCACACTTTGATTGGGTTTCCGGCTATCGCGAGAAAAAGCTGCCGGTCCCCCTGGGGGACCGGCAGCGCCAAAGTACTTACGAGTACCAGACGATGTTCGCGCGCCTAGTTGTGGTGGAACTCGAACAGGTTGTTGTCGCCGTGCTGCTCGGTGAAGAAGCCACGCGCGCCGATCAGATTGGTAGGATTACCGTACTGATCCGGCTTGATGCGTTCGCCGTTGGAGACAAACATGCCGGTGGGCTCGTTGTCCTCCTCGCCGTCACCCGACGCGCTGGCATCGCGACCGAGAGCTACGAGACGCAGAGGATTGGCGAGATCGGTCAGCGGGTACGCCCAGATTGAGTCAAGCGTATCCAGCTGATCGTGCAGCGTGTCGCCGCGGTCTTCCGTGGTGACAATGGTGTTGCTGTCGCCGAAGGTAACGTTGTCGTACGAGTTGTGCGTGGCATCGCCCAGCACAATGTTCTTGATGGTGCCGTTCTCCTGCTTCTTGTCCAGGGTAAACTGAAACAGGCCGCCCCACGCGCCGCGCTGAGCCAAGCCGTCAACCGATCCCGAGCGATTGTCGGTATCGCCGGTGGTGGCGAACACGAAGGTGCGGAAGCTGCCATCCGGCTTGAACACGCCATTTTCAGGGCGCTTCAGCGGGGTGGCGCCGGCAGAGCGCGCCGCCAGGTTGCAGTTGAACTCGGCCGTGCCGTCGGTCGCGGTGTCGTGCACCGTCACCCACTGGGTGGGGAACGTGGCACCGCTGTGGAGTTCCACCTGCTTCTGCGACCAGGTGTCGTTGAAGGCATCCTGATCGTCATCGCCGCCGAATACCAGTGGCGCGCCGTCCACCCACACCTGCAGCGCCTGCAGCTTGCCGCCGGCATCGAGGTGATTTCGGTTGTACGGCACGAAGCGGAAGACGTAGGAGTTCGGCTGCTTGGCGAATTTCGGCCCGTTGATGTCGTTCGGGTCCGTGCTCACGGCTCTGCCGCCGGTGTCTTCAACGAGATAGATACGGCCCTTATTGTCGGTGTGAATGCCTTCCGTGCCGCAACGGCCGATCAGGCCATAGCGTGTCGTGACGGTGGCGGGAAAGTCGGTGGAGATTTCGATGACGCCGCCGGCGGTGCTGCTCGATTCCTGGGTGAACAATATGGATTTGGTGAAGGGATCGTAGGCCGAGCCATCGATGCTGTTGAAGTGCGTGAGACCATCGCCGCCAACCGGCGTCAGCAGGGTCACGCGATGCGCCGGATCCGTCACATCGAGATTGATGCGCGTGACGTAAGCGAGATTGCCGCTGTTCTCATGCCCCTGATACAGGAAGTGGTGGCCATAATTGTACTTCGCGGCCGGGCCTTTCGCCTTCTGATCGCTCTCGATGTAGAGATTCTGATCCGGCTCGGTTCGCGTACCATCGGATAAAAAGCCGAAATTGGTGATAACGCCCGATGGATTCTCAAGCGGGTCGGTGCCCGTCATAACTTTGGTCACGGAGAAATCCGGGCTGATTACGTTGGCAGGACTACCTTCCGCCGGATTGGCGGCCGGAACCCCGTTTACGAACGGCCCGATTCCGTCCGCAGCCCAGGCCGTCGCCGGTGCAGCGCACACCAGCAATGCGGCGAGCAATCTCATCTGTCGCAAGCTATGCATCATAATCTCCTTGGAGGTGAGTGAATCGCGAGCTGCTCTGCCGGGCGCATTGCCGTTTTCGCTCTGAAGGCGCTCCTCAGTCGGTAAATGTTCCGGGAAGAGCCTGCTCGCAGGAGATTGGTTAACTTTTGGTCATGACGGCGGCGCGACGCATAAATGATCGTTTTGTTGCATCATTTTAATGCGATTGGCTCGCATTCTCTTCGAGCGGTTAGGACTGTGTCTTGAAATGAAAAAGGCCGCCCGGAGGCGGCCCTTTTTAATTCTCATCTCGAGGGGCGGCTACTTGGCAGCGCGCCTTCGCGCTGCAGACGCTTGCGCTGCAGCTTGCGATACCGGCGGATTGCCTCGGCCCGCTCCCGCGCCCGCTTCTCGCTTGGCTTCTCGTAATGGCCCCTGAGCTTCATCTCGCGGAAGATGCCTTCCCGCTGCATCTTCTTCTTCAGCGCCTTCAGCGCCTGGTCGATGTTGTTGTCGCGAACGATGATCTGCAAAGGCTGCTCCTGGCCGGTTTTACGGGAAAGGCGGGCTCATATCAGAAGCCCTTTTTCCTGTCTAGCGCGGGAGCGGCAGGCCGAAACCTTCCTCATCCGCCCTTTGACCCTCGCGGGCGCCGGCGCCATATAGGCTTATGGCCATTCTGAAAATCGCCCGCATGGGGCACCCGGTTCTGGGTCGCAGAGCCGAGCCTGTGGCGGACCCAACCGCGCCTGCGATCCGCCAGCTCGTCCGCAACATGATTGAGACCATGATCGATGCCAGCGGAGCTGGGCTGGCGGCACCGCAGGTACATGTACCCTTGCGACTAGCCGTGTTCCAGGCGCCAGAGGACCGGCTGGACCCGGGGCTCTCCGAATCTGAGCGCTATGACCACACAGCTCCGCTGACCGTGCTCGCCAATCCCGAGCTTGAACTGTTGGACGAAGAAACTGATGGCGGTTGGGAAGGCTGCCTTTCCATTCCGGGCATGCGGGGCTTCGTGAACCGGCCGGCTCATATCCGTTATCGCGGAGTCAATCTGAACGGCGAAAAAATTGAGCGTACCGCGCGTGGCTTCCACGCCCGCGTGGTACAGCATGAACTCGATCACCTGGACGGCATTCTCTATCCACAGCGCATGCGCGATTTGACGAAATTCATCTTCGAATCCGAGGCGCGATTCTGGCTACCGAAGGAACCGGAAGACGAACCTCCGGTGGAGGCGCCGGGAGAGAGCAGCGTAGTATGACGGCGGCAAAAAAAACGGGCAGTGGCAAGAAGCCACCAGACGATGCGGAACTACGCCGCGCCATTCTGGAAGCTGCCCTGCCGCGCCTCGCCGATGATGGATTTACAGATAAGACGCTCAACGACGCTGCTGCTTCGGCGAATGTGGACGCCGCCACTTTGGCGCGTCTGTTTCCGCGTGGCGGACAGGATCTGGTCGAGGCCTTCTCCGAATGGGCCGACGATCAGATGGACGCGACGCTGAAGAATGTAGCGCTGTCCGAAATGAAAATTCGCGAGCGCATCAAGGCGGCAGTGAATGCGCGCATTGCGGCGCTTCGCCCGTACAAGGAAGCGGCACGCCGCGCGGCTGCGTTCCTCAGCCTGCCCCAAAACGCCGGGGTTGCGCTGAAGGTGCTTTATCGCACGGTAGACCGCATGTGGCGCGCCGCCGGCGACACCTCGACCGATTTCAACTTCTACACCAAACGGGCCATTCTTGCGGGCGTTTATTCGTCCACGCTAATGCGCTGGTTCAGCGACAACAGCGAGGATGAAAAGGCGACATTCGAATTCCTCGATGCGCGCATCGAAAACGTGATGCAGTTTGAGAAATTCAAGGCAGAAATGAACGAGCATCTGTCGAAGCTGCCGTCGCTGACCGACATCCTTTCGTCATTCAGCGGCCGGCGTCCTTCGGTCTGAGCCAGGTAATGTGGCCCATTTTGCGGCCCGGCCGGATTTCGGATTTGCCGTAAAGATGGAGTGAGCCGCCACGCGCCACCAGCGCCTGCCAGTCAAGCGCCTCTTCGCCGATGATGTTTTCCATGACAGCATTGGAATGGCGTTCCGTCGAGCCAAGCGGCCAGCCGGCAATCGCGCGGATATGCTGCTCAAACTGGCTTACCGCGCAGGCATCTATGGTCCAGTGTCCGGAATTGTGGACCCGTGGCGCGATTTCGTTAACAAGAACCGTGCCGTCCGTTGTTACGAACAGCTCCACGCACAACACGCCGACGTATTCGAGCGCGTCCGCGATTGTGCGCGCGATTTCTTTGGCCTGCTCCGTTTGCGATTCGCTGAGACGCGACGGCACCGTGGAGCGGCGCAGGATGTGCTCGCGATGATCGTTCTCGGGCGGATCGTAGGCGGCGAACGCGCCGTCCATCCCGCGCACGGCGATTACCGAAGCCTCGAATTCAAATTCAATGAAAGACTCCAGCAGGAGCGGCGCGCCTTTGAATCTCTCGAAAGCGGGGGCCGCTTCATCGGCACTGGCGACGATCGCCTGCCCCTTGCCATCATAACCAAGCCGTCGCGTTTTCAGCACCGCTTTGCGGTTGGCGAGCCTTTTGAACGCAGCTCGCGCCTGTTCGGCGGAGTTCACCGCCGCGAAGGCTGGTGTGGCAAGGCCAAGACCCGACACGAAAGTCTTTTCCTCAAAGCGCTCCTGGGCGGTGGCGAGTGCGATTGCATTCGGATTCACCGGTACAAGACCGGAAAGCAGCGATGCGGTGTCCGCCGGCACATTCTCGAACTCGCAAGTGACCGCATCGCAGGCGCGCGCGAAGTCCTTCAGCGCGTCGGCGTTGCGATAGGAAGCGTAGGTTTGGGCCGCACTCACCTGAAAGGCCGGCGCATCCTTTTCGTCTGAAAAAATGTGTGTCTTGAGGCCAAGCCGCGCCGCAGCCGAAGACAGCATCCGCCCGAGCTGTCCGCCACCCAAAATTCCGATTGTGCCTCCCGGCGGAACGGGAGTGGATAGTGGTTTTGCTTCGCTCATTGCGAGGGGGTTTCGGCGACGGAATCGGTCTGTGTCTTGCGCCACTCCGCGAGACGCTTGGCCAGCCCGTCATCGGTGAGCGCGAGAATGGCGGCGGCATGCAGCGCTGCGTTTTTCGCGCCCGCTTCACCGATGGCAAAGGTGGCAACCGGCACACCGCCCGGCATCTGCACAATGGAAAGAAGACTGTCCATGCCCTTGAGCGCCTTGCTTTCGATGGGCACGCCAAGCACCGGCAAGGTCGTCATCGCGGCTGCCATTCCAGGAAGGTGAGCCGCCCCGCCGGCACCGGCGATGATGATCCTTAATCCGCGGGAAGCCGCACCGGTGGCATATTTGTAGAGTCTCTCCGGCGTGCGGTGCGCGGAGACGATCTTCGTTTCATGTTCAATGCCAAGTCGATCGAGAATTCCGGCAGCGGCTTTCAGCGTCGGCCAGTCGGACTGGCTGCCCATAATGATGCCGACGGCAGGCGCACTCATCGGCGGCCGCCTCTGTCGGCGTCGGCCGCATAGAAACGCCGCATTGGCGTCATTGCCTGCGACACCTGCGGTTCGCGCAGCACGAAACCGGCCGCCTCCAGCGCCTGCCGGATTTCATCGGCGTGCCCGGCATCGCGCGCCTCGACGATAAGACCGAGATCGGCGCCTTTGGCGCTCATGTCGGTCATCATGCGGTTGTGCGACACTTCCAGGATGTTGCCGCCGGTTTCGCTGACCACAGTGGCGATGCGCGCGAGCCAGCCGGGCCGATCCTCGATCTCGACCGTGACGGAAAGCAGACGTCCTTCGCGCGACAGCTCACGCAGAATAACGTTCGACAGCAGCCGCATGTCGATGTTGCCGCCGGAAAGCACGATGGCGACCTTGCGCCCGCGGAATATCTCCGGATTGGCCATCACAGCGGCAAAGCCGGTGGCGCCGGCGCCTTCCACCACCGTCTTTTCGATTTCGAGAAGGCTGGCGAGCGCGCTTTCGATCTCGTCCTCGCGAACAAGGAAAACATCTTCCACCAGCGCGGCGATGATTTCCCGCGTCAGCTGACCGGGCGCCTTCACGGCGATGCCTTCGGCGATGGTTTGGCCGGCGCAGGGCAGATTGGAGCCCTTCATTGCATCGTACATCGAGGGATAGAGCGCCGCCTGCACGCCATAAATCTTGATGGCGGGATTTGTCGCCTTGGCGGCAATCGCGATTCCGGAAATCAGCCCGCCACCGCCGATCGGCACCACAATCGTGTCGGTCTCGGGCGCATCGGCCAGCAGCTCCAGCGCTACGGTGCCAGTCCCTGCCACTATCTTTGGATCGTCGTATGGATGCACCAAGGTCATGCCATCTCGGTCGACATATTCTTTAGCGCGCGCATAGCCCTCGTTTAGCGTGGCGCCGAAGAGCTCCACGCTCGCGCCGAATTCCTTCGTGCGCTTGATCTTCACGAAAGGCGCGTTCTCCGGCATCACGATCGTCACCGGAATACCCAGACGCCCCCCGTGATAGGCCACGGCCTGCGCATGATTGCCGGCGCTCATCGCGACCACGCCGCGGCGGCGCTGATCGGGCGTGAGCGACGTCAATTTGTTAACCGCGCCCCGCTCCTTGAACGAGGACGTGAACTGCAGGTTCTCGAACTTCAGCTGGATTTCGCAGCCGGCCAGCGTGGAGAGCGTCCGCGAGCGGTGGGTGGGTGTGCGCTCGACCGCGCCACGGATCACCTCCGCGGCGGCGCGCACATCGTCGATGGTGGGGAAGATCAAGCCTGAGGAAGCGGCTTTGGTCGCGCCTGTCGACAACGCAGGGTCCGATCTTTCCTTGGGGCTGGTAGCAGCGGAGGGATTTGAACCCCCGACCAAGGGATTATGATTCCCCTGCTCTACCACTGAGCTACGCTGCCCGGCCAAGGCGCGGGATGTAAGGTGTCCGGCGAGGCAAGGCAAGCGGTCCCGAACGGGCCAATTCACGCGGCGGCGCGGGCGTTTTCCTGTCGCGCGATCCAGCCGCCACCGAGCACGCGCGTGCCGTTCGTCTCGTAGAACACACAGGCCTGACCCGGCGCGATGGCTTCTTCGCCAGCGGGAATTTCCACCAGCGCGCGGCCATACTTCTGCGGAAACACCCGTGCTTCCACAGGTGGACGGGTGGAACGCACCTTCACCGCGCAGGTAAAGGATTCGGCCGGCGCGGCAAGCCAGTTCACGTCCTTCACCACAACGTTTGTGGTGCGCAGCGCCTCGCGCGACCCCACAACAACGCGGTTCTGCTTTGCGTCGATGCGGACGACGAACAGCGGCTCGCCATTACCGAAAAGCCCAAGCCCCTTCCGCTGACCCACAGTAAAGTGAATGACACCCGCATGCCGGCCGAGGATGTTCCCGTCGAGATCGACAATCTCACCGGGCGCAGCAGCGCCCGGCTGGACGCGGCTCACCACCGACGCATAGCTACCATTCGGTACGAAACAGATGTCCTGGCTGTCCGGCTTGTTCGCAACCGCAAGCCCGAGTTCCACCGCAATGGAACGCACGTCGATCTTCTCCATGGCACCCAACGGAAAACGGAGAAACGACAACTGCTCGCGCGTGGTGCGAAAGAGAAAGTAACTCTGGTCGCGGCTGGAATCCGCCGCCACATGAAGCTCGGGGCCTTCCGCGCTCTCCACGCGCCGCACGTAATGACCTGTCGCCAGCGCGTCGGCGCCGAGATCCCGGGCCAGTTGCAACAGATCGGCAAACTTCACCCGCTCGTTGCAGCGCACGCAGGGAATCGGCGTCTCGCCGCGCGCATAGGAGGCCGCAAAATCCTCGATCACTGCCTTGCGGAACCGCTCCTCGTAATCGAGTACGTAATGCGGAACGCCGAGTTGCCCGGCCACGCGCCTGGCATCGTGAATGTCCTGGCCCGCACAACAGGCGCCCTTCTTCCGAATGGCCGTACCATGATCGTAAAGCTGCAGGGTGACGCCGATCACTTCATGGCCTGCGCGCGCCATCAGCGCGGCAGTGACAGAGGAGTCCACGCCGCCGGACATGGCGACAACAACACGCTTCTTGCGCTCGGCGTTCATCTTTGGGGCGTATAGGACGGCGGATTGCCAGGAGCAAGTTGGGGAAGAAAAGCGAGAATGCTCCACGCAAGGCCACTCGCGTTAACGGATCGCTCACCTCGGATGCACATCGGCAAAAGTTTTCCCGATTCCGAACATGCGAGCGGGCAAGTTTCGGGTTCTTTTACTCTGCGGCTTTGGGTTTTCTTAAATGCAACGGGGTTAGCGTGCGCGTCAGATAACGCATTGGGGAGCAACCCTGTATGATCAGTGAAGAGCGAAGGGGACGAGTAAGCTACGTCATGGGGCCGGATGGAAGCCCATTGACGATGGCCGACTTGCCGCCGCCCGGCACCAAGCGCTGGGTCATTCGCCGCAAAGCGGAAGTGGTGGCGGCGGTGCGGGGCGGCCTGTTGAGTCTGGATGAAGCCTGCCAGCGCTACACCTTGACGGTGGAGGAGTTTCTGGGCTGGCAGCGTTCCATCGACCGGTTTGGGCTAGCCGGCCTGCGCGCCACGCGCCTGCAGCAATACCGGAATTAGGCGACCGTTACCGCAATCCCACACATCCGGAGACCGCATTAAGCCGAATTTTACCGAAATGGGACAGCCTGTGCGCGAAAAGAATGCCACAGCGATGCAGCGGGGGAATTCGGAAACGCCATGACGCAGCTCCGCACGTTCGTTGCGAAAGAAGCCCGTCAGCCGCGCGATGCCATCGGCCGGGCTGAGCTGCTGAGTTTGCTACGCAGTCATCGCGCGCCGGACTCGGTCACCCATGATCTTGCGAAAGCGGCAGCGGAAAGCGGATTGAGCGATCCATCGCTTGCACTCGCTTGTGCGCTGGACCGCCGCATGAAATCGATGCCGATCGATGTCGCGCCGAATGCAGCGCTGCTGCTGGTCGGATCGCATGGCTCCGGCAAAACGGCGGTGGCCGCAAAGCTCGCCGCGCAGGCGCGTTACACATCGCGCTCCGTGACCCTGATCTGCACCGGCACAAGCGTGGCCGGCGCCATTCCGCGCGCGGAAGCATTGGCGAGAGAAATCGATGTGCCTTTCGCGTTGGCAGAAGGAGCCGAGGGTCTGGCGAAACTCATCGCCGATTGCCGGAAGGCGAATACCGTGGTGATGATCGACACCGCTGGTTTCGATTTGCGCAACGGCAAGGCGCGGGCCGCTTTCTCGGCGCTGGCGCAAATAGAATCTGTAGAGGCGATTGGGGTGGTTTCCGCGACGGCGGATGCGGAGGAAACGATTGAGACAGTGGGCGCGCTGGCATCGCTTGGCGCGCAGCGGCTGGTGGTCACCGGTGTCGATCTGACCGCGCGGCTCGGGGCCCTGGTTGCAGCGGCGACCAGTGGCACGCCGCTCGCCCATATCACCTGCTCGGCCTACATCTCGGCGGGACTTGAGACTGTGACACCGCTCTCGCTCGCCCGCGCCCTCATCGGCAGTTGCGGCGATGCCGATACCGGAAGCGCGCACTAACCTCACTGGACCTGAGATTACGGTCAGGTTAGGTTGACCTTATGGGGCTGCTGATTCTTCTCGCCGTCGTGGTGCTTGCCGGCCTATGGGCCGTCGGCATTTATAATGGGCTGGTCCGCCGCAAGAACGTTGTGGCGGAAGCCTGGAGCGGCATCGACACGCAGCTGAAGCGCCGCGCCGATCTCATCCCCAATCTGGTCGAAACCGTCAAAGGCTACGCGAGTCACGAGCGCGAGACCTTCGACGAGCTGGCGAAACTACGCTCGCAGGCGCAGTCACAAAGCGATATCGGCGCCCGCGCACAGACCGAGCAGGCGATTACGGCCGCCATCGGCCGTGTATTTGCGGTGGCGGAAGCCTATCCGCAGCTGCGGGCCAGCGAGAACTTTCAGTCGCTGCAGAAAGATCTGGCGGATGTTGAAGACCAGATTCAACTGGCGCGGCGCTACTACAATGGCGCGGTGCGCGACTTCAACGTGATGATTCAGCAGTTCCCTTCCAATTTCGTGGCGAACTTTGGCGGCTTCACGCCCGCGCCGTTCTTCCAGATCGACGATGCCGCCGACCGCGCGGTGCCGAAAGTATCCTTCGGAACATGATGCTCCGCCGCGCCATTGTTTTCGCGGCGTTTCTCGCAAGTCTTACCAGCCCAGCGGCCGCCGCAGAGCGCATCACCAGTTACAACAGCACCATCGACGTCGCGCGCAACGGCGCCCTCACCGTCACCGAAACAATCTCGGTCATAGCGGAAGGCGGGGCCATCCGCCACGGCATCTATCGCGATTTTCCCACCACCTACACGGACAAGTTCGGCAGGCGTGTGCACGTGAGCTTCGATGTGCTGCATGTCACGCGCGACGGCCACGACGAGCCGTACGACCTTTCGTCGATCGACAGCGGTCAGCGCATTAAGATCGGCAGTGCCGGTAGCTACGTTCCGACCGGACCGCACAGCTACAGCATCACCTATTCTACGGACCGGCAGATCGGCTTCTTCAACGATTATGACGAGCTCTACTGGAATGTGACCGGTAATTTCTGGGCGTTCTGGATCGAACATGCGGAAGCGACCATCAACCTGCCCATCGGCGCGCGCATAACGCAGTACGCCTCGTACACGGGCGTGGCCGGTTCGCGCGAAAATGCCGCCATCTGCCGGCCATGGAGCGGCCGCACCCTGCACTGTTGGGCGACACGGCTCCTTGGCACCCACGAGGGGCTGACGGTTGCGGTCGGCTTCGCCAAAGGGGCGGTGCTGCCGCCCACCGCCGCGGAACGCCGCGCAGAGTTCATCCGCGACAATGCCAGCGCGGTGATAGCGATTGCCGGCGTGCTGATCCTGCTGATCTATTTCGGAACGACCTGGTTCGAGTTCGGGCGCGATCCCGCGCGCGGCACCGTTATTCCGCTATTTGCACCGCCCAAAGACTTTTCGCCCGCCGCCGTGCGCTTTGTGCACCGCATGGCCTACGACCGCAAAGCCTTTGCGGCCGCGCTCGTGGACATGGCAGTGAAGGGCTACATGAAAATCGCCGATGATGACGGCAGCTATACGCTCACGCGCACCGGCAAGAGCGGCCATGCCACCGGCCTTGATGGCGGCGAAGAGAGCGTCGGCAGCAAGCTGTTTTCCTCGGCAGACGATTCGATTGAACTAAAACAGGCCAATCACACCTCCATCGCCGCCGCCGTCTCCGCTCTGAAGATGACGCTGAAGAATGAATACGAGCGCGCCTACTTTGTGACCAATGCGCACTGGTTCGTCGGCGGTCTCGGAATTCTGGCGCTGACCGGTATCGCAGCCGCGCTGCTATCGGACGATCCAGGGCCCGCGGCCTTCCTGCTTGTTTGGCTCACGGCGTGGTCAGCGGGTACATCCTTTCTGGTGCACCGTGCGGCCGACGCCTGGCACGATGTGTTCGCCGGACCGGGCTCACGAATTCTGAACACAATTTCCGCGATTTTTTCCACGGCGTTCGCGGTGCCGTTTCTTTTTGGTCTTGTGGTTGCGCTGTACCGCTTCGGGAGCTTGATGACGTGGCTGGCGAGTACCGCGCTGATTGTGGGCGGCGCGGCAGCGTATGTCTTCTATCATCTGCTGAAAGCGCCGACTCTGCTTGGTTCGAAAATTTCCGGTCAGATCGACGGCTTTCGTCTTTACCTGAATACCGCTGAAAAAGACCGCCTCGAGAAACTCAATCCGCCGGCGGTGACCCCGGCCGTGTTCGAGAAGTTCCTGCCTTACGCCATCGCACTCGATTGCGAGAACAGCTGGAGCAAGAAGTTCGAGCAGGAAGCGGCGGCTGCCGGCGTCGCGCCCAACACAAACGGCTATTCGCCCGGCTGGTATTCCGGAAGCAATTTTGGGCGGCTCGACACGGCGGCCTTCGCCTCCTCGCTGGGCGCATCCATGGCGAGCGCGGCCGCTGCCGCTTCAACGGCGCCGGGTTCGAGTTCCGGCAGCGGCGGCGGTGGATCGTCCGGCGGCGGTGGTGGCGGAGGCGGTGGCGGCGGCTGGTAACCGCACACCATCAAGGACAAATCAGGTGCCGCGGAGCGCGTGCTTTCGCAGGTGCCGCAACAGCGCCATCTCATCCAGCCGCGATTGCGAGCGCCGCGCTTCGGCTTCCGCAAGACGCCGCGCTTCCTGCTCCGCTGCGAGTTCAAGGCCTTTGAGTTCCTCTCGCCCCGCCGACAGCCCGACATCGCACTGCGCGCGCTCGCGGCCGATCTCTTTCAAGCTGTCGTTGATCTTCTCGCGCCGGCTTTCGATGGAACGCAGGAATGAGGGGAAAGCCAAGCGGCCAATATCGGTGTCGTTGCAGCGCTGGCGTTCGCGGGCAACCGCATCCTGCAGGTCGGCAAGCTTGCGCTCGAGATCCGTGCGCATGGCGTCGAGCGTGGAGAGCTGGCGCGCCATTTCCTCGACCTTGAACCGCCTCAGCCGCAGCATTGATTCCTGCCGTCTCATTGTATCCTCCGGTTCGCGGCCCGCTCGCCCTGTCCCAAGGCAAGACGGGTTCCCGCCTTTTCGGTTCGGACAAGCAAGGTCTGGTCCGGCCCCGCGGCGGGCGCCGAGGTTGGAAGCGGGTATGCGGTCAGGGCTGCGCGCAAACTTTTTATCCCTTGATCCTGCCACATCTTGCCCACAATGATTTAAGTGGCAGTAAACTTAACGAAGCGAATCAAGGAGATGGGCAAAAAGGGCGGAATTCCTCGAAAGCGCCATGGCCGAAATGTGGCGCAAGCGGATGTTAACCATTTCCCTTTACGGTCCATCCATTCGTTAATTGGCCCGCGGGGTGTTGCGGGGGGAAAGAAGGGCACTGAGAGATGCGTGTGCTGTTGATCGAAGACGATAGCGCCATGGCGCGTTCGATCGAGCTGATGCTTCGATCCGAAGGATTCAACATCTACACCACCGATCTTGGCGAGGAAGGTATCGATCTCGGCAAGCTCTACGATTACGACATCGTGGTCCTCGACCTGCAGCTGCCGGACATGAGCGGCTTCGAGGTGCTGAAGTCCCTGCGGCTGGCCAAGATCCAGACGCCGGTGATGATCCTTTCCGGCAATGCCATCGTGGAATCCAAGGTGAAGGCGCTGGGCTTCGGGGCCGACGACTACATGACCAAGCCGTTCCACAAGGACGAGCTGGTTGCCAGAATACAGGCCGTGGTGCGCCGCTCCAAGGGCCATTCGCAATCGGTGATCACCACGGGCAAGCTAACCGTCAATCTGGACGCCAAGACCGTGGATGTGGACGGCAGCCGGGTGCACCTCACCGGCAAGGAATATCAGATGCTGGAACTGCTCTCTTTGCGGAAAGGCACGACACTCACCAAAGAGATGTTCCTCAATCATCTCTATGGCGGGATGGACGAGCCGGAACTGAAGATCATCGACGTGTTCATCTGCAAGCTGCGCAAGAAGCTCGCGGCCGCCACCAATGGCGACAATTACATCGAGACTGTCTGGGGACGCGGTTACGTGCTCCGCGACCCCGATGGCAAGGAAGCCGCCGCGGCTTAACGCCCGCCGAGGCTACTACTGTCCGCTGCAGGTTATTTTCCGAACGCCGGCGCGCGCGCATTGTCCTGACGGCAAACGTCTTCGGTGAACGGCGTGCGGGTTTCGTCCACCCGCCATTCCCCATTGACGCAGATCATCAAGCGCAAGCTCGAGACGCACATCCGCGTCCCATTGCTGTAGGTGCCCGTGCCCCAGCTGCAGTATTGCCCGATCGCAGGCGTTACCGCCGCTGCTGCCGGCCCGTTAGGCGACGCTGCCTGAGCTTGGCTTGCGAGCAGCGCAGCACCAAACGCCGACGTGATAACCTTGAACATGTGGAAGCCCCCTCCCGTTGCGACGGGCACTATAGTGGCAGCGACTTCTTTCGCAACCGGGGATCAGCGCGGGGCCGACGGATCACCGGGAAACAATGAGTGCAGGCCCTGCTCGCTCGCTTCGCACATGCCGCGTTCGGTGATGAAGCCCGTGACGAGGCGCGCGGGCGTCACATCGAAAGCGGGATTGGCTCCCGGACTGCCCGGCGGCGCGATTTCCACCGTGGCTAAACCGCCATCTGGCAAACGTCCCGTCATTTTCAGCAGCTCGTCAGCCGGGCGCTCCTCGATGGGAATGTCGCGGCCGGAGTGAAGCGCCCAGTCGATGGTGGATGACGGCAGCGCCACATAGAATGGGACGTTATTGTCCTTCGCCGCAAGCGCTTTCAGATAGGTACCGATCTTGTTGGCAACATCGCCGTTCGCAGTGACGCGATCCGTGCCGACAATGCACAGGTCTACCTCGCCCGCCTGCATGTAGTGGCCGCCGGCGTTGTCGGCCACGATAGTGTGCGGTACGCCATGGGCGCCGAGTTCGAACGCAGTGAGCGACGCCCCCTGGTTGCGCGGCCGGGTTTCATCGACCCAGACGTGTAGTGGAATGCCTTCATCATAGGCCATGTAAATGGGCGCCAATGCCGTGCCCCAATCCACCGTCGCCAGCCAGCCGGCATTGCAGTGGGTGAGAATGTTGAGCCGCTTGCCTTTCTTCAACTCCGCGGCTTCCCGAACGATTTCCAGCCCGTGCGCGCCGATACTGCGGCAGGTTTCGACATCCTCGTCGCAGACATTCGCCGCTTCCCGCCAGGCAATTTCTGCCCGCTGCTCGCGCGGCCGATTGCGGAGCGCATCGCACATGCGCTTCAGCGCCCAGTGGAGGTTGATCGCCGTGGGCCGCGTGGAGAGCAGCAGATCATGCGCACGATCCAGCGCTTCATCGGAGGCATCTTCGCGCATGGCAAGCGCCGCGCCATAGGCAGCCGTTGCGCCGATCAGCGGTGCGCCGCGAACCGTCATCTCCCTGATCGCGCGCGCGCAATCCTCGGCGGTACGCAAAGTGACGATTTCGAAACGGTGTGGCAGCCGGGTTTGGTCGATAACTTCCACGGCATCGAGGCCGAGGGGCCAGATTGTCCTGTAGTGTTTTCCGGCGATTTTCATATGAGCGAGATGCGCCTTTTCCAACCGCCACTAGATAGTCGGCCCTGCCGCTCAGGCAAGGCAGAATAGGCCGGAGGCGGAAATCGAGAGGGCTGGAATGGCCGTTGCCAAAAGGCGCAAGACTGCGATCGCAGCAGTATTGCCGGCGGTCTGGTCATTTCGTGAATCCGGCCAAATCGAAAAATAGGCATTGCGCCAGAGGGCCAGCATGCCTGCGGGCGCTGGGCTGGACAAACAAGCACGGTCGAGAATGGCAAGTCACGTTTGCTGCACGCAATTGCCGACGAAGAATTGATTTGGCGGAAAGGCCGGATCGTGGCGCTCTGCCTGACGGAAAAGCGGTGAGAAGGTCAGTCGTGCGATAAGGCAAGCCGCAGCAGGCGTTCTTTCAAACAGTCGAGGCCGCCCAGCACGCCGAATCCGCCGATCATTCCGGCGTAGGAATAGGTCACCACCCGGTCCTGATGCTGATAGGCGCCGGCCATCCCGACGATCTGCCCGGCACGCGCGGCTTGCAGCAGCCGCTCCAGTTCCTGCACCAGCGTCTCGTTCGGCTGCGGCTGTTCGGCCGCCAGCACCGTCCCGTTCAAACTCACCACCTGCGCCGACATGCCCATCCCCTCGCGAATCGACCGGGGAATCGTAACAACGATTCGCGGCTTTGCGCGAGGTACGAACAAAGAAGGCGCCCAGATGGGCGCCTTCCCCTCAACAGTTATTTCGCCGCAATTACATCGCTGTAGTGCCGCCGCTGCCGAATGTCTTCTGTCCGGTGGTGCTGCTGGCGGATTGTCCGGTGGACCACGATGGTTCTTTCACGCGCAGATTGTTCTGCACGTGCTTCACGCCGGAGACCGATTCCGCGCAATCTTCCGCGAGGCGGCGCTGCTGGCGCGTATGAACCGTGCCGGACAGCGTGACTTCCTGACTGGAGACGCTCACATCGATTTCCGAAGCATCGACCAGCGGATCGTCGGTCAGGCGATCGGAGACGTCTTCGCGATGCGCTCATCCGACCGGCTGTAGTTTTTGGGTCCGCGGCCGCGGTGTTCGTCCATCCGCCGCCGGCGCTCGGCATCTTCGTCGCCAAACCAGGACGAGACTTCATCGGTAGCACGATCCCACCAGTCGCGCCCACGGCCGCCATAGGTCCGCTGATCGTTGCCATATCCGCGCCTGAACTCGCTGCCGCTGCCGTACTTACGGTCATAATCTTGCGTGTACGTGCCGAAGCCGCCGCCCTGATAATCGCCGCTCTGACTGTAATTGCCATATCCGGTGCCGGCACCGCGATAACTCGAGTCGCCACCCGAACCGTAGCCGCGCGAACTGCTGCCGTAATCTCGCTGGCCGTAGCCGCTACCGTAGCTGCCGCGTTGCTGACCATAGCCGCTCCCATAGCCACGCGTGCCATACTCTCCCCGATAGCTGCGGCCATAATCGCCGCCGCGATAGCCGCGGCCGAAATCCGATTCGCCATGTTCACTGCTCCAGCCACGGCCGCTGTAGCGTTCCGGATAAGTGCGGTCCTCTTCCTCCTCATACCGGCCGTAGTCGCCGGCGCGGAGCGTCCCTTGATAATCACGGTCCTGTCGACTGTCGTGACCTGACCAGCCACCGTCATCTTCATAGCGGCTGCTGCGATACGAGCGGGATTCTCCGCGCCAGTCGTCGCGGCCTCTTCCATAGTCGCGCTCATCATTCCGGTCATAGCGGGAGTAACGGCGCCCATATCTCTGATCCTGGGGCATCTTTCTTTCTCCTGGGTGGAAATAGGACAGACCCCAGCCACCGCGGCGGAAACGCGGCGGCGCTTGCGCCAGTTCCGTCAAAAGAGAATCGGCAACATGCGTTGGAAGAACGTGCGCGTGCAACTCTCAATTGAGAGAAATATTTATATCCTTACCGCCTCGTCGCCCGGAAATTCCGGCGGCGGTGAAGGCAGGGAATCCATTACTTTCCCCTCTTCGCCTCGATGGCGTCGATCTGGTCCATGATGCGGTTCATGCGTGCCGCCAGCGCCTCGTATGGCGCTGGCGAAGCCATATCGAGGCCGGCCTTTTTGTAGAGCGTGTAGGGATAGTCCGAACCACCCGCCTTCAGCATGGCGATGTAGCGGTCGCGCGCGGGCTTGCCCTCTTGCTCGATGGCATCGGCAAACTGCGCGGCGCCCGCCATCGATGTGGCGTACTGGTAGACATAAAAGCCGTAATAGAAGTGCGGGATGAAAGCCCATTCCACGCAATAGGCCGGATCGACCTTCATCGCACCCTGCGCCTCTCCGTAGTACTTCTTGAGCAGACCGCAATACATGTCGGTCATCTTCTCGCCGGATAACGTGTCGCCTTTTTCCAGCGCCTGGTGCAGCGCAAGCTGGAATTCAGCGAACATGGTCTGGCGAAAGAAGGTGCCGCGGATCAGTTCCAGCCCCTGCCCGAGATAATACTCTTTCTCGGCATCGTTCTTTGCATGCGCCACCATGTAGTCGTTGAGCAGCATCTCGTTGCCGATGGAGGCCGTCTCCGCGATGAAGGTCGAGTAGTTGGAATTTTCGAACGGCTGGTTCTCTTTCGTGAGCAGCGTGTGAATCGCGTGACCCCATTCGTGCACGAAAGTGGAAAGCGACTCGTAATCGTCGTGGTTGTTGAACAACAGGTAGGGATGCACGTCGTAGGCGCTGCCGTTCATGTAGGCGCCATTGGCCTTGCCGGGATGCGGATAGACATTCATCCAGCTTCCGCCAAAGCCGCGCTTCAGCAGGCTGACATATTCCGGCCCGTAAATCGCATCGACATCGAGCGCGATCTTCTCGGAATCCGCCACCGAGAATTTGGGCGGGCTCGGCAGGTCGAAGATTGGCACATACAGATCGTAGTAGTGCAGGTCGTCGGTGATCCCCAGCGCCTTTTTGCGCAGCGCCAGATAGCGGTAGAGCGTCGGCAGGTTCTTGTTCGCTTCCGCTACCAGCTGCCGGTAGACCGCTTCCGGCATGTTGTCGGCAAAGGTTGCATCCGCCAGTGAATCGGGGAAGTGGCGCACCTTGGCGTCGAACACTTCCGCCTGCACCTGCGTCGTCAAGGTGGCGCCGAACGTTCCCTGAAAGGCGGAGAAGGACGGCCAGAAAGCATCGAATACTGCCTTGCGGTCGGCGCGATTCGAAGCGGTGCGGTATTTGGTGTATGCGGCCTGATCGAGCTTCACCTTCGTGCCATCGGACAGCGTCACTTCCGGGCGCGGCAGCTCGCCATTGGCGAGCTGGCTGTAGATCGCATTTGGTTGTGCCAGCACATCGCCCGCCGCCGCCATTACGCCTTCGGCTTGCAGATCGAGTGTGTGCGGCGCGTAGCGCAACGCATTGTCCAGCTGAAAAGCAAAGCGCCGCTTCAGTTCGGGCAACTGTGACTCGAAGGCCAGTATTTTCTTCTGACCGATCCGGATGATCTCCGGACGCAGCCACGCCGTTTTCTCCTGAATAATTGTGCCGAGTTGCTGGGCGGATTGCAGCCGCTCCTGATCGGCGGCGATGCGGACGTCTTCGTCGCCCTTGAGTGACGCATAGACCGCCAGCCGCGCCGCCTCGCGGTTGACATCGCTGATTGCGGACAGCGCCGTCAGCATGGCCCCCGCGCTCTTGCCGAGCGTGCCCTTATAGCGATCGAGCGCTTGCGCCTGCGCCTTCACCTTGTCGCGCGCCACGTTCCAGGCCGCCGCCGTGGGATAAAGATCCCGCAAATCCCACATGCCTGGCTCGGGCGCACCTTCCGGCGCGTCGGCAAGTCCGGGCAAAGTAAATGACAGCAGCGCGAGCGCGCCCGCCGCAGCGAGTAAGCGGTTCATGCAGATCCCCTTCGATCGACTGGCACGGAGCCTAACCCTCTGATCCGGCCAACCCAAGGGGCGAAACCTCACGCCCCCGTGAAGCCCGACCCGCGGGGGATTGGAACGTTGTTTCCCGCCGTCCGGCTGACTAGGTTCAGGCGAGTGAACCCAGCGAGACGGAGTTGAGCGTGAGGATCTGGACAACACTGGCGGCCGCGGCCCTGATGATCGGCACCGCTGCTGCAGCCGCGCCTTCGCTGAAGGTCACCAGCATTGCCGAGCTGTCGCAGCTGCCCACACCGCTGCCCTATCCGTATGACGAGAAGGCGAACGCCGACACGCAGGTCAACGCCACGTTGGCGGCGGCCAAGGCGCAGCACAAGCTCGCCTTCATCGATCTGGGTGGCAATTGGTGCGGCGATTGCCGCGTCTTGGCCTCTCTCATGGAATTGCCCGAAGTGAAGCGGTTTGTAGATACCCATTACGTGGTAACCACGGTGGATGTCGGACGCTTCAACAAGAATCTGCAAATTCCGACCCGCTGGGGAATTACCACGCGGCTGGAGGGCGTGCCCGCCGTGCTGATCGTCGATCCCAACACGAACGCGCTGGTGGACAAAGGCCACATTGCGGCGCTGGCAGACGCGCGGCATATGACTCCGCAGTCGATTGGTGATTGGCTGGCGCAATGGGCACGATGACCGCGCCAGTCACGCAAACAGACGATTGAATTTCGCTTCGCCGAGTGGCGTGAAGATCACGGCACGGCTGTCGCGCGAACGGCTCGCCCATTTGAGTGCGTAAATACGATCCAGCAGCGCCGTGCCAAGCACGCCTGCCAGATGGGAACGGCGCTGGCTCCAGTCGAGGCAGGTGCGGCAGAGCGGGCGGCGCGAAGTTTCGGGCAGAACCAGCCCGAAATCGTAGGCGAATTTTTCGCCCGACCGGGTGAGGGAAATTTCTCCGGGGTGCGACGAGAGATGGCGCGCTTTCACCAGGGCTTCGAACATCCGCACACCCATTTCGCCGGCCAGATGATCGTAGCAGACCCGCGCCTTGCGTAGCGCAGGCTCGCTCGGTCCCGTACGCGCGCGCGTATGCCCGGCGCGCGCGGCCACGCCGGTCATCTTCTCCAGCATCTCGGCCACGTCTTCATCGGCGAGGCGGAAATACCGATGACGTCCCTGCTTCACAGCCGAGATGAGGCCGCCGCTTTCCAGCCTTGCCAGATGCGAGCTGGCAGTCTGCGCGGTCACGCCCGCTTCATTGGCGAGCTCGCTCGCCGTCAACGCTTTGCCGCTCATCAGCGCGGCCAGCATGTTGGCGCGGGCTGGGTCGCCGGCCAGCGCGGCGATGGGGGCAATGCTGGGGCCTTCTTTCATACTTCGATGGTAACCGAACCATGCTCGCGGGGCAATTGCTAATCTCTCCGGCATGCCTGACCGCCGGACCGTTCTGGAGTTGCCGCTGCTTGCGCTTGTGGCATCTGCGTTTTCACGGTCGAGCAATGCTAAGGAGACCCAAATGAACGTCGTCTGTCATATCCGCTATGAAATCGATCCGCATCAACGCGCCGGGTTCGAACAATACGCCAAGAACTGGAGCACCATCATTCCAGCCTGTGGCGGAAATCTTATCGGCTACTTCATGCCGCACGAGGGCACAAACTACGTCGCGCATGCGCTGATTGGCTTCGACAGCCTTGCTGCTTATGAAATCTATCGCGCGCGGCTGAAGGACGATGCAGAAGGCCGCGCCAATTTCGACTTCGCCGAGCGGCAGCGGCTCATTTTGAAAGAAGAGCGCACCTTCCTCCGGCCTGTTACAGCTTAGAGCCCCCGGCGCTCACCGGTGACGGTCCAGGTGCCGGCGCCGTCAAACTTCAGAATGCGAATGTCGGTTAGCAATTCCGGCGGCATCAGACGCGCATTCACGCCCATGCGGTCCAGATTTTTGTCGACGGGGGACCAGTGGGTAAAGTTGCCGCAAACCTTGCAGCGATGGAATTCGATCTCTCTGTCGCCCCACATGTAGATGTCCGTGGCGCCGCTCTCCGGTACCACGTGCACCTCTTTCGGCGAGTAATACGCCATCACCGCGCCGTTGCGCCGGCAGATCGAGCAGTTGCACTCTTTCAATTCCGCCGGCGCCCGCGGAACCTGCACCCTTACCGCGCCGCAATGACAGCTGGCCTCAACCATAATCTGCCTCCGTTCTCTGCCTGTGTTTTAACGCCGCCGATGTGCTGACTTATTGTCATCTGAGCGTACCTGCCCAATAATCTTCGCATGACTGAGCATTTCGATGTCGTCATCGTGGGCGCGGGGCTGTCCGGCATTGGCGCGGCTTACCATCTGCAAACGGCATGCCCAAAGAAATCCTACACCGTCCTTGAAGGCCGCAGCACCATCGGCGGCACATGGGACCTGTTCCGCTATCCCGGCGTCCGCTCGGATTCGGACATGTATACCCTCGGCTACAACTTCAAACCTTGGCGAGAGGCGAAGGCCATAGCCGACGGGCCATCCATTCTCAACTACGTGCGAGAAACGGCGCACGAAAACGGCATCGACAGTCACATTTGTTTTCATCACGTGGTGAAGCGCGCGGCGTGGTCGAGTGAGGACGCGCGGTGGACGGTGGACACGGAGTGCGGGCCGGAGAAACAAGCCGCCAGGCTCACGTGCAATTTCCTTCTTATGTGCAGCGGCTATTACGATTACGCCGGCGGCTACGATGCAAAGTTTGCGGGTACCGAGCAGTTCAAAGGCCGCATCGTGCATCCACAATTCTGGCCGGAGGATCTCGACTACAAGGACAAGCATGTGGTGGTGATCGGCAGCGGCGCCACCGCGGTCACCATCGTGCCGGAAGTGGCAAAAGACGCGGCGCATGTGACGATGCTGCAGCGCTCGCCAACCTACGTCGTGTCCGTACCCGCAGAGGATTCCATGGCGAACTGGCTGCGGGCCCGTTTGGCGCCCATGCTTGGCTATCAGATCGTGCGCTGGCGCAACATTCTGCTGCAGATGTATTTCTACAATCGCGCGCGCAAGGTGCCGGCCGAGGTCAAGGCATACATCCTGAAGCTCATCCGCAACGAGCTTGGGCCGGACTACGACATCGGCAATTTCACACCGCGCTACAATCCATGGGATCAGCGCATGTGCCTGGTGCCGGACAGCGACCTGTTCAGAACGATCCGTGAGGGCAAGGCTTCTGTTGTCACCGATCACATCGAAACATTCACGGAAAAAGGACTGAAGTTGAAATCAGGCCGCGTGCTCGAGGCGGACATCGTCGTTACGGCGACCGGCCTGCAATTGAAGGTGCTGGGCGGTATGCAGCTGAGTGTGGACGGGCGTGGAATCAATCCGCCAAAGCTGATGGCCTACAAGGGCATGATGTTCAGCGGCGTGCCGAACCTGGCTTCGGCATTCGGCTACACCAATGCCTCATGGACGCTGAAGTGCGATCTCACCTGCGATTATGTCTGCCGTGTGCTGAATTACATGGATGCCAGGGGCTTCACGATGTGCGTGGCGCGGCGGAATCCGAGTGTGGGCGAGGCGCCGTTCCTCAATCTCGATTCCGGCTACATTCAGCGTGCGGAACATATCCTGCCGCGCCAAGGCACCAAAGCGCCGTGGAACCTGCACCAGAATTACGCGCGCGACCTGATGATGCTGCGCTATGGAAGAATTGACGACGGGACGCTGACGTTTTCCACGCCGAACTGCGTGACGGCGCCGACGGACCTATTCGCCCGCGCTGCCTGACGTTTCTTTCATGAAGGGCGATCGGATTGCGATAGCCCATATTCCGGGCCGCTTCGGCCTTCCGGAGCCCGGAACTATGGGATAAGGAGGGGCGTTCCCGTACGAGGCGGTAGCCGCTGCCTTGCTGCACAACATCGCGTGTCGAAGATCATGCCCGAAAACATCGACAAGCTCGCCGTAGATACCATTCGCACGCTGTCGATCGATGCGGTCGAGAAGGCAAATTCCGGTCATCCGGGCACACCGATGGCTCTAGCGCCGGTGATCTACACGCTTTTCATGCAGCACATGCGCTACGATCCGGCGGATGCGCGCTGGCAGAACCGGGACCGGTTCATTCTGTCGGCCGGTCACGCCTCGATGCTGCTCTATTCGATGCTGTTCCTCGCCAATGTGCGCGAGCCGGACGGCGACGGCCTGACGCTCGACGACATCAAGAACTTCCGCCAGATCAACAGCCGGACGCCGGGGCATCCTGAGTACTGGCACACGCCGGGCGTGGAGGTGACCACAGGCCCACTCGGCCAGGGTTGCGGCATGAGTGTCGGCATGGCGGTGGCGGCGCGCTGGAAGGCGCATCATTTCAACCGCGATGATCTCGAACTGTTCAACTATCGCGTGTTCGCCATCTGCAGCGACGGCGACATGATGGAAGGCGTGTCCAGCGAAGCGGCTTCGCTCGCGGGCCATTGGCAACTCTCCAACCTCTGCTGGATCTACGACCAGAACCACATCTCGATTGAAGGAGACACCAAGCTCGCCTTCACCGAAAACGTCGCCGAGCGCTTCTCCGCCTATGGCTGGAATGTGCAGCACGTGGCGGATGCCAACGACACAGAGGCGATGAGCCGTGCGCTATCGGTGTTTGAAGCGACGAAAGAAGGGCCAACGCTGATCATCGTGCGCAGCCACATTGGTTACGGCGCGCCAGACAAGCAGGACACGGCGGCGGCGCATGGCGAGGCGCTGGGCGAGAAAGACGTCCGCGGCGCCAAGAAAGCCTACGATTGGCCGCAGGATGCGACCTTTCTCGTGCCGGATGGCGTGCGCCAGCACGTGTCGGGGGCGCTCGGCAAACGCGGCGGCGAATTGCACGAACAGTGGAACGGGGTCTGGGAGCGCTACCAGCGGGAACAGGCGGATTTGGCGGAGCAGCTCGATTTCATGCGCTTCCGCGAGCTGCCGCCCGGCTGGGCGAAAGACATTCCCTCGTTTCCGCCGGACGAAAAAGGCGCGGCGACGCGTGATTCCGGCGGGCAAATACAGAACGCCATCGCGGCCAATGTCCCATGGCTGGCCGGCGGAGCCGCCGACCTTGCCCCTTCCACCAAGACACTGATCAAGAACAGCGACTCCTTCGAAGCGGATACCGTCGGCAGAAATTTCCATTTCGGAATCCGCGAGCATGCGATGGGCTGCATCGTGAACGGGATGACGATGTCGGATTTGCGCGGCTACGGTGCGACATTCCTCATCTTCAGCGACTACATGAAACCGGCGGTGCGTATTGCTGCGCTGTCGCACATCCCGAGCATCTGGGTTTACACCCACGATTCCATTGGCCTTGGCGAAGATGGCCCGACGCATCAGCCGATCGAGCAGCTGATGACCTTGCGGGCCACGCCGAACCTGCTGGTGATCCGGCCGTGCGATGCCAACGAAACGGCGGAAGCCTGGCGTGTGGCGATGGAGCAGAAGAACCGGCCCGTGGCCCTCGCGTTCACGCGGCAGAAGGTGCCGACGTTCGATCGCAAGAAATACAATCCCGCAGACGGGTTGTGGCGCGGCGCCTATATTCTCTCCGATCCGCCGGAGGACAAGGTTGACGTGATCCTCATCGGCACCGGCAGCGAGGTGCAGCTCTGCATGCAGGCGCAAGCTGCGCTGGCGAAAGACGGCATCGGGGCACGCGTGGTGTCCATGCCGTGCTGGGAATTGTTCGACGAGCAGGACGAGGCGTATCGGCATGCCGTGCTGCCGCCGAACATCATCGCGCGTGTATCGGTGGAGGCCGGTGCCACACTGGGTTGGGAACGCTATGTCGGCCTGACCGGCGCCACGATCGGAATGCACAGCTTCGGCGCCTCGGGTCCGTACACAGAAGTTTACAAGAAGTTCGGCATCACCGCAGACGCGGTGGAAAAAGCGGCGCGAGCACAAATCGCAAGAGCGTAATCATGAATCGCCTGAAGGAACTGGAGACGCTTGGTCAATCCCTCTGGCTCGATTTTCTGAGCCGCGAATTCCTGGCCGGCGACGAATTCAAACGCATGATCGCGGAGGACGGCCTGAAAGGCATGACCTCCAATCCGTCGATCTTCGAGAAGGCGTTCGCCCACGGCAGCGCGTACGACGACGACATCCGCAAGCTGACTGAGGCGGGCTGCGGTGTCGGTGCGATTTTCCGCAAGCTCGCGGTGGCGGACATCCAGCACGCGGCCGATGCCTTTCGTCCGATTTACGACAGGCTGAACGGCGCCGACGGTTTCATCAGCCTGGAAGTGTCCCCTTACATCGCGAAAGACACGAACGCGACCGTTGCGGAAGCGAAGCAACTGTGGAGCGAAGTCAATCGCCCGAATCTGATGATCAAGGTGCCGGCCACCAATGAGGGCCTGCCGGCCATCCGCGATCTGCTTGGCACGGGACTCAACATCAACATCACCCTGCTGTTCTCGCGCGATGTGTATGAGCAGGTGGCGAACGCCTACATTGAAGGCCTGGAAATGAGGCCGAAGGAAGAAGACCTAAGCCGCATCTCCAGCGTCGCCAGTTTCTTCGTCAGCCGCATCGATTCCAAAGTGGACAAGGCGATCGACGAAAAGCTGAACAACGGCGCCGATCCGGCGCTTGCCGGATTGCACGGTAAGATCGCCGTGGCCAACGCGAAGCTCGCCTATCAGCAGTACAAGCGAATTTTTTCCGGTCCGCGCTGGGACGCGTTGGCGAAACGGGGCGCGCGGCCGCAGCGTCTGCTCTGGGCGTCCACCAGCACCAAGAACAAGGCCTATTCCGATGTGCTCTACGTGGACACGCTGATCGGCGACGACACGGTCAACACCATGCCGCAGGAAACCATCGAAGCGTTCCGCGATCATGGCAATCCGCGATTGACGATTGAAGAAGACGTCCCGGAATCCATTCGCCAGCTGGAGACGCTCCACGCATCCGGCATTTCCCTCGACGCCATCACAAGGGAGTTGGTGGACGAAGGCGTGCAGCTGTTCGCCGATGCCGCCGACAAGTTGTACGGCGCGCTGGCAGAGAAGCGCGCGAAAGTTCTCAGCGGCAAAGTAGTGAGCGTCGATTTCCAGCTTGGAAACGCCGATGAGGCGGTTGCGGCAGAGGTGAAGAAGCGCACCGCCAGCGGCGATGCGCGTCGGCTGTGGGCCAGGGACAAGTCGCTATGGACCAGCAAGGACGAAAGCAAATGGCTCGGCTGGCTCGACATTGCCGAACGCGAGGCGGCGGATCAGCGGACCTACGACGCATTCCAGCACTGGGTAAAGGAAAACGGCTTTTCGGATGCCGTGCTGCTCGGCATGGGCGGCTCAAGCCTCGGCGCGGAGGTGCTGAACCGGGTGTTCGGCGCAACAGATGGTTGGCCGAAACTGCATGTGCTGGATTCAACCGATCCGGGACAGATCAGTGCCGTCGAAAGTGCCATCGACATTTCGAAGACTTGCTTCATCGTCTCATCCAAATCCGGGACCACGCTCGAGCCGAATATCCTGATGGACTACTTCTTCGCGAAGAGCGGGGCCGGTGCCGAGAAGCGTTTCATTGCCATTACCGATCCCGGCTCGGCGCTGGAGCAGGTCGCGAAAGAAAAGGGCTTCGCGCATATGTTCCACGGCGATCCCGAAATCGGCGGCCGTTACTCGATATTGTCGAAATTCGGACTAATCCCCGGTGCAGCCATGGGATTGGACATCGCCCACATTTGCAGCGAGACGCAGACATTCGTCCGCGCGTCGGATGCATTCGTACCGCCTCCATCGAACCTCGGCGTCCGGCTCGGTATCGCGCTGGGCATGCTGGCCACACAGTTCAGTCGCGACAAGATCACCATTGTCGCCTCGCCGGAACTGGCGAGCCTCGGCCTGTGGCTGGAGCAGCTGATCGCGGAATCCACCGGCAAACAGGGCAAAGGCCTCATTCCAATCGACAACGAACCGTTGGGCGAGCCGCAGGTCTACGGCAACGACCGCGTGTTCGTGCAGATCGGCACGGGAAGCGCGGACGCGAACACAAGCAAGCTCGACGCTCTGGCGAAAGCGGGTCACCCGATCGTTCGGGTACAGCTGAACGACAAGTATCAGATAGGCCAGGCGTTCTTCCTGTTCGAAATGGCCATCGCCACGGCGGGCGCGGTGATCGGCATTAATCCGTTCGATCAGCCGGATGTGGAAGCCGCCAAGGTAAAGGCACGCGACCTGACCGACGCCTACGAGAAGGGCGGTGGCGCAACCGAGGAAAAGCCGGTGTTCTCGCACGACGGGATTGCGGTTTTTGCCGACGGGAACAACGCGGTCACTGTGCGCGGAGCGAACACGTTGGCGAAGGCGATGCAGGCGCACCTCAACAGCATCTCCGATGGCGATTATTTTGCGCTGCTTGCCTTCCTGCAGCCCAATGAGGAGAGCAAAGGCACGCTGCAGGACATCCGTTTGCGTGTTCGCGACGACAAGCACGTCGCTACCTGCCGCGAATTTGGGCCGCGCTATCTGCATTCCACCGGACAGGCCTACAAGGGTGGCCCGAACTCCGGCGTGTTCATCGAGATCACCTGCGATCACCCCCACGATCTGAGCATCCCCGGCCGCAAGGCGACCTTTGCGCTGGTGGAAAAGGCGCAGGCACTGGGCGACCTTGCGGTACTGAACGAGCGCGGCCGCCGCGTCGTGCGCGTGCACCTGAAGGACGGGGAAAGCGGCCTCGCTTCTCTCCGCGACGCCGTTGAAGAAGCCCTGCAATAGGAACAGCCATGCAGCTTGGAATCGTCGGACTGGGGCGAATGGGTGGAAACATTGCGCGCCGGTTAATGTCTCACGGCCATGAGGTCGTGGTGTACGACCGCAATGCGGAAACAGTCGGACAGTTGGCGAAGGACCATGCTCAGCCTTCCAATTCGCTGGAAGAGCTGGTGCGGAAGCTAAAGGTGCCGCGCGCTGTATGGGTGATGTTGCCGGCGGGCGATCCAACGGAATCCACCATCGCCTCGCTCGCGCAAGCAATGGACAAAGGCGATATCATCATCGATGGCGGCAACACCTTCTTCAAGGACGATATCCGTCGTGCCAAAGCATTGCGTGACAAGGGCATCCGGTATGTGGATGTCGGAACTTCCGGCGGCATCTGGGGGCCGGAGCGTGGCTACTGCATGATGATCGGTGGCGACAGGGAGATTGTGGACCATCTCGATCCGATTTTCGACGCGCTGGCGCCTGGGGTGGGTGAAATTCCGCGCACACCGCATCGCCAAGGCCGCGACCCGCGCGCGGAACAGGGTTACATCCATGCCGGCGGAAACGGCGCGGGGCATTTCGTGAAGATGGTGCACAACGGAATCGAATATGGGCTGATGCAGGCCTACGCCGAAGGCTTCGACATTCTTCGTGGGCGCAAGCACGAAAGTTTGCCGAAAGACGAACGCTTCGACCTTAACCTCACCGACATTGCGGAAGTGTGGCGGCGCGGCAGCGTGATTTCCTCATGGCTGCTGGATCTCACGGCTATTGCTCTGGCGCAGAGTCCCGACCTCGATCATTTCGAAGGTGTGGTGCAGGATTCCGGCGAAGGCCGCTGGACGGTGAATGCTGCTATCGAGGAAGCGGTGCCGGCCACGGTGATCACCGCTTCGCTGTATGCACGTTTCGCCTCGCGCACGCAGCATGATTTCGCCTATCGGCTGCTTTCCGCGATGCGCAACCAGTTCGGCGGCCATGTCGAAACGCCGATCGTCAAAGGAACGGCGGAAGGCAAGCCGCAGGGCCCGCGATGACGGATGGCAAGCGGCAGCCTTGCGCCACCTGTTGCGCACTGGTGATCTTCGGCGCAGGCGGCGATCTTACCAAACGCCTGATCACACCGGCGCTCTACAATCTTGCCAAAGAGAATTTGCTGCCGGAGCGCTTCGCCATCATCGGCATCGATCACAACGAACGCACAACAGAGGACTGGCGGAGTGGACTGCACGATTTCCTCGAGCAGGCTGTCCAATCCGGCAAAGGTGAATTCGAGGCGAAACAAATCGACGAGAGAGTCTGGGACGAACTCGCCGGCAAGATGGCTTATGTCGCGGGCGACTTTCTGGAACCGCAGACCTATTCCGGGGTGCGCGATTGCCTACAGCAGATTGACAGCAAACAGCAGCTCGAAGGCAACGCAGTCTTCTATTTGGCCGCTGCAGACCGGTTCTTCGGCCCAATCGTCGATGCGTTGGGCAAGTCAGGGCTGGCGCAGCAAGAACATGGTTGGCGGCGCGTGGTGATCGAAAAGCCGTTCGGCCATGATCTTCCTTCCGCCAAGGCGCTGAACGCGCGCATCCTCAAGGTGCTGCGCGAGGACCAGATTTATCGAATCGATCACTTTCTCGGCAAAGAGACGGTGCAGAACATCATGGCGCTGCGCTTCAGCAACGGCCTGTTCGAGCCCATCTGGAATCGTGACCGCATTGATCATGTGCAGATCACCGTCGCGGAATCCATTGGCATCGGCACCCGCGGCAAATTCTACGAACAGACCGGCGCATTGCGCGACATGGTGCCCAATCACTTATTCCAGCTCGTGGCCATGACAGCCATGGAGCCGCCTTCCTCGTTTCACGCCGACGAAATTCGCACCAAAAAGGCGGAGGTGTTCAAGGCGGTGCATCCGCTGTCGGTTGAAGATGCCGTTCGCGGCCAATATGGGCCCGGAGAAATCGGCAATCAGAAGGTTTTGGGCTACCGCCAGGAAGAAAATGTCGACAAAAACTCGCCCATCGAAACCTACGTGGCCCTGCGCCTGACAATCGACAACTGGCGCTGGGCCGGTGTGCCGTTCTATCTGCGCACCGGGAAGCGCCTGCCCGCCCGCTGGACGGAAATCGCCATTCATTTCAAGCACGCACCCTTGGCTTTGTTTCGCGATACACCCGTGGATGCATTTGGCCCCGATTGGCTGATCCTGCAAATCCAGCCGGACGAAGGCATCCGCCTGCGCTTCAACGCCAAACGGCCAGGACCGGAGATGCATCTCGAAAGCGTCGCGATGGATTTCAAATATGCCGACTGGTTCAAGGAGCCGCCCGCGGTCGGTTACGAAACCTTATTGTACGATTGCTTTGCCGGCGATCAGACTTTGTTTCAGCGCGACGATCAGGTGGAAGCCTCGTGGGCAGCGGTGCAACCGCTACTGGAAGCGTGGGGGAAGACGCCGGTTAGCGACTTTCCCGATTACGCGGCTGGCAGCGCCGGACCGGAATCCGCCAAGGCGCTGCTGGAACGCGATGGCCGCAGCTGGCGTCCCATCCGTTAGCTGGCGATGGCAGGCGCGACACTCGACATCCTTCCCGATCCGCTGAGCGTCGCAGCACGTGCAGCCGGATGGATCGCAGAGCAGATCGCAGCGACCGCAGACGGCGTCTTTCGCATGGCCCTCTCTGGCGGCAACACACCGCGGCTGCTCTATCAGGTGCTCGCTTCCCCGGAATATCGGGAGCAGATCGACTGGCGCCGGTTGGAACTGTTCTGGGGCGACGAGCGCTTCGTTCCGCACGACGATGAGAGAAGCAACTACCGCATGGCGAGGGAGACACTGCTGTCGCAGGCACCGGTTCTGATCGATCATATCCATCCCGTTCTCACGGAGGACGATCCCGAAAGTGCGGCGCAACGTTATGAGGCAACGCTGAAGAGCGTGTACGGCGCGGATCTCCTTGATTCTTCGCGCCCTTTGTTTCAGCTGGTGCTTCTCGGCCTTGGCGAAGACGGACACACGGCCTCGCTCTTTCCCGGGGACATCGTTCTGAAGGAGCGCTCGCGCTGGGTTGCAGCGGTTGAAAATCGCGCGGAGCCGCGGATTACGCTCACCTATCCGGCCATTCAGTCAAGTCGCGCGGTCGCGTTTCTGGTTGTCGGCGGAGAGAAAGCAGAGATCGTTCGACGGGTGCAGGAAGGCGACCAATCTCTTCCCGCCACGCGCGTGCGCTCGGACGGCGAGATCATGTGGTTCCTCGACAAGTCGGCAGCAAGCCGGCTGCCATTGCACGACACCGCCTAGCATGTCCGGCAGAATCGAAGATTACGCGATGATCGGCGACATGCGGACGGCAGCGCTCGTCGGCAAGGACGGCTCGATCGACTGGCTCTGCTTTCCGCGCTTCGATTCCGGCGCCTGCTTCGCTTCGCTGCTGGGGCTGACTGAGAACGGGCGCTGGCTGATCGCGCCGAAAACAGAAGCGAAAGTCCGCCGCCGCTATCGGCCCGGCACCATGATTCTCGAAACCACCTTCACGACAAAGACCGGCAAAGCGATGCTGGTGGACTTCATGCCGGTGGAAGAGCCGCATTCGGCGGTGATCCGGCTGGTGATCGGCGTGGAGGGATCTGTGCGCATGAACACGGATCTCGTGATCCGCTTCGACTACGGAATTTCGGTGCCATGGGTGAGCCGGCGTGATGAAACCACCATCACTGCCACCGCCGGCCCGAGCATGCTGGTGATCCGAACGCCGGTGCCGCTAAAGGGAAAAGACCTGCGAACGCAGGGCGAATTCACCGTGCGAAAGGGCGAAACCGTTCCCTTTGTCATGAGCTATGTGCCATCACACATGCCGCTGCCGCTGCCGGTCGATGTGGAAGTGGCGGAGGTCGCAACGGAGAAATTCTGGAAGGACTGGAGTAATCGGTCCGATTTCGACGGAAAATGGCACGAGCCGGTGCAACGCTCGCTGCTCACGCTGAAAGCGTTGAGCTATCGGCCAACTGGCGGAATTGTGGCAGCGGTCACGACATCGCTGCCCGAACAGATCGGTGGACCGCGCAATTGGGATTACCGCTATTGCTGGCTCCGCGACGCCACCTTCACGCTCCTCGCTTTCCTCAATGCCGGGTATCTCGAAGAAGCCATGGCCTGGCAGCACTGGCTGGTGCGTTCCATTGCCGGAAGCGCCGATCAGATTCAGACGATGTATGGCGTGGCCGGTGAACGGCGTCTCGACGAATGGGAGATCAGCTGGCTTTGCGGTTATGAAAATTCGGCTCCGGTGCGGGTGGGGAATGCCGCAGCGCTGCAACTGCAGCTCGATATCTACGGCGAACTTGCCGATACCATGACTCAGGCCACGAAGGGTGGCTTGCCGCCGGTTCCGCGTCGCGCGGAAATCCGGGAGGTTTTCCTGCACCATCTGGAAGGCATCTGGCGTAAGCCCGACGAGGGCATCTGGGAGATTCGGGGCGCGCCCCAGCATTTCACCCATTCGAAGGCCATGGCCTGGGTGGCGTTTGACCGCGCCGCGCGGAGCACGCGGATTCCTGCGCGTGAGCGGGCGCACTGGAAAAAGCTTGCGGACACGATACACGCGCATGTTTGTCTGCATGGCGTCGATCCGGAGAGAAACTGCTTTGTGCAGAGCTACGGTTCGGACCTCATGGATGCGAGTCTGTTACTCTTGCCGATCGTTGGCTTCCTGCCGGCAAAAGATGTGCGCATCCGCAACACCGTGCGCGAGATCGAAAAGCATCTTCGCGTGGATGGCCTCGTGCTACGGTATCAGACGGACACGGATGTGGACGGTTTGCCGCCGGGGGAAGGTGCGTTTCTCGCCTGCAGCTTCTGGCTGGTAGACAATTACATCCTGCTGGGTCGATTGGGCGAAGCCCGGCGGACACTGGAGCATCTGCTCAAGCTGCGAAACGATGTCGGGCTGCTCGCGGAAGAGTATCACCCGCGCGCCAAGCGGATGCTCGGCAATTTTCCCCAGGCGTTCTCGCACGTTGCGCTGGTAAATTCCGCGCTCAATCTATTGCATGCAATGCGCCCGAAAGCCCCCGGAGCGGCGATCAAGCGCCGCAAACGGCGTCCCGTCGCGAGGTCGCATTGATGACATCGGCATTGCAACATTTGCCCGTCGAGCCACTTCTTCCATCGCTCGATCTGATGCGCGATGCGCTGTTTCTCGATATTGATGGGACAATGATCGACATCGCGCCGACGCCGGAAGCCGTGGTGGTGCCGGAATCGCTGAAGCTGAGTCTGTCCCGTTTGCGCGAAGCGCTGGGCGGCGCACTGGCGCTCATCAGCGGTCGCACGCTTGGCGCCATCGATGAATTGTTCGCGCCGCTGAAGTTCACCGCCGCGGCCGATCACGCGGCCGAAATCCGTTTGCAGCCTGCCGGTCGTGTGAAGCACTGTGCGGCACCGCTCAGCTCCGCGGAAAAAGCAGCGTTTGCGCCGGTCGTCAAACTCGATCCACGGCTGCGAATCGAGGATAAGGTTTATACGCTCGCGGTCCACTACCGGCTCGCGCCCGAGCTTGGCGACACCGTGATTGCGGCGATGAGAGACACGGCCGCCGAACTCCATGAAAGCCTTCGCGTTCTCTGCGGCAAGGCCGTCGTGGAGGTGAAGCGACACGGCTTCAACAAGGGCACGGGCTTGCGCGAAATCATGCTGCATCCGCCTTTTGCCGGTCGCCGCCCCATTTTTCTTGGTGACGATGTGACGGATGAAGACGCGCTGGCGGTGCTGCCGGAGTTTTCCGGGCTGGGAATCTCCGTGGGACGGCTTCTCCCGGGCGCCACGCGGCAGATTTCCTCGCCCGCGGAGGTCCGGTTGTGGCTGGCGCAGCTGGTGGCGGGCGGAATCTGACCGACAAAGTTCCGAAAGTTCCTGCTCATTTGTCAATATTGTCAGGAACTTCGGCCGGAACCGGGCGTTTCGTCTACTGCGGCTGAGGTGCATTTGGGTTTGCCGGAGGTTCCAGCACCCCTGCGGGACAAGACTAGCAGCGTCGGGGATTCTGGAGGGTAGGCGTGGCTCGTGTTTTCATTATTTCCAATCGGGTCGCCGTGCCGAACCCGGAACGCGGCGTGCATGCAGGCGGTCTCGAGGTTGCACTCAAGGCTACGCTGAAGCGACACGATTGCGTCTGGCTTGGCTGGAGCGGCGATGTAAAGCCAATAGGCAAAACGCAGACGCGTACGATCGTTGCCGGCGGCGTGACCTACATCGTCACCGATCTGAGCGAAGAAGATTACGAGGAATACTATAACGGTTTTGCCAACCGGGTGTTGTGGCCGATCCTCCACTACCGGCTGGATCTCGCCGAATTCACCCGCCGCGACCTCACCGGCTATCTCCGCGTCAATGAGCATTTTGCCGCTGAGCTGGACAAGGTGCTGGAGCCGGACGATCTGATTTGGGTGCATGATTATCACCTGCTGCCGTTGGCCAAGGCACTTCGGCAACGCGGGCGGCACAACCGGATCGGCTTCTTCCTCCACATTCCAATGCCACCGCCGGAAATCCTTACTGCCATGCCCAATCACGAGCGGCTGATACCCGCGCTGCTGCATTATGACCTTGTTGGCTTCCAGACGGATGGCGATTCGCAGAACTTCGCACGCTATCTCGCCAGCGAATGCGGAATGCCGGCGCATATCCCACGGCGCATCGGCGTCGACGACAGAACCATGCGCGTGGGATCCTTCCCGGTCGGCATCGAGACACGCGAGTTCACCCGGCGCGCGCGGCGCGCGGTGCGTTCCAGCTTCATCCAGTCAGTGCGCAACAGCACGCCCGGCACATTGATGTTGGGGGTGGACCGGCTCGATTACACCAAGGGCATCACCCTCAGGCTGGATGCGTATGAACGATTCCTGATGGCCAATCCGCAATGGCATCGCCGGGTGCGGTTTGCCCAGATCACGCCGAAGAGCCGCTCCGCCATCCATGAATACGCGCAGATGGAGCGTGAGATCGATACGGCCGCGGGACGTATCAATGCGACCTATGGCGATGTTTCGTGGATGCCGCTCCGCTACATCAATCGCCCCTACACGCGCACAGCTTTGGCGGGGCTCTATCGATTGGCGCGCGTCGGCATCGTAACCCCGTTGCGCGACGGCATGAATCTCGTCGCCAAGGAGTATGTCGCTGCGCAGGATGCGACCGATCCGGGCGTGCTGATACTCTCGCGCTTTGCCGGCGCCGCCGCGGAATTCGAGAACGCACTGGTGGTCAATCCCTACGATCCCGAAGCGGTGGGCGCAGCTATCTCCCGCGCGCTGGAAATGCCGCTCGACGAGCGCATCTGTCGCCACCACAAGTTGTACCAGGCGCTGCTCGATAACGACATCCGATACTGGGGCGACCGTTTTCTCACCACCTTGGCCGGCTATGACATGACTGCAAGCGCGAAGCCTGCTACCCACGAAATCGCCGCCGAAACAAGTCCGGGCAATGGGGGTGGCACCCGCCGTCCGAGGCTGCGCCTCAATTCAGCTGGCAGTGAGGAGCGGCATCCACTCCGCTGAGGCGCCCGGACTGGCTCTCGCCGCTGGAACTTCTTATCTTGTCAAAAGTTTCCTTCCCGCCAATTTCCAGACGGGGATTTTCATGCTCGGCACTGTTCTGATCATCGTGCTCATTCTGCTTCTGCTTGGCTCATGGCCGGCCTGGCCGTACAGCCGCGGCTGGGGCTATTACCCAAGCGGTCTTCTTGGGGTGGTGTTGATCGTGATCGTCATACTCGTTCTGCTGGGACGATTCTGACGAAGCATGCCGGCATCGCGCCTCACTCCTTACAATCGGAAGCGCGATTTCGGCGTCACGCCTGAGCCGCCGGGCCGTGTTGGCAAGAGCGCCGGGACGAAGCGCCGTTTCGTGATTCAGCGCCATGCGGCGACCCGGCTGCATTTTGATCTCCGGCTGGAGCTGGACGGCGTCTACAAATCCTGGGCTGTGACGAAGGTACCGTCGCTCGATCCAGCAACGCGGCGGCTGGCGGTGGAAGTAGAGGATCACCCGCTTGACTACGGTACCTTCGAAGGCACCATCCCGAAAGGAGAGTACGGCGGCGGTACGGTGCAGCTGTGGGATCAGGGCACCTGGCGGCCGCAATCCACCAGCGACCCGGAACGCGACCTCAAGCGTGGCAATCTGAAGGTCTGCTTCGAGGGCAAGCGGATGCATGGCGGTTGGGTGCTGATCCGCTTGCGCGACCGCGATTCCGGCTTTCGCAGGAATCCACGCCACAATTGGCTGCTCATCAAGGAGACCGATGAATACGCCCAACCGGGCAAGCCCGATGCGCTTGCTTCGGAAGTCACCTCGGTAAAGAGTGGACGAACCATGGAAGAGATTGCCAGCCGTTCTCGCAATGTCTGGCATTCGAACCGAAGCGAAAGTGAGCCGGAACCTGCTGCCAAGCCACGCGCCCCGGGCAAGCGCGTAAAGGCGGCTGCCCATCAACGCAAGACGCCGGCAAAAGCGAAACCCGCAGCTAAAAAAAAACTCCGGAAGCGCTGAACGCCCCGCGGGCGGCCATGCCGCCATTCGTGGAGCCGGAACTCGCGCGCGTGGTAGACCTGCCGGCGAGTGGCCCGCTTTGGGTTCACGAAATCAAGTTCGACGGCTACCGCATGCAGCTGCGCGTGGAGAAAAAGCGCGCAGTTCTGCTCACGCGAAAGAAACTCGACTGGTCGCATCGTTTTCCGGAGATCGTCGCTGAGGCCCGCGCGCTGCCGGATTGCATCGTGGACGGCGAAGTTGCGGCACTGGACACGCGCGGCATCAGCAATTTCGGGGACCTGCAATCGGCGTTGTCGGACACCAAAACCGCAGGCCTCGTCTATTTCGTCTTCGACCTGTTGTTCCTCAACGGCCGGGACTTTCGTGGGCTGCCGCTCACCGGACGCAAGGCAGAACTCGAGCAACTCCTGAGCGAGAAGCTGCCGCATTCCTCGCGCATCCGGTATGTCGAACACTACGAGTCCTCCGGCAAGGAGATGCTGGAGGCAGCCTGCCGCACCGGCCTGGAGGGCGTGATCTCCAAGCGAGCCGATCAGACGTACAAATCAGGCAGGGGCAATGATTGGACCAAGGCCAAGTGCAGAGGCGGACAGGAGATCGTAATCGGCGGCTGGCGCGGCGACTCCGGAAACTTGCGCTCGCTGCTGGCGGGCGCGTACCGCGACGGAAAGTTCCTGTACATGGGCCGCATTGGAACCGGCTACAATGTGAAGTCCGCCGGGGAATTGCTGCACAAACTGAAGCCGCTGGAAATTGCGCGGCCGGCATTTGCGAATACGAGCGAAGTCCCCCGCGCGCGCGATCTTCATTGGGTTGAACCCAAGCTGGTGGCGGAAGTGGAGTTCGGCACCATCACCTCCGCCGGAATTCTCCGGCAGGCGAGTTATAAGGGTCTGCGCGAAGACCAACCGGCAAAGAACGTCGTGTTCGAGCCGCAACCGGCCGCAGAGTCGAAAACTGGCGAGGGCACGTCCATGCCGCAAGCAAAAGTCCGAAGGCCGGCAACAAAAGCAGTGGTGGTGGGCAGGAAAGGTATCGTGAGCGGCCACAAGGGGCTCACGGTTCGCGGTGTCGCGATCAGCAATCCAGACAAGGAATTGTGGCCCGCGACAAAGGATTCAGCTGCCGTCACCAAAGGCGAGCTGGTCCGCTATTACCAAGCGGCCGCTTCACGCATCCTGCCGCATATCAAGGGACGTCCGCTCTCCATCGTGCGCGCGCCGGATGGCATCGGCGGCGAGCAGTTCTATCAGCGCCATGTCGTGCCCGGCTTACAGGCCTACGCAAAACCAATCCGCGTTACGGGCGAAAGCAAACCATATTTTTCCATCGATACCGAAGATGGCCTCGTTGCGCTGGGACAGGTCGCGGTACTTGAACTGCATCCGTGGGGTGCGAGACCCGGCAAGCCGGATGTGCCGCAGCGCCTCATCTTCGATCTCGACCCCGCGCCCAATGTTGGTTTCAATTCAGTATTTGAAGCCGCCAAGGACATGCGCGCGCGCCTGCAGCATCTCGGCTTCACGCCTTTCGTGAAGACAACGGGCGGCAAAGGCATTCACGTTGTAGTCGCGATTAAAGGTGCGTCGAAAAAGCCGCTCACATGGACGGAAGCCAAGGAATTTTCGCGCGACGTCTGCCTGCAAATGGAACGTGAAACACCGGAGCGCTATACCACCAATATGTCGAAGAAAGTGCGCGGTGGGAAAATCTTTCTCGACTTCCTGCGCAACGCGCGCACCGCTACCGCCGTGGCACCATGGTCACCGCGTGCCCGCCCCGGCGCCACGATTTCCATGCCTCTCCCGTGGAGCAAGCTCAAGCCCGGACTCGATCCGGCGCAGTTCACCATTCCCAATGCCGCAAAGCGCTTACGCGGAAGCGACCCGTGGAAAGACCTCGACTCCACAGCCGTAAATCTGGAGACCGCTCGAAAACGGCTGAACGCCAAGTGATGTAGCCACGCGGGCCGGCCATTGCGGCCGCCCATCGCCTTTCGGGCCGGTGGTGGAATCGGGAACCTTGGTCTATAAGCCCGAGAACCCAAGGATTCTCGATGGCGCTGCAGGACGACGCCGGCAACCTGGACACCAATCTGCGCACGCTGGCGCGCTGGCGTTCGACCGCTCGTGTGCTTGTCGAAGCACTCCCGAACATCCTAAAATACGACGGCAAAACCATCGTGGTGAAGTATGGCGGCCACGCCATGGAAGGCGGCGTCGCCCAGCACTTTGCGCAGGACATTGTGCTGATGAAGCAGACGGGCATCGGTCCCATCGTGGTGCATGGTGGCGGCCCGCAGATCGGCTCAATGCTAAAGCGCCTGTCGATCCCATCGAATTTCGTGGACGGATTGCGGGTGACGGATGCGGCCGCTATCGAGGTGGTGGAAATGGTGCTCACCGGCTCGATCAATAAGCAGATCGTCAGTGGCATCAACGCGGCGGGTGGGCGCGCGGTCGGTATTTCCGGCAAGGATGGCAATCTCGTCGTCGCCCGCAAGCTCGAACGCATCAAGCTCGATCCTCACACCCTGCAAAGCAAACCGGTCGACCTGGGATTCGTGGGGGAACCTGAAACCGTAAATGCCGAGGTGCTGCGCACCATCATCGATTCGGCGCTCATCCCCGTCGTTGCGCCGATCGGTGTGGGACGGAAGGGTGAGACCTACAACATCAATGCCGATACGGTGGCCGGTGCAATTGCCGGCGCGATGAAAGCGACCCGCCTTATCCTGCTCACCGACGTGGAAGGTGTGCTCGACAATGAGGGCAAGCGCATTCGCCGTCTGACGGTCGCCGATGCTCGCGGCCTCATCGCCAACGGTACGATCTCCGGCGGGATGATTCCGAAGATCGAAACGGCGATCGAGGCGGTGGAAGGCGGAGTGGCCGCTGCTGTCATCCTCAATGGCCGCATTCCGCATGTCATTCTGCTGGAGCTCTTCACCGAGCACGGCGCCGGAACCATGATTACCGCGGAATGACCTTTCGCAGATTGCTACCAGCTGCCTTTGCGCTTGCGTTGATTTTGTGCAGTCCTGTGCCGGCGCAGGCATCGTTGAAGCTCTGCAACCAAACGAGTTATATCCTCTATGTCGCGATCGGCTCGGCAACGAAGAAGGAACTGAATACAATTGGCTGGTTGCGGATCGTCCCGGGCGACTGCACCACGGCGATTTCAGAACCGCTCAAGGCGCCAGCGTATTTCATTTACGCGCGAACTTCGCGGGCCCATTCCGGGCCGATGCGGGCATGGGGCGGCAATGTGCAGATTTGCGCTCGCGACACGAACTTCACCGAGCGCACCAAGTTGCCGGTGCGAGGCTGCCGGAGCAATGAATTCTACAAGATGCCGTTCGCGGTCCTCGATCGTCACGGCCTTGCCACGTGGACCACAACGTTCAAGGAATCGCCCAATCTCCGGACTCTGAAGGATGCGAAACACGCGGGCGTGAACCGGCTGCTGGAGGACCTTGGGTATCATGTGAACTTGCCGGGAGAGCGTGCGCACGACCAGGCATTGGAAGATTTCCACCGCCGCACCAAGCTACCGGCGGATGCGAACGAGGCAGAGCTTTTCGCTGCTCTGGAACTGCAGGCCACCAAGAAGGCCTCTCCCGCTGGCTATACGGTGTGCAACAGCAGCGAACAGCCGGCGTGGATCGCGATTGGCCTACAAGGCCAGAAGGGCATTGCCACTCGCGGTTGGTGGGAAGTGCCCGCCGGCGCTTGCTCGCGGGTGATCAGCGAGACGCTGCACACCCACGGCGTCTATCTTTTCGCCCGCGGCAAAGGAAAGCAGCCGCCTGTCGTGGCCGGTGGCATGAAGCTGTGCATCCGGAACACAGAGTTTGATTTGAACGGGACACAGCCCTGCTCGGGTAAAGGCTTCAGCAAGGCGGGGTTCGCCTTCACCGACACGCGCGGGCGCACTGGCTACATGGCCAATATCGGGCAGAACGGATTGATTCAGCCGTCGCCACAACCGCGCAAAGGCAAATAATGCGACACCTAATGGCGTGCTTGCCAACGCGGCAGCGTTCCCGCAATTTCGTGCCGTGACACACGATCTGGCATCGATCATCGACGACGCATGGGTAAAACGCGACGCCCTGAACAGCGCCACGTCCGGTCCCATTCGCGACGCGGTGGACCACGCGCTGGACGAATTGGACCTCGGCCGCCTTCGCGTCGCTGAGAAGGTGGGTAGCGAATGGCACGTGCATCAATGGTTAAAAAAAGCCGTGCTGCTGTCCTTCCGGTTGAACGACATGAAATTGATCGAAGGCGCGCCGGGTGGCGCCGTCTGGTGGGACAAGGTGGACTCCAAATTCGCGGGCTGGGACGCTGAGCGATTTCGCGCCGCGGGTTTCCGTGCTGTACCGGGCGCGATTGTGCGCCGTTCCGCCTTCATCGGCCGCGGTGTGGTGCTGATGCCGTCCTTGGTGAATGTTGGTGCCCATGTCGGTGAGAACACCATGGTGGATACCTGGGCGACGGTCGGCAGCTGCGCACAGATTGGCGCCAACTGCCACATTTCCGGTGGCGCCGGTATCGGCGGCGTACTCGAGCCGCTGCAGGCGTCCCCCACGATCATCGAGGACAATTGCTTTATCGGCGCGCGCTCGGAAGTGGCCGAAGGCGTGGTGGTGGGTGAAGGCAGCGTGCTCTCGATGGGCGTATATCTCACCGCCTCCACGAAGATCGTCGAGCGGCACAGCGGTGAAGTCTTTACCGGCCGCGTCCCCCCCTATTCCGTGGTGGTTTCGGGCTCCCTGCCGCAGCGCGAAGCACAACCGTCGCTCTATTGCGTGGTGATCATCAAGCGCGTGGACGAACGCACCCGCGCCAAAACCTCGATTAACGAATTGTTGCGCGACTGATGACTTCCGTCGATCCCGTTGCGCTGGCGCAGGCGCTGATCCGCTGCCGTTCGGTTACGCCTGCCGATGATGGCGCAATTGGCGCGATCGCCGATGCGTTGGAGCCGCTTGGATTTGTATGCCATCGACTTCCCTTCGAGACGCCGGGCACCGCGTCTATCGAAAATCTGTACGCGAGGGTTGGCACCGCCGGCCCGAATTTCTGTTTCGCCGGACATACCGATGTTGTTCCGCCGGGTAATGAACAAACCTGGCAGATCGATCCGTTCGCAGCCGAAATCCGCGACGGTGTTCTTTACGGCCGCGGCGCGGCGGATATGAAGGCCGCTATCGCCTGCTTCATCGCAGCAGTCGCCCGCACACTCGAAAAAGGCGCGCCAAACGGCTCCATCAGCCTGCTGATCACCGGCGACGAGGAGGGCCCGAACATCAACGGCACCAAGCGTGTTCTTGACTGGCTAAAGGAAAAAGGCGAGCGGCTGGATCATTGCCTCGTCGGCGAACCCACGGCCATGGCCAACGCGGGCGATACCATCAAGATTGGCCGCCGCGGCAGCATGCGTGTGGAACTCACCGTACGCGGCGTGCAGGGCCACACAGCCTATCCTAACCGCGCCATCAATCCCATTCCCATTCTGGCATCGCTTGTCGCGCGCCTCGACGGAGAGAAACTGGATTCCGGCACGCCGCACTTGGAACCGTCCACGCTTGCCTTCACCACTTTCGATGTGGGCAATCCCGCCGGCAATGTCTCGCCCGCAGAAGCGCGCGCCGCCTGCAACATTCGCTTCAACGATCTACACACGCCGGAGTCGCTGGTTGGCCGCATACAAGGCATAGCAAAGCAAATCGCGGCGCAAACAGGCAGCGAGATTTCCGTAACATCCAGCGTGGGCGGCACGGCATTTGTCACCCAGCCCGGCGCCTTTACCGATCTGCTGTCGCGCGCCATTGCAGATGTAACCGGCGAAGCACCGACGCTTTCCACCACGGGCGGCACTTCCGACGCGCGGTTTATCAAAGATCATTGCCCGGTGGCCGAAGTGGGCCTACCCGGCGCTACCATGCACCAGGTGGATGAGTGCATGCCTCTTGCCGAAATCTCCCGCCTCACGGACATCTATGCCGCCGTTCTCGGGACCTATTTCGGCAGTCCGCCTGCATGAACGACGCGAGCATCGGCATATTCGATTCCGGTATGGGCGGGCTTACGGTGATGCGCGCACTGCTCGACCGTCTGCCCAACGAGAATTTCGTTTATCTCGGCGATACCGCGCGGCTGCCTTACGGCACCAAGAGCGGCGAAACGGTTTTGCGTTACGCGAGGCAGGCCGCGGACGCATTGATGCAGCGCGAAGTAAAGCTGCTGGTGATCGCCTGCAACACGGCCTCGGCCTACGCACTGCTCGCGCTGCAAACGGCAATTCCGTCCGTTCCTGTTGTCGGCGTAATCGAGCCGGGCGCGGAGGCGGCGTGCGCCGCGGCGCCCAAGGGTAGGATTGCCGTGATCGCCACCGAAGGCACCGTGAACGGCGGCGCCTATACGCGCGCGATCAAGCAGCGCAATGCATCCGCTTCGGTGATCCAGAAAGCCTGCCCGCTGTTCGTGCCGATGGCCGAAGAAGGGCTGACGGACGGCGAGATCGCGGCCGTGATTGCGCATCATTACCTGGCACCACTGAGATCGGAAAGACCCGATTGCCTTGTGCTCGGCTGCACGCATTTCCCCGTATTGAAGAATGCCATCCGCGATGTCATTGGTTCTGAGATTGCTATCGTAGACAGCGCTGCAACGACTGCTCGTGCTGTTGAAGCGATCCTGAAATCCAGAAAGCTTGCACGAAACGGATCGGCGGGAGGCGAACGGACATTTCTGGTCACCGATGCGCCGGAGCGTTTCGCCCGCGCAGGCCAAATCTTTTTGGGAACACCGATCGACCCGGCAGCCGTCGAACTGATCGATCTCCGCTGAATCAGAACCGGTTCAGGGCGGCCTCCCTCCGAGGTGCGGCACAGCAAAGGGCGGAACCCTTGCTATGCGGCCGAGGCCTAAGCTATGGCAGCGGTAGGCCGCCTTAGCTCAGCCGGTAGAGCACATCATTCGTAATGATGGGGTCGGGTGTTCGAGTCACCCAGGCGGCACCACCAAATCCCCCGCAGCCCCTCACATTTCATTATTTAACGCAGCGCGCCGGAAATTTGATCCATGGTGGGCGCTTTCGCCCGCGCCATGAGATAGGCGTAAAGCGGATCGATCTCCCAATCCGTCAGGATGTGAAAGCGCTGCTTTGCCAGCGGCGCCATCACCTTCAGTTTGCGGCCGTCGGCGCTCCAACCCTTGCGCAACAAGTTGAAGAATTTCGAACGCATGTAGCGACGGACGACATTCAGATCGGGCGCGCGGCCACCGGCAGATCCGTTTAGCTCCGTGCCGTGGCAGGCTCCGCAAGCGAACATCGCAATGTAGCGGCCGCCGCTGTAATGCGGCCCCAGATCGATGGCGGGCATCTGCGCCTGCGCCAGATCGGCCGCGGGAAGCAATTCCCCGCGTGCAATCTTTTCCCGCGCGGCTGTATCGAATCGCGGTGGCGGCGTGGTGTGACCCTGCGGCTTCAGCGCTCGCAGATAACCGAGCAACGCCGCCACGTCGGCATCGCGCAGGTAAACGTACGCCTGCGATGGCATCACCCACAGGCTGCTTGCGTCCGCCTGCAGCCCGCGGCGAATGGCGCGGTCGAAATCCTCATCCGAATAATCCGGCGTGAGCGCCCGCAAGTTGCTGGCGCGAATAAGAATGGGTTCGCGCAGCCAGCCGCCCAGCAAATCGGCACCGTGGCATCCCGTGCAGCCTGCCAGGCGAACCAGCCGGCTCCCGCGCTGAATTCCGGCCGGCGTGCGATCCGCCACCACAAGACTTCGCGGCAAGGTGTAGCGCCGGTCCAAAATGGATTCCGACTGCAGCCACACATAGGCCGGGCGGCCATATGCAAATGCCAGCAGGGCAATGGCCGCCACCACCGCGCCCCCAATAAGCCAGCGAATCATTCCCGCTCCGCCTCAGCCGGCGCCCACTATGTGGGACCTACCCGCGCCGCACAATGTGTTGCAGGGCGGTGAAACTAGCTTTTCGTCTCGTCTTTTATCCGCTAGAGCGAGTCGCAGGCAGATGACGCGCAAGCGTGCGCGGAAGGGGCATCATGCACACGCAACTCTGTTGGCCGCGCAAAATGCGCGAAATGCACAGCCACCATTTCGATTCGACCATCTGGAACGATTTCGAATTCCGCGACGATGATATTGTGATCGCCAGCTTCGGCAAGGCGGGCACGACCTGGATGCAACAGATCGTGGGTCAATTCGTCTTCAACGGCGAAGAGAACATTGCGGTCAGCGAACTTTCTCCCTGGCTCGATCTGCGTTTCCCCCCGAAAGAGGTGAAGCTGCAGGCTGTGAACGCGCAGAAGAACCGCCGCTTTATCAAGACGCATCTGCCGGTCGACGCGCTCGTGTTCAACCCAGATGCCAAATACATCTACATCGCCCGCGACGGCCGCGATATTCTCTGGAGCCTTTACAATCACCACGCCAAGGCGAACGCGAAATGGTACGAGGCATTGAACGGACCAGGCCTGGTTGGCGAACCGGTACCGCATGTGGATATGGATGTGGTGCCGTACTTCCGCCGCTGGCTGGAACGCGACGGTTATCCCTTCTGGTCATTGTGGGAGAACGTGCGAAGCTGGTGGGCCGTGCGCGAGCTGCCCAACGTGCTGCTGGTGCATTACGCCCATCTGAAACGCGATCTGTCCGGCGAAATGCGTCGCATTGCGGGCTTTCTCGACATCGACATTGCGGAAGGCGATTGGCCGAAACTGGTGGAACATTGCACCTTCGATTATATGAAAAAGCACGCGGCGAACGCAGCGCCGCTAAGCGGAGCGATCTGGGAAGGTGGCGCTGACAGTTTCATCTTCAAAGGCACCAATGGGCGCTGGCGCGATCTTCTCACGAAGAAGGATGTAGAGGCTTATGGGGCCCGCGCGCTGAAGGAACTGGGGCCGGAATGCGCCCATTGGCTGGCTAGCGGCGAGACTTCCGCCGCCAAATAGCCCACGATTTGGAGAGCGACATGGGCAAAGCAGGCGACCTCACCGCTCGATTAGACGTCATCATCTGTTCGACGAGACCTATGAGATTCGCGACGGTTCCCGCATCGGTGTGGATGCACTGCAATTCGGTGCCCGGCGCGGTTTCTTCTTCGTCTCAAAATCGATCTGACGATGCCGGCAGTGTGATTCCTCTCCCCGTCATGTTTTGGCGAAGCGAGGCGTTTCGGTTATGAGGACGATATGCGAAACCCTTACGGCGGCATTGAGCGTTCTCCGCCATGCCGGCCATGGTTTCTATCGCTGGATGCCATCATCGGCATTAACAACTGCACACTCACCTTCGCCGATCCGCTTGCGATCATACGGGTGGGTTCCGCAGACGACCTTTTCGCCGCCGTAGACGATATCGAGGTTGCGCTGCGCGCTGGCTGCCATGTCGCCGGCTATTTCAGCTACGAGCTTGGCTATCTTCTGGAACCGAAGCTGGCGCACCATCTGCCCGAAGCGCGCGACATACCACTCTTGTGGGCCGGCGTTTTCGAAGAACCGCGACAGGACTTAGACAGCAGCGCGCGCTCCGAACACGCATCGGGCAGAGCTTATGCGGGACCGCTTCGATACGAATGGAATGAAGAAGAATATCGCGAGCGGTTCCATAAAGTCCGCGAACTCATCGCGGCCGGTGAACTCTATCAGGTCAATCTGACCTTCCGTTCTGATTTCACCTTCGCGGGCTCGCCCCTCGCTCTGTACGGACGGCTCCGAAAACATGCGGCTGCGCCATACTCTGCCTTCGTCAACGATGGGGAGCGGCAAATTCTCAGTCTCTCACCCGAGCTCTTCTTTTCGATATCGGCTGATGGAGATATTACCGCCCGTCCCATGAAAGGAACGGCGCCGCGCGGCCATGATGCCGCCTCGGACGAGCAATCGAAGGAATCGCTGCGCGCGAGTGCGAAAGAGCGCGCCGAGAACCTAATGATCGTCGACCTCATGCGCAACGATCTGGGCAGGATTTGCGAATTGGGCAGCGTGCACGTGCCGGAGCTGTTCACCGTCGAGAGTTATCCCACCGTGCACCAGATGGTTTCCACCGTGCGCGGCAAACTGCGGCAGACCACGCGGCCACGCGAAATTCTGAAGGCACTATTTCCCTGTGGCTCTGTGACAGGCACGCCAAAAATCCGGGCGATGGAAATCATCCGCGAACTCGAGCAAAGTTCGCGCGGCGCATACTGCGGCGCTGTCGGATATTTTGCGCCCAATGGTTCGGCACAATTCAATGTTGCCATTCGCACGATCACCATTCGCAGAGACCGCGGCAGCCTCGGTTTGGGCGGCGCAGTGGTGCAAGATTCGCTAGCCGAAAGCGAATACGCGGAATGCCTTCTCAAGGCACGGTATTTCACCGAGGCACGCAGGCCGATCGAACTGATCGAAACTCTACAGTGGTCGCCGCAAGAGGGGTTTACGCGCCTGAACCTTCACCTTGCGCGGCTAGCACGGTCAGCAGAAGTGTTCGGTCTTTCTTTTGCGCGCGAAGCAGCGCTGCGTTTGCTGCGTGAGGCCGTGCACACTGCCAATCCGCTCCGGGTCCGGCTCACGCTTTCGGAGATGGGCGAATTGAACGTTGGCGCTGCGCAACTGGAGGAGCCGCCCGCGAACTGGCGGTTTTCGCTTTCGCAGGAACGTACTTTCAGCGGTGACCTGCTTCTGCAGCACAAGACGAACTGGCGTGATCTCTATGAGCAGGAATATGCCAAGGCCAAAGCGATGGGTTACAATGAAGCCGTTTTCCTGAACGAACGCGGTGAAATCACCGAAGGCAGCCGCACGAACATTTTCGTCGTGACTGACGGCGGTGACATGGTGACACCGCCTCTTTCCTCCGGTCTCCTGAACGGTTGCCTACGGCACGAACTGCTTGAGGAAGGGCGCTTCCAGGAACGTGCGCTCTGTCCCGCCGATCTCGTCCGCGCCAAAAAAATCTATTTGGGCAATTCCCTCCGCGGCCTCATCCTAGCGCGCCTTGCAACTAGCTGAAGGTTTTTACACGCGGTTGCTGGCCTGTATTGGATGAGCGGGTGCTGCGCTGGACAGCACCCAGGATGCGAGGCAATCAGCCACCCAGCAGCGCAGCCAAAAGCAAGCCGATGCCGATTGTGGCAATCGTCCAGGCAATGGTGCGTGCCACCGGGATGCCCATCGCGTAGAGCGGCAGGTAGAGAATTCGCCCGGCGAGATACAATTCTGAGCCCCACACCGTTTGTGCGCTGTGGCGGCCGAGCACGGCGAGCGCGAGTACGCTCACGGCAAAGACGGAAACGTCTCGCGGAAATTCGCAAAGGCGCGATTGAGCCGCTCAGCAATCATGCTCCTGAGCGGAGGCGCATTGTCCCGCGGGCCGATGTTCCACCCACAGGCCGCGCTCGTTCGTGATTGCCTGCGTCGCCGCCAGCATGTGCACGAAGCCCAGGATGATCGCGAGTGCAAGCATTGTGATTCGGTGCTGAGCCCGCCCAGCGCAAATCCGATCATCGCCGCTTTCCTCTGCCGCACGGATTGGTTTGCCTGCGGCAGCGCACAAACACAGCTGCCATAAAGTTTGTCGTAATATTGCTGCGTCATCTTAAGATATCATAGATCAATGTTGTGTTGCCGCTACGTTTCTTGAAATAAATTCTGTTCTCCGCCGCCTCTGGGTGTTATCCTCACATTCGCGTGAAGGGTAATCCCCGCCTTCACGTGTTCACGCCTAATCGTCCCAAGAGGAGGAAATACATGCATCGTCTCATCACTGGCGGGCTGATCTCTGCGCTCGCCGCATTTGGAATCGCTTCGGGCGCGAGTGCGCTCTCCGGGCCAACGATGAAGTCCGGCCATACCTATTATCGCGCAGCGTGCGGGCCGTCGGTGGGTTTCGCCGCGTATTGTCATGCGAAAGTCGTGACGGATTCGGCTGGGCACATCCTCGCCGGGCAGCATCCGCCGCTTTCCGGCTACAGTCCATCGAGTTTACGGAGCGCCTACAAAATCACCGGCAATGGTAGCGCCAGCACGATCATCGCGATTGTCGATGCGTACGGCTACACCAACGCGGAGAAAGACCTCGGCGTGTACCGCCAGCAATATGGGCTGCAGGCGTGCACGACCTCGAATGGCTGCTTCAAGAAGCTGAACCAGAACGGTCAGCAGGGCAGCTATCCGGCACAGAATACTGGCTGGGCACAGGAGTCCGCGCTTGATCTCGACATGGCCAGTGCCATGTGTCCCGGCTGCAAGATCTATCTGATTGAAGCGAACACCTCGTCCTATTCCAATCTTGCGACCGCTGAAAACACAGCGGCAAACCAGGGCGCGCACGCCATCAGCAACTCCTATGGCGGCGGCGAATCCGGCACGCAGTCGTATGAGCCGGCCTACAATCATCCGGGCATCGCTGTAACGGTGAGTTCCGGCGACAGCGGCTATGGCGTGGAATTCCCGGCCTCTTCGCCGCATGTCACCGCGGTGGGAGGCACCCATCTGGTCACGGCACAGAACACCCGCGGCTGGACAGAAACGGCATGGTCCGGCGCCGGGAGCGGTTGCAGCTCCGTCTATTCCAAGCCGTCGTGGCAGCACGATGCCAGCTGCGCGCGCCGCACGGTGGCAGATGTTTCGGCCGTGGCCGATCCGAACACCGGTGTCTCTGTTTATGGGCCGGTGAATTCGCGCCAGTCAGGCTGGCTGGTCTTTGGCGGTACCAGTGTCGCGGCCCCTCTCATTGCCGGTGTTTATGGCGTGAATGGCGGAGCAGTGAACTACGGCAGCGATCCGTATAGCAACACTGCGGCCCTGTTCGACGTGACGTCGGGCAGCAACGGCAGTTGCGGTGGCTCATACCTCTGCACGGCCAAAGTTGGTTATGACGGGCCCACAGGCTTGGGTACCCCAAACGGCCCGGGCGCTTTCTAAAGCTTGATGCGTGCCTAGATTGGGAGGGTAGGGAGTTACCGCTCCCTGCCCTTTCATTTTGACTGGTGGCCAATCGTTCCTAGCATGCGGCGTTCTATCGCGAGCTTAACTTACCTCAAGTGAATGCATTTGCATTTCATTCTCATATATCCATTAACCTTTCTGACCCAAATATGAGGAGGAGTTAATGCAACTTATAAACGGCGGCCTCTTGGCTGCCGCAATGGCTTTTGGCGCATTTTCAACTGCGGTGGCCGGAGAGCCGGCGGCCGTTGAACGTTCCGGCAGCACGTATCATGTCGCTGCTTGTAAGGAGTCCGCAATTGGCCTGACCGCGCGTTGTCATGCCCGTATCGTCAGCGACAAGTTCGGACATCTCATCTCGCACATAGCTCCGCCCATCAGCGGAAAGACGCCCGATCAGCTGCGCGATGCCTACAAGATCACCACCAACGGGGATTCCAAAACGATCATCGCGATCGTGGACGCGTTCGGTTATGACAACGCCGAAGCCGATCTGGGCGTCTATCGCCAGCAATTCGGCCTTCCCCCTTGCACCAGCAAGAACGGTTGCTTCAAGAAGCTGAACCAGAAGGGCAAGCAGAAGAACTACCCGGCGCAGAATATTGGCTGGGCGCAGGAATCCGCACTCGATCTCGATATGGCCAGTGCCATGTGTCCCAACTGCACAATCTATCTGGTCGAGGCCAAAACCAATTCGTTCAAAAATCTCGGCTTGGCGGTTGATATGGCCGCGAGCCTTGGCGCACACGTCATCAGCAACAGCTATGGCGGTAATGAATCAAAGCGCGTGAAGGACTTCGAGGTCCACTACAATCATCCGGGCGTAGCGGTAACGGCCAGCACGGGCGATGACGGCTACGGCGTACAGGCACCCGCCGATATGCCAGAAGTGATCGCGGTCGGTGGCACGCACCTCGTGTCAGATGGCAGCCAGCGCGGCTGGAGCGAGACCGTGTGGCGTGGCGCCGGCAGCGGCTGCAGCAAGGTGTTCGCAAAGCCGGATTGGCAGACGGACAAAGGTTGCAAGGGCCGCACCGTCGGCGATGTCTCTGCCGTTGCGGATCCATCGACCGGCGTGGCGGTGTACGGACCCAACAGCCAGGGTGTCAGCACCTGGCTGGTGTTTGGCGGCACCAGCGTTGCAGCGCCTCTCGTTGGTGGCGTGCTTGCCAACAATGGCGGCTCGGTCAATGCGGCGAGCACCATCTATGCCACTCCGACGGCTCTGTTCGACGTGACGTCAGGCAGCAACGGCACTTGTGATCCCGCTTATCTCTGCACCGGCGAAGTAGGATATGACGGTCCAACCGGCCTCGGCACACCGAACGGCACAGTCGCTTTCGGCAACTGACATTGAATAAATTGTGTACATGAGGGCAGGAGGTTATGCCTCCTGCCCTTTTCCTTCAGATGCTATTTGTGGACCGCGTGCTCGTCCATTTTCGGAAGCACGCCCGCTTCAACGTAAAAACGCCGCGCACCGGGATGCAGCAGCAAAGGAGATATTGCGGCGGCGTTCTGCAATCGGATCGCCTGAGCGCTGCGATGGCTGCCCGCGAGAGCATTGCGGTTGGCAGGATTGAACAGCGACTTCGCGATGGCATACGCGGTCGCGTCCGGAATTGAATCGCTCACAATGAAGACCGCCTGTACAGCGACCGTGTCGATCTTACCGCTCCGCGGATAAACGCCCGCAGGAATGGTTCTGACCGACAGTGCCGCTGAGCGCCTCAAGAGACGTTCGCGAGCCTTGCCGCTGATCGGCACAAGCACAGCCTTGCCGTTTGCAAGCAATTCGCGAATGAAGGGTACAGGAGCACCCCCGACGAAGAACATCGCATCCAGCCGCCCTTTCGCGAGTTTCTCCGCAGCTCCGTCGGCCGGATCGGCGTTTGCTTTTATCTTTCTGATTGGGATGCCGTAGGCGGCGAGGACAGCCCGTGCGGTCACGATGGTTCCTGATGCCGGAGCGCCGATAGAGACGCGCTTTCCGCGAAGATCCGATACTGAGCGGATGTGCGCGCCGGCAGCCGCGATGATGTGCACCTCCTCCGGAAACAGGTTGGCCAACAAACGCACATGCGATTGCATGCCCTCGTGCCGGAATGCCCCCTTGGCACCAAGCGCATCGGCCACGACGTCCGATTGCGCCAGGGCCGCGTCCACACGACCCGCATTCACAGCAATCACATTCGAAATGGCGCCCGGACTGGTGCGCACGGATGCAATCAGGCCGGAGGGTCCGCACACCCCGGCTTTTTCACAGCGGTATACGCCCGGCGGATGGCTGATGATCGATGCAATCGCTTCCCCTACGGGAAAATACGTGCCCCCCGTCGGGCCGGTTGCGATAACAAGAGCCGTGCGAACAACGGCAGGCTGGCTGGTGGCGCTTGAGGCAAGAACAGGGGACACAAGACTCAGAATGATTGTGGCGAGCCACAGCGATCTCGAACGGCGCCTCGTAGGGAACCGATAGTCCATGGGGTTTGCCTCAGGGATGTGGCCCGGAGCCCACACCGATTTCTCCTTATGCTTAAGCCTTTATTGACGGCTCGCAATCAAGCTGCGCGGGACATTGTCCCAGGAGCTGTATTCATGCGCCGAGAGTCTGCGTGCGTTGCCGCCATTTCCAGTCTCGCGACCTTGTTGCTCGGGTGCGCGAGCACGTCCACAATCCTCCCAGCAGCGCACGCACCAGCGAAACCGGCTACCGCTTCTGCGGCCAATTCGAAGGGACCAGGAGGGGCAGCAACGGCGCCCATCACATCCACCAATCTGGAAGAGCAGATTCAGGCGGCTACGGCGCTTCGCCTGCATGGCGACGCAGCGCAGGCAACGCGTGCGCTAGCCCAATTGGTCTTGGTTGCGCCCGACGATCCCCGGGTGTTGGGCGAGTATGGCAAGGCTCTGGTACAGCAGGGCCGGGCTGAGGACGCGGTCGCGTTCCTGAAGGGCGCGCTCCAGGTCAAGGCGAATGACTGGACTCTCTACTCCGCGCTGGGGGTGGCCTATGACCAAATGGACGATCGCAAGGACGCCAAGGTCGCTTATGACCGCGCACTCCTGCTGCATCCCGGCGACCCAACCGTCCTCAACAATTACGCGGTTTCGCGGATGTTGGCCAAAGATTACGACAATGCGCAGCGCCTATTGATGCAGGCCCAGGCCGCAGGCGGAAATCTTCCGAAGATCGCCGGCAACCTTCAGTTGCTCGCGCAGCTGCGCGCCACCAAAACACCGCCGGGCGCAAAGTCCACAACCGCGGCTTCGGAATCTCCGAGCCCTGCTGCTGTATCGACCCACGCGCCTTTTCGGGCGTCCGGACCTAAGACAGCACCGGCAGTCGTCGTAATGCAACAGGTACCAAGCGATACAACTTCAGCTACATCGCAACATATCCCGAAACCAGATCTCCAGATTGGGGCGACAGATCCGTCTGTGTCCAACAATCCCGTTCCCCGGAATCGCGCTGCAGATGCTACTCCGCGAACAATTACTCCCGAGTTGGGCGAGCGAAAAGAAATAGTCTCCACACCTTTGGCTCAGTCCGAAAACACTATGCCGGCATCCATTCGCGCGAGCTCGAAAGGCTCCTCAGCCGGAAAATCCAGATCCAGCGCGAAGTCCGGCAGGTCCACGGTGCCGGCGAAACCCGCGGTCACGGCGCAAAAAGCTCAATTGCCACCGGTATTGCGCACAGCCGATTAGGCGCGAATACCTTTCTTTTGGCGAATTTCGCGCGCCGCTAGTCGGCGTTAGTGCAGTGCCTGCATCGTCCTGATGACTGCCGGTCCCATGATGACCACGAATAGGCACGGCAGGAAGAACACGATCATGGGAACCGTCAGCTTTGCAGGAAGGGCAGCGGCCTTCTTTTCAGCCTCAGACATACGCGTTTCGCGGTTCTCCTGTGCGCAAACGCGCAACGCGGACCCGAGCGGCGTACCGTATTTTTCAGCCTGATTCAGCGCGCCTGCGATCGCTTTCACGCCGGGGTGCCCGCAACGTTTTGCGAGATTATCGAACGCCTGCCGGCGATCGGGAAGATACGATAGCTCTGCAGTCGTCAATCCGAATTCTTCCGCCAACTCGGCGGATTGCGGCCCGATCTCTGCCGCCACGCGTGTAAAAGCCATTTCGATGGACATGCCGGATTCGACGCAGATCAGCAAGAGATCGAGCGCATCGGGAAAAGCGCGCATGATAGACTCGCGGCGCCGTGTAATGCGATTCGACAGAAAGAGGTCGGGCACATAGTACCCGAGTAGCGCGGTGCCCAATGCCGCCAGGAATTTCTCCCACCCAGGCCACGCGATATGGACCAGAACAAAGAGATAGAGGAGTGCCGCAACGAACAGAATAAACGGCATCACGAAACGGAAGAACATGAAGGTAATGAGTGGCGCCTGACCCCGATAGCCGGCTTGCATCAGCCGGTCTCGCGTATTGGGCGACTCGAGAAGTTTCGAGAGTTTCACCTTCTCGAGTGTTTGCTTCATGAAGGTAATCGGCTCCGCGCGCAGCACGTTGCGCTTGTTGAGCGCCGCATGATGCTTTAGGCGAAGCTCTTCACGCCGTTCGGTCACCGACTTCATGCGTGTCCCAAGCGCCTGCTTCTCTAACAATGGGAGCCCGAGGGTCATGATCGTTGCAAACGCGAGTACACCTACAAACGCCATGACCAGGAAGTCCCGGTCGAAGAGCATATTGAGGACGCCGACATCTGTGCTCATGATTCTGGTCCTCAGTGTTTGAAGCTGATCATTTTCTTCATGACGGCAATGCCTAGGCCCATCCAGATCACGCAGCCCGCCAGCATCACGTTGCCCATGCGCTCGGTGAAGAGCAGCTTGATGTAGGCTGGCGTAGAGAAATAGACGAGCGCCATGACCACAACCGGAAGCGATCCAATGATCATGGCAGACGCTTTGGCCTCTGACGACATCGCCTTGATTTTGTCGCGCAGACGCTTGCGATCGCGCAGCACGCCTGACAGATTGCTCAACGCTTCTGAGAGATTGCCGCCGGATTTCGACTGAATCGTCATGACGATTCCGAAAAAGGCAACTTCTGCCGTGGGTGTCAACTCATACATCCGTTTCAGCGCCTGTTCGAGCGTGACGCCCACTCTGAGGCTTTCCACCAGCTTGCGGAATTCGCTGCCAACAGGTTCCGGCGATTCTCGCCCTACAATCTTTAACGCTTCGGTGGTGGGCAGGCCGGAACGCACGCTGCGGACAATCGCATCGATCGCATTCGCAAATTCCCGCGTGAATTTTTTTTGCCGGCGGTTTCGAAGAAATACAAGCACCCAGCGAGGAAGCCCAAGTCCCACGGCGAAGCCCGCGAGCGCACCTACGATGGGAGATTGGCGAGTTGCCAGGCAGAGCGCGAGAGCACAGGCCGCCGCTGTGCCGGACAAAATCCAGAAAGTGCGGGGCGTGATGGTTAATCCGGCCTGTTCAATGCGGCGCCGTAGGGTCGGCCGTTGCTTTTTTTTGGTCTGCTGCTTTTCAAGGTCCTTGAGGAGAACGCTGATGTTTTTTCGCCGCTGCTGCCCGGAATCCTGGGGCCCCCTCCCGGTCGCGGAAACGGATGACCCTCCGGCTACCGCCGCCAGCCGCTTCTTCGAAGTCTCGGATGACGGAACAAGCAAATTATATGCAATGCCGCCGAGGCCCAATAGGAGGAACGCAGTGGTGAAGATCAACCCTAAGCTGCTCATAAGCGCCTCACTGCTGCAGTTCGTCGAGCGCCTCGGCGAGCTCGCGTTCCATGCCGAAATAGCGGGCACGTTCCCAAAAAGAGGGCCGCACAATGCCGGTACCCACATGCGCGCCGGTCATGCGCCCGGTTTCATCCTCGCCGGTAATTTCGAAGTTCATCAGGTCCTGCGTGATCACGACGTCACCTTCGGTGCCGATAATTTCCGTGATTTTGGTGATGCGGCGCGAACCATCGCGCATGCGCTCCGCCTGCACGATCACGTCCAGCGAACCCACAATCATTTCGCGGATCGTGCGTACGGGCAGCGAGTAGCCACCCATCGTGATCATGGACTCAAGGCGCGTCATGGCCTCGCGCGGAGAGTTGGCGTGCAAAGTTCCCATGGAGCCGTCGTGACCCGTATTCATGGCCTGTAGCAGGTCGAAAGCTTCCGGTCCGCGCACTTCGCCCACGATAATCCGCTCGGGGCGCATACGCAGACAGTTCTTGACCAGGTCGCGCATGGAGATCAGGCCCTGCCCTTCGAGATTGGCAGGACGTGTTTCAAGGCGTACCACATGTTGCTGCTGCAGCTGCAATTCGGCGGCGTCTTCGCAGGTGATGATGCGTTCGTCCGCATCGATGAATGCGGTCATACAGTTGAGCAACGTGGTCTTGCCGGAGCCCGTGCCTCCAGAAATCAGCACGTTGCAACGCGAGCGCCCGATAACGGCCAATACTCGCGCGCCCGCCGGACTGATGGAGCCGAAGCGGACGAGATCGTCCATCCGCAGCTTGTCCTTCTTGAATTTGCGGATGGTGAGGGTGGGTCCATCGAGCGAAAGTGGCGGCGCAATGACGTTCACGCGGGAGCCGTCCAGCAAACGCGCGTCGCAGATCGGCGAGGATTCATCGACGCGGCGCCCCACCTGGCTCACGATGCGCTGGCAGATATTCATCAGCTGGGCGTTGTCGCGGAAGCGGATGCTGGTGAGGTGCACCTTGCCGCCCACTTCGATGAATACCCGGCCGGACCCGTTGACCATGATGTCGGCGATATCGTCGCGCGCGAGCAGTGGCTCCAGCGGACCATACCCAAGCACGTCATTGCAAATGTCCTGGAGCAGATGTTCCTGCTCGGCGATGGACATCACAACGGCTTTGATGGAAATGATTTCGTTGACGATGTCGCGGATTTCTTCGCGCGCCGAATCCGCGTCGAGTTGAGCGAGCTGGGCGAGATCGATGGTGTCGATCAGCGCATTAAAGATCGTCGTCTTGATCTGATAGTAGTCGTCCGAACGCTGATCGGGGATTCGGGGTGCTGTTTTGGAAGGCTGAGGTGGCGCGCCTACGCTGGGCTGCGGCCGCGGAGCGGGCGTGCCCTCCACCGCAGGCGGAGGACTGGATATCTTAACAGGCCCGGGTTCGATCCGTGGAGGCGGGGCATTGCGCGGCAGATCGGCTGCTGCGGAGCGTCTTCCGAACATTTGCTATGCCTGCTTTCGGCCCGTCAGCATGGAGAGAAACGGCGAGACGGTTTTCTCTTCCGCCGGCGCGCGGCCGGTAACCATCTGCGCCAGCCGCATAACGGCGTCTGCTGTGGGCGACTTCGGTTGGAGCTCGATCAGCATCTGTCCGTTGTTCGCAGCCGTCCCGTATAGTTGGGGCTCGAACGGAAAGACCACCGAGGGCGTGAGCCCGACCGTGGACCCGAAATCCTTCACAGGAATTTCCGGACGTTTCGCTACTCCGATCTGGTTTATCACCAATTTCGGCGGCGGATCGTTCGGGCGACTTTGCTTGATCATGTCAGCGATCGCCTTGGCTGTCCGCACGCTCGGAAGATCCGGCGTCGCCACGATCACGATCTCGTCGGACGCCAGAAGCGTTTGTCTGACCCACGGATTCCATTGGTGCGGCAAGTCAAGGACGACGCAGGGCGTCGATTGACGCACGACGTCGATTACCGACTCGACCGATGCGGGATCGGTGCTGAGCTCGCGATCCAGGATTGCAGGCGCGGCAAACAACGACAGGTGATCGGTTGTCTTTAGCAGTAAACGGTCGAGCAAAACATCGTCCAGGCGCTCCGGCGCCGAGAGTGCTTCCGCAATTCCCTGCCCCGGTTCTTCGTTGAAATTCAGGCCGGCGGTGCCGAACGCCAGGTCCAGATCCGCAATCGTCGTATTGATCTTGAGACGCTCTGCGATTGCCCATCCCACATTGTGTGCAAGCGTCGAACTTCCGGAGCCGCCGCGGCAGCCAATGAAGCTCACCACCCGGCCGACCGGCGGCGCATCGGGATTTAGATAAAGTCCCGAAATCACCTCTATGACGTGCAGCGGATTAAGCGGCGCGACGAGATACTCGCTGACACCCCGCCGCATCAACTCGCGATAAAGCTCAACATCATTGACGCGGCCAATCACGATGACTTTGCTCGACGGATCGCATACCTCCGCGAGGCGGTCGATTTCTTCGAGCGCTTCCTTATCCTGAAGCCTGGTCTCGACAATCAGCAAGTTCGGCGTGATCTGGCCTCTGTGATGGTCCACAGCGGCTTGTATTCCTCCCAGTTGAACTGTGAGGTGCGCCTTCGACAGACGGCGATCGGCGCCCGCACGCTGAAGCGCCGCGCCCGTATCGGGAAATTCACAGAACGCTTGAATCGAGATGCGTGGTACCGGCCGCTCATGCGGCGCAGCTCCAAACTGCTCGTTGGTCAATCCTTGCGGCTTTGTCATCGCTTTGCCCTATTGAATATCGGAACTTATGCCGGACTGTTCGGTACCCGAGTCCACGCTCTTTTTGATGGCCTGGGTCGTTTGACCCAGCTCGTAGTGTCCGAGCACCGTTGCCCGTCGCGAAGCATCCGGCGCATCATCGAGCCGGCGCGACTCATCGAGATCGCGCGGATTGGCGACCATCGCGGCAATGTTGTGCTGGACCGAGCAGCCGAAATCGAGCCTGGGAAGGTTCGTCTCCGTGTCAGTTATATCGTCGGACCAGTTGCCGCACGGCGCGGTGTGGGCCTCATAGGCAGCGAAACCGATTTCAACGCGGCGATCCCCATCCATTACTGGGTGCGTGCCCACGAGAATCCTCCCACGAGGAACGCCGTTTGCCGCGAGCCGTTCGCCGAAGAACGAAATCGCATCGGACGAATCCGGCCCTTCCGGCGCAGAAATACTGATCGAGCCATCGCCGCGCGCGAGATATTCATCGGCAACACTTTGCAGTTTGGCCGCATCTTCCGGAGTCATCCCGCCGGGCCCGCCAGAGAAGGCAACACGAACCGAGTGATAATCCGGTTGCACGGTGATCGGATGCAGCTTTGCCGGATCGATGGTCGGGGCTGCCACCATGTCATTGCCACCTGGAGCGGCGCAGCTTCCGGCAAGGAGCACTGCGACGAGAGCGGCGAAACGTGAGAGTTCTTTTCGCATAAGCAGGGTTCCTTACTGGACGATGAAGCCGTTTGTTGTGTTGGCCGCCGATTTCAGCGGATCGGCAACCGGCGGATGTTGAACATTGAGATGGCCGGAGAAGATGGTGTCCACGTCGCTCGGCGGAACGAAGCTGTCAGTGGGGGCAACGAGATGTTTCTCGCTTGTCGGCCGCACCAGATAGGCGCTGACCAGCACCACCAGCTCAGTTTCGTTGTTCTGGTAGTCGCGGCTGCGGAAAAGCGCGCCCAGCACCGGCATGTTGGCCAGGCCTGGAAACTCATCGATCACCTGCTTGTTCGTCTGCTGCAACAGACCCGCGATGGCGAAGCTACCGCCCGACGGCAACTCTATGGTCGTCTGCGCCCGGCGAACATTGAGGGCGGGAATGGTGAGGCCTGCAGCAGTGACGGTCTGACCTGTTGTCGGGTCAACCGTCGTCGTACCGGCCAGGATGAATGCGCCGGTATTGGTGAGCTCGCTCACTTCAGTGGAAATCTGAAGCGAAATCCTGTTCTCGCTCAGAACCACTGGCGTGAAGGAGAGGCCCACGCCGAACTGCTTGAAGCTGATCGATACGTTGCCCTGTTGGTCGCGGCCCGAGGGCACCGGGAACTCGCCGCCGGCAAGGAAGCGGGCCGTTTCACCCGATACCGCCGTCAAGTTCGGCTCCGCGAGTGTGTGCATCAGCCCGACCTGATCCAGCGCCTGGACAACGCCCTGCAGGTTATTCGGACAATGCTGACTGATTGGGTTGAGAAACTGTCCTGCGCACGCCTGGCCGACCTGAACGCCCGAAGCATCGGACAGCGCTCTGCCAATGAGGCCAAACTGGTTGCCCGTCGAGGCGATAATCGGCACGCCGGCCGCCATAGCGGCTTCGGAAAGGTTGACGCCGAACTGCTTGGCGATTGTGCGCTGCATTTCCGCCACGCGTACCTTGAGCATCACCTGTTCGTTGGCCGCAATCTTGATCATGTTCACGACCTTCTTCGGATCGCCGGCGAAACTTCCCGCCAGATCCTGCGCTCGTGTCGATACAGTGGCGCTCGAAACCGTTCCCGTCAGCACGACATTGTCGTTCATCGCCGACACATGGATGTTGGAGCCGGGAAAATTGTCGCGCATCATCCCGCCGAGGTCTGTGACATCGCGTTCAACCCGGATGTCGATTGTCAGGATCTGATGGCCGGCAGCATCGAAAAAGAAGGCGTTTGTCTGCCCACTTTTCATTGCCAGAAGGAAAATCCTGCGCGGAGTGCGCACGACGGCATCGACGATATCGGGGCTCGAGACAAGCACGTCGCGGGCATCGGCATCGAGCTGTACGAGCGCCGCCTTGCCGAGTGCCAACGTAATCCGTTGATGGCCAGCCGCGCGGGTCGACACGTTCAGAACCTTTTGCGGAGCAGGTTCGCGGCTCATCGAAGGCCTGGCCAGCGCCGGCGTGATAAGGGCAGACGCGGCAACACAAAGAGCAATAAGTGCGGTACGCATTGGCGTTTTCCCCTTACCTGGCCTGCGTTGAGACCGACGCCGAAACCGGCGATGACGCGGCGGGCGCAGCCCCCATGCCGCCGTGGACGAGTCCATACCGGATGACAGCAACCACCCGATTTTGCGGCACTTTTTTCTGAATGTCGGCCACGGCGGTATCGCCGAGCGGACGCAACGCAAGCGAAACTGTGCCTGTCTGCGCGGCGGCATCTACGGCCTCGGCCTGCTGTGGCGACAGTTCCAGCGTCGCGGTCTTCGCCAGCACGGTCTTTTGATCTTTATCTTGCGTGTAGGTTTGATCGACCGCCAGCACGCGAATATAGTGCAGGATAGTATTGGCCCCGAATGCTCTGGGCTGATCCGATACTTGGACAGTCAGGATCAGGTCCACGCGGTCATTCGGCAGAATGAAGCCGCCTGCGCCGGATTCCGTGGTTATCGGAATGGAGACGGCCCGCATACCCGGCGAGACATTGGCTGCCATAAAACCGGCGGCATCAGAGTGCACGATTTTGGTGTTCGTCAGCGGCTCGCCGGAAGCGATCGGCGTGCGCGCCACGGTGCCCTTCACGATCTGATCGGGATTAGGATTGGCATCTTGCGTGAGGAATGTGGAATCGACTGTGGACTTTGGCCATGCCTGCCAGCGCACGAGATCCGGCGTCAAAGGTCTCCCCGGTTCGATATTGGTAGAGGCGACAAGAACGCCGACGGTAGCCAAGTTGAGGGCAGCCGGTTGCGCCTTGCCGGGCTCCGTTCCGCCGCCGCTGAGAAATCCGCGCGCAAGCAGCGCGGCAGCTCCAGCGGCCATGGCCGCGAACACGAGTACGATGATGCGGGATCGATTCATGACAGGTGTGCTCCTTCGTGTCCCGATACGAGCACAGAACCTTTTATAAAAGGCTTAACGGCGGAATGTTTTGTGCTTACGACGCGACTGCGCGCAGCAGTTCCGTGTGCGGAAGAATCGCGATCGCTGCAGCCGACAGTGCGACGCCATACGGAATGCCGCCACGCGGCTCATGCAGCCGATTGATCCAGGAATGGGTTGCAAGAGCTTGCGGCAAAGGCCAGCGGCGCACCGCAAGGAGCGCCAATGTGAAGGCGCCGCCGAACAGCGAAGCAAGCAGAATGTAAGGCAGCAGATCGTGCATGCCGAACCACGCCGCGACGCTCGCAAACAGTTTTGCGTCTCCGCCGCCGATATAACCCAGGGCAAAGAGCAGAAATCCAGCAGCCAATGCGAGGAGGGCTGCTAGCCCGTGACTCTCATAAGCGGAGAGTGTGTAGCCGGCGCCTATCGCGTATATGATAAAAGCAAGCAGCAGCGCGGCGGAGATGAAGTTCGGAATCGTATAGCTGGCAAGATCCCAGCCCGCGGCGAGAAGCAGCAGGACGACGAACGGCGCCAGAATGAGCACAGACGTAATCATCTCTCACCCTATGTAAAATGCGAACGGCCGCCCGAGGGGCGGCCGCTGCACGAGCAAATCTGCTCTTTTCCAGCGATTAGCTGGCCAGACCGGTCTGCACGTTGGTGAACTTGGCGTTCAGTGTGGTGCCGATGTTGGTCAGCACGGCGATGATCACGACCGAGATAAGCGCCGCAATCAGACCGTATTCGATGGCCGTCGCGCCGGACTCGTCGCGAACGAAACGGGTAACCAGATTCTGCATAATAGCCTCCTTGTTAGACACCCTAGGACATCCACAACAGCGGCCGGCATGTTCACTGGCCTCAACCATGGCGTCGGCGATGAACCTACCCGGCAAACTTTAAGGCGAGGTTAGCGTGCGAACAGGTATTTTGGCCCCCGATGTTTCGTGGCGGCACGAAAATGCCCCCATTGGACCGCAATGCCGCCATATCGTTTGCGGCGCGTTTACCAAGCCGCCTGTTCTGTGGACTTCCGCATCGGCATAAGCTGACCGCAAATCGTCGTTCAAACCATCTCGCATGCAAGGAGGTGGAACATTGATTTTCAGGCGATATTCTTCAGGATCGCTCACGGGGAACGTACTCTGGAGTTACCTTACACGTAGAGCCGTTCCTTCTGTCTCTCGCAGCAGGCCGGCATTCAGACGGGAATGGCCGCTTCCAAACATTTCCCCGGTGGGCGACACACGAGTAGCAACAGTGTTCCGAGGCAAACGATGGCGCCCATTGGCAAGATCGTCCAATACGCAATCGATCGAGAGAGAATCGGTACAGCCCACAGCATGGCTGCCGCAAAACGCTCAAAGGGGCGAAATCCGTGTGCCAGGCCATCGCTGACCAACAACGCGATACCTGGCGCAAGTACGATCAGGTCATAATCGTAGCAATACGGTGTGGCGAGAACCGATGAAAGGCAAAGCACGGCGGCTTTTCCAGCAAAGGACATATCGGAACGCCAGGTGCGATACACCACAATGCCAGCACCTATCGTTGTCAGACTTTGGACGATGTAGGCGAGCGGCAGTGGCCCCCCCCACATTCGAACCCAGGCAAACACACTCTGCATCTTGAAGTACCCGGCAGCGCCTTGATCGAGTGCAGCAGTGCGGGTGAATGTGAGCGAGTGAAAGAAAGCCGTCCAGACCTCGGCACCAAAGACTGCAACGGTTAAAAGGCTCGCAATTGCCACCGTCGCGACCGCCGCAGCGATCGTTTTCCAACGAGATTCCGCAAAGAGGGCGATGGGAACGAGAAGGCCGAACTGCGGCTTGTAGATCATCAACCCAAAGAGCACTCCTGAAAGTATCGGGCGAGAATTGTAAGCCGCGAGTGCGCCTGTGAGCAGAGCTGCCGTTAAAAATCCGTTTTGGCCATGCGTGATGTTCATAAATACGGCCGGAAACGCGAGCGCCAAAACGATCCAGCGCCGGTCATTCAACACATGCTGTGTGGGACCGGTTCGAAGCAACCACCACAACGCAAGGAGATAAAGAGCACATGTCGTGACCTGCCAGACCGTAAGCGATGCAATGTAAGGCAACCGGGCAAGAGGTGCGGCGATGAAAAGGAAGTAAGGCGGATAATGCCACCCATAAAATGGCACGTTGGAGCCGAACAAATCCTGTTCGTTGCGGTAGTGATGAGCAGGGGAGTAAGGCGCCAGTGCGTCGCCCTGAAGCACTGAATGTCCCGCCGTATAGACGTCGGCGAAGTCGGTCCCAAGCGGGCGGCCCTGATAGTCTATTAACCCGTGTGCGCTGCTGAAGAGGACGATGATTGCCACGACATAGGCGAGCAATAATGCGGCCGACCAAAGCGTCACTCGCTCCTTGGTGATGAACGTGCTCTCGCGCACCAATTCGAAAACCATGATTTCCACATCCGTGGGCAAACACAGGACTATTGGTGCAGAAGTGGTTAAAGTCAGGTTGCCCCCATCTGACAAGGGTCACGGTCCCGGACAATTCGATTCAGTTTGCAAGCAAAATACCGACGCCGCATAAGGAGGGGCAGTGGGCAAACTGAAAGCAGCTATTGCCCGCAGCAGCTCCAATTCGGGTGTCGCTTCCTTCCCCTCCCTCAGCCCGATCTCAGCCTCAGCGACGTCCGCGGAAATTCTGGAACAGCCGACCAGGGTCGCTTCACAACGGGTATCGGCAATTTTCTCGTATGGCACGCAGCGAAAGCCCTTCAGACTTAAACCTTCCTTTACAACGCGCGACTAAGTTGCGCTGGAATTCATAAAGGGGCCGAACGATGCGCCGCTCACTGACACCAGCTCTGATTTTCGCCGGGACAATCGCCGCTACAGCGTCGATGGCCGTTCCGGCATCGGGTCCGCAGCAGAAAACTGCCCAGCCCGTGCTGCGTGCCGCAACCGGGGTGAGCACTGCTGCTGCGATAAAGAAGCCCGCGCCTCACGCTGCGGCTCCGAGTGCCAAAACGGCGGTGGCAAAAAACAAAAGTGCACCGCGTGCGGCTGTTGCGTTGATAAAGCCCACCGCACCGGCGGTTCAGAGGAAAGTTGCTCCCCATAAGATTGCGTTAAACACGCATCGGATGCGGGCGAAACACGTCGCGATGCGCCGGCCCGGGACTACAATCTCCATTCCGATGGACGAAGTCCGCGTGGTCGCATTCTCGCAACCCGTTCAAACCGTGTACGTGGGCAACCCGCTCATTGCGGACATAACCATGATCGATTCCAAACATGCTTTCCTTCTCGGAAAAGGCTTTGGCGCAACCAACATCATCGCACTCAATTCCGACGGAAAGCAGGTGGTAAACGATACGGTGAGCGTCTTCGGCCACACGGGGAATCTGGTAATTCTGCATCGCGGCGCCGCGCAGGCGACGTATGCCTGTAGCGGTGCGCGCTGCGAAATCGCGCCGACGCCGGGCGATGACAAAGACTACTACGCCAGCCGCACGGAGCAGTTGGCGAACCACCAAGATGGCCTTCTGAAAGCCGCATCTGCGGGGCGGTAGCCTGATCCTTCTCTGGAGATTTCTATGCAAAGTGTGTCGGACGTAGATTTCCGGCAGGCTCTCACTGCCTGTGTTACGAGCGTCCGCCGCACCTTTGCAGATCACGTGCCGCTTTACGTTTGCACGGCATTGTTCGCGCTCGTCGCCGCAGCCGTCCTGTACAGCCGCCATATCGCCTTTCCATTCGAATCCGGCCTTTTCTTCATCGGTGCTTTTGCCGAATTCTTGCTGGTGATGCTGCTGTTCCTTGCGCTGAGGCAGCTCTTTCTCATTTACCGGCAAGAGCGGCCTGAACATCCTCTCGGTGCGCTGTACCAGCGAATGATAGGCGTTTGCCTGGAAGGCGATCGAATCGGCAATCTGCTGCACGGTTCGATTGCCTGCACCCTTATTGTGATGCTGTTCACGGCGCTGAAAGTAGAAATTGCGAACCTTAGCCCGTTCGCCTGGGATGCCGCGTTCATGCGCGCTGACCGGGCTATCGGTTTTGGCGTGCCCTATTGGCAGCTCTTGCAACCGGTATTGGGCCACCCTCTTTTCACAATCATTCTCAGCTTTGCCTATGCGGCATGGTTTGTCGTGATGTTCAGCTGTCTGTTCTGGCAACTGAGCCGGCCCCGCTCCGATGCCCTGCGCTCGCAATTTCTGCTGGCCTTTGCGATCGCCTGGTTCGTCGGTGGGTTCTTACTGGCGACGGTCTTTTCGTCCGCGGGGCCATGCTTCTACAGCCATGTCGTGCAAGGGCCGGATCCGTACGCTCCGCTGATGCAATACCTTCGCCACACGAAAGAGCATTGGCCAGTTTGGACTATCGGCGCGCAGGATATGCTTTGGCGCGCTTATCTGACCGGACAAGGCGAGGTCGAAGGCATATCCGCCATGCCCAGCCTGCACATCACGATCGCGACCCTTCTCGCGTTCCTTGGCTGGCGTACCAGCCGCTACCTGGGAATCGCCTTCACCGCCTTCGCGGTCACTATCTTTCTCGGTTCCATAATGCTGGCATGGCACTATTCCGTGGATGGAATTGCCGGTGCTGCACTGGCAGCCGTGTTCTGGATGTTGGCAGGAAAAATTACGAACGCGTGGTCTGCCTACTGCGCGCGCCCAGCCCGGCTTGGACCACTGCCGGGCGCCCCCGTTCTCGAATAGGCGAATGTCCGCTCTCTGACAGTGCTAACTCACTTGCACGGAAGCGTCGACGGCGCGCATTGGGCGGGAGCGAATTCTACCTGCGCGCTGGCAATTGGCGCTATGGGCGCGGGTGTTTCACTTCACTTAATGGAATTGCAGGTTCTTGCGGCAACATCGCCCCCGGCGCACGCTCGTGGCGCACCAACAAACTGCACGATTTAGATAGATCAGTAGACGCCGGGAAGAAGGCGAGCCGTGCGCGCCTTGTATGTCTGGTAATCCGGGAAGGTGTCGGCCAACACCTTTTCCTCGCAGTGCATCCGATAGAGCTGACAACCGATCTGGACCGCAACAATCAAAATGGCCAATGGCGAGATGAACTGAATGACCATGCCGAAGATGGCAACTTCCTCTCCGACATACAGCGGGTGTCTGAGCCTGGAGTACGGTCCGTCCGTTACGAGCTCGCGCGCCTCGGCCACAAGGCTGAAAGAGCGCCCAAGCCACAGGATCGAATAACAGGCGAAGACGGTGCCGCCGAGAATAAGGGCCGTGGATATCCCAAGCCACAATGCAGAAACCTGGGTTGCGGGCAAAAGGGGCAAGCTGACACAAAGAAAAGTGCCGAGCACGGCCGCCAGCCGCGGCGCTATGCCGTGCGCGCTTCTTTGCGGCGGACGCCGGAAGATCAGAAGCCCGATTGCGAAGGAAGCAAGCAGCACCAGCGCAATCTTGGACAACAGCAACAGGCAGATCGCCAGATCCGGACTAACCAGAAAACGATCGGCGGCATCGTCTATCGCGCGAATGCACGCGTTCATGGAGAGCGCATACCAAAGGATCAGCGGAACGGCCGCGATAAGATCGTAGGCCTTGCTCCCTTTCCGGAAGGACTGAAGGAGCGCGTTGGGGCGCGCGGACGCAGCGGCGGCGATTGGCAGTGTCATACCCGCATTTTGGCCGTTGCTGGTTAAGGAATTGCTCAACCGTTGCGCGGGATTTCAATGGCGGACCGAATTCTCGACGGCGTACCGGCGCGCTAGCCGACCTGGCGCTTCCGCACGCGCATCAGGCCTTCCTGTGCCACCGAGGCCACCAGTTTTCCGTCGCGCGTGTAGACAAGCCCGCGGCTGAAGCCGCGCGCGCCGGATGCACTGGGGCTGTCCTGCACGTAAAGCAGCCACTCATCGATCCGGAAGCGGCGGTGAAACCACATGGCGTGATCGATGCTCGCAACCTGTAAATCGCCGGAGAACCAGCTGATGCCGTGCGGCAACAAGGCCGTATCGATTAACGTCATATCGGAGGCGAAGGCGAGAACACATTGCTGCAGCGCCAAGTCATCAGGCAAAGGGCCAGTTGTGCGTACCCAGATGGACTGCTGTGGCGGCCGCTTCTCGGGGTGAAAAATGTCGCCGCGAGCAACCGGCCTGAGTTCGATCGGCCGCTTCCGCAAAAACTGCTCCCGAAACGGCTCCGGAACCCGATCGGCTATTTCTTCGCGAAAAGAATCCTCGCTCGGCAGATCTTCGGGCTGCGGTAAATCGGGCGGGGGAGGAACTTCGTGCTCGAGGCCTGTCTCCTCAGTCTGAAAAGACGCCGCCATGTGAAAGATGGGCCGGCCATGTTGAATGGCCACGACGCGCCGCGAGCTGAAGCTCCTGCCGTCGCGGCTTCTGTCCACCTCGTAGAGAATTGGCACTTTGGGATCGCCCGGCAGCAGGAAATAGGCATGCAGCGAGTGGCAAACGCGTTTCTCAACCGTGCGATTCGCAGCAACAAGGGCTTGCGCCAGAACTTGCCCGCCGAAAACACGTTGCGAGCGGTCCTTGGGACTGATTCCGCGGAAAACGCGGACTTCAATGGTCTCCAAGTCAAGCAGGTGCAACAAGGCTTGCAACGGAGAGGGTTGGGAATCAGCTACGGACATGCTTTTCCCCATAGGTTACCCACGAACTTCGGCGCAACCGCCATGATCGGATCCCATCTCCAAGATTTGTGATATTCGCTCCCGATCAGCGTTAACTTTATGTTGCAGTGAGGCCACACGGGGCAGCGTTATCGCCCCATCGGAGCCGTTTTTCTCTACTTTCCGGCTGTTTTCGCTTATATCCGGCGTGATCGCGTGTTTCGCGGCGGGGTTTCAAAAATCCGCAATTTGCAGAGAGGGTGAAATGAAAATTCGAACAATCGCTCTGGGGGGACTTGCAGCGTTGGTGCTTTGTGGCCCAGCCGCAGCGAGCGATGCATCGGGCTGGTACCTTGGTTTGGGCGCCGGCTGGGATCGCCTGGGGAACATCAAGACGGAATTCGTCCCAGACGGACCGCAGCAGACCCTGAGCAGCGATAATAGCGTCTTTTTGTCAGGCAGCTTCGGTTATCGCTTCGCTGGCGGCTTCCGAACGGAGGCAGAAATCGGGTGGTCGAAACACGACCTCAGCGGCACCGATCTGAACTTCACGGGCACCGGCGTGGGTGGGCACCTCAGCAATCTCACGGGCTTCCTGAACGGCGTTTACGACTGGCATGTTCTGCCACGGTGGGACATTTCGCTTGGCGGCGGCGCCGGCATTGGCAGCGTTGACTTCAGCGCGAACACCGCCAACGGCTTCACTTTCGCCAATGGCACCCATACCGGCTTCGGCTGGCAAGCCATCGCGGGCATTGCCTATTCCATCAGCGATAACCTCGATCTGAATTTCGATTGGCGTTATCGCGAGATTTCAGTCAACAAGCACTACGGAACATCGTTCAGCAGCGATGTGCCTCTTGCCGCGCACCTGAGGAACGACAACGAAGAAATCTTCATGGTCGGTCTGCGGTGGTACTTCGAATCGGCTCCGCCGCCGCCACCTCCTCCACCGCCTCCTCCTCCTCCTCCGCCACCTCCTCCGCCACCGCCTCCTCCGCCGCCGGTAAAGACGTTTATCGTCTTCTTCGACTTCAACCAGTCGAATCTGACGGCAGAAGCGCAGGCCGTGGTCACCGAAGCTGTGAATACGGCCAAGAGCCAAGGTGCGGTGCGCATCCTGGTAACGGGCCACACAGATACGGTCGGTTCACACAGCTATAACCAGGGCCTCTCGGAACGCCGCGCGGCTTCCGTGAAAGGGGAAATGGTTCATCAGGGCATGAATGGCGACGACATCACCACCGTCGGCAAGAGCTTCGATGATCCGCTGGTGCCGACCGGGCCGGGTGTGCGCGAGCCGCAGAACCGGCGTGCAGTCATCGATCTCGGCGCGGGAAGCGGCCAGTAGGCCCCTTCCCACCGGAAACAAAAAAGGCGGGCTCCGGCCCGCCTTTTCTTTTTCAGGATACCGCCGCGTCGATTCTCTTGAACCGGCTCGGTGCAATTTCTCTTCAGCCTGCCCTATGGCGCCTGCGGTGGATCGTAATGGTCTGTGCTGAGTCTGAGCTGCCGCCGCACGCTTCCGCAGGCCGCGCCTGGATCGTCACCTGGATACTGTTTGCGAACGCAAAGAGTGCCGGTTTGGAGGGTACAAGCGCGCCGGATAACCAGGAACCGGCCTCCTGGCAGTAGGACGGATTGTCGTGAATGCTTCGTATCGAAGCATCGTTGGCGAGCTTGGTTTTGAATGAATGATAAGCTGCCTCACCGCCCCTTGGGCCATAAAGCCGTTTGAACATCCGCGCGAGCGTGGCATCCGATGCCCGCAGCTCCGGCGCATAGCCAGTCTGGAACGCATTGAAGCGGGAGATTTCGTTGCAGGTAAGCGCGGCAACCATCAGCTCCTGCTGAATGGCAGCCGTCTGAATGGCGGAAACTTCTTCCGGCTTCGCACAAGACGGACCTTTTGCCTGGGCATTGCAAACGAATGCCGATCCCGCCAACGCAACAGCGCCAGCCATTCTTCCCAAACGCATGGAACACCACCGATTTCTGCTGCAGGACTTCAGCATAGTGCGGATGGCCAGTCTGCGCTAATGCCTTGGTGCGGCTCGCGACAATTTCGGCTATAAACTGCCATGCCTCAATTAACTTCCGATAAATCCGCCCACGCGGTCGATCTCACCGGCGAGAATGTCCACTGGGACTTGCGGGAATCCATGTCCTACACGGACTATCTGCGGCTCCCCGACCTTCTTGCCTGTCAGCGGCCGCTGACGGACCGCCATGACGAGCTGCTGTTCGTTATCATTCATCAAGCATCCGAGCTCTGGATGAAGCTGTGCCTGCACGAGATTACTGCGGCGATTCGTCAGATTCGCGCGGACGATCTTGGGCCAGCTTTCAAGATGATGGCGCGCGTCGCCCGCATCCAGGTGAATTTGATTCAATCCTGGGAAATTCTTTCGACGCTCACGCCCGCCGATTATTCCAGTTTTCGCTCAGCATTGGGGCGCTCGTCCGGGTTCCAGTCTTTTCAATACCGCATGCTGGAATTCCGCCTCGGCAACAAACACGCCGACATGGCGCGCGTGTTTGAATCGAAGCCAGAGATTTTCACGGAGGTGCAGCGCGCGTTAGTCGAGCCAAGCATCTACGATGAATCGCTGGCGCTGCTGGCGCGCCGCGGCCTCAAAATACCCGCCGACAAACTCTCGCGCGATTTTTCGCAAGGCTATGTTTCCGATCCGCAGGTCACGGTGGCGTGGCGCGAAGTCTATCGCGATGCGGAACGGCATTGGGATTTGTACGAGCTGGCGGAAAAGCTGGTCGATCTGGAATACCGCTTTCACCTTTGGCGCTTCAGCCACATGAAAACCGTGGAGCGCATTATCGGCGCAAAGCCCGGTACGGGCGGCACCAGCGGCGTCGCGTATCTGCAGAAAGCTTTGGCTCTCCGTTTTTATCCCGAATTGTGGGACGTGCGGACGGAGATCTAGTCGCTGGTGGGTGCGCTCTCGCATATTCGCGTGCTGGATTTGACGCGCGTTCTGGCAGGACCGTGGGCGACGCAGATCCTTGGCGATCTCGGCGCCGAGGTGATCAAGATCGAGAAGCCCGACGAAGGCGACGAAACGCGGCATTTCGGTCCGCCCTTCGTGCAAACCGCGGATGGCCAAAAGGGCGACGCCGCCTACTTCCTCTCCGCCAATCGCAACAAAAAGTCTGTGGCGATCGACATCGCGAAGCCCGAAGGCGCCGCGCTGGTGGGGCGGCTGGCCCGCCGCGCCCATGTGGTGGTGGAAAATTTCAAAACCGGAACGCTGGCACGCTACGGTCTGGATTACGCCTCGCTCGCGGCGAAAAATCCGGCGCTGATCTACTGCTCGCTCACCGGCTTCGGGCATGATGGTCCGTACAGGGACAAAGCCGGTTACGACTATCTGATCCAGGGCATGGCCGGGCTGATGAGCATCACAGGCCAGCCGGACGGCACAGCTGGCGGCGAAGCGATGAAGGTTGGCGTTGCCGTCTCCGATCTTTTCTCCGGCCTTTACGCCACGGTCGCCATTCTGGCGGCGCTGATTCACCAGTCGCGCACCGCCGAAGGGCAGCAGATCGACATGGCGCTGTTCGATTGCCAGGCAGCGGCGCTTGCCAATCAGGCAATGAATTATCTGGCGAGCGGCGTGGTGCCCAAGCGCATGGGCAATGCGCATCCCAGCATCGTGCCCTATCAGGTGTTTGCGACGGCGGACGGATTTCTCATTCTGGCGGTTGCCAACGATCAACAGTTCAAACGCTTCTGCAAAGCGGCCGGCGCGGAACATCTCTCCGCTGACGTGTGCTTCGTTACGAATGCAGCACGCGTGCAGAATCGCGAGGTACTGGTGGCGTTGCTCGCTCCGTTGTTGAAGGCGCGCGCGACAGCAGAATGGATCGCGCTGCTCGAACAGGCGAACGTGCCCTGCGGCCCGATCAACCGCATCGATCAGGTGTTCAGCGATCCACAGGCCGTCGCACGTGGGCTGACCGTTGCAATGGATCGCGACGGACAACCGCTTAATCTGGTCGCGAGTCCCCTTCGTCTCGAACAAACGCCGCCGGAATATCGTTTGCCGCCACCGTGCCTTGGCGAGCACACGGATGAGGTCCTGCGTGAACATCTCGCGCTTGATACAGAGCAAATCGCGCAGCTGCGCGGTTCTGGCGCGATCGCCTGAAGCCATTCACCGCTGCTAATCGCCGATCGCCGTTTCCGTTTCGCGAAGCGGGCGTGGCGCGGCAAGGCCGGCGCGATCGAGCAGGCGCAGGCTGCTCACAGCGGCAGCAAGCACCGCAAATCCTGCGGCAACGTACAGCGAAACAGTTTCGCCATGCTCGGCGCTGCGCGCGAAGATCAATGCGACCAAAGCCGCGCCGGTTGTCTGCCCCAGCAGACGGGCAGTACCGAGCATGCCGCTTGCGCCGCCGCTTCGTTCCCGCGGCGCCGAGGTGATCATCGCGCGATTGTTCGGCGACTGGAACAATCCAAAGCCCACGCCGGCCAGCGCCATGCGCCAGATAATATCCGTCGCGCTCGCATGCGCGGGGATCAGCGCGAGCGCCAACAGGCCCGCGGCAAACACAATAAGCCCGGCCGCGCCCAACAACCCCGCCGGATAGCGGTCTGCCAGATGGCCTGCCACCGGCGCAGCCACGGCGATGGCGAGTGGCCATGGGGTGATCAGCAGGCCGGTCGCGACCGGCGTGAAGCCCAAGGCGCTCTGCAGAAAGAACGGCAGCGACACCAGCGCCAGCATTTGCGCGACAAAGGAACAGATAGAGGTGCCCATCGACAGCTAGAACATCGGAATACGAAGCAAATCGATCGGCAGCAGCGGCGCGGGCGAGCCCGCCTGGCGCCGCACCAGCAGATATCCGGCCACCACCAAGCCCAGCGCTTCCGCGGCGATCAACATGGGGCGCTCGCCGTGTCCAACCGCATCGATGCATGCAATCAGCAAACCGAACGACACCGCGCTCAACACCGCGCTGACCGCATCGAATGGGTGCTTGCCGCATGGTGTTTTGGGCAACGCGCACCACCCGACGATCACCGCGCCAATGCCGATCGGCACGTTCACTGCAAACAGCCACGGCCAGTGCGCCACGGAGAGAATACCGCTCGCCACCGTAGGACCGGCAGCAGCCGAAATCGCTACCACCACCGTATTGATGGCGATGCCGCGCCCAAGCAGGCGGTGAGGATAAATGAACCGCACCAGCGCGGTGTTGACACTCATGATTCCCGCAGCGCCAAAGCCCTGCACCACGCGCGCCAGCGCCAGCATCGAAAGCGAATGCGACAGCGCGCAAAACAGCGACGCCAGGGTGAACAGCACCAGCCCCGCCAGATAAATGCGCCGGTAGCCGATGATGTCGCCCGCCGACGACAGCGGCAGCAGCAAAATGGTGATCGCCAGCTGATAGCCGTTCACGATCCAGATGGAAGTTGAAGCCGCCGCATGAAATTCGCGCGCGATGGTGGGCAGCGCCACATTGGCGATGGCCGAATCCATCACCGCCATTGTGATGCCCAGCGCGATAGCCAGGATCGCCCAATAGCGGCTGGGAACTGGAAGCCCGTCAGTCACAATTGCATGCTCGGATCAAAAGGCGAAGACTCCTATCTGGAATGTACGACTATCGAGATGCTTCCCGAAAGGAGGACGAATGTACGAAGTAATGGTCGATCCTAACATTGTTGCGACTGCGCTAAACCGCTGGCGTCAGTCGCTCTACAGCCACGCCCAGATCATAACGACAGACATTACCCATCCCCGGGGGACTGAAAGAAATAAACGACTCGCTTGGGTACAAGAATACAAATTCTGGACGCATGTGGGTGGTCTCAATGATCGGGATTACTATTGGTGCCCGTTCGGATATTCGGTTGGCCTTCCGGAAAATCCGATCAACATAACTCTCGAGATAAATCCCATAATACGCCACGGCGCAGCGCGAGGCAGAATCCTCCGCGATTCGCGGAGCCATCGCCTCCTGCTTGCGCATAAAGGGGCAAAGGCGGCGGCAGAGGGCGGCAGGTAACTATCGAAGAATTTGAGAAAAAAATCAGGGAGTTAAATCCGTTTCCGCAATCCGCGAAGGTGGATCTGCCGAAAACGTATTTCTCCTCGGTGACGTAAATGCAGCCGGCACACTCATCACCATAGGAAAATATCTTCGCCAATGCGAAGCGTTGGCTGCTGAAGCGAAAGAACGATCAAAAATCGACCGTATATTGGACATGGTTGAGGGCGGAGAAGACGTGCGACCGGGCTCCACCGAAATAGAACAGCGCACATTGGCTCGCGTTGGTCAGGGAAAATTCAGAGTTGAAGTACTTAAGCGATGGAATGGTGGATGCGCAGTCAGCGGGTTGCGGGAAGGAGATTTGATTCGTGCGTCGCACATCAGGCCGTGGAGCGAATGCACGAAAGAAAGCGACCGCATCTGTCCCTCGAACGGTCTTCCACTTCTAGCAAGCTATGACGCTCTGTTCGATCGTGGATTCATTAGCTTTCGCAACGACGGCAGAATGATGGTCTCCTCGAAGCTGAGGCTGGCATATCGCTCATGCTTCGAGGTTCCGCGACAGCTCGTTCGAGCTTTGAGTCCAGAAGAAGTGCCGTTCATGGAGTATCACCGCGCACATGTATTCCGGCACTAACGGAAGAACTCTACATCGTTTATGGTCGTCGACCCTGAGTTTCCAGCGAGTGCTCTTCATGGCGGAGGCTATATCGCGGCGATTGCACGCACGGCACGCGGAAAGAAGAGCGGCCGCCTTGCGGGGTGGCACCCGGCAGACCTTGCGGCGGAAATCCTCAACGCCCTCGTCGAGCGGGTGGATTGCGATCCCGTGCTGGTGGACGATGTCATCCTCGGCTGCGTGATGCAGGTTGGCGAGCAGGCGGTGAACATCGCCCGCAACGCGGTGCTCGTGTCCACGCTTCCCGAAAGCGTCCCGACCACCAGCGTGGATCGCCAGTGCGGCTCGTCGCAGCAGGCACGCAGGATGTGGTGATCGCCGGCGGCGTGGAAAGCATGACGCGGGTGCCAATGGGCCTTTCCGCCACGCTGCCTGCGAAGAACCGCTTCGGTTTCTACCAAAGCCCACGGCTCGAGGCGCGCTGTCCCGGCATTCAGTTCAGCCAGTTCATGGGCGCCGAGATGATGGCAAAAGAAATACGACATCTGGAAAGAAGAACTCGACCAATACGCCCTGAGAAGCCATCGCAAAGCCGTAGCCGCGACTGTGGCGGGCGCCTTTAAGGGCGAGATCGTGCCGATCGAAGTGACGCTGCCGGACGACACGAAGGAAATGCACACCATCGACGAGGGCATCCCCTTCGACGTCACCCTCAAAGGCATAAGCAGCGTGAAGCTGCTGACGGGATGATGGGCGCGTCACCGCGGCCGCTTCAAGCCAGATCTGCGATGGCGCTTCCGGCGTGCTGCTCGCCAGCGAAGCGGGTTTGAAGGCGCTTGGCGCCAGGCCGCTTGCCTGCATCGTGCATCTGTCTGTCATCGGTCATGACCAAATGATCATGCAGGAAGCGCCGATCCCCACCACCAAACGCGCGCTGAAGAAAGCCGATCTGAAAATCGGCGACATCGATCTTTACGAAGTGAACGAAGCGTTCGCGCCGGTGCCGATTGCGGGGCTGCGCGAAATGAACGCCGATCCCGCACGCATTAATGTGAACGGCGGTGCGATTGCCCTCGGGCATTCGCTGGGCGCCTCCGGCACCAAGCTTATGACAACCCTGGTGAACGCGCTCCACAAGCGCGGAAAGAAATATGGCCTGCAGACCATGTGCGAAGGCGGCGGTCAGGCCAACGTCACCATCGTCGAACGCCTGCAGCTCCGTGGGCCGCGCGGAAAGAAAACGGCCCGGCATTTGCCGGGCCGCGACTCTTCCAACGCGGATGCCGTTAGTCGACGATCGATACGACCTTGCGGGTCTTCGGCTCGACGAAAACCACCTTGCCGTTCCAGTCGACGTATTCGTAGTTGCGGACTTCCGGAACTTCCGTGCTCCAGGCATCCGGAACTGGCTGCAGCGCCACGTCTTCGGGCAACACGGTGCCAACATCGAGCGATTCCTTCACAGCGACCGGCCGGACGTGCTCTTTCACCACGTACTGCTTGATGATGGTGCGATGGGCCGGCTCGATCGTCAGCGTTGCGTCCTGGGCGATGGCATAACCGCCAGCCAGAAGCACAGCAGCCGCGCCAGCAAAGATCAATTTCTTCATTTCCACTTGCTCCAACGGTTGAAGCCGCCTCCGTCAGCCCAATAACGGCTTATCGGTTGATATGTTCCGCGAGGAATTGCATCGCCACTCACGCGGAAATTCAAACATTTGATAAACGTAAGCTGTTACACCAACCCGCGATGCTCATGTCGAATCGCGGTGGTCAATCGGGCGAAAGTGCCGCAATGCCGTCTTCAAAGTCGCTGCTGCCAGATTGAACGGCGCCGGCAAGACCCCCGGCTTGTGTCAGCGTCTGGCTGGCGAAGAAACGGGCGAGGGAGAGTTTGCCGCAGGCGTAGTCTTTGTCTTCCAGAGAGGCCGCGGCGTGGGCCGCTTTGGCGAGCATCCAACCGCCAACGGTGTCGCCGAGCAGTTTGAGATAGGCGGTGGCTCCCGCCAGCGCATCGGTGGAACCGCGATTCAATATCAGCCAGTCGGTGGCGCGTTCGGTTGCGGCCATCGCTTCGCGAAGATATCCGGCAACGGTGTGGTCCAGATCGGGCAGCGTGGCGCGCATTTCCGTGAACAGCGCGCGGATGGGTTCGCCGCTGGCCAGCGGCAGCTTGCGGCCGACCAGATCGATCGCCTGAATGCCGTTGGTTCCTTCGTAGATCGGCGCGATACGCGCATCGCGGTAGAATTGCGCCGCGCCGGCTTCTTCGATGAAGCCCGCGCCGCCATGCACCTGAATGCCCAGCGACGCGACCTCCACGCCCACATCGGTGGACCACGCCTTCGCAACCGGCACCAGCAATTCCTCGCGCAGCCTGGCGCGTTCGCGCTCTTCGACAGTCGACGCATGCTTCGCGACATCGGCCGCCACCGCGGTGGAGTAGCAGATGGCGCGCGCCGCTTCGGTTTTCGCCTTCATCAGCAGCAGCATGCGCCGCACATCCGGTAGATCGATCAGGCGCGCCGGAATATCGTCGCTCCACGCGGAGCGGCCCTGCCGCCGTTCCAGCGCATAGTCGCGCGCGTGCTGGTAAGCGCGCTCCGCAATGCCAACGCCTTGCGCCCCAACGTTCAGCCGCGCCGCGTTCATCATGGTGAACATCAGCGCCAACCCTTGATGCGGCGCGCCTACCAGTTCCGCTTCCGCGCCTTCGAAACTCATCACGCAGGTGGGCGAAGCGTGAATGCCGAGCTTGTGCTCGATGCTGAGCGGCCGCAGCGCATTCGCCACGCCAGCGTTGCCGCTTTCATCTGGCACGCGCTTCGGCACCAAAAACAGCGAAATGCCTTTGGTGCCTTCCGGCGCATCGGGCAATCGCGCCAACACCAGATGCACGATGTTCTCCGCGCAATCGTGATCGCCCCAGGTGATGAAGATCTTTTGTCCGGTGACGCGATAGCTGTCGCCGTCCGGGTCCGCGCGGGTGCGGATCAGCGCAAGGTCGGAGCCGGCCTGCGCTTCCGTGAGATTCATCGTGCCCGTCCATTCACCGGACACGAGCTTCGGCAAATACACCTGCTGCTGCCGCGGCGTGCCCTGTTTGGTGAGCAGATGGATGGCCGCTTCGTTCAGCATGGGGCAAAGGCCGAAGCTCATGTTCGCGGCCGTCACCATGTCGAACACAGCGAGGGCGATGCTGCGCGGCAAACCCTGACCGCCGAAGTCCGGCGGCGCGTTCAGCGAGGTCCAGCCGCCGTCGATGTATTTGCGATAGGCATCCGCAAATCCTGGTGCTGTGAACACGCGGCCCTTCTCGAAGCGCACCCCTTCGATGTCGCCGGTCCGGTTCAGCGGCGCCAGCACGCCATCGGCGAATTCGCCGGCGACTGTCAGGATTTCGCCGCAGGTGTCTGAATCGAGATCGGGAAACGAAGCGAGCTGCTGCTTCAGCCCCGCGACTTCCTTCAGCGCGAAGGCGATATCGCGGACCGGCGCCCGAAATCCCATCAGATATGGATAGCATGCCCCAGAGCGCGGAGCGACGCTTCGTGATACGCCTCGCTCAAGGTTGGGTGCACGTGGATGGTGCCGGCGATATCCTCCAGCACCGCGCCCATCTCCAGCGCAAGCGAAAATTCGCCGGACAGTTCGGCCACATGTGCGCCAACCGCCTGGATACCGAGAATGCGGTGATCGTCTTTCCGCGCCACCACGCGCACGAAACCTTCGCCGGCGTCCATGCTGAGCGCGCGGCCGTTCGCAGCAAACGGGAACAGCGCCACTATCGCATCCGGCCCCGCTTCGGAGGGCAGCAAGCCGGCGCTGACGATTTCGGGCTCGGTGAAGCACACGGCGGGAATGATGTCGCGGCTGAATTCGCGTTTGCGGCCCGCGATGATCTCGGCAACCATGTCACCCTGATGCGCGGCCTTGTGCTCGAGCATCGGTTCGCCGACGAGATCGCCCACCGCCCACACGTTCTTCATCGACGTGCGGCACTGCTTGTCGACCTTGACGAAGCGGCCATCCATGTCGACGGCCATGTGCTCGAGGCCCCAGCCTTGCGTGTTCGGTTTGCGGCCGACGGTGACAAGGATCTTGTCAGCGGGCAGCGTTTCGGTTTTGCCGTCCGCTGTTTCCACGATGAGGCCCTTGGCATCCTTGCCTTTTGCCTTGGCGCTCAAGTGAACGGTGACGCCATTCGTCTTCAGCCATTTGGCGACCGGCGCCACAAGTTCGGCATCGTAAAGCGGGAGTATGCGATCCAGCGCTTCGACAACCGTGACCTCGCTGCCCAGCTTGCGGAACGCAATGCCAAGTTCGAGACCGATATAGCCCGCGCCCACAACCACCAGCTTCTTGGGCAGCGCCTGCAGATCGAGCGCTTCGGTGGAGGAGATCACATCGCCGCCGAAGGGCAGGAACGGCAGCTCGACGGACTTCGAGCCGTTGGCGAGGATGACATGCTCGGCGGTGACGATCTGCTCGCCGTCTTTCGTCTTCACCGCGCAGGTCTTGGCGTCGGAGAAGGTGCCCCACCCTGCGATCACACGCACCTTGGCGCGCTTCAGCAGCGCACCGACGCCGGCATTCAGTTTTTTGACGACGCCTTCCTTCCATTTGTAGAGCTCGGGCATGTCGAGCGACGGCGGGCTCGCGAGTCTGATGCCGTGCAGCCCTTTGTCGGAGGCCGCGCGCGCCATCGTCTCGAAATAGCCGGCGGAATGGATGATCGCCTTCGACGGAATGCAGCCGCGAATGAGGCAGGTGCCACCCAGCTTGTCCGCTTCGATCAGGGTTGTGTCGAGGCCCAATTGGCCGGCGCGGATCGCGGCGACATAGCCGCCCGGCCCACCGCCGATGACGAGGACGCGTGTGTGAATTGTCTCAGCCATTCTGGCAGTATCCTAATTTGGAGACGTATATACGAAAGTGACCTGTCTAGGGTTGATAGCCAAGCCAAACTGCAAGTAGCCCAGTACCAGCGGCAAGGGCGGTAATGCCAACAAACATCGCGAGTCCTTCAAACCAGCGGCGCAAGTATCCCGGCCTTGGGCGATTGCGGACCCATTGGACCCATCGATAAGTCCAGACACCCCAAAAGACGAAGCCGCCGATGCATAGCGCCACGAACACGACATAGAAGAAGGCTTGTATTATCCAATGCAGCAATTCAGCCCCCACAAGCTGCGAGTACGGATCACCCTCCTGATTTCGCCCTCTAGCGCTTCAGATTGCCGCCTATCGCAACCCATAGGATAGTTCTTAGCGTCAGGATGATGAACTAGCCCACTTGGCCTCGGCCTACGTCGCCGCTCCCGACCTCACCGCGTAAGGCAAGGTGAATCCAGATGTGTGCGCATTTGCCCTAGCCCATAAACAGCGTCGCCGGGTGTTCCAGCAGCGCCTTGATGCGCTGGATGAACTCGGCGGCGACGTAGCCATCCACCACGCGGTGATCGAAGGAGGAGGACAGATTCATCATCTTGCGCACCACCACCTGGCCGTTGCGCACCACGGGGCGCTCGATGATGGCGTTGGGGCCGATAATCGCCACTTCCGGGTGATTGATCACCGGTGTGGTGACGACGCCGCCCAGCGCGCCGAGGCTGGTGATGGTGATGGTCGAGCCGGTGAGGTCGTCCTTCGAGGCCTTGTTGTCGCGGGCCAGCGCGGCCACGCGCGCCACTTCCAACGCGGTATCCCAGACATCGCGCGCTTCGGCATGTTTCACCACCGGCACGAGGAGTCCGTTGGCGGTTTGCGTGGCGATGCCGATGTGCACGGCGGCGTAGCGATGCACCACGCCGCCATCGTCATCGAAGCGGGCGTTGATCTGCGGATAGTCCGGCAACACGCGCACCAGCGCGCGCATGAGGAACGGCAGCACGTTGAGTTTGGGCTGATCCTTGCGCCTGGTGGCGTTGAGGTGCGCGCGCAAGGACTCCAGCTCCGTCATGTCGATCTCTTCGACATAGGCGAAGTGCGGAATGCGGCGCTTGGCGTCCTGCATCTTCTCCGCAATTTTGCGGCGCAGGCCGATGACCTTGATGTCTTCAATGCCATCGCGCGGCGCATAGCCGCTTGACTGCGCAACAGCCGCGCCACGACCGCCGCTCTCGATGTAGGTATCGAGGTCCTGATGGCTGATGCGCCCGGCCGGCCCTGAGCCCGCCACATATTGCAATTCGATCCCAAGCTCATGGGCGCGTTCGCGTACCGCGGGCGACGCGACCGGCTTGTCGCCCGGCTTGCGCATTGCCGGAGCTGCCACAACGGTACTCCCTTTCCCCCTTTGGGGGAGAGGGCTGGGGTGAGGGGGAGGTGTCGGCAACTGCACAACCTTCGCCCCCTCACCCTGACCCTCTCCCCCCGAGGGGGAGAGGGAATTCGCTTTTTCCTCTTTTCTGACTTCTGGCTTCTGATTTCTGATTTCAGCCGGTGCGGCAGCGCCGGGCTTCACGTTGCCTTCGCCTTCGACTTCCAGCTCGACCAGCGGCGAGCCCACCGCCGCCATCTGTCCCGGCTCGCCGTGGATCGACAGCACCTTGCCGGACACCGGCGAGGTCATCTCCACCGTCGCCTTGTCGGTCATCACATCGACGAGGTTCTGGTCCTCGCCGATGCTGTCGCCCACCTTCACATGCCAGGCGACGATCTCGGCTTCCGCCGTGCCTTCGCCGACATCCGGCAGCTTGAAGACATACCGCCCCATCTAGCGCTCCATCACCTTCCGCAAACCTTCGATGACCCGAGCCGGTCCGGGGAAATAGTGCCACTCGAAGGCGTGTGGATAGGGCGTATCCCAGCCAGTCACGCGCCCAATCGGCGATTCCAGGTGAAAGAAACAATGCTCCTGCACCAACGCGGCAAGCTCGGCGCCGAAGCCGCTGGTGCGCGGCGCTTCGTGCACGATGACGCAACGGCCGGTTTTCGCGACCGACGCGACGATGGTCTCGATGTCGAGCGGCACCAGCGTGCGCAAATCGATCACCTCCGCATCGATGCCGCTTTCTTCCACCGCTGCTTTCGACACATGCACCATGGTGCCATAGGCGAGCACGGTGACATCATTGCCCTCGCGCACCACGGCCGCTTTGCCCAGCGGCATGGTATAATGCCCTTCCGGTACGTCGCTTTGCGCGAACTTCGACCACGGCTGCACCGGCTGATCGTGATGGCCGCTGAACGGGCCGTTGTAGATGCGCTTGGGCTCGAAGAAGATGACCGGATCATCGTCTTCGATGGCCGAGATCAGCAGCCCTTTGGCGTCGTACGGCGTGGAGGGAATCACCGTCTTCAGTCCCGCGATGTGGGTGAACAGCGACTCGGGGCTTTGGCTGTGCGTCTGTCCGCCGAAGATGCCGCCGCCATAAGGCGTGCGCACCGTGATGGGCGCGGTGAATTCACCGGCGGAGCGGTAGCGGATCTTCGCCGCTTCCGACACGATCTGGTCGTAGCCGGGATAGATGTAATCGGCGAACTGAATTTCCACCACCGGCCGCAAGCCATAGGCGCCCATGCCAACGGCCGTGGCCATGATGCCGCCTTCGCTGATGGGGGAATCGAAGCAGCGTGTGGCGCCGTATTTCTTCTGCAAGCCGTCGGTGACGCGAAACACGCCGCCGAAATAACCGGCATCTTCGCCGAACGTCAGCACGTTCTCGTCGCGCCCCAGCATCACGTCGAGGGCGGAGTTCAGCGCCTGAATCATGTTCATCGTGGGCATGGTCAGACTCCCGTCTGCTGGCGCTGGCGGCGCAGATGCCACGGCATGTCTTTGTACACGTCCTCGAACATGGTTTTCGCGCTGGGAATTTTGCCTTCGCCCAGGGTACCGTTGGCGGAAGCTTCCGCATTGGCTGCGCGCACCTGTTCTACTGCATCCTTCTGCGCCGCTTCGTGGCGAGCATCATCCCACTCGCCGAGCGCGATGAGATGCTGTTTCAACCGCTCGACGGGATCGCCCAGCGGCCACGCCTTTGCTTCGTCTGCCGGGCGGTAGCGCGCGGGATCATCGCTGGTGGAATGGCCTTCGGCGCGATACGAATAAAGCTCGATCAAGGTGGCGCCGAGATTGGCGCGCGCCCGCTCCGCCGCCCAGGCGGTCGCCGCATACACGGCGAGAAAATCGTTTCCGTCCACGCGCAGGCTCGGCAATCCATAGCCGATGCCCCGCGCCGCAAAGGTGCTTTCATCGCCGCCAGCAATTCCCTGAAAACTCGAAATCGCCCACTGGTTGTTCACGACATTCAAAATCACCGGGGCGCGATACACGCTGGCGAAATTGCAGGCGTAGTGGAAATCGCCTTCCGCCGTGGTGCCGTCGCCGATCCACCCCGCGGCGATGCGGTCATCGCCCTTGTAGGCCGACGCCATCGCCCAGCCCACGGCCTGCGGAAATTGCGTTCCGAGATTTCCGGAGATGGAGAAGAATCCGTACTCCTTGGTGGAATACATGATGGGCAGCTGCCGCCCTTTCACCGGATCGCAGATGTTGGAATAGATCTGGTTCATCATCTCGGTCAGCGGATAGCCGCGCGCGATGAGCAGCCCCTGCTGGCGGTAACTGGGGAAGCACATGTCGTTGCGGTCCAGCGCATAGGCCTGCGCCACCGCGATCGCCTCCTCGCCGGTGCACTTCATGTAGAACGAGGTCTTGCCCTGGCGCTGCGCGCGATACATGCGGTCGTCGAAAGCGCGCACCACCAGCATGTGGTTGAGGGCGCGGCGCAAGGTTTCCGGATTGAGGCGCGGGTCCCAGGTGCCGACCGCGCGGCCTTTATTGTCGAGCACGCGGATCAGCGACCAGGCGAGGTTCATCATCTCGCGCGGATGGGCGGCGATGTCGGGGCGCGGCGCGGACCCGGCCTCCGGGATAATGAGGTTGGAGAAGTCCGGTGTGTCGCCCGGGCGGCATTTCGGCGCCGGAATGTGCAACGAGAGCGAGGGCCTGTTTTTCTTCAGTTCCGGAGACGACACGAATCACCTTGGGACGATGTACGGCAGGCCGGAAGTGCCACCCGCGCAGGCGGACTATCCCTGTGGCGGTAATCCCGTCAAGGCGAGGGCCAATTTGCAACAGCCCGCAGCCATTGACGGTAAATCTGTCCGGCATGATTCCAGCCTGCCAAAGGCTGAAGAGGTCAAGCCATCGTTGCAATGAAGGGTGAGGTCATCCTAACGTATTTGTCTTGATTGAACGCAATGGGGCGCGCGAATGCGGTGGATCAAAGTTGTGGTTTTTGTACCGTTGATAGCTTTTGGTTCGCTGCCCGCAGGCGCAATGGACGCGAACTCCCTGATTCAAGGGACCTTGACTGATTGGTTTAATGCGAAGAGCGACATCACTCTACAAGCTGCTCAGATAATGGTCGCCCGCGATCAATGCTACCCTCTCTGCCAATGAATTGTGGAACTGCATCAATGAGGTCTCCGTCGGTGAGAACCTTGGTTCCATGAAAGTTGCTGAAGTAGCGGCGTCATGCATGGTGATGGCTGAACGACATTGATTGTCACGGAAGTTGAGCCGCAACCTGTTGACTAAGGGCTGAAGCCCATCTACCCGCGCGAGATGCTGAACTCTACCCCTTATCCGTCATGGGCGGCCTTGAGCCGCCCATCCATCCGGCGCGCGTCGGCGCGCCGGAAAGACTCTATCGCTCGCGGACGCTCGCGCGATGGATGGCCGGGTCAGGCCCGGCCATGACGGAGTATGTGATTGTAACTATGATCCCGCTATGCGGAAGGGATACGTCTACATTCTCGCGAACAAGCCGTATGGAACGCTATACATCGGCGTGACTTCCGATTTGTCCGCGCGGCTGGAACAGCATCGTCGAGGCACCGCTTCATCGTTCACCAAAAAATATGGCGTGACGCGACTCGTCTATTGTGAGGCGCACGAGTGGATGACGTCAGCTATTCAGCGCGAGAGCAGTCTCAAGCGGTGGAAGCGTGAGTGGAAGATTGATCTGATCGAGAGCATCAATCCGAACTGGGACGATCTGGAACGCACACTCACCTGAGTCCTCGGCGCGCAGACGCGCGCGTGATGGATGGGCGGCTCAAGGCCGCCCATGACGGAAATGACGTTTTAAGCTGCTGTCGCAAGCACCTGGGCGAGGAACTGCTCTTTCCGCGCCGGCGAGCGGCAAGATTTAAGCGTGGAGGCAAATCGCTCCAGTACGCCCTCTTCGAAGGCGGTCACCACCGCGTCGTGCACATAGCTTTTGCGGCAGATCGTCGGCGTGTTCTTGAGCTCTTCGGCGGCCGAGCGGACTGCTTCCAGCACCTGCTTGCGGCGAGAGCGGGCTGCGCCGGCCGGCACGGCGCGGGCCAGTGTCTCCAGCACGGTGGCGGAGGCGCAGAGCGTCCGGAAATCCTTCAGTGAAATGGCGCAACCGGCGATCTCCTGCAGGAACACGTTCACGTCGCGCGCGCGCACCACATGCACCTCGCCCGCATCGTCGCGATACTGGAACAGCCGCTTGCCCGGTAGCGCCCGCAGCTTCTCGATGGCCGCACAGAGACGCGCGTCCTCGCATTCCTTCTCCACGAGCTTGCTGCCCTTCGCCTTGAAGCGCAGTGTGATGCGGCCGTTCTCCGTTTTCACGTTGGACTTCAGCAACGTCGCGGCGCCGCGCGTGCCATGCTCCTTCGCGTATTCCTCGCTGCCGGCGCGAATGGAGGCCGTCGCGACCAGCTCGATCACTGCGGCCAGCGCAAATTCCTTTTTGGGCTCGTCGCCCGAAAGATGCTGAGCGATCGAGCGGCGGATTTTCGGCAGCACCTGGATGAGATCGTGCAGATGCGCCGACTTGCGCGCCTCGCGCACCTTCTCCCAATCCGGATGGTAGCGGTACTGCAACCGCCCCGCGGCATCGCGCCCGATGGCCTGGATGTGCGCGCGCGGATCGGCCGCGTAATGCACGTCTTCATAGGCCGGCGGCACCGCAAGATGGTTCAGCCGGTAGACGGTCTTTTCGTCTTTGATGTGCCGGCCGGTCGCCGAGTAAAAAGCGAAACCTTCGCCGGCGCGTTTGCGCGTGATCTTCAGCTGCGCGGGCGTGATGAGGTGCAGGCGATGCCGTTTGGCCAGCGCCCGCACGTCCGCCGAGAAGCGGCCGCCGCGCGGCGGCTTGTAGGCGACCTTCGGCTGCGCTGCTTCCAGCCCGCTGACCAGCTCCTGCGCGAGGTCTTCTACCGTTGAGACAGGTTCGTCCGAATGGGCGCGCAACGGCCAGGTTCCAAAGGTTCCGGACCGGGAACGCGAGGGCTGCCCCTTGGTTGCGCCGCCACATCAATGACTTAGGTTAAGTCCTATCTGACGTTGACGACCACGATGCCGGTTTTCTGTCCCGTTTCCACGTAGCGATAGGCGTCAGCAATCGCCTCAAGCGAATATCGGCGGTCGATGACGGCGCGAAATTCGCCCGCCTCCATGCGCGCTTTCAACATGTCGATGAAACCGGGGATGGGCCGCGGCATCGGCACGGTGACCCTGCCGCGCCCCGTAAGCGCCTTCCACATCGTCAGCAGCAAGGTCTGGCCGTACGGCCCCATGTCGGTGCCGACGAACATCGCATTCGGCTTCAGCAATCTGCGGCAGCGCAGGTAGGTCGTCTTGCCCACGGCATCGAGCACACCATCGAAGGTTTCGCCGATGCGGGTGAAATCCTCCCTGGTGTAATCGATGACGCGCTCGGCGCCGAGCGATTGCATCAGCTCGACATGCCGCGTGCCGACCACGGCCGTGACGCGCGCGCCGGCAGCCTTGGCCAGTTGCAGCGCGGCCGTGCCGATGGCGCCGGATGCGCCGTAGATGAGAAGCCTGTCGCCAGGCCTGAAATTGAGTTTGCTCAGGCACCCTTGCGCGTAAAAGGCGCCTTCGCCGACGACCGCCTGCGTGAACGGCAGCCCCTCCGGCATCGTCGCGATGTAACGGTCTTCCGACTCGCAAAGATATTCGGCGTGCGCGCCAAGCTCGCGCAGGCCGAGCATGCCGAACACATGATCGCCGGGTTTGAACTTCGTCACCCCGCTTCCCACCGCTTCGACAACGCCCGCGAAATCCATGCCGAGGATGGGCTGCGGCCTGAAGAGACCGCCGATCAGCCGGCCGAGGATGAACGGGTGCGGGGCAAGCATGCCGCAATCGGTGCGCCCCACGGCGGCCGCGTGCACCGCGACCAGAACCTGCCGTTCACTCGGGACGGGCTTCGGCACCTCGCGGATTTCGAGAACATCCGGCGTTCCGTAGCGTGGGCTGACAACCGCTTTCATGTGCGCACGATAGCACAGCAACCCTCGTCGTCATGGCCGGGCTTGACCCGGCCATCCATCGCGCGAGCGTCCGCGAGAGATAGACTCTCTCCGGCGCGTAGACACGCGCCGGATGGATGGGCGGCTCAAGGCCGCCATGACGAGGTTGGTTATGGCTCGGGTGTAATCCGGCTTTCGATGGCACCAATCTGGTCGATTTCGACGCGCACCCCGTCGCCGGCAGCCAAAAATTTCGGGGGCTTCATGGCGAAGCCCACGCCGGCCGGCGTGCCGGTGTAGATCACATCACCCGGCTCGAGCGTCAGCGCCTGTGAAAGATACGCGATCTGGTCGAACACATTGAAGATGAGATGGCCCGTGTTCGACTCCTGCCGCTTCTCGCCGTTCACGAAGCAGCGAATGCCGAGCGCGTGCGGATCGCCCACCTCATCCGGCGTCACGATCCACGGCCCGAACGGCGCGTGCGTGTCGAAGGATTTGCCCAGCACGAATTGCGTGGTGGCGAATTGCCAGTCCCGCACCGAAACGTCGTTGCCGGCGCAATAGCCGAATACTACCGAGGCCGCATCTTCCTTGCGCACATGGCGGCAGCGTTTGCCGATGACGAACACCAGTTCCGCCTCGTAATCGAGCTGCGATGACGCGCGCGGCAGCTGCACGGGATCGTACGGCCCGTTCACCGCGCTCGGCATTTTGGAGAACCAGGTCTGCTGCTTGGGCTTGTCGCGTCCGCTCTCTGCAATGTGATCGTCGTAGTTGAGGCCGATGGCGAGAATCTTTTGCGGCCGCGGCATCGGCGCGAGCAACCGCACACTGGCGAGCGGCACATCGGCCTGCGCCTGCGACGGCAGCGACCGCACGGTCTGCTCCACATCCGGCCACATGCGGATGAGGTCGCGCATGTCGGACGGCAGATCGGGCGCAGCGCGGGCGAAATCGATCAGCGCATCGCGCACCACGATGCCGATGCTCTCCCGCCCGCCGCTCTCGAAGCTCGCCAGTTTCATGTCCACTCTCCGTCATGGCCGGGCTTGACCCGGCCATCCATCGCGCGAACCTCCGTGAGCGATAGAGTCTCTTCGGCGCGCAGACGCGCGCCGGATGGATGGCCGCCACAAGGGCGGCCATGACGAAGTGGGGCAATGCGATTCGACATGAGGCAATCTCGCTCTAGAATGCCAAACAGAGAACGCACCGAAAGGAAAACGGCGCCGATGGATACCGCCCGCCTGAAAGAGTTTGCCGAAACCTTCTGGGAGGATTCCATCCTTCCCTCCATCACCGAATACATCCGCATCCCCAACAAGTCGCCGGCCTACGATCCGCAATGGGTGGAGCACGGCTACATGGAGGATGCCGTCAAGCTGATGGAAACCTGGGCGCGCGAGCAGCTGACCGCATTCCCCGGCGCCACGCTGGAAGTGGTGCGCCTGCCCGGCCGCACGCCGCTGATCTTCATGGATCTGCCGGGCGACAAGGACGACACCGTGCTGCTCTACGGCCATCTCGACAAGCAGCCGGAGATGAAGGGCTGGGCCGACGATCTTGGGCCGTGGAAGCCGGTGCGCAAGGACGACAAGCTGTACGGCCGCGGCTCGGCCGACGACGGCTACGCGATCTATGCTTCGCTGGCGGCGCTAAAGGCATTGCGCGAACAGAATGTGCCGCGCGCCCGCTGCGTGGTGATGATCGAGGCGTGCGAGGAATCCGGCAGCTACGATCTGCCGTTCTATGTCGATCACCTGCTGGACCGCATCGGGCAGCCCTCGCTGGTGGTGTGCCTGGATTCCGGCTGCGGCGATTACGAACGCCTGTGGCTGACCACGAGCCTGCGCGGCATTGCGGCGGGCTCACTGACTATCCGTGTGCTGACGGAAGGGGTGCATTCCGGCGACGCCTCCGGCATCGTGCCGTCGTCCTTCCGCATTCTGCGCAACGTGCTGTCGCGTATCGAGGACGAGAAGACAGGTGACATCAAGCTCTCTGAACTGCATGTGCAAATTCCGCCGCAGCGCATCGAGCAGGCGAAAGAGGCCGCGCGCATTCTCGGCAATGCGGTGTACGACAAGTTCCCGTTCGCGGGCGCCATCCGCCCCATGTCGGAAGACATAGGCGAACTCACCCTGAACCGCACCTGGCGGCCTGAGCTCGCGGTGGTGGGTATGGACGGCTACCCCGCGCCGGAGAACGCCGGCAACGTGCTGCTGCCGTTTTCCACCGCCAAGCTCAGCATGCGCATTCCGCCGACGCTCGATGGCGAAAGCGCGGTGCAGACGCTGAAGCGTGCGCTGGAGGCCGATCCGCCATACGGCGCTGAGGTGGAATTCGAAACCGAAGGCGGGCAAACCGGCTGGAATGCGCCGCCGCTCGCCTCCTGGCTGGAGAAGGCGGTGGCGCACGCCTCCGAAGAAGCCTTCGGCAAGCCGCCGGCTTACATGGGCGAAGGCGGCACCATTCCCTTCATGGGCATGCTGGGCGAGAAATTCCCGGAGACGCAGTTCGTTATCACCGGCGTGCTCGGGCCGCATTCCAATGCGCACGGCCCCAACGAATTCCTCCACATTCCCACCGGCAAGCGCGTCACCATGGCCATCGCCCGCGTAATCGCCGAGCATTATGCACGGGCAAGCTAAGGCGGAGAGAACTCATGAGCGGCATGGCACAATCGCCAGCTTCGCCAGCTACCGCGCCGCGGCCGCGCAAATTTCTCGTGGTGGTCGACAAGACACAGGAGTCGCGCGTGGCGGTGCGCTTTGCCACGCGGCGTGCGCAGCACACCGGCGGCCGTGTCACACTGCTTTGCGTGGCGCAGCACGATGATTTTCAGCAATGGCGCGGGGTGGAAGAAATCATGCGCGACGAGGCACATCAGGAGGCCGAAGCGCTGATCTATGAAGCGGCAAAGGCGGTGAACGAGTTATCCGGCCTAATTCCCGAACTTGTCATCTTGCACGGACACACCTCCGAATGCCTCAACGAGCTGATCAAGAGTGACCAGGACATTTCGATTCTGGTGCTTGCCGCCGGCGCATCGAAAGAAGGACCGGGGCCGCTGATTTCGGCTTTCATCGGCGGGAGCACTAGCGCCAACCGCATTCCGGTGACGGTGGTTCCGGCCGGCCTGTCGGACGCTGAAATCGATTCCCTCGGCTAGTGGAGAATATCATGCGCTATTTGCACACCATGGTGCGCGTTTCCAATTTGGGCGAAAGCCTCGATTTCTACTGCAACAAATTGGGTCTCAAAGAAGTGCGCCGCATCGATGACAACAAGGGCCGTTTCACACTCGTGTTCCTGTCTGCGCCGGCCGATGTTGAAGACGCCATCCAGAATCACGCGCCGCTGCTCGAGCTCACCTACAATTGGGATGCGGAAGAATACGAAAGCGGGCGCAATTTCGGCCACCTCGCCTACAGAGTGGAAAATATCTACGAATTTTGCCAGCGGCTGATCGATGCCGGTGTGATCATTAGCCGTCCGCCGCGCGATGGGCGCATGGCCTTCGTGCGCTCGCCAGACGGGATTTCCATCGAGCTGCTGCAGGACGGCGGCAGCCTGCCTCCAGCCGAGCCATGGGCTTCCATGCCGAATACCGGAAGCTGGTGAGCCATGGGCAAGGTGGTTGTGATTCTCGCGCTGGCGGTGGTGCTGGCGATTCTGCTCGCCGGCCTGTTTGTGATGTCGCTGGGCGGGCAGGTCTCGCGCGAGTGGTCGAACCGGCTGATGCGCTACCGCGTGCTGGCGCAAGCCGTCGCCATTCTCATCGTGCTGGCGGTGCTCTATTTCTCAAGCCAACACTAAGTCAAAAGAAACTCACGGGATCGATATCCACGGTGAGACGCACGGAATTCGGGCACTGCACCCGCGCAAGCCATGCGCGCAAGTATGCCTGCACATCCACATGCCGCTGCGCCTGCACCAGCAACCGCTCGCGCGTGCGGCCGCGCAGTATCTGATAGAAGGCGGGCGTCGGGCCCCACACCTTTACGCCGCGGCCCGATGGTGCTGCTTTCGCCAGCATGCGGCCACATTCCCGTACCGCGTCTCCGTCCGCCCCGGACAGGATGATCGCGGCAAGGCGCCCGAACGGTGGCGCTTCGGCGCGTTGCCGGTAAACGCGCTCCTGCTCATAAAAGGCATTGCGGTCGCCGGACGCCAGCGCCTTCATCACCATATCGTCAGGATTACGCGTCTGAATGAGCACCCGCCCAGGCTTTTCCGCGCGGCCGGCGCGGCCGGATACCTGATGCAGCAGCTGGAACGTTCGCTCACGCGAGCGCAGATCGCCGTCTGCGCCGCCGAGATCGCCATCCACGACGCCAACGAGCGTGAGCTGCGGGAAATGGTGACCCTTGGCTACAATCTGCGTGCCGATCACCACGTCGATTTCGTGCTTCGCCATGGCGCGGATAGCCGCCTGCGTTTCTGCAGGCCCGTGCAACGTGTCGCTGGAGGCAATCGCCATGCGCGCCTCAGGAAACACACTGGCGAATTCCTCCGCCACCCGTTCCACGCCGGGGCCGCAGGCAATCAGACTTTGCGGTGTCCGGCATTGCGAGCAGGTGTGCGGCAGCGGCATTTCGAAGCCGCAGTGGTGACAGACGAGCTTGCGGTGATAACGGTGCTCCACCAGCCAGGCTGAGCACTGCCGGCAGGTCATCTTGTGCCCGCACGCTTCGCACAAAGTCAGTGGTGCATAGCCGCGCCGGTTGAGGAAGAGCATCGCCTGCTCGCCACTTGCCAACGTGGCGCTCAGCGCATCGCGCAGCGGCTGCGAGAGCCACGTGCCGGGCTCGGCACGCGCATGTCGCAGATCGATCAGCTTGACCTCCGGCAGTACTGCCACGCCGTGGCGCCGCGGCAGCTTCAGCCATTTGTAGCGGCCGGACGAAGCGTTGACATAAGTCTCCAGCGACGGCGTGGCGCTCGCGAGGACCACGGGGCAATTTTCGATCCGCGCGCGGACCACCGCCATGTCGCGCGCGTGATAGATCGCACCTTCCTCCTGTTTATAGGCCTGCTCGTGCTCTTCATCGACAACGATCACTCCGAGCTTCGAGAACGGAAGAAACAGCGCTGACCGCGCGCCGGCCACCACGCGCGCCTCGCCGTTCATCACGGCGCGATAGACGCGGCGGCGCTCCTTCGATGAGAGGTCGGAATGCCATTCCGCCGGGCGGCAGCCGAACCGCTCCGCAAAGCGATCGAGAAACTGCACCGTCAAGGCGATTTCCGGCAACAGGATCAGCACTTGCCTGCCGCGTCGCAGCCCCTCCGCCACCGCTTCGAAATAGGTTTCCGTTTTGCCGGAGCCGGTGATCCCGTCCAGCAGCGATGCCGAAAAGCGCTCACTCGCGACGGCCCCGCGCAATGTGCGCGCGGCGGCCTCTTGTTCCAGATTCAGGATCGGGGATTTGAAATCGGGACCCGGGCAGGCGAAGCGGTCGAACTCCGGCAATGCCGTTTCGACCAGTGCGCCCGCACCGACCAGCCCGCGTATGACGGCCGGTGAGACATTCGCCTCTTCTGCAAGATTGCCGATGCTACGCGCAAGTCCATCGGCCGCGACTTCCAATGCGCGTTGCCGTGCCGGTGTTACGCGCGATGGATCTGTAGTTCCGCGAATATAGCCAACTCGCGCGACTTCCTCCGCGAACGCCTGTGGCGCGCGCAAAGCCAACGCCAGGACGGTGCCCGGCGAAGTGAGCGTGTACCGCGCCACCCAATCGATAAAGTCGCATAAGGATTCCGGCAGGCGTGGATTGCCCGGAAGCGGCACGGCCCGCCTGAGCTTAGCCTCTTCAACGTCCCCATCGCCCGACTGCCACACGCAACCGAGATAGCCGCGCGCGCCGAGAGGTGCGGTTACCAGCGCACCGCGCGGCAAGTGTCGATCTATGATGTAATCGTAGGCGCCCGAAAGGCGCAAGGGCAACAGGATCCCCACACGCGGGCCATTTGTTTCCGAAGCGGGCTTCAACAGCGGGAGATTCATCGCTACAGTTTCCGGCGGCGTGTTGAATCGGTCAAATGTTTTCCCGGTTCGGCGGCAGTGTTTGCGTCGGTGTCGAAATGACAGAGCGTGCAGAAGCCAGAAGTCCTGCAGAAGCCGCTGCGGAAGCGGTGAAGACTTACATTCGTCTCAACCGCGAAAGGCTCGCATCGGACGGAGAGCTGCTTGCACTCCTTTTGCCGGACCGTTTTGCCGCGCAGCGGATCGGCGACCTTCAGCTGCATGTGATCGAAAAGTTGCGCGACGAAAATATGGCCTTGCGCGCGGAGCGGGACGGGCTCAAAGGGGCGCGCGAACATGCCCTGCAGCTCGGCGAAGCGGTGAAGGCGCGCATTCTCGATCTGATCGATGCCCGCACGTTTGAGGAAGCGATCGGCGTTGCCGTCCGTGCCGCCAAATCGTTCGGCGCGGATCGCGCAGCCCTGTGCGTGGAAGGCGAAGGCGCTGCCCCCAAGAATTGCGATGGCGTGCGCCTGATCGCGCGGGGCACTTCGGCCGCGTTGCTCGGCCAAGGCGAAACAAGCGCATTGCTCCTAGGCGGCGGCGCCATGCTGCTTGGGCCTGCGGCCCGGGACTGCCGCAGCATTGCCGCGTTCCGGTTGGATCTTGGGCGCAAGGCACCGGCTCTTCTCTACGTGCTGTGTGCGCGCGAAGCCGGCCGCTTCGAAGGGGAGGAAGAGGAAGACCTCTGTTATTTCGCGCGCGCGCTCGAACGCACCATGCGGGCATGGCTCGATCTGCCGAGAGCCTGAGACAGGCCTGGCTGGCGGTTCTCCGCCACGAGCGGCGGGCCAGCGCCCACACGCTGCGCGCCTATGGCGATGATGTGGCGCGGTTCTTCTCGTTCCTGGGTGAACACAAGGGCGGAGATGTAGACGAGCGTTTATTGGCCGGTGTTCTGCCCGCCGACATTCGCGCTTTCATCACGCGGCGGCGGGGGGAAGGTTTGGGACCGCGCGGCGTGCACCGCGCGCTTTCCGGCATCCGCAGCTTTTTTCGTTACCTGGCGCGGGAAGAGATTCTCGATAACCCTGCGCCCCGCGCCGTGCGGACGCCCCGGCTGCCGCGAAATCTGCCGCGTCCCCTCAGCAAGCCCGATGCGAGCCGGGCATTGAAAGAAGTGGCGCAACCGAAATCTGAAAAGGCGGATGCCGCCTGGATCGCAACACGCGATGCAGCACTTTTGACCCTTCTTTATGGCGCGGGGTTACGCATTTCCGAAGCGCTCAGTCTCAGGCGCAGCGATGCGCCTTTGAGTGAATCGCTCGTGATCCTGGGCAAGGGCCGTAAGGAGCGGGTAATCCCCATCCTTCCGGAAGTGCGTGAACAGATCGACCGATATGCGGCATTGCGGCCACCTGCAACTGCCCCAAATGAGCCGCTGTTCCTTTCGCGGCGCCGCAAACCAATGAGCGCGCGCGAGGCACAAGCGCTGATGCAAAATGTGCGCAGTGCGTTGGGGCTTTCCGAACGCGCGACACCGCATGCGCTGCGCCACTCGTTCGCCTCACACCTGTTGGATGGCGGTGCCGATCTTCGTAGTGTGCAAGAGCTGCTCGGCCATGCCTCGCTATCGACGACGCAAACCTACACGCAGCTCGAAACCGCACGACTGATGCAGGTGTACAAGAAGGCGCATCCGCGTGGCGGTTAAGGCCTTTCACTGAGGCGGCGGCGATGGGCGCGTGAAGCTCTGCCGGATGGGGCCTGGCGGGCGGCTGCCGAGAGGTAGTGCGCCGAAATAGATCAGCGCGGCGGCGCTCAAGGTCGCCCACGGCCAAACGATGATGCACAACACAAGGCCGGCCCCGATGGCAACCACAGGCGCGGCCAAATGCTTCGGCACATAGAAATTCTTGAGCGATAGCGTCGGCAGGCGGCTCACCATCAGTAGTGAAATCAGCGCCATCCAGCCACCGTTGAAGATGGGATCGCGGAGGAACGCTGCAGGCCCCTGGAAGCTCAGGAGCATTGGCAGCAGGATCAAGCAGGCAGCAGCCGGTGCCGGCACCCCGGTGAAGTAGCTGGTGGGCGCGTGGTCTTCGTCATCTTCGGGTGTCTGCGTGTTGAAGCGCGCGAGGCGGATGGCGCAGCAGGCGCAGAAGACCATGGCGATCGTCCAGCCGGCGCCGCCGCTATGGTAGAGGGTCCACATGTAGACGAGCACGGAAGGCGCGATGCCGAAGCTAACCAAATCCGCTAGCGAATCGAGCTGCGCGCCGAACTTGCTTTCAAGGCCAAGCAGGCGCGCAATGCGTCCATCCATTGCGTCAAGCACAGCTGCCAGCACAATCGCGATGACCGCGGCCTGCCAGTGACCTGAAAGCGCAAAACGGATCGCAGTTGCCCCCGTGCACAGTCCCAAAAGCGTCAGGGCATTGGGAATGAATTTGCCGAATGGCATGTCCTGATGCAGAACGGCGATACGGGAGAAGCGCTTTCTCATTCTTACCTCAGCTCTGGAATGCCGCGAGGATGGTCTCACCGGCGCGCACCTTTTGACCCTGTTGCACCCTTACCTGTGCGGAATCCGGCAGATATACGTCCAGCCGGCTTCCGAACCGGATAAGACCGAAACGTTCGCCCCGCGATACGCGCTGCCCTCTGGCTAATGCACAAGAGATGCGACGCGCCACCAAACCCGCGATCTGTACCACAACGAGCTCCTCTCCCCCAAGAAGGCGAAGCCGGATGGCCATTCGCTCATTGTGCTCGCTAGCCTTATCGAATGAGGCATTGAAAAACTTACCTGGCCGATAGGCAAGCCCTTCCACCGTTCCGCTTTCGGGAGCCCGGTTCACATGGATATCAAAAACATTCATGAAAATACTTAGTCGCGTGCGGGGCCCGGCCGAAAAACCAAGTTCTGGCGGGGGGATAGCTTGCGTGACCGGAAGGAGAAGCCCGTCGGCGGGGCTGACGATCAGGCCCCTGCCAGCCGGGGCTTGGCGCTCCGGATCCCGGAAGAATGCCACCACCCAGAGGGTAAAGGGCGCGGCAATCAGTCCCCACCAACCCAACCAAAGGATCAGCAGCGCGTTGGTGGCGACTGCAACAGCGATAAATGGCCAGCCCTCGCGGTGGATCGGAATTCTCAAGAAGGGTTTTCCATGAAGGGATTGGAGAGCCGAACGGACAAGCCGCTTAAGCGCGCCGGACCGACGCTCTCAAATAGGACCACCCGCTTACATAGGACCACCCGCTTAAATAGGACCACGCGCTGCAGATGCCAAGCTTGGCCCTAAAATCGGCACATTTGGGGTGTTTGCTCAAACCACTCCAAATTCCAGCCTCCTGTCCCCACAGCCCTCGCTTCCTCACGGAAGCGGGGGCTTCCTAGTTCTGGACCATCAGCTGTGACGCTGACTTTCGAAGAGGTGACGGACCATGCCGATTTCGGCGATGTTCTTCATCAACTCGCTGGCCACCCACGCGACAGCAATGCGCAGCGGCCGCGGCTCCGCCCAAGGATAGGCGAGCGGCTGCTCCAGATCGCTCTCTTCCAGTCTTGAGAGAATCTCGCGCCATTGCTCCGACAGCGCGTTCAGCCGTTTCGAGCGCGCGTTTTGCGCTACCCGGCCACAAAATCTGTTCGCGCACGACCGGCTGCTCCTTGCGATTGCAGCGAGCACGCCTGACCACCACCGGATGACATGCCGGGTAAGCCAGCCGATGGTCACCGGCGGCACGGGATCAGGCTCCGTCTCGCTCCAGTCCGGCCGCCATGTGCCGCCTGTTTCGCGCACCGTCCAGCTGCCGGCCCGGGCTCCCACAGGCACATGTCATTGGTGAGTGCTGAAAGATGATGTTGCGCCAGCTGCCACGTCAGGCCGAATTGCCAGCGCAACGTGTCGAGTTGGGTTGTCATCGCGGCGTTGCGGCTCTTCAGCGTCCGGTGCCGCAGGACTTCAACAGCTTCAGCAATTGCGGGTGGAGGGATTCGTTCGCGACGAGAATGTCGCCGGATTGCAGCATGTGTTCGCCGCCTTTGAGATCGGTGACGACGCCTTGTGCTTCCCGAACCATCAGAATGCCTGCGGCGATGTCCCACGGCGCGAGTCCGTGTTCCCAAAAGGCGTCGTAGCGGCCGGCGGCCACCCAGGCGAGATCGAGCGAAGCCGACCCGAACCGGCGAATACCCGGCGTGGATTCGATCACCGCGCGCAGCTCCTTCAGGAAGCGGTCGTGGTCTTCCGCCGTCCCGCGGCCCATGAAGGGAATGCCGGTGGCGCTGAGGCAGGTCCTCAAATCCTTGCGGGCCGCAACACGCAGCCGCTTGTTGTTGAGATAGGCGCCCTGACCACGCTCGGCGGTGAACATATCGTCGCCGATCGGATTATGGATGACGCCGGAAACCAGCTGCCCGTCCCGCTCCAGCGCGATCGAGATCGCGAAGTGCGGAATGCCATGCAGGAAATTGGTCGTGCCGTCCAGCGGATCGATGATGAAGCGATGGGATTTGTCAGGGCCTTCTATCAAGCCCGATTCTTCGGTGAGAATGGGATAGCCCGGACGGGCCTTCTGCAATTCCTCGATGAGGATTCGCTCGGTGCGCTGATCGGCGACGGAGACGAAATCCGCCGGACCTTTCATCGAGATCTGCAGGTTCTCCACTTCGCCGAAATCGCGGATGAGCTTGCGCCCTGCCTTACGCGCGGCGGATGTCATCACATTCAACGCGGGCGAAAGATACGGCATTATTCGGCGCGGCGGACGTAGCTTCCGTCTTCCGTCGAGACGATGACCTTCGTGCCCGCATTGATGAACGGCGGCACCTGAATCTTGATGCCGTTCTCCAGCGTTGCGCCTTTATAGGATGGCGCCGCGGTGCCGCCGCGCAGCACCGGATCGGCTTCCGTCACTTCCAGGATCACCTGCTGCGGCAGCTTGATGCCGACGGGCTTGCCTTCATATGTCTGCACCAACACCTTCATGCCATCCTGCAGAAATTGTACCTGATCGCCGACGAAACCGGCATCGATCTCGATCTGGTCGTAGGTGTCGATGTCCATGAAGGTGAGTGTATCGCCGCTGGCATAAAGATACTGGAAATCCTTCTTCTCGAGATAGACTTCCTCCACCCCCTCATCTGCGCGAAAGCGTTCGTTCAGCTTCGTGCCGCTGAGAACGTTTTTCAATTCCACCTGGTTGTAGGCACCGCCCTTGCCCGGTTTCACGGCCTGGGTTTTTACAGCAAGCCAAAGGCCGCCATCGTGCTGGATGAGCGTTCCGGGGCGGATTTCGTTGCCGGCGATTTTGGACATGGAGCGAAACAGCGCCGCTTGACGCGGTCGCGATCCCATCTGGCGAGATAACAGAGCGCGCGGGTTCTAGCCGGTCGCCATTCCTTTGTCATCCCTAAGGCAAACGCAGCTATTTTTGTCGTGGCCAGCGGAAGAGAAAATTAATAGCCAGCCGGTCGCAGGCCGGCGGCTCACGGTTCGCCATGCAGACGAATGTGACATGCGTCTGCGGGTAATAGTCGAGCACAACACTATCGCCTGGCGCGCCGCCGCCATGGCCCCAATATTTCAGGCCATTGATCCCGGACTCGATGAAGCCGAGCCCGAATCCGTTTCCTTGGCGAAATCCAAATCCGCCCGCCGCGTGTGTCGCCAGTTTGAGCGACGTTTTGGAGATGAGTTTCCCCGCGTTCAACGCGCCGATGAAACGGGCCATGTCGCCGGCTGTCGAAACGCCGCCGCCGGCGGGCGTGCCGCGCCATGGCCATTGGTCCATTGCCGATACGAGCTTTCGATTTTTTGGGGTCAGGGGAACGGCGATGCCTGCCATGTCGTCGTGCAGCGGATAGCCCGTGTGGGTCATGTGCGCCCGAGCAAAAATGTTCCGCTGGACGTAGTCGTAGAAGTCCATGCCGGACGCCTTTTCCACCATCGCGCCGAGCAGGATATAGCCGTAGTTGGAGTAATCCCATTTCGTGCCGGGTTTGAAGAACGGTCCGCGTTTGCCGTTCAGCGCGATGATATCGGCGATGCTGTGCACCCGCGCGCGATTGGCGCTGTTTTCCGGCAGCAAAATCCCCATCTCGCCAGTCCCGCCGGTATGGGAAAGAAGCATGCGAACGGTGACCTTCTTGGCGATCTCGCGATTGGGATAGTGGGTGAGGAACTTTCCAACGGTATCGGTCAGCGAGATGCGCCCCTTCTCGATCAACTGGAAAATCGCAACCGCCGTGAACATCTTGCCCTGAGAGGCGAAGAAGAACTCTGTGTCGAGCGTGTTCGGCACCTTTTCGCCTGCATCGGCATGGCCGTACGCTTTGGCGAGAAGATCGCGGCCGTCCTTGCGGACGAGTAGAACGCCTGAGAACTTGTCTTTCTGTTTCATCCGGCTCCCAAACGCATCGAGGGCCGCGATGGCGGCCTTCTCCGACGGCATTGGGTCGGCGATGGCACTGACGTCGCTAAATTTTGCAGGGCGTTTTGCATCGCGTATCAGGGTGACGTGCCATGTTTCCGGCGAGATGCGTTCGCGCAGCAGCGCCTTGATGACATTTCCCTCGCCGCTCTCCACATCCAGCAGATCGAGGCCGCCGGTTTCTTCACGCGCGTCCCGGTCGAAGTCCGTATTCTCGTCGCCCAGCGCTTTGAGCGCCTTCATGTCGCCGGCGTTGAAAGCCTTAAGCCAGGCTTGCGTGGTCGCGCTCGGGAGGGCCCCGCCGCCACCGAGAACGAGGCAGGTTATCGCGACCGCGCCTCCCCCTGCCATGCGCATGAAAAATGGAAACGTTGGCATGGTTTTTCGGACGCAGCCCCGCCCGGATTGTCATCCGGACGGGTTCGCGAGACCTGACATTACGGGCTAGGCGATCGCTGTGCGCGGTCCGGGCGCCAAACCGAACCCGGCGGCCAGAATCACAATGGCGAGCACCACGTGCAGCCAGTGGTCCATCATGTTCATGGCGATGCCGAACATTACGCCGTCGCCGCCCTTCAGCATGACGAAGCCGAGAATCGCTATGATGGCATACACGACACCCAAGATTTTGAGCGCGAGGCCCGGCGTGAGTGCGGTGTAAACACCGATCAGCAGGAAAATGCCGCTGATAATGTGGACGAGATTGTGGAGGCTGTTGGTGACGAAGATGCCGTTCGGTCCGACGAGTGGATTGGGCATGTAGCCCAGTACGCCAACGATGATGAAAATAACGCCGAGTGCAAAGGCGGCAGTTCTGGCATTCATATCCATGAGGCTCCCCTCCGCAGGAGTGATTCGTCAGTGTGAGCCGGTTTTTGCCACGGCGGCAAGGGGCGGCGGGTGCGCAGCTACCTTCGACGTAATAGGGCGGCAAAGGCCCTCACGGCTGCCGCGGGACCTTTTGGGTGATTCCAGATGCCCGCGGACACGGCCAGAAAATCCGCTCCGGCTCCGATCAGTGGGGCAGCGTTTTCCACCGTAATGCCACCAATGGCGACGCACGGCACAACCATTAACTTGTTCCACCAGCAGAGAATTTCCGGCACCGCAACTGTTTTCGGTTGTTTGGTCTGAGTGGGATAGAAGGCACCGAATGCCACGTAGTCGGCTCCCGCCTCCGCGGCTTCTATCGCGAGGTGGCGGGAGTTGTGGCAGGTAACGCCGAGGATTCTGTCTGGCCCAAGCATCGCCCGCGCCTGTGCATAACTTTCGTCCTCTTGGCCGATGTGCGCCCCGTCGGACCCGACTTCCGCAGCAAGGTCCGGCCGGTCGTTGATGAGGACCGCAACCCCACGCGCCTGTGCGACGGGCATCAGCGCCTCTGCCGCACGCCGCACCTCATCGTCGCCGGCGCCTTTCAATCGTAACTGCAGGCACGCCACATCGCCGGCCTCCAGCGCACCCTTTAGCTCCTCCGCGAATGCGGGCAGCTCAACCCTTGGCGGCGTGATGAGATAAAGGCGGCAGTTCACGCCGCCTCTTTCTCCAGATCGGGCTTCCAGCCGCCGGAGGTAGCCAAGCCGTTCATCTCAGCGCGATGCGCAAACGCGCGTTGGGCTGCGGGCACATTATCGGCCTTGCCACTCCAGACCTTCTGCGGTGCTGCCTGCAACGCCCGACCGTAGGAAAAGGTGAGCGCCCAAGGCAGATCGCGATGCGCGGCGTTCATGGCGTTGAGATGCGCAGTGGCTTCTTCTTCCGATTGTCCGCCGGAGAGGAAAGCGATACCCGGCACGGCTGACGGCACGCAGTGCTTCAGCACTTTCACCGTACGCTCGGCGACTTCCTCCACGCCCGCGCGTTTCTCGGCCTTCATGCCGCTGATCACCATATTCGGCTTCAGCACCATGCCTTCCAGCGCCACGTTGGCGTAGTAGAGCTGCGCGAAAGTCTCCTTCAGCACCCACTCGGTCACCGCTTCGCAGGCGTGGATGTCGTTGTCGAAATCCATCAGCACTTCCGGTTCGACGATCGGCACAATGTTTTCTTCCTGGCACAACGCGGCATAACGCGCGAGCGCTTGCCCATTCGCATTGATGCAGTTGTAGGAGGGGCGGCCTTGCGTCGGCGTGTAGGTGGCGCGCCACTTGGCGAAGCGCGCGCCGAGCCCGCGATATTCCACCAGCCGCTCGCGCAAACCATCGAGGCCTTCGGTGATGCTCTCGTCCTTGCTGAAGGGCAACGGCTTGGTGCCCTTGTCCACTTTGATGCCGGGGATGGAGCCGGCTTGCTCGATCAGCTTCACCAGCGGCGTGCCGTCCTTCGCTTTTTGGCGGATGGTTTCATCGTAGAGAATGACGCCGGAGATGTGCTTCATGCCGTCGCCTGCGCGGAACAGCATCTCGCGGTAATCGCGGCGATTGTCTTCCGTGGACTCCACCCCGATCTTGTCGAAGCGCTTCTTGATGGTGCCGGAGCTTTCGTCCGCCGCGAGGATGCCCTTCCCCTTTTGCACCATCGCGCGGGCGATGCGGTTGAGTTCGTCGAGGTTCATCGCCATCGTCAGTCTCCGTGCTCGAGCGCAGCCACGCCCGGCAACTCTTTGCCTTCCAGCCATTCGAGAAATGCGCCGCCGGCCGTGGACACATAAGTGAAATCGTTCGTCACGCCCGCCTTGTTCAATGCCGCAACGGTATCGCCGCCGCCGGCCACGGAAACGAGCCGTCCTGCCTTCGTCTGCTCCGCGACAGCTTTCGCCGCAGCGATCGTACCTTTGTCGAATGGCGGCGTCTCGAAGGCGCCGAGCGGCCCGTTCCACACCAGCGTCGCCGTGGTCAGCAGCCGGTTGGAGAATTCCTCCGCCGATGCCGGACCTATGTCGAGGATCAACTCGTCATCTTTGACACCAAACACGTCGGTGGTGCGGTGCTTGGCGTTTGCTTCCAACTCTTTTGCCACAACGACGTCGCTCGGCAGAAGGATGACGGCACCGGCATCCGTCGCCGCGGCGATGATGGTGCGCGCGGTATCCAGCAGAGCTTCCTCATAAAGCGACTTGCCGATGTTGCGGCCTTCAGCGGCAAGAAAGGTGTTCGCCATCGCGCCGCCAATCACCAGCACATCGACTTTGGTGATCAGATTGTTCAGGAGCTCGATCTTGGTGGACACCTTGGCGCCGCCCACCACTGCCATCACCGGATGCACCGGATCGCCGAGCGCCTTGTGCAGATGTTCGAGTTCGGCCTGCATCGAGCGGCCCGCGGCAGAGGGCAAGAGATGCGCCAAAGCTTCCGTCGAGGCGTGCGCGCGATGTGCGGCGGAGAACGCGTCGTTGACATAGATATCGCCGAGGCTGGCGAGCTGTTTGGCGAAATCCGGATCGTTCGCCTCTTCGCCGGCGTGAAACCGCGTGTTCTCCAGCAGGAGGATGTCGCCGTGCTTCAATTTGCCGATCGCAGCTTTCGCTTTCTCACCCACGCAGTCGTCGGCGAAAGCCACAGGCTTGCCGACCGCTTTCGACAACGGCGCCGCAATCGGCCTCAGCGACATCGACGGCACGACCTTGCCCTTCGGCCGCTCGAAATGGGAGAGCACGATCACCTTGGCGCCCTTGTCCGAGAGTTCGCGAATGGTCGGCGCCTGGCGGTCGATGCGGGAGGTGTCGGTAACCTTCCCGTCCTTCATCGGCACGTTCAGATCGGCGCGCACCAGCACGCGCTTACCCTTCACGTCCAGATCATCGAGCGTGCGGAATCGCGGCATTCAGATCAGCTTGCCCATCGCCACCGCGGTATCGGCCATGCGGTTGGAGAAGCCCCATTCGTTGTCGTACCAGCTCAGCACCGAGACGAGATTGCCCTCCATCACCTTGGTCTGATCCAGCGCGAAGCTGGAGGAATGCGGATCGTGGTTGAAGTCGTGGCTGACGAGCTTGTCGTGCACCACCGCGAGTATGCCCTTCAGCGGACCGTTCGCCGCCGCGGCAATCATGGCCTCGTTCACTTCCTGGACCGAGGTCGGGCGTTTCGTCACCACCTTCAGGTCCACCAGGGACACGTTCGGCGTCGGGACGCGCACGGAGATGCCGTCCATCTTGCCCTTCAGCTCCGGCATCACCAGTCCCACCGCTTTTGCCGCGCCGGTGGAGGTCGGGATCATCGACATGGCCGCGGCGCGGGCGCGGTAGAGATCCTTGTGCAGCTGATCCAGCACCGGCTGGTCGTTGGTGTAGGAGTGGATCGTGGTCATGAATCCTTTCTCGATCCCGACCGTGTCGTGCAGCACCTTGGCGACGGGCACGAGACAGTTGGTCGTGCACGACGCATTCGAGATGATGATGTCATCCTTGGTCAGCGCCTCATGATTGACGCCATAGACGACCGTGCGGTCCACGCCATCCGCCGGCGCGGAGATGATCACCCGCTTGGCGCCCGCGTGGAGATGCGCGGTCGATTTCTCCTTCGAGGTGAAGTGCCCCGTGCATTCGAGTGCAATATCGACGCCCAATTCCTTGTGCGGCAACTCGGCGGGATTCTTATGGGCGCTGACTTTAACCTTATGCCCATCCACGACCATCGTATCGCCGTCTACGGTCACCTGGCCGGGAAAGCGGCCATGCACGGAATCGTAGCGCAGCAGGTGGGCATTGGTTTCGACCGGCCCCAAGTCGTTCACCGACACCACCACGATGTCATCGCGCTTCGATTCCACAATGGCGCGCAGCACTAGCCGGCCGATGCGGCCAAATCCGTTGATCGCGACGCGAAGAGCCATGTTTGCCTCCAGATCAAATCCCGCCGCGGGATGCGTGGGAGCGGGGCCGCCTCCGCAGGGAAATGCAACAGGGGCGGCAAAGGTCCGGCCGCGGGAGTGCGGGCCGGTTATCCACAATGTCGCGTATGCGCATGGGCGGGCGGCTTGCCTGCCGGAAAGGGCCTTAGCGAGGGGCTGGCGCACGCGTCAAGGGCCGCGGGCGTTGACCCGATTTGCACGCCGGGCCTAGGTTCTTCCCGTAAGGAATCGGCGGAATGTCAAAGCTAGAAGCGGCAACAGCCCGGATTACGGCGGCACTGGACGCACTGGCGAAAGCGGCCGAGCCGATCGGAAGGGATCGCGCCAAGCTCGCGGAGCTGACCAAGGAACGCGAGACACTGCTCGCGCGCGTGACCGAGCTTGAGGAAGAGGGCCGCTCCCTCGCAAGCACCAACGAAGAGATCGAAACGCGGCTGGACAGCGCCATCGGCGAGATCCGCGCCGCTCTCGGCCGCTAAAGGAGATCATGGCGCAAGTCGATATCAACGTTAACGGCCGAAACTTTACGCTGACTTGCGAAGCGGGCCAGGAGGAGCACTTGCGCGAGTTGGCGGCGCATGTGGACCGCAAGGTCACGGCGCTTTCGGAATCCGTGGGCCAGATCGGCGACGCCCGCCTGCTCCTGATGGCGGCGCTCCTGATCACGGAAGAGCATGCCTCCACCGTCCAGCGCCTCGATGCGCAAGCCAAAGCGATGGCCGATCTCGCGCGTTCTGACGAAATTGCCGCAGAAGTCCTGGAATCGGCAGCAAAACAGGTCGAAGACATTGCCGCACGGCTTGCGGCCGCCTAAGTTCCTCCGCAGGACGGGTACTGCCCCGCGCGTCAGGATAGCGATGCCCAGGGGCCTTAATGGTACTCACCGGGAGCTGTCCCTGGCCGGAGCCGTGGTTCCGGACATATGGCGCCCACCTGCACTTGCAGGCCCGTGAGGATCCACTTCCAACGGCGGAGGCGGTCCCGCCCGCTTGGCTTGGCCTAGTAACTAAGCCGTACACCTCCGTATGCGGCACGGCCAGGAGCGCCATAGCCAAAGACCGGCTCGTAGCGTGCATCGAAGGCGTTTTCGAGCCGCGCGTACAACTCCAACGAGTCCGTCAGCCGGTGCGACGCGAACAGGTTGAGTGTGGTGTTGCTCGGCAACGGATTGACCTCGCCTGCTGCGTCGAATCGCCGGCCCACATAAATCAGGGTTGCTCCGGCTGACCAGTTCTCCACAGGCGTCCATGTCACCGTTCCACTCGCGGTTACGCGCGGACGCCGCGCCAGATCGCGGCCGGTGGTGAGATCGGTCGCCTTCATGTCTGTGAAGGCAGCACCGACACTGAGCCCGTCGCCGAGATGCGCGGTGGCTTCGATCTCAACGCCCTCGGCCTGTGTGCGGGCGATATTGTCGTAGTAACCAAAGGGCCGCATCTTGCAGACACCCGGCGGCGGATTGGAGAAGCAGTCTGGCGTGAAGAAGTCGATCTGATCGCTAGTGCGGCGATAGAAATAGGTCGCCTGTGCCACCAAGACCCCGTCGAACAGGCGCTGCTCGATGCCCCCTTCCCAGCCATGCGCCACTTCGGGCGCGAGCGCATGCAACGGATTGGAGTATTGAGAAAACTGCTCGTACAGCGTCGGCGCCTTGAAACCGTCGCCGTAATTGGCGTGCAGCACCGTGCCCCAGTCGCTCAAGGGAAGCGCTGCCGCGAGTTTCACGGAATTGTGCCCCCCGAACTCGCGATCGTCGTCGTGCCGGAGTCCCGCCGTGAGGGTGAGCCGGTCGAACAACGTAAGCATGTTCTGCGCGTATAGGCTGGCCACATGCGAGTTGCCGGTATCAGTCTCCAACGGGGCAAACGAGCTGTAGGTTTTTCCAGTGAAGGCGATGTGCTGGTATTCGGCCCCAAAGGTCAGCTGGTCGTCCGGCGCGAGATCGAGAGTGCCCTGGTATTCAAAGCGCCACGCGTTTCCGTTGTCGCTGGAGTCCTTGTGAACCGTATCGAAGGCCGAATCGTAGAAGGCGCGGTGACTGTCGGAGCCGATGAAGGCAAAGCGGTTGACGAACAGGCCATTCCATAGGTCGGCGTTCAGCCCGGCATAGCCTGCAAGCAGCGTGTTGCGCCCGTATGCAAGCGAGTCGGCCACGCGGAACGTGGCCGGCGGCGCGAAAACAAAATTGTCATCGAAATCGTCGCGCGCATTTGTGTAATAACTGCGCAGATCGACGCTGATGCTGTCGCCCAGGCGAACACGCATGTTTTCTGTCGCGCCCACGTTGGTATAGCCATCCGTTTCCGGATTCCCATTGTGGGAATCTGCGGCGGATATACCGTTTGTGTGCAGAAAATTGGCGGCCGCGCCGTATCCCACGCCCGATACTGTACCGTTTGCGCCGGCGTTGAGGTGATAGGTATCGAACGATCCCCCCTCTGCACTGGCGCGCAGCGCGAACGGCGCGTCGTCACCACGCCGGCTGATGATATCGACTACGCCTCCTATGGCGTCGCTACCGTAGAGCGTGCTTTGCGGCCCGCGCAGAATTTCCACGCGATCAATATTGTTCACCAGCAAATCCCCAAGCAGCGCCTCATTGTCGACGGTGCTTGGATCGTTGATGCGAATGCCGTCGATCAGCATGAGCGTCTGCCCGGCTTCAGCGCCGCGAATGCTGACTGTTGCATTCTGTCCGAGCCCGCCGTTGCGCACCGCCAACAGACCGGGTGTTTCCGGCAGAATGTCGATCAACGAGAGGGTTTGTTGTTGGTCGAGTTCACTCGCCGTGATCACGGATATGGATTCACCAGTTTTGTCCGCCAGTTGCGGTGTGCGGGTTGCGGTGACCACAACCGATTCGGCGGTCTCGTCCGCGTAGGTGAGCGATACCGGCACATTCAAAAGACATGAGGTGAAGAAAAGAAGCGAAAGCTTCCGCATGACTGCCTCCTGGTTCAAGTTCCAGGAGCCGGCGCACGGCGAAACACTCGAATAAGGCACGCATCGATCAGTATCCCCGCAGGCGACGACTCCAACTTGTCGCCGCAAGCGGTCACCCGCAGCATCCGGCACACCCCGGCCGGACACAGGACGACGCGTGAGGCAGGTCTCCTGGCTACCGGGTCTTTGCTTTCATCCGTCTTCCCGAGGCGTACCTCAGTGACATGAATGGACGATCGCTCGCCGGCTACAGTTGCGGGGGCAGCCGCGGTTTTCTAATCCCGCGTTCCCTTTCATCCCTTTCGGGAACCTCGCGCTGAATTGAACGCTAATTGAGTCCGCCAATTCCGGTCAATTGGTCTTTTGAGAGCGGGAAGGCCGGTCAGCGCAAAGATACATGATGCAATTCGCCGCATTGGTGAAATCCTTGAAAAGGTGCTGAGAATTAAACGAAATCAGGAGGTTAGATAAGTTTATGCTGGCCTGCAGGATAGGCGGGAACGTGTTGGCAGCGAAGTTGCTGTGTAGGCCCGCAACCGCGGAGCAAACGAGTGCGTTGCAGGGCCTGAGCCGCGGCTTGTACCCGTCTGGACAGAGCCCGCCCTGTACCGAGACGCTGGACCGTGCCAGAAAAGCATGATTACGATGCCTCAAAAGAGAGCAAAACGCACGCCGCGCAAGCGGCGTATTATGGGGGGTGTCGCGTGAGCTTGGTCGTCAACAATCAAGTCCGGTGCAAAAGTACCGGGCGCAGATCTGTGTTTCGGTAAAGATGGAACAGCCCTCCCACGATTTACGACCTTTCCAGTCAACTGCGGTGCAATCGACGGAGCGCCGCGCGATCAGCGTCGGCGTTGTCGCTCTCATTCATGTGGTAGCGATTTATGCACTCGCAACCGGTCTTGCCTCGCAGCTGGTCCAGAAAGGGCTGGAAGAGATCAAGGCCGAGGTGGTGCAGGAAAAACCGCCGGATATGCCGAAGACTCCGCCGCCACCGCCGCCCGAACTGCAGAAGCCGCCGCCGCCCTTCGTGCCGCCGCCGGATATCAATCTGCAGACGGAGGCACCGACGCCTAACACCATTACGCAGGTGACAACGGCCATTACGCCACCACCGCCGCCCGCTCCCAAGGCTGCGCAGCCGCCGGCGATCACCGCCCCTGCCTCGGTCGGCAGACCGCATTCATGCGCTGAGAGGTTTTACCCTCCACTCGCCAATCGGCTGCAGCACCAAGGAACAACGACCATCGGCTTCACGATCCAGCCTGATGGCAGTGTGACGAACGTACACGTAACGGAATCCAGTGGCCACGACGAACTTGACCAGGCCGCAATTCCTTGTGCGGAGACTTGGCATTACAAGCCCGCAATGCAGAACGGACAACCTGTTGCAGTTCCTTGGACTACCAAAGTGGTTTGGAAAATCCCCGGACAATAAGACGTCGCCTAAGGCTTGGACATAAACGGAGCACATCGAAATGATCTCGAAGAATCTGGCGATCGCAGCCGCGATCCTTTTCCTGTCAGGCACGACTGCCGGACAGGCGCTTGCTCAGGCCGGCGGTCAGCCAGCGGGACAAACCGCGGCGCAGCCGGCAACGCCCGATACCGGAAACAATGCAGCGCCGGGCGCAACAACTCCGGCCGCGCCGGATCAGAATGCGGGCGCTGCGCCTGCAGCTGCTCCCAACCCCGCCCCACCGGCGGCCGCTCCCACCGCGCCCCCTCCGGCTGCTGGGGGAACCGGCGCGACCACGCCGAAGGAAAACCCTTACGGCCTCCGTCAGTTATGGGCAGGTCAGAATGGCCATGCCGACTGGGTCGCGCGCGGCGTCATGATCCTTCTTGCGCTGATGTCGATCGGGACCTGGTACATCTTTTTCATGAAATTTTGGGAGCAGCAGCGCGTTCTTGGTCAGTCACGTCAGGTTGAGAAGCGCTTCTGGAGCTCGAATAACCTCAACGAAGGCATCGACCAGCTGGCGAAGAACAGCGTCTTCAGAACGGTTGCAGAGAGCGGCGTCCGCGCCTCCTCTGGCGCATCGGGCATGCTCAACCTGAACGATTGGGTTGCCATGTCCCTCAACCGCCAACTGGAAGAAATCAATGCACGCCTTCAGGGCGGCGTTGCCTTCCTCGCATCGGTGGGCTCGACCGCTCCGTTCGTGGGCTTGTTCGGAACGGTTTGGGGCATTCTGAACGCGCTGATCGCGATTGGCGTGGCGGGTCAGGCCTCCATCGACAAAGTGGCCGGTCCCGTGGGCGAAGCGCTCATCATGACAGCCATCGGTCTGGCGGTCGCCGTGCCGGCAGTGTTGCTCTACAACTATCTCGTTCGCCGCAACAAAGTGATCAACGAGAAGCTGCGCAGCTTCGCGAGTGACTTGCAAACCTATCTGGTCACCAAGGGGCGCTAACGGACGTTTCCGTCCGAACGGCAGAGGTAACGCATCATGGCCATGCAGGTCGCGTCGGCAGAAGGCGACGAACCGGAACTGAATACCACGATCAATACAACGCCGCTGGTCGACGTGATGCTCGTGTTGCTCATCATCTTCCTGATCACCATCCCGGTGATTGTGAAGGTGGTTCCGGTCAATCTGCCGAACGCAAAAAACATCCCTACCACCACCAAGCCCGAAAACATCGTGCTGGCGGTAGACAAGAACGAGAACGTCTATTGGAACAACCAGCCCGTGGAGAGCAATCAGGAACTCATTCGGCGGTTGGAGGATGCCATGATTCGCGCTCACAATGCGGGGCGCGCGCTGCCTGAAGTTCATATTCGCGCCGACAAGGACGTTCGTTTCGAAGCTGTCGGCCGACTGGTGTATGACGCCCAACGGGCGAGCGTTCCGAAAATTGGCTTCCTGACCGAGCCGCAAAACAACACCGCACAGTAGCATCGAGGATTTCGAAGCATGGCAATGAATGTCGGTTCCGCGACGGGCGCGGACGAGGTGATGGTGGAGATGAACACGACGCCGTTGATCGACGTTATGCTCGTCCTTCTCGTGATGCTGATCATCACGCTACCCATTCAGACCCACGCCGTGAAACTGGATATGCCCCCGCCGAATCCGAAACCACCGATCATTCAGCCGACTGTCGATAACATCATGGTCGATTTCGACGGAACGATTTACTGGAATAACCAGGCCGTCGATTGGAAAACCCTGGACTCCTATTTCTATCAGCAGGGCCAAAAGCCGGTTGAAGAGCAGGACGAGATCCACATCACTGCAAACCGTTTGGCGAAATACGACACGGTCGCCAAGGTGATGGCTAATGCCCAACGCCGCGGCGCCGTGAAGATCGGCATCGTGAACACCAACAACTACATCTGATCGGGGGAGTGGTAGGCGATCGCCGAGCCACGATTTCTCTCCGTATGAGGACGCTTATGAATTCGAAATTCCTGCGAGCCGTAGGGATGGCTCTCCTTTTGGGCGGCGCGGCGATGCTGCCGCCGGTAGCCCCTTTGGTTTCGACCGCGCAAGCCGCAACCGCAAGACCGGCAGTCGGCAAACCGCTGCAAGAAGCCGTTTCGCTGGCCAACGCCGGAAAAGGCGCCGCAGCGATGGCCAAGGTTCATGAGGCAGAGTCGGTCAGCAAACTGACGGGATCGGAGCAGTCCCTGATTGCGCAGACGAAGCAATTCATCGCAGCAAAAACGGGAGCCGGCGGGAGTTCTCTCGGCTGCAAGGCAAAATTTGCCACGGACTACAACGCCGGCCACTACAAGGATGTCGTCGGCGCAGACGCGGCTTGCCTGCGCAAGAGCGGCGGCCTGGATTTTCAAAGCCAGGTAATCGTCGCACAGGCCTATTACCTGATGGGCGATTATCCGACCGCCATCAAGCTCCTGCGGGGGCTTGGAAACAATGATCAGGTGCTTTCGCTTCTGATGAGCGCTGCAGCGAAAGCCGGCGACACGCAAACCGAAGGCCAGGTTGCAGAACGGCTGATTCTTCAGGGCCAATCCAAATATTGGACCTACATGTTGACCGCTGCCGACGCGACGCGCGGCCTCACTGACCACGAGAACCTTGACATTCACCGCATCCGCTTTGCTACGGGCAACATGCGCAACGCAGAAGACTACGAGTTGATGACGGAGCTGGCGCTGCAACTGCACTTCCCGACGGAAGCCGTCACCGTTGCCCAGAAGGGCTTCGATGGCAAAATCCTCCAGGGTGATCGCGACGCCCGGCTTCTAAGCAAGGCGCAGGCCGATGCCGCCAAAGACACGGCGGGTTTGCCTAATCTCCAGAAGCAGGCGAACGCCTCGAAAAATGGCGATTTGCTGGTTCAGTATGGCGAGAATCTCTGGGGCCGCGGCCAATATGCCGATGCGCTGACTTCCATTGATAGCGGCGTCAAAAAGGGTGGCCTGAGCAAGGCCGAGGACGCACAGATTTCACTGGGCATTGCGCAACTATCAGCCGGGCAGAAGGACGCGGCGATCAAGACGTTCGGCGCAATAAAGGGCGCGCCGAGCGCGGAGGCCGTAGCGCATTTGTGGAGCGTTTACGCCCGTTCCGGCGGTACTGCGGGTTCTGGCGGTAAGGCAGCCGCTGCGCCGGCAGGGAACGGCAGAAAACGTCACCACTGACGCTAACGCCCGCTGAAGCCGAGGCTCTGTTGCTGAGCCTCAAAGTATCTGCCGTCGCCGTGTTCGGCGCGCTTCCCTTTGCGATTGTCACCGCCGCGGCACTCGCAAACAAAAAATTTCCTGGCAAGAGCCTGATCGATGGCGTGCTGCACATCCCGCTGGTGCTGCCGCCGGTTGTAGCGGGTTATATCCTCCTCCTGATCTTCGGCACGCGCGCGCCGGTGGGCGCATGGCTCAACCATCTGGGAATCCGTTTTGTTTTCAGCTGGACGGGGGCCGCACTGGCGTCCGGCATCCTCACTTTCCCATTTCAGGTGCGGGCGATCCGCTTTGCCATCGAGACCATCGATCCGCGGCTGCACGCCGCTGCGGAGACTTTGGGAGCAGGCTGGGGCGATCGGGCCGCCAATCTCGTGCTGCCCCTCGCGCTTCCCGGCATTGTGGCCGGCGCGATCACCGCCTTTGCTGTGAGTCTGGGCGAATTCGGCGCGATCATCACCTTCGTCTCGAACATTCCCGGTGAGACCCGCACCTTACCGCTTGCGATTTACGCCGCGCTGCAAACGCCTGGTGCTGACTCAGAGGCTGCAAGGCTGTCGGCGCTTTCCATCCTGCTTGCCGTCCTCGGACTGGCTCTCGCGGAATTGGCGAACCGTCGCGCCCGCGCCGTCATTGGCACATGAGCATCGAGGTCGCCGTCCGGCAGCAATATGCTGGGTTTGCACTAGACGTGGCATTCGGCGTGGAGCGGAACGGGATCACGGCACTATTCGGACCCTCGGGCGCCGGCAAGACGACAGTTCTCAATGCCATTGCGGGATTGCTGCGGCCCGAGGACGGACGAATTGCGATTGGCGGCCGGGTCGTGTTCGACAAGGCTGCGCGAGTGTGGATACCGCCGAGAGAACGGCGCATCGGCTATGTCTTTCAAGACGCGCGCCTCTTTCCCCATCTCACGGTGGAGCGAAATCTGCGCTTCGGCTGGCGGCGATCGCGCAGTCGGATGCCTGAAAACGAAGTTGCGAAAGTTATCCAAATGCTTGGGCTCGTGCCGCTGTTGCAGCGCAAGCCTGTACATCTGTCAGGAGGTGAAAAGGCGCGGGTCGCATTGGCACGCGCGCTGCTGGCCGCTCCCGATGTTCTCCTGCTGGATGAGCCGCTCGCTCCGCTCGATGCCACGCGCAAAAACGAGATTCTGCCCTATTTCGAGCGGCTACGTGATGAAGCGGGGCTGCCGCTGATCTATGTCAGCCACTCACTCGACGAGGTATCGCGGCTCGCGCAGGAGATTGTGATTCTCAAGGAGGGCTGCGTTGCCGCGTCTGGCCCCATTTTCGATGTACTGACGGATCTCCAGTTTCCGGATTTCAACCGTGCTTCGCCCTACGGCGCAGTGATCGAAACTTTCATTGCGAGTCATATCGAGACCAGCGGATTGACCGTTCTGGAGTTCGCAGGTGGCGAGCTTCTTGTTCCTCGAATGGAACGCACTATCGGAACGCGCTTGCGTACGCACATCCGTGCAGAAGATGTGATGATCGCGCGGGAAGAGCCCCGAGCTATCAGCGCCAATAACGTGCTGTTCGCCGCAATCGACGACTTGCGTGAAAGTACGCCGGAGCACATCGATCTCCGTCTGCTTTGTGGTGCCACCCCCTTGATTGCGCGCATCACGCGCGCCTCAAGGACGCGTCTGGCCCTTGAGAAAGGCGTGCACGTGTTCGCTATCATCAAATCTGTGACGGTTGCACCTCAAATCTCCTAACGTGTCCTAAGGCTATCATTGCCGTTCATTGCAGATGAGATAGCCGCCTGTAACTAAGGGCCTCAGCAATATGGGAGCGCTGCACGGACTGTGTGCCGGCGAGATCGGCGATCGTGCGCGCCACGCGCAGAACCCGGTGATAGCCTCGTGCTGTCAGACGCATGGCTTCCGCAGCATCTGTAAGGAGCCGCTTGCCCCCAGCATCCGGCGTAGCAGCCGAATCGAGAACCTCGCCCTCGGCTTCTGCGTTGGTGCGAATGCCTGAGCCGTTGTAGCGCTCGCGCTGAACGCTTCGCGCCTTCGCCACCCGCTCGGCAACGGCGGCGGTGCCTTCGGCAGGCGGCGGCAATGCCAGATCCTGCGCCGACACGCTGTTCACTTCCACATGAATGTCGATGCGGTCGAGCAGTGGCCCGGAAAGTCGCGCCTGATAATCGCCGCCGCATTTGGGAGCGCGTCCACAAGCCTGAGCGGGCTCGGAGAGATAACCGCAACGGCAGGGATTCATCGCCGCTACCAACTGGAAGCGCGCGGGATAGCGCACATGCGCATTGGCGCGCGCGACTACCGCTTCACCCGTTTCCATGGGCTGCCGCAGTGAATCCAGGACGGCCCTCTGAAATTCAGGCAGTTCGTCCAGAAATAAAACTCCAAGATGCGATAACGAAACCTCGCCTGGCTTCACCCGCAAGCCGCCACCGGTCAGCGCGGCCATCGAGGCGGAGTGATGCGGATTGCGAAACGGCCGGCGCCGGGAAATCGCGCCATCGCGCAATTCGCCCGCCAGAGATTGCACCATCGAAATCTCCAGCGCCTCGCGCGCATCGAGCGGCGGCAACAGTCCCGGGAGGCGCGCCGCCAGCATCGATTTGCCGGCGCCCGGCGGACCGATCATCAGCATGTTGTGCCCCCCGGCGGCTGCGACTTCCAAGGCGCGCTTTGCCGTTTCCTGTCCCTTGACGTCGCGCAGGTCGGCAAATGCGCCATTCTCTTCGGCAATCTTGGCTGCCGGCGGATTAAGCACCTGCACGCCCTTCATGTGGTTGACGATGGCGATCAGCGACGGTGCGGCAATGATTTCAACGCCGCCGGCCCATGCCGCTTCGGGTCCGCAGGCGAGCGGGCAAATCAATCCGCGTCCGGCTTCTGAGGCCGCAAGCGCTGCGGGCAAGACACCCGCGACTGAGGTAATTTGCGCGTCGAGCGACAGCTCGCCCATCGCGGTGTAATTGGCCATTTCACTGGCCGGCAGCACGCCCATCGCAGAAAGCAGTCCAAGCGCGATGGGCAGATCGTAATGGCTGCCTTCCTTGGGCAGATCGGCGGGCGCGAGATTGATGGTGATCTTGGTGTGGGGCAGCGCCAGTCCGATGGCCGAAAGCGCGGCGCGGACGCGCTCGCGGCTTTCCGCCACCGCCTTGTCGGCAAGACCCACAATGCTGAAGGGATTGTTGATGCTGGTGTTGTTGGAGACGTGGACCTGAACGTCCACCTCGCGCGCCTCAATACCCTGAAACGCGACCGTGTAGATGTGTGCGACCATAACCTTCCCCCGAAAGTCGAGAATGACCGCATCCACGGCCGCCCTCAATCGGCTACGCGTCGCGCTTTGTCGCAAACACTGTCGCAAAACTTCGCGGCCGGCGGCTGCGCGTCAACTTCAGAGGAAAACTGCCACCACTATTGCGGCCACGAGGAACCGCACCAGATAGCCGAGGCTGTGTGTACCGACGATGGCCCAGTCCAATTTCATAAAAAATCCGTTGGTAATCGTGATGACGAGCGGTCCGGCAACCCATGCCAGCACAGCAACCCCGATTGCCGGCCACAGGGTGTTGATGTTGGCAAGCACACATAGACCAACGATGGCGGCTGCCGCCACGAAGTCGAGCGCGCAGGAGTAGATGACCGCAGTTCGGTCGTTGCCATCCCTAACACCGTCACGCCAGACTTCGGGATGTTTCATGTAACGGTCGTGAAACAGCACGCCCATGAAAAGCCAGTCCGTGAAGGTGGATACAATTCCCGCGACCAGCACTGCCAGAACGATCATGCCCGACATGCGAGCCTCCCCTTGTCTGCGGGAGCTTACTTCGGCACGGCATCAAAGGCGATGGTTGTGCGGCTGGCAGGCGCGTGGAATGGAACAGTACCGTGCCACATGTAGGAGGGGAACAGCACCAGTGTGCCCGGAATTGGCTTGATGGCGCAGCGCACGGGCTCCTCATAACCGGCCTCGAAGGCGGGTTCGCCGAATTTGATCCAGCCTTCTTTTTTGTTGCTGTCCTCCACCGCCTCCGGCACTGCGATATAATAGGCTGAGCTGATCCATCCCTTTGGATGCACATGATTGGTATGGAACCCGCAATCGTGCAGCCGCGATGACCAGGAACCGGCATAGCGGAACGCCGCATTTCGGCGCCGCAGAAGCGGATGTTTTCCGTCTTCCTGCATTCGATCGATGTAAGCGGCTACCGCTTCATCGACACGCGCGCGCAGACGGTCCACGAGATCGTGACCCACACCGAAGATGTCATCCGCCGTCTGGGTGCCACCGCGCAGGCTCTGGTCGATGCTTTCCCGCGTGTCGATATGCAGCCGATCCAGGTAGGCATTCAGGTCGCGGTTAAAGCTTTCCATGTCCGTGTACCCGTCAGGCGGGCCAAGTTCGAACACCTGCACGAAATTCTCGTAGTCGTTCAGCCAGTTCTCGCGCGCATCGTCGAGTTTGCGCAGTGCTAAGCCCCACACGGCAAGCGCGTGCTGATCCTCCGGCGCAATCTCCATGGCCCGTTCGGAAGCCGATAAAGCCTTCTTGGCATCGCCGCCGCGCAGGAGTGTCTCGGAGAAATTGACCCAGGCATGAGCGTTCTCAGGCTCCATCTTGGTCGCGATTTCGTGTTCGCGAACGGCGTCTTTGAACTCACCTTTGCGTGCGAGGATCAGCGCCAGTCCGTCGTGCGGCGTGACATGAGAAGGCAGCAGGGCGGCGGCTCGCTCGTAGTGTTCCTGCGCAGCGTCGTAATCGCCGAGCTGGAACAGAAACGTTCCCTTGTACATCGGCAAATGACCCGCGTCCGGATAGAGGAGGGCTGCCTCATCATATGACTGAAGAAACTCATCCTTCCGCCCAAGCCGGTACAGCAGCTTGTTGAGATCGGAGTGCGCCAGAATGTCGAGTGGATTGCGCGCGATCGCTACCCGGTACGCTTCAACAGCCTCCTCCGGCAAGCCAAGCCCCTGCAAGATGTTTCCGCGGTTGTAATCCGCAAGCGGCATCTCCGGGACCAGCGCCTTCGCACGATCCAGCGTCTCAAGAGCATCGCGATACCGGCGCTGCAGCTTTAGCGAAACAGCCAGGTTGTGCAGCAGCGCCGCACCCTGTCGCTGGTCTCGAGCGTTAAGAGCCAAAGCCTGGCGAAGGACAGCTTCCGCCTCTCTCGGGCGATTCTGATCGTTCAGTACGGCTCCCAGACACTGTTTCAAAAGCAAGGAGTTCGGTTGAATCCGCAAGCCATCGCGGAACGCCTTCTCGGCGGCAGCCAAGTCGCCCGTTGTCTGGAGCGCAATGCCGAGATTTAGATAAGCCTCAAAATAGTTGGGCTTAAGGCGAATAGCTTCACGAAAAGAGGCAACCGCTTCGTTGTTACGTGCCATCGCGCGCAGCAGATTGCCCAGATTGTAATGCGTCAGAGGCCGATCCGGATCGGAAGCAATCGACCGGCGATAGTGCAGTTCGGCTTCTTCGCCGCGATTCTGCATACGGCGCAGAACGCCCATGAGATATAATGCATCGGGGTCGTCCGGCGCGTTTGCGAGGATTGAACCGATCGTCCCTTCCGCGGCCAGGAGTTCGCCGCGGTTAAGAAAATCCAGGGCCCGCTGCACGGCCTGGTGTTTGTCAGCTTCGTTTAATGGCGATGCTTGTGCGGTATCGGTCATTGGATCAACTTTTCGGGTGGTGGCAGCATAGCACTGATGAAATGGCTCAGCCGATAGCGCGCAGGACATGTTTCTGAAACCAGGCAACACCCTGTTCGTGCTTCGGCGAAAGGCGGCCTGTCTGGTATATTCCAGCATCAAGATTACGCTGCACGGCCTCGCAGATTTCAATGTCCTCCTTCGTAGTCACCAATGAGGCCGCGATTTGCCGCTCGATCTCTGCTTCGTCAGCGTCAATCGAGAACAGGAACAGATAGTCGAGCCGCGTGCGATCTACAGAAACGGGCCACATCCGCTCCATCAAAATGCCATCCGCGTAAACATTCACGCCCAGACACGGCCACGTCCAGGCCCAAAGCCCTGCAATAGGTGCATCGTTCTTGGGCGTGGCGCGGTAGAATTGCGCAGGCGGATCGATTTCGGTGCCGTAATCCGTCGCAATAGTCGAAGCCAGCATCGGATGCAGGACGGGGATGTGATAGCCCTCCAGATAGTTCTCGACATAGGCTTTCCAGTTGCATCGGATGTCATGACTGGAAACGCGAGGTTTGCGGAAACGCTCGGGCGAAAGCGTCTGCATCCGGCTCTCCAGCGGCGCGATGGCTTCTTCGAGCGGACGTGCCTCGGCATCCATGTTGACGAACACGAAGCCGCGCCAAATGTCCGTTTTCAGAGGAAACAGCGCGAACTGGCGCGGGTCGAAATCCTCTGCCGGGCCGAAGTCGCGCGCGCTGGCCAAACGCCCGTCCAACGCGTACTTCCACGCGTGATAACGGCAGACGAGAGCACCCGCACAATGCCCCCCGCCGTCCTCCACGAGAGGCCCGGCGCGGTGGCGGCAGACATTATGGAACGCCCGCACTAGGCCATCATCACCGCGCACGGCCAGGATCGGAAAGCCGGCGAAGCTCGTAGCGAAATAGTCGCCCGGGCGTGGCAATTGGCTTTCATGTGCGAAGAGCTGCCATGTGCGCGCGAAAATCTCGCGGCGCTCGGTTTCGTAGATCGTTGCATCACTATAGAGCCGCGCGGGCAGCGTTTCGGGGGCAGGCTGGCGCATGCCCTGTTTGTAGCCCACGCGCCACGGCTTGCGAAGGGCCGCTTCCGGCCCCTAGGTTGAGCCGGAACTGGCTTTGAGTTCTCATGAATGTCCCAGAAAAAAATGCGGAGACGATCGCCATGCGCTTGCTTTTGGCATCTGTCGTTGCGCTCGTTCCTTCTATGGCATTTGCGCAGAACGGCGGCGATACCTTCACCGAAGGGAAGGATGGTGCGAAGGTGCACGTCTCGGGTTTCGTGTGTCCGCAGCGCATCGGTGAATTTGAGCGAGATGCGGTGGGGGAAGCTGACCCCGAACACAGTCAGGATTTTTGTGCCTACGGCGCGCGGGATGGAGTGTACGGCACCATCACGCTGTCGCCGCTTAATGGTGGATACAATCCGAAATCGGCCTTTGCGGAAGATTTCGCCCAGCAGGATGCCACCGGCGGCAAGCGGCTTATGGAGAGCACAGTCCGGCTGAATGGTTCGCCACTTGCTATCTACACCCGTAGCTACCGCACCTCGCGCGCGGAAGCGCTCGAGTACCGCACTCTGTTCACGGGTGCTGCGATAAAGAATTGGATTGTGCAGGTCACCGTGGAATATGCCGATCCACGCGACACCCTGACGGAAGCTGAGTTCCTGCGTACTGTTTATGCCGCGGCTGAAAGGCAGATTGGGAAATCTTAATCGTTTCGCTGCTATTTTGCGCGTGCGTCCCAGGCGATATAATCGCGAATCTGTTGAAGGGGAAAATTAGATGCGCATTTTGCCGGCAGCGGTGCTGACCGCCTCGCTTGTGATGCTCGCTTTCGCGGTGCAGGCGCAGTCGGAACCCGCGGCATCCTCCCAGCTCCCGCCTGCAGCCGGCTCCGCCACGGCGCCGCCGCCGGCCAATCCGCTTTCGACCGTTCTCGGCAAGATAACGGGCACGCCGGCCGGCTGGTCACGCAATCTGGACGGCAGCTACACCCAGGCTCAGGCCAACGTGCGGTGCCCGATGACTTTCAAGAGCTTCAATTTCCAGCGCTTTCAGCCGACCGACAGCGAGCGGCCGGATGTGCTGGGCATCTGCTACTATGGCGACGGAAATGGCCGCATCGGCTCGATTCGCGTTCGCAGCTACAAAGGAAGCAGCGACAAGAGCGTCCTGGCGGAGAACGACAAGCTACTGATGGCCAAAGACGGAGCGCCCCCCATTTTGCTGCACACCGGAATGGACAGAAATGGCGGCGGCCGAGCCACGGCGAGCGTCGCGCGCAGCGGCCTTCTCGTCGATTGCAGCGTCTGGCAGCCGGAGCACAGCGTGCCAAAGAGCGATTTCCTGCTCTACTGCACTACGTTGACCGGAAGCTGAGTAGCCAAACTTCAGATCGCGGAGAGCCGCACATCGCTGTGCAGCTCCGCCGCCGCCCCATATTTTGAGATGGAAATGACTACGTGGCTGTCCCCGACTGTGATCGCGCTAGATTAGGAGCAACACGTGCAACTCGCAGTATCGATCTTGCTCTTATCTGTCGGTGGGGGGACTGCTGCTGCGCAGTCCGCAATGCCTGCGCTGCCGGACGGTTGGGCGCTCGGAACCAATAGTGCCTACATCAATGCACAAAGCGGCGTCTCATGCCCAAAGGCTATTGGATCATACAACTTCGTGCGACTCGATGGGCCTACCGGCCCAAATCGGATCGGGACATGCATCTATTCGGCGGGTGAGGTAAGGATAGGAGAAATTCGAATTCGCAAGTTTGTGGACGGCGTCGGCGAAACACCGCTCGCGATCAGCAATGATCGCGCATTAATGGGCGGAGGTGGTGGGCCGAACGTTCCGCCTGGCGGCAAACTTGCCGCGGCCTATCGCGTCGGACCCGGACCCGAGGTAAACGGCATCCAAACGCAACAGATGGTCATCACCTCGGTTCAGGGTGGCTTGCTGGTGGACTGCATTGCTCAGACAAAACCTGAAAAGGCTGAACGTGATTACAGTTTCGAGAATTTTATCAAGGCTTGCCCACACGGTGGAAAGTAGACGACGAAATTGCGGGCGGCGAAGGTTCCGCTCACATTCAGAGATGCGGCGACGGCACAATATGGGCAGGTAATAGCGAGTTGTGCTGCTTGGGTGCTCTTGTCCAGCGCAGCCTCCAAGGGATTGGTGGTGCTAGGATCGCGTACACGGGCGTTCGCGGCTTCCTTAGATCACAGTTTGCCATATGGTCCTTATTGATCGGCCGCGGATAACCCCAGACGTGAATTCGCCGCTTACTTGCCAAACTTCCCGGACAAAAAGCCGGTGAGCGCGTTCGAAGAGGCCATGGCAGCCTTGGCTCCGGATGTGTCCTCGAGGCGGCCAGAGTTACGGACTGCGGCGCTTCTGGCCCGAGAGGGCCGGATCGAACCGGCTGCGGGAGTGTTGCAACAATTTTTGGAGAAGCATCCGCAGGATGCAGACGCACTCTTCCTGTTGGGCGATTTGGCACGGCAACAAGGCCGCTTCGCGGAGGCGGAGCGGTCGTTCGCACAGAGCGTAGAGATCGCGCCAGCGTTCGACGCTGCCCGATTTCATCAAGCGAATATGCTGCTTGAAATCGGTCAGGCGGAGCGGGCCCTTGCACAATCAGAAGTGCTGCTAGCGCGCGAACCACGGAACCCGGTGTTTCGCGCACTAAAGGCGATGGCTCTAGAGCTCATCGACGAGCACGGCGACGCGGCGTCCCTTTGGCATGATGTGGTGCACGAAGGCGCGCCGGCGGAATACGGAGTACGTTATTCCCATGTGCTGCGGGTGCTGGGCCGTCGCGATGAATCCATTGCGGCTTGCCGGGAGGCGCTTGCGCTTGAACCTACGCTGGGGCGCGCCTGGTGGGCGCTTGCGACGCTCACCAGCTATCGTTTCAGCGACGAAGATATTGCGCAGATGGAAGCACTGGTTGCGCACAGCGACTTTCCAGCCGACCACCGTATCCCGCTGCTCTTCGCCTTGGGCCGGGCTTATGCACAGCGCCGGCAATATGAAAAGTCTTTTGGTTATTACGCGCGTGGCAATGGCTTGAAGCGCGTTCATGTCCGGCACGATTCGGGCGTGCTCTCCGCTTACGTCACGCGCTGCAAAACTGTGCTCACAACGGAGTTCTTTCGTGCCCGCGAGGGTTATGGATGTGAGAGCCGCGAACCAATTTTCCTGGTCGGAATGCTACGCGTAGGCTCGACTCTCGTGGAGCAGATTCTTGCCTCCCATTCACAAGTCGAAGGGACGCGCGAGTTATTCAATCTCGGTAGCATCGCCGGACGCCTGCAACGGGAGCATGGCGCACGCACCTACCCCGCCCTGCTGGAAGGGCTGGATAGCAACACGTTCAAGGCATTCGGCGAGCGATATCTCGAAGCGGCGCGCGTTCATCGCAAGCTCGGCCGCCGGTTCTTCATCGACAAAATGGGCAACAATTTCGTGCATCTGGGTCTGCTGCGCCTAACTTTTCCGAAGGCGAAAATTGTCGATGTGCGCCGGCATCCGCTCGCCTGCTGCCTTTCGAACTTCACGCAGTTCTATGCCAACGGCCAGGATGAAACCTATCGTCTCAGCGATCTGGGGCAGCTCTACCGCGATTATGTGGATTTGATGGTGCATTTCGACAGCGTGCTGCCCGGCCGCGTGCATCGCATATTGTATGAAAAACTCGTTGCCGATCCGGAACGTGAAATCCGCCGTCTTCTCGACTATCTGGAACTGCCTTTCGAAGAGGCCTGCTTGGACTTTCATCATAGCCAGCGCGCTGTGAGTACGATCAGCTCGGAGCAGGTTCGTTCACCGATATCCAGCGAAGCGATTGACTACTGGCGGCATTACGAACCGTGGCTTGGTTCGCTAAAAGCCGCTCTCGGCGCGGCTCTTTTCGATTGGGACGCGGAACGATGAGCATCGCTCTGACTATTTTCCTCGTGCTGTTCGCGCTGGTGACGGTGCTAGGATTTCTGGCTTCGCACTGGCGGCCCGGCGATCTCACCCAATTGCACGAATGGGGCCTGGGCGGACGCCGCTTCGGTAGCCTAATAGTTTGGTTCCTGCTGGGCGGCGATCTCTATACCGCCTACACCTTCATCGCCGTGCCTGCGCTGATGTTTGGCGCGGGCGCAATGGGTTTTTTCGCCGTGCCGTACACGGTGATGGTTTATCCGTTGATGTTCGCTGTCTTCCCGCGGCTGTGGGAGGAAGCGCGCGCCAACGGCTATGTGACGGCAGCGGATTTTGTGAAGGGACGGTTTGGATCCGGCACGTTGGCGCTGGCGGTGGCCGTTACGGGCATCGTAGCCACCATGCCCTACATCGCGTTGCAATTGATCGGGATCGAGGTGGTGCTGGCAGGGCTCGGCGTTCATGGAGAATGGCCACTTGCAATCGCGTTCGCAGTGCTGGCGCTCTACACCTACACAAGCGGCCTTCGCGCGCCTGCGATGATCGCGGTGGTGAAGGACCTGCTTGTTTACGTGACTATCATTGCTGCGGTGATTGTCATTCCGGAGGCGCTCGGCGGCTACGGCAGGCTTTTCGCCAGCATTCCCACGCCGAGACTTCTGCTAGGTACCGCAACCGTGCACAATCTTGGCCCGCAGGCCGCATATGCAACGCTGGCGCTCGGTTCGGCGTTCGCGCTCCTGCTCTATCCCCACGCGATGACCGGTGTGCTGTCATCCTCAAGCGGCAAGGTGATCCGTCGCAATGCGGTTGTACTTCCCGCCTACTCGCTCGCACTCGGTCTGATTGCGTTGCTCGGAATCATGGCGCTCGCCACTGGCGTTCGGGGAATGCCGCAGTATGCCGCCGGCTTCAAAGCGTTCGGCGCGAACTACGCAGTTCCGGCCTTGTTTCTGCAATATTTCCCGGGGTGGTTCGTGGGTGTGGCCTTCGCAGCCGTTGCAATTGGCGCATTGGTGCCTGCTGCCATCATGTCCATCGCCTGCGCCAATCTTTTCACGCGCAATATCTATCGCGAATATTGCAGGCCGGCATGCACGCCATCAGAAGAAAGCCGCGTCGCCAAGATTGCATCGCTCGTCGTGAAATTCGGCGCTGTTATTTTCGTCATCGCGCTGCCGGCGCAGTACGCGATCGAACTGCAGCTGCTGGGCGGTATTCTCATCATCCAGACTCTGCCGCCGGTGTTGATCGGCCTCTACACTCGCTGGCTGCACCCATATGCCTTGTTGGCCGGTTGGGCAGCCGGAACTGCAACTGGCATTTGGATTTGGGCGAGCCTTGGCTTTACCAAAACGACCTACAACCTGGTCCTCTTCGGAACAAGCATCCCAGCCTATGCGGCACTGCTTTCTCTGTTGCTGAACATAGCGTTGTGCATTCTTCTTACGCTGCCATTGCGGATATTGAGTCCCAAAATCGTACAGTCGCGCGCAGTTATCGGCTGATGGCTTAACCACATTCTTTGTTGGCGCTCTCGAAGAGATGGACCGGATTGCCAGCTTTCGTCTAAATCTTTCATCAAAGCCGATAAGAATGGATTGCGCGGCTTTCGGAGGCGGATTGTGTCAATCGGGCGCTGGGGAACATGGTTGTTTTTGAGTGCCACTCTTGTTGCCGCGATAATAAGCGCTGCGGATGCTCTACTTCAGCACCATCTCACATTGACCAATTTGGGCGTCTTAGGCGCCTGCGCAATTTGCGGCGTCGTGCTGTTGTTGCACGCCCTGCTGCATACAAACAGACGCGCCACAGAACTTCATGGGCTGGCACGACGGCTTGAAGACTCGCTGAATACCGTTTCCGCCGTGAACACTCGCCTTCATGAAAGCGAGGCGCGGTACAAGGGTTTGGTAGATTCTCAAGGCGACGCGATTGTACGCAGATCGCCAGACGGGAAACTGATCTATGCCAACGATGCGTTCTTCAGGTTATTCGGTCTTTCGCAGCTTTCGCTTGGGGAACCGTTCGTTCCGGAACTTCACCCGGACAATCCCGGACCGCTGTTGGGCACCTTTGCGGGCGCAGATACCGATAAGGCGCGCGTGAAATACGATCAGCATATCCGGACGATCTATGGCTGGCGATGGATCGCGTGGGAAGATTACGCCATCCGGAATTCCGTGGGGCGGCTCATTGAGATTCAAAGCGTTGGTCGAGACATCACTGAGCGCAAAGCCTTCGAAGTGGCGGTGACGGAAGCTCGCGACAAAGCGGAGGCGGCAAGCCGGGCAAAATCCGGCTTCCTCGCCACCATGAGCCACGAGATCCGCACGCCTATGAATGGCGTGCTCGGGATGGCGCGGCTACTCCTGGAAACGGAAATTAGACCTGAGCAGCGCACCTATGTTGAGGCAATCCAGCAGTCCGGCGAAGCGCTCCTAACCCTCATCGGCGACATTTTGGATTTCTCAAAGATCGAATCCGGTGCGATTGTCCTTCAAGACGATATCATTGAGCCGCGTCGAGTGACGGAAGAAGTCACCGATCTTCTAGCCATACGCGCTCATGGAAAAGGCATTGAGCTCGTGGCGGTCATAGCACCCGACACACCCCAGGCTGTTCGGGCTGATGCAATGCGTTTGCGCCAGGTGCTTATGAATCTGGTGGGCAACGCCGTGAAGTTTACCGAAATGGGCGGCGTTCGCGTCGATATCGGCCGCGGCACCGGGCGAGACCGCCAGTATTTGCGTTTTGAAGTGTACGACACAGGCGTGGGCGTTCCATTCGAAAAGCGAAACGCCATTTTCGATGAATTTGTGCAAGCCGATTCCAGCCACGCGCGAAAGTTTGGAGGTTCCGGGCTCGGACTTGCCATATCCAAGCGGCTCGTCACCGCGATGGGCGGAGAGATCGGCATGACGGACGCGCCTGGGGGCGGCAGCGTATTCTGGTTCACGATCCCGGCTTTTCTGGCCCGTGGTGCAAGACTGTCAGAAAGCCGCCGCCTGTCGGGACAAAGATTTGCCATCATCAGCCGCAATGCGGTGCTGCGCGAGGCGCTGACCTCGCAAGTCCGGTCATTGGGGGGCGATGTCGTTCCTTATATGCAGAAGAACAATTCGCGGATCGATACCTTCTTGATCGATGCAGGTCCCGGTGCCGAACCCGAGTTGCCGCAATTGCCCGAAGCAGATGCACGCTCGTTTGTGCTGATAGCACCGCAAGCGCGTGGCCGGGAGCAGGAACTAAGGGGTCTCGGCTTCGCGGGGTGCTTGTCGAAACCCTTGCGGCAATCATCTTTGACCGACCTGCTCCAGCCGGACGGCACCAGCCGCGAAGCGCCGCCACTTATTTCGGCCGCAGCATCTGCGCGGCAGGGTATTGCCGTTGCACCCGCATCAGGGCAGCGAATACTCATGGCAGAAGACAATCCCATCAACGCCATGCTGATCCGCGAATTACTGACTCGGCGCGGCTACAAGGTGCGCGAAGTTCGTTGCGGCGAGGATGCCCTGAAGGTGGGCGAACGGGAGGCATTCGACCTGGTCCTCACGGATATCCATATGCCAGGGCTGGATGGTATTGAAACCGCTCGACAGTGGCGGCAACGTGAGGCCAGACTGGGCAGGCCACGCACGCCGATCCTGGCGCTGACGGCCGATGCGGTCGAAAGCGGCAGACAGACTTGCTTTGAAGCGGGCATGGATGGTTTCCTGACGAAGCCGATTGACCCCGCCGAGCTGGATGCGATGCTGGAACAAGTTTTCTCTCAACGTGAACTGCCCCGCGACGCGGCATGAACCAAGTCGGCGCGCCCACGCCGCATCCCGGTTCTCGCTGGCGCGAAAGCATTCAGGCGTACATCCGGCCCCGCACATTGACCATGCTGGTGCTTGGCTTTTCGTCCGGGCTGCCTTTCCTGCTCGTGGGTAACACCCTCGGTTATTGGCTCAGGGATGAAGGGACGACGCTGGCGGCGATCGGCTTTCTGTCCTGGGTGGGTATCGCTTATTCGTTGAAGTTTCTTTGGGCGCCCGTCATAGACCGTACGCGGGCGCCAGTGTTTGGTCGATTGGGGCGGCGCCGGGGCTGGATGGCGCTGGCGCAGGTTGTGGTTGGCGCCGCTTTGATTCTGATGTCGACGCTCGGCACTTCATCCGGTCTGGTGGTGCTGGGTGCGGCGGCGCTTGTGGTGGCGTTCGCTTCCGCAACCCAGGACATCGTGATCGATGCCTGGCGCATTGAGTCGGCACAAAGCGGCGAAGAGTTGGGCCTTCTCTCGTCGGCCTACCAATTCGGGTATCGCGTGGCACTGATCGCCACGGATGCCGTGATCCTCGTAGCAGCAAACCATTTGGGTTGGCGGCCTTCATATGCGATCTACGGCCTGCTTATAATGATTGGGCTCGGCGCGACGCTCTTTGCAAGCGAGCCGGTCAACGCAGACGCCGCCATCGAAGCAAGATCAGAAGCAGCGCCTCTCAGCAGCGTCCGTGGACTTTATGACGCGATTGCCGGCCCCTTCATCGCGTTCTTCCAGACTCATGGCTGGCTTGCGTTACTAATGCTTGCAGCAATCAGCCTTTACCGCTTGCCGGATTTTCTCATGGGGCCGATGGCCAATCCTCTCTATCACGATATCGGCCTTTCCAAAGATCTGGTCGGCAGTGTGCGTGGCACGATAGGTCTTGCAGCATCGTTCGCGGGAATTGCGGCTGGCGGCTTTTGGGCGCTGCGCTTCGGTTTCATGAGCACGCTGATCGCTGGAGGGATATTGCAAGCCTTGGCCGTCGCAAGTTTTGCGCTATTGGCGCATGCGGGCGCGAATATGCCGGTGTTTATAGCTGTAATGACCGCCGATAATTTCGGCATCAGTTTCGCAGGTGTTGCACTCGTTTCTTACATGTCGAGTCTTACTACTCTCGGTTACACGGCGACCCAATATGCCCTTCTGTCATCGACCTATGCCTGGGCCGGAAAAATCATGAAGGGATTTTCGGGAACGATTGTGGAAGGGCTGAGTGCCAGCCATGGCCTTATGGGCGCTTACGCGATCTTCTTTGTCTGTGCAGGGCTGATTGGGATTCCCGCGATCCTCCTGTTCCTATTGTTGAGTTCACGCCAACGAGGCCTGCCACAAAGAACCTGAGCGTGCGACCGGGGCGCTCATAACGTCCCGCCTTCGTTTGCGGTGTGTCGCGGGCCTGCGGTAGATTCGAAAAGGAAGCTGACCACTGTCTCTTCACCCAGGAACCGATGGTTAACGTTCATGAACCTGGCCCGCTGGAGGGCCGCTTTGCCGAATGGCCTGTTTTGGCAACGGCTGGTGCATTGGAAGTGCGGCTTGCAGAAACGGAGGCCGAGATAGAGGCCGCCCAGCATCTTCGCTATCGCGTTTTCTACGAGGAAATGAGTGCTATTCCGTCGCCGGAGATGCGCGAGCAGCGCCGCGATTTCGATCGATTCGATACGTTTTGCGATCACATGCTGGTGATTGATCGGGGAGTGACCGACGAACATGGCCAGCCGGCTGTAGTCGGCACATACCGTCTCATGCGCGACGTGGATGCGAAGCGAGCTGGCGGTTTCTACACCAGCGGCGAATACGACGTTGCGCGAATGCTGGCAGAGCTGGCCAACTCCAATCTGGTCGAACTTGGCCGCTCCTGCATTTTGCGAGAGTACCGGTCGAAAGCCTCTACCATGCAGCTGCTGTGGCGCGGCGTGATGGTGTACGATTTGCGCTTCTCGATCGACTTGATGTTTGGCTGCGCATCGTTGACGGGAACAGACCCCGAAGCGCTGGCGCTGCCTCTTTCATATCTTCATTACTATCATCCCATGCCGGACGGTATGCATGTGCGGGCCAGGCCGGAACTTTATCTGGAAATGGATCGGCTTCCGAAAGAAGCCATCGATCCCAAAGCCGCGCTGCACGCGCTTCCGCCGATGATCAAGGGCTATTTGCGCGCGGGAGGGTCCATTGGAGACGGTGCGGTAATCGATCGCCAGTTCGATACCACTGATGTCTTTGTCTATTTCCCGCTTTCGAAGATGGATGCCCGGTATCGCACCCGCTTTGCGCGCTCAGTCGGATTGTAAGGCGCATCAACAAGGTCGAGTAAGAGGATTTCTGAGGGACAGGCGCACGTGCCGTAGCTGCTCAACGCCGCTAATGGCAACTCAGCCTGCAAGACGCCGTTCGATGGCATCCCAGACCAGCGCCGCCACATCCGGGCCGCCAAACCGCTTCACCTCCCGAATGCCGGTCGGGGAGGTGACGTTGATCTCGGTGAGATAGTCTCCGATCACGTCGATGCCTGCGAAGATCAATCCGCGCGTCTTCAGCTCCGGGCCGATGCTCCGGCAGATGGATTCCTCGCGTGCCGTTAGAGTCGTTTGCCGCGGTTCGCCGCCAACATGCATATTCGAGCGTACCTCGCCCTGCGCCGGAACCCGGTTAATCGCACCGGCGAATTCGCCGTCCACCAGCAGGATGCGCTTGTCGCCCTTGCGCACCTCGGGAACGTAGCGCTGCACGATGACCGGCTCGCGGTAGAAAACGGTGAACATTTCGAGCATGGCGCCGAGGTTCTCGTCGTCATCCTTCACGCGGAAGACACCCGCGCCGCCGTTACCATAAAGCGGCTTCAGAATGATGTCCCGGTGCTCCGCGCGAAACGCACGAATTTCATCGCGGTCCGAGGTAATCAGAGTCGAAGGCATCAGGCCCTTGAACAACGTCACAAACAGCTTCTCCGGCGCGTTGCGAACGTGAAAGGGATCGTTGACGACCAGCGTCTTTGGATGGATGCGCTCGAGAATGTGCGTTGCCGTGATATAGGCCATGTCAAAAGGCGGGTCCTGACGCATCAGCACCACGTCGGTGTGCGACAGATCCTGAACGAAACGCTCCCCTAAAGTGAAGTGATCGCCTTTCACATCGCGCACCGCCAGTTTCTGGCAGCGCGCGGTGATGAGCCCGTCGCGGAAGGTCAGATCGCGCGGGCCGTAATAGAGAAGTAAATGGCCGCGCGCCTGCCCTTCAAGCGCGAGCGCAAAGGTGGAATCGCCCGCGATATCGATCCGCTCGATGGGATCCATCTGAATGGCCACGGTCCGCGGCATGCACCCTCCAGCGCCGTAATGCATCGCATTTCGCCCTTGCTGATGTAATCCAAGGCTCCCATCACCGCCAGCTTCGCCATCCGCGCTCACCGGACAGCACCTGTCCAATCTTCGGGATGCCAGGCGCCTGCAACGTGGCGCGGCAGCCGGCCTGGAGCGACGGCGATAACATCGAAGCGCACGCCTTTGACCGCAAGCGCAGGCCGCCGCGTCAGATAGAGCTGTGCGGCGCGCCCGATCCGCATTTGCTGGCGCAGGCGCACGGATTCGATGGCGGTTTCGCCAGCTTCCCGCGCCTTGACTTCAATGAAACACAGAACGCCGGAAGGGGAACGTGCGATGAGGTCGATCTCGCCAAACCGGCTGCGCACGCGCCGGCCCAGAATCCGATAGCCCTTGAGCATGAGCATGAAGCTTGCAAGTGTTTCGCTGCGGCGGCCACGGCGCTCAGCAGCCTGCCGTCCGTTGCGATCAATGCGCTGCATCTGCACTCTTAAGCTTAAGCGCCCGTTCGTACACCGCACGTTTTGGAAGATCGAGCGCAGCGGAAATCAATTCGGCGGCAGCGCTCAGTGGCATATGCGCCATGGCTTTTCCTAATAGCGCGTCGGCTTTGCCGAAGTCGGGTTCGGGAGCGGCAGCCGGTCCTACAACGAGTGTAACTTCGCCCTTTGGAGGCGACTGCCTAGCGAATTCAGAAGTCAGGGAGACAAGGCTGCCCCGCCGGACCTCTTCGTGCAATTTCGTGAGTTCCCGGGTCACTGCTGCATCGCGGTCTCCCAAAATCGAGTGCATGTCGTCCAACGTCTCAGCAAGCCGCCGGGGCGATTCGAAGAAAATCAGACTGGCGGCCACGTCACGAACTTTCTCAAGGGCCCTCCGCCGCTCTCCCTGCCTGGAAGGTAGAAATCCTACGAAAAGGAACCGATTCGTCGGCAGCCCTGACACGGTCAGTGCCGTCAGGGCAGCCGAAGGCCCGGGGATCGCGTGCACTGCCAACCCTTGGGCCAGCGCCTCGCACACAAGTTTATAGCCGGGATCTGAAACGAGCGGCGTCCCGGCATCGCTCACCAGGGAGACACGCGCTCCGGTGGCGAGACGGGTCAGCAGACGAGGCCGCTCTCGCCCTGCGTTGTGGTCATTATAGGCGGTCAGCGGCTTCGAAATTCCATGAATTGCCAGTAGCTTGGCCGTAACACGGGTGTCCTCCGCCGCGATCAGATCGCAGGCGCCAAGGACGTCCAACGCCCGCAGGGTAATGTCGCGGGCATTTCCGATCGGCGTCGCGACAATGTAGAGTCCCGCGGCCTCATTTTGTGCGTTATGGCGGGCAAGACTACTTTCGGCGCGTGTTCCGCCACCTTCCGAGGATTTCGTTTGCGATGCCTGCATTCCGGCCCACCCGTCTGCTCCGAGGACTTTGTGTCATTGCAGGCGCGCTGGCGATAGCTGGCATTGCCGGGTGTGTACCGCCACCCAAACCTCAGGCGCCACCGGTGCCTCCGCCGGCAGCAACACACGCGCGAACTATTGCCAAGCACCCGCTCACGGGCGAACAGCCGGGCTTCATACGTCTCTCCAATACCCCGGCCGGCCACGTTCCAGTGCGCGTTGGCGTGTTGCTGCCGTTCTCCAGCGGTTCGGCGGCCACGCGCAATCTTGCGAAAGCGCTAATGAATGCTGCGCAGCTCGCGATGTTCGATTCTCGCAATCCTGATATCCTGTTGATGCCCGAAGATGAGGGTGCCTCGCCTTCCGACGCAGCATCGGGAACACAGAAGTTGCTCTCCCAAGGAGCGGAGGTGATCGTCGGCCCCTTATTTGCACACTCTGTAATGGCGGTTGCGCCGATCGCACGCGATCACGGCGTTCCGGTGATCGCTTTTTCCACGGATCGCGCGGTCGGCGGCGATGGCGTTTACCTCCTCAGCTATCAACCGGAAACCGAAGTGAAGCGGGTGATATCCTACGCCGCGGCGCACGGACACACCAACTTCACAGGCATCATTCCACGCAACGCGTATGGCGATCGCGTGCTTGCCGCGCTCAAGTCAGAGGCGGCGGCGGACAAAGTGACGGTTCGCGCTGTTCTCCGGTTCGATCCGGGCACTGCCGATCTGTCACAGACAGCCAGCGCGGCTTCTGCCAGCGGCGCAGACGCGATTCTGATTGCCCAAGGCGGCACGCAGCTGGCCGCGTTAGCAGCGCTGCTCGGCCCCACCCACCCGCAGTTGCTGGGAACGGGTTTGTGGGCCGAACGGTCGCTTATCAAGGAAGCATCGCTCTCCAGTGGCTGGTTCTCCGCCCCACCTCCGCGCGCCGATGCCAATTTCGATGAGCACTACCGGGCAACGTTTGGAGCAGAGGCTCCGCAACTCGCCCCGCTTGCCTATGACGCGATCTCCCTGCTCGCCGCTTTGGCATCCGGGCCGCCATACCACCGCTTCACAGATACCGCCCTGACGGACCCAAATGGTTTCTCCGGCGTGAGCGGCGTATTCCGATTCAACGCAGACGGAAGCTGCGACCGCGGCCTCGCCATTTTGGCCGTTTCGCCAGATGGTTTTCGCGTTATCGATCCGGCCCCGCGCAGTTTCCAGGCCCAAGGTTCCTAATTGGCCAGGGCGGCAATAACGCTATTCAGAACCATGCGTCCCGCGTGCGTCGCCGCAAGATGCCCATTGCTGGCGTGCAATAGGCCTTCGCGCTCAAGGGACACAATGTGTTCGCGGTCCAACGAAATGCCCCATCTGCTTTCATAGCGGGCCAAATCGACCCCTTCCGTCAGCCTGAGGTTCATCAGCAGATGCTCGCGCGCAGCGTCCTGTGAGCTAAGTTCGGAACGCTCGACGAATGCGTGCCCCGCCGATCGAACGTTCGCGCGCCAACGCTCGGGCAACCGCTCGGTAGATGTTGCTATGCGCTGCTCGCCGAGCGTGAGACGTCCATGCGCGCCCGGACCGACGCCAGCATAATCGCCATATCTCCAGTAGAGCTGATTGTGGCGGCATTCCGCGCCCGGTCTCGCGTGATTGGAAATTTCGTAGGCCGGAACGCCTGCGGCGGCCGTTAACTCCTGGGTCGCTTCGTAGAGCGAGGCAGCCGTGTCATCGTCCGGAACGGTCAGCGCTCCGGTCCGCGCCAGCGTGGCAAACGGTGTCGCCGGCTCGATCGTCAGCTGATAAAGCGACAAATGATCGGTCCCGAACGCCAGGGCTTCCTTAAGTTCACTTCGCCATTGCTGCACTGTCTGCTGCGGGCGAGCATAGATCAAATCGAGTGACACGCGATTGAAACAATGCATCGCCAGTCGCAAGGCGGCTTTCGCCTCAGTAGCGTCGTGCAGACGGCCGAGCGCCTTCAGGTCGGCGTCGATCAAAGCCTGCACGCCAAGCGACAGCCGATTGACGCCAGCGAGTCGGTAGTCGTGGAATCGTTCCGCGTCCGCACTGGCCGGATTCGATTCCAGCGTGATTTCCACATCCGATGCTATAGGCCAGAGACTCCCAATCGCGTCCAGAACGGCTGCAACAGACTTCCCGCGCATCAACGACGGCGTGCCGCCGCCGAAGAAGATTGTTTCGACAACCGGGCGCGCACCCTGCAGCCCTGCGACGTACTCCAATTCGTGGCCGATCTCGCTCAGCCAGTCTGAATCGTCGATCTGCGAACGAACATGCGAATTGAAATCGCAATACGGGCACTTGGCCGCGCAGAACGGCCAATGCACATAAATTCCGAACGGCTCAGGGCTCACTGAGGTTCGAGAGGCCTGCGGCGGCCAGGAATTTTTCGAAGGCTCGCGCACGATGACTCATGGCGTGCTTCTGGCGTGGCTCCAATTCGCCGAAGGTTTCGCTCAGTTCTTCGGGAACGAAGATGGGATCGTACCCGAAGCCCCTGTTCCCGCGGGGTGGAAATTCCAGATGACCGCGCACTTCGCCCTCGAATGTCTCGGTGTCGCCATCCGGCGATGCAAGCGCAAGCACGCAGACGAATTTCGCCGAAAAGTCCGTTGCATCTTTCTCCCGCAACTCACGTTCGACGCGAGATATTCCGGCGGCAAAATCCTTAGCCGGGCCGGCCCAGCGCGCCGAATAGATGCCAGGCGCGCCATCGAGTGCGCTCACACACAGCCCGGAATCATCGGCCAGCGAAACAAGACCGCTGCCGCCAGCAGCCGCACCGGCCTTGAGCAGCGCATTTTCAGCAAACGTAGTGCCGGTCTCTTCCGGCTCCGGCAAGCCGGTTTCCGCGACGCTTTTCGCGTTGATACCGAACGGCGACAACAGCTCCGCCATCTCGCGCAACTTGCCGGGATTGTGCGTCGCCACCAGCAGTGTATCGCCGCGCGATAGTTTCATGCGATCGCTTCCTTCTGCAGCGGCACAAGTTCGGCGCAACCCTTGCGCGCCAGCCGCAGCAATTCACCGAATTGTTCATCCGTGAACGGAGCGCCTTCCGCCGTGCCCTGCACTTCCACCAGCCCGCCCGAACCGGTCAAAACGAAATTCGCGTCGGTTTCGGCTGTCGAGTCCTCGGCGTAGTCGAGGTCTAACATCGCCTGCCCGCGAAAAATTCCGCAAGAGATTGCCGCCACCTGATCCTTGATCGCAGGTTTAGACAGCATGCCGACCTTGCGCATAAAGCTGACGCACTGTGCGAGGGCCACATAGCCGCCCGTGATGGAGGCTGTGCGGGTGCCACCGTCGGCCTGCAGCACGTCACAGTCGATCACGATCTGCCGTTCTCCGAGCGCGGTCAGATCCACCACCGCCCGCAAGGAACGGCCGATCAGGCGCTGGATTTCCAATGTGCGGCCCGACTGTTTGCCTTGGGCCGCCTCCCGGCGGGTCCGCTCGTTGGTGGCTCTCGGCAGCATGCCGTATTCCGCGGTGACCCAGCCCTTGCCGGTGCCCTTCAGGAAGGGCGGCGCCTTTTCTTCGAGGCTTGCCGTCACGAAGACATGCGTGTCGCCGAATTTTACCAGGCAGGAGCCCTCGGCGTGGCGGGCGACGCCCGGTTGCAAACTGACAGCGCGCATCTGATCCGGCGCGCGATTGCTTGGCCGCATTCGCAATACCTTGAAGTTGACGGTTTCTGCCGTTACCTAGCGCTGCCGGGCCGGTGGCTGCAATGGGCCGCGGTCCGGCTGGAAATCCGTGTGCAAACAGAGGTTTGCCCGACAGGAGTATTGGCTTGAGCGGTCCCACGATCGATGGCGTACAGGCCCGGATGCTGGCCGGCGAACTCGGCGAGCGGTCCCGGGAAATCCTGCGGCATTTGGTGGATGCCTACCTTTCATCGGGCGAACCTGTCGGCTCCCGCACGTTGTCGCACCGGCTGCCGCACACTTTGTCGCCCGCATCCATCCGCAATGTGATGGCGGATCTCGAGACTTTGGGTCTGCTCTATTCACCCCACACCAGCGCCGGACGCGTGCCTACGGAAAAGGGTCTGCGGCTGTTCGTGGATGGGCTCCTGGAGATCGGGGAGTTGTCGCCTGCAGAGCGCGCCGCCATCGAGGCGCGCATTTCCCCACTAACCCGCGGCCTTGAGGACGTGCTGACCCAGGCGACCATGATGCTCTCCGGGCTTTCGCGGTGCGCGGGACTCGTGGTGGCACCGAAGCAGGAAAGCGCGCTGAAGCACATTGAGTTCGTCGGCGTTGCTCCTGGCCAAGCCCTCGTGGTCATCGTCACGGAGGACGGCCAAGTTGAGAATCGCTTGATCAAGACACCGCTTGGCCTGCCGATGTCGGCGCTGACGGAGGCATCCAATTATCTGAATGCGAGGCTTCGCGGACGCACCATCGACGATGCCCGCACCGAAATCCTCGCTGAGCTGGAAGGCGAGCGGGTGGAACTCGACCGCCTGACCGCCAAGATTGTCGCCGAAGGCCTCGCGACACTGGCCGTCCCGAACCATCCGGAGCACACGGATGAGGAGAAGGTGTTGATTGTGCGTGGCACCTCTCACCTGCTCGATACGGTCGAGGCACAGGCAGATCTGGCTCGGGTCCGAATGCTGTTCGAGGATATCGAGCGCAAGAACGATCTTATCCATCTGCTGGAAATGGCAAAACTGGGCGACGGCGTGAAGATTTTCATCGGTTCGGAGAACCGGCTGTTCAGCCTTTCCGGCTCTTCCATCGTCGCGGCACCCTACGCAAACGCGCAGGGCAAAGTGATCGGCGTAATTGGGGTGCTCGGACCCACGCGGATCAACTACGCCCGTATTATCCCAATGGTGGATCACACCGCGAAAGTCGTGAGCCGACTGTTCGCGTGAAACGTTCAGGGAATGTCAATGAGCGACAATGAGGACTACACCCCGGAGGCGCAGGCCGCGAACGATGCAGGCGCGGAAGGCGATGAACTCAGCAGGCTTTCAGCGGAGAACGCCGAGCTTAAGGATCGTTTGCTGCGCGCTTTGGCCGACGTGGAAAACATCCGCCGCCGCGCTGAACGCGACCGGCTGGACGCATCGCAATATGCCGTCACGAAATTCGCGCGGGACATTCTTGCCGTGGCCGATAATTTTGCACGCGCTATTGAGGCGTGTCCGGCGGAGGCCAAGGACAGCGCCAGCCCCCAGGTGAAGGCGGTGATCGAGGGTGTCGAAGCCACCGAGCGGCAATTGCTTGCGACCCTGGAAAGTCACGGCGTGAAGCAGATCGACACGTCCGACGGAAAGTTCGATCCCAATTTTCACCAGGCCATTGCAGAGGTTGCCGGTGAAGGTAAATCACCCGGCAGCATCGTCAATGTAGTTCAAACAGGCTATGTGATCGGCGACCGCCTGTTGCGCCCGGCCATGGTGACGGTTGCCCGTCGCGACAGTGCTCCGGCGAACGCCGGCGCAGCCTGAGCTCTCGACAAGCCTCGGCCGGCGCGCAAAGCTTCAGGTCATGGATCGCGTCTCGCCTCTCTACCAATGACACAGCTGCGCATCGTGGTTGCTGGCGCGGCCGGACGAATGGGCCGCACGCTCATTCGCGCCATTGCGGAAACCGGCGACTGCATTCTGGCGGCGGCATTGGTGCGGCCTGGCAGTCCAGACAACGATTCGTCTGAAGCGCCGCTTCGAACGACCGGCGATCCCGCAATGGCTCTGCGGAAAACGGACGCGATTGTGGATTTCAGCACCCCGCAAAACTCATTGGTGCTCGCCAAATACGCCGCCCAACTTCATGTGCCGCACATTATCGGCACGACCGGGTTTTCGGCCGAAGAGGAGGCACAGATTGCCACCGCATCCACGAGCACGGCCATCGTGAAATCGGGAAACATGAGCCTCGGCATCGCGCTGCTTTCTGGCATGGTGAAACGGGCGGCGGCGGCGCTGCCTGATTTCGACATCGAAATTCTGGAAATGCACCATCGAAAAAAGGTCGATGCGCCATCCGGCACGGCTCTGCTTCTGGGTCGCGCGGCTGCAGATGGACGAAATACCAAATTTGAAGATGTCTTGGATTTGCGCAGAGAGCAGAGCAGAGCGCGCACGGAAAACACGATTGGTTTCGCGAGTCTGCGGGGCGGTACGGTTGTGGGCGAGCATCAGGTGATTTTTGCCGGTCCGCACGAGCGCTTGATGCTCTCGCACACAGCCGAGGATCGCACCATTTTTGCGCGTGGGGCACTCGCCGCCGCGCGGTGGTCGCAAGGCAAACCGGCCGGCCTGTACGGCATGCAAGATGTACTGGGCGATCTCGTTCCATAAATACGTATTGTCGGCGATCCGAAGATCAGTCTCATACGGCGTTCATCGTCAACAGCTCATATGTGGCGACAATTTCGCCGTCCTGGTTGGTCAACGCTACCGCCCAGCGAACTTCGCCGTATTCCTCTTTTCGGAGCGTTTTGGATTTCGCCGTGAGCTGCACCTTCATGCTGTCGCCGGGCTTCATGGGTTTGAGAAAGCGCAGATTGTCGAGGCCATAATTCGCCAGCACCGGGCCGGGCGCGGGATCGACGAAAAGGCCCGCGGCAAACGATAGCAGCAGATAGCCGTGCGCCACGCGTCCACCGAAGAACGGGTTGGCGGCAGCAGCCTCCTCGTCCATATGCGCGTAGAAGGTGTCGCCGGTGAAATGGGCGAAGTGTTCGATGTCGTCCAGCGTGACCGTGCGCGGCTTGCTGGCGAATGTCTTGCCCAGTTCCAGTTCACCGAACTTCAGCCGGAAGGGATGCGGCGGCTCCCGATTTTCCGGCGCTCCCTTGATCCAGCTGCTGGTGACGGACGCGAGCATGCGGGCGCTACCCTGCAGCGCGGTACGCTGCATGTAGTGCACCACGCCGCGCAAGCCCCCGAGCTCTTCGCCGCCGCCGGCGCGCCCCGGCCCGCCATGCACCAGCATGGGCAGCGGTGAACCGTGGCCGGTGGATTCGCGCGCGCAATCGCGATCCACGATCAGCAGACGACCGTGGAACGCGCCCGCGCCGGTGAGCACCGCGCGCGTGACATTCGGCTCGTAGGTGTACAGCGACATCACCAGCGAGCCGTTACCCTTGTTCACCAATTGCACCGCGTGCGCGATATCGTTGTAGGGGATCAGAGTGGCAACGGGGCCGAACGCCTCCACCTCGTGCACCGCGGTGGCCTGATCCGGTGAATCGCAGCGCAACAGGATGGGTTCGAGGAAGGCACCCTTGCCGTTGCTGCGGTTGGGATCGCCGGAGACAATGCGCGCTTCACGGCTGAGCTTTTCGATTTGGCTGCGGACATCATCGCGCTGCGCGGCGCTCACCAGCGCGCCCATTTGCGTTTTCTCATCGCGCGGATTGCCGATCACCACTTTCGCCAGTCGCTCCTTCAGCGCCGCTTCCGCGGCATCGATGAGAGAGGCCGGAACCAGCGCGCGGCGAATGGCGGTGCATTTCTGGCCCGCCTTGGCCGTCATCTCGCGCACCACTTCCTTCACGAACACCTCGAATTCCGGCGCATCGGGCGTGGCATCCGGACCGAGCACCGCAGCGTTCAGCGAATCGCGCTCGGCAATGAAGCGCACAGCTTCGCGGGCAATTACGGGATGGCGCTGCAGCTTCTGCGCCGTGTTCGCGGAGCCGGTGAAGGAGACCACATCCTGCCCGGTGAGATGATCGAACAGATCGCCGGTGGGCCCGACAATCAGCTGCACTGCGCCATCCGGCAGCACATTGGCTTCGATCAGAATGCGGAACGCGGCTTCCGCGACGTAGGCCGAAGCGGTCGCGGGTTTCACGATGGCGGGTACGCCGGCGAGCAACGTCGGCGCCAGCTTCTCCAGCATGCCCCACACCGGGAAATTGAAGGCGTTGATGTGCACCGCGCAGCCTTGCAGCGGCGTCAGCACATGCTGGCCGACGAAGGTGCCGCGCTTCGACAGGCCCTCCACCGGCCCGTCGATCAGGATGGTGTCGTTCGGCAACTCGCGGCGGCCTTTGGAAGAGTAAGCAAACAGCGTGCCCGCGCCGCCTTCGATGTCGATCCAGCCGTCGGCGCGCGTGGCGCCGGTTTCATAGGAGAGTTCGTACAGCTCCTCTTTTCGCGCCATGATGGCTTCGGCCAGCGCCTTCAGCATGCGCGCCCGGTGGTGGAAGGTCAGCGCCCGTAGCGCCGGCCCACCAACCGTTCGCGCGTAGTGCAGCATGCCTGCGAAATCGCGCGCGCCTTGGCCCACCTGCGCCACCGGTTCGTCGGTGACGGCGGAAACGATGTCGCTCAGCGCACCAACCGGCTCGAGCCAACGCCCTTCCGCATAACTCATCAATTTCAGTGGCTTCATCTGCCGCTCCTGTCGGGTTCCGAATAGGTGACGACCTCGCCGCCACCCTGGGCGACAATGTGGACGGTTCCACAATCCAGCTGCCAGCCCTCATATCCGCTTGACAGGTTTAGAAGCTCCAGCGTGGTGCCATCCTCGAAAGCGACGGCGAGATCGCCCGTGACCGAGTGGGTGCTGACACTTTGAACTTGTCTACCAGAAAGAAGACGAAGCGATTCTCGCACTCCATCAAGGGGAGCCGGCAGCCCAAATTGCTGACCGTCGTCGCTATCTGTGAAGGCTATGCCAGACGTCAGGATGCGCCACGGGCACTCCGCAGTCAGCGCAACGGCGGTCCCGAACTCAAATACCCAATCATACTCGCGTTTCTGAACGCCGGATAGCTTCCGGCCAACTAGAAGTCCTCTGACTTTTGCCGGTATGTCCACTAGCTAGACTCATTGTTTGAGATTTCGCGCCTTCAACGGGAAGGTTGTTTGTTCCAGTACTAGTTCCCCGTGAAATTCGGTTTGCGTTTTTCGCTGAAGGCGGCGACGCCTTCGCGATAATCGGCCGAGCGGCCGAGTTCGCGCTGCTTGTCACGCTCATGATCGAGTTGCTCATCGAGTGTCGCCGACCAGCTTCGCCGGATCGCGGCCTTGATAGCGGCGTACCCTTTGGTTGGACCGCGGGCGAACTGCTCCACCAGCGCATTGGCTTCGCTCATCAGGTTGGCATCGTCGACCGCACGCCAGATCAGGCCCCAGTCTTCCGCCTGCTCGGCCGTGATCGGCCGGCCGGTGAGCGCAAGACCCATCGCGCGCGCCTGACCCGCCAGCCGTGGCAAAATCCAGGTGCCGCCGGAGTCCGGAATGAGGCCGATGTTGGCGAAAGACTGAATGAACTTCGCGCTTCTTGCGGCGAACACGATGTCCGCCGCGAAAGCGATGTTGGCGCCGGCGCCGGCCGCCACGCCGTTCACCGCGCAAACGACCGGCTTGGGCAGGTTCACCAGCCGGCGGATCAGCGGATTGTAGCGGTTCTCGAGCGATTCGCCGAGATCGAGGCCGTCACCGCCGGGCGCCACGGCGCGATCGGCCAGATCCTGCCCGGCGCAGAAACCGCGGCCCGCGCCGGTGATTAGCAGCGCGCGCACGCTGTCATCCTGCTCGACGTGCGTGAGCGCCTCCGCCACCTCGCCGTGCATCTGCACGGTGAAACTGTTGAGACGGTCGGGACGGTTGAGTGTCAGGCGCGCCGCGCCATTCGCGATCTCGAACAGAATGGTTTCATAGGCCATGACCAGCTCCTCAACTCGTCATGGCCGGGCTTGTCCCGGCCACCCATGCTCACAGTCTAGGAGGAGGTCATGGGTGGCCGCCACAAGGGCGGCCATGACGGCGGTGAGGCTTGAATGTAGAACCCTTCGAGATGGATAGCACCTTATGAGCGCCGCTGACGAACTGGCGCGCCGCGTCGCCGAGCATCTGCTGTCCCGCGAGGGCACTGGGCCGGCCTGGGGCGTCGCAATCGAGGAAGCGCGCGAAGGCTACGCCCGTATCGCCATGACGGTTCGGCCGGACATGCTGAATGGTCACGCCATCGCCCATGGCGGGATGATCTTCGCGTTGGCCGACACCGCCTTCGCCTATGCCTGCAATTCGCGCAATGTGAGCACGGTGGCGCAGGCGGCTTCCATCGTCTTTCTGGCGCAGGCCAAGGCAGGCGAACGGCTGGTGGCCGAAGCCCGCGAGCAGGCGCTCAGCGGCCGGTCTGGCGTGTATGCCGTCACCGTCACCGCCGGAGGCCGGAAAATCGCGGAATTTCAGGGGCTGTCGCGTAGCCTGAACCAGCCGGTGCTGGAGCCGCCTTAACGCCTTGCCCGTTCCCATATAAGAGGGTGGCGGCCGGAGACCCCGAATGTATACGACCGAACTCAAGGACAAGAACCAGAAGTCCGCGCCGGTTTCGCTGGCCGATGAGGACCCGGAGAAACTCGCCGCCTTCGAAGCGCGCGTCGCCGCCGACGACTTCATCGAGCCGAAAGACTGGATGCCGGAGGCCTACCGCAAGACCTTGGTCCGCCAGATCTCGCAGCACGCCCATTCCGAAATCGTCGGCATGCTGCCGGAAGGCAACTGGATCACGCGCGCGCCCAACCTGCGCCGCAAGACCATCCTGCTTGCCAAGGTGCAGGATGAAGGCGGCCACGGGCTGTATCTTTATGCGGCCGCCGAAACGCTCGGCACCTCCCGCGAAGAAATGATCGAGGCGCTGCACTCGGGCAAGGCGAAATACTCCACCATTTTCAATTACCCGACACTCACCTGGGCCGATATCGGCGCCATCGGCTGGCTGGTAGATGGGGCAGCCATCATGAATCAGGTGCCTCTCCAGCGCACGTCTTACGGCCCATATGCGCGGGCCATGGTGCGCATCTGCAAGGAAGAGAGTTTCCACCAGCGCCAGGGCTACGAGATCATGAGCGTGCTCGCCGCCGGCACGCCCGAGCAGAAGCGCATGGCGCAGGATGCGCTGGACCGCTGGTGGTGGCCGAGCCTGATGATGTTCGGCCCGCCGGACGACAAATCGCCCAACACCGCGCAGTCGGTGCGCTGGCGCATCAAGCGCGAAACCAACGACGAGCTGCGGCAGCGGTTTGTGGACGTGACGGTGCCGCAGGCAGAGGCGATTGGGTTGCGCGTGCCCGATCCGGCGCTTCGGTGGAATGAGGCGCGCGGCTCTTACGATTTCGGCGCCATCGACTGGGAGGAATTCTACGCGGTGGTGCGCGGCGAAGGCCCGGTCGCGAAGGAGCGCACGCAGGCGCGGGTGAAAGCGTGGGAGGACGGTGCCTGGGTGCGCGAAGCCGCCGCCGTGCATGCTTCGAAGCGTGCCATGCGCATGGCCGCGGAATGACCGACGCGCGCTGGCCCTTGTGGGAGGTGTTCGTGCGGGCGAAGAGCGGCCTTGCGCACAAGCATGTCGGCAGCGTGCACGCTGCCGACGGCCGCATGGCGATCGAAGCGGCACGCGATGTCTACACGCGGCGCATGGAAGGCGTGAGTTTGTGGGTGGTGCCGTCCAGCGCCATCGTTGCCTCCGACCCCAAGGAAACCACGGATCTGTTCGAACCGGCGGCCGACAAGGTTTACCGTCACCCGACCTTCTACACGATCCCCGAAGGCGTGAAGAACATCTGATGGCTGAGGAGGTCCTGTTCCATCACGCGCTGCGGCTGGGCGACGATGGGCTGATCCTCGGACAGCGGCTATCGGAATGGTGCGGCCACGCGCCGATGCTGGAAGTCGATCTGGCGCTCGCCAACATCGGGCTCGATCTGCTGGGACAGGCGACGCACTTCCTCAATCTCGCCGGCGAGATCGAAAGCCAGGGCCGCGATGCCGACGCGCTCGCCTTCCATCGCGACGTGCTGGATTTCCGCAATTGCCTGCTGGTCGAGCAGCCGAACGGCGATTTCGCCCAGACCATCGCGCGGCAGTTCCTGTTCTCCAACTGGCAGGAGTTGCTGATGCGCGAGATTGCGGCCGCGCCCGAGCCGCGCCTTTCTGCCATCGGCGCCAAGGCGGTGAAGGAAATCGCCTATCACGCCAAGTTCGCCAGCGAGTGGGTGGTGCGTCTGGGCGACGGCACAGAGGAAAGCCGCGCGCGCATGATCGCCGGCCTCGATTGGATGTGGCGTTTCGTGGACGAGCTGTTCGATGACAAAGACGGCGCGCCATCGTTGCGCAGCGAATGGGATGCGCGGATCAACCACACATTGGCAGAAGCGGGTCTGGAACTGCCGAAGCCGCGCCGCGGGGTGTTGGGTGGCCGCAACGGGCATCATTCCGAGCACCTCGGGCATCTGTTGACCGAAATGCAGTTCCTGCAACGCGCCTATCCGGGAGCAACCTGGTGAGCACCACGACCGAACTTTCATTGAAGGATCGCATCTTCGAAATTCTTTCGCAGGTCCCCGATCCAGAAATCCCCTGCGTCTCGGTGGTCGATCTCGGCATCGTGCGCGAAGTGCGAGGCCAAAGGTTGGTGATCACGCCGACTTACACGGGTTGCCCGGCGACCATCGCAATTGAACACGACATTCGCGCGGCGCTGGATCGGGCAGGACTTTCAGACATCAAGATCGAAACCACGCTGTCGCCGCCGTGGACCACCGACTGGATCAGCGACGAAGGACGAGAGAAACTGCGCGCCTATGGCATCGCCCCGCCGCTCAAAGGTGCCGCAAAGCACTCCTTGCGGGAAACGCCGGCCGAGTGCCCGCACTGCGGCTCGTTGCATACGGAAGAGATCAGCCGCTTTGGCTCGACGCCCTGCAAAGCGCTGCATCGCTGCCGCGATTGCCGCGAACCGTTCGACCGGTTCAAGTGCCACTGAATGTCCATCAACGCTGGATTTCACAAACTGACGATTGCGGAGGTACGGCGGGAAACGCCGGACGCCGTCTCGATCCGCTTTGAAATACCGGACCATCTGAAGCAGGCCTTTGCCTTCAAGGCGGGCCAGCATCTGACGCTGCGTGCAGACCTCGATGGCGAAGATGTGCGCCGGAACTACTCCGTCTGCGTGGCGCCCAGCGAAAACGAAATGCGCATCGCGATCAAGCAGATGACGCCGGGGAAATTCTCGGCCTGGGCCAATGCGAACTTGCGCGAAGGGAATGAAATCGAAGTGCTGCCGCCCATGGGCCGTTTCGTGCTGCCAGAGGATACGCAGGAGAACGGGTATTATGTTGGCTTGGCGGGCGGCTCTGGCATCACGCCGGTCATCTCCATTCTGAAAACAGTCCTGGACACGCAGCCCACAGCGCGCTTCGTGTTGCTCTACGGCAATCGCAACACCGCGTCGGCGATGTTTCTGGAGGAATTGGCCGGTCTCAAGAACCGCTACATGGATCGCCTTGAGGTGTATCATTTCCTCGAAGACGAAGCGGAAGAGATCGAGCTGTTCAATGGGCGGCTTGACCGCGAGAAATGCGAAACCGTGTTCGACTCGTTGATCGATGTAAAATCCGTGAACGCGTTCTTCATCTGCGGTCCGGGGCCGATGATGGATGCGGCGGAAGCGGCACTGCTCGCCCGCGCTGTGCCGTCGGAAAGAATCCTGATCGAGCGCTTCACCTCCAGCGCGCTCTCTGCCGAGCAACTGGCCCAACGTGAGGCCCTGCAGCAGAAGGCCGCGGGGACCGAACTGACCGTAACCCTCGATGGGCGCCGCCGCCGGATCACCTTCGATCCCACCAAAGGCAGCATCCTCGACTGTGTGCAGGCAGCCGGGATGCCCGCACCCTATGCCTGCAAAGGCGGCGTATGCACAACCTGCCGTGCCAAAATCCTCGAAGGGCAGGTGACCATGACCAAGAATTATGGTCTGACGGAGCAGGAAGTAGCGGACGGGTACGTGCTCACCTGCCAGTCGGTACCGGCCAGCGAGCACGTGGTGCTTAGCTACGATGAATAAACGAGCGGAGGGAACATGTTTGAAGCACTGACGTTCCGCGCGCCTGATCCGCTGCTCGACACTATCCGCCAGTTCCGCGCCGACCCGCGTCCGAGCAAGCTCGATCTGGGTGTCGGTGTATTTCAGGACGAGCAGGGCCGTACGCCGGTGCTGCGCAGCGTGAAAAAGGCGGAAGCCATTCTGCTTGAGACACAGCAAACTAAAACCTATCTCGGCGCCGAAGGCGACATGGAGTTCGCTGCTCTGCTGGGTGGCCTCGCCTTGGGAAATGAGCTCGTGGGAAATGGGTTGACCTTCGGGATTCAAACCCCCGGCGGCACCGGCGCCTTACGCCTGGGGGCAGAACTCATCCGTGCCGCCGGTCCGCAAGCACAGATATGGCTCGGCCGGCCAACATGGCCCAACCACGATCCAATTTTTTCCGCAGCAGGTGCGACTATTCGCGATTACCGGCACTTCGACGCTGCAGCGCAGACCGTCTGTTTTGACGATTTGATGTCGGCAATGGCAACAGCGACGCCGGGTGATGTCTTTGTGCTGCATGCAGGCTGCCACAATCCCACCGGCGCCGATTTCAATCCGCAGCAGTGGCAGGAGATTGCGCACACGCTTAACCGGTTCGGGCTGATCCCGTTCGTCGATACGGCCTATCAAGGATTCGCGCATGGCCTGAAGGAAGATATGGCGGGCGCGCGGCACGTCATTGCCAATGTGCCAGAGTCACTGATCTCGGTATCCTGCTCGAAAAACTTCGGTCTTTATCGCGAACGGACCGGCGCGCTTTTCATCCGCGCCGCCGAGGCGGCAAAAGCGGAAACTGCGCGCTCGAATCTGCTTGCGATCGCGCGGGCCAACTATTCCATGCCCCCGGACCACGGCGCCGCGATCGTGCGCACGATTTTGGCGGACGCAAATCTGCGGGCAGAATGGTCGGCAGAAGTGGCAGACATGCGCGCCAAGCTTCACTCTGTGCGTCAGAGAGTGACGGACCTCCGCATCAACAGTCTCGATCTTTTGCCCTTGGCGCAGCAGAACGGGATGTTCGCGACCTTGCCGTTGAGCAAGGCACAGGTGGCCCGACTGAAGGACGAGCACGCGATCTACATGGCTCCATCTGGCCGGATAAACATCGCAGGATTGATGGCCGCTGATCTCGGCGCCTTCGCCGATGCGCTGCGTGCTGTAATAATCGACGCCGCCGCCTGAACTTCAACAAAGGCCGCGAAATTCACATCGCAGCGATGGCGGCCGTCGCGCCAACTTCCGGTCGGAAACGCGTCTGCCATTCTGTCTGTGGCGAGGCTTGTAAATAATCCGGCCGAAAACCGGCGGCATTGGCAAGTTCATCCGAATTACGGATTTCCAGCGAATCTTCCGAAATCGAAATCAGTCCCATACCGCGCATCTGCTGCAAGACACGGTTCACATACGGCGTGGTCAAGCCGGTGCAATCCGCGATATCCTGCTGCTTCAGCGGGAACGGTACAGAGGAATCCCGGCCAAGCCCGCTGTTGCGCAATCGGCGCTCTAACTCGAGCAGTAGGTGCGCAATGCGCGGGAATGCAGGCCTCCGGCCCAGATTCACCGTCCACTCCTGCAGAATCGCGCCGTCCCGCAATCCAGATAGCAGAAAGGCGGACGCGAGCCGCGGAAATTCCCGCTGCGTATCTTCGAATGCTTCCCGGGAGATTGGGGCAATCGTGCAATGCGTCAACGCGGCCGCGGAATGCAGGGCGGTTTTGTAGAGGAGACATTCCACGCCGGTTACTTCGCCGGGCAGGCGGAAATTGAGTATCTGACGGCCCCCATCCCGCAATTGCCGGTACTCCGAGAGCCATCCGGACAGAACAATGAAAATATGTTCGCAGGGCCGACTTTCGTCGATCAGCTTTCGGCGTGGTTTCAGCTCAATGACATTTTTGGTAAGGTTGGCCAAATAACGCTGGCCTGAATCGCTAAGCGCGATCAGGCGGCCCAAGTTGCGGGCCACAGGTGAATCCAAGTCCACGATCACAGACGACCCTCCGCTGTCTGAGCCTAAGCAACGCCTGGATCATAAACTAGTTTCATTTGCTAGGTTAAGAGATTCTCCCGGCTGCTGCCCTTTCGAAACGATTCGATGAAATTCCAAGGCTGGCCAGTCTGCATCTTTTTCGGAGGCTTCTGCTCAATATCAGGCGACAATGGTTCGCGAGAGGTCGATTCCCGCACAGACCAGATTTTTCATGGATTTCACCGGCGGGAGAACGCCAGCATCATGAAAACGGTGCATCCGCTTCGTGAGGACAAAAGCGAATGGTGCGCCATCGTTCGAAGCTGCAAAAACGGCGTGGATATGCGCGTTCACCGCGAAAAGTATAAGGTTAGTGAAGGGCGTTCGTAGCCGTGTCCTTGTACAACCGGTCTAAACCGGATTTTGGAACACTGCGCGGCGTTTTCACGTCTCCTTGATCCGGCTTACCAGATGCGCACCCGCTCCGGCGCCCCCACGTAAAGCTTCTCGCCCGACTTCACATCGAAGGCCGCGTACCAGCCGTCGATATTGCGCACCACGCCGTTGACGCGGAACTGCCGCGGGCTATGGGGATCGCTCACCACCTGTTTCCTCACGAAATCATCCGTGACTTTGCCGCGCCAGGCCTGCGCCCACCCAAGGAAGACCCGCTGGTCGCCGGTAAGCCCGTCGATAACCGGGGCCAGTTTGCCATTGAGGGACGCATGGTAGGCATCCAGCGCCAGGGTAAGGCCGCCGAGATCGGCGATGTTCTCGCCCATGGTGAGATCGCCGTTCACATGCACCCCGGGTAGCGGCTGGAATTGCGAATACTGCGCGCCAAGCCGGGCGGCGCGGACCTTGAACTTCTCGGCATCCTCTTTGGTCCACCAGTCGCGCAGCGCGCCTTCCGCATCGATCTGGCGGCCCTGATCGTCGAACCCATGCGTCATCTCATGGCCGATCACGCCGCCAATGGCGCCATAGTTGATGGCGGGATCGGCATTGGCGTCGAACATCGGCGCCTGCAGGATGCCGGCGGGAAACACGATGTCGCGCAGGCTGCCGTTGTAGGCATCATTGGTTTGCGGCGTCATGCTCCAATCGGTGCGGTCGACAGGTCCAAACAGACGGCCGGTGTAGAAGGCCCAGTCGGCGGCGCCGGCGCGCCGCACATCGCCCACGACATCGTCGTCGGTGATCACCAGCTTGGAATAGTCGCGCGGGTGATCGGGATAACCCACCTTGATGTTGTAGGTGTCGAGCTTCTTCAGCGCTTCCTTCCTGGTCTCCGGACTCATCCAGTCGACCTTCTCAAGGCGTGCGTGGTAGGCGTCCTTGAGATTGCCGACGAGCGCCTCGATCTTGGCTTTCGCCTCCGGTGGAAAGTATTTCGCGGTGTAGAGCTGGCCCACGCCAAAGCCGAGCGTGCCGAAGGTGCCGAAACGATCGCCAACCCCGAAATCCCCGCCAGCAACTGCATACACGGCGCGCTTCCACCGCACTTTCTGCTGCTGCTGGCCGGAAAGCGTTTTGTCGTGCATGTCGAAATAGGCGTCGGTGAACGCCTTGGAGAGATAGGGCGCGGCGTTGTCGGCGATGTGGAACGCCTCCCAGGCCTGCAACGTTGGGAGCGGCGTTTTGGCGTAGATTGCGGCCAGCTTCGGGAAGGCGGATTTCTCCGCCACAATCACCCGGTTCACCTTCGCAAGATCAGCATTGGCGAGAAACGCTTTCCACGCGAAGCCCGGCGCCAGCTTCTCAAGTTCCGCGACCGTCAGCGGATTGTAGGTGGCGACGGGATCGCGCTGCTGCGCCTTGGTCCAGCTCGCCCGCGCAATATCGGTTTCGAATGCCACCACGCGCTTGGCGCTGCCATTCGGATCCGGCCAGCCGATCTGTTTCAGGACTTCGCCGACGTAGGATTCGTATTTGCCCTTCGCCGCCGCGAAGGCGGGTTCCAAGTAGTAGTCGCGATCGGGTAGTCCGAGGCCGCCTTGGCCCAGCAGCACCGCGTACTGTTTCGGATTCTTGAGATCGATATCGATGTAAAAATTGTACAGCGTGGGTTCGAAATCGGAATTGCTGCGACCCTGCAACCCTGCCAACGCATCGCGAGTCTTCGCCGCCCGCACCGCGTTGAGCTCCGGCGCAATCGGCTTTGCGCCCAGTTGCTCTATCCGGCTCTCATCCATGAAAGCCTTGTAAAAGGCGCCCATCTTGCCGGTCAGATCGGCGGGCTGATGCGGCACCTTGGCCGCAGCCTGCTCCATCATCTCGTGCAGCCGCGCTTCGGTGCGGTCGGTCATCTGCAGACGAAGGCTGACGCCCGGTTTGTCGGGCGGGATTTGCGTCTTGTCGAGCCACGTGCCGTTGGCGAAGCGGAAGAAATCGTCGCCCGGCTTGGTAGAGGTATCTTCGCCCGCGCTGTCGAAGCCCCAGATGCCGTATTGCGGCTTGTCTGACGGTGCCGTCTCGGCAGCCGGCGCCACCATCGGCGTGAGAACAATCGCCAGGGCGCACAGCAACAGGCGCATACGCGCATTCCGATTCATCGCATTCCCCTTCGCAATCCCCGCGGCCTATGATGCACAAGCCCAGGAGATCAAGAGACCAGAATGGCAAACCGCATAGCGTTTATCGGGTTGGGAGTCATGGGTTATCCGATGGCCGGACATCTCGCCCGCGGCGGCCATCACGTGGTTGTGTTCAACCGCACGGTGGAGCGGGCCGAGCGTTGGGTTGCTGAGTATGGCGGACGCAGCGCACCGACTCCAGCCGGCGCGGCGGAGGGAGCGGAGTTCGTGTTGGCCTGCGTCGGCCGCGATTCCGATGTGCGGGAGGTCACCACAGCAGCAGACGGCGCTTTCAGCGCGATGCAAAAGGGCGCAGTGTTCGTCGATCACACGACGGCTTCTGCCGGGCTTGCGCGCGAACTGGCCGAAGACGCGGAAGCGCGCGGGTTCGGGTTTGTCGATGCACCGATATCCGGCGGCGAAGCGGGCGCGAAGAATGGTCAGCTGACAATCATGTGCGGCGGCGATGAAGCCGCCTACGCGAAAGCCGAGCCGATCCTGAAGGTGTACGCGCGGCAATGCCGCCGATTGGGACCGGCGGGCGCGGGCCAGCTCACCAAGATGGTGAACCAGATCTGCATTGCGGGTGTGGTGCAGGGCCTTTCCGAAGGGCTGAGCTTCGCGCGCGCGGCGGGGCTCGATCCGGAGGCGGTGATCGAGGTGATCTCCAAAGGCGCAGCGCAATCCTGGCAGATGGAGAACCGCTACAAGACGATGCTGGCGGACCATTTCGAGCATGGCTTTGCGGTCGAATGGATGCGCAAGGACCTGGCGATCTGTCTCGATGAATCGCGGCGCAACGGCGCTTCGCTGCCGCTGACCGCGCTGGTCGATCAGTTCTATGCCGATGTCGAGAACGTGGGCGGCAAGCGCTGGGACACTTCCAGCCTTTTCGCGCGGCTCGAACATCTCCGCAATACGAAAGCCAAGGCATGACCGCGGATAAGAACGCGCTCGTTGGACTGGATGCCATCCGCGCAGCGGCGGAACGCATCGAACCATACATCGTCAAAACATCCATCGTGCGGATGACGCCAGCGGGATTGCGGCTGAAGGCGGAGAACCTGCAGCCGGTCGGCGCCTTCAAGATTCGCGGCGCCTTCAACGCCATCCTTTCGCTGAATGACAACGAACGAGAACGCGGCGTGATTGCGCATTCCAGCGGCAATCACGCGCAGGCTGTCGCCTATGCGGCGAAGAAGCTCGGTGTGAAGGCGGTGATCGTGATCCCGAACAATGCACCCACGATAAAGGTCGAATCGACCCGCCGCTGGGGCGCGGAGATTCATCTCGTCGATTTCATGGACAACGCGCGATACGAAATCTGCGCCGAATTGGCGGAGCGGCATGGCTATGTGCTTGTGCCGCCGTTCGATTCCATGACCATCATTGCCGGCACCGGCACCATCGGCCTGGAAATTCTCGCGCAAAACCCGGATGTGGAAGCGATCTACGTTCCTGTTTCTGGTGGCGGGCTGATCTCCGGTGTCGCGGCAGCAATAAAGCAGAGCAATCCGGCCATTCGCGTCATCGGCGTCGAGCCGGAATTCGCCAACGACGCACAGCAAAGTTTTCGCACCGGCCAGATCGTCAGCGTTCCGCCTGAACAAACGATCCACACGGCTGCGGACGGTCTGCGCGTATCACAACTCGGAAAGGTGCCGTGGGCGCATGTTCGGGCCTGGGTGGACGACATCGTCACGGTGTCGGAAGCGCAGATCGAAGACGCAATGCGGCGCATTGCGACCGAAGCACGCCTGATTGCGGAGCCGAGCGGCGCCGCGGCACCCGCCGGCGCCCTCCTGCACGCCGCGAAACTCGAAACAACTGTCGCAATTCTGTCGGGCGGCAATGTGGACTCCGCGCGCTACGCCGCGATCCTTGCGCACTGATTATGATGGGCAGCAGACCGGAAGACATTCGTTGACCAAACGAGGTATCTTTGGAGGCTCCAGAGGTCCCGTCTTCAACAAGGCCGGGCCTCCGGTCCACCCAACCGCGCCCGGTTTCTTCTTCTCTTTTTGCAACCGCATGCCTGAAGCGTAAGGTCTCTCGCCATGCGCGCAATGGAACTCAGCAATATTGGCGGGCCGCTGCGTGAATGCGAGCGCGCATCTCCGCCGCTCGTTGCGGGTCAGGTGCGGATAAATATCTCCGCCTGCGCGGTCTGCCGCACTGATCTGCATATTTTGGATGGCGAATTGCCCGATCCCAAATTGCCCATTGTGCCAGGTCACGAGATTATCGGCCGCGTAGTGGAAACCGGAGCCGAGGTGACGAATGTTTCTGTTGGCGATCGCGTTGGCGTGCCGTGGCTCGGCTGGGCCTGCGGGACTTGCGAATTCTGCCGCCGGGGCCAGGAGAATCTTTGCCCTTATGCCAAATTCACCGGCTACCAGATCGATGGCGGCTATGCGACCGAAACGGTTGCCGATGCGCGCTTCGTGTTTCCCGTACCGCCCAACTATTCCGATGAAGCGGCCGCGCCGCTGATGTGTGCGGGCCTCATCGGCTGGCGCTGCCTGAAAATGGCGGGCGAAGCGGAGCGGCTGGGGCTGTACGGTTTCGGTGCCGCGGCGCATCTCATCGCGCAAGCCGCAAAGGCGCGGGGGCAACGCGTGTTCGCCTTCGTCAGTCCGGGCGACGAGAAAGCCAAAGCGTTCGCAAGAGAGATGGGAGCCGAATGGGCCGGCGATTCGACGGAATTGCCGCCCGTGCCACTCGATGCGGCGATTATCTTTGCGCCCGTTGGGTCGCTGGTGCCGCTCGCTCTTCGTGCCGTTCGGCCGGGTGGCACGGTGGTCTGCGGCGGCATTCACATGAGCGATATCCCATCCTTTCCGTACGAAGTTCTCTGGGGCGAGCGCGTGCTGCGTTCTGTCGCCAATCTCACGCGGAAGGATGCGGAGGAATTTCTGGAATTTGCGGGCAAGGTCACGCTGCGCACTGCCACTACGCGTTATCCCCTGGCCGAGGCCAATCGTGCCCTGTCGGACTTGCGAAACGGCCGCCTGTCCGGCGCCGCCGTGCTCGTTCCATAGCCAAAGGCGAAACCCGCCGCGTGGCGGCCGAGTTATCGGTGCATGCTCGCCGGCGCTTCTCCCCAACCTCGGAAACCTGGATCGGGCAATCTGCAGGCGCTGGCCGTTTCACCCGGCACTTTGCCGATGGAAGCGAAGCTGGTGGATGCCCTGCCGCGCGAGTGCGGCTGGCAGTTCGAGCCGAAATGGGATGGTTTCCGCTGCCTCGCGTTCAAGGCGGGTAACGAGGTGGCATTACAGGCGAAATCCGGCAAGCCGCTGACACGATACTTTCCGGAAATCGTGGAGGCGGTCCGCGGCGCGCCGCAAGCCAGGCTGGTCATCGATGGCGAGCTGGCCATTCCGTCAGGGATTTCACTGTCGTTCGACGATTTACAATTGCGCCTGCATCCGGCCGAGAGCCGCATTCGAAAACTCGCCGCCGAAACACCGGCGATCTTTATTTTGTTCGATTGCCTACTGGGGCCGCGCAACAACAGCCTGCTCGATCGTCCGCTGACGGAGCGCCGCATGCAATTGGAAAGCGTTTTCGAGAAGATGCGGACCAACCCGCGTTTCCGCCTTTCCCCCTACACGCGCGATGTGCGCGAGGCGAAGACATGGCTTAACCGCGGCGGCGGCGAACTGGATGGCGTGGTGGCGAAGCGCGTGGATGGCGCTTACGTCCCGGGCGAGCGGGAGATGTTGAAAATCAAATGCCTGCGCACGGCGGACTGCGTGGTGGGCGGCTTCCGCTATGCGCAAGGCACGCGCGAAGTGGGCTCGTTGCTGCTCGGACTCTACAATCCGGACGGCCGGCTCGATCACGTCGGATTCACTTCCGCCATCGCACGCGCGGATCGCAAGGCATTGACGAAGAAATTGGAAAGGCTGCGCAGGCCACCGGGATTCACCGGCAACGCACCGGGCGGGCCGTCCCGCTGGAGCACGGAGCGGACGGGCGAATGGGAGCCGCTCGCGCCCAAGCTGGTGATAGAAGTGCGGTACGATCATGTGACGGGCAATCGCTTCCGCCACGGCACCAAATTGCTGCGCTGGCGCCCGGACAAAGCGCCGAAGCAATGCACCTTCGAACAATTGCAGCAGGAAGCCCGCCCATCGGAGCTCGTTGCAAAGGTATTGGGCCGCTGATGTCCGATCTGGTTTTTCGTGGCGTCCGTCTGAGCCACCCGGAGAAGGTGCTGTATCCGGAGCAGGGCATCACCAAACGCGCGATGGCGGAATATTACGAGGGGGTTGCGGACTGGATGTTGCCGCATGTGGTGAACCGGCCGATCAGCCTGGTGCGCTGCCCTGCCGGCCGGACGAAGAAATGCTTTTTCCAGCGCCATGCAGGCTCGGGCGTGCCGCCCCAATTGAGCGAAGTACCGATTGAAGGCTTCGACGACTCCGAGGCATTTCTTTACATCAAGAACATCTCCGGACTGATGGCGCTGGTGCAGATGGGTGTATTGGAGATGCACCCCTGGGGCTCGCGCGTGGATAATCCGATGAAGCCGGATCGCATGGTCTTCGATCTGGATCCCGGCGCGGGGCTTTCATTCAAGGATGTGGTTGCCGCCGCGAAGGACGTGCGCCAGTTGCTGAAGCAGCTTGGCCTTACCTCGTTTCCGAAAACCACGGGCGGCAAAGGCTTGCATGTCGTGACGCCAATTGCGCGGCGCTACTCCTGGGCCGATGTGAAGACATTCGCCAAACGAGTGGGCGAGTTGATGACAGAGAAATCGCCGGAGCTCTATCTCACCCGCATCTCGATTGCCGAGCGGCGCGGCAAGATCTTTATCGATTATTTGCGCAACGATCCCACCTCCACAGCGGTGGGCCCGTATTCCACCCGCGCCCGCGAAGGCGCGCCGGTCGCCACGCCGCTAGACTGGGATGAACTGACGCCGAAGCTCAATCCCAAAGCGTTCGACATCCGCACCGTTTCCAAACGCCTACCCAAACTGAAATCCGATCCATGGGAGGGCATTGCTAACCTGGCACAGAAACTGCCAGCGTTGTCCCCGTAGAGAGGGACAATGATCCGGGTTGGAATTGGCGGCTGGAACTATCCGCCGTGGCGTGGGACGTTCTATCCGAAGGGGCTGGTGCAGGCGAAAGAGCTGGAATTCGCCAGCCGCGCGCTCACCAGCATTGAGATCAATGCCACTTTTCACCGGCTGCAGAAACCGGACAGTTTCCGCAAGTGGGCAAATACGGCGCCGGATGACTTTCAGTTCAGCGTGAAAGCATGGCAATTCGCGACAGCGAAGCGCAATCTGGCGGAAGGCGGCCCGCTGATTGAAAAATTTCTGAACAGCGGCTTCACGGAACTGGGGCCGAAGCTTGGACCGATTCTCTGGCAGTTCACGCCGGCGCGGAAATTCGATCTGGAGAATTTCGCGGCATTCTTCGCGTTGCTGCCGGAGATCCTGCATGGAATTGCGCTGCGGCATGCCATCGAAGTCCGCCATGAAAGTTTTCTGGTGCCGGAGTTCATTGCGCTGGCGCGCAAGCATAGCATCGCGATCGTGCTCTCCGACTCGCCGAAATATCCGCTGCTCGCCGATGCCACCGCCGATTTCGTCTATATGCGCCTGCAGCGGACGGAAGAGCGCGTCGCGACGGGCTATACGACCCGCGCGCTGCAGCAGTGGGGAGAGCGGGCGAAAGCCTACGCTTCCGGTGCCGCTCCCGCCGACCTGCCGCTGATCGCGAAGCCAGCGGCCAAGAAGAAGCGCGACGTCTTTGTCTATTTCATCAGCGGCGCAAAAGTGCGCGCGCCAGCTGCGGCCTCCGCAATGCTCAAGGAACTGGAGCATTAAAGGATCGCAAGCAGTCGGTTGCCGCAATCTGATCTAATCGGGAAGTGCCGCTTTCAGCCGGTAAATCAGCTCCAGTGCTTCTTTGGGCGTGAGCGAGTCAGGCGCAATTTCCCGCAGAAGCCGTTCCGCCTCGCTTTGCTTCGAGGGCGTGGTGCGCGCTTCCGGCGCGAACAATGGCAGATCATCGATGCTGGCGAGCGGCTTGTGGCCGACACGCCCTTCTTCCAGCGCCCGCAAAACGTCTTCCGCACGCGCGGTGACGGTTGGCGGCAGCCCTGCCAGTTTCGCCACGTGAATGCCGTAGGAACGATCCGCGACGCCCGGCGCGACTTCGTGCAGGAACACAATGGAATCATTCCATTCACGCACGCGCATCGTCACGCAGGCGAGGCCCGGCAACCGTTCCGCCAATGCCGTCAGCTCGTGGTAATGCGTGGCGAATAGCCCGCGCGACTTGTTCACGGTGCAGAGGTGTTCCGCCGTGGACCAGGCAATGGCGAGCCCATCGAAGGTTGCGGTTCCGCGGCCGATCTCGTCCAGGATAACGAGGCTGCGCCCGGTTGCCTGATTGAGAATGGCTGCCGTTTCCACCATTTCCACCATGAAGGTGGATCGCCCGCGCGCGAGATCGTCCGCAGCCCCCACGCGCGAAAACAGCCGGTCCACAATGCCGATATGCGCGGATTCTGCCGGCACGAAGCTGCCCATCTGCGCCAGAATTGCGATCAGCGCATTCTGCCGGAGGTAGGTGGACTTGCCGGCCATGTTCGGGCCGGTAACGAGCCACAACCGTCCGCTGGCGTCGTTGGAAAGATTGCAGTCGTTCGGCACGAAGGAACTCGCGTGCTCCCCAGTCAGCGCCCCTTCGACGACGGGATGGCGTCCGCGCCGGATTTCGAAGGCGACGCTGTTGTCCACTTTCGGGCGGATATAGCGGCGCGTCACAGCCAACTCGGCCAGTGCGGCGGCGACATCGAGGCATGCGAGCGCGGACGCGATTTCCGCAAGCGGGTTCGCACGCTCCAGAACGTTGCCGCAGAGCGTCTCGAACAATTCGCGCTCGATTGCCAGTGCGTGGTCCGCGCTTTGCGAAATGCGTGCATCAAGGGTTGCCAACGCATCGGTGGAGAACCGCACCGCGCTGCCGATGGTCTGGCGATGGCGGAACACTTCGCGATTGGCACCCGTTTGCAATTTGTCGGCGTGCTGCGGCGTCACCTCGATGAAGTACCCCAGAACGCCGTTGTGCTTGATGCGCAGGGCGGCGACGCCGCTTTCCACCCGGTAGCGCGACTCCAGCGCTGCAATCACGCGGCGGCTCTCGTCGCGGAGCGCACGCACTTCATCCAGCGCGGCATGGGCAGCCGGCCGGATGAATCCGCCGTCGCGGGCGAAGAAGGGCGGCTCTGCAACGAGATGATGTTCGAGCGTATCCTGCAGACGCGAAACCTCTGCGAGACCTGCGACAAGTGTGTCGCGGGCGTGCGCAAGCTCTCCGGGTGGGGATTTCAATGGATCATTTGAATCCGGCAGCATCGCGCGCAAAGCTTGCGCAGCTCTAAGGCCATCTCGAATGTTGGCCAGATCGCGCGGCCCGCCGCGACAAACCGAAATACGGGCCAGCGCCCGCGCGATATCCGGCGCTCGCCGGAGATGGTCGCGCACCTGCTTGCGACAGTCGGAATCGGCGGCGAAATAACCGACGGCGTCCTGCCGCTCAGCAATGGCAGCCGGTTCGGTGAGCGGCGAAGACAAGCGCGCCGCAAGCTCGCGCGCGCCGCCGGCCGTGACAGTGAGGTCGACGGTGGAAAGAAGGCTGCCCTTGCCACTGCCGGAAACGCTCTCGACGAGTTCCAGATTACGTCGCGTGGCGGCATCGATAGCCATGTGTCTGCCCTCGGCGCCGCGTGCGATCGGTTTGAGAGCGGGCAGTTTCCCTTTCTGCGTGAGATTCAGATAGCCGACGAGTACGCCGGCTGCCGAGAGTTCTGCACGTGTGAAAGCCCCAAAGGCGTCCAGAGCTGCAACGCGATAGAGCTCCTTCAGTGCCCGCTCGCCATTGCCCGAGTCGAATTTGATCACCGGCAGCGGCGTCAACGCCGCGCTCAAACCCTTCAGCACAGGAGCGACAGCCTCATCCACCAGCGCGCTATCCGGCACGAGCAGTTCCTTCGGCGCGAGGCGCGCCAGCTCAACAGACAAATCCCGCGCAGCAACGCCGGAGACCCGGAATTCGCCTGCGGAAATATCTGCTGCGGCCAAAGCCCATTCGTGGCCGGCACGGCCAAGCGCCGCCAGCACGTTTGCCGCACGCGGTTGCAGAAGGGAATCTTCCGTGAGCGTTCCGGGCGTAACGAGACGGACCACGTCCCGTCGCACCACCGCCTTGCTGCCCCGCTTGCGTGCTTGTGCGGGCTCTTCCATCTGCTCGCAGACGGCGACGCGAAATCCCTTCCGGATCAGCTTTTCCAGGTACTGCTCGGACGCGTGGACCGGCACGCCACACATGGGGATATCATTGCCCATATGCTTGCCGCGCTTGGTGAGGGCAATATCGAGCGCTTCGGCAGCCTTGGTGGCGTCCTCGAAAAACAGCTCATAGAAATCTCCCATCCGGTAGAACAGCAGATGATCGGGATGGGCGGCTTTGATCTCCAGGAACTGCGACATGGAGGGTGTGGCGCCATCGATGTCACGAATCCGCTCGTTCATGGAAGTAAGATTAGCAGATGGAGCAAGGGATCAGCCCGCCAACATCGCCGCAGCCATTGAAAGGCGGCTGGTTTCCTGCCGATATTCTGTGGATCATTCGGGGACCGACGTATGGACGAGAGCAGCCCATCCTTCACCGACGAAGAAGCACTGGCGTTTCACAAGCAGGGCAAGCCGGGCAAAATTGAAATCCGTCCCACCAAGCCAATGGCGACTCAGCGCGATCTCAGCCTCGCCTACTCGCCGGGCGTAGCGGTTCCGGTCCGCGCCATTGCCGAGAATCCCGATTGCGCTTTCGATTACACGGCAAAGGGCAATCTCGTCGCGGTAATCTCGAACGGCACTGCCATTCTCGGTCTTGGCGATCTCGGGGCGCTTGCCTCCAAACCGGTGATGGAGGGCAAAGCGGTGCTGTTCAAGCGCTTTGCCGATGTGGACGCGATCGATCTCGAAATCGGAACGACCGACATCGACGAATTCATCGCAGCGGTCCGCTATCTCGGGCCCAGCTTCGGCGGTATCAATCTCGAGGACATCAAGGCACCCGACTGCTTCATCATCGAACAACGGTTGCGCGAGTTGATGGACATTCCCGTGTTCCATGACGACCAGCACGGCACGGCCATTATTGCCGCGGCTGGTGTGATCAACGCGCTCGATCTCACCGGACGAAAACTGTCTGACATCAAGGTGGTGGTGAACGGCGCCGGTGCTGCGGGCATTGCCTGCCTCGAACTCCTGAAGGCCATGGGCCTCCCAAACAGCAATGCCATCCTCTGCGACACCAAGGGCGTCATTTATCGCGGCCGTACAGCCGGAATGAATCAGTGGAAGAGCGCCCACGCGGTGGACACAAAGGCGCGGACCCTTGCCGATGCGCTAGTCGATTGTGACGTGTTCCTTGGCCTCTCGGTGAAGGGAGCGGTGACGCAGGAGATGGTGAAGACGATGGCGAAAAGGCCGATCATATTCGCCATGGCCAACCCAGATCCTGAGATCACGCCGGAGGATGTGAAGGCTGCCCGGCCAGACGCCATCATCGCAACCGGGCGAAGCGATTACCCCAATCAGGTCAACAATGTGCTCGGGTTCCCTTACATCTTCCGTGGCGCGCTGGATGTGCGCGCGAAGACGATCAACGAAGCCATGAAAATTGCCGCCGCAGAAGCACTGGCGGCGCTGGCGCGCGAGGATGTGCCCGATGAAGTTGTTGCCGCGTATCAGGGCAGCCGGCCGGTCTATGGCCCTGACTACATTATTCCGGTGCCGTTCGACCCACGTCTGATTTCGCGGGTGTCTTCCGCCGTTGCGGACGCGGCGGTGAGAAGCGGCGTGGCGCGCCGCGACGTCAAAGACACCGATGCGTATCGCTACCAACTTTCCGCACGGCTCGATCCCTCAGCTCTACTTTTTCAGCGCGTGACCGCAAGCGTTCGCGCCAACCCCAAACGGGTGGTGTTTGCCGAGGGCGAGGAAGAGTCGGTGATTCGTGCCGCCGCAGCATTTCAGAACTCCGGATTTGGCAAGGCGCTGCTGGTTGGCCGCGAAGGGGTGATCAAGGCGGGTTTGCGGCGCGAAGGGATCGATGAGCACCTGCTGGAAATTCGGGCGCCGCAATCGGCGCAGGATGCTGCCCCTTACATCGAGGCGCTGTATCGCCGGCTGCAGCGCCGCGGCCAGTTGTACCGCGATTGCGTCCGGCTCGTGACCACCGATCGGAATGTCTTTGCAGCTTCCATGCTCAGGGCGGGCGACGCCGACGCCATGGTCACCGGTGTTACGCGTTCCTATCAAGTGGCGCTGTCGGATGTCCGCCTTGTTCTGGATACCCCTCCGGGCAAGCGGCCGGTTGGCGTCATGCTGATCTTCAGCAAGGGACGCGTGCTGTTTGTGGCTGACACATCCGTTCACGAGATTCCAACGAGCGAAGAGCTTGCCGACATCGCCGTTCAGACCGTGGACGTAGTGCGTCATTTCGGTTTCACACCGCGGGTGGCGCTCCTCGCCTCCTCCACCTTCGGGTTTCCGCGCAACGAGCGCAGCGAGCGCATTGTGGAGGCCGTGCACATCCTCGATCGCCGTGGTGTGGACTTTGAGTATGACGGCGAGATCGCGGCCGATGTCGCGCTCGACCGGGAAAAGCTTGGGGTCTATCCTTTTTCAAGATTGAGCGACACGGCAAATGTACTGATCATGCCGGCGATCCATTCCGCTTCGATTTCAACCAAGCTGCTGCGGGAGGCGGGAGACGTAACCGTGCTCGGGCCCTTGTTAATTGGATTGGAGAAGCCGGTGCAGATTGCGCCACTCGGCGCCCGGATGAGCGAGATCTACAATGCAGCGCTCATCGCCGCGCTCTGATACCGTGAGGCTGCTCAGGCTCTACGCAGCAGACCGGTAATCAGGCTGAGCGCAAACAGGATTAGGAACACGACGAAAATAACCTGCGCAATACCTGCCGAGGTAGCCGCAATGCCGCCAAATCCAAAAATGCCGGCGATGATGGCTATAGCCAGAAACGTGATTGCCCAACCGAGCATATAACAAACTCCCGTAAGACCTTACGCTCAACCTCTTTCATCGAACGTGTCTCACGGGCAGCCGTTCCGGGCTGGATGCAAATGGCGCAAAATCAAATGGCACACGCCAATTGTGTTGAAGCATTTGTTATGGATTATCGACCCGCGGGAGCTTGGCGACATCCGGCTTCGACATGGTCGTGACAAGGACGTGCCGGCTCTTCACATATTTCAGCCGGCTGGCATCGATGCGCACGACGCCTTTCCCGACATCGGCGTCGATAGCCTTTACCGTTCCGTCGCTCACATCGACGGAACGCACGTGCCCAAGCACGTCGCCCCATAGGCTTTTGATCTTCGCACGAGAGAGCGTCTGCTTCGGATTACTCACTTTCTGCACCGGAACCGCAGTGCGGATTTCAGCCGGCGTCAGCGGTTTGGTCGCATCCGCAGTTTTCTCGAACTTTTTCGATTCGTTTGATGCGGTAACTTCGGCGGCCTTTGAATTCTTCGTGCTGGTCGTAGATTCCGCGTTCTTTGGAGACTCGGCATGGGTATTTGCTTCCGTACGCTCAGCGGTTTCCTTGTGCGGGTTGGGTCGCGGGGCGGCGTTATAGGCATGCTGATCGACGGGCGGTGGCTCGGCCGCCTCAGGTGGTAGCGGCGGGGGCGCAGGATAGTGGTCTTCTCCGTAACCAAGGCAGCCAGCCGTCATCAGCAGAATTGAACCGGTTCCAAGAAGCATAAGGGACTTGCGCAACATGAGAGTTTTTACCCCCTACAGAACAATGCTCCTAAACAAACGTTAGGATTAGCCGCAGGTTCCATGTGGTGAAAGACTGACCGAATACATGGAGTCGCGCGACCCGTCTGCGGAGGACAGGCCCCCAATGGATGGCGGCCGGAAAGACACGAAAAGGCACCCCCGGTCATGTCACGGATTCGGAACAATTCTCCCAATCCGGCTCGCGCAGCCGCTGAGATTTTTTAATCCCCAACTGCAATGCCGTCGCGCCGCGGATCGGCGCCGCCGGTGTACCCGCCGGGCACGCGTTCGATGATGTGCAATCCGCTTCCCAGATCGCGTTCGATCACAGTGTGGCCCATGGCAGTCAACTGCGGCGCCAGCGCATCGATGGAGGTGCCGGTTTCCAGAATCGTGGGACCGTTCGGATTGGCGAAATGTGGCTCGCCCGCTGCCTGCTGCGGCGAAAGGTTGCCATCAAGCATGCTCACCAAAGCTTCCGCCACATAGGTGATGATCATCGGGCCACCCGGCGAGCCCGCCGCGATTTTGAATTTGCCATCCGGACCGAACACGATAGTCGGCGACATGGCGCTCATCGGCCGCTTGCCGGGGGCGGGGGCGTTCGCCACCGGCTTGCCGTCGCGCGTGGGCTCGAAAGAAAAGTCCGTGAGCTGATTGTTCAGAAAAAAACCCTTCGCCATCGTCTCGGAGCCGAAAACGAACTCAACGGTGGTGGTCATGGACACCACTTCGCCTGCATCGTCCACTACCGAAAGGTGACTGGTGCCCGGCAGCTGCGGTGTGTGCTGGGGCGCGTAGGGGGAGTGTGTCATCGGTGGAGTGCCGGGCGCTGCTGTCCCCATATCCTTCTTGGGATCGATCAGCAGCGAACGTGCGCGCAAATATCCCCGATCAAGCAGACCGGCAACCGGCACATGAATGACATCCGGATCGCCCAGATATTGCGCGCGGTCGGCGAAGGCCAGGCGCTCAGCCTGGGTGACGAGGTGCACCTCGCCCAGCGTGTCCGGCTGCAGTTGCGACGAAGGGAACCGCTCGAGCATGCCAAGAATCTGCAGCACGGCGACACCCCCAGAACTGGGCGGTCCCATCGAGCACAGATGATAGACCCGATAGCCGCCGCACACCGGGGGGCGCTCCAACGCGCGGTAATGTGCAAGATCCGCCAACGCCATGCCGCCGCGATTGACCGGCGCATGCTGCACCTTGTCGACAATCGCCGCCGCGATCGGCCCTGAGTAAAACGCCTTGGCGCCGCCGCGCGCGATGGTGCGCAGCGTCTGCGCGAGTTCAGGATTTTTCAGAATCTCGCCCTCACGCAGCGGCGTGCCGTCCGGGTGATACAGATAGCGCCGGACATCTGGCATCTTCGCCATCTCCGGAAATTCGGCAATTTCGGCCGCCATCTTGCGGCTCACCGGAAAACCCCGTTCCGCCAGCCGAATAGCAGGCTCGAACAGCGCCGCCCATTTCAGTTTGCCGAAGCGCCTGTGCGCGAGATCCAGCACCGCAACATCGCCCGGCACGCCGACGGACAATCCGCCGGGGATGGCGTCCATGTGCGGGCGCGGCTGCCCCTTCGCGTCCAGGAACATGCCGGGAGTCGCCGAGGCCGGTGCTGTTTCGCGTCCATCGAAGCTCGTCACCTTGTTGTGCTTCGCATCGTAGAGCAGCAGGAAGGCGCCCCCACCGATGCCGGACGATTCCGGCTCAACCAGGGTCAGCACCATCTGCGCGGCAATCGCTGCGTCCACCGCCGAGCCGCCTTTGCGCAGCATCTCCAGTCCCGCACGCGCTGCGTACGGGTTGGCGGCAGAGATCATGTGGCGCGTTGCAACGGGCCCGCGCGCGTAAGCGCACGGCGCAACGAACAGCAGCGCAAGGCTGCACGCGAGAATTCTGGCTTTCATTGCAGCGCTTCTGAATGCGGGCATCGATGCGCTCATAGCACGCATCAGCGGACGACGGGCAATCGGTTTGCGTCCGGCAGCTTATTCCGCGGCAGCGCGAAGGCTCAGCTGTTCGATCAGATTTGCCGGGACCGTCAGCAGTGCAACTTCGGCCACCGCGCGCAGCGACGGTTCGGAGGCGAGCTGTCCACTCGCATTGCGGCGTGCGGGCACCAGAGCGCCGGGCCGCCACATACGCCGATGTTCGCGCAGCATCTTTTCGAGAAAGCTGGCACGGGCAACAGGATCGTCTATTTCCAGTGCCACTTCACGGCAAAGCTGTTCGAAAGTTTCGGTGCGATCGCCTGCCCTGCTGACTGCCAGCTTGGCATAAGGACCAATGATCAGCGACAGTTCATCCGCAAGCCGGGTGATGGCGGCAGTGGGCCCGAGTTGCTCCACCGCAAGCTGCGAATGGGCACTTGAAATCTCCGGCGTGAGGTCAAACTCCGGCACTTCGAATGCTTCTCCGCGCAACAGCAGATAGCGCGCCCCCTCGCTCCATTCCGGCATGACAATACGCTCGTCCGGTGCATAGAGCAGCAGCTTCGCTTCTCTTGCGATTCCTTCTACTGCCCCTTCGGAGAACCCGGGAGACAGAACGCGCGCGATCTGCGGGGCTAGCTTCTCCGGATCCTGGAGCGCGCGTTCCAGATTCTCCTGCGCCGATGCGGAAATCGCGCACGCTGTTGGATGCGGGAAGGCAATCCGGTTGCGCTGGAAGGAGTACCAGATACGACGAACGATTTCCCCTTCGATGAGCGACCGGTCCCTGAAATGACGTGTCCAGTAATGAATGCGAAACCGAACCGACTCTTTGTCCGGCTCGAAACTGACCGGCGCCACCTCAATGGGACGGCTCTTGTCCACCAGCGCGAGGTCCGACACCAGTTCACGGGTCAAATCGCAAATTTGCTGCGGAGGGTGATCGATCGGGCCAAGGAAACTGGATTCTGCCCGGTGCGCATCGGTGGAGCGGAGCACTTCCGTTGACGCTTCGGTAAGTTTACCGTTCGGGATCACCAGCAAGCGTCCATCCGGCCGTCGCCCGATTGCTGCGCGCCAGTTCAGAGATTCGATACGCACCGCCTCATTGTCGAGGAGCACGCAATCGCCCACATGCACGGCGCGATCTGCATGCAGCGCCAGCCCCGCAATCATGCTGGAGAGCGTCGGCTGCATGGCAAAACCGACTGCCGCCGTCACAATGGCAGAGGTCGTCAGCACCGCCGTGAGATCGAAACCGAAATAGCGCAAGGTGGCGAAGCTCGCCGCAAAGGTGAGGAGTCCGTAGATGATGACGCGCTGAAAGCCGGTGACGGGCGTGCCCGTCACGCTCGCGGCAAAGCTGAGGATCAGCTTGCCGGCCAGCATCACTACCAGGACGGCCGTTACGGCGACCGCCGCCCCTGCCAGCACGGTATGGGCGATCCCCACTCCCAGTACCGCGTCGCTCTGGGTGAAGATGGCAATGGCCCACAACAGCGCAGCGAAGAAGGCAGCAGGAATTAAGGGAGAGCGCGCGAATCTAGTCATGCTTGGCTCCGATTTGCGCCAAGGCCTTGGCAAGGCTTACCCGCAGACGCTGTATCGCCTCCGCCAGAATCCGGATTTCGCGCGCACCTGAGGCTGGCAGCTCCGGTGTACTGGAGGTGGAACGGCTCGCCTGATCGGCGGCGTAGGTAAGATTATTGAGCGGCGTGGCAACTGTAGCCTCCAACGAAGCGGTGAGGCCAAAATAGGCAAGAGCAAAAATCAGCGTGAGGCCGCCGATCAGCAGACTTTCCAGTTCCAGCGTGCTGCGAAACTGCTGTGTCACCGGCACCGTCAGGAGCTGTACGCCTACGATCTCGTCCATGTGCCAGCCGAAGCCATTGTTGGGGCCATACTTGGCTACCATCAATTTGGGTGCACGTTGCGGGGTATCATGGCAGACGATGCATTTCTCGTCTTTGATCTGAATTGGACGTGCCAGATAGAAAAGCCGCTGGCCGCTCTGATCCAGAGTCCCCCTTAGCTCCTTCAGACCCGCATTGTTGCGGAACTGCCGGATGAGATCGACTTCGAATGGCCCGGCTCGGTCGGAATTGGACGTGGGATTGAGGGCGGCTTCGCGATATGTGTAGGCAGCATCGCCCGCGCTGACGCTGCGGAATACGGTTTGTGCGGCGAAGGCCGGCACCGTCTCCTCATGAAACACCGCATCATGCAGCTTTGTTATATTGGGCAGGATATGCTGTGTGGTGTAGCCACGCACCGCGAGCGCGGACGACAACATCAACTCCGCCTGCTGGCCCGCATTCTCCATCGCTGCGTGCTCAAGCAGGAGGTAGAAGCCGCCGCCACCAACGAATAGCGCGATCAAAAAGATGATCAGGAGATTGCGGCGAATGATGCCGCGAATGGTGAGTACACTCATCGAAAGCCCCGGCCTATCGAACCGGTCACAAGCTTCGTTCACGCCGCCGGACGGGACAAGAGCCTTTAGTCAATCAAAGCGGAATAAACCAGCGTGCGAAGATCGCGGCGCAGCGGAAGGCGCGCTTCCGATCCGATTACCTGCGTCATGAAGACGACAGCAAGATTCTCTTTGGGGTCGATCCAGAACGCCGTTGAAGCGGCACCGCCCCAGAAATATTCGCCCACGCTGCCGGGCACGTGCGTCCTGGCCGGATTCATCGTGACACCGCAGGCGAGAGAGAATCCGACGCCTGCGTAGCCGGCCTCGCTGAACATGGCTTCGCCGGGCACCATGACGGACAACAGCTTGCCGTCGGGAAGCAGGTTAAGGCTGAACATCTCGACTGTTTTTGGCGAAAGAAGACGAACACCATCAAGCTCACCGCCGTTCAGCATCATGCGGCAGAAGCGCATGTAATCCCCAGCGGTGGAGACGAGTCCTCCTCCGCCGGATTCCAGCTTCGGCGGCTCCGCATAGGTGGAATTCTGCGCATCGTCCTGAACGTCGAGGCCGCCGCCCTTCTTGGGCATGTAGCAGGAACAGAACCGCTCGCGCTTTCCCCTGGGAATTGAGAACGCGGTGTCATGCATCCCGAGTGGCTCGAAAATCCGGGTACGGAGAAATTCGCCGAAGGGTTGGCCGGATAGTTTCTCGATCAGATAGCCCAGCACATCGACAGAGACGGAGTAATTCCAGCAGTCGCCGGGGGAGAAATCGAGCGGGACCTTCGCAAGCTGCGCGATCAGGGAATCGAGCCCGCCTGGCGTCTGGAAATCGCCGATCTTGAGGCGGCGATATTCGGCATCGACCGCCGTACGCATCAGAAACCCGTAAGTGAGGCCGGAGGTATGCGTGGCGAGATCGATCACCTTCATCCGCCGCCTGGGCGGAACGGTGAGAAACTGGCCCGCAGTGTTCTGCGCGAGACTTGGAACGCCGCTCACATAAACGCCCAGATCTTTCCAGGAGGGAATCAAGGTGTGGACCTCATCGTCCAACGCGATGCGGCCCTCCTCAACCAGCATCATCAAAGCGACGGCGGTGATGGGTTTCGTCATGGAATAGATGCGGAAGATGGCATCCTCGCGCATCGGCTTTCGGCGCGCGATGTCCATGATTCCGGCGGTACTGCTGTGCGCGCGTTCACCGCGTCGGAACACCTGCATCACAAACCCAGGCACGATTCCGGTATCGACATACTTCTCCGTCATCCTCTGTTGCAGCCGGTTGAGCCGCTTAGTGGAAAAGCCGACGGATTCCGGTTTCATGAGCGAACTCTCGCCAGCATTTTCTCACCGTTAGGAGCCGTTACCGCCCGCGTGCCACGAAGAAAGGATTGGCGAACTTTTCCTCGACTTTTCCGTAGGTGAAGGGACGGCCATCGATGGTGGTGACAGTGCCGCCGGCGGCCGCGAGCACCGCGTGACCCGCAGCGACATCCCACTCCATGGTGCGGCCGAGGCGCGGATAGATGTCCGCCTCACCGGCCGCGATCAGACAAAACTTCAACGACGAGCCAGCGGCCGCGAAATCCTTCACCGGAAATTCTTGCAGATACTCTTCCGTTTTGTAATCGCGGTGGCTGCGGCTGGCGACCGCAACCAATCCGTCCGCGGGCGCCCGCCGGGCCCCAATCGGCTTGGCTTTCGAAAAATCTGGCGCCCTGCCCTGCTCTGTTGCGATTTCGAAGGCGCTGCCGGGAATCTCTCCCACAAACAAACGGTCCTTCGCCGGCAAATATACGACGCCCCGCACCGGACTGCCATTCTCAATTTCCGCGATGTTCACCGTGAACTCGCCATTGCGGCTGATGAACTCCTTGGTTCCGTCGAGCGGATCGACAAGAAAAAATCGCGCGCCGATTTCGCTCAGGCGCCCTGCAGCTGCTTCCTCTTCGGCGATAACGGGCACATCCGGCCATTTGGCGCGCAGGCGGTCGAGGATGTAGAGTTCGGCTTCCTCATCCGCGACGGTAACCGGTGATTGATCTTCCTTCCGCCGCGCCTCAATGCCTGCTGCGTAGTGACAAAGGATTATTTCTCCCGCATGCCAGGCGATATCGGCGAACTCGATTGCGGCAGGCGAAGGTGAAGGCGATTGCGTCATGAGCAGTGGCTTTCATGGACGAGGAATGGCAAGGACGGAATGGCTTAAGCATTCGTTAAGCCGCGCATCGCACAGTTAGGAAAGAAAAACCATACCGGTTTGCGGGCCCGATGAACGATCTGGATTTTGCCGCCCTGCTCATCTCGCGGGTCTGCCACGACCTGGTGAGCCCGATCGGCGCGGTAGTGAACGGCCTCGAAGTGCTGGAAGACGAGCGGGATGCCGCCATGCGGGTGGACGCGATGAAGCTCGTCGCTAGCAGCGCCGAGCAGGCAGCAGCGCGCCTTCAGTTCGCACGGATTGCGTTTGGCGCCGCGGGCTCAGCTGGCGCACAACTCGATCTCACGGAAGTTGGCCGTATCGTCGGTGGGCTGTTCAGGGGGGGCAAAGTGGCACTCGACTGGCAAGCCGCTCCACTAAACTGGCCGAAGGACTGGGCCAAGCTCCTGATGAATGCCACGTTGCTGGCGGCGGACAGCCTGCCGCGTGGCGGACGGGTGTTGGTGACCACCACAACCGATGCTTCAGCGCCCGGGTTTACTGTGCGCGCTACCGGGCAAGGGGCGCGTATCCTTGAAGAGGTGGAGAAAGCCGCCCGCGGTGAACCCAAAGGGCCGCTGGATGGCCGCAGCATCCAACCGTATCTCGCACACAAGCTGGCCCGCACACTGAATGCCGGGCTTACGCTGACCAGCCGCGACAACGAGGTCGAATTGGCCGCCGGCTGAGCCGTTCCAGTTCTCGATCAAGTTCGACCTGATTGCTGCCACAGGCGTTCTCCCCTTACCAATGACGCTTCGGAGTGAGGCGAACGATGACGACACTGTCGTTCGAAAAACAAGCGTTACGAGATGTGGCGCGCGCGAAGCGCGTGGGGCTTGCACGCGCTCTGCCGGATTTTGCGGAGTGTATCGTCAACTACGCGAATGAACTGGCAATATCAACAAATGCGCAGGTCAGCGGCTATCGCGCGCTGACCGAAGAAGCCGATCCGTCAGAGCTGCTGGCCATTCTGCGGGCGCGCGGCTGCGAGATTTGCTATCCGCGCGTGCACATGAAGGGACTCCCCTTGTGGTTTCACGTGCCGATTGCGCAGGAGCCGTGGCTGCCGGGGGCCTTTGGCATTCTGGAGCCGCGGCTGGACTGGCCACGGGCATTTCCCTCGGTGTTGCTTGTGCCCCTGCTTGCCTTCGATGGGACCGGCTATCGTCTCGGTTATGGCGGCGGCTATTATGACCGGACGCTGGCACAGTTTCGCGCCGAGCGGACCGTGACTGCCATCGGGATCGCCTTCGCCGGGCAGGAAGTCCCCTCGGTTCCCCACGATTCAAGCGACGAACGACTCGATATGGTAGTAACGGAACGGGGCGTCAGGCGTTTTCGACAGCAATGAGAATTCTTTTCATCGGAGACATCATCGGAAGGCCCGGGCGCGAGGTCGTTACCGCGCAAGTGCCCTTGCTGCGAGATAATCTGCAGCTCGACTTCGTCGTGGCGAACGGAGAGAACGCCGCGGGAGGCTTCGGCCTCACACGCTCTATTGCCAACGAGTTGTTCGCCTCCGGCGTAGATTGCATCACCACCGGAAATCACTGGGCGGATCAGAAAGAGATTCTGTCGTTCATCGACGATGAAGACCGCATCCTGCGGCCGCGCAATCTGCCGGCCGGCGCGCCAGGCAAGGGAGCCAACTTGTACCAGACGCGCTCCGGGCAGCACGTGCTGGTCGTCAACCCGCTGGGACGCGTCTTCATGGAGCCCCAGGACGATCCCTTTGCCGCAGTGGAAGTGGAGCTTTCCGCCTGCATGCTCGGCCAAGCGGCCGATGCCATCGTGGTGGACATCCATGCCGAAGCTACCAGCGAAAAAATGGCGATGGGCCATTTCTGCGACGGCCGCGCCAGCATGGTGGTCGGCACCCACAGCCATGTGCCGACCGGCGATGCGCAAATCCTGCCCGGCGGCACGGCATATCAGACGGATGCCGGGGCGTGTGCGGATTATGATTCCGTGATCGGCATGGAGAAATTCGAGCCGCTCCAGCGCTATACGCGCAAGCTGCCCACCAACCGCTTTTCGCCGGCAAACGGCCCCGCCACGCTCTGTGGCGTATTCGTCGAAATCAATGCGAAAGGATTAGCCGCCCGCGTCGAGCCGGTACGTATTGGCGGCCGTCTGAAGCAGGCCATTCCAACCCTCTGACGGGGGTTGCTGCGGGACAGCTTGAACCCGCGGACGTCCACCGCTATTTGAGCCGCCGTTCCAGGTGATCCATGGCCGGCCACAGTCAGTTCAAAAATATTATGCATCGCAAGGGGCGCGTCGATGCGGTGCGCTCCAAGATGTTTTCCAAGCTCGCCCGCGAAATCACGGTGGCGGCAAAGCTCGGCATGCCTGACCCGGACCATAATCCGCGCCTGCGCGCGGCGGTGCTTGCCGCCAAGGCCCAGTCGATGCCCAAGGACAATATCCAGCGGGCGATCGACAAAGCTGTGGGCGGCGGCGGCGAGAACATCGAGGAGGTGCGGTACGAGGGCTATGGCCCGGGCGGGGTGGCGCTGATCGTGGAAGCACAGACCGACAACCGCAACCGCACCGGCAGCGATATCCGCGCCGCGTTCTCTAAATATGGCGGCGCGCTGGGCGAGCCCAACTCGGTGACCTTCATGTTCAACCGTGTCGGCGTGATTGCGTACCCGAAGGCGAAGGGCGACAACGATGCGATACTGGAGCTTGCCATCGATGCTGGTGCCGATGAAGTCATCTCCGGGGATGAGCTGCACGAATTCATCGCCTCCATCGATAGTTTCGGCATGGTGCGCGACGCGCTGGAGGCAAAACTCGGTACGCCGGAATCCGCAAAGATCGAATGGCGGTCGCAATCGACGAATCCAGTCAGCGACGATGCCGGCGAAACGCTGGTGAAGTTGTTGGACACGCTTGATGAGCACGACGATGTGCAGAACGTGTACGGCAATTACGAGCTCTCCGACGCGCTGATGGCAAAGCTCGCGGCCTGACAATCGTCAGACCCCACTGGACGAAGTGTGCCGTTCGCGCCAGCTTCGCGGTATGCCGCACGCGTCGCCGCTGCTTATCCTTCTGGTCGCGGGCCTCGGGCTCGCCTTTGTGCTGGGCACCATCGCCAATCGGCTAAGGATTTCGCCGATCGTTGGATATTTGCTGGCTGGCGTAGCGGTAGGACCATTCACGCCAGGCTATGTCGCAGACCAGCATTTGACCCTGGAGCTCGCAGACATCGGCGTGATCCTGCTGATGTTCGGGGTGGGGCTCCATTTCTCGCTGGGCGACCTGCTGGCGGTGCGCCGGGTTGTGCTGCCGGGCGCCATCCTGCAAGTCATCGTTTCCACCGCGCTCGGCGCACTTGTGGCATCGCTGTTCGGCTGGCCTCTTCCGTCCGCCATCGTGTTCGGCGCGGCGCTTTCCATCGCCAGCACAGTAGTAGTGACTCGCGCGTTGCAGGAACGCCGCCTTGTGGACTCGGAACGCGGACGCGTTGCGGTGGGCTGGCTGGTGGTGCAGGACCTCATCACCGTCATCATCCTTGTGTTGTTGCCCACGCTTGCGCCGGAGCTAAGGAGCGGTGGACCGCCGCTGGACATTATTGCGCTAGCCGAAAGCCTCGCGCTGACGCTTGCCAAACTGGCTGCGTTCTTTCTGGTGATGTGGCTGGTGGGGCGGCGGGTCATCCCGTGGATTCTGCATTACGTAGCGCATACGGGCTCGCGCGAACTGTTTCGGTTGGCGGTGCTGTCTGTGGCATTGGGTGTGGCTTACATCGCAGCCGAATTGTTCGGTGTTTCGATTGCCCTTGGCGCATTTTTCGGAGGTATGATCCTGAGCGAATCCCCGCTCAGCCGCCGCGCTGCCGAGGAATCCTTGCCGCTGCGCGATGCTTTTGCAGTGCTGTTCTTTGTCTCGGTCGGCATGCTGTTCAATCCGCGCGTGATCCTCAGCGCGCCGTTGCACCTTCTCGGCACTGCAGTGGTGGTTGTCGCCGGAACCGGAATCGCTGCCTTCGCAATTTTGCGAAGCTTGCGGGTAGGCATCGGAACCGCGGCTTTCGTTGCTGCCGGATTGACTCAAATCGGCGAGTTCTCGTTCGTGCTCGTCAATTTGGAAATCGGGCTGGCGCTGCTTCCGGTGCAAGCGCGCGACCTGATTCTTGGCGGTTCGATCCTGTCCATTTTGGTAAATCCCATTCTCTTGGCTTCCGCGCAGTGGCTGGCCCGCCGCGGTGAAAAGCCAACGCAAGCGGCAATGCCGGCACCGGGAATCCTAGTTCCGACCAAACTCACCAATCACGCCGTTGTTGTGGGCTACGGCCGCGTGGGTCGGCTGGTTGTATATGGACTTAGACGGGCCGATGTGCCGCTTCTCGTGATCGATGAATCGGCTGACGCTTTGGAGCCAATCCGGGCGCAAGAAGTCGAGACGTTGAGCGGGAACGCCGCCGACGAGCGGCTGCTGCGGGTGGCAAACTTGCGATCCGCGCGCGTTCTGTTCGTCGCCATTCCACAGGCTTTCGAGGCGGGGCAGATCGTGCAGCAGGGGCGTCGCGCCAATCCGGACCTCGACATCGTGGCGCGGGCGCATTTCGATGCGGAGGTCGAGCATCTTAGCAACATGGGCGCGACCACGGTGATCATGGGCGAGCGCGAGATCGCGCAGGCCATGCTTGCCCATGCGCTTCCTGCACGGCAGGGCTGAAGCCCTTGCCATTCTATTGCCCGAACAAGACGAGTAGCCAGTCGATAGGAAGGTGAAGCCATGCCGAAGATCGATGTGAAAAGCGTCCCCGAGCGGAAGGGTTCTGGCTACCCCGCGCCGTTCCATGAGCCCTGTGCCAACCGGATCCGTCAACGGTTAGGCGACGCCGGCGGGCTGACGCAGTTCGGGGTGAACCTGCTGCATCTGCCGCCCGGCGCATGGTCCAGCCAGCGGCACTGGCATTCCGCGGAAGATGAATTCGTGTATGTGGTCTCCGGCGAAATGACCCTTGTCACCGATGAAGGTGAGCGGGTTCTGCGCCCGGGCGATTGCGCCGCTTTTCCAAAGAACGATGGGAACGGCCATCACCTGATTAACAAATCGGATAAAATCGCCCTCTGCCTGGAAGTGGGCACGCGTTCGGACGACGACGTCTGCCGCTATTCCGAGATTGACATGCAGATCGACTCCAGGGACGGACGCTACAGGCACCGTGACGGCACGCCCTATCCGGAACGGCAGGCCTGATCGCCGGCGTTGTGCGGCGGCGGCCGCTCGTCTAGCTTCGCGCGCCGATGCATCAGGTTCGCGATTTTCTTTATGTCGCTGTGCGGCTTGTTAGCCTGGTGCTGATTTGCATCGCGCTAATGCTGCTTGGCGCCGATCTCATCAGCACACTGGAACACGGTGGCGATGTCGTCATCCGTTCGCTGGATCATGTGTGGACGGCCGTGAATAGCAACAGCATCGATGGCATGAAGGCCTGGCTGGAACATAATACGCCGCATGCCGTGGCGCACGGTGTTGAGTCGTTTCTCGCCACGCCGGGCTGGGCGGCATTCGGCGTTCTGGGGGTGGTGCTCGCGTTTCTGTTCGGCCGCCGAACTGCGATGGAAGCCTGACCTTTGCGCACCATCGCCAGAACAAGGCAGATCCAAACGAATCGCTAAGAGCCGGCCGGTACGGTGCGGCCGCAACTACACATGAAAGCCATGAAGCTGGATTTCCTAGTTCAGCTTTCACAATATCTTCGCACGCGGAGCTCAGGAAGAATTTTCAGAAGCGGTCTATCGGAGGCGCACTTGTCGCCGCCGGATTTGATGAACGGGTTTGCGACTATGCGGCGACAATGGGGGAATATTCGCTGTACCGATATGCCCCGAAGACGGGTTTCCGCTGCACCTGGTGGCCGGGCCTGATTCATTGGGCAAGTTTCTCATGCCGCGAAACTAGCGGTTGGCGCCGGGTTTCCAGAGCACATCTTTCGCTCCGCGTTCGTTGCCATAACGCGCCAGCACGAACAGGTGGTCGGATAGGCGGTTGATGTACTTGATCGCGGCGCCGCCGACCGTCTCCTGCTCCGACAATTCTACCATCAGCCGCTCGGCGCGACGCACGATGGTTCGCGCGAGGTGCAGATACGCCGCCGCGGGCGTGCCGCCCGGCAATACGAAGGAGTTGAGCGGTGCGAGCTCGGCGTTCATAGCATCGATCTCGTGCTCCAGCCGCTCCACCTGCGCCTCAACAATGCGCAGCGCGCCTTCGCTACGGCGGCCGCCCTCCGGCACGCAAAGATCGGCGCCGAGATCGAACAGGTCGTTCTGGATGCGCTCCAATATCGCTTCGCCGTGCGCGGCGACGTGCAGCCGGGCGATGCCGATGGCGGAATTCGCTTCATCTACCGTACCATAGGCGGCGATGCGCAGCGCATGTTTGGGCAGACGCGTCCCGTCGCCGAGCGCTGTCTGCCCCTTGTCGCCCGTTTTCGTGTAGATGCGGTTGAGTGTGACCATTTCGCGTTGAATCTATCGTCCCAAGCGCGTATCTGCCAGCACTGCCGAACCGGCTCCTGCCGCTGCGCACGAAGCGCTTGTAGCGAAAGCGTGGACCGACAAAAGGAAGTGCTTTAGGGGAATTGTGTTTTGCTCAAGGATTTGGTGATCGTTTCGGTAGCCCTTCTGGCACTCAGCGGACCGATCCAGGCGAAACCCTTGGACACTCCGACGTCAGGCCCAAAGCAACTCTGTTTCAAATACAGCATCTTTTCCCTCAATGCTGGCGAGCGCGTGACCGACTTCTCCGGATCGATGGAGGGCCTTGAGGTTAAGATCAAAGGATCTAGTGGAACGTACGAAATTGCAGAAAGCGAGATTTTTGCACCGCCGAAAGGAGAGAAAACGCTCGTCTATTCAAGAGCGCGAACAAAGGTCTATCGCGTTCCCGGGCATGGCCGACAGTACGAGATTGAAGGGCCGACAAGCTTCTCTCAAGGGAAGGATTGGCCGCTAATATGGCTTTCTGGTAACGCCTTACGCAGTCTGAAAAGAGACGTTGGAATCTTTGGCCGCCTTGAGGTACGTGACCCAAAACCGGTCAAGTGTGAGCAGACGTTTACCTACGGTGTTAAGCTCTGAGACTTCAAGTGCGTCACTATCCCTAGCGGAACCAATACCATGCCTGTTGAAGTGCCGGAAATCATCGAAAGTGACGAGACGCGCGTGGCCTGCGACGGCGGCGGCGGGGTGCTCGGCCACCCCAAAGTGTATCTGGAGATGGGCGACCAGACCTACGTCGAATGCCCCTATTGCGATCGCCGCTTCGTGCTGCGCGCGGGAGCGCAGGCGCATTGAGCGCGAGTGCCGCGCCGAAACCTGCCGCCAAAGGCCGCCCTATCGCGAAGGGCGACCACCTCTATCTGATCGACGGCTCTGGCTACATCTTCCGCGCCTATCACGCGCTGCCGCCGCTGTCGCGCAAGTCGGACGGGCTGCCCACTGGCGCCGTCTCCGGCTACTGCAACATGCTGTGGAAGCTGCTGCAGGACATGAAGGGCTGGGAAAAGCCCACGCATCTGGCCGTGATCTTCGATGCCGGCGCGCGCACCTTCCGCAACGACATCTATAAGGAATACAAGGCGAACCGCTCCGCGCCGCCGGACGATCTCATTCCGCAATTCCCGCTGGTGCGCGAGGCCACGCGCGCCTTCGGCGTGGCTTGTGTGGAGGAGCCGGGCTTCGAGGCCGACGACCTGATCGCCACCTACACCCGCATTGCGCGGGAGGTGGGCGCGCACGTCACAATCGTGTCCTCCGACAAGGATTTGATGCAGTTGGTGCTGGACGGCACTGTAGAGCTGCTCGACACCATGAAGAACAAGCGCATCGGCGGCGCCGATGTGATGGAGCGGTTCGGCGTGCCGCCGGAGAAGGTGCGCGAGGTGCAGGCGCTGGCTGGCGATTCCATCGACAACGTGCCCGGCGTCCCCGGCGTGGGCGTGAAGACGGCCGCTGAGTTGCTCAACACTTATGGCGATCTGGAAACGCTGCTGCAGCGCGCCGGCGAGATCAAGCAGCCCAAGCGGCGCGAAACCATTCTGGCCAATGCGGAGAACGCGCGCATCTCGCTGAAGCTGGTAACGCTTGACGACAACGCCAAATTCTCTTGCGCAATCGAAGAGATGGAGGTGCAGCAACCCGAACCCGTCCGCCTGCTTGGCTTCCTCAACGCGCTCGAACTGACGGCGCTGGCCAAGCGCGCAGCCTCCCGCCTGGGGATCGACGATCCGGATTCGATCGAAGCAGCCGATCCTATGCAGCGGGAGCTTCCTGCACCCGGCGCTGTAACGCCGCTGCGGCCGGAACCGATGGCCGAATCGAAAGCGCTCACGACCAAAGCCGAGCCCGGCGTGGTGCTGGACCGCGAGTCGGTTCACCGCCCACTGGACCTCGGCAAATACGAAACCGTCGTCACGCTGGAGCGCCTCCACCACTGGATCGCACGCGCGCACGAAACCGGCCGCGTGGCAATCAAGACGGAAAGCGCGTCCGCCGATCCGATGCGCGCAATGCTGTGCGGAATTGCGCTGGCGGTGACGCCCGGCGAAGCGACTTACGTGCCCTGCGGACATCGCGCGACGGATGGTCTGGATCTCGCCGACACCAAAGGCAGCATCGGTCAGCTGGGCGAAGCCGAGGTGTTGCAGCGTCTCGGGCCGCTGCTCGAAGACGAAAGCGTACTGAAGATCGGGCACGATCTGAAGCGCGACTACCTGATGTTGCTCCAGCGCGGCATCCGCATGCAGGCGCTCGACGACACCATGCTGATGTCCTACGTGCTGGATTCTACGCTACACGCGCACGATTACGGTGAGCTGAGCGTCGTGCACCTGAATCACACGCGCATGACTTTGGACGAGCTGACCGGAAAGGGCCGTGACCGCAAGGGCTTCGACTGCGCCGATGTGAAACTCGCAACCCGCTATTCGGCCGAAGATGCCGATCTGGCGCTCCGGCTGCACGCAATTCTGAAGCCGCGCCTCACCGCCGAGCGCAAGCGCACCGTATACGAGACGCTGGAACGGCCGATGGTGCAGGTGCTCTCCGACATGGAGCGCGAAGGCATCACCATCGATCCGGATTTCCTGCGCAAGCTCTCCAACGACTTCGCGCAAACCATGGGGCGGCTGGAGCAGGAGATTTACAAACAGGCGGGTGGCGAGTTCAACATTGGCTCACCGAAACAGCTAGGTGATTATTTCTTCGGCACCCTGAAGCTGCCCGGCGGCCGCAAGACCAAGACCGGCGCGTGGTCCACCGATTCCGATGTGCTGGAGGAGTTGGCGGCGCAGGGCCACGAGATCGCGCGCAACGCACTGGACTGGCGCGGGCTCGCCAAGCTGCGCGGCACCTACACCGACGCGCTACCAACGTACGTGAACCCCAACACCGGCCGCGTGCACACGTTCTTCGCCCTGGCGGCGGCGAGCACCGGGCGGCTCGCGTCCGTCGATCCCAATTTGCAGAACATTCCCATCCGCACCGAAGAAGGCCGCCGCATCCGGCGAGCCTTCATCGCCCCGCCGGGGCGCAAGCTGGTCAGCGCCGACTATTCGCAGATCGAACTCAGGCTGCTCGCCCACATCGCCAATGTGCCGGAGCTGAAGCAGGCGTTTGCCGACGGTATCGACATTCACGCGCTGACCGCGTCGGAAATGTTCAACGTGCCGGTGGCGGGCATGCCGAGCGAAATCCGCCGCCGCGCCAAGGCCATCAATTTCGGCATCGTCTATGGCATTTCCGCCTTCGGGCTGGCCAACCAGCTCGGCATCGGACGCGAGGAAGCAGGCGACTACATCAAGAAATACTTCCAGAAATTCCCCGGCATCCGCGACTACATGGAAGAAACCAAGGCGTTCGCGCGCAAGCACGGCTATGTGGAAACGCTGTTCGGGCGGCGCGTGCACATCCGCGAGATCAATTCGAGAATTCCCGGTCATCGCGGCGGCGCGGAGCGCGCCGCGATCAACGCGCCGATCCAGGGGGCGGCGGCCGACATCATCCGCCGCGCCATGATCCGCGTGCCGGATGCGCTGGCGCAGGCGAAGCTCACCGCCAAGATGTTGCTGCAGGTGCACGACGAGCTCATCTTCGAAGCGCCGGATGGTGAGACCGATGCCGTCTGCGCTACCGCCCGTGCGGTGATGGAGAAAGCCGCGCTGCCGGCGGTGGAATTATCCGTGCCGCTGGTGGTGGACGCCCGCGCCGCCCACAACTGGGACGAAGCGCATTAGGTATGGCCGAACTCTACGCTACAATGGAAACAACGAGCCCAATTGAGAAGCCCGGGCTGCATAAGAAGGCCGCGTGAGTTGGGCGAATACACGTATCGGCTATCACTCGTCATTCGTCACGCCGACGCGGACTTATCAGCCGTTCCGGAGAAACTTGGGCTGGCCGCTGACTCCATATGGCGGAAGGGCGATCTGTGCGTTGCGCCGAATGGCCGCGTAATTGGTGGGTTTCGTCCCCGTTCCGTATGCACCATCCAGTTCGGCAAGGACTACGAAAAGGGGATTACCTGAGGGGCTGAGGGCTGCCCTTGCTATCCTGAAGCCGCATCGAGAGTTCATACGCGAGCTTGCATCAACTGGAGCGGAGTTGAGCTTCTTCATCGGATGGTTTTCGGATTTCAACTCAGGGGACATCTTGGATTGGGCGACATTGAGAGATTTGGCAGACCTTCATATTTCCCTCGAGTTGGACGTCTACGGCCCCGACCAACGGGGCCAAATTCAAACCGAGCATTCGTAAACGAACTCGATCAGGTAGACCTTTTCGCCGGGGCCGTGCTTGGCGGTTTTCAGCAGATCGAGCACGCCGGAGAAGCCGGAGCGGCGGGCCAGCTCCGGCGTGATGTCCTGCAGCGTGATTCTGCCGCATGCAGGTGACGCGAATGAAGCCGCGCTCCGGCAGCCGACCTTCACCTGCGGCCGCTGCCAGATGCGGATCCGTGCAGCCAATCTCGCCGCGGGCGAAAGGCTCTTTGGCGGCGCAGACGCGCCGCCGCTGGGTCGCCCCGCATTCGCGGGAGATGACAAATTGGGTCGATAATCGGGTGACGGACGGCTGCGGCTTGAGAATGCCCGCGTATCTTCCTCGTTGACGGCTGCAGGCAAGTGAGAATGTCGATGACGCGCGGTGAGTTCATCCTCGCCCTGCATGTGTGGACCTAAAGCGGGAAGATCACTGGTAAGCAGGATTGCTCGCATTCTCCATGCCAGCGGACCTCCCGGCGCGGGCCGTTCGCGGCCAATGATTTGAATCCGGCAATGATGACGCATCGTCCGCACCGGATGTAAGATAGACGGCAGCATAGGCACGCCACGGGCGCCAGCATTCCGCACGCTGCTTCAGCGCGGCGAGGCTCTCGAATTCCGCCGGTAGGTTGTGCGCAGACGCCGGAAACGCGTCCGGCTCACGCAGCGCGCGCATGCTGATGTATTCGGCCGCGCGCTCGCTCAGGCTCGCCAAATGTCGCAGCTGCGTCAACAGAGGCGCGGCGTCCATGCCAGTATCGAAGGAAACACGTCCATCCGAAACGGCTTCGGCCAGGGTACAAACGGCGCGCGCACGATCCCCGCCGATGCCGCACACGGACAGATCGGCCGCGGCCAGCGTGCGCGCGTCGGGAAATAGATGGCTAAGTTCCTCCTCGCCCCCCAGCGGCCTTCCGTACGCCTGCACAAGCTGTGCGAGCGCGGCAGCGCCTTTGCCATTGGCGTTCGCCGTTACGATTGTTTGCACGGTCAGCTCGAAGCCGTCCCAGCAGCCGGGCACGCGCATGCCGGGCACTGCACGAAGGCGCGGCGACAGGAGGGACTCGCCGCCGAGCGTCTGCTCGATGGCTGACCAATCCGCATTCAGATCGAACATGCGGCGGATTCGTTCGACGATCTGAAACAGACCGCGCGGATCGCGGAAGGAGATTCGCGCGCGCAACGCGGGCTGCTTCTCGTCCAGCGAAACGTGGATACGGCCGTTGCCGCCGTTGAGCGAGATGGTGCGCCGGTAATCGTTGCCGCTCACCGCTTCCACCCCGGGAATTGCGGTCCGGCGCAATAGCGTCAGCAATTCTTGCCAGGCGAAGGGAGGGCGGAAGCGCAGCACAAACACGTATTCGTTCTGCGGCAAGGACTTCGATCCCCGTGCCGTCGCGCGGATCTGCGTTGGCGTGCGGTGATAGGTTCGCGCGATGGCGGCATTGAAGCGGCGCACCGAACCGAATCCGGCCGCGATAGCGACCTGTGTCATGGAGAGCCGCGTTTCGTCGATCAGCTTCTTGGCGAAGTGCGCGCGGCGTGTCTGCGCCACCGCACTGGGCGAGGCTCCCAGATGCTTGAGAAACAAGCGGCGCAGATGCCGCCCGCCGACTCCCAAACGCTCGGCAAGGCCTTCGATCCCGTCGTCGTCGAGGCCGCGTTCCTCGATGAGCCGCAGGGCGCGCGCAACTGTTGCGGATGTGCCGAGCCACGCCGGCGTTCCCGGCGCGCATTCCGGCCGGCAACGTAAGCACGGCCGATATCCCGCCTCCGCCGCCCCCGCAGCGGTGGCGAAGTAGCGGCAGTTTTTCTCCTTTGCCGTCGGCGCGGGACAGATCGGGCGGCAATATACGCCGCTTCCGTTCACGCCGATGAAGAACTTGCCGTCAAAGCGCGGGTCGCGCGACAGACGCGCGCGCGAACAGATGTGCCAATCGAGCTCTGCTTCCTTCACGCTTTCGAGAATAGCCCAACCGGGCGAATTGCACTGGACATTTTCGGACCTCGCCTCTCTCCGGCTCGCGTCCGCTACCGTCCGACGCCCGCGCGCTCCTCTGCCTATCGTCAGCGCCAACGAAGCACAGCGCTTCGCATGCTAGCGAGGAGATAGGATCATGAGACGCTCTAATCTAACAGCTGTCGTGGCGGGAATGTCATTGGCGCTCGGCACGGCCGCGGCATTCGCCGGCGCGCAACCGCATGCGCCGACGAAGCCCAGCCACTATACCGTGTACGCACTGGAGAATTCTCTCGGCGGAACTTTCGCACAAGGCACAAGCATCGACGAGAAAAACGAGATCGGCGGCTTCGGCACCCGGCCCGGCGATACCATCATGCATGCGCTGCTCTGGCGGGCGAAGCTCAAGCCGGAGGATTTGGGAACCCTGGGAGGCCCCAACAGCGCCATCGCCTGGCCCAACAAGAACGAGCACGGCATATACGCGGGCATTTCGGAAACGGCCGCAGACAATCCGCTCGGCGAATCCTGGAGCTGTGCGGTTGCGATCTTCTATCTGGCGCCGCCGACGAAAAAGATCTGCCAGGGCTTCCGCTGGCAGAACGGAAACATGCAGGCCCTCCCGCCACTGCCCGGCGGCTATGACAGCTTTGCCACAGGCATCAACAATGACAACGAAATCGTCGGCTGGGCGGAGAACGGCGTCCATGAGCCGACGTGCAACGCGCCGCAAGTGCTGCAGTTTGAGGCCGTGGTGTGGGAGCCGGATGGATCGGTTCGGCAGTTGCCGCCCGCGGCGGGCGATCTCGACGGCGCGGCCACCGCAATCAATGACAAGGGCCAAGTCGTCGGCATCTCGGGGATTTGCGGAAATGCCGTTGGCGGGGCCAGCGCACTGCACATGCTGTTATGGGACCAACGCTCCACGACAGACCTCGGCAATCTGGGCGGCCAGTACTGGCACACGCCGATGGATATCAGCGAAACGGGAAGCGTGACCGGTTTCTCCGACTTGGTGGGCGATAGCGTCGAGCGTCCGAACTTCCATGCATTCTTTTGGAACAAGAAGCGCGGCTTACAAGATCTAAACACCCTGCCCGGCGACAGCTTGAGCGAAGGACTGGGCGTCAACGACCGGGATCAAGTGGTGGGTGTGTCTTACCCCTCAAGCCACGCCTTCATTTGGCAGAACGGGACGCTGACCGACTTGAACACGCTGGTTGCCGCGAAATCGAATCTCATTCTGCTTGCGGCCCAGGATATCAACGACAATGGCGTGATCACCGGGCAGGCACAGGACAAGAATACGGGTGCGCTGGTCGGGTTCATCGCCGTGCCGAAGTGGAGATAAGCAGCTGAGCGGCGGCGTGCACCCTCGCGCCGCCGCCGGCAGCGGATGGCGCCTGGCGAAAAACTGCCCGCCAGGCCGCCATTCGCGCATGAGCACCGAAGACTTCAGCGATTACGCAATGAACCCGGTTGCTCAATACCCCCGCTCCGGATCGACGATGTTGTCGAGCGGTTCGCCGCGTTCGAACCGGGCGATACGATCCGCCACATATTGCGCAGCCACCCGCGGCTCAGAAATCGCCGCGATATGCGGCGTGACAGTGATCCTAGGATGCGACCACAGCGGACTCTCTTCCGGCAGCGGCTCGGTGTGAAACACATCGAGGGTGGCACCGGAGAGGTGTCCGGAATCCAGCGCGGCGATGAGATCGGCTTCAACCAGATGATCGCCGCGCGCCACATTGATCACAAAGGCGCCTTGCGGCAGTTGCGCAAAGAGATCGGCATTGAGGATGCCGCGCGTTTCCGGCGTTAGCGGCAGCAGGCAGATCAGGATGTCACTGCGGGCCAGGAACGCGTGAAGTTCATCCTTGCCCGCAAAACTCTCCACGCCCGGCACCTGACGTGGCGTGCGGCTCCAACCCGCTACACTGAAATGCAGATCGCGCAGCCCTTCCGCCGTCAGCGTACCGATTTCGCCCAATCCCAGAATCCCAATTCGGGTGTCTTCCGCACGTTTGGGCAGCAGCGCCTGCCGCCATTTTCGTTCCGCCTGCGCCTGATCGAAAACCCGCTGCATGCGATAATGGATGAGCACGTGCATCACGCAGTATTGCGCCATCTCGCGCGAGAGCGTGCGGTCCACAAAACGCACCAGCGGCACATGTGCGGGATATTCCGGATCGTCGAGAATGCCGTCCACGCCCGCGCCCAGCGAGAACGTCACCTTCAGATTCGGCAGCGATTTCAGAATCCCATGTGTCGGCCGGAAGGTGAGAACGTAATCGATATCGTCAGCGTCGTACTCGTCGCGACCGTGCGCACACACGGTCAAATGTTGCGCGATCTCGGCGAGCGGGCGGGTCCATACCTGTAGCCAGGACGGCGGCACCACAAGAAGCAGCGTACTCATCTGCCAAAGTCCTGGCTTGCGCACGCCGCCACAAATCAGGGCTTCTTGGGTGGCGGGCTTGACGGCTGCTTGCCCGTGGCTGGAGCGGGAGAATTGCCGACATGCGCCTCTGAACCGCTCAGGCTAGAATCCTTGCCGGTATCACCGCCGGAGGGCCCGTTCGCATTGCCCGCGCTGCCGGACACCGCATTGCCGGAGCCAGCGGTAGAGGTCGCGTTCGCGGGCTGATTGCCCGGAGCCACGGCCGCTGTGCCGTTTGGTCCCTTGCCTGTTGCCGGAGCGCCCGCACCTTGTGCGGGAGCAGCAGCTGGTGCCTTGCCATTGGCAGGAGCGGCCGCCGGGGCGGTCTTGGCCGGCTGCGGCGGGGGAATTGGCGCTGGCGAATCCATATCGGTGCGCAGATAGGCGATGAGATTGATGCGGTCGTCGGCTTTGGGCAGACCGGCGAAGCTCATCTTGGTGCCAGGAATGTAGGCACCCGGCGCCTTGAGGAACTTGAACAGCTCGTCATAGCTCCAACTGCCGCCCTTCGACTTCATGGCGCTGGAATAATCGAAGCCCGGATGCGAGGCCCGCGGCCGCCCAACCACGCCCCAAAGATTGGGGCCGATCTTGTTGGGGCCGCCCTTGGACAGGTCGTGGCACTGCTCGCACCGGGTAGAAATCGACTTGCCGTCGGCAACGTTCGCCTTCGGCAGCACAGTGCCCCAGTCGGGCAGCTGTTCCTCAACAGGTGCGGCCTGCGTCGCTCCGGTCGAAACTTCCACGCCCTGCACCACGTAACCAGGCTTCGCAGGCGGCTCCACCTCGAAGATGAACCCCGTCGCGATACGCACCGCCACCACGAACAGCAATGTGCCAAGCACCGCACCGGCGATCTTGTTCCACTCAAAGGAATCCATAAGGTCGGGCTCCGCTGTCGCGATGTTTTAGAGGTGTGGAGATCGCGGAAGAACGCCCGCGATGCCCCCCGAAAAGCGGGGCGACATTACTAGTCGGCTTCCACGCGTCATTGCGGCGAAGCGTCGCATAAGTATCGGGATTATAAGGCCTTCGATGAATCCGGTGGTGATCATTCCAGCACGTATGGGCTCGACGCGTCTGCCGGGAAAGCCGCTGGCGATGATTGGCGACGAGCCGATGATCGTACGCGTGTGGCGGCGCGCAGTTCCGGCCGATGTGGGGCCGGTGATTGTCGCCGCGGCCGAGCCGGAGATTGTTGTGGCGGTAGAGCAGGCAGGCGGCCGCGCGGTGTTGACGTCGCCAGATTTGCCATCGGGCTCCGATCGCGTGTTCGCTGCGCTGCAAGAGATTGATTCGGACGAGACACACGATATCGTCGTTAACCTTCAAGGCGATTTGCCGTTTCTCAATCCGGATGCCATTCGCGCCGTGGTCGAAGCGCTCGCCGCGACTGGCACGGACATCGCCACGCTCGCGGCAGAAATCGAGAGCGAAGCCGACCGCGATAACCCGAGTGTCGTCAAACCCATCGTCGCCTGGGATGTCGCCGGCGAGCGAGGCCGCGCGCTCTATTTTACCCGGGCGCGCGCGCCGCACGGCGAGGGGCCGCTGTTTCATCACATCGGGATTTACGCCTTCCGCCGCGAAGCGTTGTCGCGCTTCGTGCAACTGGCGCCGTCGCCATTGGAAAAACGCGAGAAGCTGGAGCAGCTGCGAGCATTGGAGGCCGGCATGACAATTGGGGTGGCGCGCGTGAGCGAGGTGCCGCCCAGCGTGGACACACCGGAAGATCTTGAGCGCGCCCGTGCAGTATTCGCGCGAGGTGAATGAGATGAGCGCGCACCCGCAACCGATCCACGTAGCCTTTCAGGGAGAACCGGGCGCCTACGCCAATCTGGCCGCGCGCGAGGCGTTGCCGCAGGCCCTCGCCGTACCGTTTCCCACCTTCGAAGATGCCATCGCGGCGGTGCGCGAGCGGAAAACGGAACTGTGCATCATCCCCGTGGAAAATTCGCTGCACGGCCGCATTGCCGACATCCACCACCTGCTGCCGGAAGCTGGCCTCTATATTGTGGGCGAGCACTTCCACCGCGTGCGCCACCAGCTGCTCGGCACCAAGGGCGCGACGCTCGCGGGACTGAAGACAGTCTTCAGCCAAGGTCCCGCGCTGGGACAATGCCGCAAGGTCATCCGCGATCTGAACCTGCATGCGCAGGTGTGGCATGACACCGCCGGCTCGGCACGACACGTGGCGGAGTTGAAGGACGCGAGCGCGGGCGCCATCGCTTCATCGCTGGCGGCGGAAATTTACGGTTTGCAGGTGCTGAAATCCGATGTGGAAGACGCAGCGCACAACATGACGCGCTTTCTCATCATGGCCGCCGAGCCGGACGATGCGCCGCCGGAGGCCGGGCCGGTGATCACCACCTTCATCTTCCGTGTACGGAACGTGCCCGCGGCGCTCTACAAGGCGCTGGGCGGCTTCGCCACCAACGGCGTGAACATGACCAAGCTGGAGAGCTACCAGCTGGGCGGCTCGTTCAATGCCACGCAATTCTATGCAGATATCGAAGGCCACCCCGATGAGCGCAGCGTTCGCCTTGCGCTCGAAGAGCTGAAATTCTTTTCCGCTACGGTCACGGTGCTCGGCGTGTATCCGGCCCACTCGTTCCGCAAGCAGCTACCGGCGATTTGATGCTGGCCGCCGAAATCGCTACTGGATTGGAGCGAGACGGCTTCACTCTTATTTCCCAGCTTTTCGGCCGCTCCATTACCGACAAGCTGATCTACTGTCTGACTGACAGCGCGACGGAACGCTCTCAGCGCGCCGGAGAGACATACGGCGCGCGTAACCTGTTTGGGGTCGAGCCGATCAGAGCAGCCGCGAAATTCGCAGCATTGAGCGATCTTCTCGCCTCAACGATGGGAGAGGACACGCAAGCCGTTCGCGCGATCTACTTCGACAAAACACAGAACGCGAACTGACCAGTCGCATGGCACCAGGACTTGTCACTTGCGCTATCTGAGCGTCGCGAGCTGCCTGGCTGGAACAACTGGACGCTCAAGCGCGGCGTTCCGCACGTTCAGGCTCCGCGCGCAGTTCTGGAGAGGATGGTGACTGTGCGCGTCCACTTGGACGATTGCCCTGCGGAAAACGGTGCCTTGCGTGTGATCGCGGGCAGCCATCGTTACGGGATATTCACACGCGATCAACTCAACCTGTCTGTCCAATCTGAGCCGAGCGTCGTGATCGCGGCAAAAGCGGGCGACTCACTGCTGATGAAGCCACTGCTGCTCCACGCATCATCGCCCGCGCAGAAACCTTCGCACAGACGCGTCCTTCACCTCGAATTCGCGCCTGCCGGTCTTCTACGGGATGATCTAAGTTGGGCGGAGACTGCCTAGCTCTACTCCGCGGCTTCGGCCAGTTGCGGCGCGGCTTCCAGCACGTCGTTTCCGACATGCGCTTCGAACTTGCGGAAATTGTCGCGGAACATGCCGACGAGTTTGCGTGCCTGCGCATCGTAAGCCGCCTTGTCCGCCCAGGTTTCGCGCGGGTTGAGGATTTTCGAATCCACACCGGGCACCGATACCGGCACGCGGAAACCGAAATGCGGATCGACGCGCATCTCGGCATTGGCGAGCGAGCCGTCCAGCGCCGCATTGAGCAGTGCACGTGTCGCCTTGATCGGCATGCGCGAGCCCACACCGAAGGCGCCGCCGGTCCAGCCGGTGTTCACCAGCCAGCAGTCGGAGCCGTGTTGCGCAATGAGATCGCGCAGCAAATTGCCGTATTCGGTGGGATGGCGCGGCATGAAGGGCGCGCCGAAGCAGGTGGAGAACGTCGGTTGCGGCTCCTTGCCCAAGCCCTTTTCCGTACCGGCCACCTTGGCGGTGAAGCCGGAGAGGAAGTGGTACATCGCCTGCGAGGGGGTGAGCTTCGCAATCGGCGGCAGCACGCCAAAGGCATCCGCCGTCAGCATGATGATGTTTTTCGGGTGCCCGGCGCGGCCCGTGTCGCTGGCGTTCGGGATGTAGTCGATCGGATAGGCGGCGCGGGTGTTCTCGGCATATTTCGCATCGTCGAGATCGAGTTCGCGGGTTGCCGGATCCATCACCACGTTTTCCAGCACCGTGCCGAAGCGCTCGGTGGTGGAGAAAATCTCGGGCTCGGCTTCGCGGGAAAGTTTGATGACCTTGGCGTAGCAGCCGCCCTCAATGTTGAAGACGCCGTGCTCGCTCCAGCCATGTTCGTCATCGCCGATCAAGGTGCGCGACGCATCAGCCGACAGCGTCGTTTTGCCGGTACCGGACAGGCCGAAGAAGATCGCGGACCTGCCATCCTTGCCCACATTCGCCGAGCAATGCATCGACATGACGCCCGTGGGCGGCAGCAGATAGTTCATCACCGTGAACACGGACTTTTTCATTTCGCCGGCGTAGGAGGTGCCGCCAATCAGGATCAATTTCTTCGAGAAATTGACCGCGATAACAGTCTTGCTAATACAGCCGTGCTTCGCCGGATCGGCTTCGAAATTCGGCAGATCGATAATGGTGAATTCCGGTTTGAAACCCTCGAGCTCTGCAGCGGTCGGGCGAATCAGCAGCTGGTGCACAAACAGCGAGTGCCAGGCAAATTCAGTCACGATGCGCACTGGCAGGCGATGCTCGAGGTCCGCGCCGCCGAACATATCCTTCGCGAGCAGCTCGCGGCCTTCGGCGAAGGCCATCATGTCGGCGTAGAGGGCATCGAAATGCGCCGGCGTCATGGGCTTGTTGTTGTCCCACCAGACGTTGTTCTCAGTGCTGGCATCGCGCACCACGAATTTGTCGTTTGCCGAGCGTCCCGTGTGGATACCCGTGAGGACAACCAGCGGACCGTTCTTCGCCACATGGCCTTCGCCGCGGCGGACCGCCTCTTCATAGAGAGCGGGCGCCGAGAGATTCCAGTTCACGGTCTTCAGATTCCGAAAGCCTTGCTGCTCCAGCCCAAAGGCGTGCCCGTTCGACATGATATCTCCTGATAACGACCTCGCCCGCGAGGCAGGCGGGCCGGCAGTTTTGTTGGTGTCCAGCATAGGCGCGGGGTGCGCCTTCCGCAAAGTTCCCACCAGATTTGACATGAAAAGGCAAGGATTTCGGTCAATTTGGTGAAGGTTCGATGTCCGCGCAATTCTCCGAAAGCCCGATCTGCTCTATGGAAACCGAATGGCGCTCTCAGACGAAGAACTGGAACGATATGCCCGCCACATCGTGCTGCGCGAGGTGGGCGGGTCGGGCCAAGCGCGCCTGCGCGGCGCGAAGGTGCTGGTGATCGGCGCCGGCGGATTGGGCAGCCCGGTGATCCTGTATTTAGCAGCCGCTGGCCTGGGTACCATTGGCATTGTCGACTTCGACACCGTGTCCTTGTCGAACCTGCAACGCCAGATTGCCCATCGCACGGCGGATATTGGCCGGCTGAAAACAGAGTCAGCGCGCGAGGCGGCGCTGGCGCTCAATCCGTGCGCGCGCATCGAGGCGCACGCTGAACGGCTGACTGCGGCAAATGCGGTCGACCTGATTTCACGCTACGATATCGTGGCGGATGGTTCGGACAATTTCGCCACGCGCTTTCTCGTCAACGACGCCTGCTTCTTCGCGAAGAAGACGCTGGTGTCGGCCGCGGTGACAGAATTCGACGGACAGCTCGCCACCTACAAGCCGCATGCCGGCGACTATCCCTGCTACCGCTGCCTGTTTCCGGAACCGCCGCCGCCCGGCAGCACGCCCTCGTGTTCGGAGACCGGCATTCTCGGCGCCGCGGCCGGGGTGATGGGAACGTTGCAGGCGCTAGAGGTGATGAAGGAGATCATCGGCATCGGCGAAAGCATGGCAGGTCAACTGCTGATCTATGATGCGCTGTCGATACGTTTCCGCACCGTCCGCGTGCGGCACGATCCGGCCTGCGCGCTGTGCGGCGAGCATCCCACCATTCGCGACCTCTCATAGGCATCAGCTTCCTGAAGCGCCTGCGCGCGCCGATCGCGCGCGGCGAGATCACCTCTCAACCATTCGCAATTGGCCCTGCAATGGACTTGAATTAAACCGGACAGCCGTTGGTCAAGCCCGGCCGTGACAACGGTGATTATGCGTATCTCTGCTTCAGCAGCGCATAAATAGCACGGGCGCCGTTGGCTTCCGCGCCTTTGCGGCGGCCAGGCTTGGGGCGATCGACCCAAGCCGGAATGTCGAAATGCACCCAAGACTTCGCACGTGTGACGAACCGATTGAGAAACAGCGCCGCCGTCGTCGCGCCGGCGAGGTTGTAATCCGGGCTGTTGTTCAGATCCGCGATCGGGCTGGCGATGGCCGATTCGTATCCGCGCCAAAGCGGCAGCCGCCAAAGCGGATCATGCACTTCCGTGGCGCAGCGCATGAGGTCGGCGGCCAGCATTTCGTCGTCGGTGAAGAACGGCGGCAGCTCCATGCCGGTGGCGGCGCGCGCCGCACCGGTGAGAGTCGCTACGTCGATTAGCAACTCCGGCACTTCGCTGTCAGCTTCGGTCAGAGAGTCGGCGAGTACCAGCCGCCCTTCCGCATCCGTGTTGCCAATTTCGATGGTGAGCCCTTTGCGACTCTTCAGCACGTCCCCCGGCCGGTAAGCCGAGCCCGAGAGAGAGTTCTCCACGGCGGGAATCAATACGCGCAGGCGCAGCTTCAGCTTCGCATCCATGACCATTCGCGCGACGGCTAGCACGACTGCGGCGCCGCCCATGTCCTTCTTCATAGTGAGCATGGCAGACGAAGGCTTGAGGTCGAGGCCGCCGGAATCGAACACCACGCCCTTACCGACCAGCGTGACCTTTGGCGCATTCGCGTCACCCCAGGAGAAATCGATCAGGCGCGGCGCGCGCACCGACCCACGGCCGACGGCGTGTATCAGCGGATATTTCTTTGCGATCAGCTCCTCGCCCACGATCTGCGAGAACTTTGCGCCATGTTTCCGCGCAACCTCGCGCGCAGCGGAGGCAAGTTCTTCCGGTCCCATATCGTTGGACGGCGTGTTCACCAGGTCGCGGGCGAGAAACACCGCTTCGGCGATGCGCGTGATTTCCTCACCTTCCATGCCGGATGGCAACACCAACTTCGGCCATTGCCGCGTCTGCTTCTTTCTGTAGCGGTCGAACTGATACGTGCCTAGCACCCACGCCAGGGCTCCGCGCGCGCCGCCGATCTCTGCCGGAACATCGCCCAATGCATAGACGCCCGGCGGCAAAGTTTCGGAGAAGGCGGCAAGCGCCAGCGGATCGCCGCCGGTGCCTAGACCTAGAATTCCGCTGGCGATGCCCTTCGCGCCGGGCACCAGCAGGGTGTCGTATTGCTTCGCGGTGAAATTTGCCGCGCTCACCCACTCCGCTTCCCGCTTTCCGCGCGTAGGCAGCCATCGCTTGAGATTATCAGAGGTAACGGCGTGAAGCAGGATAGCGCCCTTTGCGCTTCTCACCAGGCTGGGATGCATTCGAAAACCTGCGGATGGAAGGCAAGTGACTGTGCGCTCAACGGTTGTTCTTTTGCAAACAGAGCGCCATATTGAAGATGAAGTACGCAATGCAGCTCTTCATGTCTGAAGCACGCACGTATTCCGGGCGCGAACGCGCAATGGATCTTGCGATCCATGTTGCCGGAATAATCTTTGCCGTGAACGCAGCGCTTTGGCTGCTATGGCATGTGACCGGATTGTCCGTGGTCGTCAGCGTATCCGTTTATTGCGCCGGATTGCTGGCGATGATCACGGCCTCTGCCGCCTACAATCTCTGGCCAGCACATCGCCCGTCGAAACAGTGGCTGCGGCGGATCGATCATTCGGCGATTTTCATTATGATTGCGGCTACCTATACGCCATTTGCGGCGAACCGGCTGATGCACCCGGCCGGTGACATCATCTTGGCCGCGATTTGGCTGTGCGCCACAGCTGGTATCGCGATCAAGGTTCTGTTTCCGAGGCGCTTCGAATTGGCGGGCATCGCGCTCTACATCGCGATGGGCTGGATGGCGGTGACTGTCCTTAAGCCGCTCGCGGTTTCAATGGCCGCCATCGATTTCTGGCTGCTGATTGCCGGCGGCGTGGTGTATTCCGCCGGCATCGCGTTCTATATCATTGACAAAATTCCGTTTCACAAAGCGATCTGGCACGGTTTTGTATTGGTCGCCGCCGTGCTGCACTTTACCGCGATTGCGCTCGAATTCGCGAGTTAGTCCTGCGCGTCAGAACACGTCTTTGCGTCGCCGGATTTCCGCAAACACGGACACATCATCTGCGTTTTCCATTTCAAGCGTGTGTCTGATCTCCGGCGAGTCCGGGCGCAGGAATGGATTGGTTCTCTTCTCAAGCGCCATGGTGGACGGAATCGTTGGGTGCGATTGCGCGCGTAATTGCTCGACCTCCCGCATGCGCGCCTGAAGATCGCGATTGTTCGGCTCGAGGGTCAACGCGAAGCGGCCGTTGCTCAAAGTGTATTCATGGCCGCAATAGATGCGCGTGTCGTCCGGCAATTGCATCAGCTTCGAGAGACTCGACCACATCATCTTTGGCGTACCCTCGAACAGCCTTCCGCAACCCATGGCGAACAGCGTGTCTCCGGTGAAGGCAATACGCTGGTCATCGAATACGAAGGCGATGTGTGCACGCGTGTGGGCAGGGATTTCCAGAATGCGCGCGGTATGCGCGCCGAATTGCCAGGGCGCCCCCTCGCTGACGCCCACATCAAGTGCCGGAATGCGGTCGCGGTCGTTTTCAGGGCCCACCACCACCGCGCCGAATTCTTCTTTCAGCGGAAGGTTGCCGCCGGTGTGATCGAAATGGTGATGGGTGTTGAGGATGTGCGTCAGTTTCAGGTCGCGCGCCGTTAGCGCACTTTTCACCGGCTCGGGCTCCGACGGGTCCACAACCGCACAGAGCCGATCTGCCGGGTCGTAGAGCAAATAGGCATAATTGTCGGTCAGGCAGGGGACCAGTTCGACAATCAGCGGCATTGGGCACCTCTCAAGTGCAACCTAGCAACAGCCATGCTAGCGTTGAAGCGGCAATAAACAGGAAACCCCGGCGCAATGCTGTTCGATTCGGAGAATCTGGCAGCGTTTTACGCTTCCGCGCTCGGCCAGGTCACGCGCCGGCTGGTCCATCGGCGGCTAAAGTCCTTTTGGCTGGACCTGCGCGGCACACGCATGCTCGGACTGGGCTTTGCGATCCCCTATCTGCGCACGTTCGCCTTAGATGCCGAGAGGACGATTGCACTTATCCCGGAAGATCTGGGCCCTTTCTGCTGGCCCAGCCAGCGATCGCTTTCAGTAATCGGTGAGGAAGAGAGTTTCCCATTCCCGGACGCACTGTTCGACCGCATCCTGATGATCCACGGCCTTGAGGCATCCGAATCTGTTCGGCCTTTCATGCGGCAGATCTGGCGCGTGCTCGCGCCGGGTGGCCGGTTGCTCATTGTGGTGCCGAACCGCACCAGTCTATGGGCACAGGTGGATCGCTCGCCGTTTGCGCACGGCCGCCCCTTTACCCGAAGCCAACTTGACCGGCTGCTCCGCGACACGATGTTTGTGCCGGAGCGATGGGACACAGCACTACTGCTGCCGCCAATTAAAGCGCGGCGCATGGTTCGCACCGGCACGGCATGGGAGCGCGCCGGCAAGATGCTATGGCCGCGGCTTGCCGGTGTGCATGTGGTGGAAGCGTCGAAATCCATGTATGCGCTGGCGCACGTGAAGAAGGCACGGCGGTTAAAGCCTGTTCTTTCACCAGCGCGCGCCTGAAAGAAGAATTTCATTCTGCGAATGACGCGCGCCATCTTTCTATCGCGATAATGTGAGCGTGATTATGCAATGAATTACCGGCAAATGGGTCATGCATGTTGCGCATGAGGGCAGCAAAATAGAACTTTGCTGCTTTTTGCTACTCCTTGAGGCGAAGAGTTGCAACAGCGCAAGCCTCCCATTCGCCGCATCATCTTTTATGGGGGCGATGCAGTCCTATCTCACGCGCACCGGCGTCGCGTGCCGGGTTGCAACCGGAGGAATATTACATGCGGTACAGTGTTCTTGCGGGGACTACGTTGTCCCTCGGCCTGCTAATTTCATCGTCTGCAGCTTTTGCTGCCGATCCGTCGGACTCCGACTGTCGTCAGATGGATACGCAGGTTAAGACGGCCCTTGAAAACAGCCAATCGCCAAATCGTGATGAGGCGGCCAAGGAGCGCAGTTCCGCGTTACTTTACTGCAATCGCGGCTACTACAAGATGGGCACAGCGCATTTCGCGCAGGCGCTCAAACTGCTCGGCTCCGAGAAGAGCTGAACAGGCGCACGAGAGCCGCGCGAAGGCAAGCGCGGTTCTCGTGTTCCCTAAGGAAGGCCCTGTTCCGACGCGGCGGAGCTTAAAAACTTTCGTACCTCGCTGGACAGGTGCGGCTCATCCAGCAGGAATGCGTCGTGGCCACGGTAACTCTCGATTTCGCGGAATTCGACCTGATTGCCGGCTGCGTGTAGCGCCGCCGCAATCAATCTGTTTTCGGACGTCGGAAACAGCCAGTCGCTGGTGAATGAGATAATGAGAAAGCGGGCTTTTGTTTTCTGAAATACGTTTGCCAGGTTGCCTCCGTACTCCGCAGCGAGATCGAAATAGTCCATCGCGCGCGTGATGTAGAGATACGAATTGGCGTCGAACCGCTCGACAAATGAGCTGCCCTGGTGACGCAGATAGCTTTCGACCTGGAAGTCCAATTCGAATGCAAAGGAGAATGCGTTGCGGTTCTGCAGCGAGCGTCCGAACTTGCGGGCAAGCACCTCCTCCGAAAGATAGCTGATGTGGCCGATCATGCGGGCGATGGCCAATCCCTTCTCCGGGCGCACATTCCGTTCGAGATAGCGGCCGCCGTACCAATTGCTGTCGGCCATGATCGCCTGCCGGCCGATCTCGTGCAGCGCAATATTTTGCGCTGTGTGCCGCGCGGCGGTTGCGACCGGAATGGCTGAAACAACGCGGTCGGGGTAAGCGGCTGCCCACTGCAAGGCCTGCATGCCGCCCATCGATCCGCCGGTGACACAGAGAAGTCGCTCAATGCCAAGCGCATCCAGCAGCATGGCTTGTGCGCGCACGATATCCGCGACGGTCACCACAGGAAAATCAAGTGCATACGGCTTGCTGTTTGCCGGGTTCAGATCGGCAGGCCCGGTGCTTCCCATGCAACCGCCGATCACATTGGGACAGAGGACGTAATAGCGTTCGGTATCTATGGCCTTGCCGGGGCCAACCATCGTCTCCCACCAGCCAGCCCGGCCGGTCACCGGATGCGTGCCGGCAACGAACTGATCGCCGCTCAGCGCATGACACACCAGAATAGCGTTCGAACGCGCGCGATTCAGTTTCCCATACGTCTGGTAGGCGACGGTGAACGGGGTAAGGGTTCGGCCGCAGGCGAGCGGCAGCGTCTCATCGAATTCGAGCGCGTAGCCGCGCGGGGCCTCGGGGGCCTGCAGCATTCGAGGGAAGTGCGGTTCGACAGCCTTGGCCATGCGCGCGCTTAAGTGCCGCTGCCTCCATCTGTCAAATCAGCGATTTTGCCTTTGCCCGCGTCGTCACTAACAATGCGCGTCCCGCAAGAGACCTCCGATGACCATGGATTCAAAGCCGCTATTCGGCAAAGTCGCACTGCTCGGGATCGGGCTGATCGGCGCGTCCATGGCGCACGCCATGCGGCGCGCCGGGCTTGCTGCGCACATCGCGGGTTTCGCGCGCAGCCCGGAAACGCTGGATGCAGCGGAACGCATCGGCTTCGCGGACAGTTTGCACGATGATCCGAAAATTGCCGTGCGAGACGCAGAATTCGTGGTTCTGGCAACGCCAGTCGGCGCCTTCGAAGAGTTGGCGAAGGAAATTGCCCCGCATCTGAAGCCGGGCGCCATTGTCAGCGATGTTGGTTCGGTGAAGGCGGGCGTTATTGGCGCGGTTTCTCCACACATACCTGGCCGCGCTCATTTCGTGCCGGCGCATCCGATCGCGGGCACCGAACAGTCAGGGCCCGAGGCGGGCTTCGCGGAGCTGTTCGATGGCCGCTGGTGTGTGCTGACGCCGCCGGCGGGAACCGATCCGCAGGCGGTCGAAACGGTGAAAACATTCTGGCGGCGCTGCGGCAGCGAAGTCGAACTTATGGACGCGAAGCACCACGATCTGGTGCTCGCCATCACCAGCCACGTGCCGCACCTCATCGCTTATAACATCGTCGGAACGGCGGACGATCTCGAAGCGGTTACCGAGGGCGAGGTGATCAAATATTCCGCGGGCGGATTCCGGGATTTCACCCGCATTGCGGCCTCCGATCCCACAATGTGGCGGGACGTATTTCTGAACAACCGTGAAGCCGTGCTGGAGATGCTGGGCCGTTTCACCGAAGATTTGACGGCGCTCCAGCGTGCAATCCGCTGGGGCGACGGCGAAGCGCTGTTCAACCTGTTTACCCGCACCCGCGCCATCCGGCGCAGTATCATCGATGCGGGACAAGATACGGCGGCGCCGAACTTCGGCCGCTCACGGGCGCGGAAGCCCTGAGGCAATGATCCGATTGCCGCTAAACTGCAGCTGACTGCCACCGCTATCGTGTAGCATGCCGGACGGATCGTGGTCGCCGTCAAGCGATAGCACGCCAGCAAACGTGTTCGTTGTACCGCCTTTGGCTACGGCAAGGCTGTGAACCGTGATGCCGCCAGCATTGCGCCAGGCTTCCAGCGCATCGTCGGGCGATTGTTCGCCGCGCAGAAGGTTTTCCAACACCTCGGCACGCCGCAAACTCAAATTCGCGACCAGTGCCGACATTTCGGGCCCAAGATCGCGCGCATACCCGCCCGCGACATGGGCATTCTGAAGTCGCAGGTAAAGATCAGCCTCGTTATGCAAAACGCGAAAATGCAGCTGCGCATCGGCCGTGCGGAAGTCCTGCCCATCAAGATCGGCAATCTCCGAGTCAAAACGGATCAGCTTGCCATGATCCAGAATCGCGCTGGCGCGGAAGGTGCCCGGTAGAAATGCGAAGCGATGTGGAATGCCGTGCGCATCTCTCCATGAGAGCGTCTGCCGTCCTGCCGCCTCCAGAATTGCCTGAATGCGCCCGTAGGTGAGGCGGTGCATCGCGAAATTCTCGCTGGTCCAGACGACCGGTCCGCTCACATCGGCAACTTCGAGCCGCAGGTTTTTCAGCACCGTATCCAGCCGGAACGGAAATCCGGCCAGCCGTTTTTCCGTAAAGCTCATCCGGACGCCGGGCATGATCTCGTGCCCATTCACGGCATTGAGATATTTGGCCAGCGCGCTTGCCGCGATCCACCAATGGATCATGGCGATGGCCGCGAGGAGCAGCAGCCCCACAAACGGAGCATACAGAAAGAAGCGGCTGGAATAGCGCATGCCGCCGTTTAGCCGGTTTTGATCGCAGAGTTTGGGAATACGATGTCGCGCACGCCGGCGAGCCGCCCTTGGCGCGCCAGTTCCTGCTGCAGTTTGGCGCCTCGCTGCTTGCCCAGCGACAAGCCGGGCTCCATCCAAAGCCCGTTCACGACCAAACGATCGTTGTTGCGCTCGGCTTTCATGTCGATGCGGCCCACCAGCCGGTCATCTTCCAGCAGCGGAAAGACATAGTAGCCGTGTTTTCGCTTGTGCTGTGGGACGTAGACTTCGATCCGGTAACCAAAGCCGAAGATTCGCTCGGCGCGGCTCCGGTCGCGCAGCAGCGGATCGAAGGGAGAGAGTACGCGCAGACGCGCTGACGGCGGCGGCAGCAATGGGAGGTGTGCCGCGATATCCGGCCGCGCGACCGCTGCGAAATCCCGCTGACCGCTCACGCCTTCGAGCACGACGTCCACCAGCCGTCTGCGCTTCTTCTCGGCAGCAATCCAGGCTTGCGCTTCGGCAATGGAAGCATGCCCCCAGAAATCCGAAAGCATTTTCGGCGTTGCCGCGCCAAGCCGCTGCAGCGCTTCACTGCAGGCCCAGCCAACCACCTCACTGCGCGACAGCTTCGCCTCCCGCAGACTGGCGGGAATCGATCTCTCTGCCAGATCGTAGATCTTCTCGAAACCGCTGCGCCGGACCACGGCCAGCTGACCGCTGCGCCAAAGAAACTCCAGTGCGGCTTTGGCGGGCCCCCATCCCCACCACGGGCCGGTGCGGCCGCCCAGGTGCAGCAGATCGCGCGCCCGCACCGCGCCCTGTTTTTCAACGTGGGCGCGCACTGTCTTCAGGATACGATCATTGCCGAACCGTTCGCGCCACTTCGCGATGCGCTTGCGCGTGTCGGCAAACCGGTGCTGCCAATATGGATAGAACTCAATGGGAATAAGCGACGAATCGTGCGTCCAGTTCTCGAAGAAGAGTGCCGGCTCCTCAGCCTGCAATCGCTCCAGCTGCTTTGGGCGATAGGCGCTGTTGCGGGCAAAGAGGATGTGATGATGCGCGCGTTCCACCACCCGGATGGGGTCCAGTTGCACATAACCGAGCCTGCGGATGAGCTGAACGGTCGCCGCCGCGCCAGCGTCAGCACGGGCGTCCGACAGGAAAGTCCGCGCCAGAATCAGCGCCCGCGCCTGCTCGTTGGAAATCGTGAATGGCGCACTCACTCAGGCGCAACGGGAATAGCCGCAAGACAGGCAAGTGTCGCAGGCCTCGATCTTCACGAAGCTGGGCGAGCTGCAGCGCGGGCACGGCTTGGCCGGCACGCCTTCTGCGCCCACGGCAATCGCGCGCACTTCGTCTGGCACAATGCTTTCGCGCGGTGCCATGAATCCGATCGCGAGCATGTGCCGTTCGATCACTTCGCCGATGGCGGCGAGCAGCGAGGGCACATAGCGGCCGCTCATCCATTGCCCGCCGCGCGGATCGAACACCGCCTTCAACTCGTCCACCACGAAAGACACATCGCCGCCGCGCCGGAACACGGCGCTGATCATGCGTGTGAGGCCCAGCGTCCAGGCATACGCCTCCATGTTTTTTGAGTTGATGAAGATCTCGAACGGGCGCCTGCGGCCGTCGGCCTGGATGTCATTGACCGTAATGTAGAAGGCATGATCGGAATCCGCCCACTTGATCTTGTAGGTCTGCCCCAGAAGGATCTCCGGCCGATCGAGCGGCTGGGTCATGTACACCACGCCGCCTTCATGGCGGGGCCTTGGCGGCGGCAATGGAAGCGGCAGCGAGGGTTCGGCGGGATTTTCGATCAGCGCGGGGATCACTTCACCGGACTCGATGCCTTCCGCCTGCGGAGCACCGCTGCGCACTTCAAGAACGCCGCCGCGCACAGTGGTGGGCCGGTACGTCGTGCAGCCCTTACAGCCCAGCGCATACGCCTTCCGATAAATGTCCTCGAACGCCTCAAAGGAAATATCGACAGGCACGTTGATTGTCTTCGAAATCGAACTGTCGATGAATTTTTGCGCCGCCGCCTGCACAGCCAGATGCTCGTCCGGCGACAGCGTCTGCGCGCTGACGAAATAATCCGATAGCGGTGTGTCGTCGCCGAACTTCGCACGGTATGTTCGCAGCGCAAAGTCGTCGACCTCCGCGCTGCTGCTGGTGCCGTCCGGCTTCAACACCTTGCGAAGATGGGTGTAGGCAAACACGGGCTCGATGCCGCTGGAGATATTGCCGGCGAACAGCGAAATCGTGCCGGTCGGCGCGATGGAGGTCAGCAACCCGTTGCGGATGCCGTGCGCGGCGATGCCATCGCGAATATCCTGCGGCAGACTCTGGATGTTCGGCCGTGCCAGGTATTCGTCGCGATCGAACAGCGGAAAGGCACCCTTCTCCTCCGCGAGCTCCACCGACGCGCGATACGCCGCATCGCGCACTGTGCCAAGCCAGCGCTCGATCAGCGCGAGGCTTTCCGGCGAGCCATAGCGCGTCCGGCAGAAGATCAATGCATCGGCGAGCCCTGTGACGCCCAATCCGATGCGCCGCTTGGCCATGGCCTCCGAACGCTGCTCCGGCAGAGGAAAACGAGAAGTCTCGATGATGTCATCGAGGAAGCGAACGGCGGTATGGGTGAGCTGCGCCAGCTCCGCTTCATCCAGCGTGGCGCCGTCCTCGAACGGCTGCTTCACCAGTCTGGCAAGATTGATCGATCCAAGCAGGCAGGCGCCATAAGGCGGCAGCGGCTGCTCACCACAGTTATGGGCCCAAAAGCCGTTCGCATCGAAAGCGTTAAGACCAGGGATAGCGGCATCGAACACCTCCGCCACTCCGTCCGGCGTCAGCGATTCCAGCGTGGCGCAAAAACGTTCCCGGTTGAGCCTGCGCCGGTAATTCGCCAAAGCGATTTTCAGGCGCTGCGTTTTCGTCATGTCCGCAAAGCCGATTCGCTCGGAATAGCGTCCGATATTCTCGCCCGCGATGACGAGCTCATGCTGTGGATTCGTTACATAGTTCTTGTGTCCTCCGCGGCCATCGGGAAGCAGCGAATGACCGGCGGCGCGGCGTTCCTCATAGATTGAGCTCACGATGCCCAGGCGCAGTAACATGCGCTGAACGGCTTTCAGCGTGCCCAGATCGCTTTGTGCCAAACGAATGCTGACACCTTTGCTCTGGCTGCCCTGAATGCTTCCGTCCGCGTCGAACAACCCCCGCAGGAAAGCCGCGCAGAAGGTTGACGATCGCCGCTCGATCTGTGGCGTGATGCGCTTGGCGCCAGGCCGCAATCCATGCTCATGCGCCAAGGACTTCAGTGCGGCGGTGGAAAGGCGGTATTCGCCGCGGTCCGGAATTTCGGCCCAGCCTCTGAAATCTGCGTGATGGGGCAGAAGCGATACGGCTGCAAGCACAGCCTCCATGACGCCGCGCAAGCCAGGTCGCTCGTCTTCGCCATTGACCACGCGCTTGCCAGGCCAGACGGACAATACCGCCTTGTCCTCCTTCAAGACACCGTCGCCGATCAGAAGACCGAGCAGATAGCCTTCAGCGTCGTCGCGCGCCGCCAATTCCGGCATGCCCCATTTTCCCGCCTGGCGGTGGTCGTGAACCTGAATTTCGTCTCCGGGTGCAAGTCTCGCCGCTTCGACCCATTCCCATTCCGTGGTCCAGCGAGTGCGGCGTGCGATACGCCGAATGAGATGATCGGCGGTAAGCCGGAGCGAGTAACCTTCGCGCGTGCGCAACATCATGACTGGCTTTTCGCCGCGCGAAAAGAAACCGCGTTCGTCACTTTGCCAAAGTTTGCCGTCTGCCATCGCAAGAAACGGTTTGCCGGCAAGTTCAAGAATCTGGCGTGGGCCTTCGGCAGTCATGATCCAGCTATCGCCGGTCACGCACGGATTGGTGGCGCGGATCGTTTCGCACCAGGCGAGGTTGTTCTCGGCGTTGATGCGATCGATGAAGATGACGCCCGGCTCCGCCGTCTCGTAGGTCGCGCGCATGATGCGATCCCACAGGCCCCGTGCGCGAACGGTCCGGTACACGCGGCCACCAAATTGCAGCGGCCACTCCGCATCCGCCTTCATCGCGTCCATGAAGGCGTCGCTCACCAGCACCGAAAGGTTGAACATGGTGAGGCGGCCGGGCTCCCGCTTCGCATCGATGAAGGCTTCGATATCCGGGTGATCGCAGGCGAGTGTTGCCATCATGGCGCCGCGGCGCGAGCCGGCGCTCATGATGGTGCGGCACATGGCGTCCCACACATCCATGAACGACACCGGGCCGGAGGCATCTGCCCCAACGCCAAGCACTTCCGCGCCGCGCGGGCGCAAGGTGGAAAAATCGTAGCCGATGCCGCCGCCCTGCTGCAGGGTCAGCGCCGCTTCGCGCAAATGCGAGAAGATCCCGTCCATCGAGTCCGGAATCGTGCCCATGACGAAGCAATTGAAGAGCGTAACGTTCCGCTCGGTACCGGCTCCGGCGAGGATGCGGCCAGCCGGAAGAAAGCGATAACCAGAGAGCGCCCCCGCGAATTCCTCCGCCCATTTCTGGCGCCGATCCGGCGCCTCGGCCTGCGCAGCAGCGAGCGCTACACGGGCGAGCGTGTCCGTTGGCTCGCCCTCAACCGGCGTACCGTTTGCCGCTTTCAGGCGATATTTCATGTCCCAAATCTGACGGGGCAAGTTTTCGTGGGTCATGGCACGCTACCCACAATATAGGGGGTAGTTGTTTTCAAGGAAGCGCCACCCCCTCCCCCTGCACGAGCCACGCGGCAGCGTGTTCGCGAGCGAGAGTTCCCATTCGAACCTTTGGAAATTGAGAGGGTACCCCCGCCCAAATGGTTCCGGACGTCGGGGCTCGGCGAGGTTACGCGCCTTTGAATTGCAAAAATGCGGGAGTGGGGTCCCCCACCTGTCCACCTCGGCTGAGTGGGCGGCACGAAACGCGCGCTTCTCGCCGGGACCGACAATTTGAGCGTGAACCGGCACCCTGCCTCCAAATGTTGTATTTATGTTACATAGTACCAGCCGCCTGATCGCAAGTCAAACAAAAGTTCCTGACTTGTTCTTACGAACATCCGGTAGTGCGTCATTTTGAAATTCGGCCCAGTTGCTCCCTGTGGGGCCGGTCTTAGGTTCGGCAGGCTTGCCGGAGTCTGACAATGGGACCGGACGCCAAAGCACTGGATCGGGCGCTGTATGAGGTGATGGACACGATCCAGCACGACTGGGCCCGCGGACCTATTGACCTAGAACCCTCTATGAAATTTGCGCTGATCCAGCAGCTCAAGGGAACGCGGAGCGAGATCAACGAGCTGCTTAGCCGTTTGGAGTCCGCCCATGCCTAAAGGCCCCCAAGGTCAGAAGCGACCCGCAGACGTGATCGGAGCCGCCTGCTGGTGGGCAGTATAGCGACTGGTGAGACCTCTGGAACTACGCCACTACTAGGAAGCTGTTCTTCAGCCGAGCACATCTCCAGCCATGAGCGAAAACCCGCGGAGGAACTCGCTGGCCTCCATCACGCCTCGTCCGGCGCGTTGCAAACGAACGAGGCAGAGCGCGCCATCCCCGCACGCAATGGTGAGTCGATCGTCGAGAATTTCGCCCGGCACGCCGCTCGCATCGACAGGTTCGGCGTAGAGAATCTTCAGCCGCTCGCGCCGCGCCTCGCACCATGCTCCGGGCGAAGGCGAAAGCGCACGGATCAGGCAATCGATTTCCGAGGCGGATTTGTGCCAGTCGATGCGAGTCTCTTCTTTCGAAATCTTCCTGGCGTAGGTCGCGCCTTCATCCGGCTGCGGGCGCTCGACAATGCTGCCGCGCTCCAGCGCCGAGAGCGCCCGCGCCATCAGATCGGCACCGAGACCTGCGAGCTCGTCGTGCAATTCGCTGTAAGTTTTGCGGCCGATAGGGAGACGCTCCGCCATCAGCACCGGGCCGGTATCGAGCCCTTCCTCCATGCGCATCGCCATCACGCCGGTTTCAGCATCTCCGGTCATGATTGCGCGCTGGATGGGAGCGGCGCCGCGCCAGCGCGGCAGGAGCGAGGCGTGCAGGTTAAAGCAGCCGAGCTTCGGCGCATCGAGAATGGCTTTCGGCAGCAGCAGGCCGTAAGCGACCACCACGGCAGCATCCAAATTCAACGCCGCGAAGTCCGCTTGCGCCGCTTCGTCCTTCAGCGTTGCAGGCGTTCGCACCGGCAGGCCGTGCGTGCGCGCCAGTTTCTCGACCGGCGAAGCTTCCGGCGAGAGTCCACGGCCACTGGGTCGCGCAGGTTGCGTGTATACGGCCGCGATCTCATGGCCGTGGCCAATCAATTCCGTGAGGGTTGGCACCGCGAAATCCGGCGTGCCCATGAAGGCGAGGCGCAAACTCACGCCGCCGCTCTAGCTCACCGCTTCGAGGCGGCGGGCTTTCTGAACCTTGCGCAGCGCGATGGAGCGCTTGAGCTTCGAAAGGTAATCGATGAACAGCACGCCGTTCAGGTGATCCATCTCATGCTGCAGGCAGGTGGATAGCAGGCCATCGGCATCCACGGTGTTTAACACGCCATCCCGGTCGAGGAACTCGGCGGTGATGCGGGCGGGACGCTCCACATCCTCCCAGATGTCCGGCACCGAGAGGCAGCCCTCCTGCACAATGGTGGTCTCGTCCGATGCCCAAAGGATGCGGGGATTGATGAAGGCTTGCGGCTCGCGCCGTCCTTCCTTCTGCGCCAGGTCCATCACCAGGAGGCACTTCGGCACGCCGATCTGGACGGCTGCCAGGCCGATGCCGTCCTCCGCGTACATGGTGTCCAGCATGTCGTCGATGAGCTTCCGGATCTCGTCATCGACCCGCTTTATGGGCTCGGACACGGCTTTCAGGCGCGGATCCGGCGCGGTCAGAATGGAGCGGATGGACATGGGCTGGAGATAGGGGTTCCGGCCGAAACGGTCAAGAAAGCTGCGGATTCCCGAGCGCGAGTACAAGCCGGAGAGGCACACTGCTGCTGTTCTGGCTTTCGGAGCGCGCCTGCAGCCCACGCGATGCTCACAATCGTCTGATTTCGAGGGCGCCGGGACACCTTCGCTTCCTCGTCTTCAACCTCGTTTGCGGTGTGGCGGCCGCACTGGGCATGGCCTGATTCCCGGGTGCCCATGATCGGTGCTTCAGGCGCGATATCCGGCGTCTTGGCTGCTTACCTGCTTGTGTACCCTCGGCACCGGGTGACCGTGATCGTACCGCTAGGCATCATTCTCTATCCGCTGTCTGTTGCCGCTCCTTGGGTGGTTGGTTTCTGGTTCCTGATGCAGCTCATCAGTGCACTGCTCTCCGATCCGGCCCAGCCGGGCACCGCCTGGTGGGCAAACTTGGGCGGATTTGCCGCCGGTCTTCTGCTCACGCCAATCCTGAAATCGCGGGGTGTTATGCTCTTCGCGGCGCCGCGGCGTAGCCCGTGGGATCGCCGGTCCTGACCGCAGATTCCGTTGCTGGCACGACCCGTGCTTGGGCAATGACAACAGCACAATTTTCCTCGTGCTGCTTCGGGGCGAGACACTCAGGCTGAATTGGCAGGACCGTTATGAAACACCGCAATAGTCACTTACTGGTGGGGTACTGGAGCCGCTTGCGGAGCGGCAATGGCGTGCCGGATCAGACAGCCTTGGATCCGCGGGCGATCAAGCGGATCCTCTCGCATGTCTTCATTCTGGACGCGACAGATGAAACCCGGCCGCGGTACCGTCTGGCGGGCACATCGCATTGCGATCGGTACGGAATGGAATTGCGGGGCATGAACTTCCTTGCGCAGTGGGACGTGCAGAGCCGTGGTACCATCACTCAGCTCCTTCGCCTCTCCCTCTTGTGCGGAGAGCCGATCTGCCTTTCTTCGGTCGCTGAAACCGAACGCGGCGTGGTGGAAATGGAAACGGTGCTCGCGCCGCTTACCTTTGCCGGGAGCACGCCCTCACGCTTTATCGGCATTTCCCAGATCACCGGCGATGGTACGGTGCTGTTCAACAATGCCGTTCTTTGCGAGCGCCTGGTGGATGCGACCTGCATAAAGGAAAATGAAGCCTTCGGATCGCCGGACGGGCTCAATTTCCCGCCGCCGTCGAAGTTCCGGACACTCGCCAAGCCACCTCACCTCAAGCTGGTGATTAATCGGGACGAAAAACCAGCCAATTCTTCGGAGGCAAATGTCCTGATGCGGCGTTTGGTCGATGCGCTCGAAATTGTAACGCCGCCGTTACGGGCCGTTCCGTAACTTATTTCGGCGGCACGGCGGCGGAAGACGGTTGGTCTTGGGCTTGCGGCGGCTGGTCACGCCGATCGACCGGATCGTTGTGCAGAATGCCTGAATTTAACTGAAGCTGTTTTTGCTGCTGCTGCAGATACGGTATTTCGTACCGCTCGATTTTCGAACGATACGCATTGAAGGCCGCGTCGTCTTCAGGAAAGCGCTTGTCACAACGTTCCGCCGGCAAATGCTGCTGCTCCTGACACCACATATCGAAGTTCATTTCCTGCACATTGTAGCGAGTGGCCTGCGCCTGCGGGTCGCCAGGAACGGACAGATTGTCCTGGGCGTCGGCGGCCGCGGCAAAACCAGCTGCCGCAGCAGCCACAAAAAATAGTCGAAATGTCTGCATGGAGCGATCCTAGCCCGAGCGGCCAAGCGCGGATAGCGTACCACGTAGATTTTTCCATGTTGCGGGTCTGTGCGGCGAAAATATCACGGCACGAGATGCAACGCTCTCGCTATTATATCTTCTCGGTTGACGTATTATACGAGATATCGCTCTGAATGCATTCTGCCAACGACTTAAGCGTTCGGAATTGTTGGGCAACTGCCGAAAGGCAGGGACTTCGCGACGCCATTTTCCTTGGAAAGCTGCAGCACTATTTTCGTCCCGGCCCTATTTTGGAGTTGGGTGCAGCGACCGGGCATCTGTCATCCATTCTTCGCGATCAGGGACGCGAGGCCATAGCCTCGGATATTTCGCCCAAGTTCCTGCAGGCCATCGCTGAGCGGGGACTGCCGTCGGCCTTTGTAGATGCGACGCGGGATATCGCTGCGCAAACCGGGAGGCGATTTCCCAACATTCTTGCACAGAACGTTCTGCCGCTCATCCGCCGCAATGCAGAGGTGCTTTCAAGGACGTTGCGGCAAATTCATGACGGGCTGGAACCTGAGGGGCGCTTTATCTGTATTTCAGCGTTTGCCTGGCGGCAGCCAAATCCGCAGGCATTCTTCTCACCCCGGGAGCAGTTCCGGATTACGCAGGCCTCAAAGCTCTTCGATGTTATCGCCCACTTCCCGCACCAGACTTTGCCGCCGGGCCTATACCGTGCATGGAACGCAGATCTGTTGAATTTTATCGACCACAAGCTCGCACGGATTGCCAGCGTGCGCTGGGTGTGGGTGATGGAGAAGCGCCCGGGCCGCCCGTTGTGAGTCATATAGTCGAATGCCTGCATACCGACACCTTACAGGGCGAGTGCATCAGCTTGATAAAATCAGACGCAGAAACATTACGGCCCAGTCGGCGGCGCGGGAATTTGTGGCGGGGGCGCCGCTGGCATCTCCGTCGCTGGTGCGGTGGACGCAGCTGGAGCGGCAGACATGCTGGCGACGGGTGACGGGCCGGCGGCGGGTGACGGGCCGGCGAGAGATGGCGTTGCCGCGACGAGGCCTTGCTCCAATCGTGCCAGGGTAAATCCCAGCGAGCGCCGGCATTGCTGCGAAGCGCGCCGCAAAGCATTCGAGCGTGCGTTTACAACCCAGCAATCGTAATCCGCCTGCGCTCGCGCAGCTTCGCCGGGAGCTTTGTCCCGTCCTTGATCGAGATCGCGCAGCAGTTGGACACGCACCGTATAAGAATCCCTGACGTTGCTATCTGCGTCTTCAGGAAGGATTTCGTCACCTTGCGCCGTCTCCAGGGCTTTCTGTGCATAAGTATTCGCGATATCCGCCACATCGGAACTCATGCTACCCAGCGAAATCGATTGAGCGGCATCGAAAGGCGTTCCGCTCGTCGGCGTGCCAACCTCACCGAAGGAATGAGCCAGCGCTGCGTAATTCTTGAATAGGGCCTGAGAGAACGGTCCGCCGATTGGCCGGGTCCGATCCATCTGGCTTAGCGCGGACGTGCCAATGCACCCCCCAAGTAAAATTAGTGCGGTTCCGGCAAGGATTCGAAAGGCAAAACTGGAAGGCGTCATTGTGTCTCCGTCGACAGGAAAACTGCGCCACCGACATGGCGTGCGTACTGTATAGCCTGCGATTTTCGGGCGCGTCATCCGCAACCGACTGGCAAAAATTCGACGCTCTTCGAATCCGTAACCATCCGTTGACCTTCAGGGCCTACAAATGCTCGTGGAACGGGAGGGCGGCCGGGATGCGGACCGCGTGATAATGAATCGCGATGTTCTAGAAGACGGAGTGCGACAAGAACGCCGCCGGTATCTGCGGGTACGCGTGGACCTTAAGGGGCGGCTTTTCGTACCCGGGGAGGGCCGCGAAGCGCCTTGTGTCATCTTTGACATGTCTCCCGGCGGAGCCCAGGTGACTTGCGAAATTGTTCCCCAGCCACAGGCGGACGTCGTGCTTTACATCGATGGCTTCGGCCGGTTTGAAGGCGCCGTCGCCCGCAGTCCTAAGGGCGAGGGCGGGTTCGGTGTCCGTTTCAACTGCACCGCGTTAAAACGAGAGCGTATCGCAGAGCAGCTTAATCACTATCTGAAAAACGGTGCCATCGACGAAACGTTGCTCCGCCGTCACGACCGCAAACCGAGCAGGGGCCTCGCCCGCTTCACCCGCGCCTCAGGTGAGGTGGTGAATTGCGAGGTTCTCGATCTCTCCCTCGGAGGGGTGTCGCTGGCTACAGAGGTGCGGCCGCAAATCGGTGAAATTGTGCTGATCGGCCAGATGGCCGGCCGGGTCGCCCGCATTCACGAGAACGGTATCGCGATCGAATTTGTGACGGCGCCCCCGGATAAGGCTGCCAGCGATCCGCAGCAGCCCGTCAAGATTAGCGCTCTTCGCTAGATTTTCGTTTCGTCCGAAGCAGGTTCGACGTACCCAAGCGCCATGCGTGCGCGCTCATAATGCTCCGGCTTTATGTTGCGCGAGACCAGGCCAATCGCCATCGCCAGCACTGCCGCGTCGTCGGTGAAGCCGACTCCCGCCACGAAGTCCGGAATGACATCAATGGGAGTTACAAAATAGGCCAGCGCTCCGATCAGGATTCCGCGCACACGCCCCGGCGTCTCCGGATCGACGGCGCAGAAATAAGCGGCCGCCAAATCTTCCGCGAACGGGATTTGCCGTACAGCTCTCAACAGCTTTCGCCAGAAATCGCGATCGACGAGCCGGCGGTTCTTCTCTGTGACCGCATGCATCTCCGCCGTAATGTCGGGGTATTCAGCACGATTTACCATGGCCGGTAATATGTGAACTCGCAGCCGGGCTGAGAAGGCCCCGATGCCCCGGTAAAAGACCCATCATTTCCTTAGCAACCAGCGGAAGACGGGTATTATGCCAGTGGGACCACCGTATACGGACAGAGATGTTCCGATGAAATACGCACTCTATTACTGGTCGGGCGTTCCCGGACGCGGCGAATTCGTGCGCCTGGCCGTGGAAGAAGCAGGCGCCGAATACGTAGATATCGCACTCGCCAAGAATGGCGATCAGAAGGTTGTCGCTGGCATGAAGCCGAAGGCGACGGAATATCCTTCCTTCGCCCCTCCTTATCTCAAGGCGGGAAAACTCATCATTGGCCAGACTGCCAGCATCCTTCTCTTTTTGGGAGAACGGCACGGGCTGGCGCCCAGAAGCAACCAGGGCCGGTTCTGGGTGAATCAACTCCAGCTGACTATCGCCGATCTTGTGGCGGAAGTGCACGACGCGCATCACCCGGTCGCCGCGAGCCTCTATTACGAAGACCAGAAGGCGGAAGCCGCGAAGCGCAGCCGCAATCTGCGTGAGGAGCGCCTGCCGAAATATCTGGGCTATTTCGATGGAATCCTGCGCCGCAATGGAAGTGGCTGGCTTGCCGGCCGGCGCCTTACCTACCCCGATCTATCGCTGTTTCATGTCGTTGAGGGGCTGCGCTATGCCTTCCCCAACGCGATGCGCGGGTTGGAAAAGCAGTACCGCCAGCTGTCGCCGCTTCATGATCGCGTCAGGAGCCGGCCGCGAATAGTGGCGTACCTAAATTCCGGCCGGCGTCAGCCATTCAATACCGAAGGCATTTTCCGGCATTATCCTGAACTCGACCGTTGAGCCTCATTTCCCCGGTGGCTTCGTCCTCGATTCGCCGATGCCTGAGGCGGCTTGCTCACCTTGAATTGGCAAACAGGGCACTAACACCGGCATTAGACTCCGAAGCGTTTTCACAACTGGACTTCAGAACATTTCTGCCAACCTCCAAGCGAGAGGTGGCCCATGCGCAAGCACGCACTTTCGATAGCGGCTCTGTTGGCTGCAGGACCGTTCGCCGCACAGGCGGCGACATTGCTCCCCGACGCTCCCGATACGGCCTTGCTGATTGTCACACCGGACCGCTTCGAGCAGGATTTTGCGCACCCGAGGATGACCGAATCACCCACGCTCAACGCTCGGCAAATCCATTATGCCGCACGCGTGAGCGGGCTCGATCGCATCGATCCTGCCGATTTCAAAGTCTTTGGTGCGGAAATCGGCGGCAACGGTGTCCAGGGCGGCGCTGTCGTTTCCCTGAGTTGGCCCACCGAGCGGTAAGCCACTTTCCCGGCGCCCTCCCATGGCCTAAATGCTCCTCAACACCGCTGGCCTATGCGCCTCCGCAGGTTGAGGACTCGAGATGCCCTTCAAGGTAGCCGTTGTCGGCGCGACAGGAAATGTCGGCCGCGAAATGCTGAACATTCTGGCGGAGCGCGAATTCCCGGCCAGCGAAGTGGTGGCGGTGGCTTCCAGCCGATCGGTAGGCACCAGCGTGTCGTTTGGCGACTCGACGCTGAAGGTGAAACCGCTCGAGCACTTCGATTTTCGCGATACCGATATCTGCCTGATGTCGGCGGGATCGGCGGTGTCGAAAGAATGGGCGCCGAAGATCGTCGATGACGGCGCACTGGTGATCGACAACGCCTCCTACTGGCGCATGGACCGCGAGGTGCCGCTGGTGGTGCCGGAGGTGAACGCGCACGTGCTGGAGAAGGGAATCAAGAAAGGCATCGTCGCCAATCCCAACTGCTCGACGGCGCAGCTGGTGGTCGCGCTGAAGCCGCTGCACGACGCCGCCACCATCAAGCGCGTGGTGGTGTCGACGTACCAATCGGTATCCGGTGCCGGCAAGGCGCCGATGGACGAGCTGTTCCGGCAGACGCGGGCGGTGTTCGTTGCCGACCCGATCGAAACGCAGCTGTTCACCAAGCAGATTGCCTTCAACGTCATCCCCCACATCCAAGACTTCAAGGATTCCGGTTTCACCAACGAGGAATTCAAGATGATGGTCGAGGTGCAGAAGATCCTAGATCCCAACATCCAGGTGGTGGCGACCTGCGTGCGGGTGCCGGTGTTCATCGGTCATTCGGAATCGGTGAACATCGAATTCGAGAAGCCGATCACGGCGGAGAAGGCCCGCAACATTCTGCGCGAGGCTCCCGGCGTGTTGGTGGTCGACAAGCGGGAGGACGGCGGCTACGTCACGCCCGTGGAAGCCGCGGGCGAAGACGCCACTTACGTTTCGCGCATCCGCAAGGACCCGACGGTTGAACATGGGCTCTGTATGTGGGTGGTTTCTGACAATTTGCGCAAAGGCGCGGCGCTCAATGCGGTGCAGATCGCCGAATGCCTGATCAACCGCAAAATCCTGAAGCACGCCGCCTGATCTGTTCGCGGGGGGCCGGAGGTGAATTTTTCGTTGAGACCAGTGTTCATCGGCTGGATAGCGCTGCTCTATCAATTGCCGCTGCAGCTGTTCTTCACGTTCTGGGGCGGGGGCTTTTTGGGCGCACTGACGCTTCCTCTGTTTCCAAAAGGGTCTCACATATCGTTTCTCCTGTTTGGAGGTATCGCCTTTTTCGGTTTCCCGCTGGTCGCGTATTTCGGCAAGCGCCTGAACTACTCCCGGACGGAATACAAATTCTTCGACGACCGGCTGGAGTTCGAGGAAGGCTTCTTCACGCAGAACCGGAAAGTGATTCGATACAAGGACGTGAAGGAGATCACGCTTCACAAAGGCCTCTTCCAGAGAATGTACGGGCTCGGCAGCGTGTATCTGGCCACACTGGCAACCGGCTCCGTCCGCGGCCCGAACGTGTTCGGGGCCCTGGGATTTGGAAACGTGAGCGCGAGCGGCGTTACGGTCCGGGACATCCGCGATCCAGATGCGACCTACGACCGGATCAGGCGATTTGTGGATGCGCACGCCTGATGCCGGAGCGCATTGTTCAGCGTTATCGCGCCTTGATTGCGAATGGCGAGTTGGCATCGGATGCCGCGCAAGATACGGCCGTGACGGAGCTGCAGGCATTGGAGACACAGCTGCGCGAATACCGCCCGCATGGACTGTTCTACAAGGTTGGTGAGGCGCCGAAGGGACTCTATCTCTGGGGCGATGTGGGGCGCGGCAAGTCCATGCTGATGGACCTGTTCTTCTCGCGCGTCCCGCTGCGCGCCAAGCGCCGCGTCCACTTCAACGGCTTTATGGTGGAGATCCATACGCTCATTCATAACGAGAGGCGGCGCGGAACCGGCGATCCGATTGCGACGGTTGCCCGCCGGATTGCGCACCGCGCGACGCTACTTTGCTTCGACGAGTTTCAGGTCACAGACATCGCTGACGCCATGATCCTGGGACGGCTGTTCGAGCAGCTGTTTGCGGCGGGTGTGGTTGTGGTGGCGACGTCAAACACGCCGCCGCGCCGGCTGTACGAAGGCGGGCTTAACCGCCAACTGTTTCTGCCGTTCATTGCACTGCTGGAGCGCAAGCTCGATATCGTGGAACTGAACGGTCCCACCGACCACCGGTTACAGCGGCTGGCGGAAATCGACACTTACATTACGCCACTCGGGTTCGCGACCGATGCGAAAATGAATGCGGCCTGGCTCCGGCTAACAGGCACTTCCTACGGTGAACCGAAGACGCTGATTGTTCTTGGCCGCCGCTTGGGCGTGCCGCAAGCGGCGAAGGGTGTGGCTCGTTTCAGTTTTGACGATCTGTGCGGGCAGCCGTTGGCGGCGGCGGACTATCTGGAGATCGCACGTCATTTTCATACAATACTGATTGATAATATCCCCGTGCTTTTGGCGCCGGAACGCAACGAAGCGCGCCGCTTCACTTTGCTGATCGACACGCTTTACGACGAGCATGTGAAGCTGATCTGTTCCGCAGCCGCGCCGCCCCAGACGCTTTACCCTTCTGGCGACGGCGCAGAAGCCTTCCGCCGGACGACCTCGCGCCTCGTCGAGATGCAAAGCGTGGATTATCTGCGGCACGGCCACGCCGTTCGCAAAACCCTGGTTGAATCCGAAGCAGTCGAGGCATAATTGCCGCCAGCAGGGAGTTTGCCGGTCTTATGCAAAGTCTGATCACCACCGCCGTTCTGATTATTGGAGCGATCCTTGTCTATCGCTACCGTAGGCCGCTGGTCGCGGCGCTTCAGCGCTTCGACGCGCGGAACCGGGAACGGATCGAGGAAGAAATCAGCGACCGCCGCGATCCGGTCGCGCATTACAGGCACACCCTGCGGCTTGCGGGTGAGCAGGTGGAAGACGTGGGAGAAATAGTGGTGCCGGATGGCCATACCGGCGCGCCGGTCAGCCGGTATCTGTTCGAAGGCGAGCAATACGCGTCGCGTGATGAAGCAGAAGCGGCCCGCCAGCGCAGCATCGTAGCCAAAGCGCGGCAATACTACGTGGAGCTGCCGGCGGCCCTCGCCCACCGCCGCAAAGAAACGCTGAACTGACCTAGGCGGCTTCGCCCTGCATCAGCCGCGGCAGTTTTCCGAGATCGCCGCCCGCATTGCGCATGAAAAGGCGGCGTAAGGGGCCGATCGCATCTACGATCCCCAAACCGAGATCGCGCACCGCGCGAATCGGTGCAATGTCATTGGAGAATAGGCGATTCAGCCCGTCCGTCGCAGCTGCCAACATAAAGGAATCAAAGCGACGCCAGCGCTCATAGCGGCGTAGCGCATCGCCCGCTCCGGCATCGAGCCCCAGCCGCACGGATTCCAGCAAGCATTCTGTCAGCGCAGCAGCATCCTTCAGGCCGAGGTTCAATCCCTGCCCGGCAATCGGGTGAATGCCATGGGCGGAATCGCCCGCCAATGCAAAACGCGGCGCCACGTAACGGCGCGCCAGGTGGAATTGCAGCGGATAGGACCAGCGCGCGCCGATCACTTCGATCTCACCCAAATGATCGCCGAACCGCTTTGCGATTTCTGCCTCGAATTTTTCCGGTGGGAGTTGCAGCAGCGCCGGAGCCAGGTCCTGCCGTTCTGTCCAGACAAGCGATGAACGGTTGCCGGTCATGGGCAGAATCGCAAACGGGCCGGACGGGAGGAAGTGCTCATAGGCCGTTCCATTGTGCGGCTTGCTGTGCTGCACAGTCGCCACAATCCCGATTTGCGGATAGGACCAGGAGATCGTCCGGATGCCCATCTGCTCGCGAAGCGGCGAGTTGCGTCCATCCGCTGCCACGACGAGGCTGGCGCGGACAGTTTCCCCATTGGACAACTTTGATTCGGCGAACTCGGCGGATGTTGCAACCGAAAGCACGGCCGCCGGCGAAATCACGCGGACGGTTTTCGTCTCGTGAATCGCTGCAAACAGGGCGCGGCGGATGTGCCGGTTCTCCGCAATCGCGCCCATCGGTTCGCCAATTTCGCGATGATCGAAATGCAGCGAAAACGGGCTGGGGCTCTCCCCCGGCGCTGCATCCGTGACCAGAATGTCGAAAATGGGCTGCGCATCGGATTCGAAATACGCCCAAATGCCGAGCACCTTCAGCATGCGAATCACAGCGTAAGAGAGGGCGCTTACCCGGCCATCGAAGCCTTCGTTGAGCACGGTCGCTTCAGGAATCGGATCGGCGACGGCAACGGAAATCCCGTCCCGTGCCAATGCGAGCGCCAGGGTGAGCCCAATCATGCCGCCGCCGGCGATCAGCACGTCGGGTTGCAGGGAGGGGCCATCGTTCATCGCCGCGAATGTGCCCGCAATTTGGTTCCATGGAAACGCCGCTTTTTGTGAGGCTCGAGGTTGGGAACCGCATACCCTTGAAAGCGATTTTTAGTGAGGAGGATGAGAGAACGAATGCGCCGTTATTACTTCAATTTTCGTAAGGGCGACGAGATTTCTATCGATCGCAGGGGCATGTGGCTTCCGGATGCGAATTGGGCGAAGAAGGAAGCCATTCAGCTTTGGGGCACTGTGCTGGCGGTGGCGATTGTTTCAGGCGATCCGCCCGAAGACTGCGAATACGAGATCGCCAACGACAACGGCGACACGGTGGTGAAAATTCCTTTCGGCGCGTGCGGCAGCATACAGTGAAGGCTCCGCCGAACTCGCTGCGTCAGGTGTGTTTCTTTTCTGCTGTAAGGACTGGCCACAGTTCGCGCGCAATGGCGCGCGATGAAGCGCAGCCCGCATACCCTTCTTCCGGATTGAACGTCACGATCAGCGTCCGGTCCTGCAGTTGCAGCAACGGCCGCCGGCCAGTCGCGAGCGTGATCCGGCGAATCCGTTTTGCGACGAGTTTGCGACCGTCTTTGTTTATGACAAATTGATCGAGACCACGCGCGGCATTCTCCAGCGCTGCAGATGCGGTGGCGCGTAGCGTCCCGCTCGTTTCAAGCACACTCCAGTCCACCAAGAAAACGATCCGGAGGTGATACGTCGTCGCGAAACGCGCCGCGTCCTGGGCAGCGATGAACTGCACGTCCTGCAGGGAGACCGGCGCGGGCGCGAAAGGTGGCACATCGCCAGTGCGAACGGCCGGCAAGCCGTTCGGCTGCCAATTGGTATAAAGCGTTAGTGCTCCCCAGCCCGCGACGCGAATCGCTGTCTCACCTGTATCGTATCGCAGCAGGCGTGCGCCCATGGATGTGCGATCGGACGACAGGACGAAGGTTTCCGGGTCGCCATCGAATCGCACCAGAAAATTTTTGCCTGCGCGGACAATCCCGAACTTGATCTTGTCGCCCGCAATGTAGCTCCCGTCCTCGACGGAGGCGAGGCGGTCTCCGAGCAGCCTTTCGAAAAAACCGGCTTGGGCGGGAGCAGCGAATATCACGGCAAACGCGAGCGCCGAAACGACAAATTGAGAATACGCCCGCATGCCTCTTGAAACGCCGACTAGCTGTGAATCCATGCCGCCCCAGTATGGCTGCGTATGGTTGATAGAACGAAAATGGGGCATTTTTGGGTTGCCATGGATGTCTGCCTGGGCGTTTCGCGCGCGATGCGCCAAGGGGCTGACACAGGAGCGGAAATTCCCTAAATCACCCGCACCGTGACCTCCCCCTTATTGCGAAGGGCCGCCAAATTGCCGCGCTGTCTCAATAGCTTCAAATCCCGCCGCACACTGACGGTGGGCTCGAAGAGCTACGTCTATTTTAGTCTCGCCGCCGCCGAAAAGAATGGCCTCGCTGGGATTTCCAGATTGCCTTATTCGCTGAAGGTGCTGCTGGAAAATCTGCTGCGCCATGAAGACGGGCAGACCGTCAGAGCAAGCGACATCAGGGCATTTGCCGAATGGCTGAAGACTCGCACGTCGGATCGCGAGATCGCCTACCGGCCCGGGCGCGTGTTGATGCAGGACCTTACCGGTGTTCCCGCGGTCGTCGATCTTGCCGCTCTGCGCGATGGCGTGCGCACACTGGGCGGCGATCCCGAAGAAATAAATCCGCTCGCCGAGGTTGATCTCGTGATCGATCACTCCGTGATGGTCGACAATTTTGGCCGCCGCGATTCGTTCAAGCGCAATGTAGAAAAGGAATACCAGCGCAACATGGAGCGCTACGCGTTTCTGCGCTGGGGCCAGCAGGCCTTCGCGAATTTCCGTGTCGTGCCGCCGGGGACCGGAATCTGCCACCAGGTGAATTTGGAATATCTGGCGCAGACGGTGTGGACGCGAAAGAGGAAGGAGAACGGCAAGAACGTCGAATATGCATTCCCCGACACGTTGGTGGGCACGGACAGTCACACCACTATGGTGAATGGCCTTTCCGTTCTCGGCTGGGGTGTCGGCGGTATCGAGGCGGAGGCCGCCATGCTCGGCCAGCCGATTTCCATGCTGATTCCCGAAGTCATTGGTTTCCGCGTCACCGGTAGATTGCGTGAAGGCGTAACTGCCACGGACCTCGTCCTCACAGTCACGCAGATGCTACGCAAAAAAGGCGTGGTCGGGCGGTTTGTGGAGTTTTTCGGTCCTGGCCTCGATGACATGACAGTTGAGGACCGCGCGACCATCTCGAACATGTCGCCGGAATATGGCGCGACCTGCGGCTTTTTCCCAATCGACACGGATACGTTGCGCTATCTGAAGATTACGGGTCGCAAATCGGCGCGTGTGGCGCTGGTCGAGAAATACGCGAAAGCACAAGGCCTCTTTCGCACGCCAAAGTCGCCGGAACCGGTGTTTACCGATACGCTGGAACTGGATCTGGGAACAGTCGAGCCGAGCCTTGCCGGGCCGCGACGGCCGCAGGACCGCGTGGCGCTCGCAACCGCTGCAACGGAATTCGCGACCTCCCTAAAGGACACGTTTCGGAAGGAAGGCGAGGCACTGCAACCAACGCCAGTACAGGGCACGGACTACAGTTTGCGTCATGGCGATGTGGTGATCGCGGCCATCACCTCCTGCACCAACACGTCCAATCCGAGCGTCATGATTGGCGCCGGGCTGGTGGCAAAGAATGCCGTCGAGCGCGGACTGAAGGCGAAGCCATGGGTGAAGACTTCGCTGGCGCCGGGCAGTCAGGTGGTCACAGATTATTTCGCCAAGGCGGGCCTGGACACCTATCTCGACAAGCTCGGATTCCAGCTGGTCGGTTACGGCTGCACCACCTGCATCGGCAATTCCGGGCCACTGCCTGATCCCGTCGCAAACGCGGTGAACGATGGCGACCTCGTTGTGGCCGCGGTGCTCTCGGGCAATCGCAATTTCGAAGGCCGTGTGCACCCGCAGGTGCGCGCGAATTATCTCGCTTCACCGATGCTGGTCGTCGCCTACGCGCTTGCGGGCTCGATGAATGTCGATCTCATACGTGAACCGCTCGGCACAGATCGCAAGGGCAAGCCGGTGTATTTGAAGGACATTTGGCCATCGCCGCAGGAGATTGCGGCGACGCTGCGCAAGGCGATTACGGCGTCGAGCTTCCGTGCGCGCTACGGCAATGTGTTCGAGGGCGACGCCAATTGGAAAAAGGTCAAGGTCAAAGGCGGCAAAACTTACGGTTTCGATCCGAACTCCACCTACGTTCGCAATCCACCTTATTTCGAAGGGATGCCGCGAGAAGCGCCGGGCACTTCTGACGTGAAGGGCGCGCGCATTCTCGCGTTGTTTGGCGACTCCATTACCACAGACCACATTTCTCCCGCCGGCTCGATCAAGAAGGATAGCCCGGCAGGCAAATATCTGATTGAGCACGGCGTGGAATTTGCCGATTTCAACTCGTACGGAGCGCGCCGCGGCAATCACGAAGTGATGGTGCGGGGCACGTTCGCGAACATCCGGATCAAGAATGAGATGATGGGTGGGCGCGAGGGCGGCAGCACCGTATACTATTCGGACAGCACGCCTTCCGGCGAGGAGATGCCCATCTTCGACGCAGCCATGCGCTACAGGGAGAATGACGTTTCGCTGGTCGTAATCGCAGGCAAGGAATATGGCACCGGATCTTCCCGCGACTGGGCGGCCAAGGGACCAAAATTGCAGGGCATACGAGCTGTCATCGCCGAAAGCTTCGAACGTATCCATCGCTCGAATTTGATTGGCATGGGGATCGCGCCGCTGGTTTTCGAGGCTGGCAAAACGCGCAACGACTACGGCCTGACCGGTCGCGAGGCCATCGACATCCCGCTGTCCGGAAAAATCACGCCACGCATGCAGTTAGCTGCGACCATCCACCATCCAGATGGGCGCCAGTCTTCGCTGCCGCTGTGGCTGATGATCGTGACGGCCGACGAGATCGCCTATTTCCAGAACGGTGGAATTCTACCGTTCATGCTACGGAGTCTGGCGGCTGGATGAAGTTCGCGGCACACGTTAACTGCTTGATCTTACGACCTTTCATAAAAGTTTAACGGCGTAATCGCTGCCTCAAGGCGAAGTGACTGGAATGGAACGGCGTGGCGCCGGTAAGGTCCGCCCGATGTCTCGCTTCCACCTCCTCAGCGGCATGTTTGCCGTTGCCGGATTGCTTGTTGCCGGTTGCTCGCCAGCCGTGGCGCAGCCAACGGACAAAGGTAAGCGCCCCATCGTGGTGGAACTCTACACCAGCCAAGGCTGTAGTTCCTGCCCACCCGCGGATGCACTTCTTGGACAGCTAGCGATGCGTAAGGACGTTCTCGCAGTGAGCTTGCCCGTGACCTATTGGGACATGCTGGGCTGGCGCGATACTCTCGCAAGCGATTCCAACACGCGGCGGCAAAAGGCGTATGCTAGGGAGCTTGGTCGCGGTGGTGTATACACGCCACAAATCATCGTGGATGGGGCAAGCGATGTGGTCGGCAGCCGGACGCAAGCGGTGGCATCAGCCATTGCTGCCCGCGCCAGCGATATGCAGACCGTTCCCGTGGAGCTTGAGGCCAATCACCAGCAGGTTCACATTGCGGTCGGGCCTGCGTCCGATCATGGGTCTCACGAGGCAATCATCTGGTTGTTCGGCATCCTGCCTCAGGCGACTGTCAGCATCAGCGATGGCGAAAACAGCGGCCGGACGATCACCTATCACAATGTGGTGCGGCAAATCCGTGCCGTTGGCACCTGGAGAGGACAGCCAATAAGCGTAAGCCTGCCCCGGGCGGAAGCCGGGCCGCCGCACGATGGTATTGCGGTAATCGTTCAACAGGGCGGATATGGACGCGTGCTTGGAGCGGCGCTGATGGATCGTCCCAACTTCTATATGGAGCGCTGACCAGTCGGTCCCATTTCAGGACACTTCGCCGTGAAAGTCTCTCCCGCAAATGGCGGGGCTCGTTACAAGTTTCGTCCTTTTTTAATGTCCGTCCTCCATCCTGCGGAAAAGCCCAGCCAAGAACCGGCCATGATGGTGGCACTGTGTCGAGCCCGACAGCATCGAGAAAAAACGCTGAAGACGTCGGCCAAAATTCCCCAACCGGCCGTTGGGATCGGATGGAGCTCGCGTTGCTGGGAGCGCGAGAAACGACCTTCGATTGGTCGATACTCGAAGACAGGATATCCTGGGCCGGAGCACAGGAAATCTTCGCACTTCACCGCGATCCAGCGCAGCTCACCGATGGCCAAAGGTTCCGCGCCTGGATGAGCGAGGCTGGCAAGGCCAAACTTCAGGCCATCGTTGAAGAACTCTGCGACTCCAACACGACCTTTGCATTTGAATTTGAAGCGCCTTCCGCCCTCGGTACCGAGTGGCTGGAAATGCGCGGTATTCGCGTCGCAAAGAGCAACGGAACGGCTGAGCGTTTGGTGGGCCTTCTTCGCATCGTGACCGAACGGATGCGCAATGCGCAGCGGTTGCACTATCTTGCTACACGCGACGAGCTGACCGGACATCTCAACCGCACCAGCCTCCGCGCCGAGCTGTCCGAGGCGATTGAGGCCGCCCGTGCCGAGTCGCGCAGCTGCGCCTTCCTGGTAGCCGCCATCGACCGGCTGGCCGCGATCAACGATGCCTATGGGTTCGGGGCGGCGGATGAAGCGATCGTCGTCGTCGGCGAGCGGTTGGCTGACGCCCTGCGAGCCACCGATGTTATTGGCCGCACCGCCGGGAATAAGTTCGGCGTGTTGTTGCACGATTGCAGCGAGCGGGAAGTCGCTCTTGTGGCCGAACGCCTGCGCACCGTGGTGCGCAGCAATGTCATTTCCACGCGCGCCGGAACTGTTTCGGCGACTATAAGTGTAGGCGCCGTCTGCCTGCCAGCGAGTGCCACTTCGAGTCAGGAAGCGATGCTGAGGGCGGAGGAAGCGCTGGACCATGCACGCGCTAAGGGCCGCGATGGATTCGCCATCTACACGCGGTCTCCACAACGTGAAACGGCGCGTCTGCGGCTGATGGCCATCGCCGACGAGGTAATGGCGGCACTGAACGACAAGCGGCTGGTGTTTGCCTATCAGCCCATCGTCTCCGCGAAAACCCGCGCGCCTGTGCATTACGAATGTCTGCTGCGCATGCGGCGGCCGGAGGGGACAATTGTCAGCGCGAGCCATTTCATCCCCGCGGCCGAACAGCTTGGTCTCGTGCATCTCGTCGATCGCCGGGCGCTTGAGATGACCGTCGATGCCTTGAAGGCAAATCCAGCTATAAGCCTCGCCGTGAATGTGTCCGGCACCACGGCGGGCGATCCGTCGTGGCTTCAGTCTTTCGTCGATCATGTACGGGCAAACCAAGCGGTCGCCGGGCGATTGATCGTTGAACTCACGGAAACCGCTGCACTGCAGGATTTCGAGGAAAGTGCCCGGTTCATTTCGGGCCTGCGTGATCTGGGCTGCCAGGTTGCCATCGACGATTTCGGGGCGGGATACACGTCCTTCAGGAATCTGCAGATGCTCCGTGTCGACATGGTGAAAATCGACGGCACCTATATCCGCGGGCTTTCCGCCTCCCCCGACAATCAGATTTTCGTGCGCACGCTGCTCGATCTGGCGCGGAATTTCCAACTGGAAACGGTAGCCGAATGGGTGGGTTCTGACGAAGATGCCAATCTTCTCGAGCAGCTTGGCGTGGACTACTTCCAGGGATTCCATATCGCAGAGCCGCACCTTCAACCGGAGTGGTTGAAGCGCTGAACCGCTATTTCCTCTGCGCGAGTTCGGCCAGTTGCCGGCGCATAGCCTCGATTTCGTTTTTCAATTCGCCGAGTTGATCCGGTGAACCAGTCTGTCGCGGGCCCGACGAACCCCCGGTTTGCGGCTGCGCATCATTACTGGGGCGGACGCCCGCGCCCCCGGATGGACGTTCGGGCGCTCCAAAGGGCGAGAACATTTTCATGGCGCGCTCGAATATCGCCAGATTCTGCCGCGCCATGGTTTCAAGCACCTGCGTGCCGCCGCCGAAGGCCTGCGTTACCCGATCTCGCATCTCTTCCTGATTGCGCGTGAACGTTTCCATCGACATATCGAGATAGCCCGGCACCAACGCCTGCAGGCTGTCGCCATACATGCGGATTAACTGGCGTAGGAAACGGACGGGAAGGAGATTCTGTCCCTTGCTCTCCTCCTCGAAGATGATCTGCGTCAGAACGGACCGCGTGATGTCTTCGCCGGTGCGCGCGTCCTGTACTTCGAAATCGACGCCTTCCTTTACCATCTCGCAGAGATGATCAAGCGTCACGTAGCTGGACGTCTGTGTGTTGTAGAGCCGCCGGTTGGCGTACTTTTTGATAATGACCGGACTGCCTAGATTTGCGCGTTCGTCCGCCACGGTTGATCACTCTGCCTAACTCGACGGCGTCAGGTGAGCATTCCAGCCTTTCGCCTGTCCAGCATCTTTTTTCGCACTTCTGCGCAGCGGTGGCGCCGCCTCGCCGGACTCGCATTCGACAGCCGAAGCCCCTATATGGCCCGTCGGGAGCCGGCGGTGGACGAAACGCTCGCCAACCCGGTCAGGTCCGGAAGGAAGCAGCCGTAACGAATCCGCTTCGGGTCGCCGCCGTCTCTCATTTCTTCCTATAAACAGGCAAATTACGCGCGACCGCCGCGGTGGCGGATTGCTATAGTCGGACATGGACGAAAGCGATACTTCTCTGGGTTTGGGGCTGGATGAAGCCACGCATGCCGCGCGCGGGGCTGAAGCCTATCGCGTGCTTGCCCGCAAATACCGGCCTCAGGATTTCACTGGACTGATCGGCCAGGAAGCGCTGGTCCGCACGCTGTCCAACGCGTTCGCCAGCGGCCGGATCGCGCATGCTTTCATGCTCACCGGCGTGCGGGGGGTCGGCAAGACGACGACAGCCCGCATTATCGCGCGCGCGCTCAATTGCATCGGGCCGGATGGCACGCGTACGGAGCCGACCATACATCCTTGCGGCGTGTGCGAGCCTTGCGTGGCGATCGCAGAATCCCGCCACATGGACGTGCAGGAGATGGACGCCGCCTCGCGCACCGGGATCGACGATGTCCGCGAAATCATCGAGGGCGTTCGCTATGCGCCGGCCTCAGCGCGTTACAAGGTTTATATTGTCGACGAAGTGCACATGTTGTCGAAGCAGGCGTTCAACGGTTTGCTGAAGACTCTGGAAGAACCGCCGCCGCATGTGAAGTTCATTTTCGCCACCACCGAAATCCGCAAGGTGCCGGTGACGGTGCTGTCGCGCTGCCAGCGCTTCGATCTGCGCCGCATCGAAACGCCGGTGCTGGTCGCGCATCTGCGCTGCATTGCGGATAAGGAGAATATCGAAATCGATGACGCGGCGCTGGCGCTGATTGCCCGTGCCGCGGAAGGCAGTGTGCGCGATTCCCTGTCGCTGCTCGATCAGGCTATCGCGCACGCGGAAGGCCATGCCATCGCCGCAGATTCCGTGCGCGGCATGCTGGGTCTTGCAGACCGCGGCCGCGTGCTCGATCTGTTCGAGAAGCTCATGGGTGGCGATATTGCCGCGGCGCTGTCCGATCTCGGGCAGCTTTACGATTGCGGCGCCGATCCATTGGCCGTGATGCAAGACCTGCTGGAAACCACGCACTTCCTCACGCGCGTGAAGGTGGCACCGGGGGCTGAAGGGTTCTTCGACGGCGGCGGTGCAGAGGCCAAACGCGCAGCCGGGATTGCGGCAAAGCTGCCGGTGCCTGCACTCACCCGCGCCTGGCAGGTGCTGCTGAAAGGCCTGCTGGAAGTGCGCGACGCCACACGGCCGATCCAAGCCGCCGAGATGGCTTTGGTACGGCTCGCTTATGCCGCCGATCTTCCGCCCACGGAAAAGCTCGTCCGCGATCTGCTGGATGGCAAAGCATCGCCGCGTTCGAACCCCATGTCTTCCAACCCTCCCCTTGAGGGAGGGTCGACATTTGGAGCCAGCCAAATTTCGGGGAGGGGTAGTACCCCGACCATAAAACACAACCCCTCCCCGACAAATCCTGCGCTTCGCTCGGATTTTTCGACCCTCCCTGAAGGGGAGGGTATGGCTATCGCCGTGAAGTTAGAGACCACGCATTCGGTTGTTTTTCGCTCCTTGGAAGACCTCGCCGCGTTCGCCGCGCGGAAAGGTGCGCCGGTGCTGAAGGTGCACCTCGAAAACGACATGCACCTCATTCGCCTGGAGCCGGGACGAATTGAGTTCCGGCCGACCAACAAGGCGCCACATTCATTGGCCGCCGATCTCGCCCAGAAATTGAAAGAATGGACCGGCGTGCGTTGGGTGGTTAGCGTATCGCGTGAAGGCGGCACTCCGACTATCGCCGAAACCCGCAAGGCTGCGGCGCAGGCGAAGCTTGACGCCATCGCGCAGGAACCGCTGGTTCGCGCGGTGCTTGATCGCTTTCCCGGCGCGGAAATTGTCGGCGTGCACGACCGGCCGGCCGATGGCGAAACAGTTGCCGCAATCGAAACATCCGAGGATAGCGCATGAATATCTCAGACCTTTTCAAACAAGCGCAGGACGTGCAGGCGCGCGCCAGCGCCATGCAGGAACAGCTTGGGACTATTGAAGCGGAAGGCGTGTCGGGCGCAGGGTTGGTGAAGCTCGTGCTCAATGGCAAGGCGGAGTTGAAGAAGGTCACCATCGATCCCACGCTGCTGCGCCCGGATGGGCAGCAGATCGTCGAGGATCTCATTGCCGCCGCACACGCCGACGCCAAAGGCAAAGTAGAGCGCGTCGTCGCCGAGCAAATGCAGAAGCTCGCGCGCGATATGGGCCTGCCGCCCGGAATGGTGCCCGGCGCGGGTTAAGCATGGCTTCGCTTCCTGCCGGCGCGGAGATCGAGCGCCTCATCCAACTGCTTGCGAAGCTGCCGGGGCTCGGCCCGCGCTCGGCGCGGCGGGCCGCACTGGTGCTGCTCAAGAAACGCGAGACATTGCTGGAGCCCTTGGGCGCCGCGATGCGTGACGCGGCACTTGCGATCCGTAACTGCGAAATCTGCGGCAATCTCGATACCGCTTCGCCTTGCTCACTCTGTCGCGACTCCCGGCGCGATCCTTCAGTGCTGTGCGTGGTGGAAGATGTCGCCGATTTGTGGGCGCTGGAACGCGCGGGCGTTTTCCGGGGCAAGTACCATGTGCTCGGCGGCGCCCTATCGGCACTCGATGGGGTCACGCCGGAAAAACTGAACGTCGCCCCGCTGCTGACGCGTGTGCGCGACCCTGTGGAGGAAGTCATTCTCGCGATGAACGCAACAGTCGAAGGCCAGACTACGGCGCATTACCTGATGGACGCTCTCGCCCCGACTAACATGAAGGTAACGCGCCTTGCGCACGGAGTTCCCGTCGGTGGCGAACTCGATTATCTCGACGAAGGTACGCTTTCCGCGGCATTTAAGGCGCGAAGGCCACTTTAAGGAACCGCAGAACGGAACGTGGACATCCGCCCGAATCGCGATATGTTCAATCGTGAGTTGGTTTGGTGGAAGCCATGGAGTTCATCCTCTTCGCAACTTGCGTATTGGTCGCCGCCTTCATCGGTGGGACTGCTGCTTGGTGGCTGAAGGGGCATGCGCTGGCCCCGGAGATTACAACCTTACGCGCGTTGGCCAGTGAACGAGGTGGTGCAGCCAGAGAGTTGGCCGGAGTCCGTGAAGATCTCGCTCGAACGCAAGCCAAATTCGAGGCCGCGCAACCTGACCTTGAGGAATTGAAGAGTGCACGGAAGCAGATTTTTGATCTCAGCCGTGAAAAAGCTTCATTGCTCACGAAGCGCGACGCGGATGCCGTTGCCCATTTAGCTCAGGTTACGGAGCTCACGGCCATACGAGAAGAGATGAAGGAAAAGTTCAAAATCTTGGCGGGTGACGTTCTGAGGGAGAGTTCAAGTGATTTTGCTATCCGCGCAGATAGTTTGCTCCGGCCCTTGCAGACCGCCCTTTGCAATTACGAGCAACACATCAAAGAGATCGAAGCCGCCCGCAACGAAAGCTATGGAAAGCTTGACCAAGCTATTTTGTCCGTCATCGCGCAGGCCTCTGAAGTGCGCAATGCCACAGCCAGTTTAGCGACCGCTCTGAAGGCGTCGCCAAAAACGCGTGGCCGGTGGGCGGAAGAGACACTCCGGCGCGTTATGGAAATGTCGCAGATGCTAGAACACTGCGATTTTGAAACCGAGAAAACGTTCCGAACTGTCGATGAAACCATCCGTCCAGACGTCATCATTAGCTTAGCAGGTGGCAGGACGATCATTGTAGACGCAAAAGCATCCACGACTGCATATCTGGAAGCGGTCGAAGCGCCTGACGATACTCAAAAAGAACTTCTGCTCAGGCGGCATGCCGCCCAGCTAAGGGAACGCCTCACGAATCTTTCCAAGAAATCGTATTGGGAGAATGTCGCCGGTAGTGCGGATTGCGTCGTGATGTTCGTGCCGGGGGATAATTTCGTCGCAGCCGCGTTCGAACACGACCCCAACCTGTTCCAGGACGGCATAAAGAATCGCGTGCTCATTTGCACTCCAACCACGTTCATAGCTCTCGCAAAGGCGATCTCCTATGGTTGGCAGCAAGAACGCCTGGCCGCAAATGCGATGGAGATAAACAGGCTTGGGAAGGAACTTTATGCACGCCTCTCCACATTCGGCGATCATGTGAGCGACTTGGGAAGGCACATCAACAATTCAGCGAAGAAATACAATGCTCTTGTGGGGAGCCTCGAGAGCAATGTCATGGCGCAGGCGCGACGCTTCAATGAACTGGGAGTAGAGGGAACTACCAAGCCGCTGGAAAGACTGTTGGAAGTGGACACCGTTGTGCGGCTGCCGCAGCCAGGCGGGAATTTGATCGTCGCCAATCTGCCGAACATCGGCCAGACCTGCCAGCTTGATATATAAGGGCCTCAAGCGAGCAAAGAATACGATTCGAATTGAACTTTGACCCCCAGATTTCCAGCGAAGTCCGTTCCCATCGAAGGTAATTCAATCGGCCACCGGTGTGTTGCACGTAGCGCGAAAGTCTACTGCGGAGACAAGGCTGTTCGCAGAGGTGAACGGGAAAGTTCAGGGTGAAGCACAGCCAATTTCAAACCGAAAGTGCCGATGTTTGAAAGCGGCCGTTCCCGGCCGAATACCCCTATTGCGGGACGGGCGGAACGGCTCTAAGCGTCGAGCTCCCAAGCGCAGTTTCCACGAGTTTCTGATGAATATTCACGAGTACCAGGCAAAGGGAATTTTGCGCGGTTTTGGCGCGCCGGTTCCGCGCGGCATTCCGGCTTTCAGCGTGGACGAAGCAGTTGAAGCTGCCGAACAGCTTGGCGGGCCGGTGTGGGTGGTGAAGGCACAGATTCACGCTGGCGGCCGAGGCAAGGGCGGCGGCGTGAAAATCATCAAGTCAATCGACGAGGTGCGGCGCGAAGCCGAACGCATGCTCGGGATGACCCTTGTGACGCACCAGACCGGCCCGCATGGCCGATTGGTGCGGCGCCTCTATATCGAAGACGGTTCGGCGATCGAGCGCGAGCTCTATTTGTCAGCGCTGGTCGACCGCGGCACCTCCAGAGTTGCCTTCATCGCTTCGACAGAAGGCGGCATGGACATCGAGACGGTTGCCAAAGAAGCGCCGGACAAAATAAGAACCTTCGCCGTCGATCCCGCGACCGGATTCTCGCCCTACGTCGGCCTTGAGATCGCGACCGCGCTTAGTTTGCACAACGATCAGGCCAAACAATGCGGCAAACTCATTCAAACGCTCTACGACGCCTTTCTCGCCAAGGACATGAGCCTGCTCGAAATCAATCCGCTGGTGGTGACGAAAGAAGGCCGCGTTGTCTGCCTCGATGCCAAAATAAATTTCGACGACAACGCGCTGTTCCGTCATCCGGATGTGCAGGAACTGCGCGATCCGGATGAAGAAGACCCGATCGAACGCGAAGCGGCGAAGTACGACCTTTCCTACGTGAAGCTCGATGGTTCCATCGGCTGCATGGTGAACGGCGCAGGCCTCGCCATGGCGACGATGGACATCATAAAGCTGTATGGCGAAGAGCCGGCGAATTTTCTCGATGTGGGGGGCGGCGCTTCGCGCGAGAAGGTCACCGCCGCGTTCAAGATCATTCTGTCCGATCCCAATGTGAAAGGCATTCTGGTCAACATTTTCGGCGGCATCATGCGCTGCGATATCATCGCGGAAGGCATTGTCGCCGCCGCGCGCGAGGTGAAGCTGTCCGTACCGCTGGTGGTCCGGCTGGAAGGCACCAATGTCGAACTCGGCAAGAAGATATTGGCGGAATCCGGCTTGCCGATCGTGTCTGGTTCCGATCTTGCCGACGCCGCGCAAAAAATCGTCGCCGCCGTTCGGAATCACAAATGAAACTTGCGACGATTTTTTTTCTTGCGTTCGTGACGCCAGTATTCGCCGCCGGTGCGAAGCCTGACCTTCATTGCGTCACGGGACCGGTGGAAAAGACCTATGGCGGAACGAAGTGGCTGGTGCACAGCTGCACGGATGGCAAGAGCCTCGTCTTCACCGCGGTATCGAAACCCGCTGCTCCGTTCGAGTTCGATCTCACCTATACTGGCAACGGTTACGACCTCGACGGCCACGGAAACGGCGACCGCAAGGCGACGGACTCCGCTTATGGTGACCTCCAGAAGCTGCGCGGCAGAGACATTGTCGCGCTGCTAAAAGAAACCCAAGGCGCCGAGCAAAAGCGTTAGCAGCGAGATCAGTTTGAATGTCCATTCTTGTCGATAAAAACACGCGTGTGATCTGCCAGGGCTTTACCGGCCGGCAGGGCACGTTTCATTCCGAAGCGGCCATCGCCTACGGCACGAAAATGGTCGGCGGTACCTCGCCCGGAAAAGGTAGAAGTACACATCTCGGCCTGCCGGTGTTCGACACTGTGCGCGATGCCAAAGCGGCGACGGATTGCGATGCCAGCATGATCTACGTGCCGCCGCCCTTTGCGGCCGATGCCATTCTCGAAGCGATTGACGCGGAAATTCCGCTGATCGTCTGCATCACCGAAGGCATTCCGGTGCTCGATATGGTGAAGGTGAAGCGCGCGTTGTGCGGCTCGCGCTCCCGCCTTATCGGCCCCAATTGTCCCGGCGTCATCACGCCCGGCGAATGCAAGATCGGCATCATGCCGGGACACATTCACCAGCGCGGCAAGATTGGCATTCTCTCGCGATCCGGCACGCTTACCTACGAAGCGGTGTGGCAGACCACAGCTGTAGGACTGGGGCAAACCACCTGCGTCGGCATCGGCGGCGATCCCGTGAAAGGCACCGAATTCATCGCCATGCTCGAGTTGTTCCTCGCCGATCCCGAAACCGACGCCATGATCATGATCGGCGAAATCGGCGGCGGCGCGGAGGAAGACGCTGCGGAGTTCCTCAAGCGCAGCAAGACGAAGAAGCCGGTGGTTGGATTCATTGCCGGCGTTACGGCGCCGCCCGGGAGGCGGATGGGCCATGCCGGAGCCATCATTTCCGGCGGCAAGGGCGGCGCGCAGTCCAAGATCGAGGCAATGCGGTCCGCCGGTATCCGCGTTTCGGAAAATCCCGCCGCTTTGGGCACAACCTTGCTGGACCTGTTGCGCGACACCGCATAGCCGACTGTCGTCAGATGAGCGGCACCTCGGGTGCCGCGATGATCGGCACGGCACCCGGTAGATTGTGCGCCGGGCTATGCAGTAGCCGTTGCCGCCGCCGTAGCCGTCCTAGTGGATTTGCGGCCCAACCACCATGCGATCGCCAGGCCGGCCGCGATGTAATCAACTAGCTCGATAAACATCGCAGCCAGCGAGAAATCCGCCGGGAAGCCGTACCAGACCCAGTACGACACATTGGTGGTAACCGCCGCCACGACGCCGATCAACGTGACGAACCCAACGCGCCCCCAATAGGTGTTCACGACCGCGAGCGATACGAGAAACGCGGCGATCAAGGCCTGGAGCACTTCCTTCAAAAACTCGATGATCATGAGCGCGGCCATATCGGTCACGCCGTGTCCCGGCGCATGGTACAGCAGCAGGCCGGACGGATTGGCTTTCATCGCCGCATCCATCTTCTGCATCATCTGCGGATCTTTGGGATCGACCCAGGGAAAGAAATAGAGTCCGTCTTTGGCGCCGTTCGAAGCCTGCGCGGCAGAGAGAACGGCCGCTTCGTTCGGCATTTGACTGAAGCCCACCTGCCCCAGCGGCAGCGCCACATGCGCAATGGTCGACCAGATGTACATGGCAATACCGCCGAGAAGCCCGGCGATCAGAACGCGCATTGTCATCAGCATCCCCCTTAGTGAAAGGGCAGGATAGCCCATCCACGGTCGCTTTGGGAGTTGGCCGAGTTCGAGGTTTTTCGTAGTGTATCGGCCGGACAAGATCTCGGATGCGGACATGAAACGGGTAGCGCCGGTCGCGCTTCTGCTGCTCCCCTACATCGCGATGATGTGGGTGCCGTTCTATAACCGCGCGGCGCCAGAAGTTGCCGGAATCCCATTCTTCTACTGTATCAGCTGATGTGGATTCCGCTCGGCTCTCTGCTTCTGCTGCTCGCCTACCGGCTCTGGCGGCCAGCCGATCCTGCGAAATAACCCTTTTGGGCATGATTGCCTGTTTTTCGGTGAAAATGGAGTTGGCGTCCCCGATCAATGCCTGTAAGCACCTTGCAGGCGGGCGCGGACTAAAAGCGGGATTTCATGACGGGCCGGACGCGCTCCACAGAATTGCTCGAAAGCGAACGGAACATTCTGGCGAGCGGGTTGTGTGTGCGTATTTCTTTGCCGCTATCGAAGGTGCCACCGTCAAATCCAGCCGCAGAGGATGTGTTGCCGATTCGCGAGGACAAGATGATTGGTTCGGCAGCCTCGCTATGAACGCAGACGAACGCAATCTATTTGAGCTGATCCGCGACCGCTCCTTCCGGCGCGGCAAATTCCGGTTGGCTTCGGGCCGCGAGAGTGAGCTCTATTTCAATCTCAAGCCGACCATGATGACGCCCCGGGGCGCGCTGCTTTCGGCGCGCGCGCTGCTCGCCCGCATCTGGCCGGAGAACGTCGATTATGTGGGGGGGCTTGAAATGGGTGCGGTGCCCGTGATTGCGGCACTTGCTGCTATCAGCGAGGCTGAAGGGCGGCCGGTGAAGACATTTTTCGTGCGCAAGCAGCCAAAAGGCCACGGCACAATGGACATGATCGAAGGTTTGGCATCGAACGAAATATTAGCAAAGGCGCGGGTGCTGGTGATCGACGATGTCGCCACCAGCGGCGGCTCGATTCTAAAGGCGGTCGATGCGGCGCGTTCTGCTGGGGGTTCGGTGAATGCCGCACTCGTGCTGATCGATCGAGAAGAAGGAGCGACCGAGGCCTTGGCTGCACAAGACATTCGCCTGCTGTCGGTGTTCAAAGGAAAGGATTTTTTGCTAGCGACGCCCGCGCCAATACAGGACGCAAGTTCCACGCTCGCCAACGTGCCGAAGACTGGCTGACCGAATGAACCTCAGCGTTTAGCTGGCGAAGTGCCGCCCCCACACCGGCCCGATACGCTCCCGTTTCGAAACGGCCTCCGCGAGCGCGAGAAGATTGGGGATGTGCCCCGCTTGCAGCCAGTCTTTCCCAATGCTGCCGCGCCAGCGCGAGAACATCGCCGCGTAAATATCGAGAATGGAAAAGCCGCCCGGCAGGAACCATGGACCGGCCACCTGCCGTTCCACAATCAGCAGCCGGTCGCGAATGCGCTCCCGCGCTTTCTGCCGCAACGCGTCAGATTGCTCGCCCTTGGGCGAGAAACGCTCCGGATAATCGGAAATCTCCACCATCGGGTATATTTCTGCTGCCATAAAGGCGAGCCAGCGATAGGCGGTGCCGCGTTCGGGGCTTGCCTGCGGCGGCAGCAATCGCGCATTCGGGAAATGATCGGCCACGGTCAGCAGGATTGCCAGCGACTCTGTGAGGATTTGCCCTTCGGGCAATCGCACCGCCGGCATTTTGCCGCTGGGATTGATGACGAGGAATTCCGGCGAACGCTGTTCGTTTTTCTCCAGCGAAATGGTTTTGAAAGCGTACGGCGCGCCCGCTTCGGCCAAGGCCGCTTCGGCCGAGAACGCGCCGGACCCCTTGTCGCCGAAAATGAGAAACATGGCCGGCTCCGATGATCTCTAGCTGGCACATAGGCATCGGCCGCGCAAAGCAAAAGGGCCGCCGGACATTCGCCCGCGACCCTTTTCGGAATTTAAGATATTCGCCGCTTACCGCGAATAGAATTCCACGATCAGGTGCGGCTGCATCTGCGCCGCATAGGGCACATCGCCCAGTTTCGGCGTACGCAGGAATTTCGCTGACATCTTGTTGTGGTCTGCATCCACATAATCCGGGACGTCGCGTTCGGCGCTCTTGGCCGCTTCCAGCACCAGCGCCAGGTCTTTCGCCTTGGCGGTCAGCTCAATCGTATCGCCTTCCTTCACCTGATAGCTCGGAATGGTCACGCGGCGGCCATTCACCTTCACATGGCCGTGACTCACCAGTTGCCGGGCCGCGAAGGGCGTCGGCACAAACTTGGCGCGATACACCACTGCGTCCAGCCGGCGCTCGAGCAAGCCGACCATGTTCTCGCCGGTGTCGCCGATACGGCGCGCCGCCTCCACATAGTATTTGTGGAATTGTCGCTCGGTGATGTTGCCGTAATAGCCCTTGAGCTTCTGCTTGGCCTGCAGCTGTGTGCCATAATCCGACAGCTTCTTGGCGCGGCGCTGGCCGTGCTGGCCGGGGCCATAGGAGCGCTTGTTGACAGGGCTTTTGGGCCTGCCCCAGAGATTTTCACCCATCCGGCGGTCGAGTTTGTATTTGGCAGTCGCGCGCTTTGTCATTCAGGGGTCCAATTCGGCAGAAAGCAGAAATTTCCGGGGGAGGGCCCACGCGGAAAGGCGGGCAATATAGTCATGGACTTTTGCCTGTCAAACTGGCCTTTTCCGGCGCGGGCCCCGTGGCGGAACCGGTAGACGCAACGGACTTAAAAGCCAATAAAAACAACAACAAAACAATAAAAACACTTGCAAAAACAAGCCAGTAATCCTAGAATGAAATCATCAAAATTCTAGCACACAGCTAGCACAAACGGGTGATTTAGCACAGGTTTTCGAGGCTCTTATGGACGGCGCATCACGCCACTACCTGATGGACGACAAAGTTCAGCTCTACATGCGGCCCAACAGTCCGCATTGGCAGTGCGCTTCTTCCGTCGCCGGAAGACAGCGCCGCACCAGCACTCACGAAGAAAGTCTCGCGCGCGCTAAGGACGTGGCGCGCGACTGGTATCTCGGCCTCATGGGCAAATACCGCGCGGGCGAGTTGAAGGAAGGCAAGACCTTCCGCGAAGCCTCGCAGCGCTTCATTGACGAATTCGAGGTCATCACCCAGGGCCAGCGCAGCCCCATCTACGTCAAGGGCCACAAGGACCGCATCAAGAATCACCTCAATCCGTTCTTTGGCGACAAGGTGCTTTCCGAAATCACTCCCGGCGTGGTGCAAGACTACCGCATCCACCGAATGAAGACTGGCAAGGCGCGCAGCGTCCAAATGAGCGCAGCGTTCAACGGAGAAGTGCTGCACAGGCCACCGGCTCGCAGCACACTTCACCAAGAAATCGTC
>DATASO010000003.1:0-323732 GCA_036269195.1 Rhizomicrobium sp.
TCACCTCGGCTAGCTCCTTGACACCCGTACCATCCTGCTTCCAGAGCGCAACACCGGCTGCGGTGAGCGGCAGCGCGATGGCGACAGCCGTACCGCTTGTCTCAATCGTGGAAGAATTCGCAAAAGCAGGCCCTGTTGCGCCTATCCCAATGACCCCAATCACGAGAAAGCGAATCGGAAGTAAGGCCATGAAACGTCCCCCAAAAACGATTGCGGCTGTCGCAAAGCTAGACATGAATGATCACTCGAATCGGAAGCGCGTCAAGGGCGCAGGGCAGGGCTTGTGCGTTTGATTCGCCTTCGCGAAACCTGCGAATACCTCTCAATTGGCGAAGGGTTTCCGCGAGAAGGCGGAGCAACCCGCGTATGCTCGCATGAAAAAGAGGAAGCGCGTAGCTAACCATCCGGTCAAAGCAAGCGCCGGGTCACAGCGGCAAGCATGCGAACGTCGAATTAAGACGCGGCCCGACGCGAGTGCGGAGGGGCTATCATCGTATCGGGCCGCTTTGCGAGACTATCGGCGCGTTCGCTTCCCCACGAGCACCGCAGACCGCCACGCTGCGAGCAAACAAGCTCAAACAGAGAGGGTTCCGGTACGCTTACGGCAACCCGCGCGCCGCACAGTATTTGTGCAAATCTACAAGCACGTCCATCATTTGCGGCGAAGCTCTGTTTCCACAAACGCCATTGCGCTTTGCTTGTCGGGAAAATCCCGTTCATGCATCGCGCCGATGATCGCTCGCCAGCCGTCATCGCGGCGCGAGACTTGGCCGTTTAGGTCGCGCACGTTCCCGAACGAAAGCGAGTGGCCTTCGCCACGTCTCCACTTTGTCCATTTGCCGCCGCCGCGCATGGCGTTCCCTGATAGAACGATATGAGAACACGTTTCCAGCCCTGTTGTCTAGCTGGCGGAACATGCGGCGCGCTAAGAGTCCGGTACACGGAACGGAAGCGCGGCGGTTGCCTTGTCTCCTTGCGGGAGCAAACGCAGAGAACGGCCCTTGGCGACAAATAGCCCCCTCCGCGCTGCGCTAGGGCCGTTTTTGCACGCGAGGTCGAAATGGACGGACGGTTCGTTGTGGCGCTTTACGTGCTGGCGATGGTCGCCCTTATCGTCGGTGTAGATTTCGCGTTCTTTCGAAACCGATTTTGGGAGCGGCTAATATCGAACATCGGAATCGTGCTGGTGTTCGCAGCCTTCTACCTGAGATTCTTGAAGACGTGACGCGTATGCGCCACGATTGCAGGTCCAAACACAGGGGACCCACATGCGCCTGATTACACTCGCCGCGTTCGCCAGCTTGCTCACGATCTCCGCCGCACATGCCGACACAATGAAAAATTGCGCTGCTGCATGGAAAGCTAAGAGCGCCGATGCAGTAGCAGCGAAAACGTACAAGGCGTGGTCCACGATCTGTCTCAAAGCGGATTACCACGTTTCGTTAGCTGCAAACATGACAGGGCCACTGCCGGAAGACGCTACCGCGCAGTGCAAGGACGGCACGTACACCACAGTCAAGGTTGCATCTGGGCGTTGCTCGCATCATGGGGGCGTGGCGAGAGTTCGGCAGTAGGCGGGACGCTAGGGCCGCTTTTACACGCAAGGGGTTTTACAATGCGCGTGATAACTGTTGCAGCACTTGCCAGCGTGATCCTAACGACCGCCGCTCACGCCGACACAATGACCAATTGCACCGCTGCATGGAAAGCCCAAACGCCTGTGGTGACCGCCGCCGGATCGTACCAAGCATGGTCGAAGACATGCCTCGCGAAAGGCTACACGGTTCCGGCTGAGGCAGGCACGATGAACGCAATTCCGGAAGGTGCGACCGCGCAATGCAATGATGCAACCTACAGCACAAGCAAAGCAGCAAAGGGCCGCTGTGCGCATCATGGCGGCGTGTTGAAGGTGCTTCCGTAGTCGTGGGCTGGTACGAGCAGATATCACGCGACAACATCAGAGCGGGAGCGGGTTTGCGCGACTGCCGCGCTGGCGGAGATGGGGAGTGCTTGCGCTGTTGTTCGCCGCTGGTATCGCACTTTGGGCTGTTAGGTTTTGGCCGCATAGAAGTTGCCGCAGCCTAATTCGTGGGCTCATGGAATCGCAACCATAACCGCGCAGCCGGGCTCGCATGATTTTCGCGACAACGACCCCTGTAGCTGCTCGACGAGAAGCTGCACCAGCCGAGAGCCTGTGCTGCTATGGGAAGCAGCCTTTTCGCAGCCAATGCCATTATCCTCGACGGTCAACGTATAAGATGAGCCGCGTTCCAGCTTGACGCGAACGGTGCCGCTATTTTCGTCAGGAAACGCATACTTGAGTGCGTTTATCACAAGCTCGTTCACAATTAGACCGACCGGCACCGCCTGCGCGGTGGGCATTTCAATGCGTTCAATCTCTGGAATGATCGCTATGGGCCTCAGGCCGCGTAGAGAATCAGCCAACTGATGACACAGTTCTTCCAAGTAGTCCCGCATGTCCGTGCGCTCGGCAGCCTTCCCACGCTCAACATGCTCATGTGCTGCCGAGATCGCGCGAACCCGTAAGAGAGCGTTTTGCAGTGCGCCTTGCACATCAGGATTCGATGCTGCTCGGAGTTGAAGGGACAATATCGAGACCACCATCGCGAGGTTATTCTTGGTACGATGGCCGAGTTCTTCGAGCAGCAGAGTCTTGGCGCGTTCGGCTTCGACAGCCCGTTGCCATGCTCGCCGGAGACTCTCGCTCACCCACGCCAAACCCGACGCGACAATGACGAACAACAGGATGGCGAGGAAATGTCCTCGCGGCATTAAACTCCCCGGCGTTCTCATCAGGAGATATAGGCCGATAGCTTCAAGCGCGACCACATAGAATCCCGTACCCCGATTGAACACGATTGCACCGAAGAAGATCGCGGGGAACAGAATGAAAAAACCATACGATCCACCGATCTGCCGCAACCCAGCCACAATCAGAAATGAGGCAGCCACCATCGCGGTCGCAATAGTATATCGCGCCAATGGAGGCGGCGGTCGTTTCGGTAGGAATGGGCGCAGGCGTTCCATCAGACCTCGTTTGATAAAAACGCGAGGGCGGCTTGCGACGTTCCGATAGGAATCAATCGCTCGGTAAGACCCGCCGGTTTGATCCGCAACCCATTGAGTTCACGTCGAATCCATCATCGACCGGCTTCAACTGCCAATACAGAACTTGGCGGGGGCCTTTCAGAGACTCCACTGCCCTGCGTACGCGTTTCCAGTGATTGAGCGATGCGCCTACCTTATTCTCAGCAGCCTTGCGATGAGGTTGCTCGATAGCGCTGAATAGAGTCGCCCGCTCCCACATTATGCCAGAAGCTCCTGGGGTAAGAGTTATCCAATCCTGGGCCTGTTATGCGGGATAGTCACAAGACAAAGAGCGCTTGGGACTTGCGAATATCCGAATCGGACAATCTGATATTCTCGGGGAATCACATCTGTCCGCCATATTCAGAGTGCCGTCATCGTGGACCAGCTTCAGGTCGTCAGCCTCGGTTTCTCGCTGCAATAGTGGACTTATACGGTTTTACACTAGCCAGCAGCCGCAGGGTTCAACACGACTTATCCACTACCGCGCTCACGGCCACTATGGGGTTCCGACAGGGAGCCGAGAGGACATTCACTCACCTTATTGACGGCGGCGTGAGTTATGGCTTCGTAAAGGATTACGCGATTCAATGAGCCAGCATCATAACGGACGTGCTCGCATCATGGCGGCATGGCTAGCTGGCTGAAGTAGTCTGTGAGGCGGCGTGCTTTCCGGGTGTACTGCCAATCACATCGCAGCAAGGTTGGCGCTCACAAGGTTACGCAACGTCTTTAGGGGTGTTGTCTCCTGCTGATCCGGTGCGTTTTCGTTCGTAGACGATGCGTTTTCCGTTTCACGTAGTGCGACACGCGATGATGAACGGCAGTTTGCGTAGGCGGCGTCGTCGCGTTCGGGAGCGAAGCCGCTACGATTGAACGTGATCGAACCGAGAGCGCTATAAAGTTAGGCGCGGTGGAGGGCTCCAAGAAATAGGCCGGGTGAATCTCCCAGACGGTGGTGGGCTTGGCGTATGAAGGTCCTGGGCAGCCATTCGCGCATCCTGCCCGGTGGTCCCCGTCGAAGAACAGCGAGCCCTCCAAGTGGACCGGCCGCGACCCGGTCACTTTGATGTAGCCACCGGTATGATGGGCAACCTCTGGCACGACTGCCATTATCTGCTGCCGAACGCGGGCAAATTCGGCATTCTGAAAACCATTCCGTGGCAGCCCGCTCACTTCCATATTCATAAACACAGTGCCGGTCCCGAGCGGCCCGTCACTGATAATCACGTGGTAATCGTGATCGCCTTCGCCGGGTTTCACCGCCGCGATTTAGGCGGTCAGATCCACATTCTTGGATTCCGCAGCACTTCGAGTAGACGGACCCGGCGGCGCATAGTTGTTTTCAGCACGCATCTGATCGTCAGAGGGCAAAGACTGCAAGAGTTCGGAGAGTCCGCTGTACTGGTCCGGAGTCACAAACGTGCCGTCCTCAGCAAGGTTGAACGAGGTCTTCACTGCTGCGCGATAAGTTCCGCATTAAATCTCTGGGCCCAGATCGGGCTGAGAACAACCTGAAGCAACGGCGGCTGCATGAAGCCAAAGAGGCGCCGCAGAGAGAAATAGCGTGAATCGACTGATGTTCATTCGTCTCCCCCTCAAGAAGCAGAATGTCTAGGCTGGCTCTTGTCACCGCGCTGATGCGTTTTCGGAGAATCATAAACAGCTACCAACTTCCGCCGCTATAATCTCAGCCCTAACCACCACTAACCGGCGAACAGGTACCATGCCGCCATTACCGTGGCGATTGCGACCCCAGCTGCGGAAGCGCGGTCGCAACGGCGGGCAGGTGCGAGGCGCGACCATCCGAAGGCGGTGCCGCCACGACGATGAGGGTTATGCCGATTGCCGTTGCCATTCTGCGATGATTTGCGACAAGAAACGAAGCCGTCAACCTTCAGCCTTTACTAAGTATTCTGCCAGATACTTGCCCTTCTTTGACGCGTACCGGGTATTCGGCATAGTCGGGGAAGGGAGGCGGGCATTTCAGATGGCACGTAAGCGGGGCATACCGGGTCTTTCTTTTTCGTGGCGGCGCGCCTTTGGGGTTTCACAAGCCCAAGCAAAGCTGTCGCGCCAGATTGGTATTCCGCTCTCCCGTTCCGGCCGCCAACGTAAGGCGGGTGCAGCAATGGGCTGTTGCGTGTTGCTCGCCGCGCCCATCGCGCTTGTATCAGTGCTGGGCGTCAGTCGGCTTCTCTCATGAACATCAGAGGGTAAAATGTCCGGATTAGACCAGGTGCCTTTTGGCAATGTGGATTTCGTATCCAATCCTGAACCGCGCTGCCCCTGCGTGCTGTTGCTGGACACATCCGGCTCAATGGCAGGCGAAAAGATTGCGCACCTGAACCATGGGTTGCGCACGTTCGCAGAAGAACTCCGCAGTGACAGTATGGCGGCTAAGAGGGTCGAACTGGCCATTGTCACTTTCGGCCCTGTAGCAGAGTTGCAACCGTTCACCACCGTCGATGCGTTTGCCGCGCCAGAGTTGAATCCACAAGGCGACACCCCAATGGGAGCGGCAATTACGCGCGGCATCGAAATGGTGAATGCCCGCAAGGCCGAATATCGACAGCATGGCATAGGCTATTATCGGCCTTGGATTTTTCTAATCACCGATGGCGCATCTACCGACGACGTAACGGCTGCGACTAGCGCCGTCCGGGACGGCGAAGCACGAAAGTCGTTTGCCTTTTACGCCGTGGGAGTTGAAGGCGCCGACATGGCGAAGCTCGCGACAATTGCGGTGCCAAGCAGGCCGCCACTGAAGTTGCGCGGCATGTCCTTCCGCGAACTGTTCGTATGGCTTTCCAACTCGCTTGGCGGCGTCGCACGGTCGCAACCCGGCGAGCAAGTGCCGCTAACAAATCCAACCGCGCCGGAAGGATGGGCGACGGCCGGATAATGTCATGTGGCGTTATTCAGCCGCCAAGGCCACGGGAACATCGCACATCAAGGTAGGCACGCCCTGCCAAGACCGCTTTGCCTGCAAGATAAGCAGCTCTGGCCACATGCTTATTGCTGTGGCGGACGGCGCTGGAAGTGCCAGCAAGGCGGACCTCGGAGCCGAACTTGCCAGCGCAACGGCCATAGCCTCATTGGAAGAGAGTTTCGCAGCAGACAGCGTGGACCCGCTGGAAGCGGTACAAACCGCAATGGCGGTTGCCCGCCAGCGCGTGCTTGACGAGGCGGCAGAAATGGAAATCGAGCCGCGCGAACTTTCATCCACATTATTGTTGGTAGCGTTAGGCCCCGACGGCAGTGCAGCTGGGCAGATAGGCGACGGCATCATTGCCGTGAAGCTGGACGACGCATGGTCCTGGGTGTTCTGGCCACAGCACGGGGAGTTTGTGAACACAACCAGATTTGTGATTGAGCCTGATGCGCCAGACCACATCGAGACTAGCAGACTGGCACCGGAGGTCCGCGAAGTTGCGGTAATGACGGATGGCCTTGAACCGTTGGCAATCGAATATGCTAGCCGTTCGGCATATAGCGGGTTCTTCGAGGGCGTGTTGCAGCCGTTGCGTGCTGTGGCATCAGCCGGGGAAGCGGAACAGCTTTCTCAGCACCTGCAAGCGTTCTTGGAATCCCCGCGGGTCCGCGAGCGTGCGGACGATGACCTTACGCTGGTTATCGCGTCCCGGGTGGAATGAACGGTGCCGCAATACAGCACGGTAAAATCGCGCGCACCACTCTCCCTCGGAATGGAGCTTGCGCGAGGGGGAGAAGGAAGGATCTGCGCCATTCAGGGCTCGAACGCTTCTGTGGCGAAGCTATACCTGCAAGAGCCGGATGCGCAGAAGGTCGCGAAAGTTACCGCGATGGCAAATGCGGTCAACGACACACTCACAAAGGTTGCCGCGTGGCCAACTGATGCAATCCGAGATGAACGCGGCCGCATTTGCGGCTTTATCATGCCGCGCATTCCTTCGCGGGCAGATGCACATGAACTGTATGGTCCAAAGAGTCGGGCGGTAGCATTCCCTTCTGCCGACTTTCGGTTTCTCGTTCACGTTGCCGCCAACATCGCGCGGGCATTCGCCACAATCCATGCGGCTGGCCAGGTCATTGGCGACATAAATCAGGGCCACATGCTGGTCGGTGGTGATGGCAAGGTCGTTTTAATTGACACCGACTCTTTTCAGGTAACGATTAACGGCCAGCGTTATACCTGCGATGTAGGCACTCCGCTTTTCACACCGCCCGAGTTGCAAGACCACAGCTTTCGCGGACTGGTAAGAACACAGAATCATGACCTGTTCGGCCTAGCAGTAATGCTGTTCCATTTTCTGTTCATGGGACGCCATCCATATGCGGGTGTGCCGTTGCACAAAGGTGAAATGCCGATTGAGCGGGCCATTAAAGAGCGGCGTTTTGCCTACGGCGCGAATGCTGCACTGATGGGAATGGCCCGCCCGCCACACACCGTTCCACTTGAGACATTCGGGCCGAGCATTGCGCAGCTTTTCGAGGCGGCGTTCTCGGCCCAAACAGTCATGCAGACAGATTCGTCCGGCAAAACTGCGGTGCAGAGTCCGCCGCGCCCGACAGCGTTAGCTTGGCTGAATCAAATCGGGCAACTTGCGCAATCACTAAAGCAGTGTTCGGCCAGCGCCGCGCATTTCTACCCGAAGCACCTTGCAAGCTGTCCGTGGTGTCAGGTGGAGCGCGGAACCGGGGTCCGACTGTTTGGGTTCAAAATAGAAGCCACTGCAAGCAAGGCAATCGACGTAGCAACCCTGTGGCAAGCCATAGAGCGCGTGCCAAGGCCCCCGGACGACCCGCCACTGCCTTCTAGTCTGCCTTGGCAGCCGCCGCCTGGAACAAACCTGCCGGACGGCTGTACCAAGCTGTATCGGCAAGTCGGTTCTGTGGCAGCTGCTAGTTTCGGAGTTGTTGGATGTATGGCTTTTCAGGCAACCCCAGGTGCAATGTGGTTAGCCATCATTGCCTTTGTTGCGGCTGCTGTCATCTGGCCCCGCGTGCCCGCTGCAAAAAGAGCCGCCGCGGATGCAAAGATTGCTGCGGCGACCGGTAATTGGAACCGATTGGCAGAGCAGTGGGATACGCAAGCCTCGGTAAAAGGCTTCGACGCCACGAAATACAATCTGGCGAAGCTAAGAGCTGCGCTCGGAGATTTACCCAACGAAAAAGCGCGGCGCGTCGCAAAGCTGCGGGAGGAACAACGGGAGTTTCAGCGCCGCCGCTATTTAGACCGCTTCCGAATCGACCGTGCGGACATTCCGGGGGTCAAATCCGGTCGTGCCGCGCTATTGGCCTCGTTCGGAATCGAAACCGCATATGACGTTGCCGAGCATCGAATTGCTGCGGTTAAGGGCTTCGGCCCGGTTCTCACAAAGCAGCTGCTTGACTGGCGGCGCGCGAAGGAAGCTACTTTTCGTTACAACCCCAATGAACCAATTGACCCCGGCGAACTCGCCCGCGTGCAGGCCGAAATCGGATCACATCAGGAGCAGCTTGTTCACTCGCTACGCGACGGCGCGATTCAATTGCAACGCATTAGTCAAGAAATTTCGGCAGCACGCGGGCGCCTCGCGCCGGTGCTGAAAGTCGCGTGGGATAAGTTGCAGGTAGCGGAAGCCGAGCGAAAGGCGCTCTAAATGTCCTCTCGATTTTTTCAACGAGAAGGCGCTAGTGTTCTTAAGGGATTTTACACTTTCGAAAGAATCCGAAGAGGGTAGTTCGCTATCCAATTCCTGCGTCAACGGTGATGTGGTTTCGGGTATTTGGCGACCTGCAGATGCGTCCGCATTAGAGTCACCGTTCGCTCGCTGGCATCACCTAACCATCCACTAGAGCGGCCCCACGCCGTCCCGAAATCTCTTGTTCGGACTCGTCGGATGCAATGTATTTCAGAACGAGCAAGCAACGAATTTTGCAAACCAACTGCAAACCGCGGAGCCTAGTTGGAACGACTCTAAAAATATTTCCAGGTTTTCTGCGAAAAAACTGGCGCACCCGGAGAGATTCGAACTCCCGACCCCCAGATTCGTAGTCTGGTGCTCTATCCAGCTGAGCTACGGGTGCGCGGGGCCGCAGAACCTAGGGATGACGGCAACCATTGGCAAGGCTCATCCCGCGTGATCGATGCCGGTTTCTTGCGAGAACACAATGCCTTGCCTGCCCGCATGCGCTGCCCTTGTCCGCTTGTAATCGCATGGATATGACTGCCGCCGCTGGGCTGTTTACCCTGCGGACCTCTGGTTTCCGGCCGTGACCTGCGCCAGGCGCAGATGGGGCGGCGATCGCCAAAGCGGAGTTGTAGATGCGGCCATTTCTTGTTGCGGCAGCCTTGTGTGCGGGCCTCGCGATTTCCGGTTGCGCCAGCGTCGATGAATCGCTATTCGGCCACGCCGCGCCCGCTGCCGAACCCAGCACCACACCCGCGCCTGACGAGGGAGCGGCGGAGTCGCCAGATGCTTCGGCTGCTCCAGCCGCGCCCTCAGCAGCCGAGGTTACCGCAGCGGCACCGCCTTCTGACGAAGAGGCCCCCGCGGGATCGATGCCCGGCACCTTGCCATCCGAAGAACCTGGCGGAAGTGAACCAGCTTCTGCCCCGGCAGAGGCGCCACCTCCCGTGGCGGAAGCCCCTGCTCCGGGCGAGGCGACGGCTGCCCCGCCTCCCGCTCGCACGGCTGTTGCCGCAACGCGCTCCCCTGGCGTGGCCGCGGTCACCATCGTGCCCGGCGCCAATACGGGAACAGCCGTCAATCAAACTATCGTCAGCATCCGGGCGAGCTTGCAGGATGCCTCGACCCGCACCGTCGGCGCTGGCCAGCAATACGCAACGTTGCGCGGATCGAGCGCCCAGCAGCTCGCCGCCTATTATCAGGCACAGGCGCAAATCTCCGCACGACTGCAGCTCGGCACCACACGCGGCAATCCCGAGCTGGTGGCGCAATGGAACGCGGCACAAGGCGCGCTCGATCAGCTGACCGCGAACATCAATGCACTCAACACGCTGATCGCGCAGATCAATGGCGAAGCCACGCGGGTGCGGGGCGCCGTCACGCAGGTTCAGCAGACATTGGACGTTCCGGGCGCGGTCGATGAAGACCATCGGCAGCTGACGGTGCTGGAAGACGAGGCCAACCAGATTGCGGTGGTGCTGGACCGGCTTGCGCGCGATGCCTCATCCGATCTGCGCCGGGAGACAGCCATGTTGTCAACTGAGCGCAGCCGGCTGGCGCAGCTCGCAACCAGCATCAAGGCGGGCGATCTTTACGCAACAGGCGCGACCGCGCCGCAGGTTGCGGCGGCAGCGGCACCTCCGCCAGGAGCACCTCCTGCTGCCGGTGCGCCGATCGTGTCGATCAAGTTCGCCCGCGCCAACACCAATTACCAGAAGACGCTCTACGCTGCCCTGTCGCAGGCGCTGCAGAATCAACCCGGCGCCTCGTTCAATGTGGTCGGCGTTTCGCCGACGCGCAGAACGGCTGCGGCGGTGCAGACGGCGCAGAACGATGCCCGCCGCCACGCGCAGGATGTCATGAAGACGATGACGGAGATGGGGGTGCCTGCAGCACGGATGGACATTTCCTCCGCCACAGACCCGTCGGTCCGCACCAGCGAAGTGCGCGTCTTCCTGCGCTAGTTCACACCGAGTTTCATGGTGTGCAGGTTGAGCGTGTACGGCTCGAGCTGCCGCAACGCGTCCCGGCCGAGGCTGCAATTCACATACGGCTGATTGGCACGGAGCAGCGATACCGGATGTCGAAGCTGAATTGTGCGTTCGGCTATCCCGAGGGCTGTGAACATCTGCTTCGGAAATTTTCCGTACAACACCGTGCGATTCGATCCCGTATCGATGCGGCAAAGAATCCGCCTGGTACGAAACATCACTTGCACAACGGGATCGCCTTCGATCAGTGCGATTGGTTCTTCTATGCTCCCGGAATGCGCAGCGTTCAGCACAACGGTGCCATCCGTTTTGAACTGAATATCGCCCAGCTGCGATAGCTGCGGCAGCCCAATCAGCCCATCGAGCACTTGCCGACCGGCAACGCGCAAAGCGGAATCCGGCAGCACAAGGAACACAACGCTGGAGAGTTCAACGGTGGGTCCGAACCGCAATCGCGCCGCGGCAACGTCAGCGTAGACAGTTTTTCCGTTCGCAAGACGAATGCGATACCCGGCCGGCCTGATGTGCAGACCGGCTCGACGCGCGGCAGAGCGCGAAAGAACCGACAAGTTCGCCCCCGTATCGACGCCGAGATTCAGGAGCGTGCGGTTCGACGATACTTGCACTGCGCCGAAATGATCGAGATGCAGGATGACGGATCCGGCGGAGACGCGAAGAACTTCCGGCGGCACGTCTTGCAGGACCACAAGCAGCTTCGCGCGATTTCGCAAACTTGCGCTGTGCATCGCCGGAAGAATGGCGGCTAGCGCGGCGCGATAGTGAAACAGTGCGCGCTCGTTCAGCATCAGCCGCTCGCGCGCGGCGCGCTCCAACGGTGCATCCGACAGGTTAGTCTGCAAGACGGCGCGCAAAATGCGGTTGGACTCTTCGTATCGTCCAAAAGCAGAAGCTGTCTGCGCGCGAAGGACTTGCAGCCGTGCTGAATCCGCGGACGAAGCCGCTGGCAAATCCCGTTGCAGGGAAAAGAAATCCCGCTTTTCGTACAACTGCCATAGCCTGTGTTCGCCGTGGTCCGGTGCCGACGCAGCCAGAAATCCCGCCAGAAATAACGAAAGAGGCATTGCTGAAAAAATCTTCGCCAACGGACGCGAACGACAGGGGCGGCCTCGCGCTCGGTAACCCTAAGTAGAATACCCCTTCACAAAAACATATCTTTTTACTAAAGTTGTCGTAACAGAACAGAACCTGGCGTTGGGGCTTGGCGATTTCGCCAACTGTATCAGGTCCTTAGTCGAAAAATAGTTGGGGGACTGCTCGCATGGAAACCTTGCGTGCGCATCGCCCGTGGCTTGGGCGGGCATTACTTGGCGGCTGCTTTGCGATCTCTCTCGCGACGGCCGCGCAGGCGGACGGCGCCAATATCCTTGGCACTTTCCTGAACGCGATGGGCAACGCCGTCGTTCTCAGCAGTTGGCAAAAGGTGGACCAGCAGACACAGGATTGCCTCGCCAGCCAGTTCAACATGAATCCGTCCGATCTTGCGCAGCAGGGGGTGCTGGCGACCGATCCGCGGGTGACGCCCTACATCGCGCAATGTCAGCAGATGATCCAGCAGGCGCAATCGCAACCGCCGGAGCAACAGCAGGCGGCGTTGCAACAGCAGGAAGGTCCGACAGACCCCGCCGAGCGCCGCACCTACCTCTTAGGGCGATTCGGCAAGCGCGACACCGATCTCATCATGCAGGGCCAGATTGGAATTGGCATGCGGCCGGAGGAAGTGGTGCTGGCGTGGGGCGATCCAGGCGGCAAGAGCGCGCAGAGCAAGGCGCGCGAAACCTGGAGTTACGGGACAGACAGTGTCGTGTTCGTCCACGGCAAAGTTTCAGCGGTGACACACTAAAAGGGCGCGAAGAGCGCGGGGTTGGGGGAAAACATGGCAGTCAATCGTAATATGATCGTCGCGGCGGCAGCTGCGGGCCTGGTGGTAGCGGGCGCTGGCGGCGTCTATTACTGGAAGAACCAGCACGATATCCGCAGCGTCGATTTCCGCAACGGTCCGGTCGAGATCTTCGGCACGGCCTGCGCCGACCCTGACCTGACATCCGCGGCTGTGACCACGATCCCGCTGCACGATGGCGCCTACCAGCTCGGCAAATATCAGTTCGAGCTCGTGAGCGATGTGAAATTCGGCGACGTATCCGGGCAGACCAATCAGGATGCCGGTGAGAAGGCCGTGTTCGTCGGCAGCTGCAACACCGGCGGCAGCACCTCGCAGGTGCTGTTTGTGTACGGCATGCAGGACGGAAAGCTTACACGCCTTGCGACAGCCGATTTGTCAAACGCGGGATCGAGCGTGGTGCAGTCCTACAGCATCGGCAACGGCGCCATTCAAATTCGCGAAAATCAGGGCACACCGCCGCAGCTCGTGACTATCAGCTATGCACTGCTCGGTGGGCAGCTTCAAAACGTTGGCGGCGGAAACACCCCAGCGCCTGCCACGCAGATGGCAGCAAACACAACGACAATGCCGGCGGCAGCAACAACCGTATCGGACGACACGGATGACACCTCCGGCGACGACAAGGTCAGCTTCCAGTACTTCCACGACCAGCTCTCGCCCTATGGCGAATGGGTGGATCATCCGCGCTGGGGCCAGGTTTGGCGCCCCAAAGCAGAATCCGCCGATTACCGCCCCTACCGCGACGGCCATTGGGAGAACAATGACGAATACGGCATGACCTGGGTGGCGGACAACGATGCGGGCGACATCGTCGATCATTATGGCCGCTGGGCTTACGATCCCGATCCCGCGTATCGCTGGATGTGGGTGCCGGATTACACCTGGGCACCGTCATGGGTGGTGTGGCGCGGCGGCGAAGGCCATGTCGGGTGGATGCCCATGCCTCCGAACGATTACGACGGCGAAGGCGATTACGCGGACGACTGGGCAAACTGGTACGGCTATCGCAACTGGTACGCCGATATGACGGACGACGAGTTCTACAACCTCTGGTCATTCGTTACGGTGGCGGACCTGCTTGCGCCAAGCCTGGGCGCGTCTTTCGTTGAGCCGGCAGTTTATGGGCGCTTCATCGACCGCATTCCCGGCTGGACACACTACGGAGTGTTCCGCGGCCGTGTTGTCGATCGCAGCTTTGAGCCGCGGCGCTTCGCGGCGGCGTTCCACCGCCGCCTGCCGGTCAGCCACGGGCACAATATCATGCACCATCATGTGCCCAAAACCTCCGCGCATGGCGGCTTGCGCATCGCTTCACACGAGCATCGTGCCGGGCATGCGCCACATCTTGGCGTACACGTGGGCGGCCACATTCGCGGGCCATCGGCGATGCACGGACGCGGTGGGGTCGCAATGCACGGTGTCGGGCGCCACGAGATGACAACGCACAGCTTCCGCTCTTCCGGCGTTGCGCGATCAGGAGTTTCGATGCATCGTTCAGGCGCCTTCTCACGCTCGGGCACCGGCTACGCACAATCGCGCAGCGGCTCGTCACGAGCCACAGGCGGTTACGGTCGTTCCGGATACGGCAGCGGCATCTCTCGCAACGGAGGCTTCTCCCGAGGCGGTACCACGGGTAGCGGGTTCGCGCGTTCCGGCAATGGCGGCTTTGGCGGGCAAAATGGGTTCGCGCGGCAGGGCGGAAGCGGCTTCGCCAACAATCGCAATGTTGGCGGCGGCCGCAGCTTCGGAGGCGGCAACGCCATGGGCGGTGGCGGGCGCAGCTTCGGCGGCGGGAATGGCCTCGGAGGTCAACGCGCCGCAACCCCGCATTTCAATAATGCCGGTGGCAACGGCGGTGGTAACAACGGGGGCGGCAACCACCACCACGGCCACTGAAACCCGAGAGAGTGCGATGGCTTACGGCGCGTCTTAGGCCACGCCGTATTGCTTGAACCAGGCTTGGAGTTCGCGCCAGCCGGTTTGCGCATCGTTCTCGTTGTAGCTAGGGCGGTAGTCGGCAAAGAAGCCGTGACCCGCATCCATGAACTCCTGCAACCTCGATTTGCGTTTGCCAGCGTGCGCCAGCGCCGCTCGCATCGCTTCAACATCCGACACCGGAATGCCCTTATCCTGCCCGCCATAAAGGCCAAGCACGGGCGTGTTGATGCCGCTCACCAGATCGAGCGGATATTTGGAGCGCAACGGATTGGGGGGCTGCGGCCCGCGCAACTGGCCGTACCACGAAACCGCGGCTTTCATGTTCTGATTGTGGGCGGCATAGAGCCAGACAATGCGCCCGCCCCAGCAGAAACCCGTAATGCCGGCACGGTTCGCATCCGCGCCATCACCGCCCGCAAACTGCAGGGCTGAATCGAGATCGGACATCACCTCGCTGTCCGGCACTTTGGAGACGATGTCGCTCATGAGCTGTTGCGCGGTGCTCATGCCGTATTTTCCTGGGTCGCCATAACGGAAGTAGAGCGATGGCGCGATGGCGTAATAGCCGAGCTTCGCAAAGCGGCGGCAGATGTCGCGGATATGCTCATGCACGCCGAAAATTTCCTGTACCACCAGCACCAGCGGCGGGTTCGATTTGCCTTTCGGCCGCGCCCGATAACCGGGCATTTGCCGCTCATTGTTCTTGGCGGAATCGAATACCGGGATACGCACTTCGGCAACATCTAACCCGTTCGCATCGGTGATGATGGTGGCCGCATTCAGCGGCCCCGTGCAGAGCGTGAAACCTGCAACGAGACCGCTGGCCGCAACGCTGCGGCGCGACAGCTGCGTGCTTCGGGCGAACGCTTCCGCCCAATTCCGATCGTGCCTGTTCAAAGTGCGGCCTCCCGCTGAAAGGAGCTCCGCAAGGTCGAATGGCACTTGCGGAGCATCAAAGCATTACGTTCCTACTTGCAGGCGACGACTTCAATATCGCCGAGAAGGCCCACGCGCTTCACCGTCCGGACCGGTCACAACGGTCACATTCGAGCCGGGCCCCGCGCATCAATCCCTGCGGTGCGATGGTCATGCGCAACGCGCATTGAGTGGACCAAATGTCCCACCTGGCCTCAATAGGAAGGGCCCCGGAGGCGGTCTCCCGGGCCCTTCTTCAGACTAGTGAAGCGGTCAGTGGACGACGATTTGGCCGAGCAATCCGTGGCTCTCACCACCCGGTCCCGCCGCGAAGGTTACCGTGGAATTATCCGGTCCCGGCTGCAAGGCCCACAGCCCGTCGAGCTTGATGGGCTTTCCGCGCTTGTTCGACAGCGCTCCCAACTGGGCGCCGGTATTGGGATCGAACGCGTTGATCCAGCCATTGCCGAAATTGCCGACCAGCAGATCATTGGCGAAGCTGCCGAAGGCGCTGGGCGCAATCACCATGCCCCATGGTGCGTCCAGTGGACCATTGGCGATCAGGTGCTTCACGAGATTTCCGCTGGTATCGAAGACATCGACGTAACCCAGGCCGAGCTTGTCGATCTCGTCGTCGCCGCCCTTTTCCCGCTTGGCGAACGCGACATAAACTTGCCCATTCAGGAACGCAACGTTAAACGGCGCAAAACGTTTCGGTAGACTGTTGTCGGTGAACGTCCTCACCAGTTTGAAGTTGCTGTCGTAAACCTGCACCTGGTTATTGTGGAAATCGGCCGCGAAGATCAGCTTGTCCGTCTGGTCCAGGGCGAGGCCTTTATAGACGGCGTTCTTTGCCGAATTGTCCACTGCGACAACCGCGTTGGCGTCCACCGCCGGATTCCATCCGGTGATCAGGCCGGCTTCCGAATCGAACAAGAAGTAAGCTGCACCCGACCTGCCATTTTTGCTGATCATGAATCCGCCTATCGGGTTGATGCCGACCGTCCCCGTCGGCGCGCCGCCCGGAATGGTGACGCTAAATTCCTTTGCCCCGGTGGTGGAATCATAGATGATAGACAGACCCGTGCCGTTGGCGTTGACCCAGAGCGGCCCGTTGCCCTGTTGCGAAATTCCCCAGGCATTCACCAGATCGGGATCGGTAAACTTTGCGACACCGGCCTGATCCGAGTCCAACAGCACCACATCGTATTTCGAAGCAGCAGGAGGAGCTTTCACCACTTCTGCCGCGAGCACTGGGCCTGCAAATAATGCAAGACCAGATACGAGAATAACTCTCAGTTTCATTTGACTTTCCTTTCCCGGAAATAAACAAGGCGGCGCTTGGCTCGCCACGTCTTCGGGACGGGAAATAAGGGCAGCCTATTCCATGAGTTTCATGACGCTTTTATTTGCCAGCCGTAGCGCTGGGGAATAATGCCGCCGCTGACGCGTCCTTGTACGTTGTAGCCGATCAAGGGGCAGCCGGATGCACAGGAACTGGAGTGACGAGAAACCTGGCTCGCAGAGCGCCGTTTGGAGGGCCGAGGCAACCCGGCGCATCGCGGGGCTGTCCTGAAGACGGATGCGCAAAGGGAGTTTGCCGGCGCCTTGATCGCGCAGCTGCCGACATTGCGCCGGTATGCGGTCGCGCTTTCAGGAAGCGTCGCCAATGGAGACGATCTTGTCCAGGACTGTATCGAACGGGCCCTTAAGCAGTCGGACCGCTTGCGCGACCGGCAGAAGCTCGGCGGCTGGCTGCGCTCGATCCTGCACAATCTTTACATCGATGAGCTGCGGCGAAAACGCAGCCGCGGAATCGAAGAGGACATAACCGAGTTGGCAGACAATTTCGCCATCAGTGTACCGCCATCTGACCGTGCGCCGTTTCATGAGTTCACCGCTGCCATGGCAACATTGAGTGCGGAGCATCGCGAAATCCTGCTGCTGGTCGGATTGGACGGCATGAACTATCGCGAGATTGCAGAAGCCCTGCACATTCCGATCGGCACGGTCATGTCGCGGCTGGCGCGGGCGCGGGAGCGTTTGCGCAACGCACTGGAGAGCGGCAGCGAGCGCGCGACGGCAAGTGTCGCTTCGCTCGACGAACGCCGGAAGATAAGACAATGAGCGACCCCGTCCGCATCCCTGATGAACAGCTGCACGCGCTGATTGATGGCGAGCTGTCGGTACAGGAATATGCCGAGCTGGAGACGTCCGTGGCGGCCGATCCGTATCTCAGCCAACGCGTGGCGCTCTTCCGTGCCGACAAGGCGCGTCTGGCGCAGGTCTACGGGCCGGTGGCGGACATGCCACTGCCCGAGCACTGGGTTCGCATGATCGAAAACGCGCCGCGCAAGCAGCCGCTGCGCTTCCTCTCGATTGAAGCGATTGCCGGGATCGCCGCGGCATTCATGTTGATCATCGGTGGCACGCTGGCCTATCGACAATCTGCGCCGCATGAGGAGCAGATCGTCGAAGAGGCGCTGGCCGCACGCAATGATGTCCTGTCGCCGCGTCAGGTGCTCGCGGTCAATGCGCCGGCGCAGGACGGCGCTGTTAGCCAAACGCTCGCTTCGGCGCTAGCGATGCGTGTCTCTGTGCCGGACCTGAAGCGTATGGGATACCACCTTGTGGGCGTGCGCGTGTATGGAAGCGCGCCGCGCGCGAAGGGTGTTGAGCTGCTTTACCGGCACAAGGACAACCGTCTCTTTGCGCTGTATCTGCGGCACCCCTCCGGACCGCCTCGCTTCGATCAATACAAGCAGGGCAATCTGCGGGTCTGCATCTGGCAGGATGATGTTCTGGGCGCTGTGATGACGGGCGAAATGTCGGCGGCGGAAATGCAGCGGCTGGCCAGCCTCGCCTATACGGGGCTTGAGTCCTAGCGCACGGCGCGGGCGGCAAGCGCTTCCGGCGAGAACGCGCTGGGTGGATGCGGTGCGGTGATCCGGTAGCCCTGTCCCTCGCCGTTGAATGAGAATCCGAACACGTAGCCGCCCAATTCCAGATCGTAGACGAACTGACTGCCGAGGATCAGCGCCGGCACCTCCGGCATCAGATACGTCGTGCCGTGCGCGAACTTCCACAGCTTGCCGCTCTCGTCCCAGGAATCGCTGTACAGCGCGAGCCAGGTGTCTTCATCCATATAGAGCCGCCGCCGCGGCACGATGTGATGCTTGCCCGCCGCCAGCGTTCCTTCAACCACCCAGACGCGATGCAATTCGTAGCGCAGGTCGCTTGGATTGGCGTGCTTCGGGCCGATAATTTCGGACGCAGGCCGCTGGTAGAAACGGTTGTTGTTGTACGGGACGTACATTTCCTTCTTGCCGAGCAGCTTCCAGTCGTAACGGTCGGGGCCGCCGAAGAAGATGTAATACTCATCCAGATTTTCGAAACCGGAGGCTTCGGGATCGGGCACGTCGTAGGAGAGAGAAGGGCCGCGACGCACGCGGCGCTCTCCGGGCAGCAGACGCCATGCTGCAAATTTGTAGCGCGCCGTATCGATCGGTTGCCAATCGAGATAGCCTTCGCCCACATGCGACGGCGGCGCGTTCTGGATGTGCAGGGTCTTGAAGTAGTAGCCGCCATAGGATGTGGGCGTCGCGCCGGGGTAGTAATAAGGAAAATCCGCGATCTCGTTGTAGCCGGCCGATAGCTGCGAAGTACCGTCCGGCGACACCACATACGTGTTCACGTGCAGCTCGCGCGCCGCGCCCCAATAGGCGAGCAGATGATTCCACACCACCTCAGCGCCGTTCTTCGGGATCGGAAACGGAACGCCGCCTGCTGCGCCCTCGACCCCATAAGCGATTCCCTCCGGCGCGGCATGCGCGCGCGTTGCATTGCGGTACACGTTCTCGGTGACGGTCGCTGGAAAGGCTGCTGTCCGGTGCGTCGTGTAGATGTCCATCCGGTAGTCCGGATATTTTCGGAACAGCGCCTTCGCCCCTTCCGGCAGCCTGTCGGCATATTTCTCCCAATTGGCTGCCGTGATGGAGAAGAGCGGCTTTTCCGATGCGAAAGGATCGGCATGCGGGGCCGACGCACGATAGCCGGGCGACGCGGCCGTAAATCCGCCACTCCAGGAGGGGATGGTTCCCTCCTTGTTGCCGGCACGCTCGGCGCCCGTGGGCGAGAGGGAGGTCTTGAGTTGCTCCACCTCTTGTGGCGAGGCGGCGAGCGCGGCCGCGCTGGCAAGGGCCGCCGCGAAAAGAACGACACAGGCCATGCCGCGGCGATCGGCAAAAAGACGCTTGTTCAGGCGCGGTTCATGGGCTTCTGTGGTTCTATTGGGGGGGGAGGAGCGCCGGCTCCCGAATATTATGCGATTGGGGTCAGCACGCATGCCCTGGCTTACCTGCGTCCGCGCCGCGCGCGTCGTGGCCGGTATTGTCGTGATCGCATGGTGGCGTGCTCCAGCCGTGTCCGCGGCTGACCTCTATCACGAGGATGGCCTGGATGTGAGATGGGACAACACGCTCAGCTACACCGCGGCTTTCCGCCTGTTTTCTCGCGACCCGGCGCTGGTCGAAAATCCCAATTGGGACGATGGCGACCGGAATTTCTCTCCCGGCCTGATTTCCAACCGCCTCAACTTGCTGTCCGAGTTCGAGCTGACGAAGGGTGATTTCGGCCTCCGCGTCAGCGGATTGGGCTGGTACGATACCGCCTACAACCAGAAGAACGACAACGACTCACCGCAAACGTTCAACCCGTTCACCGTTCCGCACAACGAATTCACCTCCGGTACTCACACTCTGCATGGCGAAGACGTCCAGTTGGGCGACGCCTTTCTGCATGGCAGCTTCGACATCGGAAACTTGCCGGCGAGTCTTCGCATCGGCCGCTACGCCTTGCTGTGGGGCGAAAGCGTTTTCTTCGGCGAGAACAGCATCGCCGCGGGCCAGGCGCCCACAGACGTTATCAAAGAACTTGCGCAACCTTCTTCCTACACCAAGGAAGAGTTCTTGCCGGTTTGGCAAACGTCGATCGCGCTGCAGCTATCGGAGGATGTTTCGTTTGGCGCCTATTACCAGTTCGCCTGGCGAAAGGATGAGCTTCCGGGCTCGGGAAGCTATTTCAGCTACCTGGATTTCATGGACGCGGGCGGCCAGAGAATCATTCTCGCGCCGGGTCATTTCCTTTATCGCGAGCGCAATCTGAATGCGCCGGATACGGGCCAGTTCGGCGTCTCGCTGCAGGTGAGCGGTGACGAATTCAACTATGGATTTTATGCGCTGCGATACAATGCGAAGGATCCGCAAACCTATCTGTATTTCGGCGCGCCCTCACCCAGCGACGGCACCTACAGGCTCGTGTATCCCACCGGCATCGAACTCTATGGCGCGAGCTTCAGCACCTATGCCGGCGACAGCGATGTGGCCGGCGAGCTGTCGTACCGGCGCAACATGCCACTCGACAGCGACCCGCAGGCGGTGCCAGCGGGCATCATGGCGAACAACAGCAGCCATCCGCTTTACGCTGTCGGCAATACGATGCATGGACAGGTTTCGACGGAAACCATCTTTGCCAGCACGGATTTCTGGCAGCGCGCCGATCTCAATTTTGAAGTCGCTGCGAATGAAAGGCTTGAAATTACCAAAAATCCCGTAGCCCTCGATGCCTATGCCGATCGCTTTGCGATGGCGGTTCACGCGAATTTCACGCCGCAATATTTTCAGGTGTTTCCCGGGCTGGACGTAGGGGTGCCCCTCGGCTTCGGCTACGGGCTGGTGGGCAATTCCAGCATCGACGATACGCAACGCGCGCAGACCGGAAATGTGGAAATTGGCGTATCGGCGACATATCAGACGATTTGGGAGGGTAGTCTTTCCCTCACGCATTTCATCGGCTCGCCTCTGCGGCAACGGCTGGCAGACCGCGATTTTCTCGCTTTCACCGTGCAGCGGACCTTCTGATTGTACGCTTCGGCGGCCCTTTAGCAGCGCTGCTCACCATCGATTAACGGCAGAAATCCTTTCGAATTGACCTCTTCGCATCTTCGCCATGATCCTTCGGCAGGATTGCACCCGCAGTCCGCCTGGAGCTTTCAGATGAAACTTGGTCCTTGTGTGCTGGCGTGCGCGACGATCATCGCGGCGGCGCCATCGTTTGCCACCACGTATGGCGATATGAGCGGGGCCGATCTGGGCGTTGGCGCGAACTTGAACGGCGCAGTACCGTTTCCTGCCGATAACGCCTGGAACACCGATATTTCACAGGCGGCGGTCGATCCCAATTCGGACAATCTGATCGCCTCGATTGGGCTTTCGACTGGGCTGCATCCTGATTTCGGCGCCGGCTATTACCAGCACAGCCTCATCGGCATTCCGTATGTGGTGGTGCCGGATTCGCAGATGTACGTGCCGATCCACCTCAAGGCCTACAAAGACGAAAGCGACAAGGGCCCATACCCCGTGCCCATGGATGCGCCCATCGAAGGGATGCGCGACGACGGCAAGAAATTCGGCGGCGACCGGCATGTGCTGGTTATCGACCGCGACACCAATCGCCTGTACGAATTGGGCCGCGGCTTCCCGCGCGACGACATAAGTTGGCGCGCCGATGTGGGCGCCATCTTCCACCTCGATTCCGACAAGGTGCGGCCGACGGCCAAGCCGGGCTGGACCAGCGCGGACGCTGCCGGCTTGCCGATCTTTCCAGGCCTGGTGCGCTACGATGAAGTGGCGGCAGGCCTGATACCGCACGCACTCCGCTTCACTGTCGCGCAAACCCGTCGCGCTTATGTCAAACCGGCAAATCACTGGGCCTCGGACAATGACGATTCCAATCTACCGCCCATGGGCATGCGCGTCCGGCTGAAGGCCGGCTATCAGATTCCGGACAATTTCAGCCCGGAAACGAAAGCGATTCTGCAGGCGCTGAAGACCTACGGGATGATGGTCGCCGACAACGGCAGCAACTGGTACATTTCCGGCGCGCCTGACGATCGCTGGAACAACGATCACCTGGTGAGCGAACTGCGTCAGGTGACGGGATCGGATTTCGAAGTCGTGAAGATGGGTAAAATCCACGCACCTTAATTAGCGCCCAGGGTAGGGTTCGGCGCGACGCGCAGGTGCTTGATGCAGAGCGGTCGGCCTACTTGGGGGTATTGGGCTTTGGTGGTTGTGAGGATGCACCATCTGCTTTTGGCTGCTTGGCAGGAAGCTTTCTGTTTGCCTCCAGCTGCTTTTGAGCGTTGCGAAATGTCTCCTGCATGATCAAAAGCCTTTTCTTGCATGCAGGGTTGAGCTCCGCCTTGTGCTTTGCGAGGCAGGCAATTCTCCGTCCCTTCCCCATCGGAACGTCCGCACAATATCGGTTTACATACTCGGCGCAGGCCGGGCGATCCGGCTTGGCTTGCGGTGGTGCCCCCGCGAGGGCGATTGGGGCTGCCGCCCCGAGAAAAAAAAGAATGACTGCCACACGCATCAAAGGTTGCTCCGCCGCTGTTCCAACGGACTTTATCGCGACAACTTTCGTCCGCCAAGAGACACGCACTGCCTTGGCCGTACAAAGCTGGACACCGATGGGATGGCCCGGTAACAAATAGTTCTGCCCAGCGAAACCGAGCCGCAAAGGTAGTGGGCCTGCCCGCAACCCACGGGAAGGATGCGGGAAAAGGTAATGATTGACTATGGAACAGATACAAACCGCACACCACGCTGGCTTCTTGTGGAGTGGGCTCGCTGCCGTTGCCCAGCACCTGGAAGCCGAACCGGATGAGGCAGAGAGCCAGTTGCTGGCGTTTCTGAAAATTGCTCCGGGCCAGCCTCAGGCGCTGCAATTGCTGATCGACGCCAAACGTGCTGGGGGCGATTTGGCCGGTGCGCGGGCGCTGCTGGAACAGATGGCAACGGAGCTGCCGGCCATCGCCGCTGTCCATTATGAGTTGGGGCTCCTGCTGGATGCGATGGGCGAGAAAGAAGCCGCGGCCCGCTCCCTTTCCCTGGTGATCGAGCTGGAGCCCATGCATCCGCAGGCCTGGCGCGCACTCGGCGACGTTCTGGTGCAGCTCGGAGAAACTGAAAAAGCGGCCGATGCGTACCTCCGTCAGTACGGCTCTTCGATCACAGACCTGAAAATGCTGGAGCAGGTCGGCGCCCCCGATTTCGAGCAACGCGAAATCGCGGAAGACATTCTGCACGAATATCTCGGCATATATGCCACCGATCTGAATGCTCTCGAGACTCTCGGCAAGATTTATCTGCAGGCCAGCGAATTCGAATCGGCCGAGAAGATGTTCCGCCGCGCTCTCGAATTGGTGCCATCGTTCCGAAGCGCGCGCTTGGGCTGCATCTCGGCCCTTCGCCAGCAGTTGAGGCCCGGGGATGAAATTAAAGAGATCGACATTTTGCTGGAGGAACAGCCGGACGATCCAGAGTATCGAGTCCTGAAGGCTGTGGCGCTTTCGGAAAGCGGCAGGATCGAGGAGGCTATTAGCTATTCCGAAGAACTGCTGGCGGCCTTTCCCGAACTTCCTAAAGGCTGGATTGCCTACGCCCATGCCTTACGGGTTGCAGGACGCCAGAAAGATTGCATCGCGGCATACAAAAAGGTGCTGGAGCTCGATCCCCAATTCGGTCAGGCCTGGTGGGGTCTTGCCAACCTGAAAATCTTTAGATTTGAGCCATCCGACGTGGAAGAAATGCGCGCTCAGCTGGCGCGCGAAAATGTGTCGGATGAAAATCGTGAATTCCTGCATTTCGCTCTCGGTGAGGCGCTCGAGGATTTGCATGCCTACCAGGAGTCCTTCGGGCAATACGACGCTGGGAACAAGCTGGTTCGCAAGCAAAATCCCTACAACATCGAAAAGGTGCTGGAGCAAGTCCCGCGCGCAAAGCAGTGGTTCACGCGCGAATTCTTTTCCGCCCGTGCAGGCCAGGGCTGCCCTTCGCGCGATCCAATATTCATTCTGGGACTACCCCGCTCTGGTTCCACCCTCATCGAACAGATCCTCGCGAGCCACTCGTCCGTCGAGGGCACCGGTGAATTGCTGTCGCTAATTGCGCTTATCCGCAAGATCGAGGAAACGGCGAAAGCGGATGAAGAGCAGCCGGACGACAGCCTGGATTCCAAACTGTTTCGGGGACAGGACCCCCGCGCACTCGGTGAGGAATATCTCGAGCGCTGCCGCCCCTACCGAAAGCTGAACCGCCAGCATTTCACCGACAAACTGCCCACGAATTTCCGTCACGTGGGCTTGATTGCGACGATTCTCCCGAACGCCAAAATCATCGATGCCCGCAGGCATCCGCTCGCGTGCTGCTTCTCGAACTTCAAGCAGATTTTTCCCTCGCTCAAGGGGCCATCATACGACCTGCAAGACATCGGGCGGTACTATCGCGCCTATGTCGAGTTGCTGGCACATTTCGATCGCGTTCTGCCGGGGAGGATCCACCGCGTAGTCTACGAAGAAATGGTCGCCAATCCCGAGACGGAAATACGCCGGCTTCTCGACTATTGCGAACTGCCGTTTCAGGAGCAATGTCTGAGATTTTACGAAACCGAACGGGGCATTCGGACGATCAGCTCGGAGCAAGTACGGCAGCCGCTGTACACCGATTCGGTTGGGCGTTGGCGCCACTTCGAACCTTGGCTTGGCCCTCTTAAAGCAGCGCTCGGTTCGGTTCTTGACGCATATCCGGCTATTCCAGAGGGGATTTAGAGGACGTGATGGATACCCAGGCGCAGGGGTCGGGCACGGAGGCTTTGTCCGCAAGGCTCGAAAGCGCCGCGGCCAATTTCGTAACAGACGCTGAAGCCTCCGCGACAGCGGCCAGCGAGATGCTGGACACCGTTCCGGGCCAGCCGCAGGCCCTGTTGTTGCTGTTGTCGGCTTTGAAGATCATGGGAGCGGAGGACGACGCGTGCGGCTTCATGGAGTGGATGGTCGGGGAGTATCCAAATCTCGCGGCCGTTCATTACGAGTTAGCCTTGCTCTTAAGCCGCAAGGGCCGGTCAGAGGAAGCCATAGAGCATCTGACCCGTACGGTTGCGCTTGAGCCCAGTCATCCCGCTGCCTGGCGCGCTTTGGGGAATGAGCTGGCAGAAAAAGGGGATCGCACCAAAGCAACGCGAGCTTATGCGCGGCACGCCTCGCTGTCTGTCAAGGAATTGAAACTTCTGGAGGATGCCACCGCAACCGGAGTCGAGGACCTCAAAGCCAAGAGCATGCTGCAGCAAGCCCTCAATGTGAACCCGACGGATGTGCTGGCCACCCGAATGTTGGGCGAGCTAGCGCTTCGCATGAGCCGGTTGCGTGAAGCGGCAGAGATTCTCAAGCGGGCATTGGATTTGGCACCTCGATGCACAATCACGCGCGAACTTTACGCCACAGCGCTGACGCAGTTGATGGACTGGAAAGGCGCCAACGCCCAGGCTCGGATTCTTCTGGAGGAGGAACCGGGCAATCCACGGCTTGAAGCTCTCCTGGCTTCCAATCTCGTTATGCTCGGCGAGCGCGAGGAAGCTATCCGTCACTTCCATGAGGTGCAGCCGAATGCAGACAGCGACGTCGTATTCTGGCTGAATTATGGGCACGCCGCTCGTGCGATTGGGTTGGAAGATTCCATCATCGTGAATGCTTATCGGAAATGCTTGGAACTTGAGCCGAGTTACGGATCGGCATGGTGGGGGCTGGCCGATCTCAAGACTTATCAGTTCTCCACCGCTGAGATCGCAAACATGCGAGAGCAGCTTCGTAGCAAGGAATTATCCGATGGGCTACGCTGCCACCTGGAATTCGCTCTCGGTACGGCCCTCGAAAAGGAGGGTGAATATGCAGAGTCTTTCGAACACTACCGCTGCGGCAACGAGCTGCGGCGACCCTATATTTCTTACAACGCCGACGGCCTTCATGAAGAGGTAAAGCAACAGAAGAAACTTTTCACGCCGAAGTTCTTTGCCGAGCGGCCGGGAACGGGCTGCCAATCTCCAGCGCCAATTTTCATTGTCGGGATGCCGCGTGCCGGTTCCACACTGATTGAGCAGATATTGGCCAGTCACTCACAGGTCGAAGGCACTATGGAATTGCCAGACATGGGCAATATGGTCGGAGAACTGATCCAGCAGCATCGCGGCAGCACCTTTGCGGACGTGCTGCCAAGCTTGGACGGTCCGGCTTTACGTGAACTCGGGGAGAGCTATCTGGAGCGGACCCGCTATCAGCGAAAACAGGCTCGACCGTTCTTCACCGACAAAGGCGGCAACAATTTTCTCTACATCGGACTGATCCAGCTCATTCTCCCGAACGCCAAGATCATAGATGCCCGGCGTCATCCGCTGGCATGCGGCTTCTCCTGTTACAAGCAGGCCTTTGCACCCGGCGCGCTTCTTCTCGCGTACGATCAGACAGAAATTGGCCGCTACTATCGGGACTATGTGGAACTCACCGCGCATTACGACAAGGTCCTTCCGGGGCGAGTGCATCGTGTCATTCATGAAAATCTGATAAGCGATCCCGATGCAGAAATTCGCCGCTTGCTTGCGTTTTGCGATCTGCCGTTTGAGGAGAGCTGCGTGAGATTCCATGAGACGGAGCGAAGCGTGCGGACGTCGAGTTCGCAGCAGGTACGGCAGCCGATCCAGAAGAAAAAGATCGAAGTCTGGCAGCACTACGAACAGTGGCTTCAGCCAATGAAGGATGCCATCGGCGATGTGCTGCCGTGCTATCCTGACGTTCCGGAGTTCAGCTAGTCCCGTCTTGTCCAGGCGGCGCAAGCAGAGCGGCAAGCGGCCCCAGCCATGGTTCGTAGTGCCGCCAGCGGTTGACAGAGAATGTATTGATGGATTGACGCACCTGCCATCCGCTGGGTGTGCGGACCAACCGGCTGTTGACATGTGGGGTGAGGCAAGATGCGTTCCACGGCAACCCGATATGATCGATGATGCTGCGGATTTCCGTGTGAGGAGACGTGACGAGGCGTTCGTATTCAACCTCCAACAGGCGCCCCTCCGGAAGCACCCGACGCCAGTGTTCCATTAATCGCCGATAGCCGCGAAAATAACGGACCAGGTCTTCGCCGCCGGTCGGCATGCCTGAGGATCGGGAGAAGTGGGTCAGGTGAATCGAAATCGCGGCATCGATGGGATTGCGCCGGCTATGAATGATGGTCGCCCTGGGAAACGCCATGTGAATGAGGCCGATGGCCAGGAAGTTGAAGGGATTCTTATCGCTCACCCGGGCCTTGCCCGAGACTTTACGGAGCTGGGCAAGGTATGCGGTTGCGGTTGCCTGAAGGGAGTCCTGTCCCGGCGCCTGCGCGCCTTCCGCCAGAAAATCCTTGAGGCGGTCAATCCAGAAGGCAAGCTCGCCAGCGCCGGCAGCGTCCGGATGATTGGAGATGATCTGCTCGATCAACGTCGTTCCCGAGCGCGGCATCCCCACAATCAGCACCGGAGTCCGTTCATCGTTTCCGCAACCGCACGCGGCGACGAACTCTGCGCTGAACAGCGAAACAATGTCGTTGACATGCTTCTCGAACGCACGAATGTCGATTGAGAACGCGCGCGCACGAAGATATGACGCTTCGTCCAGCGATTGCATCGCATCTTGGTAACGGCCGAGATCGTCGAGAACTTTTCCCCGTGCCAGCAGCAGCAGTGAGCGGTTCAGATCGTCCAATGGTTGTTGTTCGAGCGCGGCATCCATGCGCCGGAGGATATCCTCGTCAGCGGGAGTGATTTTCTTGTTGCGGACGAGGTCGTACCAGTGAAGCCCGGCGCCGGGTGACCGCTCCACCTGCAGTTCGAAGTGCTGTGACGCTTCGTCAAAACGCCCCGCGCTGGCCAGGATCTGTCCCAGCACGCCATGCGCTGACGGCAACTCGGGGTTCTGATAGAGTGCCGCGCGCAGAACGGTTTCGGCCTCTTCGTCGCGGCCCTCCATCCGGCAGGCTTGCGCTTGCAGCACCGCCTTCTCCCCGGGATCGGCCGTGGCCTCCGCTGCCCGGCGATAGGCGGAGTTCGCATCGGTGCGGCGGCCGGTTTCCGCATAAAGGAGCGCAAGGCGGATGTAAGCGTCGGCCAGATCGGGGCGGATATTGACCGCTTCTTCGAGCGCAACGATGGCGCGCTCGCGTTCGCCCAGAGTTTGCAAGGCGATTCCCAACCGCCAATGCGCAACAGCCAGGCGGGGATTGATGCCGATTGCCATTTCAAGCGCTTCCCGCGCGCCAGCCGGCTCGTTCGTCTCCAGAAGCAGGACTCCCAGGCCCATCCACAGGCGGCCGTAATTCGGCGCAAGCTCGATGGCCTCGCTCAACGGCTCGATCGCATCGGCCACCCGCCCTGCGGCAATCAACGCGTTCACCTGCGTAAGCAGCTGGCCCAGCGGAGAATCTGGCGAAACGCCTGGTGGCAACCCGGATGGCATGATCTGAATCTAGAAATAGGGAAATGAGCGCAGAAACCACAGTAGCGGTAGGCGTTGCGCACTCACAATAAAAAAAGCAGCGGCGCTTTCGCGCCGCTGCTCCGTGGAAAAAAGCCGATTACTGGCCCTTGTTCGCGCGCTTGACCGCAACGAGCGTCCTGAGGGCATTCGAAGTGCTCTTCTTGGAATGGCTGGTCACCTGATGGGCGCCCGGCGACACGTTGATCAAAACGCCGCTGTTGCCGGTGAACGCCGTCGTGCCGGTGAACGCCACGTCGAGTTCCCAATGCTTACCCTGCGCGATCTTCTTCGGCAGGAGGAAGTTGATGGTTTCGAAGTACGAGAGGTAGTTCTTCGCGATAAGGTTGTCCGACATGTCGGCGCCCTTGCCGAAGCCGTTCAACTTGCCAGTGCGGCCGTTGCCAGTGCTCACGCCGCTGGCGCAGTTGTTGTTGGTGTGCCGCCACGCCCAGACCGACGAGCCGTTGGTGTACAGCGTGCCGCCATCGCAGTACGAGCCACCGCCGGCGGTGCCGAACGTCCAGCTATGCACGGCCGTACCGGCTTGCGCCGCTGTGCTCACAAGTGCCGCAGCTGCGCTCATCATCAGATACTTGTTCATGTTGTCTTCCCCAGAGAGAGAATCGAGAAGCCGGACCATCCCGCCCCCGATAGGCCTTTTCCTTACGTGAAGACGGGCTCCGGCGCAACTAGGATGTCAGTTTTTCCGCACTTCCGGATGCATAGTTTCGTATGTCATTGGCGAGTCACATGTTTTCGCGCGCCATTAACCGTGTGCGCTCTCGCCGGCACAGGTGCCCGGCATTAAGCCGGACAAAAAAAGGACGGAAGCTTTCGCTTCCGCCCTTCATGCAATCGATCGGCTGCCGATCAGAACGTCACCCACACGCCGTTCCGCCAGTAGCCGCGGCCCACATGCTCGCGCCACGTGAAGCGCTCGCGCGGACCCCATCTCCAGCCGTTGGGGTGGACGACAATGCCGGCCTCCGCCGGGTACGTATAGGCGCGCTTCACATGCCAACACGCGCCGGCGCCGTTGCAAACGATGGCCGCTGACGCAGTCGTGGACGCCATGCCAAGAACACCGAGCGCGAATGTCGCCACGGCGCCCAGTTTCATAAGTTGTTTCATCCCAGAATCTCCCAGGTTTCGAAGGTCTGCCCTCTGCGCGTCATGAACGAACAAGGGGGTACAGGGTTCCGCGACTCGCCGCCCGAAGGAAAGTTAAATTATCGTTTGGTTGCATTTCAGGACGGCACCGTTTCATACAACTGCGCGCGTCTTCCTTAACTGTCATTTCATCCCGAACTGCGATCCTCGTCGACATTCGGGCCCGGCGGTTCACATTGGGGCCGAAATTAGGCGGACGGCAACCATGTGGACGCGGACGGTATTGGCAGTGGCGATTGTGGCGATGGCACCTTGTGCCGCAGCTGCGCAGGAATTGGCCTCATATCAAGCCGACTCGTGCCGAAAATTCATCAACTCCGCTGACGCCGCGTTCAACCGCGAGCTGCTTTATGCGCGTGCGGCGTGTGTCGCGGCGCGAGCCGGGGTCAGCTCTCCGGAAAATGGACCCCTCAGCCAGGAAGAGCTGCTCAGCATCCTCATGCTGATGAGCCTGCCAAAGACTCCGGGCGCCGCCCACGCGTCTTAACCGCAGCACGGGAGAACAGCCATGTGGCGGAGAACAGCCAGCCTTGCGGCGATGCTCTTGCTGGAGGCAACCTCCGCCTTCGCGGCTGGGATTACGCCAGCGCAGCCGACAGCGGCACGGTGGCTGCTCGATCCGCAAGCCCGCTGCTATGTGCTTCACACGGACAGTCACCCCGCCAACTCGGTGATGTGGTCCGGCGCCTGTGCGGATCGGCGCGCGGAAGGTCCGGGTACCGCCACATTCCTGCTGGGCGGGCGCTTGGTGCAGTCGATATCGGGAAACTTCATCGAAGGCTCCGCGGCGGGTCAGGGACAGATTGTGTGGGCAGACGGTAGGCACTTCGAAGGCACCCTGATTGCCGGGCGCCCCGAAGACAAAACCACAGCCGCAGGCGATTCCTCTCAGAGCGCAGTGAGTGGCGCCAAGCCAAACGGTTCGGATACCGCGACGCGCACAACAGTGGCATCGGCGGACAACAAGGCGAGCGCAAATCCACTTCCGGTGGTAGCGGCTTCGGTATCGCCCGCCACAGTGGTAGCGAGCGCGGTTTCGCAATCACCTTCTGTCGCGGTCTCCGTTCCCGTCTGGCTCGATGGGTTTAAGGGCCAGAAGCTTGTGGCTGCAGATGGAACGGCGATTTCAATTGCAGCTTCCGGCGGAAACCTTTCGCTGACGACGCCGCCGGGCAGCGCTATCCCATCGGGTTATCTCACCTTCCTCAACGGCACGCAGGGCACGGTGTCGAGCGATGCCGACGGCGATGACGTCCGTGGATTGTTTCGTCTCATGGATGCGGCGCTCATCATCGATTACGCCGGCGGCGAGAGCGCCATGCTAAGCCGCACACCCAACGGCGGGCTCGCCATTGCCAGCCCGCCGGCTTCGGCTTCGACGTGCAGCGTCTGGTATCCGGAAGGCCACTTCTTCAGTCAGGCAGAGCGCGAGGCGGCGGTTGCAGCCTATGCCACAAAGCTCGGGGTTGTTCGCGTAGGGTTCACCGCCCCGGTGAACTGTGCCGGCAACGCGCCATTCCAGGCGGACGGCACTCCGCAAAGCAAGGGCAGCGCTCCTGCACGCGTAACCCGCAACCATCGCGGCTCGGTTGCGAAAGCTGCGGCGTCTGTGGATATGCCAGAGATGTCCGCCGTGCCGGTCGCGGTGCGCGCCTCGAATGTACATCTGATCGACGGCGCGGTTTCCGTTCCAGCGCCGGAAGCGCTGGTTGCGCCGGCTGCTGAAACGGTGGCGAAGATCGTGGCACCGGCGACACCCTCGCAATGCCTGAGCGTAGAAGCCGAAGGGGCTGATGTCGGGTTCCGCAACCATTGCGGCTTCGAGGTGCAATTCGCCTATTGCGTGGTGGACGCGGCCGATCCCGTTCGGTTGTGCGGCACCGGCGCGCCCGCCGGCGGCGTCCCTGCGAACGGCTTCGGCACGTTGTTCGCGGAACGCAATCCGAAGGAAATGGAACACGAGTTTCGCTGGATCGCCTGTGGCGGCGCGCATGACGAGGTGTTGCCGAAGCTGGTGCGCACTGACCCGCCGGCCGGCCAGTGTGTCCGCGCGCGGGCTACATAAGCAGCGGACGATCGAGTTAGGGCCCGAACACCTCCGCGTCAGTTGAAAGACCCTTCCGCTGCGGGTAAGCCCCCGCCATGTCCTTGGCAACTGAACAACGATCCACCGCGGCCCGCAACGCGCCCGATCCCGCCTTCGACTGGCGGCGCGTCGCTTATCTTGTGCATGTCAGCCGCGCGCTGGACGAGCTGGAAGAAAAGACGCTCGTTCCGGAACGCAAGATTTTCTATCAGTTCTCCGCCCGCGGGCACGATCTCGCGCAGGTGCTGCTTGGGACGCAGCTGACGGACCGGCATGATGCCATATGCGGCTATTACCGCTCGCGCCCCATTCTGCTGAGCCTGGGGGTGGCGATCGCCGACGCGCTTGGCTCTTCGATGGGACGCGAAGGTGGTTATTCCGATGGCCGCGATATCGGTGCGGTGTTCAACTATCCCAATCCGAATGGGCCGTCGGCGCTGCCCATGTGCGGCGGCGTCGGCGCGCAGTTCACCCCCACCGCCGGATGGGGGCAGGCGATCGAATATCGCCGCAAGGTTCTGGACGATGCCGAATGGAGCAACGCCATTGGTGTCGCGCTTGGAGGCGATGCTTCCGTGGCAACCAACGGTTTCTGGTCGGCGCTCACCATGGCGACCACGCTGTCGCTGCCGATGCTGTTTTACATCGAGGATAACGGCTACGGCATTTCGGTGCCCTCGCATCTGCAAACGCCGGGCGGTGATATCGCGAGCAATCTCTACAGCTTCCGCAATCTTCGTATCCTTTCCGGAGATGGTACCGAACCGGCGGAAGCCAGTGCCCTTATCAAAGAGGCGGTCGGTTTCGTGCGCGGCGAGCGCGCCCCCGCCTTGCTGCGCCTGACCGTGCCGCGGCTGGAAGGACATTCCTTTCAGGACACGCAAACCTACAAGTCGGAGGAATTTGTAAAAACCGAATGGGCGCGCGATCCGCTGCCGAAACTACGTGAGTTTCTCGTTCCCGCGGAATGCGCGGAAGGGGAATGGAATGAACTCGCTGATCTGGCGCGGCGCGACGTGGAAGCGGGCCGCGCGGAAGCCGAAGCGCGCGCGGTTGCGGACAGCGCGCGCGTCACGCGCCATGTGTTCTTCGATGGCGCGATGCAGCAGCAAGGTGGTCAGCACGCGGAAGGCTATGCGCCGCCGAACACTTCAGATGAAGCCGCGCCGGAAGGCCAGCGCATCAACATGGTCACGGCCATTCGGCGCGCGCTGGAACATGAGCTGTCGCTCAATCCGCGGGTGCTGGTGTTCGGCGAGGATGTCGGCCCCAAGGGCGGCGTGCATGCGGTGACCTTGGGCTTGCAGGAAAAGTTCGGCGAAGAGCGGGTGTTCGACACTTCGCTATCCGAAGAAGGCATCATCGGCCGCAGCGTCGGCATGGCGCTGGCGGGCTTGGTGCCGGTGCCGGAAATCCAGTTCCGCAAATACGCCGATCCCGCAACCGAGCAGCTCAACGATTGCGGCACCATGCGCTGGCGCACCAACAACCGTTTCGCCGCGCCCATCGTGGTGCGCATGCCCATCGGCTTCTTCAAATGCGGCGACCCGTGGCACAGCCAGACCAACGAAGTGCAGTTCGTGCATTCGCCGGGATGGAAAGTGGCTGTGCCATCGAATGCGGAAGACGCGGTGGGACTGTTGCGGGCCAGCCTGCGCGGCAACGATCCGGTGATCTTCTTCGAGCATCGCGCCATGCTGGATGCGACGAGCGCGCGGCGGCCCTATCCCGGCGACGAGTTCGTGCTGCCGTTCGGCAAGGCGCGCGCGGTGAATGAAGGCAACGACATCACCATCGTCACCTGGGGCGCGATGGTGGAGCGCTGCACGGCGGCGGCGGAAAACCATTCGGCGGAGATTCTCGATCTGCGCACATTGATGCCGTGGGACCGCGAGGCGGTGCTCGCTTCCGTGAAGCGCACGCGCCGTTGCCTGATTGTGCATGAGGATTTGATCACTGGCGGCTTCGGCGCGGAAATTGCCGCGGTTGTGGCGCAGGAGTGTTTCTTCGATCTCGACGCGCCGGTGACGCGGCTGGCGATGCCGGACATCCCCAGCCCGCATAATCCGGCGCTGATGGAATGGGCGCTGCCGTCCGTCGAGCAGATCGCGGCAAAAATCGCGGAGCTGGTGGGCTAATGGCCGATATCGTCGCGCCGGCCGAGCAGGAGGGCACCAAAGCCGTGCTGAAGGCGTGGCTGAAAAAGCCCGGCGACATCGTGCGCGTCAACGATCCGGTGCTGGAGTTGGAGACTGACAAGGTGGCGGTGGAAATCGCTGCCACAGCGGACGGCGTGCTTGCCGAAATTCTCATCGAGGAAGGCGCGGATGTGGAGCCGGGCGTTGTGCTGGGCCGCATCTCGGATGCGGCAGCGCCGTCTATTGGTCGGGCAATGGAAGCAGCGGTCGCTCCATCGAGGGCGACGTCATCGCCCTCGGCAAAACCGCAGATGGACGCGCAACTCCCGCCGGGCATTCGCCGCCTGCTGGAAGAGCATGGGCTCGCCGCGAGCGACGTGCCGGTGAGCGGCGCGCGGCTGTCGCGCGAGGACATTCTCGCCGAAGTCGAACGCCGCGCCGAAGCACCGGCTGCCGGCGTCACGCGCGTGCCGCACGATTCCATGCGCAAGCGGATCGCCGAACATCTCACGCGCTCAATGAATATCGCGCCGCATGTCACCGCGGTGTTCGAGGCAGATTTCTCCGCTATCGCCGCACACCGTGCCGCGCACAAGAATGAATTCGCGGATGCTGGCGCCAACCTGACGTTCACGCCGTACTTCGTCGCGGCGTCGATTGCCGCAATGAAAGCCGCGCAGGCGGTGAACGGCCGCTGGTTCGACGACCGCATCGAAATCTACGATGACATCAATATCGGCATCGGCACGGCGCTGGGCGAAAAAGGATTGATCGTTCCCGTCATTCACCGCGCGCAATCACTGTCGCTGCTGGAGATCGCCAAACAGCTGACTGATCTCACCGAGCGCGCCCGCGCCGGCAAACTGGCGCAGGCCGACGTGCAGGGCGGCACTTTTTCCATCTCCAATCACGGCGTGTCCGGCTCGCTGATCGCCGCGCCGATCATCGTCAACCAGCCGCAATCGGCGATCCTAGGGGTGGGCAAGCTGGAGAAGCGCGCGGTGGTGCGCGGCGACACGATCCAGATCCGCCCGATGGCGTATGTCACGCTCACCATCGATCATCGCGTGATCGATGCGTTCCAGACGAACGCCTGGCTCAGCCGTTTCGTGGAAACGCTGGAAGCCTGGCCGTTGGAAGGATAAGCGCCGCTACTTCAGCGTGCGCAGATAGGCGACGAGGTCGGCGCGCTGCTTGGCATCGGGGATGCCGGCAAACGCCATGCGGTTGCCCGGCACCACTTCCGCGGGATGCGCGATATACGCGTCCAGTTTCTGGGGCGTCCAGCTGAAGCCGGCGCCCTTCATGGCAGCCGAATACGAGAAATCCGGCTTGCTGCCTGCCTTCCGCCCGACCACGCCAAACAGGTTGGGGCCGAGGCCGTTCGGGCCGCCTTTCTGCACCGTGTGGCAGGCGGCGCAGCGGCTGAAGATTTCCTGGCCGGCTTTCGCATCGGCTGCATTGGCAACGGACGTGCTCAACATCAGCAGCGCTGCAATGCCGACATCAACAACAGCCCCCCGGCCTCTCATCATAAATTCCTTTCAGCGCGATACGTGCGATTTCGCGGACTCGATCGAAGCCCGAAAGCCCACGGGATCGGCAATGTCCGGCAGCACGATGGCGTCCACCCCTGTGCCCTCGATGCGCAGATGTCCATAGCCCAGCATCCGGCCCCAAAAGGTCTGGATCACCCGCACGCCTTCGATGTTCTGCAGCGCAATTTCGTTTGTCGACAGAGTGAACCAGCCCGTCTTTTCCACGAAACGATGCGTGGTGACGCCGATCTCCGTGGTCCATTTGCGGATCATCATGCGGAAGAAAATGTAGAAGCCGATCAGGATCCAGGCGAGGAACACCAGCGCCAGCACCGCCTTCAGCGTGTACCACCAGTGGAACTCCGCTTCGGCAACGATCTCCTCGCCCGCGCCCAGCGACTTCTCGATATAGCGTGACATGGCTTCCTCGCGTGGACGATCGAACTATTCCGCCGGCTGGGCGTGCCGTGCATCCGCGCGCGACTCCGAAGCCTCGCGGATGCGCGCATGCAGCAAGGTGACGAAGGCGATCAGCGAAAACAGCGCCGCCAGCGCGTAGCCCGTTTCCCATTTCAGGCGGTACTTGGTCCAGTCGGCCGGCAGGGTGGAGGCTGTCCAGTGCGCCAGAGTCTGGTTCACCCAGTCGTTGAACAGGAAGAAGTAGAGGATCATCGAAATATAGCACAGCGCCGCCACCAGATAGGCGTTGCGGTAATCCGGGTCGCGCCGCGACACAAAGAACAGCACGAGGCACACCAGCAGCGCCAGAATCTGGATGGGCCCGTAAAACGCGCTCCAGCCCGGATACAGATGCTGCTGGATGGAAAGCCACAAGGGCCCATCCAGCGAGAGCTTCGTGGGCAGCTCCAGCAGGTGCGAAATGGGGGCGGTGGTCGCGAGAAAGGCGATCACCAGCGCGATCAGGCGCATGATTTTCAAGCGTACTCTCCTGCTCGCGAGGCCCGCTCCCCCTCGTGCGGGGAAAATCAAAGCCGATTGCCGCGGCCCCCACAAGGCAAATTTTTTCGCGGTCTGTATCGCCTTTTGTTCCCACCAGGCGGGCGCCAGCGGAACGCGAGCGATGCCGCCAAATGCGTGGCTTGCGCGTTACGGAACATCAAGCCGCGCGTTTCTCGCCGGAGAGGCGCGTGGGCACAAACGGACAGGAGTTCCCTATGAAGCTTTGGGCCACCTTGTTTCTGGCAGCGGGCCTCATCGTCCCCGGCGCCGCGCTGGCGCAGGTGGGAGCCGGCGTGCAGGTCGGCCCGATCGGCGCAGGCGCCGGCGTAGGCGCCAATGGCGTGGGCGCCGGGGCGCATGTGGGCCCGGTGGGTGCGCACGCTGGCGTGGGCGTTGGCAGGGCGCGCTATCCGTATCGCTATCGCTGCCGCCGCGGCTTTTACTGGCACCACCACCGCCGCATCTGCCGGCGTTAGCGAAGCATCCGCGAGCCTGTTCGCCAAATAAAGACCCGAAGCATCCGAGAGCCTGTTCGCCAAATAAAATTACGAAGCGCGCGCGAGCGCGTTCGCCACAAAAAAGCAACTCCCGCACGCCTGGGATCGGGGCTGATGTTCGAGGAGGTGACGGGCACGCTCTCCACCGGCGACCTCTTCATCCACGCCGGGAACGGCGAAGCGCGCGAGAGCGCGTTCGCAACAAGCGAAGCGCGCGAGAGCGCGTTCGCAACAAAGAGCCCAGCACTGACGGCGGAGAGCATCGTGCCGGCGGCCATCCAGACGGAAGAGGCGTTCCGTTCGACATCGCTGGCGCCGAACATCGGCCGCACGATCCGCAAGCTGGCGGCGCTGGAGCTGCAGCGGCTTGCGGTGATGCACGGCAGCTGTTTCGAGTGTTCCTCCCCTGCGTCAGCGGGGGAGGGGACCATGCCGGCGAAGCACGCGCCAGCGTGTTCGCCATAGAATAACCGCTACGAACACGCCCTCTCCGCCGCCCTCAACGCGACGCGACGTTCGCCACATAGTCGCAATAGAGGAATCGGCGTACTATCGTCATAATCGAAGATGGTAATGTATGCATTGCACGGCGCTAGAACTGATGCGCCGTTTCTTCGCGAATGACAATCGCGTTTGGCCGCGTCTCGTACGTAATGGCCTGAACATCAATCCGCTGCAATGAATCCGGCACAAGACGTAGCGCCGGCGCCAATGCTGTTGGTGTGACCTGGTCAGTCCATGACCAGAGGGATTCTCTTAGTGAAGGGTAATCGCCTTGAGGCCGAACATTGGGAGGTGTCTGATAATAGACATGCTCCTCATATATAGGCTCGTCGTCAGGTCCTACGCTCGGCTGGAAAATGTCCGTGACCTCGCGTGTCGGTTCGTCGGCCGCCAACTCAACGATGCTGGCGTTGGGAAACAAGACGATGTTGGTCCTTTCCCCACTTAACTGCGAAGAGCCGAAGATCACCCCGTCGACTGGATACCGGGCCTGAGACCACAAATACTCCGCCACGATCTGTGGCGGCAGATACGCCAAAGACTCGCTCCCTGGAATGACGGGTTTGCGGATTTCCGCATGAAATCCTCTGATGAAATTCGTATAGTCCGCCATCTTGAAGTACAGCGGATGAAATTTGCTCAAGCCACTCTCTGCCTTCTCGACTTTCGTTAGATCGAGCAGCCGCAATGGACGGATGATCTCGAACTTGCCAACAACCGCGGAGCCTCCAACAGGCACGCGCAATTCAGCCACACAGGTCGTCGGATCAGAACAGCCATAGAATATACTGATACCTGCCGGATTCATACGTCCTGCTGTTGCGTTTGCTGGTGGTGGCGGCCCGAGCCGCTTGGCGGGGGACGCATAGATTGCCCGCCGACCGGCTTCATCATTGGCCAGCCGGCCACGGAAAACGAAGCGGTCGGCGTTCTCGGGTCCGATTACACGAACTGCGTCAGCGAATTTGCCACGGCCACCTTTGAGAATCGGATTGAATATCTGATCCAGCACCCTCGCGGCTCCGTCCGCGAAGAAGCGCTTTTCGTGCCGAAGGGATTGACAGAAGCTGCGCCAGGTTTCGTGAAATTGATCGTCACTCGGCGCGCCGAGTTCATATATGTCGGAAGTTGCGTCATAGAAGTCAGTGTCGAGACCTTCCGGATCGCTGTTCCCGCCCATACTCTCCAGTAGGTCGTCGCCGATTTGATCAACTGCGAACTCAATTAGCTCGTAAAGAACCTCTCTCGCGCTGCTGCCGCCGCCTGTCCAATACACTTTGTCGTCATCGCCCGAGGCGTCCGGAATTGGATCAGCAAGTCGCACAAGCTGCCGATAGACAGGATCGATCTTCGCGCCAAGCCAGTCGATCGCTACGCAGCGGCAGCCGCTTCGATCGCAGTAGTCGCACTTCCCGATTTTGCCATGGCGGGCGATTTGCGAGTGCAGGTAATTTTCTGCGATGCAGCCGGCGCAGATCCGCTTCCCACTCCCATCCTCTCCCCCCTCGATAGCGTCAACCATCCCGATTTCCGTAGTCTGACACGAATACTGAAAAGGAAATAAGGGGCGTCTGCAGACGCCCCTATCTCCTGCGCACCCCCGATTGCGCCACCGTGGGCTTTGGTCGTCACCTAACCGGCATTCCCCCTGGGGACGCCCTTACCGAGGGCAGCCCAAGGCTCCTGCGAGCTCGCAGCACTCCCCACCCCCTGTATCGGAATTTTTCGTGTTGCGCAAGCACTGTTCCGCATATTAAATACCTTGATAAAGTCCGCAACCATCTTGAATACCTTGATGACCTTGAAGACCTTGATGGGGACAGTATGAGTGGTGACTCCGCAGAATTGAATCGGAAGAGAGGTGTTGGCCGCGGTAGCAGGTTTTTCGTCCTGGACCGCGGCTTGTGGGAACGGGTCTGGCAGGCGCCGACGATCAATAGGCTGAATTTTGCCACCGCTTTCCTTGTTCTGCTTGCCGGTACGGGAGCCGACCACCGCCTAACCAAATGGTCGGCCAAAGCATGTGAGGAACGGGCCGGGATGGGTAAACCGCGGGCGAAAAGAGCGATCGAGGAGTTGATCGCCGCGAAATTGATCGAACGAACGGAAGCCTCGACTCCTATGTTCCCGCAATACCGGTTTGCTGAGGCACAGAGTACCGAGGAACCGATCTTCTTGCCTGTCCAATTGGTAACCGGCTTTGGACTCGAAACACCGATCTTACGCCGGGTACGTGAAACAGGCGATCCAATGGTTCTCAGGATGCTCGTCGATCTCTACGGCTTGATGCTGCCTGATGCGACCTATGCGGCACCACTATCTGCCTTGCGCTTGTATTCGGATTCCGAGGGGTTCAGCAGAAAGGTGTTTGAGACTGGTGTTCACGCGGTTTGGTCATTGGAATTGGGTGGTACAATGCAGGGGGAGGGCAGTTGGAGGAACATTCATTCAGTGGTCGGTGGCGGGGAGCAGCCATTTTGGCCGCGAATCCACCAACTGCAGAACATGGGTGCGTTATGGTTCGAACCTTGGGTGTTTGAAGCAACAACATGGGATAGCGAGCCGTTGTTTCCAGCGGACTTGGCATCCGTCTCCGGAAGAGCGTCTGCGGTTTCCGATCATGATACTCAGACCCTGACGTCCCTTTGCATGCAGGTTAGCTATGTTTTGGCAGGTGATCGCACATATCTGCTGAACGAGAATGCGGGCAGGTTGCTTGTTGCTCTCCCGGTTCATCATGGTGCGCCGGCGCTCCGGGGCGTGGCACGAATGCGGGTGGAACCAGATACGCCTGGACGACGGCTTTCGTTTGCGGCGCGGAAAAAGAAGGTGCATGAGCGCATTGTCGCCTATAGAAAATTGTTCGATTCAACTTCCATGGGAGATTTCTCTCGGCCGTTGCAGTGACAGTAACCGGCGCGTGGAATTTGGTGACGGGAATGCGGGGACGGTTGGTCTATTTCTCAGCCGGTAACCGCAGCACGCAGGCGTGGAGAATCAAACCCCGAAATAATCCGCCTACCAGCGGCGATCAGGCCTTACACTTGCGCGCATGACGAGCGCTGCTGTTTCCAATCGCAAGCACAAACTGAATTCCGACGTGCGGGTTGGCGCATGCAATAGCGCGCACGAATTTCGCCGAATCTTTGAGTTCGACTGCTCGCGTGGGCTGCGGACCGCAACATCTTGTGTCGCGGGTAGCAGGAGGGGACCCCACCCCCCTGTTTTTGTAAAACGAATGGGAATGTTGCAGGGGTACCCCTCCGATTTTCTAGAGGTTCGAATGGGAACTCTAGTCCGCAGGGGAGGGGAGTACGCGATTTCCTGAAAACAACCTCAAAGCGATTGTGTCCTCGGATCAAAGGTTAAGTGAGGTGGCGAAGTAGACTGAAATTCGTGAAGGCTTAGATAGCGCCCCCTCCACGGCCTTCGGCGGTCCCCCTCCCCCGCGTTGCGGGGAGGAACCGAAAGCCGTTAGGCAGATCGAAATGGTGGGTTATCGCTCGGCGTGATCCGGCAGGAGGACTTCGCGGACGCCCTTGTGGTTGGGGCGGGAGATGACGTTCTCCTCCTCCATCCGCTCGATCAGGCGGGCGGCGCGGTTGTAGCCGATCTCGAGCCTCCGCTGGATGTAGGAGGTGGTGGCCTTGCGCTCGCGCGCCACGATGGCGAGCGCCTTGTCATAGAGGTCGTCGCCGCTCTCGCCATTGCCGCCGTAGAGCGCGAAGGGATCGTCGCTGTCGCCGTCGACATCTTCGGTAACGGCATCGAGGTATTCCGGTGAACCTTGTTCCTTCAGGAACTTCACCACGTCTTCGACCTCCTCGACGGTGACAAAGGGGCCGTGCACGCGGCGGATGCGCCCGCCCGCCATCATGTGCAGCATGTCGCCGGAGCCCAGCAGCTGCTCGGCGCCCTGCTCGCCCAGGATGGTGCGGCTGTCGATCTTGCTGGTCACCTGGAAGGAGATGCGGGTGGGGAAGTTGGCCTTGATGGTGCCGGTGATGACGTCGACCGAGGGGCGCTGGGTGGCGGCGATGAGATGGATGCCGGCGGCGCGCGCCATCTGCGCCAGGCGCTGTACCGCGCCCTCGATCTCCTTGCCGGAGATCATCATCAGGTCGGCCACTTCGTCGACCACGAGCACGATGTAGGGCATGGGCTCGAGCTCGAGGATTTCGTCCTCGTAGACCGGCTTGCCGGTTTCGCGGTCGAAGCCGGTCTGCACGGTGCGCTTCAGCTGTTCGCCCTTGTCCTTGGCCTTGCGCACGCGCTCGTTGAAGGCCTCGACGCCGCGGACGCCGAGCTTGCTCATCTTCCGGTAGCGCTCTTCCATTTCGCGGACCGCCCATTTGAGCGCCACCACCGCCTTCTTGGGCTCAGTGACGACGGGCGCCAAGAGATGGGGGATGCCTTCGTAGGACGAAAGCTCCAGCATCTTGGGATCGATGAGGATGAGCTTGGTCTGGTCCGGCGGGCAGCGATAGAGCAGCGACAGGATCATGGTGTTGAGCGCCACCGATTTGCCGGAGCCGGTGGTGCCCGCAATGAGCAAATGGGGCATTTTGGCGAGGTCGGCCATCACGGCGTCGCCGCCGATGGTCTTGCCGAGCGCGAGGATGAGCGGGGCGCGGGATTTCTCGAACTCGCTCGAGGCGAACAGCTCGCGCAGGTAGACGGTTTCGCGGTTCTGGTTCGGCAGCTCGATGCCGATGACGTTGCGGCCGGGGATGACGGCAATGCGCGCCGCCACCGCCGACATCGATCGCGCCACGTCGTCGGAGAGCGAAATGACGCGGGAGGATTTCACGCCGGCCGCCGGCTCGAATTCGTAGAGTGTCACCACGGGGCCTGGCCGCACCGCCATGATGCGGCCCTTGACGCCGAAATCCGCCAGCACCGCTTCCAGCATCCGTGCGTTTTCTTCCAGCGCGTCATCGGAGAGCGCGGTGGCCTCGTGCTGCTGCACCGGCTCCGCAAGCAGGCCCAGCGGCGGCAGCTGGAATTCGGATGTGCCGAGATTCAGGGCAGGCTGGCGCGCTGTCTTGGCCGTTTTGCCGAGTTTGCGCTCCTCGCGCTTTACCCGGATCTCGCGGCGGCGCTCATCCGCGCGGGTAAGGCCGCCGGCGATCGGTTCGGGTTTTACGGAGAGGCCGTACGGATCGTCGTCCTCTTCCGCCTCGTCGTCTTCCACGGCGTCCCCGTCTTCTTCATCGGAAGCGTCCGCTGCCGGGGCGCGAAAACGCAGATGTCCCGCCAACCAGACGAAGAATGCCGGCACATTGCCGACGCCGCGGGCGATCGGCATGAATCGCAATCCGGTTGCAAAGAACGCGAGCGGCAGTCCAAGCACCAGCAGCAATGCGGGAACAGCGGTTCCAATCCAGGCCTGATGGTACGCCCGCCCCGCATGGTCTGAGAGATTGACAATCACGACGCCCAACAGCCCGCCAGTTCCCGCGCGCAGGGCGTTGAGTCTGGGAAGCAGGCCAAGCCCGCCCGCCACGATCACCGTGGCCAAGGGCCACGCCGCTGCCCGCCACAACGGGCGACGCACGGAGCGTCCGGTCATGGCCCGTGCACCCCACACCGCTGGCGGCGCCAGGAAAGCAAGCGCGCCGATCCCGAAAGTCTCGAGCAGCAGAGAAGCCGCCGTCGCGCCAAGGCCGCCCAGCCAGTTGGCCGGTTCTGCACCGGTGGCGTTGCTGAGGCTGGCATCGTTCGGGCTGAAGGTCGCCAGCGCCAAAAGGCCCGCACAGGCCGCCACAAACACCACCGCGCCAGCGCCACGCACCAGGGCGATTCGGATTGCTCTCACGACGGCGCGCCGCGCTTCGGCCAACGCATCGGTGAAGGCCGCACGGCGCGAGCGCGGCTGATAAACGCCCATACTGCGGCGGCTCGCGGCCATCTATCGCTCTGAGAGAGTCATCCACACCAGTGTGGCCCGAATGGTTGACAAATTGCTAATGCAAATGACGGACCGGTAAGAAATGAAGGGGGAAAGCTGGGCTTCTATGATCGCGACTCGTACACATCGCGGCAGATTAACTCTTTCCGCGCAGGGTGCCGAAGGCTAATTTCCGTCCGACCCAACCCCTCTCAATCTGCATGACCATTGATATCGCTCGCAAGGACACCACCATTTCTGCTGCCGCCGTTGACGATGATTTGGCCGTCGACCGTGTGCATGCGGCCGAGTCGCTGCTGCCACCGGATGCCACCAAGACAGGGCTGAAGACCTTCTTCGCCGCTCTCTTCCGGGGGGCTCCGCCGGAAGATGTCACACGCTACGCGCCGGAGTCTCTTGCTGGGCTGGCCGAACTCACCTTCGAGAAGACCGCTACGCGCAAGTCCGGCGAGAGCCTTGTGCAGGTGCTGCCGTTTCAATCGGCGCGCGACGACGGCAGCGAACGCACCGAAACGATTCTGATCGCCGTTAACGACGATATGCCATTCCTGTTCGATTCTCTGGTCGGCGAACTCACGGCGCAGGGCATCCGCGTTCATGCGCTCTTTCACCCGATTATCCCGGTTGATCGCGACGCGCACGGCGCACGAGGCAGTGGCCCGGCGGGGCGGGAAAGCGTGATCGTCCTTGCACTCGATTTGCTCAGCGACGCCCAGCGGAAGGCAGTCGAGGCTGGAGCCAAGCGCGTACTTCGCGAAGTGAAGCTCGCAGTGCGCGATTGGCAGAAGATGCTCGCCTACCTCTATGACGCAATCGCAGCACTCAAGGCGCATCCTCCGCATGTGAACGCCGAAGTGCTGAACGAAAGCGTGGCGTTTCTCGAATGGCTCGCCAACAACCATTTCACCTTTCTCGGCGCCCGCGACTACACCTATTCGAGCGCGGAGGGCGGCACGCTTGAACCAGTGCCGGAATCGGGTCTTGGCGTGCTGGCGGACATGGAAACGCGCGTCGTTCGCCGCAGCGAGCATCGCGGCGACATGAGTGCAGAGATTCGCGGTTTTCTCGCCCAGCCGGAACCGCTGATCATCACAAAATCGAACGAACGCTCGCTCATTCATCGCCGCATCCACATGGATTACGTTGGCGTGAAAAAGTTCGACAAGAGCGGCAAAGTAATTGGTGAGCGGCGGTTCGTCGGTCTCTTTACCTCCGGCGCGTACAGCCGGCGGCCAAGCGACATTCCTCTTCTGCGGCTGAAAGCCGAGCATGTGCTGGATCGCGCCGGATTTGCAGCCAACAGTCATGATGGGAAGGCGCTGGCGCACATTCTTGATTCCTTTCCGCGTGACGAGCTTTTCCAGGTCAGCGAAGAAGAATTGTTCGATACCGCGCTTGGAATTTTGCGACTGGGCGAGCGGCCCAAGGTCAAAGTGTTCGCCCGTTGCGATCGCTTTGACCGTTTTGTTTCGCTGCTCGTTTATGTGCCGCGGGACCGGTATGACACGCAGGCGCGGGAGAAAATCCACGGCATTCTGGCGCGCGCCTACAACGGCCGTCCGTCGGCATCGAATCCCGCCATTGATGAATCCATGCTGGCGCGGGTGCATTATATTATTGGCCGTAACGAAGGAGCCCGGCCAAAAGTGGACGTGCATGCACTGGAGGCGGAAATCGCTGCGGCGATCCGCACCTGGGACGATGCGTTCGCCGCCACACTAATCGCCGCACATGGTGAAACCGAAGGCAAACGCATTCTTGTGCGTCAGCGCCATGCATTTCCCGCGCGCTACCGGGATGCCTTTTCGCCGGAAGAAGCCGTTCGGGATTTGGACGAACTTGAGCAGCTCGCCAAGGGCGGCGAGCGCATTAATGCACGGGCCTATCGTCTGCCGCGTGATTCTCGAAGCGCACTGCGGTTGAAAATTTATGTTTTGGGTGACGTGCTGCCGCTGTCCGTATCCCTTCCCGTATTGGAAAATCTTGGTTTTCGCGTGATTGCGGAGAACAGCTACCCCGTGACGCCCGACACCGATGCAGGCTGGAAGGGTGAGGGCGCGGTTCTCGATTTCACCATGGTACGTGCGGATGGCGCGCCGGCCGACCTCTCTAATCTGAAAGTGCGCGTAGAGGACGCCTTCGAGGCGATCATCCGCGGGCACGCGGAAAACGACGGCTTCAACCGGCTCATCACGGGCGCCGACCTCGATTGGAACACGGTCAACATCTTGCGCGCTGTAGCGAAATATTCACGGCAAGCGGGGTTCTCATTCAGCCAGGAATATATCGAGCAGACGCTGGCGCGGAATTCTTCCCTCGCGAAACTGCTGATCGAGTTGTTCCATACTCGCCATGCCCCTGAAGAGAGCGAACGCGAAAAGAATCAGGAGGCGATTAACGGCCGCATTGATGCTGCGCTGAACGAAGTACCAAGTCTTGACGACGACCGCATTATCCGGCGCTTGCGTAACATCATCGGGTGTTCGCTGCGCACGAATTTCTTTTGCTGCGAGCGCCAGCCTTGCCTTGCGATCAAGCTGGACTCGCAGAAGCTGGAAGAGCTGCCCGCACCACGGCCGCTGTACGAAATCTTTGTCTATTCACCGCAAATGGAAGGCGTGCATCTGCGCTTCGGCAAGGTCGCGCGCGGTGGGATCCGCTGGTCCGACAGGCGCGAAGATTTCCGCACGGAAATTCTTGGCCTTGTCAAAGCACAGCAGGTGAAAAATGCCGTGATCGTACCGGTCGGCGCGAAAGGCGGATTTTATCCCAAATGTCTGCCTGCAAACGGAAGCCGCGAGGAAATACAGGCCGCAGCCATTTCCGCCTATAAATCGTTCATCAATGCGCTTCTTGATCTCACAGACAATATCGGGCCGGACGGCAAAGTGATCCCGCCGCAAGGCGTGATACGCCACGATGCGGACGACCCTTACCTGGTAGTGGCCGCCGACAAAGGCACTGCCACGTTTTCTGACATCGCCAACGGCATTGCACAGTCCCGAGGATTTTGGTTGGGCGATGCGTTCGCGAGCGGCGGCAGTCACGGCTACGATCACAAGAAGATGGGCATCACTGCACGCGGTGCCTGGGTTGCGGTGCAACGGCACTTCCGCGAAATGGGCCGTGACATCCAGAACGAGCCGTTTACCTGCATCGGTGTCGGCGACATGTCCGGCGACGTGTTCGGCAACGGTATGTTGCTGTCGAAACAGGCGAGTCTCCTTGCCGCTTTCGACCATCGCCACATTTTCATCGATCCCAATCCAGATGCAGAAAAGAGCTGGAACGAGCGCAAACGGCTGTTCGACCTGCCGCGCTCCAGTTGGGAGGATTATGAAAAATCGCTGATCTCCCAAGGCGGCGGTGTGTATGCCCGCGGCCTGAAGGAAATTCCGCTGTCGCCCGAACTGCAGAAGCTGACGGGCCTCTCCGCGGAAAGGGCTCCACCAGCCGAAGTGATGAAGGCGTTGCTGAAAGCGGATGTCGACCTTTTGTGGTTCGGTGGCATCGGCACCTATGTGAAAGCGGCGGCCCAGATCAATCTCGAGGTCGGCGATCGCGCCAATGATGCGATCCGTGTTGACGGTGCCGAGCTGCGCGCAAAGGTCATTGGAGAGGGCGCCAATCTCGGCGCCACGCAGCTCGGCCGTATCGAATACGCGCTGAAGGGCGGACGCATCAACACCGACGCCATCGACAACTCCGCGGGCGTCGATACCTCCGACCATGAAGTGAACCTCAAGATTCTGATGAGCGGGCCGCTGCGCCGGGGAGAGATTTCACCCGGCGAGCGCGACCGCCTTCTTGAATCCATGACCGATGATGTCGCGGCGCAGGTGCTGAGGGACAATTATGACCAGACGCTTGCGCTTTCTGTTTCGCAATGCCTCGGCATGCGCGATCTCGATTCTCAGGGCCGTTTCATGCGCGAGCTTGAGCATCGCGGAAAGCTTGATCGCGCCGTCGAATACCTGCCCGGCGATGTCGTGTTGCGGCGGCGTGCACAGGAAAACACCCCACTTACGCGCCCCGAACTGGCAGTACTGCTTGCCTATGCCAAGCTCGATCTCGACGCCGAGCTATTGGCCAGCGATCTGCCGGACGATCGCTATTTCGCCTCCCTGCTTGCGCATTACTATCCTCATACAGCTGCGGAGCGCTTTGCCGGCGAGCTCACACACCATCGCTTGCGCCGCGAAATCATCTGCAATGAGATTTCCAACGGGATCGTCAATCTCGCCGGCCCTGTCTTCGTGCATCGCATGAAAGAGGTCGCCGGCGCCTCTGCCACCCAGGTCGCCCGTGCCTTCATCGTTATGGAAGCTGCTTTCGGGCTCGGCGCGATCAAGTCGCGCATCGATGCACTGGATTATAAGGTGTCTGCGGACGTCCAGACTGGCATGTATGCCGACGTTGCCGAGATGCTCCGGCGCGTGGGCCTGTGGTTCCTGACCAACGTGCCGGCAAGCGCCGATCTTGGGGACACAGTCACGCAGTACCGCGCCGGCGTGGATGCGCTGCGCGGCACCTATTCAACCCTGATTTCGCAATACGAGCTCGATGAGCGCATGGCCTATGTCGGCCGGCTGATGGAAGCGGGCGTGCCAGAGGAGCTTGCGCATGATGTGGCTGCGCTCCCGCTGTGGAGCCGGGCACCGGAAATCGCGCTCCTGGCCCATGCCCGTGGCCTCGATATCGATCTCGTGGCGGGCGCTTACTTTGCCGTCGGCACAACGCTGGAGCTGGATCGGCTGCGGAATTTGGCTGCCCGGGTTAGCGCGGGCGAGCACTGGGACCGTCTCGCGATTCGCCGCATTGCCGACGATCTGTTTTCCAGCCAGCGCGTGTTGACCGAGCAGGCATTGCGGCAGGCGAATGGCGGCAAGGGTCGCGCAGAGGGTGTGAGGGCAGCAGAGGTGTGGGCCGACGCGCATGCTGATGCACTAACGCGCACCAAAGCGTTCCTGCACGAACTTGAGCGCACCGGCGATCTTTCGATCGCCAAACTCACGCTCGCCAACAGCCAGATCCGCGAACTGGCCCGTGCCTGATCAACGCGGCGCCATTCGGATCGAGCCGTCAAGCCGCACGGATTCGCCATTGAAGTAAGGATTGCGGATCATCTCGAGCGCCAGCGACGCGTATTCTGCCGGGTTTCCCAGGCGCGGCGGAAACGGCACCTGCGCGCCCAATGCATCTCGGACGTTGTCCGGCATTCCTTGTAGCAGCGGCGTGTTGAACAGGCCGGGCATGATCGTGTTGCAGCGGATGCCCTCCTGCGCCAGATCGCGCGCTACCACCAGGGTGAGCGAATTCACCCCGCCTTTGGATGCGCTGTAGGCCGCCTGTCCGATCTGACCGTCCTGTGCCGCAACGGATGCCGTGTTGACGATGGCGCCGCGCTCGCCGCCAGCAAGCGGGTCCAGTGTCAGCATGCCGGCCGCGCTCATTGCGATACAGCGGAAGGTGCCGACCAGATTGATCTGAATGATCCGGTCGAAGTCTTTCGCCTGAAAGTAGCGAATCTCGCCGGTTTTCCTGTCACGGGAAGCGGTCCGCATCGCATTGGCCGTGCCGGCGCAGTTGACGAGAATTCGCTCCTGCCCGTGCACCTCGCGTGCGCGCTTGAATCCGGCAGCGACGCTCTCATCGTGGGTGATATTTACCTCGCAGAAGGCGCCGCCAATCTCCGCAGCAAGCTTTTCGCCCCGCTCCCTCTGCAGGTCGAAAAGGACGACCCTAACGCCCTGCTTTGCCAGCGCGCGCGCCGTGGCTTCCCCCAGGCCTGATGCGCCGCCGGTCACCACCGCCGAAACAGATGCGCTCAATTCCATGCTGCGTCCCCGAAGAATAGCGGGACGTTCTTAGCGCGCGATCCTTGGGAAAGGGAGTGCCGAACCGGCAGGTGTATGTGACAGTGCGAGCCGTTGGGGGGAGGCATGACGGATTTGCTTGTATCGGCCCGGATTTGCGCCGCTTTCGTTGGCATTGCCATCGCCATCGTTCTCAGCAGCTATCTCTTCGCCCGCAAGGTGCTGAGCGGCGACGCCGAACGGATGAACGAAGCGGTGTCTGCGGTCGGGACGCGTCTCGCCACGCTTTACGGCCTGATTCTCGCACTGGTCCATGCACAGGACTTGAGCGATTATAAGGATATCCGCTCAGCGCTTGTGGATGAGGCGGTCGCGACTGCGGATGTCTCCTTTTCAAATCCGTTCCAGGAACCCGCTCGGATCGAGCCCCTGGCTTTCGAGCGGTTGCAACTCGATTTCACGAAGCCGCTGCCGAAGCCGGCGAGTGCCGGTCCATAACCTTCGCTTTGAGGCAATCCGTCGGCGATGTCGTAGTAGTCGCCTTTGTCGCTAGTAACCTGTGCTATCGTGCGAATCGCCAATCCGCCAGGGAGGACATGATGGCAAGATATTCGCGCAGCGCCGGCAAAGACGTGAAGCGCGCGCTGCACAAACGCAAGAAGGGTACGCTGAAGAGTGGTAAGGGTGGCAAAGGCGGCAAGGTGAAGAGCCGCAAGCAGGCTATTGCCATTGGGCTTTCCGAGGCCCGCAAGAAGGGCAAGAAGGTCCCGAAGAAGAAGTCATCGAGCAAGCGGAAATCGAGCGGCTCGCGAAAGCGGAAGTCCAGCTCGAAGCGCAAAGGCGCACGCAAATCGAAGAAGTAGCGCAGCCACCGGCGAGGAGGTTTCCGTCAGCGAATTTCCCAGCTGATCGAAACGCTCGTTAATAGGGTCTGTTCACCGGCGGCAATCGGTGTCGCGGCCGGTGCCATGGCCATGCGCATCATGGGCTGCGGCGGCCCGCCAACGCCGCCTTCCGAAATCTGGACAATCGGCCCAAGTGTCACGCCGCTTGCATGCGCCAAGGTATCGGCTTTCGCCATGGCATCCTTCACTGCGGCTTCGCGGGCCTGGGTCAGAAGCGGCTTGGGATCGCGAAACGAGAAGGAAATTTCTCCCAGTGAATTCGCACCGGATGAAACGAGAGCGTCAATGGCGGGTCCAGTCTTGCTCAAGTCGTCGATGATTACGTTCACACTGTTCGAAACCTGATATCCGGTGATACGCCGCGTCACACGCGAATCGTTCGGATACTGTGGCTGCACGGATAGCTCGGATGTACGAACGGCACGATCTGAAATACCGAGTCGCTTCAGCGCATTGAAGACCGCGTTCATGGCGCTGCTGTTTGCGCCGAGGGCCGCTGCCGCCGTTTTTGCTTCGGTGACCACACCGGCTGAGAGGGTCGCCTGATCGGGCCTGGCGCGGATTTCGCCTTCACCGGTCACCGTCAGCAATCGAGGCTGAGGCGTCGCTTGCCCCAATGCGCTCGCTGGAATGGCAATCAAAACAGCCAGCGCAACGCTACATAACATCTTTGTACCGGTCATTGTGATTCACCCCCGAATTCCAGACTGGCGCTTGCTGCTCCCACGAAAGCAGCGTTCTGCTCAAGGATCAGTTTCGTGGGAATGGGCTTGACGAAATACGAGAGTCGCCCCTTGTCTTCGAACGCTGTGCGAAAATCTGATCGCTGCAAATAGGGTTCGATTTTCGCGGCGATACCGCCCGCAATGTACACGCCGCCACGCGCGCCATGTGCCAGTGCGAAGTCACCCGCAACGGCGCCGTAAATGGCGCAGAACATGTCTTGTGCAGCACGGCAACCTTCATCTCCCGCCTCAGCGCCTTCGGAAATCTCCTCTGCGGAACGCGGCGGCGGCTTATGCCCCGCGATCTCCTCCAACGATGCGTAGACATTCTCCAGCCCCGGCCCGGACAGAACTCGCTCGATCGAAACATGGCCGAAGCGTTTTGCCAGCCCTTTGAGCACTGCAATCTGATCGTCGCCACGCGGCGCGAAACTCATATGGCCGCCTTCGGTCGCCATCGGCACGGAGCGGTCGCGATAGCGCGCAAGACAGGAGACGCCGAAACCTGTGCCCGCGCCGAGAATAGTGATCGGTTCGTCCGCCATGCCTTCCAGGTGGGGCCCGATCGTATGAAACGACGTCGCAGGGAGTGCCGCCACCGAATAGGCCAGCGCCGCAAAATCATTGATCAGCAGCGCTTGGCTGAACCCTTGGGCGCGCAGATCGTCTTCCGCCACATCCCAGCCGCTATTGGTGAAATGGACCCGGCCATTGGTGACGGGGCCAGCCACGGCAATTGCCGCCGCGTCGGGACGACCGGCCCCCGCCCGATCGAGATAAGCCTTCAGCGCCGGCTGAAATCCGGCATAGTTGTCGGTGCCAAGATCCGCCCGCTGCTCCACGCGAAACGGCTTCTCGGACGTGTCCACGATGCCAAAACGGGCATGGGTTCCGCCCACATCGCCAACCAAAATTCGACTGTTGCCCATTCTGCCCGTCCTGTACCTGACAGCGCGCCAAGCTCCCGCAACTTGGATTTCCATTCCGCCGCCGAGTCAATTCCTGCTAGGAGAGCGGCCCGGTGGGCCTGTAGCTCAGTTGGTTAGAGCTGGCCGCTCATAACGGTCTGGTCGCAGGTTCGAGTCCTGCCGGGCCCACCAGCCTTTCTATCTACCCCGGACGGACCAATGAAGTGTGGGGGAGTCCACTCTATTCGGTGCATGCGCGCCACACAAAAGCTTCAACCTGCTCTGCCTGTCTCTGGAACCAGAAGAAAGGTGATGCGTTTCTCGTACGGCGCTCGTTGCATCTTGAGCGGTTGGAGGTGGGTGATGGTGTCGGAAGAAGTGGTTCGCCGGCGAAGTTATGAGATTTGGCTCCAAGAAGGCCGTCCAGAAGGCAAGGCGGTGGACCACTGGTTGCGCGCCAAAGTGGAACTCGAGGCAGCGCAGCGGGCCAGACCAAACTTCCGGACTTTCGAATACTACATGAAGCTTTACCGCTTCGAAGAGTGGCAGCGTGCGGTGCAACCGAAACCGCGGATTTCGGTGCCGCCCCAGGTCCGGATGGCGACCCGCGTTTCACGCGAGGACCGCCCGGCCGCCGCGGCCTAGCCGCTATCGTTGCCAAGCCACCAAGGCTAACTCCGCCGGCACCTGCACACCTGCGCGATGCGGCACCACGCGGACGGTATAATCGTCAGCCGGCCGGAGGGTCGGAACTTCCCCAGCAAAGATGTAGCCGTTCAGCGCACCCGGAATGGGCTGCTCCCGGTGCAATACGACAGCTTCCGCGGGTTTCTCGCCGTTTACATCTGCAAACAACTGCACCTGCACCGATGAGGGTGCAATTTCTCCAAGGAAAATCGGTACAGAAACACGCCAGCGGTCCTGCGTTCTTGCGACGGTTGGCTTCTCAATGTGTAGGTCGGACCAGCGGCGGGTGAGCGTTTCCGACCATTCGCGCGCCGCGCGAGCCGCCGCGCAGTCATTGGCCCCCCGTTCACGGTAAAGCGCAGATGACGGCAGATAGGCCTTTTCCACATAATCCCGGAACATCCGGGTGCTGGCAAACACCGGCGTGAGCAGAGAAACACTGCGCCGCACGCGCGCAAGCCAACGCCGCGGCAATCCTTCGGCATCGCGGTCATAGAATTCCGGCACGATGCGGGTTTCCAGCAGCGAATAGAGACTGTCCGCGTCCTTCGCATCGATTGCCGCGGCATCACCGCCTTTGTCATCGCCGATGGCCCAGCCGACTTCCGGGCGAAACGCTTCATCCCACCAGCCGTCGAGGATGGAACAGTTGATGCCGCCATTCACCAGCACCTTCATTCCGCTGGTGCCGCAAGCCTCCCAGGGCCGGCGTGGCGTGTTGATCCAGAGATCAACGCCTTGCACCAGCTCCTGCGCGACGGCGATGTCGTAATCCTCCAGGAACACCACCCGGCGGCGGTAGCGTGAGGTGCGGGCCAGCTCGACCCAGGTGCGGATCATCGCCTTGCCTTCAGCGTCCGCCGGATGCGCTTTTCCGGCGATGACAATCTGGAGCGGGCGCCGTTCGTTCATCAGCAGCCGATCGAGACGCGCGGGATCGCGCAGCAACAGGTTGGGCCGCTTGTATTCGGTAAAGCGCCGCGCAAAACCGATCGTGAGAATGTTGGGATCGAGTACGGTGTCCGCTTCACGTACCTCGATACGCTCGGCGCCCCGTTCGCGCAGCTGGCGCGAAAGGTGATCGCGCACACGCGCCACCAGCCGCTGGCGGCCTTCGCCGCGCATGGCCCAAAGTTTTTCGTCCGACGTGGATGAGATGCCTTGCGCCAGGTCATCCGGCATGCCGCGCCAGCGGTCCTTGCCGCAGGCTTCGCTCCACAGCCGGTCGGCTTGCGGTGAATCCCAGGTGGGAATGTGCACGCCATTGGTGACGTGGCCGACTGGCACTTCGCAGTTCGGCCAACGGGGAAACAGTGGCTGAAAAATCCGGCGACTGAATTCCCCGTGCAGGCGACTGACGCCGAGAGTCATCGCCGAGCCGCGCTGCGCCAGATAGGCCATGTTGAAAGGCTCTTCGCTGTCGAGCGGATCGAGGCGCCCGAGTCCGATGAGCTTTTCGGCAGTGACGTTGCAGTGTTCAAGCTCGCGCGCACCGTACGGCAAGTATCGCTCAAGTAGGGCAGGCGGAAAGGCGTCGAACCCGGCGGCCACCGGCGTGTGTGTGGTGAACACGTTGCCGGCGCGCGTGGCCCAGAACGCGTCCCAGAAATCGAAGCGGCAATGTTCAGAACGCTGCCGTGCCCGCTCGATAATGGCGAAGGCGGCGTGGCCCTCATTGATGTGGCAGATTTCCGTTTCCGGATGCAGCTTCTCGACCACGCGCCAACCGGCAATACCGAGCACGAGTTCCTGCATCAGGCGGATTTCGCTGCCGCCGCCATAGAGCTTTGCGGTGATGCCGCGATCGACCGGGCTGTTCAGCGGATCGTTGCTGTCGAGCAGATAGAGCGGCACGCGTCCGACCAGCGCCTTCCACACACGCAGATGCACCGCGCGGCCGGGAAATTCGAGGGGAATGCGCAGCCAGCCGCCTTCTTCCAGAATGACGGGCGCGAGCGGCAGGCTGGCGGGTTCGTTGTAGGGGTAGAGTTCCTGCTGCCAACCGTCGGCGTCGACGATCTGGCGGAAATAACCTTCCTGATAGAGCAGCCCGATGCCGATCACCGGCGCGGCAAGATCGCTGGCCGTTTTCATATAGTCGCCGGCGAGTACGCCGAGGCCGCCGGCATAAAGCGGCAACGCAGCGCCGAGCCCGAATTCCATGCTGAAATAGGCGATGGTCTTTACCGCATCAGCGCCATGCGCAGAGGCAAACCATCCTGCCTGTTCGAGATAATGGCGGCGCGCAGCCGCGAATTCGGCTAGGCGGGCGCGAAAGCCATTGTCGTTAGCGAGTTGCAGCAGGCGTTGCGGCGTCGCGCCCTGCAGTACGCTCCAGGGATTTTTCGTCTGCTCCCACAGGCGGGAATCCACTTCTGCCCACAACGCGTCCGCCTCGTGGCTCCACGTCCAGCGCAGATCGAGCGCGAGGTCGCGGAGATCGGAGAGGCATTCGGGCAAATTTGGGAGCGGCAGCGCGACCATATCAGATCATTCGTTTATCGGAGGCCCCGCGCCACGCTGAGTCAGCACAATCGCGCGCGATACGTCAACGGCAGCCGGAGCGGCGATCAGGGCACCGTTTTTCATGACGAATTGCGGATGCGTGACTGTGGCAACGTCCTCGACGGGCTGGCCTTGCACGGCTATCAGATCGGCAAAATATCCGCGCCTGATGCTGCCCAGTTCGTTTTCCTTGCCGAGAATTTTTGCATTCATCGCTGTGGCGGCGGTCAGCGCTTGCGCAGAGGTCATGCCAAGCCGCGTCATCCAGATCAGTTCACGCACGTTCTCGCCATGCGGGAACGGACCGACATCGCTGCCGCAGCCGATCACGATACCTTCGGCCCGCGCATTGTGGAATCCCTGGGCCGCCATCTGCATGCTTTCGGTCGGATCGGATTCACCGGGCACATAGCCGCGGAAATATTCACTCAGCGCTTCGCTCACGGTCAGCGTCGGCAGGAACGCAACGCCCTTCTCGCGCATCAACGCGAAAGTTTCGCGAGAGCCGCCATAGCCGTGCTCGATGGTTTGCACGCCGGCGCGGGCCGCGCGCTGCATGGCTTCATCAGTCATTGCATGTACGGCGACCGGGCGGCCGAGATCGTGCGCCGCAGCGACGGCGGCGTTCAGTTCTTCCTGTGAGAACGTCGGCCGCGTTTCGCTATTGGGACCGACACGATAATCGCCGTACAATTTGATCCAATCGGCGCCGTGCGCCGCTTCAATCCGCACGGCGCGCACAATCTCATCGACCCCGCTCGCTTCCAGCGCACCTTGCGGAAAGCAACAATCGGTTCGGTAGTTGCGCCGCGCCGGACCATACGAGCCTGTCGCCACGATCGCGCGGCCGGCCACAAACAGCCGCGGGCCGGCAACGATCCCGTCCTCGATGGCGCGCTTGAGCGAAACGTCCGCGTAACCGGCGCCTTCGGTGCCGAGGTCGCGCAAGGTGGTGAAGCCCGCCATCAAGGTGGTTTCGGCGTGCCGCACCGCGCGGGCGGTGCGATACGCTTCCGTCTCCTTCAGCACCTGATCGTCCCATGACGTTTCGTTGTAGGGATGCAGAAAGAGATGCGAATGCAGATCCATCAATCCCGGCAACAAGGTGCAGCCGGAAAGTTCGATCAATTCGCAATCGCCCACCTCGCCGACCGATTGCCGCGACCCGGCAGCGGCGATGCGCGCGCCATCAACGAGCACACACCAGCTACGGTGTGTTTCGCCGTCGGTCCAGACCTGATCGGGGAGAAGAAGGATTCGCTTGTTGCTGGTCATCCAGCACCAGCGACAACAAAGAGAGATTGATTTCCGAAAACCCCCTCACCCTTAATCCCTCTCCCCCTAAAGGGGAGAGGGAAATTCCTTTCGCTCACGCCTCGTAACCCATTACGGCCTTCACTTCGAGGAAGTCCTCGAAGCCGAACGCGCCCCATTCGCGGCCGGTGCCGGACTGCTTGTAGCCGCCAAACGGTGCCGCCAGATCCACACCCGCGCCATTCAGATGCACCATGCCGGTGCGCAACTGCGCCGCCACCGCGCGCGCGTGCTCCACTGAGCCGGATTGCACATAGCCGGACAATCCGTACGGCGTGTCGTTCGCCTGCTCAATCGCCTGCTCTTCGGAATCGTAAGGCAGGATCGACAGAACGGGGCCGAAAATTTCCTCCCGCGCAATCGTCATATCATTCGTCACATCGGCGAAAATGGTCGGCCGCACATAGTAGCCGCGGTTCAAACCTTCCGGCCGTCCCACGCCACCGGTCACCAGGGTGGCGCCTTCATCGATCCCCGCTTGTATGAGGCGCTGGATCTTGTTGAACTGCGTCTCGCTTACCACCGGCCCCAGCTTGGTGCCTTCGCCGAACGGATCGCCCACCTTCACTTTCTCCGCCACGGCCTTCGCGATGGCCACCACCTCATCCTGTTTTCCGCGCGGCACGAACATGCGGCTGGGCGCATTGCACGACTGGCCGGAATTGGAAAACATATTCATCACGCCTTCGGGGATGACCTTCAACAGGTCCGCGTCGTCCAGCACGATATTGGCGGATTTGCCGCCCAGCTCCTGCGCCACGCGCTTCACCGAATCCGCCGCGGCCTTCGCCACTGCGATGCCGGCGCGCGTCGAGCCGGTGAACGACACCATGTCGATTCCCGGATGGGCGCTCATCGCTTCGCCAACCGAGGGCCCGTCGCCGTTCACCAGATTGAACACGCCCGGCGGCACGCCCGCTTCGTCCAGAATCCCGGCGAACAGAATAGCGTTCAGCGGCGCGATCTCGGATGGCTTCAGCACCATGGTACAGCCCGCCGCCAGCGCCGGCGCCACCTTGCAGGCGATCTGGTTGATGGGCCAGTTCCATGGCGTGATCATGCCGACGACGCCCACCGGCTCGTAGGCGATGGCGCTGGTGCCCTGCACTTTGAGGAACTCGAAATCCTTCAGCACCTTGATGGCGGTCATCAGATGGCCCACGCCGATGGCGGCCTGTGCGTTTTTGGAGAGCGAGATCGGCGCGCCCATTTCCCGCGAAATTGTTTCGGCCATTTCGCCGTAGCGGCGCTGATAGACCTCCACGATCTTCTGCAACAGCGCCAGCCGCTCGTCCTTGGTGGTGCGCGACCAGCCGGGGAAGGCTTTGCGTGCAGCGGCCACCGCTTTGTCGACGTCCGCTTTCGAGCCCAGGCTGATGCGGGCGAAGGCTTCTTCGTGCGCCGGATCGATCACCTCCAGTGTTTTCGGCGCGACGGGATCGACCCATTGGCCGTCGATGTAAAATTGCAGCTTGTTCAGCATGGCTGGCTCCTTGGCGCTTATCGGGGAATGGCTTTGCCCCAATATAGGCGCGCGACCGAGGGCGGCCAATCGCGAAGGTCGCGCCGTTGCTGCCCACAACGTCGTGAGTCCGTGGCGGTACCTTGGCGGCTCGCGGGCGGCCTTTGCGGCGGATGCGGGTGTAGCAGCGCTCGGGTGTGCGAATCAGATAGAGCACCCGCCGGCGGGGCAGCGCGGCTTTCATCAGCGCCAGCACGGCTTTCAGTTCGCGCAGGTAGGCGCCCAAAGCTTTTGCAAATTCCTGCAGTGCCGCGGTATGGGCGCCACTCTTGAGGGCATTCCGGTTTCCTCTCGGTGCCCCACCTTTGGATTTGGTGCGAGTTATCCTCCCCCGCTTGCGGGGGAGGTGGGTTGGCGCGACAGCGCCAAGCCGGAGGGGGGACTTGGCCCAAACTCCCCCTTCCGCCTCGCGGCGCTTCGCTTGCTCGGCACCTCCCCCGCGAGCGGGGGAGGATAAGAGGGCGGGGGACCCGGAAGGCCAGGGATTCTCTAACTCTCTGATTGCGTGGGAAATCCCGCCGGGAGTTGTTTTGCGGATTTTGGATTGAGGTGGGTACCCCTGCTCCGAAAGGCGCGGCGAGCCGGGCAGGCGGAGCGGAAGGAGGCTCATGCCCACGGCGTCGTCTTTGGCATGGATCACCCGGGCCAAGGCGCTGCCCGTGACCGCCATGCCGTTAGAAATCCGAACGAAATGGCCGATCCAGGCCGATTTCAGGCGTGGATTCCGAGCGGCCGTTGCCCGGTCGCAGCATTGTTCCCCCAATGTCAGTTGTGCCCGCAGATGCTCTTCCAGAGCGCGGGCCAGTTCAAAGCTGTCCATTTACCCAATATAGGAATAAACAGCAGAAAATGTAAGCGATAGGGATATTTTTTAGCTTCGCCTTTTGGCACCCGCGTCCCTAGGCCCGGATCAATAGGTGCAAACCGTGCTGTCCGCGCCGCCCAGCTCCATGCAAATCAGGCGGGTATAGGTCTCCCGAATTCCAGCGTTCGCCCGCAAGAATTCGATGATCCGCACGAGATCGGCCTGATCTTTACAGGACACTTCGAACGTAAAATCGAAGTCCCCCGTCGTCCACACCGCTCGCCTGACCTCGGGCATTTCTCTCACGAGCTTCCGGATTTCTTCCGGGCCGCTGTTGGCGCCGGTTTTGACGTCGATATAGGCAGACATATGAAAGCCGAACGCTGCCGGATTCACCTGTGCCTTGAAGCCTAGAATCACTCCGGTTTCGACGAGCCGCCGCACGCGTTCGGCGACCGCATTGGCGCTCAAATTTGCATGCGCTCCGAGTTCGCGGAAGCTCAGCCGCGCATCGCGCTGGAGTGCACCAAGGATTGCGCGGTCAATCTGGTCCATAACCTCGTTTAACTCTGTCTCAGTCGGTATCGCCAGCGAAAATACGTGAGAAACGCGGTGCAAACCGGCGTACAGTCGCATCGGGGCTAGACTTGATCAGGAACAATCAGAACCTGGAGGTCCATGCTATGCTTTCCCTCGATCGCCGGCAGGACGTTTCCCGTCTCCTTCTCTCGGCCACTTTCGCCGCCCTGCTGCCGTTCTCAGCCGGGACGGTTCTGGCCGCGAGCACTCTCAACAACGGGACCGGTCATGTTTACGTCTTGAGCAATCAGCCGAACGGCAACAGCATCGTGGTTTTCCGTCGTCATGCCGACGGCACACTGAAATCCGTGGGCAGCTTTGCGACCGGAGGCAACGGCGCCGGCTCCGGACCCGATCCGTTAGGCTCCCAAAATCCGGTCGTGTTGAGCGGGGGTGGACACTTGTTGTTCGCCGTCAACGCAGGAAGCAATACGATCACAGCCTTTCGCGTTTCCGGTGACAATCTCATCCCACTGAACACTGTCCCGTCCGGCGGCACGCTCCCCGTCAGCCTGACGGTTCGGCACGGGCTGGTTTACGTGCTCAATGCCGGTGGAATGCCCAACATTTCCGGGTTCACGATCGATCCGAAGACGGACGAACTTGTGCCTCTGCGGCATTCGACCCAACCCCTGCCGGGCGGCTCTTCCTCCGCGCCAGCTGAAGTCTCTTTCAGTTCCAAAGGACACGCCCTGATGGTGACGGAGACCGCGACCAATAAGATCGACACGTTCATCGTGAAAGCCGATGGCACGCCACAGCCGGGCGTTGCCTTTCCTTCGAGCGAAGCCACGCCGTTCGGTTTTGCATTCCAGCGCGGCACGCGCGTTGCGGTTGTGTCGGATGCAGGAGGGGGCGTGTCGGGAGCCTCGGCGCTTTCTTCGTACAAGCTCAAGAAGGGCGGAAGCCTCGTTGGCGTCAGCCCTGGAGTGGGCGACACCCAGACCGCAGCGTGTTGGGTTGTCGTGACCAAGGACGGCGGGTTCGCCTACACGTCGAATACCGGAAGTGGGACGATTTCAAGTTACACCGTTTCCGCAGGCGGCAAACTGGCGCTTCTCGATGTGACCGCCGGTGACGTCGCGCTGCCGGTCGATATGGGGCTGAGTCGCGACGGCTTTCTCTACGTCCGGGACGCCAATGAGGGTACCGTCGCCGGCTTCCATATCCGATCCGACGGCAGCCTGAAGCAGGTTACCACGGCGGCCGGATTGCCGGACGGTGCTGCGGGGCTCGCCGCACGCTGACTGGCAATACGGATCGCCAGACAACAGCTCGCGTAATCCGGCGAGCTTCGGGGAATGGCTTTGGAACAACTGAATTTCCGGGCGGACGAAATGGCTCCGGCCCCGGATAGGCCGGGATCGCCATGCGATCCCGGCCTAAGGCGACGGCTTATTGTCCGTAAACCGCGAACGCAGAATAGTTGGCAGTGGTCTGTGTCCAGCTGGTACCGTTATAGAACGCGGCCGGGACGGCGTTCGTGTTTGCAGTGCTCAGATTCCACGCATCCCACGTATTTGCCTGTTTTTTCGACGGGAGAAGCGCAGCTACCCAATACGTGGTGCCGGCTTTGACCGGCACGCCGGTCTTGAACTTGTCCACTGCAACGTTGCAGCAATTCCCGAATGTATCGAGGTTCTTGACCGTTTTTTTCTGCAACACATCGCCCGGAACACCACCATTGTCGCTCATCAACGCAATGGTGACGGAGTTTGTACCCGTCACATAACCGATCGCCTCGGCAATCTTTGTCACCGTTGCGTCGGCGCTCGGCGTGATTGGAAAGGCAAACCATTGCGTAAATCCGACTGCGCCAGGGTTCGCAATCGTCCAGCCGTTGTTGGGATTGTAGGCATTGTCCTTGCCGAAAGTGTTGAAGATCTTCTTGCCGCTCGGCGGGTTCCAGTTCGAAATCATGTGTTTTCCGGGCGTGCCGTGGAACACGGTCATCGCCCCGTTTGGACTGAGGGTGACGTTATGAGGAGCCGCAAACGCAGTGACCGGCAGCAGTAAGGCTACTGACAACAGAAGCATCTTGTACATTTGTTCCTCCCGTTTGATCCCCCTATTGGGATATCCTGGAAATCTCGCAGGTGTTCTTTCAGTGGGCAAGCGTCACGACATTAAAGTGCCTTGCAATCTATGCCCTCAGCTCGGCCCGAATGGTGACACCTGTTGCCGTAGAGCCATTCTGGCACATGACCTTTGCACCGACCGCCGAAGTGGTAACGTAACGCCGTCACCGCGCCGTTCGGGTTGCGGGCTGGCCAAAGCAATTCGACGGCGGAATCGCTGTGATGCTACCAGCAGCATCCGTTCTTGCCAGTGCCCCTCTCCCCCTGAAGTGGAAACGGACGTAATATGCCGGCGATGGGAGAGATCGTTCTGCGGCTGCTGGCGGCTGTCGCCATGGGCATGGCGCTCGGCCTCAATCGCGACCTCAAGGGCAAGCCGACGGGCATGCGCACCCTGGGGCTGGTCAGCCTCGGCGCCGCCACGGTGACGCTTGGGCTCACGCACGAGGCGCACATCGCTTTCGACAACTCCGCCTACAGCCGTGTGCTGCAGGGCGTGGTGCAGGGCGTGCTGACTGGCATCGGATTTCTCGGCGGTGGCGTCATCCTGCGCAGCGAAGCCAAAGAGCGGGTGCGCAACATCACCACAGCCGCCACCGTGTGGGTGACCGCCGCGCTCGGTACGGCCGTTGCTGTGGCGGACTGGCCCATCCTCGCCGTTGGATTCACGCTGGCGCTGCTGCTGCTTCTGTTTGGCCGTCAGGGCGAGAAGTGGGTGGAGCGCCGCGTCGGGGCTATGCTGCCGGAAGACGAAGAAGAAGGCTGATACTCACCCGTGTGCGGTGCCTTGTTGCGCCGGCCGCTGCGGGAAAATCAGTATACAGAGGATGATGAAGACCGCGAGCACGGCGGAGGCAATCGGCCTGCTCAGCGCCAAGCCGCCATGGCTCAACGGCTTGTCGAGCAAATCGCCAAGGGTTGCGCCCAGTGGCCGCGTGAGAATGAACGCCGCCCAGAACAGTGCGACGCGCGAGATACGCGTCCAGAAATAAAGTGCCGCAACAATCACGATCGCGCCGCCGAAAATCAGCGCGCCAATTTCGTAGCCGAATCCGATGCCGGGCGGCTCTTCATTCGGCGCAGCCGCAATCCAGTCGCCGAGTGCGGTGCCCAACGTTTGCGAAAAGGTGATGGTGGCCCAATAGAACGCCTCTACTTTCGGCGTGTTGACGCTCGCCACGGAGACCGTGCCTTGCGTCCAGTACCACAACGCCAGGCAGCCAAGCACGCAGGCGAGCAGTACCGACGATCCGCCGGCATAGCCGATGCCGAGCGAGCGGTCCGCGAAGTCCGCCATCGTCGTGCCGGCGGTGGTGGAGGCGATGATGGTCGCCCAGTAGAGGAACGGGTGAAGTTTCTTCGCCGCGATCTGCCAGACGACGAGCGCCACCAGCACCGAAAGAAAAATCAGCGTACCGATTAGGTAGCCGTTCGGGTTTGGATGGGCTGTGGTTTCGCCAAGCCACGTCATGGTGACGGTGTCGCCGCCGGTCTCACCGAGCGTCGTGCAAAGTATCTTGATGATCCAGAAGGTGAGGGTGACAGCGGGGACCTTGCTGAGGGCGCGATCGCGCGCGCTGGCCAGTGGCTGTTCTGCGGTGCTCGTCATCGCTTTCCTGCAGGTCCGGTGAGAGTTGCTTTTGTACGCGAAAATGCCCCCGGGCGGCACATGACTTCGCTGTTAGTGAACACGATGAGGCCGAAAATCGCTGTGGCATTCCGGCGACAAACACACGGCAAATCCATGCTCCCGTCAGCCCCGGCCGTTGCCGTGAAATTACCCTTACGTCAAGGTTTACGCGCGAGAAACTAATTTGCACATCACCGGTCGCGGGATGCGGGCGGGAACGCGCAAGACAAGCGGTTCCGCTTCCGGCGAGAGCCGCAAAGGGGAGCCAGATGCGTACACTGCGTCGGAATAGGCGCGGCCTCACCTTTACGGGCGCGTTACTACTTTCTTCCGCGTTTGCCGCGCCGGCCTTCGCTGAAATCGAGGAAGTGGTGGTGACCGCGCAGAAGCGGGCGGAAGATGTTCAGACCGTACCCATCTCCATCACGGCTTTTACCGGGCAAGACCTTCAGGCGCGCCAGATCGACCAGTTCAAGGATCTCATCTTTAACACGCCGAATGTGAGCTACACCAAGGACCAGTTTACCGGCTCCGATTTCCAGATCCGCGGCATCGGCTACACTGCCACAGGATACGACGCCGAATATGGCGTGGCCGTGCATCTGGACGATGTGTACCTCTATACGCCGCCGCTGGCGGAAGCGACGTTCTACGATCTCGATCGCATCGAAGTGCTGCGCGGCCCGCAAAGCACCCTGTACGGGCGAGGCGCCACGGGCGGCACGGTGAACATTATCACCACCAAGCCTGAGCTCGATCAGTTTCACGCCGATCTCGAGGGCAGCATCGGCAATTACGATTCGCGGGAAGTGCGTGGCATGGTGAACCTGCCGGTGCTGGACGGGCAACTGGGCGTGCGGCTGGCCGGCGACTGGTTTCAGCGCGACGGTTTTGTCACCAATGAACTTGACGGCCGCGATCTCGACGGCCGCAACACGCTATCCTTCCGCGCCAGCGTGCGGTGGGAGCCAACGACCAGCACCACCATCGATCTCGTCGGTGCTGTCGAGCATGAAGGCGACAATCGCATGCGGTCGCAGAAGCAGTACTGCACTAGCGATCCGAGCGGCATCCTCGGCTGCTTGCCGGACAGTATTTCCAACGGGTTGACGAACCCGAATTCCACGCTGCCGTCGGTTGCTTCCAGCGTGCAGGGACTGAACAGCGCCTTTGTCGGCACGCCACTGGCGGGGCTGGGTTCCGCGCTTGGCCTGTTCGATATGAGACAGCCAGCGCAACTGCCGTCGCTGTGCCAACAGCCGGGAAATCCCTGCAATCCGTCCGATCCGCGCAAGGTCTACACGGATTTCAATCCGCAATATAAAGCGAACGATCTGTTCTATGCTCTCAACTGGCACCAGAGATTGTCCAGCTGGCTCGATGCGACGCTCGTGGGCGGCTGGGACCAGAACAATGTCTGGTCGCAGGAGAGCTTCACCAATTCCGCCAGCGTGCCCTTCGATCAGGATCGCCTTGGAAATTGGGGTGCCTTCACCGGCGCGGAAGGCGCACTGCATGCCGTGCTGCTGAACGCCGGCGGTCCCGCTTACGCCAATCTGTTCGCGCCCTACTTTACGACCGCCCCGGGATCGCTGCCGCTATCCGGCATCAAAAATCTCGGCATCACCGGCGGCAATATTCTGAAGTACGTGCCGGGCGTGACGGCGTACGATCAGTCGGATGCGCAGTCCCAGCAGCAGTCGCTGGAGCTTCGGTTCAACACCAATTTCGACGGGCCGGTGAATTTCCTGCTGGCAGGCTATTACCTGCGCACGGTCACCAAGGGCGATTATTTCGTCAACGCCTCGACCGAAGACTATCCCGGCATCGTGCTGGGAAGCCTCAACGGCCTAAACGCGCCGCAATTGTGCTTTAGCACGGGATGCATTCTGTCGCCGTCATTTTATCACAACGTAGGCGATGAAGACACGCTGGTGTCCAAAGCCGTGTTCGGCGAAGTCTATTACAACATCATCCCGGACGAATTGAAGCTCACTGGCGGCTTGCGCTGGACGGAGGACGAGAAGTTTCAGCGTGGGCGCATCGAATTGTTCAGCGGCCTGGTGCCCATCGACACGACGAATGAAAAAGAAGCGATGCAGGCGCTGGTAGAGCAGGGGCAGGTCGATTTCGATCAGTCGAATCCCGAACCAAGCATATGGCAAGTCAACCGGGTCACCTTCAACAAGCTGACGGGCCGCGCGGTTATCGACTGGACGCCGAAGCTCGACTTTACGGATGCCACCCTGATCTATGCGTCCTACGCCCGTGGCTATAAGGCGGGCGGTTTCAATCCGGGTATCCAGCCGGGATTGGGCGTGCCGTCAAACTATTTACCGGAATCGGTCGATGCGTTCGAGCTCGGCACCAAGAACACGCTGCTGGGCAACACGCTGCAGGCCAATCTGGACGTCTGGTATTACGATTACAAAGACCTGCAGGTGTCCGCGATCGAGAACAACACGTCCGTCAACCAAAACATCAATGCGAAGCTCTGGGGCGTAGAGGGCGAGTTCTTCTGGGTACCCACCACCAACTGGCAGTTCAACCTCAGCTTCGGCACCACGCATTCCGAAATCGGCAACAGCGAATTGGTTGACAACCGCAATCCCACGGCCGGCCGCAACGACGTCGTGCTGATCAAGGACGCCACACTGGGCAACAATGTGGGGCAGAACTGCGTGATCTATCTGATCGACGGCCAGACGGTGACCCCGGCCGACAACGCCGTGTTCCAGGCGTATATCGACCAGAATGTGCCGTCGCTGGGGGGCGTGTTCTTCGATCCGCCGGGCGGCTCGAGCATCCTGGCGGCGCACGGCGTGGCGCATTCCAACTTCGGCACCTGTGCTGCCATTCCGGAAACCTTGCTGCAACCGTTCGGCTACAGCCGCATCGATCCCACCGGACACGGCAGTGCATCGGGCGCGTTCGTGAATCTGCGCGGCAACCAGCTGCAGAATACGCCGGACTTCACCATCAGCGTTGGCGCGCAATACACTTTCGAGCTCGGCGGCGGCTACACGCTGGTGCCCCGCGCCGACTATTACTGGCAGACCAGCATGTTCGGCCGCATCTTCAACGATGCCGCCGACAAAATCGACGCGTGGGGCGTGGGCAACGCGCAGGTCACGCTGAATGCGCCGGAGACCATGTGGTACGTCACGGCCTGGGCGAAGAACATCTTCAACAAGGACAACATCACCGGCGAGTATCTCGCGAGCTCAACCTCCGGCCTCTACACCAACGCCTTCATCGGCGATCCGCGCACCTACGGCCTGACCGCAGGGGTACATTTCTGAGTTTCGCGCTCCGATAGCGAAATATAGCCTGTTCATCCTCCAACCGCTTGCCGGGGATGTGCCGAGTAAGCGAAGCGCTGCGAGGCGGAAGGGGCAGAAGCGCGGATCCCCCTCCGTCGCGCTACCGCGACACCTCCCCGTAAACGGGGGAGAAAAAGGAAGCGGTCACCTCATTCGCGAAACGGCGTTATCATTGAGCCAGTGAAAAAGGGATGAAGGATGGAACTGCGAAGTCTTGGCCGCTCGGATTTACGCGTGTCGGTCGTGGGCTTGGGCTGCAACAATTTCGGCCGGCTCGATGTGGAAGCCTCGCGCAAGGTGGTCGACCGCGCGCTCGATCTCGGCATCACCTTGCTCGACACGGCCGATGTGTACGGCGACCGCGGTGGTTCGGAAACGCAGCTGGGCGAAATTCTGGGGCCGCGCCGCAAACAGATCGTGCTGGCCACCAAATTCGGCATGCCGATGGACGATGCGGGCGAAAAGAAGGGCGCTTCACGCCGCTACATCATGGAAGCGGTGGAAGCGAGCCTGAAGCGGTTGAAGACCGACTGGATCGATCTGTATCAGTTGCACCAGCCGGATCCCGCCACGCCGCTCGAAGAAACGCTGGGCGCGCTCGACGATCTCGTGCAAGCCGGCAAGGTGCGCCACATTGGCTGTTCCAATCTGTCGGCGGCGCAAGTTGCGGAGGCGGCGGAGATTTCGCGCAACGAGCAATGGCCCGCCTTCGTCTCGTCGCAGGACGAATACAGTTTGCTCGTGCGCGGCATCGAACGTGAACTGGTTCCGGAGCTGGAAAGGCAGCACATGGGATTGCTGCCGTACTTCCCGCTCGCGAGTGGTTTGCTCACCGGCAAATACAAACGCAACGAACAGGCGCCCGCCGGCACGCGCATGGCGGAGATGAAACGCCTCGCCGATCGCTACATGACGGACGAGAACTGGAACAAGGCGGAGAAACTGGAGGCGTTCTGCGCCGCACGCGGGCACACCATGCTGGAACTGGCGTTCAGCTGGCTGGCATCACGGCCTTGTCTCACAAGCATCATCGCCGGTGCCACCCTCCCCGAGCAGGTGGAGCAAAACGTGCAGGCGCTGAACTGGAAGTTGTGTTCGGCGGACATTGCGGAGATCGATGCGATAATGGGGAAGACTTAAGCAGCTTCAGGCATCGTTATCCTCCCCGGCAAGCGGCGAGGTTAAATCACTCCGCCGGTTGGGGAATATGCTTTGGCTCGCCGCCGCGGCGGTTGCCGATCCAGTCGCCCACGCGATCCAGATAAATGTACAGCACCGGCGTGATGTAGAGCGTGAGCAGCTGCGACAGCAGCAACCCACCCACCACTGCCAAGCCCAGCGGCTGTCGCGTCTCGCCGCCCTGACCGAAACCAATGGCAATGGGCAAGGTGCCCATCAGCGCCGCCATGGTCGTCATCATGATGGGGCGGAAGCGGATTTGCGCCGCTTCCAGAATGGCATCGTGCGCGCTGATGCCTTCGCCGCGTTCGCGGGCCAGCGCGAAGTCGATCATCATGATGGCATTCTTCTTCACGATGCCGATCAGCATGATCATGCCGACGAAAGCATAAAGGCTGAGCGGCACGCCGAACAGCCAGAGCGTGATCAGCGCGCCCACAGCAGCGGATGGCAGGCCGGAGAGGATGGTCAGCGGGTGGATGAAGCTTTCGTACAAGATGCCAAGGATGATGTAGACCGTAACGATAGCGATCAGCAGCAGCACGCCCATGTTGCTCATGGAGCTCTGGAATGCCTGCGCCGTGCCCTGGAAGCTGCCGGTGATGGTTTGCGGCGCGTTCAGCTTCTGCTGCACCTGACCGAGGGCCTTCACGGCATCGCTCAGCGCCATATCGGGCGAGAGGTTGAAGGAAATCGTCACCGCGGGCAGTTGACCCAGATGGTTGACGCTCAGCGCTTCGGTTCCGGTGTGGATGTTCGTGACCGCCGAAAGCGGTACCAGATTCCCCATCGTATTTACCGTCGATGATGTTCCAGAGCCTGTGGGCGATGCGGAACCAGCATTGGGCGAAACCGCGGCGGTGTCCCTTGGCGTGGCGGTGACATAAAGCCGGGACAAATCCTGCGCGTTGAACTGGTATTGCGGCAACAGCTCCAGCATCACCCAATACTGATTGGAGGAGCCATAGATGGTGGACACCTGCTGGCCGCCGAAGGCCGAGCCCAGCGCGGTCTCGATGGCTGCCGGCGTGACGCCATAGGCAGCCGCCTTGTCACGGTCGATCTCAACGTTCACAGCCGGCGCGGTGACATCGAGATCGGTGTTCACATCCTGAAAGCCTTTCAGGCCGGACAACGCGTCCTGCAGGCGCAGCGCGTAATTCTGGAGCTCCTGCTGATCGAGGTCCTGCAGCGTGTATTGATATTGCGCTCTCGACTGGATGCCGCCGATGGGAATGGCCGGCGGATTGGTCATGAACACCTTGAGCCCCGGAATGCCGGCAAGCTTCGGCCGCAATTCCTGGATAATTTCATCCGCCGAAAGGCTGCGGCTGCTGCGTGGGCCGAGCGTGAACAACAGCGTTCCGGTGTTCACGCCGGAACGCGAGCCACCGCCGCCCACGAACGACATCACCGCCTTCACGTTCTTGTCCTTGGCGGCGATGTTCGCGGCCGCTTGCTGATACTGCACCATCTTGCCGAAAGAAGTGCGATCTGCGGCCTGCGTTTGCGCGCGGATCTGCCCGGTGTCTTCGCTGGGAATGAAATCGGTTTTGGACACCATGGCCATCAGCACCGTGGCGACGAGACTGGCAACGAAGACGGCGAAAACCAGCGGTTTGTGATCCACGCTCCAGTGCAGCGAGCGGTCGTAATAGCCCTGCACCCTGTCGAAGGCGCGTTCGGACCACTCGTAGAACTTGCCGTGATGGGCGCTTTTCCCCGGGCGGATGAAGCGGCTGCACAGCATAGGCGTCAGCGTGACGGAAACCACGCCGGAAACCAGAATCGCAAGCACGATGGTGACGGCAAATTCGTGCAGCAGACGGCCGACTATCCCGCCCATGAAAACAATGGGGATGAACACGGCCGCCAGCGACACCGTCATCGATAGAATGGTGAAGCCGATTTCGCCGGAGCCCCTTAGTGCGGCATCGTACGGCTTCTCGCCTTCTTCAACATGGCGAACGATGTTTTCCAGCATCACGATGGCATCGTCCACGACAAAGCCCACCGACAGGGTCAGCGCCATCAAGGAAAGGTTGTCGAGGCTGAAGCCGAGAAACGCCATGCCGGCAAAGGTGCCGACCACGGCCAGCGGCAGCGCCACAGATGGAATCAGAGTGGCAGAAAGCGTGCGCAGGAAAAGGAAAATGACCATCACCACCAGCACGGCGGCGATCAGCAGTGTAGTCTGCACATCCGACACCGAGCCGCGAATGGAGACGCTGCGGTCATAGATGACGTTCAAGGACACCGATTTCGGCAGGCTCTCCATGAACTTCGGAATGACCCGCTTGATTTCGTCCACCACCTTGATGGTGTTCGACCCCGGTTGCCGCTGGATCGCGAGCACGATGGCGCGCTGATTGTTGTACCAGCTGGCGACGAGGTTGTTTTCCACACTGTCGATCGTCCGGCCGACATCCTTGATGCGCACCGGTGCGCCGTTCTGATAGGCGATGATCTGGTTGTTGTAGGCGGCCGCATCTTCAAGCTGGCCGTAGGTGTGAATGAGCGTTGCCTGAGTCGGCCCGTTCAGCTGTCCGGTTGCCTGGTTGACGTTGGCGCTCCGGATGGCGTTCGCCACCTGGTCGATGCCGATGCCACGCGCCGCCAGCGCATAGGGATCGACCTGGATGCGCGCCGCATAGATCTGCGATCCATACACATTGACCTGCGCCACGCCGTTCAGGGTGGAGAGCTGCCGCGCCAGCAAATTCTCGGCATACTTGTCCAGCTGGTAGAGCGGCATGGTGGGCGACTGCATCGCCAGATAGATCACCGGCGAATCCGACGGGTTCACTTTCCGCAACGTCGGCGGGTTCGGCATGTTCGTTGGCAGCTGCCGCGAGGCGGCCTGTATCGCCGTCTGCACGTCCTCCGCCGCGCCATCGATGCTGCGGTCAAGGTCGAACTGAATGGTGATGCTGGTGGAGCCCTGCGCGCTCGTGGAGTTCATCGAGCTGATGCCGGCAATCGTGGAGAACTGGTTTTCCAGCGGCGTGGCGACGGACGACGCCATGGTCTGCGGGTCTGCGCCGGGCAGGCTTGCCGACACCTGAATGGTCGGGAAGTCGACGTTCGGCAGTTCGCTGACCGGCAGGGTGGAGTAGCCGAATGCGCCGAATATCAGCAGCGCCGCCATGAGCAGCGTCGTCATGACGGGATTGCGGATGAACGGCCCGGAAATATTCATTGCGCGCCGGCAGGGGCCTGGCTCGCTGCGTGCGAGGCCTGACCGGCATGCCCCTGCGCCACATGAACCTTGCCGCCCTGCACGACGCGAAGCGCGCCGTCGGTAATCACGCGATCGCCCGGCTTCACCGGACCGGAAATCGCGGCGGTGGTGCCGTCATCGTTCAGCAGATTCACATTCACCATCTGCGCGGTGGATTTGTTGTTCACCAACCAGACGAACGAGCTGTTCGGCCCCAGATTGACGGCATCGTGCGGCACCACGACGGCATTGTTCAGCTGTCCAAGCGACACGCTGACATCGGTGAGCTGCCCGGGAACCAGCACATTGTCGAGATTGGGGAAGGTGGCGCGCAGCTCGATTGTGCCGGTTTGGTTGCTCACCGCGTTGCTCACGAAATCGACCGGCGCGGTGCGTATACTGCCGCCCTGACCCCGCATGTGGATGGTCACCGTCATATTGTTCGCGGCCAAGCGCTGCTGAATGCGCGGCAGATCGGTTTGCGGCAGGAAGAACGAAACCTTCACCGGGTGAATCTGCATGATCGTCACCAGCGGATTGGTACCGTTGGCGGCGATCAGGTTTCCCTGCTGCACAAGGATGGGGCCGGTCTTGCCGTCCACGGGTGAGTGAATCTGGCTGTAGATCAGATTGAGCCGCGCTGTCTGCGCGTTGGCCTTGTCCGCGGCGACCGTTGCTTCCAGCGCTTTTGCCTGCGCGGTGAACTGATCGGCCTGGCTCTTCGATGCGGCGCCCTGTTGCGCCAGCGCGGCGTACCGGATGGCATCGTTGTGCGCGCTGACCAGCGAGGCCTGATCGCGCGCCTGCATCGCACTGGCTTGCGCGAGCGCGGCCTGGAAGGGTCGCGGATCCAATTCAAACAAAAGATCGCCTTTGCGGACGAAGTCGCCTTCCTTGAAGTGTGTGGCGACCAGTTGCCCGCCAACTTGCGCCGTGACCTGAACCGTCGCGTTGGGGACGATGGTGCCGACCGTGTGTTCCTGGATCACCACCGTGCGGGTTTGCGCGGTGGCGACCCGCACGGGCGCCGGTGGCTGCTTCGGCGCGTGGGTCTGGCCGGGTGCAAGAATGCGCCACAGCACCAGCGCGGCGAGAATAGCGGCCACAATGCCGACAACCGGCCGCCAGCGTTTGTACGACACCGGCTGCGCGGGCGCTGCGGCCTTGGCAGCGCGCGCGAACGCCTTTTCGTACACGGCCTCAGGCGGCCGTTCCGAATGTGGCAGTCGAACGTCCATTACCGCGTCCTGGCGAAGCATAGCGCATCAACCGGGCTCTTTCGCCCGCTCCGGCGTTCTGTGCCCTTCAGGAGATAACTAGCGGGCATGGTTGACAGAACTGGCATGAGACGAGGTCCGGTTGGAGCGGGGCATATCCTGCACGGCCGCCGCTTTGCAAAGCGTAAGGCGTGGCCAGGGCGCCGGTTCCCGGTTAATCGTTCGTCACAATCGGTTGAAAAGACAGGATAACAGCCTTGGCGGGCGCGATTGCCCCTGACACGGCGCCCATATATAAGCGCCCGCCTTCCCGAAATCGCGACCCCATGGATATCCGCAACATCGCTATCATTGCCCATGTCGACCATGGGAAAACCACCTTGGTGGACCAGCTGCTGCGGCAGTCCGGCTCCGTGCGCGACAATCAGCACATGGAGGAGCGGGCGCTCGATTCGAACGATCTGGAGCGCGAGCGCGGCATCACTATCCTCGCCAAATGCACCAGCGTCGATTGGGAAGGCACCCGCATCAACGTCGTGGACACGCCCGGTCACGCCGATTTCGGCGGCGAAGTGGAGCGCATCCTCTCCATGGTGGACGGGGTGGTGCTGCTGGTCGATGCGGCGGAATCCGTGATGCCGCAAACCAAATTCGTCCTGTCGAAGGCGCTGAAGCTGGGGCTGAAGCCGATTGTGGTCATCAACAAGATTGACCGGCAGGACGCGCAACCGATGGAGACGCTGGAAAGCATCTTCGATTTGTTCCTCGCGCTTGAGGCCAATGACGATCAACTGGATTTTCATGTTCTTTACGCATCGGGCCGCAACGGCTGGGCAGTCGCCGACCTCTCCGATGACCGTCGCGATTTGTCGCCTTTGTTTGCCCGAATTGTCGCAGATGTTCCCAAGCCGAAGCCTTTGGCCCATGCGGGAGATGAATTCCCCTTCACAATGCTGGTGACCACGCTGGAAGCCGATCCCTATCTGGGACGGATTTTGACCGGCCGCATCGAAACCGGCGCCATCAATGTGAACCGGGTGATCCACGCGCTCGACCGCAACGGCAAGGAAATCGAACGCACGCGGGTGACCAAGCTGCTCGCGTTTCGCGGACTGGCCCGCATTCCCATCGCGCGCGCGGAAGCGGGAGACATTGTCGCCATTGCGGGTCTGCAGAACGCGACCGTTGCCGACACGCTGTGCGACGTGAATGTCGATCGACCGATCGCGGCCACACCCATCGATCCGCCCACGCTCGCGGTGACAATGTCGGTGAACGATTCGCCGCTGGCTGGCCGCGAAGGTTCGAAAGTGCAAAGCCGGGTCATCCGCGAACGCCTGTTGCGCGAGGCCGAAGGCAACGTCGCGATCAAAGTGCGCGAAACCAGCGAGAGCGCCTACGAAGTGGCGGGCCGCGGCGAATTGCAGCTGGGTGTGCTGATCGAAACCATGCGGCGCGAAGGTTTCGAATTGTCAATCTCCCGTCCGCGCGTGCTGTTTCAGAAGGACGAAACAACCGGCGAGCGGCTGGAGCCGATCGAGGAAGTCACCATCGATGTCGACGATCCCTATACCGGTATCGTTATCGAAAAGGTGAGCGTGCGAAAAGGCGAAATGCAGGACATGCGTCCCACCGGCGCCGGCAAGACGCGGCTGGTGTTCTTCGCGCCATCGCGCGGCCTGATCGGCTATCACGGCGAATTCCTCACCGATACGCGCGGCACCGGCGTGATCAACCGCATGTTCCACGGCTACGCGCCATTCAAGGGCACAGTGGAGGGCCGCCGCAATGGCGTGCTGATCTCGACAGGCGATGGCGAAGCGGTGGCGTATGCGCTGTGGTACCTGGAAGAGCGCGGCAAACTGTTCATTACGCCCGGCACGAAAGTGTATCAGGGGATGATCATCGGCGAGCATTCGCGCGGCAACGATCTCGATGTAAATCCGCTGAAATCCAAGCAGCTGACCAACATCCGCACCACCAGCAAGGACGAGGCGGTGCGGTTGACGCCCATCGTACCCATGACGCTTGAGCAGGCCATCGCCTACATCGAGGACGAAGAACTGGTGGAAGTCACCCCGCAATCCATCCGCCTGCGCAAGCGCGAACTCCTGCCGCACCTGCGCAAGCGCGCCAAGGCGGAAGCGGAGGCATGAACGCGAAGCCGCGACAACAATCCGCTGATTGAGGGAGGCGAAAAAGCGCTTGCGTTATACTGTCAGAGGAGGGGAGATTCGTGTTCGGGGCTCATTCGGCATGTGCAATGTGGAAACGGCTCGTCGCGGTCATAGCCTTGCTCAGCGCTACCGCGCTTGCGGCGTGCGGCGCTGATGGCGGCGGAGAATTCGGTCCGCAAGGCCAGCGCGATTTCGCCAAGCATTTCGTTTTGCTGTTCGGTGAGCGCGACGTTGCCGGCATCGAAAAGGACCTGGACCCGCGCTGGGACCGCTCACAGGTCGAGCCCGTTATGCAGAAACTATTTTCGATCTACCCACGGACAAAGCTGAAGCGCATCTATGTCTATAACTGGACCTTCTCGTCAACATTGAGGGGTGGCACCGATTACATCCTCAACCTCATTTGTGAGTTCGACGGGGACCGCGATCTTCTGGCAAAGATCACGCTCAATAAGAATGCAGACCGGTACGTTGTGGCCGCGATGTACTTTCAGCCGGTGAAGCACATCGCTGCAGAAGCCAATGCTTTCGACGCGCCGGGCAAGCCTTCTACCCACTACTCGTTTCTTATGCTGATGGGATTGATCGAGCTCCTTTCTGTCTTCGCACTGGTTCGCTGCATTCTTACTCCCGACATCGAGCGCAAATGGTTGTGGATCATTTTCATTCTGATCGGGGCAGGGAAAGTGACCCTGAACTGGACAACAGGTGAGTACAGCTATTCACTGTTGTCGCTCCAATTCTTAAGCGCTGGTTTCGTGCGCGCGAACTATTTCAGCCCATGGCTGTTCACGGCGTCACTGCCGCTTGGAGCGCTCGTATTTCTCGAGCGGCGATCAACACTAATCGCCAAAACTAAGGCTAGCCGTTCGGCTGAACAAGGGGCGACTGGGCAATGACGAAATGGAGTTCGCGGACGAAGGTGTTCCTTGCGACGATATTGCTCACGACTGCTTCACCCCTTATCGCTCGCGCTGAGGCGCAATCGGATGCCATTGCATCCATCGATCCGGCGGTGCGCGATGCCGTGCAGAAGCAGGGCTTCGGCGGCTACGTTCTCGTCGAATTTCACGGCAAGCCGGTCTTCAGCAAGGGATATGGCTACGCCGATCGCGAAAAGAAAATTCCGTTTCGCATCGACACCATCGCGCAGATCGGCTCGCTGACGAAATCCATGACGGCCTTTGCGATCCTCAGCCTCGCGCGCGAAGGCAAGATCGACATCGAGAAGCCGGTGAAAACCTACCTGCCCGGGGCAGCGGAGCCCGCGGCTTCGGCCACAATTCACCAGCTTCTCACCCATCACGCCGGCCTCACCGATCATTGCGGCGACGATTTCGATCTGCTGACGAGAGATACAGAACTGCACAAATGCATGGCCATGCCGCTCGAATTCACGCCCGGCGAGGATCACTACTCGAACATGGGCTACAGCATTTTGGCTGCGGTGGTGGAGCAGTTGTCTGGCCAGACATGGGAAGACTACGAGCGCGGGCATTTGTGGAAGCCGCTTGGCATGGAGGATACCGGCTTTGCGCGTTTTGAGGGCGTGAAACCGGAGCGGTTCGCCTACGGCTATCCACCGGGCAAGCCGCGTGACGATGTAATGTCCAATTCCATCGCCAAGCTGCACGGGGCAGACTGGAATTTGCGTGGCAATGGCGGCACGCAGTCCACGGTCACGGATATGGAGCGCTACTATCAGGCGCTCAGCGGCAAAATTCCGGGCATCTCCCGCGAGGTCGCGGCGTTGATGACAACCCCGCACGACCACATCGATGGCGAGGCCTGGGAAGGCTACGGCTTTGCCGTTCGCCTTGATAAACGTAACCAGCCCTACCGCATTGGGTTTGCGGGCTCAGACACGGTTTTCATGTCCTACTTCGGCTGGCTGCCAAGGCAGGATGTTTTCATTTACGTGGTGGGGAACAACGGCTGGGATAACGTGAAGCCGGTGATCTCAACGGTGCTGCACGCGTCCTACAAGCTCGCGGGGATCACGCCCGGCATGCTGCAGCCGGAGAAGAAATAGCATCAGCGAAATCGTGCCCGGCCATCCCATGATGAGCGGATGACCTCGCGTCGTGGCAAGCGGTGCCGCGCCGTCATTGCGATCAATGGATTTCAGATAACTCAAAGGCTCTACGGAATTCGAGCTCGTGATTTGCTCAGGTGCTGCGCCTGCGCGATGGCTTCCGACAATTTTGGAAGAAGCGCGGCGGCGCGGAGATTTGGGCCGTCCGATTTGCGCCAGCCGACCAAGATGTCCGGCAGAATGCCGCGCACTTCATTGGAGCCGTCGGCCCGCATGCGCGCGCAATCCGGCACTTCGAGAACCGCTCCGCTGTTCTTCAAGGTCGTCGGCGTGCCGCCATCGGTGTGTCCGCAACCGGCGCCCGCAATGGGCTCGCCAACCATCAGTGCGGCGCGATGTCCTGCAGTTCGGCCCCGAACTCTTCGGACGCAGAGGCGGTGCCGCTATCCACCAGCACGACAACGGTCCGCGCCAGATGCCTTCGCGATAGGGATATTCCATCGGTGTGAATACGCTTGGCTCGAGCGGCGCCGTGGGTGCGGTGGTGTGCCAGATCGCGAAGGCCAGGGGTTGCACCGTGGCGGGCTCGGCGGGCTCGGACGAGAAATGCGAATGGCTGACGCGCGAAGCAGGCGTGGACCGCGCCATCAACTACCGCACCTGCGGCGATCTCACCGCCGCGGTGCACGAGGCGCTGCCGGAAGGCATCGACGTGTATTTCGAAAATGTGGGCGGGGCGCATCTGGATGCGGCGCTCGCCAATATGCGGCTGCACGGACGCATTCCGGTGTGCGGAATGATTGCACAGTACAACGACACCGCACCGCCGCCGGGTCCGGCAAACATTGCGAATGTAATTCCGAAGCGGCTCACCATCCGTGGCTTCCTGGTGATCGACTATGCCGGGCTGATGCCGGAGTTCCTGCGCGACATGGTTGGCTGGTACCGCGCCGGTAAAATGAGATGCGCGACACTGTTGTAGATGGACTCGAGAATGCGCCGGACGCGTTCATCGGACTCTTTAAAGGTGAGAACGTCGGCAAGATGCTGGTGAAAATCGGCCCCGACCCAGCGGTGTAAATCGGCGGGGTGCGCTCAACCGATCAGCCGAACATCCACACGATGGCCGTGCGATCGGCTAAGGCGCCCATCGCAAGTTGCGAGGGGTGCACTCAGCGCCTCCGCCAATGCAATGTAAGCGGCGTCGTAAGCGGTGAGAGCATTTCGCAAGACCCAAATTCGGGGAAGGAATGTCGTATGTGCATGCCGCTTCAATGTGAGATCGAGGAAGTCGTCAAACGCCTCCTGAGCGGCAATTGGATCAAGCTCTTTCTCGCGGACCATACGCCTCACCGTATGCGCGAATTCAATGTCGATTAGATGTGGCGCATGAAGTTCTTCCCCCGCATGTAGAATCATTCTTGACGCCAGCGCTCCTTTGGCGCTTCGCAATGTAAGCTCAAGCGCCACGGAAGCATCCATGACCAGCATCAGCGCCGATCTCTTTCCTCGCGAAGGTATTCCGTAGGAGAACGCCTGAACTTTCTGATTGGACGCGCCTCCAGCCGCTTTCGCATTTCCTCCAAAGTGGGGCGCTCCGCAAACTTTCTGAGCTCCCGGATTGCGAGATCGGACAGGGACACTCCCTCCGCAGCTGCACGAACCTTGAGCGTCCTGTGCAGCGCATCCGGAACATTGCGCAACTGAATCATCTTGGACATGTGCTTAACATGCGAACATGTGCGGAGCATGTCAATTGGCGCCCACGGTAAACAGCGCAACGGCCGGCCAGACGCCTGTCTGGCCGGCTCGCAAAGGCAAGTTACTTCCCGTACACGGCGAAGGCTGGCGACGGGCGGGCGTTGGCATTCACCAGTTCCCAGCCGGTGCCGATGTTTTCGGCGAAGCGGACAGTCTTGATCTGCTCGGTGGTGTTCAACGCCCAGGCGGCGAACGCCGTTGAGTCGTTGGCATCCGTGCCGGCGACCACCCAATATTGCTGACCGGCGGAAAGCTTGATGCCCTTGAACTTGGCTCGCGTGATGGCGCAGCAGTCGCCGAACTCCGGAAGATTGCTGACATGCACCGTTTCCAGAAGTGTGCCTGGAAGGCCACCGCTGTCCGCCGCGATGCTGACGGCCACATCGTTCGCGCCGTGGTCATCGTAGCCCAGCGCCAGGTCGACCCGTGTAACGGTGACATCCGCGGCTGGGGTGAACGCGATGGCTGGCCACACGGTCTGGCCCTCGATGCTGTCCGGCCCGGCGATTGTCAGTCCGTCGCAACAGAAATACACGCCGTCCGGATACTTCTTCCCGATATTGTTGAACACGACCGTCAGGCCTTTTGGCGGTGCCAGCGGCACGGTGTAGTGCGCGGGGCCGGGCGAAACGCTGACCGTGCGCTTGTTCTTGCTGACGGTCAGATCCTGTTGCGCTGCCGTAGCACTGGTACCCAGCAGGGCAAGCGCGGCGGCAGCGATGATGATGTGTTTCACGAATTCCTCCTCCAATGAGATGCATGGTGCGACTGTCGCGAACCGGCGCGCGATCCGCAAGTTACGAAGGTTTGCGATCAAGCCAGGGCATCATGCCGCGAAGGCGGCGGCCGACGGATTCGATCGGGTGCGCGGCTGTGCGCTCCCGCATCGCGGTGAACTGCTTCAGGCCGGATGCATTCTCCGCCATCCATTCGCGCGCGAACTGGCCGGACTGGATATCGGCCAGCACGCGGCTCATCTCTTCGCGCACATGCGCATCGAACACGCGCGGCCCGGTGCGGTAGGCGCCATATTCCGCCGTATTGGAGATCGCCTTGTACATACCGGCTGGCCCACAGCTGTGCATCAGATCCACCAGCAACTTCAGCTGATGGAGACATTCGAAATAGGCGAGCTCCGGCGCGTAACCTGCATTCACCAGCGTGTCGAAAGCGGCGCGCGCGAGTTCCGCCGAGCCGCCGCACAGCACCGCCTGCTCGCCAAACAGATCGGTTTCTGTTTCCTCGCGGAAGGTGGTTTCGATCATCGCGGCGCCGACACCGATGGCGGTTCCGTATGAAAGCGCCAGCGGCTTTGCGCCGCCGCTGACATCGCGATGAATTGCGAGCAGACCGACATAGCCATCGCCGCTGAGGTAGTTGGCGCGCAATGTGGCGCCGGGACCGGCCGGCGCCACCATAATGACATCGAGATCGTCGCGCGGCTGGATGAAGCCGAAATGCAGCGCGAAACCGTGGATGAACAGCAGCGCCACGCCATGCTTCATGTTGGGCGCGAGGTCACGGGTGTAGATCTCCGGCAGCTTTTCATCCGGCGCGCCGAGCACCACCACATCCGCCTCGCGCACGGCATCGGCATTCGCCATCACCGGAAATCCGGCCGCCCTCGCCTTCTCGCCGCTGGCGCTGCCCTCGCGCGCGCCGACCGCCACATCGGCCACGCCACTGTCGCGCAAATTCAGCGCATGTGCTTCCCCCTGATTGCCATAGCCGATGACGGCCACGCGCTTGGCCCTGATAATCGCCAGATCGGCATCGGCGGCGGTGTAGGCTTTCATCTGTTTAAATTACTCTGGCCGACAGCCCTCAGGAAGCGGCATACGGCCGGGAATAGAGCAGGCAGGGCGTACGTCGGTGGAAGATGAATGCGCTGGGGCACTCTCTTGGAGGATCGATACATGAAAGTGGTTGTTGCCATCGCCAGTCTTTTCGCATTGGTTTCCGCAAGCGCCGCCACGGCGGCCGATATCAGTTACACCGGCAATTGGCCCGTGAAGCTTTCCCATGACGTGTTCCTGACCACCAACGGCTACACCGGACACGGCCCAAACAGCACGCACTGCCTTGCGCTGACGGACGATGGCTCCGTTGGCTGGCCACACAGTGGCTTTGCCGTGTTGGACAATAACATCAACTCAAGCGGCCAGTTCGCGGTGATCGGCCACACCATCCTGATTTACATCTATACGCTGGGCAGCGGGCAGGAGCCGGCCTCTCTGGTGTTCTCAACCGACGCCGGGAATGGGATTATCGGGAAGCGGGCAGCCTTCGACAACGTTCAAGGTGGAACATCATTCGACGCGGCTGACGCCACATTCGGTCAGAAGAACGGCTGCTGATTCAGCCGAATCGATCCAGCGCCAGTCCGCCATGCGGTTGCGGAACCAGGTGAGCTGGCGCTTGGCATATTGGCGTGTGGCCTGTTTGGCGGCCGCTTTCGCCTCGTCGAGAGACATGGTTCCAGAACTAACGGCGAGCAGTTCGCGGCGGCCGAGAATCTTGGCAGCGGGCAGCACAGGATCGATGTCGGCAAGCGCGGCGGCTTCCTTCAACGCCCCCTGCTCCACCATGTGGTCGAAGCGCGCGTCGATGCGGGCGTAGAGTTCTTCGCGCGGCGGCGTGATGACGAAGCGGGCCAGCCGAAATTCGTCCAATACCGGCTTTCCCATCTGCTTCTGCCAATACGAGAGCGGCCGCCCTGTTGCCTCGAACACTTCATAGGCGCGAAGCACACGCTGGGTATCGCTCGTGCGCAGCCGCGCCGCGGCCTCCGGATCACGTTTGGCCAATTCGCCGTGAAAGGCTTCGGCACCGATTTCTTTTCGCAATGCTTCAGCGCGCCCCCGAATGCCGGCAGGGACACCAGGAATGTTCGCGATGCCGTCCGTCAGCACGGCGAAATACATGCCGGTGCCGCCAACGAAGATCGGCACGCGTCCCATTGTGCGGACTTCCTCTAACGCTTGCGCGGCATCGCTCTGATAATGGCCCACGGAGTACGGTTCGCGCGCGCTCAGATGCCCGTACAGCAGATGCGGCACGCGCGACATGTCTTCGTCCCACGGCCGTGCGGTGAGAATGTGCGGCTCGGCATACACCTGCATCGAATCCGCATTGACGATGGCGCCGCCGATCTGTTCCGCCAGCACCAGCGCCGCGGCTGACTTGCCGCTGGCGGTCGGCCCTGCGATAAGCACCGCGTCTGCGGGAAGGTTTTTCATGCGGCCGCAGAATGATCGGCGCCGCGCGGATTGCAAATGCCAGAGCCGTTCTCCTTCGTGCTGAACGTCATCTCCCCGGAGGCCGGCGCGCTGGCAGGGCCGCTTCGCGCGCTTGCGGCGGAGCACGGCGCCGCAGCCGGTGAGATTTCGTGCCTGGCGCCGGAGCGCGCTTTCGACATTCCCTTTCTCGATCATTGTTCGGAGGTGCTCGCGGCAGGGCGGGCGCTCACCCGCAACATGGCAGCCGATATCAATGTGATTCCGGCCGCAAACCGGTGCAAGAAATTGCTGATCGCCGACATGGAATCCACCATCATCGATTGCGAAGTGCTGGACGAACTGGCGGACATGGCGGGGTTGAAGGGCAAGGTCGCGCCGCTGACGGAAGCGGCAATGCGCGGCGAGATCGCCTTCGAGCCGGCGCTGCGGCAACGGGCCTCGTTTCTCGCTGGCCTGCCGGTTTCCTGGCTCGAACGCGTCTACCGCGATCGGGTGCATCTCAATCCCGGCGCCCGCGAGCTGGTGGCAACCATGCGCGCCCACGGCGCGCGAACCATGCTGATCTCCAGCGGCTTCCGCTATTTCACGCGTCGCGTGGCGCGAGATTGCGGTTTCGATTCCGAACAGGCGAATGAGCTGCTGCATGCCGGCGGCATGTTTACCGGAAAGGTGGCGGAGCCGATTTTGGGGCGCGATGCCAAACTGCGCGCGCTCCGAGACGCGGTTGCCGAAATGCACATCCAGCTTTCCGACACTCTGGCCGTGGGCGACGGCGCCAACGACCTGGCGATCATCGAAGCGGCGGGTTTGGGCGTCGGCTATCATCCCAAACCTGCACTGGCGGAGGCCGCTGACGCAAATATCGTGCACAGCGATCTCACCGGCCTGCTTTACTTACAAGGCTATCGCGAAACGGAGCTTATCTCCTAAGCAGCTTTTTTTCGGGCGTCGCTTACAACGATGTCGCCTTTGCTACGCCCGGCGGCGCCGACTTTGATCTCAATCCGGTGTCCAAGGGCCGCCAGAAAGCGCATCAAGCGTTCCATCGAGACTTCGGAAAACCTGCCTCGCAAAATCTTCGACAATTCCGGCTGCGTGGCGCCGACCCGCGTTGCAGCCTGCTGCTGTGTTATTCCCAGCGATCTAATTCGACGATCCAGCCGCAGCACCAATTCGGCTTTCAGGAAATGCGCTTCGGCATCGCCAAATCCAAGCTGGAGCCACACATTGCGTTGCGGATCGTTTGCAGGATGGTTCTTACTCATGATGCCTTCTCCGCTACCAACTCTCCCAGGCGCTTCGCCACAATGTCCATCTCAGTTTTCGGCGTGCTAATGCCCCGTTTCGATTTCTTCTGGAATGCGTGCAATACATAGACAGCATCCCTGAATCGCACCGTGTAGACGGCTCGAAATGTGCCCGTCGGATCGTTCTGTCGCACTTCCACAACGGCGCTGCCGTGAAAACCGCTTAAAGTCTTGGCCGAAGCCGCGTGACGTTCTCCCATCTGCGCAAGATACAAGGCGTATCCCATCTCCTTCTGCACATTGATCGGGAACGCCATGAAGTCGGCTTTCGAGCTGCCTCGCCAACGCAGCAGTTTGGGAAGATCGGCCATGTTCCGTGGGCGTTATATGTGATAATTCACATATACGCAAGCGCGTTGGTGATTTCTATCCCAGTCGCAGAGCCACGAAGGCCAGGGTGCCGTTGCGGTTGAGCAGCATCACTTCCACCTTCTTGCCCGCTTTCGCGTCCGCTTCGACTCGCTTCGAAACATCCTCCGGCGAATGCACCGGCTGGTTCTGCACTTCCACGATCACATCGCCGGGACGAATGGCTTTCTGTGCCGCCGGTCCGTTGGGATCGACGGCAATCACCACCACGCCCTGCACGTTCTTGCCGATATGATATTTGGCGCGCGTATCGCCGTTCACCGGCGCCAGCGACAGCCCGATCTTCGGATGATGCTCGGCGCCTTTCGGCGGCGGCGCCGGTTTTTTCGGCGGCGGTGGATTGCCGGAGCCCGGCAGCTTCCCCAGCACCACCTGCGCCGTCATCTTCTTGCCGTTGCGCAGATAATCGATCGCCACCTTCTTGCCGATGGGCGTATCCGCCACCAGCCGCGGCAGCGCGCGATTGTCGGCCACGGGCTTGCCATCGAAGCGCACGATGAGATCGCCCTTTTGCAGACCGGAATGTGCCGCCGGTCCGTTTCCCGAAACGTCTGCCACCAGTGCGCCGGTGGCGCTGGAAAGCCCAAGTCCTTCGGCAATATCCGCATTCACCGATTGCACCCGCACGCCCAGCCAGCCGCGCCGCACGGTGCCGAACTTGTGCAGCTGATCGATCACCTCATGCGCGAGATTCGAGGGGATCGAAAACGCAATGCCCACCGAACCGCCGGAGGGCGAGAAGATGGCGGAGTTTATGCCCACCACGTTGCCATCCATATCGTATAACGGGCCGCCGGAATTGCCGCGGTTGATAGGTGCATCCGTCTGGATGAAATCGTCATAAGGCCCGGCTTCGATGTTCCGATTGCGCGCGGACACGATGCCGGCCGTAACGGTCGAACCCAGGCCGAACGGGTTGCCGATGGCGATCACCCAGTCGCCGATGCGCGCCTTGTCGGAATCGCCCCAGCGCGTGGCGGGCAGCGGCTTCTTGGGTTGCACTTTCAGCAGCGCGAGATCGGTCTTGTCGTCGCGGCCGATAAGTTTGGCCGGCAGGCTGGTACCATCGTTGAGGGTGACGGTGATCTGATCGGCGCCTTCGATGACGTGATTGTTGGTGACGATGAGGCCGCCGGCATCGATGATGAAGCCGGAGCCCAGCGATGTGACGTGGCGCGGCACGTTCTGCGGCCCCAGGAAATCCTTGAACAGATCCTGCAGCGGCGAATCCTTCGGCAGGTTCAGTGCGGTTTGGGGGCCGGATTTCAACGTCTGCGTGGTGGCGATATTCACCACTGTCGGCAACAATCTGTTGGCGAGATCGGCAAACGAATCCGGCGCCGGCCGGGCGATGGCGGCATTGGGCGCGAGCACCGGGATGGCCGCGACGGCAACCGCCAACGCGACGGTGCGGAAGAGCGCGGCGGGAATGGATTGGGCGAAACGCATCGAAGCCTCGGAATCGGCAAGTGCCAGCCAGCGGACATATAGCAGGAATCTGGCGGCGCAAGCGCGGGCCGTCCTTCACGTTCACTTGGGGCGGAAGACGGCATGGCAGACTTCCGAACGGCGCCTTCTCCGCCTATGCTGAAGCTGCGTCTCCCGGAAGTCGGCCATGCGTATGCTTATCAGGCTGATAATGAAGCTGTTCTTCCGCGGCATGCGGGAGAACGAGCGGGAGCAGCGCCGGGCCAATCGCAGGCGCTAGGCGCAAAAGAAATGGCGCTGCTGCCCTCGGCCCTGTACAAGCCGCCCCGTGAATTCGTGGCTGTGCTGAATTCCGGGGCTTTATCCTAAAAGGGGCTGTATCAATGCGTTTCGTTCTTTCCGCGCGCGGCTCGCGCGCGCTTTCACGCACGTTGCTTGCGTCGGCTGCAATCTGCTGTGCATCAGCCGCCCAGGCGTCGGTGTCGATTTCTGACAAGCCGACCAGCAACATGAGCTGCGCTGGCGGAGTCTGTTCGCCGACGGCCGCGAAGGCGAACCTGAACGTCACTGACCTCGCCAACTCTCTGGCAGCCGGCGATATCAAGATTGTTTCGGACAGCGCTGCCAAGGATATCGAGTTCAAGGCGCCGCTTTCCTGGACCAGCACCAGCCGCCTGACACTCGATTCCTACCGTTCGATCATCTTCCAGCAACCGATCACTGTCACCGGCACGGGTGCTGCAACGGTGGATTCCCGGCAGGGGGACCTCGACGGCACAATTACCTATGTCAAAAAGGGCCGGATTACGTTCTGGGACTTATCCAGCAAGCTTATGATCGACGGGCTGAACTACAAGCTCGTGAATAGTGTTTCGATGTTAGCGCGCGCTATCGCAAAAAAATCATCAGGCAATTACGCTCTCGCAAATAACTATGATGCCGCCGCTGATGGAAAATATCGAAAATCTCCGATTGCGGAATTTCATGGATTTGCCGAGGGACTCGGCAACGCAATTTCTCACTTGACAATCGATGACCGGACACCTGGAAATAACGTTGGATTGTTTGCAACCACTGCCCAGCTAAGCAGAGTTTACAATTTTCGACTGGTAAACGCACACGTCAGCGCCGCCGGCGGTGGCGCACGCGCGGGCGCGCTGATAGGGCAGACCACTGGTTTTCTTCAGGGAGATTCAGTTTCCGGTTCTGTTAAGACAGGCGACGACAGCTATGTGGGCGGACTCGTCGGAGATCAGGATGACCCGGGCAAGATTTCTTTTTGTGAAAGCTCTGCAACAATCTCCGGCGGAAATTCGATGCACGCGGGTGGAATTGCTGGAAAGGGGTACGAAATAGACAACTCAGCGGCGAGTGGGAATGTCACGATCATCGACGGCGAAGCGGGTGGTCTTGTAGGCGACCTGGCATATCTCAGCACATATTCCCGAGCCACCGGAAATGTGGTGTCAACAGGTGATGGTGGCGGAATCGGTGGGCTGGCGGGGAACGCATACGAGATCGATTATTCCTATGCAACTGGAGCAGTAAGCGGTGCGGACGGTTCAGCCGCCGGCGGCCTCGCGGGATCTAGCATCACAACGAGGGCCAGTTTCGCCACAGGCGCGGTGAATGTGACCGGCAGCAACGGCATCGTAGGCGGGCTACTCGGCCAAGACATAGGGCTAACATGGAACTCATACGCCGCAGGAACGGTGAACTCCGGGAGCAACGACGACGAGGTAGGCGGCTTAATAGGGCTCTATTGGGGCGGCGCGCAAATATACGCGTCCTATGCTGTGGGTTCAGTCGCTGGAGGGAATAACGTCGGCGGCGTTGCCGGATTTGCCGAAAATGGTGCAGAGGATATGACCGCCGCATATTGGGATCTCGAAACCAGCGGCATTTCTGATCCACATCAGGCTGTGGGCAACGTAGGTGATTATCCCGGCGCAACAGGCTTGACGAGCGAACAATTCAAGTCAGGGCTCCCTGACGGTTTAGATCCGAAGGTTTGGGGGCAGTCGCCCAACATCAACGACGGCTATCCGTATCTGCTTGCCAATCCGCCGCCGAAAAAGTGAGCGGCGCTACTTGCGCGGGGCGGCGCCGGGATTGGAGAAGTAGCGGAAGAAATCGCTGTTGGGCGAGGTGACCAGGGTAGTGTTGTCGCCCGGCAGCGCATCCTGGTAGGCCTGCATGGAGCGATAGAAGGCGAAGAAATCCGGATCCTGGCCATAAGCTTCGGCGAGGATTTTGGTTTTCTCGGCATCGCCCTGTCCGCGCAGGATGGAGCTTTCGCGCGTGGCTTCCGCCACCAGCACGGTCTGCTCGCGCTCGGCACGGGCGCGGATGCGCTGATAGATTTCCGAGCCCTCGGCGCGATACTCGTTGGCCTCGCGCGCGCGCTCCTGCTTCATGCGGTTGTAGATGGCCTGGCTGTTTTCCGCCGGCAGATCGGCATGGCGAATGCGCACGTCCACGATGCGGATGCCGAAATTGTCAGCATCGCGATTCATGTTGTCGCGAATATCGCGCATCAGCTCGCCGCGGCGGGCGGAGAGCACGGCGGCAAAATTCTGCGAGCCCAGCACGCGCCGCACATTGGAGCTGAGGATCGGTGTGAGCCGGAGTTGCGCGGTATCGAGATCGTACAGCGACTGATAAAAGCGCAGCGGATCGAGGATGCGCCAGCGGGCGAAGGCATCCACCACCAGCCGCTTCTTGTCCTGCGCGATCACTTCTTCGGATGGTGCTTCGAGATTCAATAGCCGCTTGTCAAGAAACACAACGCTCTGCACCCACGGAATTTTCGTGTGCAGCCCCGGCTCGGTGACGATCTCGCGTGGCGCGTTGAACTGCAGCAGCAGCGCCTGCTCGGTCTGCGTCACCGTATAGAAACACGACAGCCCGATCAGCAGTACGAGAACCGCGGCAATCCCGCCCACCAGAAGACCGATACGACTCATTGGCCGCCCCCGTCGCCGCTGGTGGCGGCAGGTGCCGTTTGCGACGCGGATGGCGGCGTAACCGTCACTGTTTCACCGCTGCTGCGCCCAAAGGTTTGCGGCGGCAGGTAGGGAATGATGTTCTTCGCCGCGTTCTCGTCCACGATCACCTTGTTCATCGGCGCGAACAAATGCGACATGGTTTCGAGATACATCCGCTTGCGGGTGATTTCCGGCGCCTTGCGGTACTCCTCGTACACGCTGGTGAACTGTTTCGCTGTGCCGCTCGCCTCGGCAATCGCCTTCTGCTTGTAGCCCTGCGCCTCCTGCACGATGCGCGCCGCCTGGCCGCGGGCTTCCGGAATGATCTTGTTGGCGAACGCTTCCGCTTCGTTCCGCAGACGCTCCTGATCGGCGCGCGCGGCCTGCACGTCGCGATAGGCGGAGATCACTTCCAGGGGCGGATCGACCTTCTGCATCTGCACGCGGGTGACGGTGACGCCCGCACCGTACTCGTCCAGCGTCTTCTGCATCAGCTCGCGCACCTGAATCTGCACCGGCTCGCGGTTCTGGGTGAGGATGGGTTCGATCTGGTTTTCGCCCACCACCTCGCGCATGGCGCTTTCCGCCACGGCTTTGATGGCCTGATCGGGATTGTCCACATTGAACAGGTATGACGCCGCATCCTTGATCACCCAGAACACGGTGAAGTTCACATCGACGATGTTCTCATCGCCCGTAAGCATCAGGCTCTCTTCCGGAATGTCCTCGGTGTTAGTTTGGCCGTTGGCGTCGGTCACCTGGCCGTAGCCGATGTTGATTTGGTTTTCCTTGGTGACTTCCGGAGTCTCCACCGTCTCGATAGGCCAGGGCAGGTGATAGTTAGGCCCCGGCGCCGTGCGCGCCACGAACTTGCCGAAGCGCAGCACCACGCCTTGCTCGCGTGCGCCGACGAAATAGATTCCGGAGAGCAGCCACACGACCACGACCGCCAGCAGGATGATGATGAGCGTGCCGGTGGTGAAGCCGCGGCCGCCGCCCGGCAACATGCTGCGCAGGCGATCCTGGCCGCGCCGCAGCCATTCCTCGAAACCGGGTTTCCCACCGCCGCCACCGCTTGCCGGGTCGGGCCGGTGCCACGGACCGCGAGAGCCGCCATCGCCATTGCCGGATTGGTTCGTCCAGGGCATTCGGTCTCGCCGGTTTGAGGAATGCTGTGCCCCAGCGATTCCTTGGTTCGAGTAGCTCGCGCGTTATATAGGCTGTCTTCCGAGAGGCGCAAACGAACCCATGGCAGTTACCAAAGACGATGTGCTGAAGGCCCTGAGCCGCGTGGCCGATCCCGCAACCGGACGCAACGTGGTGGACGCGGACATGGTGCAGGGGCTGGTGCTGAAGGGCGGCAATGTGAGCTTCGCCATCGAGGTCGCGCCGGAGCGCGGCCGCGCCGCCGAGCCGTTGCGCCAGGCGTGCGAAGAGGCGGTGGCACGCGTGCCGGGTGTGTTGTCGGTCAGCGCGGTGCTGACGGCGCATCAGGAGTCGCGTGCGCCTGCGACGCCTGCGCATGCACCGCATGGTGGACACGCGCCACACGGGCAAGCGCCGCAACGCATGGGCATCCCCGGCGTGGAATCCGTGATTGCGGTGGCAAGCGGCAAGGGCGGTGTCGGCAAATCCACCGTCGCGGTGAACCTCGCACTGGCCCTGTCGCAGCTGGGCATGAAAGTCGGGCTGCTGGATGCAGACATCTACGGCCCTTCCGTCCCGCGGCTGCTCGGCATCAACCGCAAGCCGGTCAGCGACGGCCAGAAACTTCAGCCGATCGAAAAGTTCGGGCTGAAAGCGATGTCGATCGGATTTCTGGTAGGCGAAGAATCGCCGCTGGTGTGGCGTGGACCGATGGTGCAAAGCGCGCTCACCCAGATGATGAACGATGTCGCCTGGGCGCCGCTGGATGTGCTGGTGCTCGATATGCCACCCGGCACCGGCGACGCGCAGCTCACCATCGCGCAGCGCGTGCCGCTGAAGGGCGCAGTGATCGTTTCGACGCCGCAGGACATAGCGCTCATCGATGCGCGCAAGGGCCTGCAGATGTTTCGCAAGACGGAGGTGCCGGTGCTCGGCATTGTGGAGAACATGAGCGTGTTCGTGTGCCCGCATTGCGGCGAGGCTTCGCACATTTTTGGCCATGGCGGCGCGCGCGAGACTGCGGAGCAACTGGATGCCCCATTCCTCGGTGAGATTCCGCTGGTGCCTGCGATCCGGGAAACCTCCGACGCCGGCACGCCGATTGTCGCGCTCGCACCGCAAAGCGCAGAGGCGCAAGCGTTCTTGGCAGTGGCCAAACAGGTGGCAGAGAAAATCGCCGCGCCTGCACGCCCCGCCCCGCGCATCGTGATCGAGTGATGGGGACGCGCAGAGCGGGCGCTCCAGCCTTCGCGTTGCTGGGTCAGCGCCGCCGCTCGTCCACCGGCAAGCAGCTTCTCCAAACGACTAAGCGCGTCATGGCGACAATGAAGTGTCGGATGGCGAGCCGCATAACGCGAATGCGTCATTCCTGCCGCGAAGCAGGTCGAGCAGCATAATGGGTTGTTCCCGTCGAGGCCGTTCGCGGGCCTGCCGGAGAAAGCAGGCGCGTGGCAAAATCCGTCCACGCGCGCGACTCCGCGGCGGCGAAAGCGAAGTGTAACGCGACCATCACGAGCGGTGCACCCCAGCCAAACACCGGGTGCAGTCTTCGCTGCCGCCACGTATCCAAGGCAACGCAGAGAAGGGCCGCGATGGCGGTGGCAACAATAACCGGCACAATAGATCCGAGGCCAGGAAGGCGTCCTATGGCGGCTGGAAGAATGGATAACGTGGCAAGCAAGACGAGGCGTTTGTGCATATCGCTTCGCCTTCTCAAAGCAATCGCTGCAGCGAGCAGTCCACCAAAGAGAAGTACCATTGCTGCATCTGCACCGAGGAAAAAGATGCTGCCTAGTTGCGGTTTCGGCAAATCCCGCACGGCGGCGTGAACGGCGATGAATATACCCAGCGTCACGATCAGAACTGCGAGCCCCACACCCACCCAGCCAAGTGTGCGATGTAGCTGCCGGCGTCCCGTGGCGATCAAGCAGCTTTGCAATGCAAGTAATGCGAACCATGCGCTCATGACGGCGCCGTGAATGTGAAGCAATGACGGCAAGGCCGGCCGCCCGAAGAGATCGTGCAGATAGTACGTGCGCGCGAAGCCCGCGAAGACAATCGCCGCTGCGCCGGCCGAAGCCCAGAAATAGAAGCTTCCGGAAAGCTTGCGAAGCTGAAACGGTATCGCTGAGGACATTTTTTGGTCTTCCTTTCGGTGCGGGATGCGGAGATCGGCCGATCCGGCGTTTGCGCCTGGACGTTCAGTGCCGCCGCTCCCCCATCATCTGCTTCATCGTGATCGCGCCGGAGGGCGCCCGCACATTGTTGTAGTCATAGGCCGACACAGTGAAGGTCGACATCGCAGCCCCGGCCGCTTTGTTCGTGAGCTCCGACTTGAGCGGCAGATGTGTGCTTTTCGAAATCCAGATTTTCACGTCGATGCCAGATTCTGGGTTGTACTCATGGTAGACAGCGGCCTTCTGGCCGGCGACGGTTTCGTCCGGTAGCGCCTGGCATCGCTCCGCCTCACTTGGCTTCTTGATGTCGGGATCGTTCGGATCGCCAAGCTTCGCCATCTCGGAAAAACTTGTCTGCATGTCGATCCATCTGCCGCCATGCAGGACGTAGACGGCCTGGCCAGTGGAAATTTCCTCCGATTTTTTCGTTCCGCCCATACCCATCCCGGCCGCTGCTCCCGACAGGGTTTTCGACCAGGTCCGGCTTTCGCTCATACTGATGTGCACCGGCGTGTTCGCCATGTTCCTCTGACTTTGCAGCAGAGACTGACAGGCCGGGTCCATCGCCAGCGCCGGCGTTGAGAGCAGGCACAGGCAAGCGGGAACACCGCGGCGAAGAATAGTTTTCATGGCGAACACTCCATCGATCAAATCCGGCGCGGCACGCACCAGTCGCGACGGGTTTGAAACCATCGCTATTTCTTGTGCGACTTTTCCATTTCGGAGATGGCGCACCAGTCCATCATCCAGGCGCCGTTCTCGTGCAGCCTCCAGCCGGAGATGAAGTTGACCTTCTGCGTGAACGGGACTTTGTCGTGCATCGAGTCTTGATTGAAGACGGCACGATAGACCGCCATGTCGCCGGACGCCGGCACGTCCACAGTCTCTTCGACCAGGCGAACTCGCCAGCCCGGAGCAGCGGCGAATGCTTGCTTGAACCCGGCCAGGTCGGCAGCCGCTCCGATAGTATTCGGCTGGCCGCTCTCAACCACGAGAATATTCGGCGCATCATGCATCGTCGCCTGCGCCGCATTGTGCGTGTTGATGCCTGTTGCGATATCGCGCACCTGCGCTTTAATCGCGTCGCCTACGGTGGTGCGATCGACGGAACCTGAGGCATGTGCGCTCCCACAAGCGATGCCGAGGGCCAACGATGAGCTTGCCGCGGTAAAAAGAGTTCGATTCATCTGCGTCTTCCTTTCAGAATTCTGGCATAGCCTCTCTTTTTCATTCTCAGGGCTTTATTTCGAACACGACGCCTTCGCCGAAGTTGTCTGGGTAACCGTCGCCTCCGAAATAGCTCGCACCGAACAGATGGCCCTTCTTGTCCATGAGCAATGGCGTAATCGGAATTTGGCCGTCTTTCCCGCTAAAGGAGTGGAGACGGGTGAACGCTCCTACCGGCGTGATCTTGAATACCGTTCCCATATCCTTGCGGCCGCCGTACGCAGTGGTGCCGTACAGATTTCCATCACGGCCAAAAGTCAGATTGGCGTCCGGATAGCGGCCGTCGCTGCCGCCAAAGCTGTGGAGCACGGTCTCGGCTCCGTCCGACGCAAGTTTAAAGACCGCGCCGCAACCTCCGCTGCAATTGTCGCTGCCGCCGCCGCTCGACGTCGTTCCGTAGAGATTGCCCGCTTTATCCAACACCGGCCCGGCTGTGGGATTGGCGCCGTCGCTGCCGCCGGCGAAGGAATGGAGCGTGGTTTCCGTTCCATCCGGCGCCAGTTTGAAGAGGACGCCGAAGCCAAGCGCACCGCCGTTCGCTGCGGTGCCGTACAGATTTCCAGCCTTGTCCATAACGACCGGCGCATAAGGGTAATAGCCGTCCGCGCCGGAAAAGGCATGAAGGACAGTCTCGGTTCCATCTGGAGCCAGCCTGAACACGGTCCCACAGCCGACGGATAAGCAATCGAGGTCGCCGCCAATGAGCGTCGTTCCGTACAGGTTGCCTTGCCTGTCCTGGATCAGATTCGAGACAGGCTGGTTACCGTCGTTGCCGCCGAGAAAGGAATAAAGCACCGATTCTGTGCCATCCGGCGCGAGCTTGACGACGGCGCCGGCGCCCGTCCTCCCGCCAAGGCTGGTGGTCAAATAGAAGTTTCCCGCCTTGTCCGGAAGAACCCCGCTGCGGGGAAGGCCGCCGTCCGGCGTATCGGCGAAGTCGTGCAGGATTACCTCGGTCCCGTCCGGCAGGACTTTGAAGACGGCGCCTTTATCACTGGCCCCGCCATATGCGGTGGCGCCGTAAATATCGCCAGCCGCGTCCCGGAACAGGTTGCCCTGGGGATCCAGCCCGTCGATTCCATTGCCAAGGAAGGCATAAAGCACATGAAATTTCGCGGCCTGTGCGCCGCCGGAGGCAAGCGCCAGCGCAACGACAGAGCCCGAAAGAGCGGTCCTGAAAAACCGGGAATTCATTGCACCCTCCTTTGAAAGAATGGCTTGTTGTGGGGTCAGCCGCCTCCGCGATGCGGAGGCGACCGGACTTCCGATTCTACGATTTCAGCTTGAAGACCACGCCAAGATTGCTGGCGCCGCCGGCGACCGTGGTGCCGTAGATGGCGCCCTTCTTGACGTAGAGATTTCCGTACGGATGCGCGCCGTCGCTGCCGCTGAAGGCGTGAACCACGGTCTCTGTCCCGGACCTCGGGTTGATCTTGAAAACAGTGCCGAGGTCGTTGGAATTGCCGCCGTTGATCGTGGTGCCGTAGAGCATGCCGTCAGTTTTGTTCAGCGTCAGACCGGAATGCGGAAAGCTTCCGTCGGAGTTCTGAAAAATGCCCTGAAACGCGTGCAACACGGTATAATTGCTGCCGTCTGGATTCACCTTGAATACCGTGCCGAGGCCGGGCCCGCCGCCCGCGGATGTCGTGCCGTAGAGCGCGTTCTTGTAGTAGAGCAGTGTTCCGTAGGGCGCGGCGCCATCGTTGCCGCCAGCGAAATTGTGAAGAACGGTTGCGGTGCAGTCAGTATTGGAGATGGACACGAGAGCGCCAAGATTGTGGGAGCCTCCCGCAGTCGTCACGGTATAATCGTAGAGGGCATTTTTGGTCGGCTGAATAATGCCAGCGAAGGGATTCGATCCACTGGTGCTCGAGAACGAGCTCGTGCAGGAGCTTCCGGCGCTCCCCGACGTGACGAAAAACAGCGCTCCGTCGTCGTTGACGCCGCCATTATATCCGGTACCGAGAAGAAAATCGTCGCCGTTGTAGTTCACCTCGCTGAGGCCGGCGAACGGAAAGGCGCTAGCGGGGGCACATCCGGCAGCGTAGATCTGCTGATATGCGCCGGAGCCGGGTGTGTATTTGTAAATCGTGCCGCAACCGGAAGCGCCGCCGAATTGTGTCGTGCCATATAGGTTGCCATCGAGTGGCCATTTTACGGGCGCGCCATCCGCATTCTGGCCGTCGCTGCCACCCGTGAAGGAGTGCAGAACCTGCGAGGTGCCATCCTTCCGAATTAGGGCCAGCGTGCCCTTGCTGGAACTGCCGCCTCCGTCAGTGGCGACGTAAAGACTGCCGCCGCCTGCCGGAGCCACGCCGCCAAGCGGACCTGCACCGTCATTGCTTCCGCCGACGAAGCTGTGAACCACCGTAAAACCACCGGCCTGGGCACCACTCGCGGATAACGCCAGCGCTAGGACAGAGCCGAGCAACGCGGTGCGGTAAAGATCGATACTCATGGTAATCTCCCTCGATAGAGCCAATATTGGCGGGTCGTTCGCGCCTTGTGAGTGAGAGAGTTGGATGGGCGGACCGGTTTGTCCTTCCCGAAATTCCGGTAATTTTCCGGGAAATTTCCTGCCTCAGGCCGCAAGGGTTCTAGGCCGATGAAAGAACTGGATAATCCGGCCTATCGATTCGGCGATTTCGAGTTGCAGCCGGAGGAAAGGCGGTTGCTTCAGGCCGGCGAAACGATCCCGCTGACGCCGAAGGTGTTCGAGATTCTGCATTTACTGGTAGGCCGGGCCGGGCACGCGGTGTCGAAAGACGAGATCATGGCCGCGATTTGGCCGGGCCGCTTCATCGCCGAATCGAACCTGACGAAGCACATCTGGACCTTGCGGCAATCGCTCGGCGAGGGCGAACAAGGCGGCCACTTTATCGAGACGCTGCCCAAGCTCGGGTACCGGTTCATCGCGCCGGTCTCGCGGGGCGCGCCTCTATCCTTGAAAACCGCCGAGGAAGTGTCCGCCGCCACGCCATTGGCATCCCGGTGGCGAAAGTCTGGACTGTTTCGCGCCGGTGCGGCAGCGGCTTGCGTTTTTGCCCTTATAGCGTTGGCTGCATGGTGGCTGTGGAACGGCCGCGAGCCGGTTTTCCCATGGTCCCACCGCGCCCCGGGTACGGCAGTGGCGGTTTTCGATTTCGACAATCTCTCTCGCGACGGCAAACAAGCTTGGATCGGCACGGCCTTTTCCGAAATGCTGGGCGTGGAGATGGCGCAGGGCAGCCAGCTGCATCTCTTGCCCGCCGAATTGATCCACGCGGTGCGCGGCCGGGCTCCGGAGGGTGGTGCGAGTGGGTTTTCGCCTAGTACCCTGGCCGAACTGCGCCGCCAGCTGGCGGTCGATTACGTGGTGACTGGCGGATACTTTGCCTCCAACAAAAATGATTCTGCCGTGCGGCTCGATCTGGCACTGCAGGACGCACGCAGCGGGGCCACCGTCGCCACGTTCACCCATACCGGCTCTGCGGATGATCTGCCGTCCCTGGCAAGCGCGGCCGGCGCCGACCTGCGCCGGGGTTTGAACGTCAGGCCGCAAAGCGTCGAGGAGCGCCGTCTCGCCGCCAATGCCAGGCCACCCAGCACCGACGTCATGCGGCACATCGGCTTCGGGCTTGACGCGCTGCACCGTTATGATGCGGCGCGGGCTCGCGACGAACTGCTTCAGGCGGTCGCCGACGCGCCCGACTATGCGCCATCTTACGTCTATTTGGCGAAAGCATGGTCGCAGCTCGGCTACGATCGGAAAGCGCTAGCCGCCGCGAAACAGGCCGCCGCTCGCGCCGCCGGTCTTCCGAAAGCCATGCGCCTGAAGATCGAGGCGCAAAGTTATCGCGCAGAATCCAATTGGCCAAAGGCAATAGCAGCGCTGCGCGAGGCTGCAGCGCTTCAACCGGACGATCCCGAAACGCAGCTGGATCTCGCAAGGGTTCTGCTTTCCGCAGGAAAGGGCAAGGAATCGGGTGAGGTCATCCAAAGCTTGCGCAGCCTTGGCGAGCCGGTGGCCAGCGATCCGCGGCTGGAGTTGGCCGAAGCGGATATCGCAGCGGCGCAAGTCGATAACGATGCCACCGCAGAACATGCGCGGCGGGCCCTACAGTTGGCCACGGCGCGGGAGGCACCTGGTCTCAAGGCAGATGCGGAACTGGCGCTGGGAAACGCGCTTATGGCGGCCGAGCCAAGAACCGCAGAGGCAATGCTTGAGCAGGCGCTGGTCGATTATCGCCGAATCGGAAATCCCCGCGGCGAGGCCGCGACGCACCGCGTTCTCGGCATTCTGTTGGGCGATTCGCAGCCGAAACGGGGGCGCGATGAATACCGGAAATCGCTGACGCAATCTCAGGCGATCGGGGATCGAAACGGAATGGCGGGGGCTTACGCCGATCTTGGAACAGTCTTGTGGGTTGCTGGCGACAGGGACGGCGCAGAAACCGCTACCCGTGACGTGCTGCGCCTCCGCCGCGAAACCGGCGACATCGCGGGCCAAGCATGGGCGCTGACCGCACTAGCGGTGGAGCAAAGCGACGAGAACGCGGGCGACGATACAATCGACGAATTCCGCCAGGCGGCGGCGCTGGACGCCAGTATCGGCGCGCACAGCCACCGCGGATTCAGCCTTTACTCGCTGGCGGACATCCTGCGCCTGCGAGGAGAATTTGCCCAAGCGCGGCTTGTCTGTGGCGAGGCGCTATCTGAGTACGCGCAGATCAAGGATGCCGCTGGCGCAATCGACGCACAGTTCGAATGCGCGCAAATTTCTCTTGACCGCGGCGATATCCCAGCGGCCGGAAAGGCGCTGCGACGCATTCGCGACGCCGGAGAACGCACGGAGCGACCGATGCTGTTGGGCAATGTCGATGTTGCGCAGGGTCAGATTGCCATGGGCGAAGGCGAATGGGCGAAAGCGGCAGTCCTCATCGAGACAGGAAAGCAGGAATATGCGCGAGCGGAGCTCAAGACTGGGGAGGCGGTCGCGGCAAGCCTGCTGGCGCTCTGCTATTCCGCGCTTGGCAAGACAGTGGAGCGCGATGCCGCGATAAAGCGGGCTAGCGAACTGCGCAGCGCCATGACGGAACGGCAGGAAGTCTTGCAGGTGGACGTTACCCTGGCGGAATTGCGCGGAGAAACCCGACAAGTCGACGAGGCAATCTCACAGCTGGAGTCAATCGCCACAGATGCAAGCAGACGGCATTGGCCCGGATGGGCTCTGGAGGCTGAACTCTCGGAATTGCACGTCCTTCAGCAGACCGCACAGAAATCCCGCGCCGCGGTTCTGCGCGCGCATATCGTAGATGAAGCGCGTCGAGAAGGCTTCGGCTGGGTTGTCCAGCGCGCCAAGGAAGTTTGACCCAACCTTCATTTACAACAATGGCAAATCGTTGGCGCTGTCCCCGCTCAGGCATTGTAGTTGAGGCGGAGGCCGGGCTTGGGCCAGTCCATCGCGATCAGCTTTCCCGTGCCGGAGAGCGTGACGTAAGCGGTCTTCATATTCTTGCCGCCCCAGCAGATGTTGGTGACGAGCGGATCGGGCAGCGCCGTATGCTTCACGCGCTTGGTGCCCGGCCAAAAGGCGGTGATGCCGCCCGCCATAAGCGTTGCGACGCACACCGCGCCATCTGCCTGCACGCCCAGCGAATCGAAATAGGCAAAGCCCGGATAGGCGCCCACATATTTTGCCGGTGTGCCCGATCCCACCTTCATCGGCTTCCCCGGCTCTGCAAGCGGCAGCGACCACAAACGGCCGGTGAGGGTTTCGGCGTAGTAGACGGTATTGCCATCCGGCGAGAGGCCGACGCCGTTGGGCGTGATCAACTCGCGCAGCACCTGCGCGATCTCTGAGCCATCAGCTTTCGCATAGTAGAGCGCGCCGTGCGTGCGGCCCATCTTTGTGCTGCGGCCATAGTCGGTGAACCAGAAGCCGCCATGCGCATCGAAGACGATGTCGTTTGGCGCGATCAGCCGCTGGCCATCGCAGGAATCGTACAGTACTTCGACTTTTCCGGTTGAGATGCTCACGCGTTCGATGCGGCCGCCCACGTGATCATCCGGTGCATGACCCGGAAGTGTGAGCCCCTGCCGCTCGGCATAGGTGAAGCTGCCGCCATTGTTGCAGACATAAAGTGCGCCATCCGGACCAATTGCCAGACCATTTGGCCCGCCGCCCGGTTTCGCCATCGTTTGTGTTTCGCCGTCCGGTTTCACGCGCGTAATCCGCCCCGCGGCAATCTCGCAGACCACGACGGAGCCATCCTCCATCGCCACCGGCCCTTCGGGAAAACGCAACCCCGAAGCAAGTTCGCGAAAAATCATGTGCATCCCCAAGACCGCATACGCAGGCTAGCAACTGCCCGCGTAATCGCCAAAAATTTTCACCTCACCGAACCTGGGGAGGTGAAAATGATCAAGGCCGTTCGAGCCTGACGAAGCTGTAGGATGGTGCGCTGCTTTCAGCGCCATGATCCTCACGCCAAACTTCTTTCCATTCAGCGGGATCGAAGGGCGGCATGTGAACATCGCCTTCGAACGCGCCGTGCACTTCTGTCAGATGAATTCGTGAGGCGTGCGGCAGCGCCGCGAGGTACAGGTCGGCGCCGCCGATCACGGCGATCTCATCCGGTGATTCTTCCTGCGCACGCGCGAGCGCGTCTTCGAAGCTGAGCGCGACGATGGCGCCGTTAGCCTGAAACGCGGGATCGCGGGTCAGCACAACGTTGGTGCGGCGGGGCAGCGGCTTTTTCGGCAGGCTGGCCCAGGTCTTGCGGCCCATGATGCAAGGCTTGCCCATCGTCACCGCTTTAAAGTGCTGCAGGTCGGCGGGAATGCGCCACGGAATCTTGCCGTGCTGCCCGATGATCCCGTTTGTTGCCCGCGCCACCACGAGGGAAACAACGGCGCTCATTTCGCACCGAGTTGCGCAAGCGCTTCGCCATCCAGGCGATAGCGGGTCCAGCCGGATACCGGCTTGGCGCCGAGCGCCTCATAGAAGGCGATCGACGGCGCGTTCCAATCGAGCACGGACCATTCGAAGCGGCCACAATTCTCGCGCATCGCGCGCTGCGCCAGATGTACCAGCAGGGCTTTGCCCAGACCGCAACCGCGAAATGGCGGCCGCACGTACAAATCCTCCAGATAGATGCCGTGCTTCGCCTGAAAGGTGGAGTAGCTGTAGAACCACAGCGCGAAACCCGCGGGCGCGCCGTCGGCCTCGGCGATATCGCAAAATGCGCGCGGCGCGGGTGCAAACAGCGTCGCAGCAACTGTTTCCGCCGTGGCCACGCAGTCGTCCAGCAAGCGCTCATATTCCGCCAAGTCGCGGATAAAGCCGCAGATCAGCGGGGCGTCCTCGACTATGGCGGGGCGAATTCTTGTCCGCACGTTTGCTTCCTTGCGGCGTTGCCAAAAGGCTTGCGCTGGTGGAAACCACTTGGAACTAATCATGTCACATGACAGTTTAGCGAGCAGCGGGAAAGGAGAATGACATGAGACGATTGCTGATCGGCGCGCTGGCGCTGGCTTTTGCAGCATCCGCGCCGGCTTTGGCAAAGGACCGGCAACGTGGCGGCGGAGGAGGTGGCCGTCCGGCGGCACACACGAGCCACGGGTCTGGTGCTCATTTCCGGGCTCCCCGCGAAGCCGTGGGCCATCGAAGCATGAGGGTCTCCACCCACCATCGAACGGTCCATTACGGAATGGGCCGCAGGACTGTTCGCCACGCCGGTCATTGGTCCCGACACGCAACCGCCCGGCACAACGGACGGCACGCTGTCGCCCATCGAAATACGGCACGCTTTGCGCATGCACGCCGTTCGGTCCGTGCGCGACATCGTTTCCATGTGGGCGCCTATCGCCGTCCGCACGGCTGGTACCGGCACCATTGGGTGATCGGCAACCGGCTGCCCCGTGGCTGGTTCGCGCGGAACTACTGGATCACCGATTGGGCGATCTACGGGCTGTGGGCCCCGATCGACGGCCTCACCTGGGTGCGGGTGGGCCCGGATGCCATGCTAATCGATCCTGTTACCGGCGAAGTGGTTGGCGTCGAGTACGGGATATTCTGGTGATCACGAACGGGTGAAATTGTTGCGGGCCACGGCGGGAGCGCCGCGGCTCGCGACAGACCGATACATCTGCCTTAAAAATGCCGCGCAACAACTGGCCCGCGATCCTTATTTCAAAACTGTAGGCAACAGGAAATGGAGCTGTCATGAACAGATCGCTTATCACTGCAATCGGCCTTGGGCTTGCGTTAATGGCGGCCCCGGCCGTCGCGCAAAATCGCAACGACACCGACAAACGGGTTGTCGTGCACAAGGGAAACGAAACGGTCCGCAAGACGGTGGACCAGCGGCCGAACGGCAGCGTTCAACGTCGCACGGTGACTGAGCGTCCCAGCGGCGCCATGGAGCGCCGCACGGTGACCGAACGCCCGAACGGCACTATGGAGCGCCGCACAGTGAGGGAGCGGCCGAATGGCAATCGCGTTGTCCGCAAAGCCGTGCGCGCGCCGCGCCGCTTCCATGCCGCGAGGCCATGGGTCGCGCCGCGGGGATTTGCGTATCGCCGCTTCCGCCTTGGTGAACGCGTGCCATCCGTTTTCCTCGCGTCACTCTACTTCCTGTCGAACTATACGCTTTATGGCCTTGAGCCGCCGCCTCCGGGTTACGTCTGGATTCGCGAAGGTTCGGATGCTGTCCTGGTGGACCGCTACACCGGCGAAGTGATCCAGGTAGAATACGACATCTTCTACTGATCCGCTGAACGCAGGAAACGAAAGCCCCGGTGCGTTTTGCGCCGGGGCTTTTCTCTTACACCGCGACCTCCGCCTTGATGTGCGGATGGGCTTGATAGTTCTCCAGCCGGAAATCCTCGTAGCGAAACGCGAAGATATCTTTCATGTCCGGATTGATGTGCATGACCGGCAGCGGATAGGGCGCGCGCGACAGTTGCTCGCGCGCCTGTTCGATATGATTGAGGTACAGGTGCGCGTCGCCGAAGGTGTGGATGAATTCGCCGGGCTGAAATCCGGTCACCTGCGCCGCCATCATCGTGAGCAGCGCGTAGGAGGCAATATTGAAGGGCACGCCGAGGAAGATATCCGCCGAGCGCTGGTAGAGCTGGCATGAAAGCCGGCGGTTCGCGACGTAGAACTGGAACAGGCAATGGCAGGGCGGCAACGCCATTTTGGGCACATCCGCCGGATTCCAGGCGGTGACGATCAATCGGCGCGAATCCGGATTGCGGCGAATGTCCGTGATGAGATTGGAAATCTGATCGATGGTGCCGCCGTCCCGCGTCGGCCAGGAGCGCCACTGGTAGCCGTATACCGGCCCCAGATCGCCCGTCTCATCCGCCCATTCATTCCAGATGCTGACGCCATGCTCCTGCAGCCACCGCACGTTGGTATCGCCGCGCAGGAACCACAGCAGCTCATAGACGATCGCCTTTGTGAACAGCTTCTTGGTGGTGAGGAGCGGAAAGCCCTCGGCCAGATCGAACCGCATCTGATGGCCGAATATGGACAGCGTGCCGGTGCCGGTGCGGTCATGCTTTTCCGCACCGGACTTCAGCACACGCTCCATCAGTTCGAGATACTGACGCATGGGCGGAGGATAGCGCGATTCTTGCGCGCGAGAGACTTAGAAATTGGGGAGAACCCGCCAGCCGTTGGCCTTTTTCTGCATGGCCCAGCATCTCCAGGGATTTGCCGGACTGTTCATGAATGGGAAGTACGTGATTGGCCATTTCCCATCGCACCTGTCCACCAGACAAATGCAACCAAGCCCCTCAACAATTCCCTCGTCGCTCACCTGCAAATTGTGAACGTCATTAGGGGTAAGCTTCACCAGGAAGACCTTGGGCTCACCCCATGAAACTACAGCGCCGAATTCAGTCGCGATCGCGGAAGCTTCCTGTTTTGTTTCCGGCGGCAGCAATTCACGCACATCTTCCTTGTCGACTGATCCTTCGGACGCGGTCCTCCGATTGTTCACGCCAAGAATCTGCGCGTTGTCGAGATTGGCAGGCCCATCGCCGCAGACCACGTCCCCAATAGACCTTCCTTGTTCATCGCTGAGACATGAAGAACTGAAATCTGCCTCGACGGTAACGGTTGCAAAGCGATACCCAATTCGGAGCAATTGATCCACCTCATCGGCCACCGAATTGAAGTCACTGACGTGTTGGTTTTCGAAAGCAAACGGTACGCAAGAACGCCAATCGTACTTGTCGCGGGTCATTTCCTCAGGGCAGATTGCGCAAAACCAGGCTGGACCGCAGGCATTGAGCTGTCCCCGGATTCGCACACACGCTTACCGTCGTATTGTTGCCAGTGTTGCTTTAGCTGATGGACAGTCAGAACTTCGGCTGACGCTGGCCCGGAGAGTAGAGCCAAGAAGAGTACGGCGAGTTTGCTTAGGTTCATACAGCACACCCAAGGAAACGACTAACGTTCTCGAGAATATTATTTCGGCATACCTGCCACCTCGTCAGACACGGGTGTCCGCTTGCGCGCGTTACGGTCGGCAAGCATGCCTACTTCCTGAGAGACGAGGCCCAGGGAGTTTCAAGCTATTCCCCCGGTCACTTATGTCAATGTGCGTCGCCCATGCCGGTGAGTTTGCGGCCGCGGGCGGAGAGGTAATCGTAAAGCGCGTTCAGCTCGGCATCGCTCAGATGGCTGATGCGGACCCGCGCCACCGCCGACATCATCGGCAGCTCACGATTTCCCGCGGCTTTGCCGGTGCGCATAAACTTGACAAAATCCGCGCGCTCATAGGAGGCAACAATTGTCAGATTGGGCGGCGATGGCGGCGGGCCACCACTTTGGCCCTCCAGTGATGTGCCGTGGCATTCGCCGCACGCGCTCATTGCCATTTCGCGGGCGCGCGCATAACGCGGCCCGAGATCCAGTGCCGGCTTCTGCAACGGAAACCAGGCGCTGACCATTTTCTTTGTGCCGCGCAGAATGTCCCAGCGCGCTTTCAGATCGTAGTCCGGCTCCGGAATATCGGGGCCGGCCGACTTCAGCGAGCGGATGTAGGAGACGACCGCAGTCACATCGCGGTCCGGCATGTACTGGAACGAATCGGACGGCATGGTCTCAGCCACACTCGTTCCGTTAGGCCGCACGCCTTTGCGGATGGCGCGATCGAAATCCGCATCAGAAAATGTTTGCGCCAGCCGGATGAGATTGCGCGACCGCATGTCGAAATCGGGAATGTAGGCGCCTTGCAGGTTGGGCCGATGGCAGTCGGCGCAGCCATAGGGCCTCACCAGATGGGCGCCAAGCGCGACAACTTGAAGATCGGTCGAAGCGTGAATATGCGATGACGGAAGCGGATGGCGCCGCGCGATGATCTGCCCGGAAGCAATGTAAACGTAGGCGACCGCAAACAGCGCCACCAACGCAACGGCGCAGGAGCCAATGCTGGTCCATTTCCAAAATCGCTGCATCCTTGCCCCCGCACGGCTCGCGTCAAGTGAAAGGAATTTCAGGCAAACAGGCAACCAAAATATCCTGTGACGTATTTCTCATGGATATGCGCTAAGGTTTCAGGCGCTTCCCCTGTGCCACGCGGGAACAACAAAATGCCCCTGCCAACTCCAGACCGCCTTCTTCAGACGCTGGATCGGTTCGCCGGCGCGATAGGGGTCGGAAACGCGTCTTTGGATCCTGGCGGCCTCCTCGCCACTGCGTTGCGCCGCAGCAGACGTCGCGAATTCCGGGATCCATCGTTTGTTCCTGCGCTGCGCCTGCTGCTCGAACGCTGTGAAGCAGAGGCCGATCTCAGTCTGTTCGGCCACTATGCGGCGAAATGGGATGTGCTGCGCTGCCTTGCCAATCTGCTGCAGTTCGAAGCTGAAGAGGAGCGCTGTCCAGACATTCTGAGCGAAAACATCGACCGGCCGATTTTTGTCACCGGATTGCCGCGGAGCGGCACCAGCCTGCTGCATTCTTTGCTCACGGTGGATTCCTCGCTTCGGGTGCCGCGCTGCTGGCAAACCATTTCGCCCTACCCAAGCAAGCGCCGCGACCGCCGGCGCCAGAACGTGAACCGGCAACTCGGAATTTTTCAGCGACTCGCGCCGGAAATGTCAGCATTACATCCCTTGTCCGCAGAGTCGCCGCAGGAATGCACGGAGATCACTGCGCAGGTGTTTCAAAGCCTGCGCTATGAGATGACGTATCGCATCCCTTCCTATCAGGCATGGATCGATGCAGCGGGTCACATTCCGGCTTATCGTTTCCACAAGCGTTTCCTGCAGCATCTGCAGCATCAGGAGCGGGGCGGCCACTGGGTTCTGAAATGCCCGGATCACGTGCACGCCTTGAATGCGATCGAGAAAATTTATCCCGACTGCGGAATTGTTTTCGTGCATCGCGATCCGCTACGGGTGATCGCGTCGGCGGCGAAACTTACCGAAGTGGTGCGCCGCCCATTCACCCGGCACATCGACAAGAAAGACATCGGCCGGCAGGTTCTGGCGCGTCTGATCGAAGGCGCGGACACCATGATCGAGCGATCGAAAATGGATCGGCGGATTTTCCACCTTCGCTACACGGATTTTGCGCGTGAGCCGCTAAAGCAAACGGAATTGCTGTACCGGCACTTCGATCTACCGCTCAGCGATGCAACGCGGGACAGCATGCGCAGATTTCTCGCGGCGGCCCCTCCGGCAAACCATCAATTCAGCCTGGAGGAATTCGGCTTCGAGGGCGGGGCACTGCGCGACCGCTTTGAATGTTATATGGAGCACTTCGATATCCAGCGCGAATCGCCCCTCTGGCAAACCCGAACGCCCCTGAAAATTCCCATCGCGGCATGAAGCCTGTCGCCGTCGCCGCCTTTGTTGCAGGCGCGGCAATTCTCATCCTTCTCGTGCTGCACGCCGGCGTTCCAGTACTTGTCGAAGCGCTGGCCGCGCTGGGCATCAGCGGCCTTCTCATCATCGCCGTTGCGCACGTTCCCATCATGGCGCTGCTCGGGACCGCATGGTGGATCATCGGCGGTGGCGCTCGGCGCCCTGGCATTGCCCGATTCATCTGGGCACGCGCCGTGCGCGACGCCTCCGCCGAAGCATTACCGTTCTCGCAGCTGGGCGGATACGTGATCGGCGCCCGAGCGCTGGTGCTTTCCGGCGCATCGGCGGAATGGGCCGGCACATCGACCTTGCTCGATCTCATTCTCGAGCTTGCAGCGAAGGTGCCCTACATTCTTCTCGGCCTTGCATTGCTGGCCTGGTTCAGGCCGCAACTGTCTGGCGTCAGCGCGATCATTGCCATTGTGATTTGCGCCGCGGTGCTCGCTGTCTGGCTTCAGCAGCGATCGGTCGGCTGGATGGCGCGGGCCACCGCGCGGCTGTTCCACCGCTGGCCTTCGCTGGCGAAATTGCATCGCGACGCAAGCGCAGCGTTTCAGGAAATGACCGCGCGGCGCGGCGCCGTTCGCAACAGCATGTTGGTGCATTTTCTCTGCTGGCTTTTGGGCGCCGCGGAAACATGGCTGGTGTTCTGGCTGATCCACCGGACCGTGGCGCTTGCGCCGGCGCTGGTGATTGACAGTCTTGTTGGGGCGCTGCGGGCGGTATCGTTCTTCGTGCCGGGAGCTCTCGGTATTCAGGAAGGCGGCTATGTGCTGCTCTGCGGACTGTTCGGCCTTTCGCCCGGCACCGCGCTGGCGCTTTCCCTGGCCCGCCGCGCCCGCGACCTCCTTTTGGCCGCCTTCGTGCTGCCCTCCTGGCAGTGGGCGGAGGGCCGCGCGCTTCCGGAACGCTTCAAATCTTGACTGGCAACCCCTATATTCGGGGTGTTCGGGTTCGCCCGGACTATGACGATAAACGGCTGCGTAATAAGCGGACTGGACCCGGGGGCGGTACCCGGCGGCTCCACCATCTTCTTCCCGGAGTGGAAGACAGGGGGCCGAAACAGGATCGACAGACGTGTAAAGGCTGACCTTTCGTCCGGTATGGTATCCGCCGTTATCGGGCTAATCGTACAGGTGCCAACGATAATGAAATGGCCCTCGCTGCCTAACCTAGGTTAGACAAGCGCGGTTTCGGGGAGGGCACCGGGCAACAGAAGCCCTCCCCACTTCTCTTTCTTTTCACTCAATCCAGTGAGCTGCGAGGCAAAGGGGCAGGCTTTGAGACTCGATACGGGCGCCTACGATTTCCTTTCCAATTTCAGCACGATGGGCGCCATCGTACTCGGCGCCGTGCTGGCGACGGTCGGCGCCCTCGCGGCGACCCAGATAGAATGGCGTTTCGAACGGCGGCGGCGGGAGCAGCAGGCGGCGCTCTTCTTCGGAGAAGTTCTCTCGACCCTGCTCGCGATTTTGCGCATCGCCAAACGCGTGAAAGGCATTGGCGATCCGTACGGTCCGGTCACCATGCGCATGCTGCGCCAGGCGCTGCAGGAGATCGGCATTTATGACCGCAACCGGGAGAACCTCTATGCCATTCGCAATGCCAACCTGCGGGCGCGCATTCACACCTCGGTGCTGCGCATCTCCTCACCGCTGAATGGCATCTTCGACACCACCGAGGAAATTCGCGCCTTGCAGGCCCGCTTGCGCTCCCCGGAGATCACGCCGCAGGAGCGCGAAGAAATTGAGGCCCGTATCCAGCAACTGATCGGGATGCGCGAAGGCGGCTACGAATTCATGGAGGAGACGGCGCTCGAAGTTACGGCACTGGTCAAGGATCTGGAGCCGGTCGCCGGGCACCCGTTCGTCGATGTGGCCGCGGCGGCACGTATGTGATCGCGATGGTCCCGCGAACCGACAGCAACGCCACTGCGCGATCCGAAAATCCGGAGGATGATTTCACCCGCGCCGAAGACGCGCTGCGGCTGGACCGTGAACTGCGGAATTCGAAATTGCGCGTGGCCGCAGCACTGCTCGATCAGGAGCGCATTCCCGCCGCGGTGCAATCGCTCAAATCGTTTCTGAACGAACAGCCGAATGAGCCGGCCGCGCTCAATTTGCTGGCCGATGCCGCAATTCGCCAAGGCCGTGACGAACAACGGGAGGTGCTGCTCGCACGCTCTCTGGAGCTGGAGCCGGATTCGATCGCCGCCAGATATCACTACGCTTGCGCACTGTTTCGCGCGGGCAAGCCGTTGCCGGCGAAATTGCAACTGGAGCAATTGCTGGCGGCCGAGCCACGCAATCCTTTGTTCCGGCGGCAAATGGCGGCGCTGCTGGAAACCATCGGCCACTATGCGCCATGCGCGGCGTTCTTTGGCGAATTGACTGCGGAATATCCCAATAGTGCGCAGCTGTGGCTGCATTACGGTCACGCGCTTCGTGGGCTGGGCCAAAGTGGTGAAAGCATTGCAGCATATCGTCAGGCTATTGCCGCCGATCCATCCAACGGGCTGGCGTGGTGGAGCCTCGCCAATCTGAAAACCTACCGCTTCAGCGAGTCCGATATTGCCCGAATCGAAGCCGGGATCGCAAAACCGGGTGTTTCACAGGAAAACCGCGCAGCTTTGAATTTCGCGCTGGGGAAAGCGTACGCTGACCGGCAGCAATATGCGAAGTCGCTCGAAACTTACGCGAAGGGAAATGCCATTCAGCGCCTGAGCCTCTCGCACAATCCGGACGTGCTCACGTCCTATGTCGCGCGCTGCAAAACGCTGTTCACGCCCGAGTTTTTCGCCGCAAATTTGGGTTCCGGCAGCCTGCGCCGGGACCCGATTTTCCTCGTCGGCATGACCCGCTCCGGCTCGACGCTGGTGGAGCAAATTCTTGCCAGTCATTCCGCGATCGAGGGCACGCGGGAACTGACCGAACTGGCCGGGATTGCAAAATATATCGAAAATGAAATCGCGCCACGGCACGATTCAAAATTTCCGGATGTACTTGCCGCGCTTGGCAACGGCGAATTTCAGGCACTCGGCGACCGCTACCTGGAAAGCCTGCGTGCCTACCGGTCCACCGGCCAACCGTTCTTCACCGATAAGATGGCTTCCAACTTCGTTTATGTCGGCATGCTGCAGCTGATTCTGCCGAACGCCAGGATCGTCGATGTGCGCCGGCATCCACTCGCCTGCTGCTGGTCGAATTTCGCCCAGCTGTTCACCAGCGGTCAGGAATACGCCTATCGCCTGACCGATCTCGGACGCCTCTATCGCGAATATGTTGAGTTGATGGCGCATTGGGATCGCGTGTTGCCCGGAAAGGTCCATCGCGTGTTTTACGAGCAGTTGGTCGCCGATCCAGAAGGCGAGATTCGCCGCCTGCTGTCCCATCTGGAATTGCCGTTCGAGGAGACTTGTCTGCAGTTCCACAGTAATGCGCGCGCGGTGAGCACGGTTAGCTCGGAACAGGTGCGCACGCCCATTTACAAGGAAGGAGTTGAGCAATGGCGGAACTATGAACCATGGCTGGGCCAACTGAAATCCGCGCTCGGTCCCGTTCTGGAGTGCTACCCCGCCGTTCCAGATTTTACCTGAAGAATTCAGATTGGACGTGCAAGCGGGCCTTGCGCCGCTTCCGGCCGGTAAAACCAGGCCAGCACTGCGGAAACGAGTACCACCACGCCGCCCAGCGTGACGCTTTCACCGATGCCGATACGGGCCGCGAGATAACCCAGCATCAGCGAACCCCACGGCATCATTCCCAGGAACGCTTGCGTGTAGTGCGAGATTACCCGGCCGCGATAACGCTCGTCGGCGGAGATCTGGATGATGGTGTTGGTGGTGCCGCCGAGCAGCATCAGGCTGCAAGCCGTCGGCAGCAGCAGCGCCACACTCAACCACAGCACATGGGAGTGCGAAAACAGAATGAGGCACACGCCGAAGCTTGCGGCCGAAGCGATTGGCGCCAGGAAGAGCCAGCGCTCGTGGATACGCGAAAGGCCGTAGGCCCCGATCAGCGCGCCGATTCCAACCGCCGTCATCAAGGTGCCGTAGCTCGTCGAGGCACCATGCAGGATATCGCGGGCAAAGGCAGGAAGCATCGACAGGTACGCCGCCCCGAACATGGAAGAGACCGCCACGAGCATCAGCGCTACACGGATGCGCGGCGTGCGCAAAGAGTAACGGTAGCCGAGCAGGATATCCTGCAGCGGGTGCCCGGCGCGCCGGCGCGTGCGTTGCGGGAATTTCATCAACAGCAAGCTGGTCAGCACCGCCCCGAACGACAGCGCGTTCAGCGCGAAGCATGGCCCTTCGCCCACCAGCGCGATCAGCCCACCAGCAATCGAAGGGCCAATGACGCGGGCCAGATTGAACATCATCGAATTCAATGCGATGGCGTGGCGCAGGTCACCGCGGCCCACCATGTCGATCGTCATCGCCTGCCGCGTCGGCACATCGACGGAATTGATGAGACCGATGCCAAAGGCCAGCACGATGATTTCCCACACCTGCACCACGCCTGAAAGGGTGAGCACGGCGAGAATGGCGGCCTGAATCATCGACAGGCCCTGCGTCACCAGCAGCATTTTGCGGCGATCCACGCGATCGGCGATCATGCCGCCCAAGGATGCCATGAAGAACACGGTTACCTGCGCGCAGAACGAGGTGAGGCCCAACAAAAAAGGCGAATGCGTGAGGCTATAGACAAGCCACGCCTGCGCCACCGACTGCATCCATGTACCCATGAGCGACACGAGCTGGCCGGCAAAGAACAGGCGGTAGTTGCGGTGGCGGAAAACGGCGAACAGCGCGAGCGCGGAGGATGGCCGCGCCAGATCTTCCATTTCCTGCTCGGAGGGGGGTTCGTCGAGAACCGGCGTGGCAATCGGCTCTTCGAGCTCGGCTTCGCTCATCGCGTCCGCCCGTCCGCCAGTTGCGGCCGCAAGCGTGTTTCGAAGGTGGAATGGTTCGGCGAAGCGGACATCGTGTTGCAACGGACGTACTCTTCGCGCCGTTCCGGCTCAAGCGTTCTTACACAACGCCCCCAGCACCACGCGCTATTTGCCGCCGTATCCGATCAATTGAAAATGCGCCTGAACGCGGGCGTAAATGGTCTGAACCAGCGATGGACAGACGAGGAAAAGGGTCAATTGACTCGCAAAGGGCCGAGGCTATGTTCGGTATCGTTCGCGAGAAGACAGATGGCAAAGGATTATATCGGATATCAGGCGTTAACGGACGCCGCGCTACGCAGCGTGGTGCGCGATGCATTGAAGCGCGTGGAGAAGCAGGGCCTGATTGCGTCCCATCATTTCTGCATCACCTTCAAGACCGAGTTTCCCGGCGTGGAGATTCCGGATTTCCTGCGCGAGCAATATCCGGACGAAATGATGATTATCCTGCAGCACCAGTATTCCGGGCTAAAGGTGCGGGAGGATTTCTTCCAGGTCACGCTTTCGTTCAAAAAAGTGCCGGCGGCACTCACCGTGCCGTTCGCAGCGCTGACCCAGTTCATGGATCCTGGCGTGCAGTTCGGGTTGCAATTCCAGGGCACCGAGTCAGTCGCAGGTGAAAGGAAGCCGTCTGCGACGACAGCGCTACCCGGCACCAAGTCTGTCCCGCTCGCCGGCCCCAAACCTGTGGCGGAGGCGCCCAAAGAGCCGGAAAAGCCGGCCGCCCCAGCTGAAGTGGTGAGCCTGGACGCCTTCCGGAAGAAGTAGTCCCATTGCAGTCACTGCAATCAATGATTACATTGATTGCATGGCCAGCATCACCGTCCGCAAACTCGATGAAACCTTGAAGAAGGAACTGCGGCGGCAAGCCGCTGAGAACGGGCGTTCCGTCGAGGCAGAGGTGCGGGAGATCCTCCGCGCAGGGGTCAAAAAGAAGCCGGAAAAGCAGGAAACTGGGGCTGACCTCTTCGACCGCATCCACCAGCGGTTCATGAAATATGGCGGCGTCGATCTTCCTCTGCCTGTGAGGCGCGGCCGTGCCGTTCCGGATCTCGAGTGATCATCCTCGATACAAACGTGCTGTCGGAGGCAACGCGTGTTTCGCCGTCAGTTGAGGTGAGGAGTTGGCTTGCTGCCCGCATCAAGGCCGAATTGTTCACAACGACTGTTTCAGAGGCTGAGATGCTGGGAGGCGTCATCGCGCTGCCGGCCGGAAAGAGGCGAGACGAACTGGCGCGGGACTTCAGCCACGTCTTCGATGAAGAGTTCGCTGACCGGATCCTTTCCTTCGACAGCGCGGCGGCGCGAGCTTTTCCCGTCGTCGCCAGACGTGTGCATGGCAAATATTTCTTCGAGCCGGATGCTCAAATTGCCGCGATTGCGCTTGCCCATGGGGCGGTGATCGCGACGCGCAATACCAGGCATTTCAAGGGACGTGGCGTGAAATTAATCAATCCGTGGACCGGAGAACAGACATGACGGGCACGCGCACTGAAACCGACAGCTTCGGCCCCATTGAAGTCGCGGCGGAAAAATACTGGGGCGCGCAGGCCGAGCGCAGCCTGCACAATTTCCGCATCGGTTGGGAGAAACAGCCGCTGCCGATTGTGCGCGCGCTGGGAGTTATCAAGCGCGCGGCCGCCGAAGTGAACATGTCGCTTGGCAAGCTCGATCCGAAAATCGGCAGCGCCATTGTGCAGGCTGCGCAGGAAGTGAGCGAAGGCAAGCTGGACGATCATTTCCCGCTATCGGTGTGGCAGACCGGTTCCGGCACGCAATCGAACATGAATGCCAACGAGGTGATCGCCAACCGGGCCATCGAAATCCTGAATGGCGAGAAGGGCTCGAAGAAGCCGGTCCATCCCAACGATCATGTTAACATGAGTCAGTCATCGAACGACACCTACCCGTCGGCTATGCACATCGCCTGCGCGGAAGAAATCGTTCACGGCCTTCTTCCCGCGCTTCGTTTTCTTGAGATGGCGCTCGACAACAAGGCCGTCGCCTGGAAGGACATCGTCAAGATCGGCCGCACACACACGCAGGACGCGACGCCGCTGACCCTGGGTCAGGAATTCTCCGGTTATGCGCAGCAGATGGAGAACGGCATCGCGCGCATCGAATCCACCCTACCCATGCTAATGCAGCTGGCGCAGGGCGGCACGGCCGTGGGCACCGGCCTTAATGCGCCGAAAGGCTTCGATCGCATGGTGGCCGAGCGCATTGCGGCCATCACGCAGCTGCCCTTCACCTCCGCGCCGAACAAATTCGAGGCGCTGGCGGCGCACGACGCCATGATCTTCAGTCATGGCGCCATCAACACGGTGGCCGCTTCGCTGTTCAAGATTGCGAACGACATCCGCCTGCTCGGCTCAGGGCCGCGCGCAGGACTCGGCGAACTGTCGCTGCCGGAAAATGAACCCGGTTCTTCGATCATGCCCGGCAAGGTGAACCCCACGCAGGCCGAAGCGCTGACGCAGGTGTGCACGCGTGTGTTCGGCAACCATGCCACCATCACCTTTGCCGGCAGCCAAGGGCATTTCGAGCTGAACGTGTACAATCCGGTGATGGCGTACAGCTTCCTGCAAAGCGTGCGGCTGATGGCAGATGCCGCGTGCTCCTTCACTGAAAATTGCGTGATCGGCATCGAGCCGCGGCTCGGCAACATCAGGGCAGGGCTGGAGCGTTCGTTGATGCTGGTGACGGCGCTCGCGCCGAAAATCGGCTACGACAATGCCGCCAGGATTGCCAAGGCGGCGCACCATAACGGCACGACGTTGAAGGAAGAGGCTGTGAAGAGCGGCTTGGTCTCGGCGGAGGAATTCGACCGCACCGTGCGGCCGGAGGACATGATCCATCCGGCCGATTGATTTCGATCCTTACGTCACCGAGCGCGTATCGGAATCCTGATCGCAGTGCTTGATTTCCGCCACCAGACCTTCCGGCGTAATGGCATTGGTGGCGAGCCGCGTCTGGATGTTTTGCGCGTTCGTCGTCACGCGTGCGGTGTAAGTCTGCTCCGTCTCGCCGGGATGCAGCGCCATGTACCGCTTTCCGGCATCGCTTGCGCGCTGGGCATAATAAGCCGCGGCGGTGCCATCGAGATTCTGGATCACGAAGGCCGCCAAGGTGTAACGCGCGGCGCAATTCAGATCGTCATAATCTGCAGCGCCGGCCGAAACGGCGGAATCCATATTCTGCATTTTTGGCTGGGCGCCCGCCTCTGTCAGACCGAGGGCTAAAATCGAGGCTGCGAGGAGGGGGATTGCACGCATTGCACATCTGCTCAATTGTTTGCTGGCTCATGCCATCAGACAACCCAATGCGCCTGTTGGAGAAACGTTCCGTCAGCATCGCCGGACACCGCACCAGTGTGGCGCTGGAGCCGGAGTTCTGGGCGATTCTAAGGCAGGAAGCAGAAGCCTTCGACATGAGCTTCGCTGCGTTCATTGCGAAGATAGATAACGAGCGCGGAAAGCGCTCCTTAGCCAGCGCCTTGCGCTTGCGCGCGCTGGCGGCCGCACAAGTCAAATCATAATTTCAGTTCGGCCGCGGTCCTGACACAATGCTGTCAGCAGTACGGCAGTAGGATGGCAGCATCAACATTTGACGGAGTCACAAATGATCACCCTTTACCATTCACCGCAGACGCGTTCGGGCAGCATTGTCTGGCTGCTGGAAGAGCTGCAGGTGCCATACGAAACGAAACAGGTCACCTTCCGCAAGTCTGACGGCACGGGCGAAAAGGATCCCGCCAATCCGCATCCGCACGGCAAGGTGCCCGCGTTGCAGGACGATGGCGAGACGATTTTCGAAAGCGGCGCCATCGCGGTTTTTCTCACGGACAAATATCGCAATGTGAAATTGGGTCCCGCGCCGGGAGACGCCAAGCGCGGGGAGTATCTTTCCTGGCTGTTCTACCGGCCCGGCGTGATGGAGCCCGCCTTTATGGAACGCCGCATGGGCTTTCAGCATGTTCAAGGCGCGATGGGTTGGGCGAAGACCGAAGAAGTCGAGGAGGTGCTGAACAATCATCTCGCGAAGAACAAATATTTTCTCGGAGACGAATTTTCCGCCGCGGACATCATGCTGGGCGGCGGCATCTATTACATGATGCTGTTCAAGATGACGCCGGAAACCGACGTGTTTAAGGAATACACGGCGCGGATCGCGGCACGCCCGGCCTTCAAAAAGGCGATGGAGAAGTAGCCGCGACAATGGCGGAAATCGTCAACCTGCGCCGCGCGCGCAAATCGAAAGCCCGCGCCGAAGCGGCCGCGCAGGCTGATGCCAACCGCGCGAAGCATGGTGTGAGCAAATGCGAGCGCGATCTCGCCAAAGCACGGGCGGAGATGCTCGACCGCGATCTCGCAGCACGGAAGTTGAACGAGAAGCAGTAGCGCTAAGCCCCCCTCCCCTTGCGGGAGGGGGCAATCCGAAATGAGCGAAGCGAAATTGAGGATTGGGGGAGGGGTACTTGTGCGAGGGCCCCTCCCCCACGATCCTTCGCTATCGCTCAGGATCGTGCCCCCTCCCGCAAGGGGAGGGGGAGGAGTTTCCGCTTGAATACACAGAACGGCCCGTTTTCCGGATTGCTGGTGCTGGATCTCACCCGTGTGCTGGCGGGGCCGTATGCGGCGCTGATGATGGCGGAACTCGGCGCCCGCGTGATCAAGATCGAGCCGCCGGACGGCGACGATGCGCGCCGCTACGGCCCATTCATTACCGGCGAAAGCGGCGTCGCGAAATCCGGCTACTTCATGAGCATCAACCGCGGCAAGGAATCCATCGCGCTCGACCTGAAAGCGGAAGCGGATCGCAAAATCTTCGAAGCGCTGCTCGCGCGCGCCGATGTGCTGATCGAAAACTACCGCGGCGGCACGATGGAGAAGCTGGGTTACGGCTGGGAGTCGCTGAAAGACAAATACCCGCGCCTCATCTACGCCGCCGTTTCCGGTTTCGGCCACACCGGGCCCTACGCCGCGCGGCCGGCCTACGACATGGTGGTGCAGGCAATGGGCGGTATCATGAGCCTCACCGGTCATCCGGGCGGCCCGCCCACGCGCGTCGGCACCTCCGTGGGCGATCTGACGGCGGCGCTGTTTGGCACCCTCGGCATTGCCTCAGCCCTGTACCACCGCGAGAAAGCGGGGCGCGGCCAGAAGGTGGATGTCGGCATGCTGGATTGCCAGGTGGCGATTTTGGAGAACGCCATCGCGCGGTACGTTGCGACGGGCGAAGTGCCCGGTCCTCTCGGCACCAGGCATCCCTCCATCGCGCCGTTTGCGGCGTTCAAGACGAAGGACGAGTACATTGTGATCGCAGCCGGCAACGATGCGCTATTCGGGCGCGTCGCAAGAGTGTTGGGCCATGAGGAGTGGCCGCGCGAGCCGCGCTTCGCCACCAACCCGGCGCGTGTGCACCACCTCGACGCATTGCACGCGGAAATGGAATCCGCGCTCGCCGCACGACCGGCGAAAGAATGGCTGGTTTTACTGGAAGCCGAAGGCGTGCCCTGCGCGCCGATCAATGACATCGCCGCGGTGATGGCCGATCCGCAGGTACTCGCCCGCAACATGATCGTCGAGTCACTCGATCCCGACCTCGGCCCCGTTCGCATGCAAGGTAACCCGATCAAACTGTCGGCTCATGACGACCCGCCCACACGCAACAGCGCTCCCGATCTGGATGCTGATCGCCCCGCCATTCTGAAGGAGCTTGGCTCCTAACTCCGCGCACTCTGCGTCCTCCGCGTGCAAAAAAGGAAATCCACGCAGAGGACACAGAGGACGCGGAGACTATTCGTTGCGGTCAGGGCTGTTTGTTCCTCCTCGCGGTGACGTGAAGCGGTGCATTGTTCTGCAGCAGCTATGCTGACGCCATGCGTGGACGCCGCGGCACATCAATCAGATTGCGATACGCTGCACCGGTCTTCTGTTTGTCGCTGATGCTGGGTGCGGCGGCGCCGCTCACGCCAGGCCTGCACACTTCCGTCACCTTCGATCGCGTCTCGCCGGTGTCGAGCACTGCGGAGCTCTTGCGGCGCGTGTATACGCCACTGACCGCCAAGCACATCGCCACAACGGGCTCCATCACCGGCCAGCCACTCGACATCACGCGCGAAACATTTGCCGTCTACATGCCGGAACACAAGCCGCCGCAGAGCTATGCGCTGCTGGTGTTCGTGCCGCCGTGGAATGGCACCAACCTGCCCGCCGGTTGGGCCTCGGTGCTGGACGATGAGGGCGTGATTTTCGTTAGCGCCGCCAATTCCGGCAACGATGCCGCAGTGCAGTTCCGCCGCATACCGCTTGCCGTGATGGCCGCGGAGCAGCTGATGCAGGATTACAGTATCGATCCCTCCCGCGTTCTGGTTGGCGGCTTTTCCGGCGGCGCGCGCGTCGCGCTGCGGCTTGCGCTCGCCTATCCTGACGTGTTCCGCGGCGCGCTGCTGAATTCCGGCAGCGATCCCATCGGCACCGCGGCCATTCCGCTGCCGCCGCCCGATCTGCTCCACCGTTTTCAGGAAGGCTCGCGCGTCTATTATTTGACCGGTGATCTCGATATGGGCCCGCGCGGCGAGCAGGCAGAAAGCAAGGCGTCTCTCCAGAAATTCTGCGTGTTCGATGTGCAGACGGCGGCCTTCTGGCGCGCCGGACACACCACCGCCGACAAACACGCATTGTCGGCAGCTCTTGATGCCCTGCTCGATCCCGCGCCGGCGAAACATGACGGCTTGGCGGAGTGCCGCGCACATTTGCAAAGCGAACTGGCTGCTAATGTTCAGCGGGTCGAAGCGCTTAGCGCGAGTAGCGACAAGGCATCCGCGCGCCAGGCACTCGACGATCTGGACACCAAGTTTGGCAACCTCGCCGCGGCCCAAATCCTCGCGCTGGAAAAGCGGTTGAGCGATAGCCAGTCGCACTGAGCGGGTGGAGCTGGACCGGTGACAGGGCATTGTCGATCAGAAATTTCACGGAACCGCGATGGGCAATTCGCGCTCACGAACCGCTTCTGCCGCGTATCTTAGCGCTTCGCGGATGTCGCCCACCTCAAGATCGGGATAGGCAGCCAAGACTTCCGCATTTGTCATTCCGTCGGCGACCATGCCGACCACGGTCGCGACAGGAATCCGCAAGCGGCGGATGCAAGGCACGCCGCCCATCTGATTCGGATCGATGGTTATCCGTTCAAATCTCATGCCGGTCAGAATACCACCATTCCGTTGAAATCGCACTCAATAGGTGAAATGGCGGACCGCACCCCCTAGAATAGGGGGATGCATCCAATCTTGCGTGAGTCTTCATGAGTGGGTTTGCGGACCGCTATTCCGATCCACTGGATCGGGCGTTCGGCGATGAGCCGGACGACCGCACCGAGGAACACGGGCAAGTATCGCAAACGCCGCAACGCGAACCGCCCTACCTGAAAGGCCTCAACCCCGAGCAGCGCGAGGCGGTGCTCACCATCGACGGCCCGGTGCTGGTGCTGGCCGGTGCCGGCACCGGCAAGACGCGCGTGCTCACCACGCGGCTGGCCCACATCCTCGCCACCCGCCGCGCCTGGCCCGGGCAAATTCTCGCCGTCACCTTCACCAACAAGGCGGCGCGCGAGATGAAGGAGCGCATCGGCGCGCTTATCGGCGGCGTGGTAGAGGGGATGCAGTGGCTCGGCACGTTCCATTCCATTGGCGCGCGCATGCTGCGGCGGCATGCGGAGCTGGCCGGGCTCAAGTCCAACTTCACCATTCTCGATGCCGACGACCAGCTACGCCTCATGAAGCAGCTGATCGAGGCGGAGAACATCGACGAGAAGCGCTGGCCCGCGCGCACGCTGGCCAGCTTCATCGACGACTGGAAGAACCGCGGCCTCTCGCCCCAGGATGTGCCGGACGGCGAAGCGCATGCCTACGCCAACGGCAAAGGCCGTTCGCTCTATCGGCAGTACCAGGAGCGGCTGCGCGCGCTGAACGCGGCGGATTTCGGCGACCTGCTGCTGGAGGTGCTCACCATCCTGCGTACGCAGCCCGAGATTCTCGCCGAGTATCGCGAGCGCTTCAAGTACATGCTGGTGGACGAATACCAGGATACCAACACGGTGCAGTATCTGTGGCTGAAGCTGTTGGCGGGGCGCGGCGGCAATGTGTGCGTGGTGGGCGACGACGACCAGTCCATCTATGGCTGGCGCGGCGCGGAGGTCGACAACATCCTGCGCTTCGAGCACGATTTTCCCGGCGCGAAGGTCATTCGGCTGGAACGCAACTACCGCTCCACGCCGTCCATCTTGGGTGCCGCGTCGGGCCTGATCGCCGCCAACAAGGGCCGCCTCGGCAAAACGTTGTGGACCGAAGGCGACGCCGGCGAGAAGATCAAGGTGCAGGGCGTGTGGGACGCGGAAGAGGAAGCCCGCGCCGTGGCCACCGAAGCGGAGAACCTGCACACCAAGAACGAGAAGCTCGCGCAGATGGCGGTGCTGGTGCGCGCCTCCTTCCAGATGCGCGAGTTCGAAGATCGCTTTCTTTCGCTCGGCCTGCCCTATCGTGTGATCGGCGGCCCGCGCTTTTACGAGCGCGCTGAGATCCGCGACGCCATGGCTTACTTGCGCCTCATTGCGCAGGGCGATGACGACCTCGCCTTCGAGCGCATCGTCAACCGGCCCAAGCGCGGCATCGGCGATGCATCCGTGCAGTCGCTGCATGCCTTTGCGCGGCGCAATCACCTGCCGCTGCTCACTGCCGCGCGGGAGATTGCGGAAACCGACGAGCTGCCGCCCAAGGCGCGCAAGGCGTTGGCGGAATTGGCGAACAATTTCGCGCGCTGGAATGCGCTGTCGAAGAACATCCCGCACACCGAGCTTGCCGAAATGGTGCTCGACGAATCCGGCTACACCGACGCGCTGAAGGCGGACAAATCAGCGGAAGCACCGGGCCGCCTCGACAATTTGAAAGAACTCGTGCGCTCGATGGAGCAATATGAATCGCTGGCGGCGTTCCTCGAGCATGTGTCGCTGGTGATGGAGCTCGAGCAGAACGAAACCGAGGACCGCATCAACCTGATGACGTTGCATGCGGCCAAGGGACTGGAGTTCGACACGGTGTTCCTTCCCGGCTGGGAGGAAGGGCTGTTCCCCTCCCAGCGCACCATGGACGAGAACGGGCTGAAGGGCCTGGAGGAAGAGCGGCGGCTGGCTTACGTCGGCCTGACCCGGGCGAAGAAACGAGCGTTCGTGTATTTCGCCGCCAATCGCCGCGTGCACGGCAACTGGCAGAGTTCGCTGCCGTCGCGTTTCATCACCGAGCTGCCGCAGGAGCACACCGACACGGTGGTGGATGAAGGGTTCTACGGCGGCTATGTGGGTTTCCGTGACAACGCGCAGGCGGCCACCTTCGGCAGCGGTTACGATTCACCGGGCTGGAAGCGGGCGCAGGCCAATCGCGCCGCGGCCGGGGGCGCGAGCCGCACGCGGCCGCCGCTGATCGAGGCGCAGGCCTACACGGTGCAGACGTCCGATCCCTCCGCCACGCAATACGCGCGGGGCGACCGGGTGTTTCATCAGAAGTTCGGCTATGGGCGTGTGACGAACGTGGAAGGCAACAAGCTCACCGTCGCCTTCGACCACTCCGGCGAAAAAAAGGTAATCGATACGTTTGTGCAGAGGGGGTGAGGCCTGGTGGAATCTTCCGGTCAACCGATCCGAGGAATTTTCATTTGCGGAACTCCCACGGCGTTATCACGTCGTCCAACCAAGCTACGGTATTCGATCCGCAATAGAAGCGGAGTACTCCGGGCTCCGGATATGACGTGTGCATCGGGAAATGATTTTCGTGTGCCGGCTTGCCCGGTCGGGAGTTCACGTAACCGGCCACAATGCGTTCAAACCACAGTGGTTCGTACCGAGCCACAAGAGCCTTCATGAGCCCACAGCGGCGGTCGTGCGATATGCGATGTTTTGGAATATGTGTGTGGAAGAGAGTTGAATACGCGCCCTGTTTGTATTGCTGGACGACGAGGCAATATTCTCGTGGCTTCAGATCGGGGCACAGTTTGTAGCCTTCATACATTTTGAGTCCGAATGGCGACTCCATGTCTGGCCAGCAGCCCGGTCAATTTCTCTCGGGCGTCAGTACTCAGGCTATCGTGCCGGACGTCCGTTGTTGTTCCGGTCAGCAACTCTGCAATTCGATCAGCGTCGTTGTCGAGAGACAATGCCATGAGCTGGCGTATATCTTGCCTCGAACCATAAGCGCCGCGCGGCGTTGTGTACTTCATCGTTAGGTGAGCGATGTTGAGACGCTCCCTCACAATTTCTTGGATGCATGAGGTTGGCACAATTGACGGCGGAATTCCGCGACGATGGAGTTCCGTTGAGAGGTAAGAACAACTTGCTCCTTCAAGCGAGTTAAACAGTCCGGGCATTCGCGGAGTCGTTTGTGCGTCAAGCCTCTCTCTCTTGAACAGATTCATGGCAGCTCTGCAAACCTATTGGGTTGTCAATTGCATGGTCGCACCCCCAGCTAAATTGATGGTAAATGGATAAGCATTTCCCTCCCTTGAAAAGGGAGGGTCGGATCGGCCTGAGCGGGAGCGAAGGCGATCCGGGGGAGGGATCATGCCACGACGCTGAGCGTGATCCCCACCCGATCCGCTTCGCGGATCGACCTCCCCTTTGCAAGGGGCGGTAAAGTGTGCATAATTCTAGCCAGAAATTCTGGCTAGAATGACGATGGATGAAAGCTGGTCGGTGCAGGATGCGAAGAACCGCTTCAGCGAAGTGGTGGAGGCTGCGCGGGAAAAACCACAGACGGTGACAAAACACGGCAAGCGCGCCGTGGTGGTGATGGCGGCCGACGAATACGACCGCCTCAAAAAGCTGGAGCGGCAGAAGGCGATCACCTTCAACGAGCACCTGCTGAACATGCCGAGAGACGATGGGACTTTCGAGCGCATGAAGGTCAGGATACGCGATGTGAAGTTTTAGTGTATCTGCTCGACACCGATGTGTTATCGGAGTTGCGCAAGCGACGGCGCAACCCGAGCATGGCGAATTGGGTCCGGAGCGTTCCGGGCTCTGAGCTCTATCTAAGTACCGTGACCTTCTTCGAAATCGAGCGAGGCATTGAGCGTCAACGCAAAGCTGATCCGGCCTTTGCCAAAGACCTCACTGGATGGCTGGAGTTGACCCTCCGCGCGTTCGGCGATCGCATTCTTCCGCTCACTGTGAACATCGCGCGCCGTTGGGGACGCCTCGCAGCGCAGATCGGAAATACCGAACTCGATCTCGCCATTGCCGCGACGGCTCTCGAACACGGCCTGACCGTGGTGACCGGAAACATGAAGCATTTTGAGCCCGCAGGCGCTCTCATTCTGAATCCGTTCAGCCGAAGCGGTAATCGCCCATGAAAGTCGGGCGGCAGGTGGAGCGCTGGCAGAGCCCGGATGGCCACCATCTTCTGCGCATCTTCACCCGCGGCCCCGACTGCTTCTATTTCGTCGAGCTGAGCGAACTCACCGAGAAGGGCGAGACCTTCTGGGCTACCACCCGCACCTCTGACGAGCACCCGTCGCTCGAAGCCACGCGCGACGCCGCCTTGCTGCAACTGCCCTGGCTGAAAGCAGCGATGTAAATTGGCGCCTGCTCGGCCGCGGCTTTCAGAACGGCTCGCTGAGCCCTATTATTCCTCCGCCGGCGTTGACGGCGCCTTGTAGCAACGAAGGGGACATGAATGTCTGACCGGAGCACGCTTCTGAAACTGGCATTGATCGTGTTTGGCGTCGTCTTCTGCCTGATCTATCCGCTGGCGATGCTCTGGCCGTCAGGCTGGGCGTGGCACACGGGTGCGCCTTACACCAGCGACTATTACATGATGATCGTCGGCGTGTATGCGACCCTGGGCGTGTTTCTCATCCTTGCCTCGCGCGATCCCGCAGCAAACCGCAGCCTGATCCTGTTCACCATCGCTTCGAGTGTGGTGCACGCTGCGATCATGGCCGTGCAGGCGATCCAGATGCCCGAGCACAAGGGCCATCTGTACGGCGACGTGCCAGCGCTGCTCTTGGTGGCCATCGTTCTCGGCGTGTTGCTCCCATCCGCCGGAAAAGCGCGAAGCACGGTGGCTGCTACCACCGGGTGAATCGAGCGGCGGGCCGTCGCACGCGGGGCGGTCCACCCCTCATTCCCTTCCTGGAGCGGAAGCACTTCCGGCTTGCGGTGATGCTGCGCCGTGCTTACCTTCGGGCACGCGACCGCGGGTGAGCCGAAGAATGCGGATCGATTGGCGCAAAAAAGCGGCTGCCCTTTTCTTCCCAAGTCGCCCCGGATGGATTGTAGATGTATCCGGCGTGCTGCTGGTGCTCGTCGGCTGCACCATCGATCTCAGCACCAACCCAGCCTACAGCCCGCTGCCCTTTTTCGTGCTGCCGATCATCTATGTGGCATGGTTCTCGCCGCACCGGACGACCAGCTGGATCTGCATCGCGCTGATGACAACCAGCGATCTGGTCGTGGCGTACAGCGATGACTTCCGCATCAGCACCGTCGAGGCGTACAGCGTGGTGACGCAGATCGCCACTGTAATCCTGGTGTACTGGACCTTGCGCCGCCTGCGGGCGAGTGCGCTCGATTTGCGGGACGCGAAGGTGCGTCTTGAATCTCTCAACCGCGAAAAGGATCTGCTGTTCGGCGTCATTTCACATGACCTGCGGGGCGCATTGGGCGTGATGCTTGCTTCGTCACGGTTGCTGACGCGGCGAGGAGGGCGCCCGACGGATGAGCAGCTGCAGATGATCGCCAACAACACCGAAGCGACTGCGGAAAAGTCATTGGTCGTGCTTGAGGACCTGCTCGAATGGTCCCGCCTTCAACTGGGCGGAGCGGTCGTCACGCCGCAGCCCGTGGCCATCGCGCCTGTTGTCTGCACCTGCGTGGAGGCGGCTGCACAATTGGCAGGCGAAAAGCGTGTTCAGCTGATCGCGGACAATGTATCCGGTTCGCTGACTGCTCTGGCAGACGAGCGCGCGCTGCGCGTGGTTCTTCGCAATCTCATCGGCAATGCGCTTAAATTTACGGGCGAAGGCGGAACGGTGAAGCTCGCCGCGTGGGCCGCAGATGGCCAGTGCGTGATCTGCGTAAAGGACAGCGGCACAGGCATTGCGGAAGAGAAGCTGCAGCAGTTGATTTCCGGCAATGCGTCATCCTCGTCCCGCGGCGTTCGCGGCGAAACCGGAACGGGGTTCGGACTTTCCATGTGCAAGGATATTTTGCGCCGCTTCGAGGGGCGGCTGGACGCCAAGAGCGTCGTTGGCCAAGGCTCCGAGTTCTTCGTCCGGTTGCCGTGTGCAGAAAACGCGCGGGCGGCCGCTGCGGCTTGACACGCCTCTGTACCGGCGGGGAAACACCAGCCGATGACCGTTTCCCCGCCACTGTGGAAAGCCGAAATCGCGCTGCGCAAGCGCGAAGCCGCCGACGTGGCCGCCGCGTTCGAACTCACCGGTCCGCAGGCCGTGCTGATTGCCGAAGAGCCGTTCGAGGATTCGGCAACCGTAGAAGCGTTGTATACGGAAATGCCGGATGGCGATTTGCTGTCGCGGCTTGCCGGACGCGCGGTGCATGTGGCTCTGCTGCCGGATACCGACTGGATCCAGCATTCGCAGCAGGGCCTGCCGCCGGTGCGTGCCGGACGCTTCTTTATTTATGGCGCGCATGATGAAGGCGAGGTGCCGCGCGGCATGATTCCGATTCGCATCGAGGCGGGGCTCGCCTTTGGCACTGGCCACCATGAAACGACGGCGCTGTGTCTGGCGGCGTTGAGCGATCTGGCGAAACGGCGGCGCTTGGCCAACGTGCTCGATCTCGGCTGCGGCACGGGGCTGCTGGCCATTGGGGCGGCGAAGCTGTGGCGGCGGCGCGTGATCGCCTCCGACATCGATCCGGTCGCCATCGAAGTGACGCGCGCCAACGCGCGCGCCAACGGCGAAGGAACTCTGGTTCATGCCCTTGTTGCCGACGGACTGGCGAACCCTGCGCTCGCCGCCCGCGCGCCGTATGATCTGATTCTCGCCAACATCCTTGCCGAGCCGCTGACGCGGCTGGCGCCTGACATCGCGAGATCGCTGGGCCGGGGTGGCACGCTGGTGCTTTCAGGCTTGCTGCGCTGGCAGGAAAATCTGGTCCTGAGCTTCTACCGCCCACACGGCCTCATGTTGCGCTGCATCCGACGCGATGGCCCATGGTCTGCGCTCGTGCTTGAGAGGCCGCAAGCCAAAGGATAGGTTCGCGCCTCCTCAAAAGCAGGCCACACATGGACCGCCCCTATCAGGTTTTCGAAGATCTCTCCGATGCCGCTACGGTTGCGCCGCGGCTGGCAGCACTGCGCGCGGAATTATTCCGCCGCGGGCTCGACGGCTTCGTCGTGCCGCATTCCGACGAATATCAGAGCGAGTACCTCCCGCCCTGCAACGAGCGGCTGGCGTGGCTCACCAGCTTTACAGGTTCGGCGGGCGCGGCCGTGGTGCTGAAGGACACGGCGGCCATCTTCGTGGACGGGCGCTACACGCTGCAGGTGCGCCAGCAGACCGACACAAAATCGTTCGAGCCCCGCGATCTGGTCAGCGAAGGGCCAAATGCGTGGATCGAGGCAAACGCACCCAAGGGCGCGCGCATCGGCTACGACCCGTGGGTGTTTTCCGCCGCCAGCGCCGAGGCGTTGCGTAAGTCGGTGGAGAAAGCCGGCGCAATCCTCGTGCCGACTGACGACAATCCCATCGACGCCGTGTGGCTGGATCGGCCCGCGGCACCGTCCGACAAGGCGAAACCTCATCCCGCCGACATGGCGGGCGAAAGTGCCGAATCCAAACGCACCCGCATTGCCGAAGAGGTGAAGAAACAGGGCGCTGACGCCGCGGTGATCTCGCAAACGGATTCCATCTGCTGGCTGCTGAATGTGCGCGGCAGCGACACCCCGCACACACCGTTCGTGCTGTCCTATGCGATCCTGAACGCAGACGGCTCGGTGGACTGGTTCGTGGACAGGCGCAAGGCTTCGCCGGAAGTTTCGCAGCATCTCGGCAACGCAGTCCGTGTGCGCGACCCGAAAGAGTTCGCGCCGGCGCTGGATGCGCTTGCCGGAAAAGTCGTGATTGCCGATCCGAACTGGACGGCCGCGGCGGCGTTCGAGCGGCTGGAGAAAGCCGGCGCGAGGATCAAGCGCGCCGCCGATCCGTGTCAGTTGCCCAAGGCCTGCAAGAATGCCGCGGAAATCGAAGGCGCGCGGCAAGCGCACATTCGCGACGGCGCCGCGCTGACGCGGTTTCTTGCCTGGATGGCGCGCGAGGCACCGAACGGCCATCTCACGGAAATCGAGGCGGCCGAAGCGCTGGAAGGGTACCGCCGCCAGAACGGCGCTCTCACCGATCTTTCGTTCGATTCCATCTCGGGCGCAGCGCCGCACGCCGCGCTGCCGCACTATCGCGTCACCAAATCGAGCAACCGCAAGATCAACCGCGACGAAATCTACCTGATCGATTCCGGGGGCCAGTATCCCGACGGCACCACCGATGTCACGCGCACGATGATTGTGGGCGAGCCCACCGCCGAGATGAAGGACCGCTTCACCCGCGTGTTGAAAGGTCACATCGCGCTTGCGACCATGCGCTTCCCCGAGGGCACCACGGGCGCGGCATTGGATGCCTTCGCGCGCAAGCCGCTGTGGGATGCAGGCCTCGATTACGATCACGGTACCGGCCACGGCGTGGGTTCGTATTTGTCCGTGCACGAAGGGCCGCAGAACATTTCCAAGCGGCCGGTGTTGCAGACGCTGAAGCCCGGCATGATTTGCTCCAATGAGCCCGGCTACTACAAGGAAGGCGAATACGGCATCCGTATCGAAAATCTGGTCGTGGTGACGGAGCCGAAGCCCGTTCCGGATGGCGACCGGCCGATGATGGAATTCGAAACCATCACGCTCGCGCCCATCGACCTCAACCTCGTCGAGGTGAAGCTGCTGACGGACGAAGAACGCGTGTGGCTGAACCAGTACCACAGGCGGGTGCGCGAAACGCTCTCGCCGCGGGTGGACGTCGAAACCCGCGAGTGGTTGGCACACGCGACCCGAGACATCTGAAATGCGCAAGGATCACACCGCGGCGCCGGGGCAGATTCAGCGCTTTCGGATCGAGAGCAAGGTGCTGACGAGCAACATGCTGGGCGATGCCGCCGAGCGCATTGTCGATGTGTACGTGCCCGCCAAACATGACGGACGTGGGCTTCCTCTGCTGGTCGATCTGGTGGGCTTCACGGCCGGCGGGCCGGCACACACAAACTGGAAGAACTTCGGAGAGAATCTGCCGGAGCGGCTTGATCGCCTGATCGCCGCAGGCGAAATGCCGCCCTGTGTTGTCGCGCTGCCGGATTGCTTCACGAGGCTCGGCGGCAACCAGTACATCAACAGTGCGGCCGTCGGCCGCTGGGACGATTTCCTGCTCACCGAATGCGTGCCCTTCGTGGAGGAGACATTCAGCTGCGGTGGAACGGGACGGCGCGGCTGCTTCGGCAAGAGCTCCGGCGGTTACGGGTCCATCGCGCACGCGCTGCTGCATCCGGATTTTTGGGCGGTGGCGGCCTGTCATTCCGGCGACATGGCTTTCGAGTGGTGCTACCTGCCGGAATTTCCGCGCCTGCTGCGCGCGCTCGCCAAGCACGGAAACTCGATCCAGAAATGGATCGAGGCATTCTACGCCGCGCCCAAAACCAAGGACAGCGATGTCCACGATCTGATGACGCTCGCCATGTGCGCCACCTACGATCCCGATCCCGATGCCTATCTCGGCGCGCGCCTGCCGGTGACGATGGACACGTGCGAGCTCATTCCCGAACGCTGGGCGAATTTCCGCAAATGGGACCCGTGCGTGATGGTGGAGGAGCGCGGGACGGGACTGAAGCAGATGAAGGCCGTGTATATCGATTGCGGCGAACTCGATCAGTATAACCTTGTGTACGGCGCGCGGCGCTTTCACCGGACGCTGGAGCGGCTGGGCGTGCCGCACACCTATGAGGAGTTCCCGGACGACCACAGTTCGGTCGATTACCGGATGGACAGGAGCCTTCCCACTCTGGCAAAGGCGTTGTCGGCCTGAACGGCCGGCGCAACGAAGGGGCTTGCATGCAACGCGCGCTCATTGGCTTGCTGGTGCTCTGCCTGTTCGGCGGCTGCTCGGTGTGGGATGTCAATCAGGATCCCGCCGGCATGTCGTACCGCCGCGACGCCAACCGGATCATCATGGCGCTGCAGAGTTACCGCCGCGACAAGGGGGAGTTTCCGGTGACGCTGGGCATGCTGACACCCGCCTATTTGCCATCGCTGCCGGAGGTGCCCGACATTCGCTACGAGCCGCGCGACGGTTCGTTGCGCTATGCCTACGTTCCTTCGTGGCCCCAGCTGCGGCCCGTGCGCTGTGTTTCCGAAGGCAACACCACCGTGTGGCGCTGCGCCGAGCACATGATCGACAAACCGCTTTAGGCGTTTTCGATCAGCTTGAGCCATGCGTCTTCATCGAGCACTTCTACGCCAAACTTCTGCGCTTCGGCGAGCTTGGAGCCCGCACCGGGGCCGGCAACCACAAGATCGGTTTTCGAAGAGACGGACCCGGAGACTTTTGCGCCCAGCGCTTCCGCGCGCGCTTTCGCCTCCTGCCGTGTCATTTTTTCCAGGGAGCCGGTGAAGACGATGGTTTTTCCTGCAACCGGCGAATTCATGGCTCGTACGCCCGCAATCGGCATGACTGTCACCTGCGCCGACAAATGATCGAGTGCCTTGCGGTTGTGAGGCTCGTCGAAGAAATCCTTTACCGCCTCCGCAACCGTCAGGCCGATGCCTTCGATGGAATCCAGTTCTTCAACGGCGCTCTTGCTTTCCATCGCGGCGACGAAGGCTTCTGCTGTATGATAGGTGCGCGCCAGCAGCTTCGCCGTCGTCTCGCCGACATGGCGGATGCCGAGCGCATTGACGAACCGATCGAGCGGGATTTCGCGCCGGCGGCCGATCGCCTCGAAAAGTTTGCGCGCGCTCTGCTCACCCCAGCCCTCGCGCGCCATAATTGCTTTCTCACCGGCACCGTAGCGCTTCTCGAGGAGGAAGATGTCGGCTGGTTCCTTGATGAGGCCGTCTTCGTGGAAAGCGATAATGTGCTTCTCGCCCAAACCTTCGATATCGAAGGCGTTGCGCGACACAAAATGCCGGAGCCGCTCCACCGCCTGTGCCGGGCAGATCAGCCCGCCGGTGCAGCGCCGAGCCGCTTCGGCTTCACCGGTCTTCTCATCCACCTCACGTACCGCATGGCTGCCGCAGGCGGGGCATTTGTCGGGGAATTTGTAAGGCTTCGTTCCCTTCGGTCGCTTCTCCAGAACCACCCGCACGATTTGCGGAATGACATCGCCGGCGCGCTGCACGACGACCGTGTCGCCGATCCGCACATCCTTGCGCGCGATTTCATCTTCATTGTGCAAGGTAGCGTTCTGCACCACCACGCCACCGACCGTGACCGGCCTCAGTTTCGCCACCGGCGTGAGCGTGCCGGTGCGCCCGACCTGAACGTCGATGTCCTGAAGAACTGTCTCGGCTTGTTCCGCGGCAAATTTGTGCGCGATGGCCCAGCGCGGGCTGCGGGAAACATAGCCGAGCCGTTCCTGCAATTTCAGGTCATCGACCTTGTAGACCACCCCGTCGATGTCGTAGCCAAGACCGGCGCGCTTGCTCTCGAGATCGCGGTAGAATTTCAGAATTTCGTCCGTCGTGCGGTAGCATTCCGTCAGCGGGTTGACGCGAAAGCCCCAGTCCCTGAACGCCTGCAGCATGCCCCATTGCGTATCGGCCGGCAGCTTGCTCGCCTCGCCCCAGGCATAGGCAAAGAAATTGAGCGCACGCGAAGCGGTGATCGCCGGATCGAGTTGGCGCACGGACCCCGCCGCGGAATTGCGCGGATTGGAGTATAGCGGCTTGCCTTCCTTGTCCTGCCGTCTGTTGAGAGCCGCAAAATTCGCGTGCGTCATGTACACTTCGCCACGCACCTCTATGACTTCCGGCGAACGGCCATGCAGCCGCAAGGGAATGTCCTTCAGGGTACGCAAATTTGCCGTGATGTCTTCGCCTTCGCTGCCGTCGCCGCGGGTGGCGCCCTGCACGAACAGGCCTTTCTCGTAGCGCAGGGAGGCCGAAAGCCCATCGATTTTCGGCTCCGCAGTGAATGCGAGTTCGGCATCGTCGTTCAAACCGAGAAATCGCCGCACCCGTGCTACGAAATCGGCAACATCCTCGTCGTTGAAGGCATTGTCCAGCGACAGCATGGGCGTGCGATGCACCACCTTGGCGAATTTATCGCTTGGCTTCGCGCCAACGCGGTGGCTGGGACTGTCGGCGCGAACCAGTTCCGGAAAACGCGCCTCGATAACGGCGTTGCGCTTGCGCAATTCGTCATAGGCCGCATCGGAAATGGATGGTGCATCGGCGAGATAGTAGCGCCGGTCGTGCGCGGCGATTTCGTTCGCCAGCCATTCCAGCTCCTTTGCCGCTTCCTTCCTGGAAAGTACTTCGGCCGGCTTTGGCGCGGGCGCTGTCATGCGCGTTTGCGGACGCCTGGTGGCGTCCGCGCTTCTGCCAGCAGGCGGCGTGCCGCCGCACGCGCTTCTTCCGTCACGGCAGCGCCGGACAGCATGCGCGCAAGTTCTTCGATGCGTTCTTCGGCCGAGAGCAACTGCACTTCCGTGCGATCGCCTACGCGCGCGATGCGGAAATGGTGTTCCGCCCGCGCCGCCACCTGTGGGGCGTGCGTGACCAGCAGCACCTGTGTTGTGCGCGCGAGCCGTTGCAAGCGCTCACCCACCGCATCGGCCACCGCACCACCCACGCCGCGATCCACTTCATCGAACACCAGCGCCGCCGGCGGACTCGCTTCCGAAAGCGCAACCTTCAGCGCCAGCGAGAATCGCGCCAACTCGCCGCCGGAAGCGATTTTCGTGAGCGAGCCGAACGGCGCATCCGCGACCGTCGCCACTTCGAACGCAACACGCTCCAGGCCGTTCGAACCTGCGTCTTCTTTCGCAATCGGCTCCAACAATACCCGGAATTTCGCATGGTCCAGCTTCAGGGGGGCAAGTTCGCCGGTAACAGCGCTTTCCAGTTCCTGCGCCGCCTTGCGCCGGAGAATCGAAAGCCTGCCCGCAGCATTCAAGAAGCTTGCGTGCGCTGCACCCACCTTCGCGTCTGTTTCCTTCAACGCAAGATCGCTGTTGCCGAGCGCGTCCAGTTTCTGCTGTGCACGGGCGAGCACGCCGGGAAGTTCGTCTGCCGGAACGCCGTGTTTGCGCGCCGCGGCGCGCAATGCGAACAGCCGCTCCTCCTTCTTCTCTAGTTCGCCGGGATCGACGTCCAGCCGCGACAGAAGGGCCTCCAGTTCGCGGCGCGCTTCCTCCGTGAATGCAAAAGCCTGCTCCAGCGCCCTTTCGGCGGATGGTTGACGCGCCTCCTCCTGCAGGCGAGACAGCCGCTTTAGTGCCGCACCGAGCACGGACTCTGCGCCGCGATCGCTGCCGAGCAAATCGACGGCCGCAGAAATTTCTTCCGAGATTCGACTCGCGTTCATCAGGAGCGCGCGTTCGCTTGCCAGCCGTTCTTCCTCGCCCGCTTCCGGAGCCAGCGCTTCCAAATCATCGACGGTATGGCGCAGATGCGCGGTGTTCGCGGCGGCGGTTTCGGCTATAGCGCGCAACGAAGCCGCATGGTCTCGCAGGCGCACATATTCGGCGAACAGCTCAGCCGTTTTTGCCGCTGCCACTTCGTTTTTGCCAAACGCATCGAGCAGCTTGCGATGGGTGGAAGCGTCGAAGAGGCCGCGCTCGTCGGCCTGCCCGTGAATTTCCACCAGCAACGCCCCAATTTCGCGGAGCAAGCCGACACCCACCGCTTCGTCGTTGACGAATCCGCGCGTTCGGCCGTCGACCGCGATTGTCCGGCGAAGGAGCACTTCGCTTTCGGAAGGAATACCGTTCTCCACAATCAGAGATCGAGCGGCATGTTTACGCGGCAGGTCGAAAATGGCTGAAGCGGAACCCTGTTGCGCGCCGGGGCGTACGCTCGACCGCGCACCGGCGCGGCCGCCCGCCGCCAAACCTAAAGCGTCCAGCAGAATAGACTTTCCTGCGCCGGTTTCGCCGGTGAGCACATTCAGGCCTGGCACAAACTCCAGCTCCACGTCCTCAATCAGCACGAGGTCGCGAACCTTCAGAGTCGCCAGCATAGTATGACGCCTAAATGGGAGACCGGAAGAGCTTCGATATCCACGATGCCGGATTGGCTTCCGGCTTCATATTGTGCGCGACAAGCAATTCGTAGGAGTCCTGATACCACTGGCTGCCGGGATAGTTCGCGCCCAGCACGGCGGCCGCCGTTTTCGCTTCGTCGTACACGCCGAGTGCGTAATAGGCTTCGGTCAGCCGCTCCAGGGCTTCGGCAATTTGCGGCGTCCGCTGATAGCGCTCCACCACTACACGGAACCGGTTGATCGCGCCGATGTAATCGCCCTGCCGCAAGTAATAGCGTCCGACCGCCATCTCCTTTCCGGCGATATGATCCTGCGTGAGATCGATCTTCAGCAGCGCGTCGCGGGCATATTCGGTGTTGGGAAAACGCTGCACCACGTCTTCCAACGCGGTGAGCGCCTGCTCCGTGTTCGTCTGGTCGCGCCCGACGTCCACGATCTGCTCATAGAGCGACATCGCCTTCAGGTAAAAGGCATAAGCCACTTCGGGGCTGCCGGGATGCAGCTGGATGAATTGATCGGCTGTCGAAATGGCATCCGGATACTTGTTTGCCTTGTACGAGCAGAACGCACTCATCAGCATCGCCCGGCGCGCCCAGATCGAATAGGGATGCTGTCGTTCCACTTCATCGAATTGCTTGGCGGCCTCAGCCCACGCGCCATCCCTGATCCGCTTCCAGGCATCGGCATAGATCTGCTCGACGGGGCGCTCGACATATTTCGCGTTTTGGTCGTCACCGGCATTGTTGTCGAACCAGGAGCACGCCGAGAGCGCCAAGGCGCTGACTGCGACCGCGGCAATAATGAGGGGTTTGAAACGGGACGGAGAAACAGCTTTACGAAAACACACAAACGACATCGTTCTTCCAATTTTCCGGGGTTCTGGGCGCCAGCCGCGCCGGCGCCTTATGCCATTTTCAGATTGCTGTGGTCCAGATGGGCCGGGACGCCGCGGCCGCGAGCTTACCCGGGAATCCCAGTGTAATTTGCCGGGTCTGAGAACAGCGCCCGCAGCAGCTGGTTGTTTAGCGCATGGCCGGACCGATGGCCTACAAACCGGCCGACGATGGGGGCGCCGGCAAGGGCGAGGTCGCCGAGCGCATCCAGAATCTTGTGCCGGACGAATTCGTCGGGGAAGCGCATGAGCGGCGCATTGACCACCCGATCGCCGTCGATGGCGAGCGTGTTTTCGAGGGTAGCGCCGCGGCCGAGCCCTGCTTTATTCAGCGCCTCCAATTCATGCACGAAACCGAAGGTACGGGCCGGCGCAATATCGCGCTCAAAAGTTTCCGGCGAAAAGGTCCAGGAGAATTGCTGGTGCCCGATGGCCGCAGACGCAAACTCGATTTCGAACTCGAATTCCCGTGCGCACGAGGGAACAAGCGTCGCGCTCGCCTCTCCATGCCGGACTTCGACCGGCTGCTCGATGCATATGACATTTCGCGGTGCCGCTGATTCCGCAATTCCAGCCCGTTGCAGTAGATGCAGATAACCGAGGGCATCTCCGTCGAGAATTGGAGGCTCGGGTCCATCCACCGTTAGTTCCAAGTCATCAATTTCCAAACCGGCGATCGCTGCCATCAGATGCTCGATCACACCGACGGTCGCACCCGCGCCGTCATCGATCACTGTACCTAGCCGCGTCTCTCCAACCTTGTCGTAGCGCGCCGGAATTGCCTTGCCATCCAGATCGCTCCGGCGAAACACGATGCCGGTATTCGGCTTGGCCGGCGAAAGGTTCATCCGCACCGGCGTGCCTGCATGCAGGGCGATGCCTTCCGCGTCGATTTGCTTTGCCAGGGTCCGGCGGGTCATCGCGGTTCTATATCGCCGCCCTTCGTCGCCGAATAGGCGCCAAGCAAATCGCGCCAGCAGCATAGGCGGCCGGCGCGATGAAATGAAGGTGGCCCCGCCTAGTTTATCTGGCGGCGAAGGAAGGCAGGAATAAGGTGGCCCCGCCTAGTTTATCTGGCGGCGAAGGAAGGCAGGAATCTCGAATTCCTCCTGCGTGGCGAGATCCGGCAGTTCGGGTTGTGCGGGTTGCGTGCTGCGCTGCTCCGCCTGTGAACGGTTCATCGATGGCGATGCCGCACGAGCCTGTGCCACGGGGCGCGATGCCACCGGCTCGGTACGGAGTTCGGGCTTGCGCTCCGCCCATCCGCCGAAGAAGCGGCGCCGCCTCGGCTCCGGTTTCGGCTCTGGCATGGCTTCCCGCATCGCCTGCGCGCGCGCGGCGGCCGGAACGGGCGCTGGAATTTCCTCTTCCGATTCTTCCGCCGGCTCGCTATTGCCAAAAATCAGCGGTTCGATCGGGGAGATCGGCTTCCGTTCAACCGGTGCATCGGCACGCATCTCTTCTGCGATGGTGTTCATCATCGCCCGCACCGGAACCGGCGTGGGTTGACGAATCGGAGCCTGACGCGCCCCGGTCAGGTTGGGCATGGCAACCGGACGCATGCGTGGGCGCAGCGGCTCCACATTGGGCGGCATCCTGGCGAGCGCTTCGGCTTCGATGCCGGTGGCCACCACGGATACGCGCAAGCGCCCTTCCATGTTCTCAAGCAAGGTGCCGCCGAAGATGATGTTGGCGTCCGGATCGACCTCAGCACGGATGCGGTTCGCCGCCTGATCCACTTCGAACAAGGTCATGTCTGGGCCGCCGGTGATGTTGATGAGCACGCCGCGGGCACCCTTCATCGACACTTCGTCCAGCAGCGGATTGGAGATGGCAGCTTCCGCGGCTTTGAGCGCACGCTCTTCGCCTTCCGCTTCGCCGGTGCCCATCATGGCTTTGCCCATTTCGCTCATCACCGTCTTGATGTCGGCGAAATCGAGATTGATGAGTCCCGGCATCACGATCAGGTCAGTGACGCCACGCACCCCGGAGTGCAGCACGTCATCCGCCATGGCAAAGGCCTGCGCGAAAGTGGTGCGGTCGTTCGCCACCCGGAACAAATTCTGGTTTGGGATGATGATGAGCGTATCGACAAACGCGTGCAGCTCTTCGATGCCGCGCTCGGCGATGCGCATGCGGCGCTCGCCTTCGAAGGCGAACGGTTTCGTCACCACGCCCACCGTGAGCATGCCCTGCTCACGTACCGCCCGCGCAATGACCGGCGCAGCACCCGTTCCCGTGCCGCCGCCCATGCCGGCGGTGATGAACACCATGTGGGAGCCGGAGAGCTGATCGAGCAACTCATCCAGAGTTTCCTCCGCGCTGGCACGGCCGACCTCCGGCTTCGCACCGGCACCAAGGCCGCTCGTCACCATCGGCCCGATCTGGATGCATCGCTCCGCTTTCGATTGCGTCAAAGCTTGCGCGTCGGTGTTGGCGACCAGAAACTCGACCCCTTCCAGTTTGGAAGAGATCATGTTGTTGACGGCATTGCCGCCCGCCCCACCCACGCCGAGCACGGTGATCCGCGGCCGCAGTTCCGTCTTCTCGGGCACTCCGATTTTCATGTCACGCTCCATTCCTCACTGCCGTCTTCTCGACTTGAAAAACTCCACCAACCCGGGTGCCCGTTGTTGTTGTTTTGCACGCGAATCACCCAAAGATACTCCCGATGAACCGTTGCCAGAATCCCGTCTCGCGAGACTCTTCGCTGGAGCGGGCCATTTCGGGGTTCAGCATTTCCGGCGGCATCGTCGCGCCGGCCATCAATAAGCCAAGTGCCGTCGAATAATCCGGGCCGGCGCCGGCGGCCGGTAGACCCGGATAGGTCTGCGGCCGGCCCATGCGCACCTGCTTGTTGAGCACGCGCTGCGCGAGCTCCCGTGTCCCGGCCAGCTGGCTGGCACCGCCTGTCAACACCGCGCGGCGGCCGGCGGCGACATCGAAGCCGCTGGCGCGCAGACGATTGTGGACCTCCACCAGAATCTCTTCGAGCCGCGGCTGGATAATGCGGGTGAGCATCGAGCGCGGCACTTTGTACGCGCAGTCGTCGCCCTCCTCGCCCATTTGCGGGACGGACACGACATCGGTGCTGGTTTCGATTTCACCCAGGGCGGCGCCGTAAAGCGTCTTCAGCCGCTCCGCGGCGGAGAGCGGCGCCGACAGCATCCGTGCCAGGTCCGACGTGACATGTGCGCCGCCGAACGGCACGACGTCTGTGTAGACCAGCTGGCCTTCCATGAAGACGGCGAATGAGGTCGTGCCGCCGCCCATATCGATGACCGTGGCGCCAAGCTGCATTTCATCCGGCGTGAGACAGGAGAGCCCGCTGGCGTAGGGGGCGATGAGTGCGGCGCCGAGGGTAAGGTGACAGCGCTCGATGGCGAGCTTCAGGTTCTGCAGTGGGAGCGGCTTGACCGCCACGGCATGCATGGTGACGCCGATGCGTTGTCCGAACATGCCGCGCGGATCGTGCACACCTCGTGCTTCGTCCACGACGTAGGATACTGGCGCTGCCTGGATAATTTCGTGATCGTCGGCCCGGATATTGGCCCGCGCTTCCATCAGCAGATCGTTGATGTGCCGATCGGAGATCAAATCCCCGTCCATCTGCATGGCGGCGCGGGAGCTGATGCTCTTCGGCGCGCCGCAACTGACGGACACCAGCACGGTCTGGATGCGGACATCGGCAAGGTTTTCGGCGGCCGCCACCGCTTCGCGGATGGAATCCTCCGCGTCCTGTACATTGACGACGGTGCCCGCTTTCATGCCTTGCGATTCGCGCAGCGCGGCGCCCGTCACGCGTAGCGAACCCGGCTCGGCACGGCCGATGAGGCAAACGGTTTTCGATGAACCAACGTCCAGGGCTGCAACGAGCCCCGTGCGGAATGCAGTCGGCTGTGCGCCTGCCGTGCGCAATTTTATGGTCTCACCCATTAGGTCGGTTCCCCCCGAGGATTCTTGCGTGGCGGCGCTGGATGACGCAGCACGAACACGTAATTGTCGTGTACCCGCAAATCGATTTCCGAGATGTCGCGCTCCAGCACGCCGTCTTCCACGATCAGGCGCTCCAGCGCTGCCAGTTCTGTCTGCCAGCTGTCTTCCGGCAATTTCACCAGCACCCCGTCATCGAGAATGAGGTTCCACCGGCGGCCGGACACGCGTTGCATCGCCTTCACTCGTGCTGCTACCGCATGATGCACATGGATCGCCTGCATCAGTTCGGCTGCGCCGTCTGGCTCATCGCCGAAGAAGAGCGGGAGCTGTTTGAACTGCGACGCGTCAACGCGAGTGATCGGGAGGCCTTTACGATCGACTGCGTAAACCCCGTGGTCCGATTGCCAGAGCGCAAACGGTTCCTTTTCCACGACATGCACAACAACGGTGTCCGGATAGCGGATCGCGATCTGCGCATCCTCGATCCAGTCGAGTTTGCGGAGATTGGTGCGGGCCTGCTGCGGATCGGCGGCGAAGATCGATTGGCCGGGACCGAAACCAAGCGCGGCCGAGATATCGCCTGGCGAGGCATAGCGGTTGCCGCTCAGCTGGATGGTGGAGATTTCCAGGCCCGTGTCCGCCACAACCGCGGATGCAGCATGGCTCGCAGCCGCCGAGGCGCGGTGGAAGGTGCCGCCGACGTAAAGCGCAGCCAGCGCAATCACGAGGACAGCGGCGAGACTGGCAAGAAACGCCGGGCGGCGCGGGCTCAACGCCTCTCCGATCAGGCTGAACAATCGGGAGAACGGATTGTCCTTCACCTTCGAGCGACGCTCATAACCGCCACGTTTCGATGCGCCGCGCGGCGACGCGCTACGGCGGCTGGGCGAAGCGCGGCCCCGTGAGCGGGGCGCATTGGCGGTGGCGGTCACCGGTCGCATGACGCATCCTCCACCAGCCAGCGGCAGAGCGCGCCATAACTAATCCCCGCGTAGGCCGCCTGCTCCGGTACCAGAGATGTTGGCGTCATGCCCGGCTGGGTGTTGGTTTCCAGCGCGATCAGCCGATGCTTGCTGCCCGTGTCGTCGTAGCGGAAATCCGTGCGCGTCACGCCGCGGCAGCCGAGCACTTCGTGTGCAAGCAACGCCAAGCGCATCGCCTCTTCTGCAACGGATGCGGGAACGTCTGCGGGAACAGTGTGGCGCGAACCGCCCGCTGCATATTTCGCCTCGTAGTCGTAAAAGGCGAGATCGGTGGTGATTTCGGTGACGCCCAGCGCCTTGCCACCGAGCACGGCAACGGTCAGTTCGCGGCCCGGCACGAATTCTTCCACCATCATCGCGTCACTCAGGTGCCATTCTGGCCGCGTCAATTCTGAAGGCGGCCGGTTGTCCCCCTTGCGGATGATGTACACGCCGACCGATGAGCCTTCGTTTACCGGCTTGATAACGTAAGGCGGCTCCATCAGGTGCTCGCGGCCCGCTTCCCGGCGATCGGCGACGATCGATTTCACCACCGGGATGCCGGCGGCGCGGTACACGTCCTTGGTGCGCTCCTTGTGCATGGCGAGCGCGGAGGCCAGCACACCGGAATGGGTGTAGGGGACGTGTAGCCATTCGAGCAGGCCTTGTACGCAGCCGTCTTCGCCCCAGCGGCCATGCAACGCGTTGAAGGCACAGTCGACCTCAGCTTCGAGCAATTGCGAGGCCGGATTTTCTCCGGGATCGATTTCGATCACATCGAAGCCTTCCTCGCGCAACGCGCGCGTGCAGCCCGCGCCGGAGGAAAGGCTCACCTCCCGCTCCGCAGAACGCCCGCCCAGCAGCACGGCTACGCGCCGGAACCCGCTCATGGGATGCCCACCCGTTTGATCTCCCATTCGAGCTCAATCCCGAACTTGTCCCTCACGCGCGCCCGCACATCCTCGCCCAAACCTTCGATATCCGCCGCGGTCGCCTCACCGGTGTTGATGAGGAAATTGCAGTGCTTCTCGGAAACCTGCGCCGCGCCATGCATTAGCCCGCGGCAACCCGCCTGATCGATCAGCTGCCATGCCTTGTGGCCGGGAGGATTCTTGAAGGTCGAGCCGCCGGTTTTCGCTTTGACAGGCTGAGTCGATTCGCGCTGTTCCACAAGGCCACTCATCCGTGCGCGGACTTCGTCGGGATTGCCGGCTTCGCCTTCCAACACGGCTTCTACGAAAATCAGATCATCGGGCACGCCGCTCTTGCGGTAAACGAAACCCATGTCGCTGGCATCAAGCGTGACGATGTTGCCGCTTCCATCCACCGCTTTGGCTTCGACGAATACGTCCTTGATCTCGCGGCCATAGCAACCGGCATTCATGCGCAGAGCGCCGCCGATGGTGCCGGGAATGCCGCGCAGGAATTCCAATCCGCCGACTCCCGCTTCCGCCGCCGCACGTGCCACTGTCGCATCGAGGGCGGCAGCACCGGCGCGGACACGCGTGCCTTCCGCCGCGATTTTCCCGAAACTACCCGGAAGGCGGAGCACCACGCCGGGAATGCCCCCGTCGCGGATCAGCAGATTGGAACCGACGCCGATCACCGTGACCGGCAGGTCCGCAGGCTTCGCATAAAGAAACGTGGCGAGGTCCTCCGCGTCGGCAGGACGGAAGAGAACCTCTGCCGGGCCACCGGCGCGAAACCACACCAGATCCTTCAGGGGCGCATTCTCAGCGTAAGTACCGCGCACGGGCGGAAGGGCGTAACAGGGTCGCGACTGCATCATCGCTGCGCCCCCCGCGCTTTCAGCACCGCTTCCAGCCCGTTTGCCCAATTGGTGCTGGAACCGGCGCCGAGGAAAATGATGGCGCCACCCGGCTTTGCCAACGACGCAATGACGTTCGGCAACTCTTCCGGATTGTCGATCGTCAGCACATTCTTGTGGCCGTGGGCGCGAATTGCGTCCGCATAGGTGAGATGCGTGAAGCCTTCGATCGGCTGCTCGCCCGCCGGATAGACCGGCGCGATGATCGCCGTGTCCGCATCATTGAGGCAGGTGCAGAACTGCTCGAACGTGTCGCGCAGACGTGTGTATCGGTGCGGCTGCACGATGGCGACAATTGGCCCGGAATAGGCCTGGCGCGCAGCTTTCAGCGCCGCGGCAATCTTGAACGGATTGTGCCCGTAATCGTCGATGATGGCGGCGCCGTTCCACTCGCCGACCCGGCTGAAGCGGCGCTTCACGCCCTCGAAGGCGCTGAACGCGGTGCGGATGCGGTGATCGTTCACACCCAATTCGCGGGCCACGGTGATCGCAGCTAACGCATTCAGCACATTGTGCTCGCCCGGCATCGGCAGGCTAATATCCGCGATGCGCGCTTCGCTATTGGAACGGCGGTCGCTGACAACGACGGTAAAACGCGAGCCGCCTTCCTGATAGGAGACATCCGCCGCGCGCACATCCGCCTGCGGGCTGAAACCATAAGTGATCAGCCGCCGGTCCATGATGCGGCCGACCATCTGCTGCACTTCGGGATGATCAAGGCACAGTACCGCAAAGCCGTAGAAGGGCACGTTCTCGATGAAGCGCTGGAAGGCTTCGCGCATGCGGTCGAAGGTGCCGTAGTAATCGAGGTGATCCGGGTCGGCATTGGTGAGCACGGCAATGGTTGCGGGCAGGCGCAGGAATGAGCCGTCGCTTTCGTCCGCTTCCACCACCACCCAGTCGCCGGCGCCAACACGCGCATTGGTGCCATAGGCGTTGATGATGCCGCCATTGACCACGGTAGGGTCGAGGCCACCCGCATCCAGCAGCGCGGCCACCATAGTGGTCGTGGTGGTCTTCCCGTTAGTGCCGGCCACGGCCACGCACCATTTCAGCCGCATGATCTCGGCCAGCATTTCGGCACGCCGCACCAGCGGCAGACCGCGTTGCCGTGCCGCCTCGAACTCCACATTGCCGGGCTTCACCGCGGAGGAATAAACGACCGCATACACATTGCCGATGTTCTCGGGCGCATGGCCGATGGTGACGGGAATGCCCAGCGCGCGCAGCCGCTTCACGATTGCGCTTTCGGCTGCGTCCGAGCCGCAAACCTTGTAGCCGAGATTGTGCATGATCTCGGCAATGCCGCTCATGCCGATGCCGCCGATGCCGATGAAATGAATCGGCCCGATATCGAGCGGCACGCGGGTGGGCGGCGGCGCCTTCATGCCGCGCCCCCGATTTCATCGACGAGATCGGCCAGGCGCTGCGCCGCATCCCGTTTGCCTAGCGATGCCGCCGTTTCCGCCCGCTTCACAAGATCGTCCGGATTCCCGAAGATGTCCGTGAGCAGTGCCGACAATTTTTCTGCGGTAAGATCGCGCTGCTGAATCAGCCACGCGGCGCCCGCATTTGCCAGCACGCTGGCATTGGCTGTCTGGTGATCGTCGGTGGCGAAGGGATAGGGAACCAGAATCGCCGGACGGCCGATCACAGCCAACTCGCTTACCGTCGAGGCGCCGCTGCGGGAAATTACAAGATGCGCCGCAGCCATCCGCTTCGGCAGATCGCTGAAGAACGACTCCACCTCGGCGCGAATGCTCGCCTTAACGTATGCCGCACGAATGGACTCGATGTCCTCCGGCCGCCCCTGCTGCACGATATCAAGTCGCGTGCGAAACGCTTGCGGCAAACTCGCGAAGGCAGCAGGCACGATCTCGCTCAAGGCACGCGCGCCCTGACTGCCACCGAATACAAGAACGCGGATTGACCCGTTCGCGCTCGGCGCCTCATAGGGCGAATGCGCCAATACCACCGCTTCCGGGCGTACGGGATTTCCCGTGTAGCGAACGCGGCTCATGTCTTTTGGCGCGAATTTCGCAAACGGAAACGATGCCGCGATCGCGCGCATGCGGCCCGCGACCAGGCGGTTCACGCGTCCGAGCACAGCGTTCTGCTCGTGAATGGCGGTGGGAAATCCGGCGAACGAAGCAGCCAGCATGACCGGCAGGCTGGGGTAACCGCCGAAGCCGATCACGGCGGCCGGTTTCAGACGCGTCAGCTTGCGACGGCCTACAACGATACCGGCAGCAATGCGCAAAGGCGAAAGGATGCGCCCGATCAAGCCAGCGTTGGACGGCGAGGCTGAAGGCACCGTTGCCACTTCCGCACCCGGAAACGCGGCGCCGTAATTGCGGCCGCGCGCGTCTGTCATCAGTACGATGCGGCGCCCACGGCGCATCAACTCGGCTGCCAACGCCTGCGCCGGAAAGAGATGGCCGCCGGTGCCGCCCGCGGAAAGCACAATGGTCGTCACGCGCGCGCCTCGCGGATACCAAAGAGAAGATCCGTGTCGCGCTGCGACAGAGTCGTGACTGTCGGCCGTTGCCGGGTCACTGCAAGCGCGAAACCCATCGTCACGGCCACCGCAAACAGCGAGGAGCCGCCATAGGAGATGAACGGCAATGTCATGCCTTTCGCGGGCAGCATATTCACCGCCACGCCCATATTGATGAATGCCTGTAACGCCACGATCAGCGCCAAGCCTGCTCCGGCGAGTTGCGAGAACTTGTCCTTCGCGGCCGCTGCGCGCAGCAGTAATCGCACGCTCAAGGCGCAGAACAACGCCGCAATGATCCCGCAAAGCACCAGCCCGAATTCCTCACCGGCAACGGCAAAGATGAAATCCGAATGCGCATAGGGAATATGATACTTGATGGTGCCTGCGCCGGGGCCTACGCCCGCCAAACCGCCATGCTCAAACGCCTTCAGCGCAAGCCCTGACTGATATCCCGGCTTGCCGCCGCCGAAAAACTGCTCGACACGGTGATGCACATGCGGAATCAGAATGTAGGCAAGGCCGCCCAGCACCGTTCCGATTCCGGTGATCGTGCCGACCCACACCGCGGAAATCCCGTCGAGGAACAGCATCGCGCCCCACAGCGCGAGAAGGAGGCCGGTTTGCCCCACATCCGGCTCCAGCACCAGCAGTGCCAGCGGAATCAATACGAGCAGGAAGGACACCAACTCCTTGCGCACGCCGCCTTGGTGCTTGCTCGCCAGGACAGCTGCGCAGAGTACAGCAAAGCTGGGCTTGAGGAACTCCGACGGCTGGATGGTAAGCCAGCCGAGATCGATCCAGCGCCGCGCGCCAAGCACTTCCGCGCCGGTGAGCAGCACCAGCACAGCACCGGCCAGCGCAACAACAAACGTGATGGCCGCGGCACGTTTGAGATCGCGCGGATTTAACAACGAGCCGCCGACCACGATCACCGCGGCCAGCGCGGCAAACACGATCTGCTTCGCAGCAAAATGGAAATTGCCGGCCTGCACGGCGTTGTGCGCTGTCGCTGCGGGGCTTGCGGCAAACGCCAGCATCAGGCCGATCGCAATCAAACCGAACATGGCGAATAGCGCCACGCGATCGACCGTCCACCACCAGTCTGCCAGACGTCCACGACTATCGCGGGACAAGGTCATGACGCCGCCCGCATGGGATTGCTGGATAGCCCCTGCACCAACGCGCGGAACGCATTGCCACGCTGCTCATAATCCCGGAACTGATCGAAAGAGGCGCAAGCCGGTGAGAGAAGAACGGCGGGACGTGCCACGTTCGAGGATTCCGCATCGTGCGCCGCGGCCGCGACAGCTCTGGTCAATGTCCCACAATTTTCGTGCGGCACGTCGTGCAGCGTGTGCGCGAACTCCTCCGCCGCCTCGCCGATCAAATAGGCCTTGCGAATGCGCGGGAACAACGGCCGCAGGCTTTCGATGCCGCCTTCCTTCGCCCGCCCGCCGGCAATCCAGAAGATGTCGCTGAAACATCGCAGCGCGCGTTCCGCGGCATCCGCATTGGTTGCCTTGGAATCGTTGATGAAGCGCACCTTACCGATGTACCCAACCTCTTCGATGCGATGCGGCAGGCCCGGGAAACTCGCGATGGCATCCGCAATCGCCTGCCGATTGGGCACAAAACCGCGTGTGGCGGCATAGGCGAGTGCCGCGTTTTGCCAATTGTGCGCGCCGGGCAACTGCCCAGCGGTGCCCAGATCCATGATCCGCGCGGCGTTTGAGGCTTGTGCGTCATACAGAACGCCATCGATCACGAACACGCCCCGCCCAAGCACCTTGCCTACGGATACGGGGATGGCCTCTGGCCCATCCTGGGCAGCAAAGCGCGATTGGATGGCGGCGCTGTAGGCATCATCGACGCCGATGCAGACGGTTCCGGTTCCACTGGTCTGCCCCAGCAGCCGCGCTTTCACCGCGATGTAATTTTCCATAGAGCCGTGACGATCGAGATGATCCGGCGAGATGTTGGTGAGCACGGCGACGTCTGGTGCAAGTCCCGGCGAAAGCTCGATCTGATAGGACGATACTTCCAGCACGTAAGCGGAGCGCGGTGCCGGCGGATTCAAATCGAGAACCGGCTTGCCGATGTTGCCGCCGATTTCCGCGGCGTATCCACAACTGGAAAGAATGTGTCCGATCAGCGCCGTGGTGGTGGATTTTCCGTTGGTGCCGGTAACCGCCACGACAGGTGCAGCAGAGCCTTCGGCTGACGCAAGGATCTCGCGCGCGAACAGTTCCATATCGCCGATGATCGGAACCGCATGCACATGCGCCATATCAACGACCGCATGCGGCGCGGGATGGGTGAGCGGCACGCCGGGGCTAAGGATCAGCGCGTTCAGGCGATCCCAAGGCCATGACTCCATCGGCGCAACACGCGCGCCGAGTTCCTCTGCTGTACGGCGCGAAGCCTCGCCATCGTCCCACGCATAAACCCGTGCGCCGCCCGCAATCAGCGCGCGCGCGGCCGAAATGCCGGTGCGCGCCAGGCCGAACACGCCGGTATCCTGATTTGCAAAGCTGCGTGGCACAATCATGGCCTCACCGCAGCTTCAGGGTTGAAAGGCCGATCAGCGCCAGCACCACCGAAATGATCCAGAAGCGGATCACGATGGTGGGCTCGCGCCAGCCAAGCTGCTCGAAATGATGATGGATGGGCGCCATGCGGAACACGCGCTTGCCCGTCAGCTTGAAGGAGGCGACCTGCACAATCACCGACACCGCTTCCATCACGAACAGCCCACCGACAATGGCGAGCACGATCTCATGTTTGGTCGCGACGGCGACCGAGCCGAGCGCGCCGCCGAGCGCGAGCGATCCCGTATCGCCCATGAAGACCATGGCGGGCGGAGCGTTATACCAGAGGAAGCCAAGGCCGGCGCCAAGCAGCGCAGCGAGGAAAACGGTCAGCTCGCCCGTGCCCGCCACATAATGCAGTTGCAGGTAATCGGCGAATTTCACGTTACCGACGAGATATGCGATCAGCCCGAACGCAAGTGCTGCAATCATCACCGGCACGATGGCAAGACCGTCCAGTCCATCGGTGAGATTGACGGCGTTCGAAGCGCCCACGATCACCAGCGCGCCGAAGACAAGGAAAAACCAGCTCAGGTGCACCAGCGCCGCTTTGAGGAATGGCACAGCAACGGTGCCGGCCAGCGCGCGATCCTCAAGCTTCATGACGACGTAGCAGGCGAGCGCCGCGACGGCGAACTGCACCAGCAGCTTCATTTTCCCGCGCACGCCTTCCGGCGAGCGCTTCACGACCTTGAGGTAGTCGTCGGCAAACCCGAGAAGTCCGAAGCTGGAGGTGACGAACAGCACAACCCACACATAGGGATCGGTGAGATCGGCCCACAACAAGGTGGCGACGGCTGCGGAGATCAGAATAAGGAGGCCGCCCATTGTGGGCGTTCCCTGTTTCTCAATCACATGGCGCTGCGGCCCATCGGTGCGAATGGGCTGGCCCTTGCCCTGGTGCGCGCGCAGCCAGCCGATCGTCGCAGGACCGATGAAGAAGGCGATCAGCAGCGCCGTCATGATGGCGCCACCGGCCCGGAAGGTGATGTAACGGAAAATGTTGAGGAACGCGGTGTGACCGGGCAGGTGAACGAGGAAATAGGGGATCATGCGGCGCCCCCTTTCTCGCCCGCTTTCAGTGCGTCGACGATGTGCGACATCCGAAGGCCGTTGGACGCCTTCACCAACACGACATCGCCCGCGCGAACGGCTTTCAGCACCTGCGGTGCGAGTGCGGCAGACGTTTCGGCGTAGGCGCCGCGTCGCGAAGCTGGCAGTGCTTCCCACAGCGCCTGCATCAGCGGCCCGGCCACAAAGACAAGATCGGCACGAGCGTCTTCAATGTCTTTCTCCAGCGCCGCGTGAAGCGAGGGGCCGTTCGCGCCAAGCTCCAGCATGTCGCCGAGCACCGCCACGCGCCTGCCGCCGAAAGCGGGTTCGGAGCGCGACAGCACATCCAGCGCCGCCGCCATGGATGCCGGATTCGCGTTATAGCTTTCGTCGATCAACTCTATGGTGCCGCCGCGGAAATCAATCCGCGAGCGAGCGCCACGGCCTTTGAGGGCGGTGAAGCCGGAGAGCGCTGCGGCCGCGTTCAGAACATCGCCGTCGGCAGCGGCAACAGCCAGCAGCGCGCCGAGTGCATTCGTGGCGAGATGTGTGCCCGATGCCTGAAGACGGAAATGCACGTCGCGGCCAAGCACCTCCGCTTCGATGCGCATGCCATCCGCAGAATCCTCAATCGAAACGAGGCGCGCGTCGGCGCTAGCCAGTTTCCCAAATGCGAGTATATGGCCCGCATTCGCCTGTTTGGCGCGGGCGCGCAGCCGTTCCGCATACGCACTGTCCGCCGGGATTGCGGCCGCACCGCCGGGAACGATGCCTTCGAAGATTTCCGACTTCGCATCGGCAATGGCTTCGCAGGAGCCGAAAAATTCCAGATGCGCCGGCGCAATGGTGGTGATCAACGCCACATGCGGCCGGACGAAACTCACGAGCGAGCGGATTTCGCCGAAATGATTCATGCCGATCTCGAAGATGCCGAACTCGGCTTCGCGCGGCATGGAAGCGAGCGACAGCGGCACGCCCCAATGGTTGTTGTGGGAAGCGGCAGACGCATGGGTCGAGCCCAGCGCGCCACAGGCAAGGCGCAGCATTTCCTTCGTGGTGGTTTTTCCGGCGCTGCCGGTGACCGCGATGATTTTGGCGTGGCTGCGGGCGTGGGAGGCACGTGCCAGATCTTCCAGACCGCGCAAGGTATTCGCGACCGTGAGCACCGGGGCACTTTCGCCCAACCCCTCGGGCACATGCGAGACCAGCGCCGCCGATGCTTGCGCATCCAGCGCTGCGCGCACGAACGCGTGGCCGTCTCGCGCTTCGCCCTTCAGCGCCACGAACATGTCGCCGGGCTTCAAGGTGCGGGTGTCGATCGACATACCGGTCGCCGTGAACGGCACGCTTGCGCGGCCAAGGGTTGCGGCTTCCGCTTCGACAGAGGTCCAGAGCCCGCTCATGCCGGCGACTCCGCCGCCCGGCCGCCAAGCGCCACCGCCGCCTTGATCGCTTCCGCGCGATCGGAAAATGGCCGCGTCACGCTTCCGATAACCTGTCCGCTTTCATGGCCTTTGCCCGCGATCACCAGCACATCGCCCGAGTGTAGCGCCGCAATGCCGGCGTGGATGGCTTCGGCACGATCGCCGATCTCCCGGGCGCCGGCACAGCCCGCCAATGTTTCCCGGCGGATCACAGCCGGATCCTCGCTGCGAGGATTGTCATCGGTGACGATCGCGACATCCGCATGTTTGGCCGCCGCAGCACCCATCAGCGGACGCTTGCCCTTGTCGCGATCGCCGCCGCAGCCGAAAATCACGTGCAGCTGGCCGGAAACATGCGGATGCAACGCGGTCAGCACAGTTTTCAGCGCATCCGGCGTGTGCGCGTAATCGACATACACCGGTGCGCCGCTCGGTGCATACGCCACCTTCTCCAACCGCCCCGGCGCGCCATGCAATTGCGACACCGCCGCAAACACCTTGTCCTCGGGTTCGCCGAGCCCAAGTGCGAGTCCGGCTGCGACCAGCGCGTTGGAGGCCTGAAAGCTGCCGGCCAAGGGCAAGGCAATCTCTCTTTCGGTACTGCGGTACACAACGCGCAAATCCTGCCCATCGCCGCGCGGCTTTTGTGAAATCAACCGCAAATCGTTCCCGGAGTTTCCGACTGTCAGAAGCTGTAGCTTTCGCGCGAGAGCGGCTGCGGAAAATCGATCCGCGTATCGGGCATCGGCATTCACCACCGCTACGCCACCTTCGCAAACCAGCTCCGACAACAGCCGCAGCTTGGCGTTCAGATAATCCTCGAATGTCGGATGATAATCGAGGTGATCTCGCGTGATATTGGTGAACGCGGCAGCCGCAATGCGCACGCCATCGAGACGGTACTGATCGAGCCCGTGACTTGAAGCTTCCAGCGCCAGATGATCGATCCCGTCCCGCTTCAACTCTGCCAACAGACGGTGCAAGGCAATCGGATCGGGTGTGGTGTGCGCCAGCGCAATTTCGCCAGTTGGCGTGACCAATCCGATGGTGCCGAGGCTTGCCGCACACAAACCTTCCGAAGCCCAAATCTGCCGCAAGAACACCGCGACGGATGTCTTTCCGTTCGTGCCCGTTACCGCAGCAACCGTCGATGGCTGCGCACCGAAGAAACCGGCAGCTAGATGCGCAAGCCGCAGCCGGGGATTCTCGTCCGCGAGAAACGCAATAGCGAACTCCCGCGCCTGCGAAGCGAGTTCCGGGCGGCCAAGCACAGCGACCGCACCCTTCGCAACCGCGTCCGCAATGAACCGGCCGCCATCGGCGCGCGTACCGGGGAGTGCGGCGAACAGATAGCCCGGTTTCACCTCGCGGCTGTCGCTTGCAAGGCCTTTGAATTCGATCGGGGCATCCATTCTGTACTCGCCCACATTACCCGTTCCCAACATCTCTTTTGATTGTGTTTCCATTGTGAAATGACATCAGAACGCCGGCGCTTGCGTCGGCATCTCCAGCATCGGCGCGATCTTCGCAACCACACGGCCCGCCAGCGGCGCCGCCGTGTGACCCGCCAGCGCCATCACGCCGGAAGCGTTGGCACCGTGCGGCTCATCCAGCAGCACAAACACGAGATAACGCGGATTGTCGATGGGAAAGACAGCACAGAACGATGTGAGCAGCTTGTGCGCGACATAACGGCCATGAGTTGCTTTCTCTGCGGAACCGGTCTTCCCGCCCACATTATAGCCCGGCACATCCGCGAGCTTGCCGGTGCCATCGGTCACAACGTAACGGAGAAGTCCGCGCATGGTGGCGCTGGTTTCTGGGGAAATCACCTGTTCGCCGCGGCGATCGCCCGCCTGCTTCAGCAACGTTGGTGTGACGCGGCGCCCGCCGTTCACGACAATGGCGGCGGCCGTTACAAACGAAAGTGGGCTGACGGAGATTCCATGACCGAAGCCGACCGTGGCCGTTTCCGTCGTGCCCCAGCGGCGGGGAAACAGCGGCTTCGCCCCTTCCGGATCTTCCGAGCGCACCGGCGACAGAAGGCCAAGCGAACGCAGGAACGCCTGCTGCCGCTGCGGCCCCGAGCGCAAGGCAATCTGCGCGGTGCCGGCGTTGGAGGATTGCGCGAAAATGTCCTTCGCCATCAGGGACGCGGGCATCCGCTCCGCGTCATGGATGGTGTAGCGGCCGACCTTGAAGCCGTGACCAATGGGAAACCACTCGTCCAGCCGCGTGGTGTGATCCTGCATCGCGAGGGTGAAAGCGAAGATTTTGAACACCGAGCCTAGCTCATACACGTCGCGGAGCATGCGGTTGCGATCGGGACTGGCGCGATCTTCTTCATCGACGGCCGACGGATCGCGCTGCGACGCCATGCCGACGATTTCGCCGGTGTTGACGTTGATGATAATGCCGCCGGCAGCCTTGGCGTTGAATTGGGACCTGGCAGCATCGATTTCATGTGTCAGCGCATATTGAATGCGCATGTCGAGCGAAAGCTCTGCGGGATGGCCACCGTGCAGCTGCTTGTTCAGGCCTAACTCGATTCCAGTGATGCCTTTCCCGTCAGCATCAGTGGCGCCCAGCACCTGCGCCGCCGCGCCACCACGCGGATAATACCGCTTCATGGCGGGATCGAATTCCAGGCCTTCGATACCGAGATCGGTCAGCGTGTCCTCCACCTCGGGCGTCACCTGGCGCGCCACGAGCACAAACTGGTTCGGCTTGTCGTGCCCGGCAAACGATTTCAGCAGGCGCTGCTCGTCCGTGCCGGTAGCTATGGCAAGCTGATGCGCCGCTACTTTGCGGTCCGAAAGAAGGTATGGCTGAACGGATAGATCGTGCACCACAAGATCGCGGGCGAGCAGCTCGCCATTGCGATCGGTAATGTCGGCGCGAATGGCCGCAGCGCGCGGTGGCAAGACGGCTAGGGTTGCCGGCGAATGCCGGATCAGCGTGAGATCGACAAGGCGCACGCCAATCAGGGTGAAGGCCAGCACACAGCCCAGCGCCATTATGGCGATACGCCGCTGGACGATGCTGGGGCCTTCGGTCATGTCATTCAGTTGCCCGGCTGGACAGAAGCAACCGCCACGGCGGCGACGTCAGAACTGGGCGCGGGCATGACAGCACTTGCGGACCGCACTTCCGCATCGCCCACGATGTTATCGCCGCGGCGGGGCAACAGATTGGTGGAGGCAAGTTCAACAGACGGCTTGTCTTCAATGGCAAGTTTCGCCTGCGCAGCGCGATCGATTTGCGCGGGCTCGGTGGCGCGACCCCATTCTGCCTGCAGGGCTTCCGAAAGCTGCTGCTCCTGCGCGATCTCGCGATGCACGAGCTTCAGTTCGGCGCGTGTGACCCGCGTCTGCTCGGAGACATGGTACAGCGCCAGGCACGCAAAGGCGGAGAAGGCGAAGCAGAAGAAGTTGATGACCCGGATCATGGCACTCTCTCCTCAGGCCGCGAGCGCCGTGCGCTCGGCCGCTCGCAGGCGGGCCGAACGGGCGCGGGGGTTTCGTGCGATCTCTTCAGGGTGCGGCGTGCGCGCGCCGGACCAAACAAGGCGAAACGTCTGTTTGTGTGCCGCGCGCGCTTCCGGCGCGTGACGCGAGGTGGCCGGCGCCTTGCTGCGCTCGGCGAGAAACTGTTTGACGATGCGATCTTCCAGCGAATGGAAGGCGACTACAGCAAGCCGTCCGCCCGCTTTCAGCACCCGTTCCGCCGCCGCAAGTCCGCGCTCGAGTTCACCCAGCTCGTCATTCACATAAATGCGCAGCGCCTGGAAGGTGCGCGTGGCTGGATGAATGGGGTGGCGCGCGGCAGCCGGGCCAAGCACCTTCGATACGACCTCCGCCAACTCGCGGGTTCGCGTGAGTGGGCGCGCGGCGATAATGGCGCGCGCGATGCGCTTCGCCTGCCGCTCTTCACCAAAGCGGCGGAGGATGTCGGTGAGCGTCTTCTCATCGGCCGTGTTGACGACATCGGCAGCAGACGGACCGCTTTTGCTCATCCGCATGTCGAGGGGGCCGTCTTCGCGGAACGAGAAGCCGCGCTCGGCCTCATCGAACTGGAAGGACGAAACGCCGAGATCGAGAATTACGCCATCGGTGCGCAGTTCGCCCGTTTCAACCAGCAGCGATTCCATCTCGGAGAAATTGCCGGCAATCAGCGTCAGGCGGCCAGCATACCGCGACTGCAACGCCCGCCCACGCGCAATCGCATCCGGATCGCGGTCGATCGCCACCACGGAACACTGCGCGGCATCCAGAATCGCGCGCGTGTAGCCGCCGCCGCCGAACGTGCCATCCACGTAGCGCGCGCCATCCTGCGGCCGCACCGCGTCTATGACTTCCGCGAGCATCACCGGCGCGTGTCCGCTCATGACGCACCTCCGGCACGATAGGCACGACGCAATTCCGCCACGCGCTCCGCATGGATTGCGGGGTAGGTTTCCGGATTCCACAATTCGAAGAATTGGCTGAGGCCAACAAACTGCACGCGGTCCTGAATCGCGGCGTGCGCGGTGAAATGTTCCGGCAGGCGTATGCGGCCTTCCGGATCGCATTCGAGATAATCGACATCGCCGAAGGCTTGCGTGGCGCGCGCCGCGTAATCGCTGCTGTACGGATCAAGCTGTTTCAGCTTGGTATCGACTTCCGCGAAGAAATCTTCGCCGTAGCCGGTGAGGCCGGGGTGAATAGCCGACGGGGCGCAGTAAAAGCCCTTCAGTCCCTGCTTGGTGAGGACGTCACGAAACTGCGCGGGGACGCTGACGCGGCCCTTGGCGTCCAGCTTGTTGACGAACCTGCCCAGAAAACGTTGCACGGCCCCGCGCGCCCCTGCCCCTGCGGTGCGGGTCCGTCATTGGAACCGGATCGCCGCGCCCATAGGATGGTCTTCCGTGGGCGCTCATGGGTATTCATGGGAATACGCTCAAATTGCCGCATGGTCAAGGAAAAACCCAAGGAAAATCGCGGATTTCGCTCTCAAGCAGTAGTGTTCACTATGTCTAGGTCTAGGAATTTCTGGAACGAAGCGGCAACAATGAAACTCTACAGTTACCTTGGTAAACCGAACCTTAACGCCCACGCTCTCCCATGGCCGCAGCGCCGATGCGGGACAAGGCGCTCGTGGAGCTGCCGGTTGACCCGCAGCAAGTCCCTGCTAAGAGGCGCGCCCGGGTTGGAGCGCCGCATGGATCAGATCACCCCCAGCGACAGATCGATAGTGCTGGAAGCCGAAGCGCTGCCGCATTTCGCCACAGTTGAGCAGCTGATCCAGGAAACGCGGCCGGTTCTGCCGGTCTATTGCATCTTCCCCGAGCGGTTCGCGGCCGCAGCGCAGCGCTTCCAGGATTTTCCCGGCGATACCCTGTATGCCGTGAAAGCGAATCCCGCGCCGCAGGTGCTGGATCAGGTATACGCGGCCGGCATCCGCCACTTCGATACAGCATCGCTGGCGGAAATCGAGCTGGTGCGGCGGCGTTATCCCGATGCGCAGTGCCATTTCATGGCGCCCGTGCGAATTGCCGGCGCGGCGCACGCGGCGTTCCACAAACACGGCATCGCCGATTACGTGGTGGATTGCGATTTCGAACTTGACAAGCTGGTTGCCGAGATCGGTGGTGGCAAAGACTTGCGCATTTTCGTGCGGCTTTCCGCGCCGCTAGGCGGCGCACTGCTGGAGCTTTCGAGCAAATTCGGAACCACGCCGGAGGAAGCCGCCGCATTGCTCAAGCGCGTGGTGGAATCGGGCGCGGAGCCGGGCCTCACCTTCCATGTCGGCTCGCAATGCCTGTCGCCGTTTTCCTATGCACAGGCCATCGAAATGGCCCGGCGCACGGCAGACCTTGCGAATATCGAAATTGCGGCACTCGATATCGGCGGCGGCTTTCCCGGCCCGTACCACAACAACGATGTGCCGCCCTATCACTGGTATTTCGATACCATTCGTGAAGCACTCGGCACGCTGCCGCACAAACCGAAATTGCTGTGCGAGCCGGGGCGTGCGCTGATCGCGGAAGGTGTTTCGCTGGTGACGCAGGTGGTGCTGCGCAAGGACGACAAGATCTATCTCAACGATGGCATCTACGGCAGCTTCGACGAACTGACCTTGCCCGGCTGGACGGCGGATTATCCGCTGCGGGTGTTTGCGTTGGATGGCGCAGGGCGTCCGGTGTTCCAGCCGGATGGGCGCACGCCGTTTCGGGTTTATGGACCGACCTGCGACACGCTGGATGTGCTGCCGAAGCCGCTGATGCTGCCGGAGGCGATCAAGGCAGGCGACTACATCGTGGTGGACGCGATCGGCGCCTACTCCGTGGCGCTGCGCACGACCTTTAACGGCTTCTACCCCGACAGTTGGGCCCTCATCGGCAACTGAAGCCGCTGGTTGCCGAAAAACGCGGCAAAGAGAACGTTAACGTCTTTGGTCTATCCCGTGCGGTCATGCCTTCGATACCGCCGCGCGAGCGCCTTACCCGTCTCGTCAACATTGCAAGCGATCCCGGAACAAGTTCGCGGGGGGAACTCACCAGCGAACTGGCGGATCTTCTGCTGGAATGGCCGAAGAATTATCCCGCCGCCATGCGCGAGCCGTTCGAGGCGCTTCTCGAAAAGGCGCTGAGCGATATCGCGCCGGATGCTCGCGGTCTGTTGGCGAAACGGTTCGTAGACGGCAATATGCCACTCACTGTGTTGAACGCGCTGTTTTTCGACGCCGCGCCCGAAGTCAAAAACGAAATTCTCTCACGCAATGCCGCTTCTCCAAGCGGATCAGCGCCGCGCGCTATAAACGAGCAGGCGTTGCTCGCCGTTGCGCGCGCAGCCGAACCGCATCAGGTCACGGACGCGATTGCAGAGCGGTTTGGCATCGGCCGGAGCAGCGCGGCGGCGGCGCTTGCAGACGCCTCTGCTTACAGTCTTGCCTGTTTGTGCAAGGGCGCGAGCCTTTCCCGCGCGGCGTATTCCGCGCTGGCGGTACTGGCGGAAAGCGGCATTGCGCGCGATGAAAGATACCGCCGTCTGGCCGCCTACGACGCCATTCCGGAAGCTGGCGCCCGCGCGTTGCTTCGGTTCTGGCAGCGCGAGACCGATACCCAATTCGCCGGCGCTGCAGCTGCATAGATCAAGGTCAAGCATAGTTCCTTTGGAACTGGCCGTCGTGCGCCTCCGTTCACCTATGAACGGTCGGGAGAAACGGCATGGCGCAAGCAGCGGAAATCATCAAAGGATGGCCTGAGGAATCACGGGAGGCGGCAAGCGCCGTGATCAAGAAATATGGCGAACCGAGCGAATCGACGCTGAGCGAGCTGATCTGGAACAAGCCGGGCCCGTGGAAGCGGATCGTCGCCAGCAAAGCATTCTTCAAGCACGACTTTCCGGCGCCACACATCGATGCCGTAGAATCCGTCATCGATTATCGCGTGCCCGAAGAGAAGTTCACGCCGCTGGCGGAATTCGACGGCAGCGTGATTGTGGAGCGCACGGCCGGAGAGGTTTCTGCCCGCTGCCATGACGAGCAGGCGAATTTTCTGGCGCTCAATCTCATGCACGACATCGTGAGTGGCGAGAAAACCGTCCAGCAAGCGCGCGAATATTATGCGAAGGAATTTGCGGACTTTCGCCGCAAGAAGCCGACGCCGTACATGGAGAAGCTCCGCTTCTCGCCGGCCAATGGAAATGCCGGCGATCCGGACGAGCGCGTTCTTTCGGACGACGATCTGAAAAAAGCCAAAGAAGAAGGTGAGCGGCGCCAGGCGGCCTGATATACAGCCAGCCACTTCGTTGAAAGTGGCAAGGCGCCGGGCCCGGCGGAACCGACATGCTGGAAGAAGATCTGGTGGTTATTCCGCTGCCTACCTTGGACAGCCGTGTCACTTATGCGACCGCGCGGCTGATCGAGGAGAACGGGCGGCCATTCGCGGAAGCGATCGGCGCGATTCCCAACACCGTGTTCTCACCGCCGCGAAAAATTTCACTTTCGCCGCACAGCCTTACGCGACTGCGTCCCGGATCGGCCGGCCGGCCGGCCCTCTATCTTTATGAAGGCATGATTCTCCCGCCCCCGCCGTGAGCCGCCCGTCAGTTTTCCGCGTGCACCTCATGGCGCTCGCGGGTCTTGGCGAAGCGGATGGCTTTGAACTTCTCCGCCACATAGCCGAGCTCCCAGGCGGATTTCGCGAGAAACACCGGCGCGCCGTCGCGATCCGTCGCCATCTGGTTGCGGTAGGTTGAGACGAGCTTCTCGACATCGGCTTCTTCCCCGGAAACCCAGCGCGCCGTGTCATAGGGCGAGGTGTCGAGTTCCACATCCAGTCCGTATTCATCGCGCATCCGGCTCTTCAGCACATCGAGCTGCAGCTGGCCGACCACGCCCACAATCCAGTTGGCGCCCAGCATCGGCTTGAACACCTGCGTCACGCCCTCTTCCGCCAAACTCTCCAGCGCGCGCGTCAGGTGCTTCTGCTTCATGGGATCGGCCAAGCGCACGCGGCGCAAGATTTCCGGTGCGAAATTGGGAATACCGGTGAATACGACATCGCCACTTTCCGAGAGCGTATCGCCCACGCGCAGCACGCCGTGATTGGGAATCCCGATGATGTCGCCGGGCCATGCTTCGTCCACCGTCTCGCGTTCCTGCGCAAAGAACAAAATCGGATTGTGAATGCCGATCTGCTTCCCCGTGCCTGACTGCTTCAGTTTCATGCCGCGACGGAAACGGCCAGAACACAGACGAAGGAAGGCAACCCGATCGCGGTGGTTCGGGTCCATGTTCGCCTGCACCTTGAAGACGAAGCCGGTAACCTCCTGCTCGGACGGTTCGATGACACGGCCCTGCGCCGCTTGAACGCGCGGGCTGGGCGCAAGCTCCGCCAGCGCGCCGATCAGCTCGGTCACCCCGAAATTCTTGAGCGCCGAGCCGAAATAGACGGGCGTGAGGTGCCCTTCGTGGTAACGGTCAGCGCGAAAATGCGGCAATCCGGCCTGCGCCAGCTCCGCTTCTTCCTCCAGTCTTGCGAACACCTCAGGCTCGAGGCGCGCGCGCATGGCGTTGCCGCCGATACGCTCACCCTGCCGCGGCCCGTTCTCGAACAGGATGAACTCATCCGCATAGAGGTCGAGTGCACCCTTGAAATTCAGACCCGCGCCGGCCGGCCACATCATCGGTGCACATTCCAGCTGCAGCTGGTCGGAGATTTCGTCGATCAATTCAAGCGGATCGCGCGCCTCGCGATCCATCTTGTTGATGAAGGTAACGATGGGAATGTCGCGCAGGCGGCAGACTTCGAACAGCTTGCGCGTCTGCGCCTCGATGCCTTTGGCCGCATCGATCACCATCACGGCGGAATCTGCCGCCGTCAGCGTGCGATAGGTGTCTTCGGAGAAATCCTCATGGCCCGGTGTGTCGAGGAGGTTGAACACCGCGCCGCCATACTCAAATGTCATCACCGCGCTGGTGACGGAGATGCCGCGCTCCTGCTCGATCCGCATCCAGTCGGAGCGCGCCCGCCGCGCCTCACCGCGGGCCTTCACCGCACCCGCCGCGCGAATGGCACCGCCCAGCAGCAGCAAATGTTCCGTCAACGTGGTCTTTCCGGCGTCCGGATGCGAGATGATCGCGAAGGTGCGCCGCCGCGCCGCTTCCGCGGCGGGCGTCCCGGGTTCGGCTGTTGCGGCCTCGCTCATTGAGGCGAGGGGTAGCAGCCAATCCGCCACTCGGGCAAGATTGGCCCGTTCTGAATTCGCTCATCATTCTGAAGTTCAAAAGGAACAACGCATGGATTTCGCGACCGTCATCCGCTCCATCCCAGACTATCCCAAACCCGGCATTATCTTCCGCGACATCACCACGCTTCTGGGCAATGCCCGCGCTTTCCGCCGCGCCGTGGATGAGCTGGTGCAGCCTTATGCGGGGGTGAAGGTGGACAAAATCGCCGGCATCGAGGCGCGTGGTTTCATTTTGGGCGGCGCCGTGGCGCATCAGCTGTCGCGCGGGTTCATTCCCGTGCGCAAAAAGGGAAAGCTGCCGCACACCGTGATCGGCGAAGAATACGACCTCGAATATGGTCGTGACCGGGTGGAAATCCACAGCGATGCGGTTTCGTCGGGCGATCATGTGATTGTGGTGGACGATCTCATCGCTACGGGTGGCACAGCCTTTGCCGCCATCAAGCTGCTGGAGCGGGCCGGTGCGGTGGTCACCGGCTGTGCGTTTGTGATCGACCTGCCCGAGCTCGGCGGCGCCGGCAAAATTCGCGCGCTGGGCAAGGAGGTCATCACCCTTGTCAGTTTTGAAGGCCATTGAGCTAGCGCAGTGACTATCGACGGCGAAACAATCGCGTTCGCGCACAGGTTGGCCGATGCCTCCGGCGCGGCAATCCGTCCCTATTTCCGCCGCCGCATTGACGTTGCCAACAAAGCCACGGGCGCCTCCCCGAACTTCGATCCGGTTACCGCCGCGGACAAAGAAGCCGAGGCGGCCATTCGCGCGATCATCGAACGCGAGCGTCCCGAAGATGGAATTCTCGGCGAAGAATGCGGCGAGAAACCGAGCCGCAATGGGCACCGCTGGGTGATCGATCCTGTGGATGGCACGCGCGCGTTCATCACCGGCCGCCACGAATGGGGCTCGCTGATTGCGCTGGAAGAGAACGGCATGCCGGTGCTCGGTCTGATCGATCAGCCGGTGCTGGGCGAACGCTTCATCGGTGTGAATGGCGAAGCACACATGTTGACGGAAGGCGAAGATTTGCGCCTTCAGGCGCGCACTTGCGCCGCTCTTTCCGAAGCGATCCTGTGTGCCACCCATCCCAGCGCCTGTTTCACGCCGCGGGAGCGCGAGGCATTTGCCCGCATCGAAGGTCGCGTGCGAATGACGCGCTTCGGTGGAGACTGTTACCTGTTCGTGGCGTTGGCGCTCGGCTTTGTGGACCTGATTGTGGAGTCCAGCTTCAAGCGCTGGGACGTGGCGGCGCTCATTCCCGTTGTGCAAGGCGCTGGCGGCATCATCACCAATTGGCAGGGCGGCTCATGCGAAAACGGCGGCCAGGTTCTGGCCGCCGGTGACGCGCGCATGCATCTCGCCGCGAGAGAATTGCTGGCCGGCTGAAATTGCCGGCCAGCATTCGCAATTAGCCCGCCTGCTGCTGGCCTTCCGGCTGTCCCGATTCCGGCGGCTGCTGCTTTTTCGAGAGATCCTCGCCGGTTTCCTGATCTACCATCTTCATGGATAGCCGCACCTTGCCGCGATCGTCGAAGCCAAGCAGCTTCACCTTCACGGTGTCGCCTTCCTTCACCACATCGCTGGTCTTGGCGACGCGGCGCGGCGCGAGCTCCGAGATGTGGACGAGGCCATCCTTGGGACCGAAGAAGTTCACGAAGGCGCCGAAATCCATCACCTTCACGATCTTGCCATCATAGATCTCGCCGATCTCCGGCTCCGCGACGATCCCCTTGATCCACTTCAGCGCCGCGCGGATGGATTCGCCGTCGGCGCTGGCGATCTTCACCGTGCCGTCGTCCTCCACGTTAATCTTGGCCCCGGTCTTTTCGACGATCTCGCGGATGACCTTGCCGCCCGAGCCGATCACTTCTCGGATCTTATCGACCGGTATCTTGATCTGTTCGATGCGCGGCGCGTGCTCACCCAACTGATCGCGGGCGTGACTGATCGCCTTGGCCATTTCGCCGAGGATGTGAATGCGGCCATGATGCGCCTGATCCAGCGCCACCCGCATGATCTCCTCAGTGATGCCGGTGATCTTGATGTCCATCTGGAGAGCGGTGACACCCTGGTCGGAGCCCGCGACCTTGAAGTCCATGTCGCCGAGGTGGTCCTCATCGCCCAAGATGTCGGAGAGCACCGCGAAGCGATCGCCTTCCTTGATGAGGCCCATGGCGATGCCGGCAACAGGTTGCTTCAGGGGAACGCCGGCATCCATCAGCGCCAAGGAGGTACCACAGACCGTTGCCATCGATGATGAGCCGTTGGACTCGGTGATCTCCGAGACAATGCGGATCGTGTAGGGAAACTCCTCCTTCTTCGGCAGCAGGGGATGGATGGCCCGCCATGCAAGCTTGCCGTGGCCGATTTCGCGGCGGCCCGGCGCGTTCATGCGCCCCGTCTCACCCACGGAATAAGGCGGGAAGTTGTAGTGCAGCATGAAGTTTTGCTTGTAGGTGCCTTCCAGCGAATCGACAAACTGTTCGTCCTCGCCGGTGCCGAGCGTCGCCACCACCAGCGCCTGTGTTTCGCCGCGGGTGAATAGCGCCGAACCATGCGTGCGGGGCAGAATGCCAACTTCCGATGTGATCCGCCGCACCGTCTTGGTATCGCGCCCGTCGATGCGTTTGCCGGTGTCAAGTACGGCGTTGCGCATCACGCCGCCTTCGACATCATGGAAAAGGCTGTTGAACTTGTTCTCCGGCAGCTTGCCTTCGCCTTCACCGACAAACTCCTGCGCAGTGCGCGCGCGGATATCCGCGATCTTGTCGCGGCGCAGGTGCTTTTCCGGAATCTGGAACGCGGCGGAGAGCTCCGCACTGGCCCATGCACTGATCTTTTCCAGCGCTGGCTTGTTTTCGTCGACCGGAATTTCGCGCGGCTCCTTGGCCGCCTTTTCTGCCAACCGAATGATGGCGTCGAGTACGGGCTGCATGCCCCGGTGGCCGAACATCACCGCACCCAGCATCACTTGTTCGGACAATTCCTGTGCCTCGGATTCCACCATTAGAACGGCGTCGCCAGTGCCGGCCACGACCAGATCGAGCTTGGAGTTCGGCATCTGATCCACCGGCGGATTCAGCGTGTACTCGCCGTCGATGTAGCCGACGCGGGCGGCCCCAATCGGGCCCATGAACGGAATGCCAGACAGCGTGAGCGCCGCAGAAGCCGCGACCAGCGCCACGATATCGGGGTCGTTTTCCAAGTCATGGCTCAGCACGGTGACGATCACCTGCGTCTCGTTGCGGTAACCTTCCGCAAACAACGGACGAATCGGACGATCGATCAGGCGTGATGTCAGCGTCTCGCGTTCGGTAGGCCGCCCTTCGCGCTTGAAATATCCGCCGGGAATTTTGCCGGCCGCGAAATACTTTTCCTGATAATTGACAGTAAGGGGGAAGAAATCGATTCCAGGCCGGGGACTTTTCGCGCCGACCACGGTGGCCAGCACGACCGTCTCGCCATACGTCGCGACAACGGCCCCATCGGCCTGTCGTGCAACTTTGCCAGTTTCAAGGACGAGCTTGCGGCCGCCCCATTCAATTTCCTCTTTTGCGATATGAAACATTGTTTACGTCCTTCGTTTCCGTGGGCCGGATTGCCCAGGGGCCTTCCTTCGAGGTCCTCTCAAAGAAATGAGTTGTGCGCGCGCTCGCGACCACCGCGAACGCACGCGAAATTTTGCTGTGGAACGCGGGAAGCGTCCGTCTCAGCGCCGTAAACCCAGCCGGGAGATAAGCGACTCATAACGCTTCCCGTCGGTGGCCTTGATGTAGTCCAGCAGCCTGCGCCGCTGCGACACCAGCTTGATCAGTCCGCGCCGCGAATGATTGTCCTTCACGTGCGACTTGAAGTGGTCGGTAAGATTGGAGATGCGCTCCGAAAGCACGGCCACCTGCACGTCCGGCGAGCCGGTGTCGCCTTCTTTGGCGCCATATTCGGAGATCAGTTCTTTCTTGCGTTCAGCAGTGATCGACATTCGGTCATCCAGTTCCAAGGTTGAAGACACGGAACGGTCTCAGCTCCCCCGCCTGAATCGCGGCGAGCGCAACAGGCTCGCCATCGCCGGTGGACAGATAGACCGTGAGCCCTTGCAGATCGTCGTTGTCAGCTTCTTCCGAAAGCCTCGCGAACAGATTCGCCCGCATCAGGATCGGATTGCCGCTGCGCAGCCGGACCGCATCCGGACCCGTGACGGCCAACGCCGGGATGCCGTCCAGCGCGGTCGAAATAGGCCTCAAGTGCTCAAAAGCGGCGGGACTATGCATAGAACCCTTGAGGGTTTCCAGTGGCACGGCATCTTTTTCTGAAAAACCGCCGATCGCCGTGCGCCGGAGCTGGGAAACGTGCCCGACCGTGCCCAGCGCCAGCGCCAGATCGCGTACCCAGGCCCGCACGTAAGCCCCTTTGCCACAACGCATTTCGAACGCGGCATGATTCGGATCGGGGATGTCGGTGATCTTGGCGCCATGAATGGTAACGATACGCGGCTCGAGGGTGACGACCTCGCCGTCGCGGGCCAGATCGTAGGCCCGCTCCCCCTGGACTTTGATGGCCGAGTAGACCGGAGGCACCTGGGTGATCCGCCCCAGGAAGTGGGGAAGCGCGGCCTCAATCTGCTCTTTGCCCGGTCTAACGTCGGACGTTGCAATGACCCGGCCTTCCGCGTCATCGCTGTCGCGGGCTTCGCCCCAGCAGGCGGTGAAGAGATATGTTTTCTCTGCCTCCATTGCATATGGGACCGTCTTGGTGGCTTCGCCCAGGGCCACAGCAAGGACGCCGGTCGCCATGGGATCGAGGGTGCCCGCGTGCCCCGCCTTTTGCGCATCGAACACACGCCGCACGATAGCAACCGTTTGGGTTGAGGTAATGCCATCAGGCTTGTCCACCACCACCCAGCCATGCACGGCCGCGCCTTTACGCCTACGGCTCATCCGGCTCGTCCGCATCTTCCTGAAGGTCGCGCTGCACGCGAGAGGACTTCAGCAGCGTTTCGATTTTCTCCGCTTCGGCAAACGACGTATCTTCCAGGAAGCGCAATTCCGGCGTGAACTTCAGCGCGATGGTCTTGCCCATCAGTCCGCGGATGAACCCTTTGTGGCGGTTCAGCGATTGCACAATGGCTTTCGCATTCTGGCCGCCCAGCGGTTCCACGAACACGGTCGCGTGCCGCATGTCGCCCGATGGCTTCACTTGCGTCACCGTCACGGACACTCCATCGAGATCGGGATCGCGGATTTCTCCCCGCGTCAGAATCTCGGAAAGCGAATGCCGCAGAAGCTCGCCGACGCGTAGCTGCCGCTGCGTGGGTCCGCGATCTTGGGCGGAAGAAGGGCGTCGCATGGCAGAAACCCTGAGAGCGCTAAAGGGCGCGCTTGATGGTTTCGACCTCGAAGCACTCGATCACATCGGCCTTCTGCAGATCCTGGTAATTGGCGAAGGACATGCCGCATTCCTGGCCGGCGAGCACTTCGCGCGCATCGTCCTTGAAGCGCTTGAGCGTCGAGAGTTCGCCTTCGTGGATCACCACATTGTCTCGGATCAGGCGCACGCGCGCACCGCGGCGCACCACGCCTTCCGTGACACGGCAACCGGCCACCTTGCCGATCTTGGAAATGGCGAAGACTTCCAGCACTTCCGCATTGCCGAGAAATTTTTCGCGCAACTCCGGCGCCAGCATGCCCGAGAGCGCCGCCTTCACGTCATCCACCACGTTGTAGATGATGTTGTAGTAGCGGATTTCGACGCCGTCGCGCTTGGCGCGTTCGCGCGCCTGCGCATTGGCCCGGACGTTGAAGCCGATGATGGCCGCGCCGCTGGCATGCGCCAGGATCACATCGGATTCGGTAATGCCACCCACGCCTGATTGCAGCACCTGCGCGCCCACTTCGTCGCTGCCGAGCTTGGCGAGTGCACCCTGAATGGCTTCCGCCGAACCCTGCACATCCGCCTTGAGCACCAGCGGCAGCAGGCGCTTCTCGCCTTCCTTCTGGGTCTTGAGCAACTGATCCATCGTCGTGCGCGCGAGATTCTTCTGGCGCGTTTCGCGGCGCTTGCGGGCCCGGTATTCCGTCACTTCGCGCGCGCGCCCTTCGTCAGCCACCACGACCAGCTCGTCACCCGCTTCCGGCACGCCCGAAAGCCCCAGCACTTCAACGGGCGAAGCGGGACCGGCGCTCTGCACGGTTTCGCCGCGGTCGTTGACCAAAAGCCTTACGCGGCCCCATTCCGAGCCGGCCACAACGATATCGCCCACCTTCAGCGTGCCACGTTGCACCAACGCGGTCGCCACCGAACCGCGTCCCTTGTCGAGCTTCGCTTCCACCACCGCGCCTTCAGCGGAGCGATCCGGATTGGCCTTCAGGTCAAGCACTTCCGCCTGCAGCAGAATGGCTTCTTCAAGCTTGTCGAGATTGGTGCCTTTGGTGGCGGAGACCTCCACGCACAGCGTTTCGCCGCCCATATCTTCCACCTGGATTTCATACTGCAGCAGCTCCGTTTTCACCCGCGTGGGATTGGCGTCCGCCTTGTCGATCTTGTTGACCGCCACGATCATCGGCACGCCGGCCGCGCGGGCGTGGGAAATCGCTTCCACGGTTTGCGGCATCACGCCGTCATCCGCGGCGACAACCAGAATCACCAGATCGGTCACCTTCGCACCGCGCGCGCGCATGGCCGTAAATGCGGCATGGCCAGGCGTATCTAGGAAAGTGATGCGGGCGCCATTGTGCATCTGCACCTGATAGGCGCCGATGTGCTGGGTGATGCCGCCCGCTTCGCCGGCCACGACGTCGGTCTTGCGCAGGGCGTCGAGCAGCGAGGTCTTGCCGTGGTCGACATGGCCCATGACGGTAACGATCGGTGGACGCGCGACGAGATTGCCCGCCTCATCCTGTGCGCCCGTCAATCCTTCGAGCACGTCGGATTCGGCGACGCGCTTCACGGTATGGCCGTATTCCGTCGCAACCAGTTCGGCGGTATCGGCATCGATGACGTCGTTAACGGTGCCCATTATTCCGTTTTTCATCAGCACCTTGATGACATCGACGGAGCGCCGCGCCATGCGGTTGGCAAGCTCGGCGACGGTGATCGTTTCCGGAATGGTGACCTCGCGCGGACCCGCGGGCGCTGCCGGTTGCGGCGTGCCTTTGACGCGCTGCAGGTGCCGGCGGAACGAGGCGACGGAGCGCGTGCGCTCGTCTCTGTCCGACAGCGCGGCAGTCACAGTGAGCTTCCCGCGGCGGCGCGTGTCCGCGCCTTTTCGGGCGGGTGTTTTGACGGGAGCCTTCGCGCCCTTCTTCGGTGCCTCTTCCTCTTCCTCGACGACGGGACGACGGCGTACGCCTTCCGGCACAGCAGCGGCGGCGGCTGGCTCCTCCTTCTTCTCAAGACGGCGATTGGCTTCATCTTCCGCGTGGCGCCGCGCCTGTTCGTCGGCTGCCTTGCGTGCATCTTCTTCCACCTTGCGCTTGGCGGCGGCGGTGCGCTCCTTTGAAAGACGTTCTTCCTCGACCGCGCGGTGCTTGGCGTCTTCCTCTGCCCGCTTGCGCGCGTCCTCTTCGGCAACACGCGCATCCGCGATTGCGCGGGAGCGGGCCTCTTTCTCTTCATCCGTCAGCTGGCGAAGCACAACGCCCGCGCGATGCGGATCGCGCACCTGCGTGGCGGCGGCCGGCGATGGCCGGGTTTCCGTGGCCGATGGAGCGGCCGTACGTTCGGCGGCAGGCGCCGGCTTGCCGGGCAGCGGCGGATTCACGCGCGCGCGTTTCTTCTCGACCAGCACCGCCTTGCTGCGGCCATGGCTGAAGCTCTGCTTCACTGTCGACGTTTCCGTCTTCTTCAATGACAGTGTCTTGCCCGCCGGGCGGGCTGTGCGCGCTGAATCGTTCGTCTCGCTCATACTTACCTTTCATCCGGACGGGAGTCGGACCCGTTCTTTTCCTCGCGCGGCCTGAAGCCCTCGAGCCTTTCGGCATCGAGCACCAACCGATCCGCAAGCGGCCCCGGGAAGAGGGCTGCGTGTATCACATTCTCGCGCCCCAAAGCCATGCTCAATTCACCGGAATCCAATAGTCCGATGACCTTGGGTTCGAACCCCGCCGGTCGCGCCGCGGCCAGGATTTTCCTGCGGCCATCCGCTGACCCATTGCGCGCTTCCAGCAGCACCGCCGGTTTGCGGCGAGATTCGAGCGCGCGTATCACATTGTCGAAACCAAACACCAGTACGCCCGCGCGGCGCGCTAGCCCGAGCTGGTGCAGCAGCCGTTTGAGCAGCAGCGATTCGACTCGCGAGACGAGATCGGCGGGCACACGGACGTTCGCTTTGGCCGCTTTGGCGAACACGTTCTTTGCCACCGCACGTTCCAGAATCGAACGTTCCGCGCTCACCCAGATGCCGCGGCCCGGCAGCTTCGCCGCGAGGTCCGGCACGATCTCGTTCTCTGGACCGGCGACGAAACGCACCAGCCCCGACTCCGGCAACGCTTCGCGGGTGACGATGCAGCGGCGTTCGCGCGAGCGAGAGGCGCCATAATCACTCCGTTCGCGCGAGCGAGATCCGGCAATGCGACTCTGTTCGCGCATCGCCCGATCCTCGCAATCCGGTTCGTCTGCCAACAGCGTCAATCCGCCGGTTCCTCCGTCACGGTCTCTTCTTCTGCTTCCGGCTCCTCCGGCGCTTCGATCCAGCCTACTTTCACGCGCGCATCCATGATGATGGCGTTGGCCTGGTCTGCCGTAAGGCCGAAGCTTTCCAGCGCGCCTTCGATGCGCACGCGTTCCTTTTCCTTGTTCGTCTCGTAATAGCCGAGAAGATCGTCGGTGGCGCAGCCGGCAAGATCTTCCAGCGTCTTGATCTCATGCTCGCCGAGCGCTGCAGCCATGGCGGACGTCACGCCGTCTATTTCCAGCACCTCATCGGCGACGCCGAGTTCCCGGCGCTTGTCGTCCATCTCGCGATTTTTTGCTTCGATATATTCCTGCGCACGCGTTTGAAGTTCTTGCGCAGTCTCTTCGTCGAAGCCTTCAACCGAAGCGAGCTCGTTCAGCGGCACATACGCAACATCGTCGATGCCGGAGAACCCTTCCGAGGCCAGCAGCTGCGCCACTGTCTCGTCGACATCCAGCGTTTCCATGAAGAGCTGCGTGCGCTCGGCGAATTCCTTCTGCCGGCGCTCGGATTCTTCCGCTTCCGTCAGAATGTCGATCTGCCAGCCGGTGAGCTGAGAAGCGAGCCGCACGTTCTGGCCCCGGCGGCCGATAGCCAGCGACAGCTGCTCATCCGGCACCACCACTTCCACGCGGTGCGTGTCCTCGTCGAGCACCACCTTGCTGACTTCCGCCGGCGCTAGCGCGTTCACGATGAAGGTGGCGGGATCGGGGTTCCACGGAATAATATCGATGCGCTCGCCCTGCAGCTCCTGCACCACCGCCTGTACGCGCACGCCACGCATGCCGACGCAGGCGCCAACCGGATCAATGCTCGAATCCTTGCTGATCACCGCGATCTTGGCACGGGAGCCCGGATCGCGCGCCACCGCACGAATTTCGATAATGCCGTCGTAAATTTCCGGCACTTCCTGCGCGAACAGCCGCACCATAAACTGCGGATGACTGCGCGAGAGGAATATCTGCGGGCCCCGCGTTTCGCGGCGCACGTCGTAGATGTAGGCGCGAATGCGATCGCCGGTACGGAAATTCTCGCGCGGGATCATTTCGTCCCGCCGCACCACGCCTTCGGCGCGACCCATATCCACAACCACCGAGCCGAACTCCACCCGCTTCACGATGCCGTGGACAATTTCGCCGATGCGGTCCTTGTATTCTTCGTACTGCCGCTCACGTTCGGCATCGCGCACCTTCTGCACGATCACCTGCTTGGCGGCTTGCGCGGCGATGCGGCTGAAATCTACAGGCGGCAGCGTTTCGGCGATGATGTCGCCCACCTGCGCGGCCGGGTTGCGGGTGCGGGCTTCTCCGAGGCTGATCTCGGTCTTATCGTTCTCGACCAGCTCGACGACGTGCAGATAACGCGACACGTGCGTTTCGCCGGTCTTCGGATCGATATCCACCCGGATCTCGTTTTCGCTGCCATAGCGCGCCTTGGCGGCGCGCTGCATGGCCTCTTCCATCGCGCCCAGCACGACACCTTTGTCGATCGATTTGTCGCGCGCGACCGCGTCCGCGATCTGCAGAAGTTCGAGCCGGTTTGCGGCAACGCCTGTGGACATGTCTTTCTCCTAGCTCCTAATTGGAAGCGGACGTGTCCGCCTGTTCCGCACCTTTGCGCGCCTTCAAATCTTCCTGAATCAGTTTGTCGGTCAGCACCAGTTTTGCTTCCGCGATGCTGCGGAAGGGAAACTGCAACCGCTGGCCATCAACATCGATGAGGACATCGTTGCCGTCGAGCCCGAGCAGCATCCCTTTGAAGCGCTTGCGGCCGTTCGCATCCGGAGCCTGCAATTCGAGCTTCGCTTCGTGTCCCGACCAGCGCGAGAAGTCGGTGAGCCGCGTCAGCGGCCGGTCAATGCCGGGCGAGGATACTTCCAGCACGTACTCGCCCTCGAGGGGATCCTCCTGCTCGAGGAAGTCCGATAGAGCCCGGCTGAGGCGGGCGCAGTCCTCCACATCCATGTGCCCGTTGGGGCGCTCCGCCATGATCTGCAGCGTTTTCGTCTTGCCGCCCATCAGACGGAGACGAACCAGCCGGTATCCGGCCGCTTCCACGGCGGGCGCGATAACCGGCTCCAGTTGCGACATGGCCGTGAGAATTGCTTGCGCTCCATCTCACCTCCCCCGTGGGAGGTAAACTCAAAACCTCTTCCCCGCGGCGGCTCTTTCGAACCGCCACACAACAGGCTTCTGTTGTATGGGAATGGGCGCGATATAGGCGTGGCCCGCGGTGAAATCAAGAGTTAACCGGCTCGCAGGCAATCGGCGGGTAGGCTCTTTAGGATTGTACAGGATTTAACAGAATGCTGGCCGACACCCTCCCACGGCAACGAACCCTCCCCGCATTGGCCTGGGCGGGCGCGGGCGCTCTCGCCCTGATCGTGGCGCAGCTGATCGCCGTCTTTCTATACGTGCTGGGAATGCGCCTGGCGCACCCAGGCCTCTCCACCTCCAGCGTTCTCAGCGACAATGTCACCATCGTCAGGGTGACCGTCATCTCGATTGGACCAACGATCCTCTTCCTTTGGGGACTGACGCGTTTTCGCACCCGCGCGGTCGCCGGATATCTGGCGCTTTGCTGGCCCAGCCTTCGCCAGTTCGCGATCAGCGTTGTCGCCTTCGTTCTCTTCATGGCCGGCCTCGCAGTTTTCGCCCACCTCATGGAGCCCGGCAGCGACGTCAAGTTCATGCTGGACATTGTTTCCGCCGCGCGCGCAGCGAATGCCATTCCGCTCATGATCGCGGCAGTCGTGATCGCCGCTCCCGTCGGTGAAGAACTTGTGTTTCGCGGATTCCTTTATCGCACGCTGGAACTGAAGTTCGGAGGCACCACGGCAATCGTTGTCACGGCGTTGGGCTGGGCTGTGCTGCACATCCAGTACAGCCTGGTCGGCATGGTTGCCATCTTCGCGGGCGGATTGTTCTTCGGCGCGATCCGCCGCTATTCGGGATCGCTGTACCTCACGATCCTGATGCATGCATTGTGGAACGGCTTCGCGCTGGCGGGCGCACTGCTGATGCTGTCCAAGCCGTAGCCACGTATCAGTGACGGACGAAGTGCAGGAACACGGGTTTGCCGTGCAGCTGTTTGGCCTCGTAACGCGTGGAAGGCCAATCGGCGGGACGCGTATTCCAGTCTGACGCGCGCATTGCCGTCCACGCGAACGCCGAATGGGTCATCAGCCGTTCCAAAGTCCATTCGACGTAACCCGCATCATCGCTGGCGAAGCGCAAGTCGGCGCCTTCCTTCATCACGCGCGCGAGTTCATCCAGCATGTTCATTTGCATGAACCGGCGCTTGTGGTGCCGTGTCTTGGGCCAGGGATCGGGGAATAGGATAAACACGCGGCCGAGACTTGCATCCGGCAGCGCTTCAAGAATGTCCCGCGCGTCACTGGTGTAGATGCAGATGTTTGGCAGAGGACCGCTTTCCAGTTGCGACAACACCTTCACCACGCCGTTCACGTACGGGTCGGCGCCGATAAGGCCGACGTTCGGGTGGTGCCGCGCCTGCCAGACCAGATGCTCACCGCCGCCGAATCCGATTTCGAGCCAGACGCCTTCGATTTGCCCCTCGCACGGATTGCTGCGCGATCCAACCGCCCCACGAGGTGAAAAGTAAGTGCGCGGGTCCGTGCCCGGATTCAGATGCAGTTCGAATTCCGGCAGCAGATTCTCGAGTAGATGCTGCTGATGCGCGGAAAGCTTCGGCCCCTTGCGACGGCCGTACAGCATGCCTCGCGTGCGTTCGGCGTATCCGCCGCTCACATCAGAAGGCGCGTTTCAGCGCGCCGGCGAGATCGGTCTTTTCCCAGCTGAAGCCGCCATCCGCTTCCGGCGGGCGGCCGAAATGGCCGTAGGCGGCGGTGCGGGCATAGATTGGCTGGTCAAGCCTCAGATGCTCACGAATTCCCCGTGGCTTCAGGCTCATCATTTCCGGCAGAACGGCTTCGAGCTTCGCCTCGTCCACCTGCCCCGTACCGTGCAGATTCACATAGACAGAGAGCGGATCGGAGACACCGATCGCATAGGAAATCTGGATGGTGCAGCGATCGGCAAGGCCGGCGGCCACCACGTTCTTCGCCAGATATCGCGCGGCGTACGCCGCCGAGCGATCCACTTTCGTGGGATCCTTGCCCGAGAATGCGCCACCGCCATGCGGCGCCGCGCCGCCATACGTGTCCACGATGATCTTGCGGCCCGTCAGCCCGCAATCGCCATCCGGCCCACCGACAACGAAGGCGCCAGTCGGATTCACGTGCCAACTGGTGTGACCGTTGATCCACTCCTTCGGCAGAGCCTCGTGCACATAGGGCTCGATCACACGGCGCACATCTTCGGACGTCATATCTTCATCGAGATGCTGCGTTGAAACCACGATCTGCGTGGCTTCCACCGGCCGGCCGTCTTCATACCGGACGGTCACCTGCGATTTCGCATCCGGCCCCAGCTTCGGCGCGCGCCCCGCGTGCCGCGCATCCGCCATCTGCTTGAGAATCTTGTGGCTGTAATAGATCGGCGCCGGCATCAGTTCCGGCGTTTCGGTGCAGGCGTAGCCGAACATGATGCCCTGATCGCCCGCGCCTTCGTCCTTGTTGCCGCTCGCATCCACGCCCTGCGCGATGTGCGGCGATTGCGCGTGCAGCAGCACTTCGACGCCCGCGGTTTTCCAGTTGAAGCCTTCCTGCTCGTAGCCGATGTCGCGAATGGCGGCGCGCGCGGCTTCCTCAATCTCGTTCTCGATTCCTTTGGGTCCGCGCGTTTCGCCGGCGATCACCACGCGATTGGTGGTGCACAGTGTTTCGCACGCCACGCGGATATCTTTCGTGTCGAAGCCATGCTTCGGGCCTTCGCGAAAGAACAAGTCCACCACTTCGTCGGAGATGCGGTCGCAGACCTTGTCAGGGTGCCCTTCGGATACGCTTTCGCTGGTGAACAGATAATTGCCGCGCATGCCCGGCCCTCATTTTGCGTGGAAAGGCGGGTCTTCTGACAAGGAATTGTCCAAGGGTCAACCGCGGCATCGGACAGATTGAAGGGACGGTTACCTGTCCACTTCGAACACCACACCATCGCCGACTGCTCCGCCGCCCTTGATTGTTCCTAGGAGTCGCTTGGTGCCTTTTTCCGCAATCAGGCGGGCAAAGGGAAAACGGCCATCCGAACCGCCGGTAAAGGTGTGCAGCGCGGTGAGGAGCGGCTCTCTCGACGATCCAGGCTGACTCAAATAAACGGCCGCCTTACACTAAAATCGGCGCAGCCGTGGGCGCAGATCGGTCCAGACCTGCCGGTCTTCGAAGGCATGCCGCCGCGCCGCTAGAGAATGAATCGCGACAGGTCCTGGTCCTTCGCAAGGCCGTCCACGCGCGCGTGCACATACCCGGCATCGATGGTAATGTTTTCGCCGGCGCGATCTGTGGCGGTAAAGCTGATCTCGTCCACGATCCGCTCCATCACCGTGTGCAGGCGGCGCGCCCCGATGTTCTCCACGCTCGCATTCACCTGTGCAGCAATATCGGCAATGGCAGAAACCGAGTCCGGCGTGAAGTGAAGCGTCACGCCTTCAGTATCCATCAGCGCGGTGTACTGCTTGATTAGGCTCGCTTCCGGCTCGGTGAGGATGCGCTGGAAATCGTCGCGGGTCAGCGGCTTCAGTTCCACGCGTATGGGCAGGCGGCCCTGCAATTCCGGCAACAGGTCTGACGGCTTGGCCGCATGAAATGCACCGGAGGCGATGAAGAGGATGTGGTCCGTCTTCACGCTGCCATGCTTGGTACCGACGGTGGTGCCTTCGATCAGCGGCAAGAGATCGCGCTGCACGCCTTCCCGGGACACATCGCCGCCGCCGCGAAATTCCGAGCGGGCGCAAATCTTGTCGATCTCGTCCAGAAACACGATGCCATTGTCCTCGACCGTTTCGATGGCTTCGCGCGTAATCGCGTCATTGTCGAGCAGCTTGTCAGCTTCCTCCGCCACGAGCGGCTGATGCGCTTCCGCCACTTTCATGCGGCGGGTTTTCGAGCGGCCGCCGAAAGCTTTGCCGAACATGTCGCCCAGGCTCACCATGCTGATCTGCGCATTCGGCATGCCGGGAATTTCAATCGCAGGCATGCCGCCGGAATCGTGCATCTCCAGCTCGACTTCACGGTCATCCAGTTCGCCCGCGCGCAGCATCTTGCGAAAGGATTCGCGGGTGCCCTGGCTCGATTTCTCGCCTACCAGCGCATCCAGGATGCGTTCTTCGGCGCGGGAGTCGGCCTGGGCTTCCACTTCGCGGCGCCGCCGCTCGCGCACCTGCGCAATGCCGATCTCCAGCAAATCGCGCACGATCTGCTCGACATCGCGGCCGACATAGCCCACCTCGGTGAACTTGGTCGCTTCCACTTTTAAGAATGGTGCCTGCGCAAGCTTTGCCAGCCTGCGGGAGATTTCCGTCTTGCCCACGCCCGTGGGGCCGATCATCAGGATGTTCTTGGGTAGCACCTCCTCGCGCAGCTCCGGCGGCAGCTGCTGCCTGCGCCAGCGGTTGCGCAGCGCGATGGCAACGGCGCGCTTGGCATCCGCCTGCCCGACGATAAAGCGATCGAGTTCGGAAACGATTTCCCGCGGCGTGAAGAAAGAGCTCATGGCGCGCTATATGGGATCGAACTCTCTACAAGTCTATGGGATCGCCGGACGATATCGGTATGTACAAAGTCGCGCCCCTTATAAAGGAGCGGCTCACCTGCCTTGCTTCGCCAATGCATACGCGAAGCAATCGCCCATGTTCGCCAGCGCGCGCGCACGCCGGTCTGTTTCAGGATCGGTAAGGTGCAGCGCCATGTCTCTGTACATAACTAGGCTGCATGTACATTCAATCGCTATCCAAGCTTTCGATGACAACGTTCTCGTTGGTGTAGACACAGATATCGGCCGCGATCTTCATGGCGCGGCGGGCGATCTCTTCTGCGGAAAGATCGAGCTCCAGCAGAGCGCGCGCGGCCGCCAAGGCGTAGTTGCCGCCCGAACCGATCCCGATCAAGCCGTTCTCCGGTTCTACAACATCGCCGGTACCGGACAGCACCAGAGACGTTTTCGTGTCTGCCACCGCCATCAGTGCCTGCAGCTGGCGCAAATACTTGTCCATGCGCCAGTCCTTGGCGAGCTCGACGCAGGCGCGTGCCAAATTGCCGGGGTGCTGTTCGATCTTGGCTTCCAGCCGCTCGAACAGCGCGAAGGCATCGGCGGTGGCGCCGGCAAAACCCGCGATGACATCGCCCTTGCCGAGGCGGCGCACCTTGCGGGCGTTCGCCTTCATCACCGTCTGGCCCATGGTGACCTGCCCGTCGCCGGCGATCACCACCTTGCCGCCCTTGCGCACGGACAGGATGGTGGTGGAACGCCAGCGCGTTGGCTCGGGTTGCGGATCGGACATCTGCTCGAATTCCTTGCTCCGATGAATTTGGTATATCCGTTTCAGATAGGCTCAGGCGATGCGCACGGCAACAGGTCGAAACCTATGTGGGGGCGCAGAGCCAACGGAGGCGGCAGACAGCGGGGTCATGCGGACATTCTCGATCGTGGTATTCGCGATGGCGATCGCTGCGCAGGCCAGCGCTGAGCCGCAATTCGATCCCAAGCCGTGGCTGGAAGATCTGCAGCAGACCCGCGAGGTACTCTCGACCAAATACGCCAATCTCGAATGGGCCGTGTTCGACCGCGAAGCGAACCTGCCCCAACTGTTCGTGGATGCGCAAAAAAAGCGCATCGCGGCGGCGCAAAGCGAAACCGAAGCACGCGCTGCGTTTGACCGGCCGCCGCGCAAGCTCGGCGATGGCCACGTGGTCTTTGAATGGCCGTCGCATCGTGCGTTGCAGAGCGACGCGCCCGCGTCCAAGCCGCGCGAAGACTACGTTCCTCCATCGTAAGCCCGCCGGTCACCGCCCGTTTATCGGGTTATCAGCCGATCCATGCACATTCCGATCTCTTTCCAATCGGCACGATCCAGTCGGGAAAGCACAGAATCGGCGTCATCCGCATCGACCTGTTCGAGCCGCATGGGTTTCCTGTGCAGATCGATCGTGGCGGCGCTTTCCATTCCGCCTGACAAGCCCTGCAACGACGCATGCAGCCAGCGCATTGGTGATGCTGCAAACAAGGAATTTTCTGAAGCCTTCATGGCGCAGCTCGATGCGCTGAAGGCCGCAAAGATCGACGTGCTGCTCATGGCAACGGAGGCGGAAGCGAATGGGCGGAAGCGGCCGCGCCGCATGCTGACGCCGGTGCGGCTTGCATCCGAGCGCTTGCGTTTCGTGCGCGGCGAGCATTGGACGAAGTATTTCACCCAAATGGAGAGCGATTTGCGCAGCGGCGAAAACAGCATCGCCCGCAGATCGCGCGCAACTGTTGAAATGGGGATGAAGCCGCAACGAAGAAGCAGATCGCCGCTACGCCGTGCAATTCCGCGCCGCTGTGGGACGGCAAGCATCCGCCATGTTCCTGGCTAGGCGAGGGTTTCTGGACCACCGGTTTTTTGGCCTCCGCGAATCCGGATTCGCTGCGCGCAAAACCCAGGGCGCCGGATACGAACACCCGCTCGCCGTCCTTCAGTTCGCCGACTTTCAGCAGACCTGCATACGCGGTGAGCCCCGGCATGCCGAACACACCGAGGAACGCCCGAATAGGCGCCATCGCCGGATCGATCTTCTGCAGGCCGCCACCGCTCGAAACGAACCACTCCCGCCAGCCGGAGAAGTTGCTCACATAGTCGCCGCGCTGGAACTGCGGGTTGTTGGATTCGACCACTTGGCCCACTGCACCGCCGGACAATACCTCGTCGATCTGAAAGGGCGGCACATAGCTTTCCCGCTCCGCCATCCGGCCCCGCATGTACGGATCCACCGACATATAGATGTTGCGGACAGCACCTGGCCCGGTCCGGGCTGCGGAACCTCTGTCTTGGTCATGGCGAAATCATTGCGGGATGGCATCCCCTCCGGCCGCCGCGCCAGCCGGATTTCCCAGCTTTTCCGGGCAGACATTGCGGGTCTCCTTAGCCAATGGTTAATGGGGCGGCAGGAGCCTAGGCGCGGCTGTTCATGTGTAACAAGACGAAACATTTTATGAGTCGCGCTTTCCCCCGCTCCCATGCCTCATAAGTACCTGCATCCCCACGGATTCTTGCCCTTTGCAGTATCAGGCGTCTCAATCGCGAATCCTGCGCGCGGCCGTTGTCGGCCACGGCGCATTCGGCCGTCATCATGCCACGAAGTACGCCCGCATTCCCGGCGTCGAGCTGATCGGCGTTGCCGATCCCAGCCCGGATGCGCGCAGGCAGGCGAAGGCGGCGCACAGCGTGGCTGCGGTTGCGGACTGGCGAAGCTTTCTGGGCGAAGTCGATATCGTCAGCATCTGCTCGCCGGCGGTCACGCATGCGCCGATCGTGCGCGCTTTCCTTAACTCGGGCGCCGATGTGCTGGTGGAAAAGCCGATCGCCACCAGCCTTGCGGAAGCGGATGCGCTGATCGCGCTGGCCGAAGCGAAGAACCGCCTGCTGACGGTAGGACATCAGGAGCGTTTCGTTTTCGCCCGCACTGGCCTGCTTAACTATGATGACGCGCCGCTCGAGATTGATTGCTGGCGCATGGGCCCGTGGACAGGCCGCGGCATGGATGTGAGCGCCGTGCTCGACCTGATGATCCACGATATCGACCTCGTGCACTGCCTCATTCCCGGCGACGTGATCGATGTGGAGGCGCGGGGCCGCGCCGGTGTCAGCCGCCATTCGGACGATGTGACGGCGCGTGTGTTCTTCGAGAACGGCTCGGTGGCCCGTCTGCATGCCAGCCGCATTTCTCCGATCCGCCGTCGTGGCATGCGCGCGGTGTACGAAGACGGCGCGATCGAGATCGATTTCATCACCCGGCAGGTGCGGAACACCACCGGGCGGCCGCTGAAACAGTTGCAGCTGGACGATCCGCTGGGCGAATCCATCGCGTCGTTCGTGAGCGCGGCGCGGTTGGGTGCATCGTCGCTGGTGCGGCCGGAGGAAGCCCGCAAGGCGCTGGAAACCGCGCTGCTGATCGAAGGCGCTGCTTCACACATCCGCGAAGCCGAAACCGAATCCGTCGCCCTCTCGGCTTAGTTTTCAAACAACGCCCTTCTTATCCTCCCCCGCTTGCGGGGGAGGTGCCGAATGCGAGCGAAGCGAGCATGAGGCGGAAGGGGGACTTCCCCCCTCCGTCTCGCACTTCGCTTGCGCTCGTGCGAGCCACCTCCCCCGTAAACGGGGGAGGATAAAACCCCCGCTTAAATCGTTGGGCCCAGGAGTCGCCGCGCAAATTGCGTGCCCATTCCCCTCCCCGAAAAATTCTTCGCTGTGCTCGATTTTTCGGCCCTCCCTCAAGGGGAGGGTGGAGAATGGGCCACTCGCGAAAGTCCCTTACCTATCCGGCTGCCAGGCCTGGAGCGCATCCGGCAGGTGGCCGACGATGTCCGCCTTCATCACATTGCCCTCGACCTTGCCGCGGGCGAACAGCGCATGCCCGACCGAAGGCGGCGCCGCCTTGTGGTTGGCGGCGGCCATGGTTGAATCCACGGCGATCATCGAGCCGTCGCGCTTCTGCACCTGAAGCGTGTAGCCGGAGATGTTGCGCACCGTCCCGCGAATCTCATGCACGCCCGGCGCCAGCGGCGCGCGGGGCAGGATTTGCGGCGCGGGAGGAAGGCTCGCAAACCGCGCGCCGTTCTTGTTCAAGCCCCAGATGGTCAGCGACTTCACCGTGGCGACATACACCTTGCCGTTCGCCGCCACGGGCACCGTGTTGTCGTCGCTGATGGAGTTCGTCCAGTAGCCGGCCTGTGCCGAGAAAATCTCGCCGCCTTTCTCGGCATCGAAGGCGTGCAGCTTCAATGCCTCCTGGTCGAAATCGGTAGCGCGTCCCATCGCCCAGATCACCGTGGTGGCGGGGTTGGTGCCGTTCGAGGAAACGCTGGTGAAAAAGCCGGGGAAGTAGACGCCTTCCACCGAGCCCACATTCTTGTCCAGCGTCAGGGTCGGCGTCCCTTTCGCTTTCAGCTTCCACACGCCCACCGTGTTGTTGCTGCTGGAGACAACGCGGCTCACCCCGTCGCTGCCCTTGTAATAGGAAGGTCCGCACCAGCACGGGCCGGGCGATACGCTGCTGTACTCTTTGCCGCCGTCCGGCTGGCCGTTGCTAACGTCGTCGGCATTGAACACATACATGATGCCGGCCTTGCCGGTCGCCACCGCCAGATTGCTGGGCTGCTTCTTCTGCGGCGGCAGCAGCATGAAGCCGCCGGAGCCGAAATCGCCATCCTCCCGATCCAGCTGCTGCCAGCCATTCGTGCCCATGGGCGTGTAGAGATGTTTCACGGTGGAGAGGTCGGTTGACATCTGCACCACGCTTTCCGTGAGGTTCGTCACCGGATCGTAGGAGTTGCCGGCGTAATCGGAATTGCCGGTGATGTAATACACATCGCCCGCCACGCTGCCCGCGAGCCCAAAACCCGACATCCAGATCGTGCTGAGGAAGAAATCGTCGGACGAGGTTGCGAGCTTGTTGGTGAGCTCATTGGCCTTCAGCGGCGCAAGCGTGCCGGCGTTCCAGCCCAGCACCCAGCCGCGCGAGAGATTGGCGTCGTAATCGCAATAACTCGCGAAACCGGCATAGAGATTGCCGTTGGCGAGCAGCAGCGCGGCGCGGTTGCGGGCTTCGTGCGGATCGAAGCGGTATTTGGTGCCGTCCGTGAGCTTGCCGCCGCCGGTGACTTCCACCGGCGTCACCACATCGGCGAATGTGGAAGGATCGAGCACGTGCACGCGCCAGACCGGCTTCTGGTTCTCGTAGGTGGCCGCGATCAGGTAGATGTTATGGGTGACGGGATCCATCGTCGGCGTGGAGTTGATGCCAAGGTTGGGGCCGCCATTGGTGCATCCGCCGGGAAGGGTGCTGCGCGGCACCGGCGTGCCGAGATTGCGCTGCAGAAGAATATCGCCGGTGTTGGCATCGATGGCGTACATCGTGTCGCCGTTGGTGGCGATGTAGACGACTTCACGGGCGCTGTTGCCGTTGACGGACTGGTTGCCGAGGATCAGCGGCTGCGCGTCCACCTGATCGTCCAGCACGGTGGAGGCGATCAGGCCGAACTTGGAACTGCCGACGGTGGCGGGCGTCAGCTTCTTCTCGTGATTGTTCCAGCCGGTGCGGTAGTTGTCGTAATGATAGGTGATGATGTCGACCGGCTTCGCGGCGACGACACCGCCGAGCGCGATGCTCGCGGCAAGCGTCGTGGTGGCAAGCAACGTGCGCCCTGAAATGCGTGATCCGAGCATCGAAAGCCCCTCCCAGGAAGCGCGTTACTGTGCAACATGCAGACGCCGTTCGCAATCGTTTGAAAAACGGCCGGCGTTCACGATTCTGGCGTGGATGCCTGCGGGGCGCGCACTAGACTAACTCGCAAATCCAGCCGCGGTTCAGCGCGTAGCGGAATTCCTGCTCGGCGCTAAATGGGCCATCTTTTCTTCCTCTGGGTGTGGCCCGGCCGACGCCAGTAAGCGCGCAGTACGCGTCGTAACTGTCGGCCTTGAGCATGGCCTCATAAAAATAAAGCCGCCCATCGTAAAGGCGCGCCATTCGCTTGCGAAAACCATCTTCATTGGAGACCCGAAATCGGTCGGGAAGAGATGGCGGCATGTTAAGGCCCTTGCTTCGAGCTTCTGCATAACGCCGCAACCATCGTACTGACGAAGTTAAGATTCCATCTGCCTGCTCGCTTCTTCGCCGATGGCGGGGTATGCAGCCCGCCATGGTCGATCAATTTCGCATTGCGCTGGCGCAGGCCAATCCGCTGATGGGCGATATCGCGGGAAATCTTGGCAAAGCCCGCGCCATGCGGGCGGATGCCGCACGGAACGGCGCCGATCTGATCCTGTTTCCGGAACTCTACATCGTCGGCTATCCGCCGGAAGACCTGGTGCTGAAACCGGCACTGCAGGAGGACGCGCACGAGGCCATCGAAGCTTTGGCGCGCGACACCGCGGATGGCGGTCCGGCGGTGCTGATCGGCGCACCTTGGGTGGACGGCGGCAAGCTTTACAATGCCTGCCTGTATCTGGATGACGGCAAAGTCGCCGGCCACACCTACAAGCGCGATCTGCCGAACTACGGGGTGTTCGACGAGAAGCGCGTGTTCGCGGTCGGGCCAATGCCGGGGCCGTTCAACATTCGCGGGCTGCGCATCGGCGTGCCGGTGTGCGAGGACATCTGGACACCGGAGATTGTGGAATGTCTGTCGGAAACCGGCGGCGAGATTCTGCTGGTGCCGAATGGCTCGCCGTTCGAAGCCGGCAAGGAAGATGTCCGGCTCAACCTCATCGTCAGCCGCGTGAAGGAGAGCGGGTTGCCGCTTATCTATCTCAACCAGGTGGGGGGGCAGGACGAGCTGGTGTTCGACGGCGCTTCGGTGGTGTGCAACGGGGATGCCTCGCTCGCGCACGCATTGCCGGCATGGGAAGAAGCGCTGGTCGTCACGGAATGGACGCGCACGGCGACCGGCTGGGTGTGCACCAAAGGGGAATGTACGAGCGAAGAGACGCGCGAGCAGTCTGTCTATCACGCCATGATGCTGGGTCTGCGCGACTACGTGAACAAGAACCGCTTCCCCGGCGTGGTGCTGGGATTGTCCGGCGGCATCGACTCTGCTTTGTCCGCCGCCGTGGCGGTGGATGCATTGGGGCCGGATCGGGTGCGCTGCGTCATGCTGCCGTCCCAATACACTTCGCAGGATTCGCTGGACGATGCGGCGGAGCTGGCGCGTCTGCTCGGCTGCAAATATGAAACCGTGCCCATCGAGCCGGCGGTGGCCGCCTTCACCGATTCGCTCAAAGGAACCTTTGCTGGCCGCGCGGTGGACACCACGGAAGAGAACATTCAGTCGCGCATTCGCGGGCTGATCCTGATGGCGATCTCGAACAAGTTCGGGCCCATGGTGCTCACCACCGGCAACAAGAGCGAGATGAGCGTGGGTTACGCCACGCTCTATGGTGACATGTGCGGCGGCTTCAACGTGCTGAAGGACGTGTACAAGACGGAGGTGTTCCGCCTGTCGCGCTGGCGCAATGCGAATGTGCCGCGCGGCTGCCTGGGGCCGCAGGGCCGCGTGATGCCGGAGAATGTGATTAGCCGCCCGCCGTCCGCCGAATTGCGCGCCAACCAGAAGGACGAAGATTCGCTGCCGCCCTATGAAATTCTCGACGGCATTCTGGAAGCGCTGGTGGAAGGCGAAATGTCATTCGAGCAAGTGGTCGCGAAAGGCTACGATCCCGCGGTGGTGAAACGCATCGAGCAGCTGCTGTACACGTCGGAATACAAGCGCCGGCAGGCGCCGCCGGGTGTGAAGATCACCCGCAAAAACTTCGGCCGCGATCGCCGCTATCCGATCACCAATGCTTTCAGAGATGCGAGAGATGTTTGAACGCTCTAAATCGTCATCCCCGGCGCGCGCGCACGCACACGATCTCCCCCTCCCCTCGCGGGAGGGGGCAAATTCGAGCGCTGAAAGCGCGAGAATTTGGGGGAGGGGTGTTGTGCAACACGAATGCCCCCTCCCCCGAATTGCTTCCGCTTCGCTCCAGCAATTCGCCCCCTCCCGCGAGGGGAGGGGGGCGCGCTCCACGCGTGTGCTGTCATGACCACCATCGTCCGTTTTGCGCCGTCGCCCACGGGATTGCTGCATGTCGGCAATGCGCGCACCGCCATGCTCAACTGGCTGTTCGCGCGCAAAGAGGGCGGCAAATTTCTGCTGCGCATCGATGACACCGATACCGAGCGCAGCAAGCCCGAGTACGAACGCGCCATTCTGGAAGACCTGAGCTGGCTGGGACTGAACCACGACACGTTCGCCCGTCAGATCGAACGCGCCGGCGCGCACGCGTGCGCGGCGGAAAAGCTGAAGGCCGGCGGCCATCTCTATCCGGCTTACGAATCCGCCGATGAATTGGAGCGCCGCCGCAAGCGGCAGATCGCGATGCGGAAAGCCCCGGTCTACGACCGCGCCGCCCTGAAGCTCACGCCGGACGAACGCGCCAGGCTGGAAGGCGAGGGCCGCAAACCGCACTGGCGGTTCAAACTCTCGCAAAGCAAGGTGCGCTGGCACGATCTGGTGCGTGGCCATGTTGAGATCGACACCGCGCATCTCTCAGATCCGGTGCTGATCCGCGAGGACGGCCGCTTCCTCTACACCTTGCCCTCAGTGGCGGACGACGTGGATTTCAACATCACGCATGTGATCCGCGGCGAGGATCATGTCACCAACACGGCCGTGCAGATCGAGATTTTCGAAGCGCTCGGCGCGGCCGTGCCGGTGTTCGCGCATTTCCCGCTGCTGGTGGGCGCGGGCGGCGAGGCGTTGTCCAAGCGCATCGGCTCGCTCTCGTTGCAGGAAATTCGCGCGGAGAGAATCGAACCCCTGGCGCTGGCCTGTTATCTGGCGAAAACCGGCACGTCGGATGCGATTGAATTGCGGCCGTCGCTCGATGCGCTGGTGCAGGAATTCGATTTTGCCAAGATCGGCCGTGCGCCGGCGCATTTCGATCCGGCCGAACTGAAGGGCCTGAATGCGAAGCTGCTGCATTCGCTTCCGTACACCGACGTTCATGAGCGGCTGACTGAGCTTGGCATTCCCGCAAGCGAAACATTCTGGGAAGCCGTAAAGGCCAACATCATCCATCTCTCCGATGCGAAAGACTTGTGGAGCCTGGTTGCCGGTCCGATTACGCCGGTTATCGAAGATGCGGCGCTGGTGACGAAAGCGGCCGAACTGCTTCCCCTCGAGCCGTGGGATGAATCGACCTGGAGCGCGTGGGCGAAAGCGGTGTCGAATTCAACCGGCGCCAAGGGCCGCGCGCTCTTTCATCCGCTGCGGCTGGCGCTCACCGGCCGCGACAGCGGTCCCGAAATGAAGAAGCTTCTTCCCCTCATCGGCCGCGCGCGTGCGCTGGCGCGACTTAAGGGTGAGCCGGCTTAAAGTAAATCGTCATGGCCGGGCTTGTCCCGGCCACCCATGCCCTCCATGCTGGGCCATGGTTTCACGCGACACCTACAATGTCGGAATCGCTGTCTACATGATGGCGAGCCGTTGCCACGGCACCATCTACATCGGTGTGACCAGCCGTTTTCCTGGACGCATTTTCGAACATCGGAACGGCCTGATCGACGGGTTCACCAAGAAATATGGCGTGCACCGCCTCGTCTGGTACGAAGTGCACGAAAGCATTCTTTCGGCGATCCAGCGGGAGAAGTCGCTGAAGAAATACAAGCGTGACTGGAAGGTCAACCTGATCGAGCGGGAGAATCCCGACTGGGATGACCTCTATCCTGCTATTGTTGGAATGCGGCGGGCGAGAAAGACTCAAACTCTCGCCATCGATAAAAACGATTCGCCAAAGCAGCCGTAGTTTTTGAGCCGCGTCGGGGTCATTGGTGGCCGGGACAAGCCCGGCCATGACGAATTGGGTTGGTCGTCACACCGCCGGTGCAGGCGAAGGCGTCGGCGTCGCATCGTTCGCCAGCGGATCGGGGCCGAAGCGGTTCGGTCCCGCCGTGCCCTTCGTCGCGAACCACACGATCAGCCAGACGCACAGCGCCAGCATGATGAGCAGCATGATCAGTGCAGCGGCGGCATGCCCGGTGAACGCGGCGCCGATGGCAACAAACGCCAGCACAAGCACCGCCACGTAGATGATCAGAATCCACCAGCCCGTGCGGTCGATGTCGTGCAGCCGGCGCACCGAGACGGCCAGCGAAGGCAGCAGCAGCGCCAGCGATGCCACCATGCTGACGGGTCCGCGCCCATGCGCCGCCACGTAGCCGGGCGCCACCACCCGGTCGATCAGCGCGGTGGCGATCCCCACCAGCAGCGCGAACAGCACAAACCACCAATATTCCGAACGCGGAGCCCGGCCGTTGAAATCGACGTACTTGCTTAAACAGATGCGGATCGCTTCGCCAAATCCCATGAGCCCCTCCCAAACAGGCGTTATCAGTCCAACACCGCATGGTAAGAACATCAAGCCGTGCAGCGAAGGGAACCCCGCGTGAAGCTGGACCCCCAAACAGCGTTTCTGCCGTGGCGTTCCACCGGGCATGCCTTGACCCGACCACCCCAAGAGGCTATATAATTTCCTATCGCTACGGAATTACAGCCTTGAACACCGAATTTAGCGGGATTGAGACCAGAAAAGTGCAAAATACCCCCAAAACAATTAATAGAGGCCTGACCACAACATTTAGTGGTGCCCCGGCCGAACACGGTGCCGCGGAAAACGCGCCGGATCCCCCCAAAACAATTCATGGGGCGGAGGGTACAACATCTGGTAGCCCGCCGCCGCCCAGGAAACGGGGCAGGGGTGCGCCGCCCGGCAACCTGAACGCGCTCAAGACCGGACGCTGGACGGCCACCACGAAGGCAAGGCGGAAGGAGATCTGGGAATTTACCTCGCAGGTGGAGTCCTTCGTGCAGTCCATCGAGGCGCTTTATGGCTTGAGAATCCGCCGCTACCGCTGCTCAAAGAAAGTCTCGCCGGTAATGCCCGACAAATTGCGGCGAATCTATCGGGAGAAGGCCCGCAAATGACTCTGCGTCTCTACAACACACTGGCGCGCGCGAAAGAGCCGTTCGCGCCGATCGATCCGAACAATGTGCGCATGTATGTGTGCGGGCCGACGGTTTACGATTATGCGCATATCGGCAATGCGCGGCCGGCCATCGTGTTCGACGTGCTGTTCCGGCTGCTGCGCCATTTGTACGGCGCGGAGCACGTCACCTATGTGCGCAACATCACCGACATCGACGACAAGATCAACACGCGCGCGCTGGAACTGCGCGGCGACCGCGATGTCGATGTGTTGGAGGTGGTGCGCGAGCTGACGGAGCGCACCTACGCCGTCTACCAGCAGGATGTGGAGGCGCTGGGCAATCTCACACCTACAGCCATGCCGCGCGCCACCGAACACGTGCCGCAGATGGTCGCGATGATCCGTATACTGATCGATGCAGGCCTTGCGTACGAGGCCGAAGGTCATGTGCTGTTCGATGTGCCGAAGAAGGCGGATTACGGCAAGCTGTCGCGCCGCCCGCTGGACGAGATGATCGCCGGCGCGCGGGTGGACGTTGCGCCGTACAAGAAGAGTCCGGCAGATTTCGTGCTGTGGAAAACGAGCGACGAGAACACGCCGGGTTGGGAATCGCCCTGGGGGCGCGGGCGGCCTGGCTGGCATCTCGAATGCTCCTCGATGATCGAGGCCACCATGGGAGAGACCATCGACATCCATGGCGGCGGCATCGATCTGGTGTTTCCTCACCATGAGAACGAGATTGCGCAGTCGGAAGGGGCGCATCATGGCCATGTGCTGGCGCGCGTGTGGATGCACAACGGCTTCCTCAATGTGGAAGGCGAGAAGATGTCGAAGTCGCTCGGCAACTTCGTCACCATCCACGAACTGCTGGAAGACTGGCCGGGCGATGTGCTGCGCTTCAACATGCTGCGCGCGCATTACCGGCAGCCTATGGACTGGACGCTCGCCGGCATGAAGGAAAGCTGGGATACCCTGGAGCGCTGGTATGATGTCGCCGAGCCGGTCACCGCCATCAGGCATGGCGAGGCGTTTCTTGCCGCGCTCAGTGACGATCTCAACACGCCGCAGGCGATTGCGGAATTGCACAAGTCCTCGCCGGAAGAATTGGCCGGCGGTTTGTCGCTGCTTGGGTTCAACCCGATGTCGGAGCGGCTCGTATCGAAGAAAGCGGTCGACACAGTGGAAATCGCCCGCGCCATCGAGGCGCGCAACGCCGCGCGGAAAGCGCGCGATTTCAAGGAGTCCGATCGCATCCGCGACGAGCTTCTGGCACAAGGCATCCAGCTGAAAGACGGCCCCGATGGCACGACCTGGGAAGTGAAGCGGTGACGCCATTCTGTGATTCCCGCGCGACTGACATGCACAAGAGTACCTACCCTTCCCTTGACGGCGGGTCGAATTTTGCGCGAGCCAAATTTCGGGGAGGGGTAATGCCTCTGGTCATCCTCCCCCGTTTCCGGGGGAGGTGGCTCGCCGAGCACGAAGCGCGATGGCGAGACGGTAGGGGGAGTTGGAACTGCATATCCCCCTTCCGCCTCGTGCTCGCTTCGCTCGCATTCGGCACCTCCCCCGCAAGCGGGGGAGGATAAATTTGACCTCGATTTTTTTGACCTCCCTCAAAGGGGAGGGTTGAGTTGGTGTCTTTGCGATGAAGATGATGGAGGAAATCGCGGGAAGAGACGTAGCCTCCGGCGAACTCGCCGCGGCCGGCGAAACCGGCGCGCCGCTGGAAGGCGCCGAGGCATCGCTGCAAAAGGATGATCTGGCCGGCGTAACCTACGCCGCGCTGGCCTACATCTTCTGGGGCATCGTGCCGATCTACTGGCGCTGGCTCGCCGATGTGCCGCCGTTCCAGATCACCGTGCATCGGGTGCTGTGGTGCGCGATCTTTGTGGCGGTTGTGTCGTTCGCGCGGGGACGGATCCTGCATCTTTTCGCGCTGGTTCGCAATCCGCGAATCCTTGCGACGCTCACGCTCACCAGTGTGCTCATCAGCATCAACTGGCTGATCTACATCTATTGCGTGGCGTCCGATCAGCTGGTGGAGGCGAGCCTCGGCTACTACATCGTGCCGCTGCTTTCGATTGCGTTGGGCGTGGCGTTTTACGGCGAGCACCTTTCGCGCCTGCGCCTTTTTGCTGTGGTGCTGGCCGGCGCGGCGGTGATCCTGAAAACGCTGGATGTGGGTCACATCCCCTGGATCGCACCGGCGCTGGCGTTGTCCTTCGGCTTCTACGGTTATTTTCGCAAGCGGGCGAATGTGGATGCGATGGACGGCCTGACCATCGAAACCTTGATCCTGTTTCCGGTAACGCTCGTGCTGGTGCTGTTCTGGACCTTAAGCGGCACCGGGGCTTTTCACGGCACGACGATTTCCACCGATGCCTTGCTGATTTTCGGCGGCCCGCTCACCGCGGTGCCGCTGGCGATGTTCGCTTCCGGCGCGCGGCGCATTCGCCTCTCCACGCTCGGCTTCCTGCAATACCTCGCGCCGTCGATCACATTGATTCTCGCTATCTTCGGCTTCGGCGAACACTTCACGCGGCTGGACGCGGTGACCTTCGGCTGCGTGTGGGCCGCGCTGGTAATCGTGGCGCTGGAAGGACGGCTGCGGCGATGAGCAATGCTCTACAGAAGCGCGATCGCTTCCTCTGCGGACCGCACGACATGAATCAACCGGCTCACGTCGCGGTAGATGAAGCCTTGCGTCCCGCAGTGCTGCAGCAGCGCGAACAGCGGCGCAAAATAGTTATTGGTGTTGACCAGCAGGATCGGCTTCTCATGCATGCCAAGCTGCGCCGTGGTAACCACCTCGAAAAACTCGTCCAGGGTGCCGAGGCCACCGGCAAGAATGACGAAGGCATCGCTCATCGCGATCATGCGCTGCTTGCGCTCGAACAGGTCCGGCGTATGAATCATGGCGATACCGCCTTGCGGCCGCTCCAGATGATCGAGCGGCGTGGGGCGAACGCCGATCACCTCCGCGCCGGCCGCCAGAGCGGCACGCGCCGCTTCGCCCATCAGCCCGGTGGCGCCGCCGCCGTAAACCAGCCGCCAGCCCTTCTCTCCAATCAATTCGCCGAAAACCCGCGCCACCTCCAGATACGCCGGGTCGGTCCCCGGCGAAGAACCGCAGAACATGCACACGGTTTTGTTTGCAGACGGATCAGAAGAACTTTGCATGATCGCGGGTCATCGCCGTGCAATCGGATTGCAGCGAGGGACTAATGTTCCTACATGCCTCCGCTACGGCCCTTGGTATTTAGAGGTTGCATTGAAGAGAGTAAACTTTCGAAAAGCGTTCGTCATCATCATAGCGCTGGCCCTTCTCGCCCTCATTGCCGGTTTCCTGATGTTCGGCAGCGCCAATACGGGACCCTGAGACATGGCAGGGTTGCACACCGAAGAAGGCGAAGGCGCGCCGTCGCTGCGGCCGCTGTGGATGCTGCTGCCCTATCTGTGGCCGAAAGGATATCCCGGGCTGAGGGCACGGGTGTTCTTTTCCATCGTCTGCCTGCTGCTGGCGATTTTGGCCACCACTGCCTTTCCGCTGTTCATGGGCTGGATCACCAACCAGCTGACGAAGAAGCCGCCGGCCACCATCGCGATTTTTGCCACGGTCGCTCTCATTGGCGGCTATGTGGTCGCGCGCATTCTGATGCAGACGTTCGCGCAACTGCGAGACGGCATCTTCGCCAAAGTGCAATATCACGCCGTGCGGGAGGTGGGCGTCTCTACGTTCATGCACGTGCACACGCTTTCGCTGCGCTTTCATCTGGAGCGCAAAACGGGCGGGCTGTCGCGCGTGATCGAGCGCGGCACGCGCGGCATCGATACGCTGCTGTCTTTCGCCATCTTCAACATCTTTCCCACCATTTTTCAGCTGATCCTGTTCAGCGCCATCATGATCGTGAAGCTGGATCTCTGGATCACGCTCGCCACCATCATCATGGTGGTGCTCTACATCTGGTTCACCTTCGCCATCACGCGCTGGCGCATCCGCTTCCGCCGCGAAATGAACGAGAGCGATCAGGACGCCAACACCAAGGCCGTCGATAGCCTGCTGAATTACGAGACAGTAAAATACTTCAGCAACGAAAAGCACGAGACGCGCCGCTTCGATCAGTCGATGGAACGGTTCGCCAATGCGTCCATTCAGGCGCAGACATCGCTGTCGGTGCTGAATACGGGGCAGGCCGTCATCGTAGCGCTTGGCATGGGCGCGGTGATGGCGATGACGGCGCTGGGCATACGGGCAGGGCGGTTCAGCGTGGGCGATTTCGTGATGGCCAACGCCATCCTGATGCAGCTGTATCAGCCGCTGAATTTCCTCGGCACCGTCTATCGCGAAATCACCCAGGCCCTGGTGGACATGGATGCCATGTTCCGCCTGCTGCACCAGCCGCAGGAGGTGAAGGACAAGCCGGACGCAAAACCGTTGGCGGTGCGCGGCGGCGACATCCGCTTCGAGAACGTAGTGTTCTCCTACGAACGCGAACGGGTGGTGCTGAAGGGAATCACTTTCGAGGTGCCGGCCGGCAAAACCGTGGCGATCGTCGGGCCGTCGGGCGCGGGCAAATCCACCGTTTCGCGCATCCTTTATCGCTTCTACGATATCCAAAGCGGCAGCGTGACCATCGACGGGCAGGATATCCACGATGTAACGCAGGCGAGCCTGCGCGAAAATATCGGTATCGTTCCGCAGGATACCGTGCTGTTCAACGACACCATCCGCTACAACATCGCTTACGGCCGCATTGGTGCCGGCGAAGCGGAGATCGAGCAGGCGGCGCGCATGGCGCAGATCGATCCCTTCATCCGCGAGCTGCCGCTGGGCTACGATTCCATGGTGGGCGAACGGGGTTTGAAATTATCCGGTGGTGAGAAACAGCGCGTCGCCATTGCCCGCACCATTCTGAAGAATCCGCCCATCCTGCTGCTGGACGAGGCAACCTCTGCGCTCGACACCCAGACCGAGCGCGAAATCCAGTCGGCCCTGCGCGAGGTGTCGAGAAATCGCACCACGCTGGTGATCGCGCACCGGCTTTCAACGGTGGTGGATGCCGATGAAATCCTGGTGCTCGATCACGGCCAGATTGTGGAACGCGGGCGCCATGCCGAGCTGGTGGCGCGCGGCGGTCATTACGCTGCCATGTGGAACAAGCAGAAGGAAGCCGCGGCCGTGCGCGAACGACTCAAGGCGGTGGAAAGCGATCCGGATGTCGTTCCGGGGATCGCCCGGCAAGTGCCGGTCGCAGCGGCGGAGTAACTTACTCCGCCGGCTGCTGCACGGCGCCGGGCGGGATGCGTCTGCCGCGATTGCGGACGGCGCGGATCGGCCAGCCGAAGATGCGGCCCATCATCCACAGGAAGCCATGACCTGTCTCGCGCACACGGTGTGGATAGGCAAGCAGCGCCGGCACCAGGCCGAGCGTGATGCCTTTCGAAAAGGCGAGGCCGAACACGATGGCCGTGGAGAGCTGCATCCACATCATCGCGAACGGATCGCCGATGGTGATGGTGCGGGCCGCAAAATCGATTTCCACGGCCGCCATCATCGGCAACAGGCCGAAGATTGCCGTAACGGTGGTAAGAAACACCGGCCGGAGCCGCTGCGCGCCGGAACGGATCACCGCTTCGATCGGGTTCATGCCCGAATCGAGCAGCTTATGGTACGTGTCGATCAGCACGATGTTGTGGTTCACCACGATGCCCGCCAACGCCAGCAAACCAGTGCCCGTCATGATGATGGAGAAGGCTTGTCCCATCACCACCATGCCGAGCAGCGCGCCGATCATCGCGAGAATCACGGCGAGGAGGATCAGGCTGGCGTGGTAGAAGCTGTTGAACATCGCCAGCAGCACCACCGCGATGATGAACAGCGCCATGAACGCGGCAAGGATCAGGAACTGGCCGGCTTCCTGCTGATCTTCATCGGCACCGCGGAATTTCACATGGACGGTGTGCGGGAAGGTTTGGGTATTCACCCAGTCCTTGATCTTCTGCACTTCGGCATTGACGTTAAGGCCGGGCTTCACGTTGGCGCGCACATGATAGGTGCGATGCGCATTCACCCGTTCGATGGTGTTCACCTGCGGCGCCGCCCGGACTTGCACAAACGTGCTGATCGGCACCATGCCGTCAGCGGTTGCCACGCGAACCTGGTCCAGCGCATGAATGCCGCGGTCCTGGCTCGGATAGCGGACGCGAATGTCCACCAGCCGGGTGGAATCCGCGGGCCGGTAACGGCCGACGAAAATGCCGTCCGTCACCAGCTGCACTGCGGCGCCGATGGCCTGCGTGCTCACACCGAAGCGTTGGGCCACATCGCGCTTGACGTCTAGGTCCCACTCGATGCCCGGTAGCGGACGCGTGTCCTCGATGTCGCGCAAGGTCGACATGCCGTCCACGTGTTTGCGAAGTTTCGCCGTGGTTTGCAGCAGCGAGAGATAATCGTCGGAATTCACGTCGATCATCACGTCCTTGCCGGAAGAGGGCCCGCCTTCCGGCTTGCGCACTTCCACCTTGATGCCGGCCATATCGGCCGTGCGCTTGCGGATTTCTTCGAGAATGGTGTCGCCGCGCGCCCGCTCTTTGTACGGCTTCAGTACCACGGTGATGCGGCCGATATTGTCGACGGGAATGTTCTGGCTGGACGGATTGCCGCCGGAATTGGCGTAGATGTAGTCGACACCTTTTACGCTCTCGATCCGCTTTTCAACGCTCATCACCAGATCGCGCTTCTCGCTCGCGGCAAGATTGCCGCGCGCGGAAACGAGAACCGTGGCTTCGGTCGGATCGGTCTGCACGAAGAATTCGCTGCCGTGGTTGTGCGTAATGAACAGCGTCAGCACCACGACGACAGCCGCCGCCGCGATGCCCATCATCTTGCCGGGATTGTGGGTGATCCAGTCGGCCAAATGTGCGTACCAGCCGGTGATGCCGGGAATATCGCGCCAGTCGCCCGTTTCCGAGGCCTCGATGGCCTTTTCGTGTTTTTCGTTCCGCTCGGGGGCCTTGCCGAAAAAGCCGCCCAGCACGGGCAGGAAGATCAGCGCCACGATCATCGAGCTGCTGAGCACGATAATCAGCGTCTTCGGAAAGAAGCTCATGTACTCGCCGGCGATGCCGGGCCACAGCAGCATGGGCAGGAAGGCACCGACCATTGTGGCCGTGGAGCTGACAACGGGCCAGAACATGCGCCGCGCCGCTTCCGCGAAGGCAAGCTTCGGCGGATGGCCTTCTGTCATTTTGCGGTCGGCATACTCCACCACGATGATGGCGCCATCGACCAGAATGCCCACCGCCAGCAGCATGGCGAACATGATCATGAAGTTCAGCGTGTAGCCGCCGCTCTTCAGCACCATGAAGCTCATCAGGAATGATGTCGGGATCGCGACGCCGACCAGAAGGCCGGAGCGCAGGCCGAGCGCCGCCACAACCACGATCATGACGAGGATAATGGCAAGAATGATGGCGTCAGAAAGCGAGCCCAGCTGATCGCGAATATCGGTGGACTGGTCGCCCACGAACGATACGTGCACGCCCGCCGGAAAGTATTTCTGCGCCTGTGCCAGAAGCTGGCGCACAGCAAGGTTGTTCTGGATGACGTTGGCGCCGACGCGCTTCGTCACGTCTATGGCGATGGTGCGCTTGCCGTTGATGGTGGAGTAGCTGGAGGCGTCATAGAACGTCGGGCGGACCTGCGCGACATCCTTCAGCGTCACTGAAGCATCGGCGTTGGCGCGGATCGGCAGGTTGAGTACGTCCTGCGGGCTCTCGATCACACCCGGCACCTTGACGGCAAAGCTGCCATGCCCGGTATCGATGGAGCCCGCCGCGATCAGCGTGTTGTTGTTGGTGATCGCGTTGAACATCTCCTGCTGCGTGATGCCATAGCTTTCGAGCTTCGCCGGATCGATGACGATTTCGAGCATTTCGGCGCGGTCGCCGGACAGCTGTGCATCGAGCACGGTTGGGATGGTTTTCAGCTGGTCGCTGAGATCGCGTGCGAGGTGATAGAGCGTGCGTTCGGGAACATCGCCGGAGAGGGCAACCGAAATCACAGGAAACAGGCTGGTGCTGATTTCCTGCACGATTGGCTGCTGCACATCGGGCGGCAGTTCGGCACGCGCAGTATCCACCTGCGCGCGCACGTCGGCCAGTGCGCGGTCCTTATTAAAGGACACATCGAATTGCATGATAATGACGCCTGCGCCCTGATAGGCGCGTCCCGTCATCTCCTTGAGGCCCTGGATCGAGCGGAGGTAATTTTCCATCGGCTTGACGAGCAGCCGCTCGCTGTCTTCCGGGCTGATGCCGGGATAATCTACCTGGACGACGATGTACGGAATTGGAATGTCGGGATCCGATTCCTTCGGAATGGCGATGAACGCCAGAACGCCGGCAATGATCGTGACAACGAACGCGGCGATCACCAGCCGCGTATTCTTGACCGCCCATTCAACGATTCTTGTCATGCGCGCGCTCCCGCGGTGACCGCTTTGACGCGCGAGCCTTCCGCCACGAACTCCTGTCCGACCGTTATTACGGTCGTTCCGTTTTGCAGTCCGGTCACCCACATGCCATCCGGTCCGTCGGAGACCACGTTGACCGGCTTAAAATGCACGATGCCATCCTGAACTGTACGCACGCCCACCACGCCGCTATCGTTCAGCACAAGGATTCCCGGCGAGATTTTCATCGCTTCGACTTGTTTAACCGGGATATGGATGTCAGCGCTCACGCCGTCGCGCAGGCGAGCATCGGAATTGGGAAGCTCGATTTCAATCCGGAAGGTGCGCGTGGTGGCGTCAGCCTTGGTGGCGACGAAGTAGACTTTTCCTGTGACGGTTTCGCCCGTGACCAGTGTTGCGCTTGCCGGCGCGCCGATCCTCAATTTGCCGACATCTTGTTCGGACACCGCGCCTACCGCGAGGAACGGCACGGGTGCGATGACCAGCTCGCACTTGTCTCCAACGCGCATGTAATCGCCAACGTTGACGTAGCGATCGTCAACGTACCCGCTGAACGGCGCGAGGATGCGCGTATTTTCGAGTCCGATCGCCTGCGTGCGCTGATCCGCACGGGCTGCCTCGAGAGCAGCCATCGCCTGCTTTGCGGATGTTGCTGAGGTCGCGCCCTGCTTCAGCAGATTGTCGGCGGCGTCCCATTCCTTCTGGCGCTCTGCCACCAATGCTTTCGCCTGATCGAGCTTCGCCTCACGGTCGTTCACCATCAACTCGCACAGAACGTCGCCGGCGTTGACGTGATCGCCCTTCTCGAAGTGAATGGCCTTAACGATGCCGTCGACCTGCGCGCGCGTATCGACCCAATGAAGCGCCTGGGTGCGGCCCCGCACGGTAAGGGTGGCGTCGCGCGGCGAGGCGGTCAGCATCGCGACCTGGACACGCGAAATGTCGTTGGCCTTGGCGGCCGCGGTATCCTGCGATTGCGGTGTGTGGCTGCCCGTCAGAAAGCCTGAGCCAATCCACACCACGACGAGGACAAGAATGACGATTGCCGCGCGGTAGCCGGAATTCATCCGCCGCCAGAAGCCGGGCTGCACACGGTCCCACCATTCGCGAATGTTCGTCAGGATGCGTCTCAGCATTTCACTTACTCCGCGGCCTGAAGACCCTGTTGTTCGATTTCCGCGCGGCGCGAACGCAGGAAATCGACGATGGCCTTGTACATGGCGTGGCCAAACTCGGCGGCAAAGCGTTCGCCCGGCAAGATATGCTCCGATGCGTTTTGCTGCAGCTGTGCCAGCTTCTTCTCCGCTTGCACGATGTAACCGTCCACCAGCGCGTGAACCCTTGCCTGTGGCAGCAAATCCGAAAACTGCATGGCGAATGCGAACGGTGAGCGGTGCCGGTCCTCCGGCAAGGGCTTCATCAGTGCGGCGAGTAACGCCGAACGGCCGGCCGGAGTGATCGAGTAAACTTTCCGGTCGGGCCGCTTTTCCTGCGATTCTTCGCGGACCGAAACCAGAGCCTCGTCGGTCAGGCGGCTGAGCGCCGGATAGATCGAGCCGAAGCTCGCCTCAGCAAAGTGCTGAAGCCCGCCTTCCTCAAAAATCTTCTTGATCTCGTATCCAGTCGCGTCGCCGCGCGTGAGGATGCCGAGACAGATGGTCCGAACGTCCATGAGCCCCGAAACCGTATATAAGCCCGATATAAATCGAACCTATATAGGGGCGGTAAACGCCTGTTCAACGACGTGAGCTTCCTTAACTCGCGGGGGCAGCGTTGCAGAAAATGAGGAGATTGCCGATTAGTGCATCAGATCAATTCGATCCGATCGACTTCCACCCCCTTCATGCCGTTCCGGGTGGAGTAGCGAATGCGCTGCTCGGTTGCGAGGCTGGAGAGCCCCGACCGCCGGAGTGCGCTGGCGTGGAGGTACACATCTCCGCCGCCGCCTTCCGGCATGACAAAGCCGAAGCCCTTCTGTTCATTGAAGAACTTGACCCTGCCTTCCACCATGGGACCGGAGGGGCCGCTGTCGCGCGCCTCGCCGCCGAAGCGTTCTCCGCCACCATAGCGTGGGCCGCCGCCGAACCGGCCACCGCCACCGAAGCGTCCGCCGCCGCCGCCGCCGAACCGGTCGCCGCCGCCGCCGCCGAACCGGTCGCCACCGCCGCCGCCGAACCGGTCGCCACCGCCGAAACGGTCGTCACCACCGAACCGGTCACCACCGCCAAAGCGGTCTTCGCCGCCGCCGTAACGATCGCCGAAGCCGCCGCCACGGGGACGGCGCGGTGCCGCTTGTTCCGCGGTGCTGGTATCGACGCTGTGGACCGCTACAACCTGCAATCCGCGAGGCGAATCCTGCAAGTCGCAGATGACCGTTGCGCCCGTCGGCATGTTCGGCGTTCCTATCGCCGCCAGCGCGGAGGCGTGGCAAAACGCATCACCACCGTTTTCGAGGGTGATAAAGCCATAGCCCTTTGTGGAATTGAACCATTTGACGGTCCCTTTCGCCGACGCCATAGCGAGAGGGGTGGAACCGCTGTTATCGAGATTTGCCATATCCGGAGTGACCCGCCGGGCTTTTGCTCGAATGCGCAACCATCCTCCCGGCGTGGACAGCCCGCGAATGCCCATCATGCCTTCAACCGCCGCTAAACCGCAACTGGTCTTCGCAGTAGACGGATGCCGGCAAATCCATCAATTGGAGTCCACTTGAGCGGGATACCGATCGCTCAATTCTTGCCCCTGCTGCTTGCAGCTGGCGCGGGAGCCGGTGCTGGGTGGGCCGCAACCATCTTCACCCGATACCAGACAGCGCAAATCCCGCCGCCGCTTGCCACCATTGCCGTCGCAGTCGTTCTCGGGGTCTGGGCTGCGGCGGTGATGCCGCTGACGTTTCTGTTGCCGGCTACACTGATGCTTGGATGGGCGCTGCTCGGGCTCAGCCTGGTCGACCTGCTCGATTTCAGGTTGCCTGACGTTGTCACTCTTCCGCTGATTGCCGGCGGACTCCTGTTGTCCCTCTGGCTGCCGGACCACGATCCGCTCGGCCACTTGATCGGCGCAGCTGCCGGATTCGCGGTACTCTATGCGATCGCGGCTTTTTACCGGCGCGCGCGCGGCCGGGAAGGTCTGGGACTAGGGGATGCGAAACTTGCAGCTGCGGCCGGTGCGTGGCTGGGCTGGCAGGCGTTGCCCTCGGTCGTGCTCGTCGCGTGCGCTATTGCGTTTGTCTGGATTGGCATGGCGGTCATTTTCCGGGGAAGAGCTGCCCTCGCCGAACGGATTGCGTTCGGCATTCCGCTGTCGTTCGCATTCTGGCTGGTGTGGCTGTACGGCACGCTGCTGTAATCAATCGAGGTAGCGGTACCACACTGGCTCTTGCACATTGCCGGTCAGTTCGATGATAGCGGAGCGCTTCATTTCCGCGCCTGCGCGTTTCGCATCGACTTTCACGGTAAGCGTCCGGCCGATCAAATAGGGTGGATTCTTTACGTCCCTTGCGGGCACAAGGCCCGCAAGTTCCTGTTGCCGCTGAATGATGTCGGGCGAGTTCGGGCCAACCTCGCTCAACGCCTGTAGCGCGAGAACTTGCGAGGTGTCCTCGCTGAACCCGCCGCTTTCGCCAAAGAATACCGTCACAGCCGGTGCGACCCGCGCATAGAGGATGTCGTCCATCCCTTTCAACAGGCGAAGTTCAGGCACGGTGTGGTAGGATCCGTTTCGCGGCTTGTAGCCGAATGGCGCATATTGATCGGTTTCGGCGCCGCTCTGCCGCCTTTCACTGTCCGGATCGATCCAGTCTTCATAGCTGTCGACCAATGTGCTGAGTTGGGAACCGGAAGCGCCCGCCGCCTGAAAAAGCTGGCGAACCTGATCCTCATTGACCCCATTTAAGGGGACCTTCCCCCGCTCGTCCTCGATCGTGATGGTGAGCGCAATATCGTCGAACATGAACTGCCGGCTGGTGCCATCGATCAGCCATTGCTGGCGCTTGTCCTTGCTGGCCAGTCCCGAAGCAGCCGCTTCCACCCCTGCGTCGCAGGCAGCCTTCAATCTCGCACGCTCATTCTCGGCCTGCGCTTCCGAGATGATGCCGCGATTTTCGGCAATCACCTCGAACGACACATAGCTGAAGGCGGCGATCCCGAGAATCGCCGCCAGCATTGCATACCCTTGGTCACGCCTTCGCGTCATCGTTCCGTAGCAGCCGGCAACGGTGTCGCGGAGTGAATTTTCTCGCGCAACTCATCCGTAATCGTCTTTACGTCTTCGGCGTTGCGAACCACCCGAGGCGTCAGGAGCACCAAGAGTTCGGTCCGATCATGCTCGTTGTTGTTCGAGCCGAACAACAAACCCACGCCAGGAATGTCGTTGAGCCACGGGATGCCAACTTTCTCCTGATTGGTGTTGTCCTTGATGAGTCCACCAAGCGCGATGGTCTGCCCGTCCTTGACGGCAATCGAGCTTTGAATCATGCGCTGCTGGATGGTCGGTGAATTGATGCTCGACGAGGTGGTGCTGGAAACGTCGCTCACCTGCTGCTGCAGATCGAGCAGCACGAGGCCGCTGTCGTTGACACGGGGCGTGACATTCAGGATGACGCCGGTGCTCACGTAGTTGACTTCGTTTGTGATGCTGGCATCGCTGGTCAATGTCGAGGTGACCTGCGCCTGCAATACGGGCACTTCATCGCCCACCTGCAATTGCGCCGTGTGATTGTTCAACACCATCACTTTCGGCGCCGAAAGGACTTTGATGTGCGTGATATCGGACAGCTCGTTCAACGCAGCCGCGATATTCCCATTAGCGGTCGCAAAGAAATAGGAGAAGCCCGGGAAGACCTGCGCGAGCCCAGCGTCGGTTCCCCGGGTGAGGGCGGCGGTACCGCCGCTGCCGCTGAAGCGCCACTGCACGCCATATTGCAGCTTGTCATTGAGCGTAACTTCGGTAATTGCTGCTTCAATCAGAACCTGTAACGGCAGCACATCGAGTTGCCGCAGCGCGTCCTGGATAAGGCCGTATTGCCGCGGCGTGGAATAAAAGACGAGCGAATTGTTGCCGTCGTCCGATGTGATGCTGATCGGCGTCACCTGACCTGGCAGCATCAGCGTCTGGGAAACGATCGCCGTCCCTTGCGTGCCATTGGTGTTGTTCTCTCCCAGCTGGCTTCCATTTGCGAGGCCGGAGTTTGAGCCGAAGGTGCTTCCGTTCTGGAAGCCTGTGCCGGATCCAAAGCTCGAGCCGGATGGCGAACCCAGCCCGGATCCCATTCCCATGCCGGGCTGACCGGTGCCCGTGGGTGAGCCCGGAGTGGTTGGAGATCCGAAGCCTGGCCGATAATTGTTGACGGGCGTTGCCTGTCCGGTCGCCGTCAGGTTCGGCGTGGTCGATTGGGTTGGCTGATTTGGCGTGCCGCCGAACGCGCCAACAAGCACGGTTGCCAAGTCGGAGGCGCGGCCGTTCTGCACATGATAGACGAACAGTTTGCGCTCATTTTCGCCGCTGGCGCGATCCAGAATGCCGACCCATTTCTTGAGCTGGGTGAGGTATTTCGGCTGGCTGGAGATCGCCAGAATGCCGTTCAGACGCTCAATTGGAATGAGCCGCACAAGGCCGGCCGTCGGCGAATCCTTGCTATTCACCATGGCGTCGAGTTCCGGCAGCAGCACGTGCATATCCGTTCGCTGCGGAACCAGTAGCGCGAAAGACATGCCGTGCATCCAGTCCACATCGAACTGCCGCACCAATTCGCGGATCGATTTGCGCTCTCCGGCGGTCCCGGTGATGAGCAGCATATTGCGGGATGCATCCGCGGCTGCGATGGCGTGCTCGGGCAACAATGGATCGAGCAGCTTCTTCAGATCGGTCGCATTGACGTAGTGAAGCGGGATCGCCTCGTTGCCGTAGCCCGGGGAAGTGCTCGGCAGGAGTTGCGGCTGCCGCTGCGCTTTCTCGAGCGCAACCACGGTGTACACATCTCCCTGACGAACGAGCGCCAGCTTCGATGCGCGCAGCGCCTCCTCAAAAATCGGTAGCACGTCGCTGCGGGCGACCGGCCGGGCGGTTTCCACAGTGACCGTGCCGGTCACAAGGGGATCCACTGCGTAATTCACGCCGAGAATATCGCCCAGGATGGCCTTGGCGACCTCGTGAACATCGGCATTGGGGAAGTTCAGACTGACATCGTTGGTTTGTCCCGACCGTCCGCCTGGTACGCGGGGACCAGCCGTAAATTGCTGCGTTCCCGGGTAAACAGCGGAAGGGGTGGCCGGTTGGCTGGCCGGGGGTGAAGGGTCGGCCGGTTGGCTGGCCGGGGGTTGAGTGAGAGGCTGGGGCTGCGCAACAGCAACGCCTGCCACTGACAGCGAAAATATTGCGTAGGCCGCAAGCCGAATTCGGAAATTAGTTATCATCGTCATCATCATCGTTGCTGTTGTTGCTGCTTTTGCTGCTGCTGTCGTCATCATCGTCATCGTCATCGCTGCTCTTCGCAGCCGGCGTGGCAAGTTGCGGATGGGCACCCGCGTGCGCTGGCGCCGCTGTCACCGCAATGGTGCGCCGCTCACCGTCGCGATCGAAGAGCAACTGCGTGCGATCGATGGAAACGAGACGCCAGCCCTGTAGAACGGCATCCGGCTTCACACGCATGATCCGGCCGGTATTGTCTCGCACGAGAGCGGCCGAGACGCTTCCCGCAATCGCGGTTCCAAGGACCTCAAGGCCGTTCAGGTTTCCGGTTGCAGCGGCCTGCAACAGAACAGGAGCGCGGTCCGGCGCGAATATGGGCCGCTGCAGCACGGCGGCATAATTCTGGGAAACTGGCTCTGCCGGTTCAACCGCAGGTTTGGGCACCGATCGTGTGGTCTCCGGCAGGCTGGTGGATGACGGCATCGCAACCTGCAGTCCGGCGGTAATCAGCAACAGCATGGCGACAGCCGCGGGAATCAGTTCCGGGCTACGGCTGTTGACTGACCTTAACGGGAGATGAGACCTCAATCCGGACATCCATCGGGGCAGCATGCCCGGACTTCTGCGCGCGGTCGGCCGCGACCGAAAGGTATCCAACAACGACATAGGGAGCCTCGCTTTCGAGCCGCGTCAGGCTCTTGTACAATTGCGCCATCGTCAGCTGCAGATCGGCGCGGACTTTCACCCAGCCTTCGGGTGTGTCGCCCTGAACTTCCGAAACTGTCTGCACACTGCCGCCTTCTTCATTCGTCATCCGGTTGATGCGTTGCTTAAGCATTTCCGCGGCCAATGCCTGCGTCGGCGCGATAATGGTGAACTTCGCCGCCGTGGACTTCTGCTCAACCGACTGTGCTCGCCATACCGGAATGCCTGCCAGCACGCGCTGATTGCGTTGATAGGTGGCGACGAGATCGCCGCGCTCCAGCGCACGGGTAGCCATTCCGCCGAATACCGGCACAATCACTCCGAGCACCACCACTGCAATCAGCGCCAGTAGAACGCCAAGTGCGATCAGGCGTCTCTCTCTTTGGGCAAGCGGCTTCATCGCGTTCGTCCTTCACGATCTGCGGCCAGCTCGAAGGACCCGGTGGTGGCCATCGCAGCACGAGAATCGGAGCTCAACGAGCGCGCATTGCGCAGCAATGGCGATGCTTCAATTTTCGCCAACAAATCAGGAGTGTCCTTGCGAAAGCCTCTGACCTGAACGGTGCGGCCGTTCCACTCATAATGTTCGGCCCAGGCACCGTCCGGAAGCGCCTGCGACATGGCATCGAGCACCGGCAGTGGCGCACTTTGCTTCTGGAGACGGAGGAGCGTAGCGCGCCGCGATGCTTCCTTCTGCACCTGGTCGCGCAGACGCATGGCTACAGTCACGGGACTCTGCTGGGACTCGACCGCTTCCCGCAGCTGATTGGTGGCGCTGGCGTCCCGATATGTCAGCATGAACAGGTTGAACGCGAGCAGGACGCCGGCAGCGATCCAGATGTAAGTGGCGCGGCGGCGTGCGGCGCTACCGCCCTCCGCATCCTGCAGGGCCGGGAGAAAATCGAGCATCGAGGATGTACCTGGGCCCGCCGCAACGCCCAAGGCTGCAGGTTCAATATTGTTGGCGCGCGAAAGTTCGAGCGTCCGGATGGCTGACTGGCGTGGGATTACCCCCACCATCACTTGCTGGCGGCCGTGCTCATCGTCTCGAGAAATCACTTCCGTATCGAACAGCACCTGATCGGCCTTGAAGGGAGTCAGCCGATCCAGATCGATGGCCACCATTCGTTTCAGATCGCTCGCCGGCAGAACGGGCAGATCGATCCGGCGCAGAAGCACCTGGCTAGCCGGCATCAGCACCTTCACCGAGCGACGCGGCTTTTCCGGAAGTATCTGTCCGGATTGCTCGTCCCGATAAGTCACACCGGCATCCGTGAACTCTGCGACTACAGATGACCGTTTCAGAAAACGGTCACGCCATTTCGTCGGAGCCATTCCCAGGAGTTCGTCAGTCCACCAACGAAAAGCGTGAAGCAGCCATTGGATGATGGCTTCGTGGTCGGTGTTCAGGAGATCTTTGAAATTCACGCTCTACCCCTGCACCGTTTGGTACTGATCACAAGCACGCACATGGAATCCACTGTCGCGAAGGGTTTGATAAGCAGTTCCGGCCAGACACGCGGATCCTGCGGCGCGAACTGAACGCGGATGCGGATTAACTGCGGTGGAGCTGGCCGCTGCTCCCAGGCAAATCGCCAGGCTGGCCGATTGTCCGGCGGCGCAGCTCCGAAATAGGCAATATCGAGACCTTGCACATGATGCAACAGGACGAGGCTTTCGCTCGGCGTGTTCGGATCGGCAGCGAGATCGCTGACCGAAGAAAGAACAAGATCGCCATTGGATGCGATTGACAAAAGATAACGGCGCAACGCCGACGGCGCGCCCACGTCGCGGGGAGGCGCCAGAAACATAAACTTGTCGGCTACGCCATCCAAATCTGCGTAAGAGGGGATTTTGTCGTAGCGGGTTGCCGGAAATATCCGCTCGATGCGCTCCCGCAATACCATCTGGGCGCCCGCGATGGCGTCGCCCATTGCGTTGGACGCATCGACCCGGTCCCAGACACGTTGGGTTGCGCCAAGGCCAGACACCATCATTGCGCTTATCATGCCCACAATAATGAGCGTCGCCAGCATCTCCACGAGTGCATATCCGGCCGAGCGATCCGCCATCGGTCAGGTGCCTTGCCCAATCGCAAGCGTTGAAATGGAAGCTAGTTGGCGGCCTTTTGGATTACGGACGGAAACGGTCACGCGCCAGACTGTCCCTGCATTGCTTGGGGGAAGGGGATTCTCCATGGGCTCGATCTGGATGCGCCATGGAAAGCCGAGCGATAGACCTGTCGTCACGCCTGGTGCGACGGGTACGAGCGAACCGACCGTTGCAAGTTCGGACTGCGCGATGAGCGTCGCAAAGCGCTTCTCCTCCGCCATGCGGTTGCGGGCCGCACTGTCGACGATGGAATGGAACATCGTGCCCAGAGCCAGCGCGACGATGGCCGATCCAATCAGCGCTTCCACGAGGGCTGATCCCGCTTCGCGATGCATCACCGGCCTCCTGCCGTTACAGCGCCGGTGGTCGAGTCGATGGCGAGCGGAATTTTGCGCGTTCCAGACGTCAGCGAGACACTCGCGGCCACCATGGAACCGTCGGCCATGAATGAAATTGGCCCCGACATCTTTAGAACGATGTTCTCTGGAAGATGTCTGGTGCCGCCGATCCAATCGTAGCCGCGCCCGTGGAGCAGCGGCTTCATGGTAACGGGATCGCCCGTGCGCATGGCAGTCGCACGTGCCACGCGCAAATCCGCCTGCATTGTGCTCGTCGACTGGCGCAACGAAAGCAGGTCGAGCGACGCGCCGATGTTGGGGGCGATGATGGCCGCGATCAGCGCAACGATCGCAATCACCACCAGCCCTTCCAGTAGCGTAAAGCCCTGATCGGATTTACCAGCTGCTGACATCCTGCGCCTCGCCGGTACCGCCCGGCTGCTTATCCGAACCCAGCGAAAAGACATCGACTTCGCCGTGCTCACCCGGAACTTTGTAAAGGTAGGCATCGCCCCACGGATCGACGAGCGCACTGTCCTTCTTCAGGTAGGGTCCATTCCACCCGTTCGCTGTTGAGGGCGCGGCGACCAGGGCTTTGAGCCCTTCCTGCGGCGTTGGGTAGCGTCCAACATCGAGACGATAGAGTTCAAGCGCCGCCACCACATTCTGGATTTGCACTTTCGCTGTCTGAGTGCGGGATGTGCCCAGGTATTTGATCACCTGGGGCGCGATGATCGCAGCAAGCAGGCCAAGAATGGCAAGCACGACGAGCAATTCGAGAAGCGTGAAGCCGGCTTCGCCCCGCCGGCGCGGGTTCAGTTTGTTGAGCATGGTTTAGGGTCCTAGTGCCAGATCGTTGAAGCCCAAGATTGCAGTCATGATGGAAGCAATGACGGTCGCCACCACACCGCCCATAAGCACGGTGATGGCTGGCGTCATGAAGGAGATCATCCGCTGAATCGCGGTACGCACGTCCCGATCTAGAACGTCAGCAAGGCGATTCAGCATGAGGCCAAGTTGCGCCGTCTCCTCACCGGTGCGCAGGAAGCTGAGCGCCATCGGCGGGAACAGACCCGTCGCGGCGAGCGGGCCAGAAAGGCCGCCGCCCTGCTTAAGCCCACGCGTCACTTTATCGATCGACTCGGACATGTGGGTGTTTGCGATCGATCGCTGTGCAATGCCGAGTGCCGTGGGGAGTGGCACCCCTCCATCGAGCAAGCTGCCAAGCGTGCGCGCGAAACGTGCCGTTTCGGCGTTTCGCACCACCGTTCCGAGGACCGGTACTTTCAGCAGCCGCCGGTCGAAAGCGCGGCGCACATGGGGCCGCTTCAGCCAGCGATAGAAAGCAATGACGGCGACGACAAGAATGAGCGCCGCGACCAAGCCATAAGAGCGAACGAAACGGCTCGCGCCCATTACGACCAGAGTCATTGTTGGCAGCTTGGCGCTCGGCATGTCGGAGAACAAATCTTCGAACTGCGGCACCACGAACAGCAGCATCACCAGAATGACGCCGGTGGCGACCACCAGCAGCAACGCCGGATAAACAAGCGAAGAAACGATTGTCTGCCGAAGCGCTTCGGCACGATCCAGGGTTTCCGCGAGGCGGCCAAGGCTCTCGTCGAGTTTGCCGCTGGCTTCGCCGGCTTCCGCCATGGCCGAAGCCATCGGCGGAAACACGCCGCCGGAATCCATCATTCCACGTGACAGCGCCGACCCATGCCGCACCCTGTCGCGCAACTTCCCGAACACGCCCTTCAGCCCCGGGGGCCGCGTAATGTTTTCGACGCACACCTGCAGCGCGCGATCGAGTGAAAGTCCGGCATTCAGCAGAACGGAAAGTTCGCCCAAGGCATTCGCGACGCCCTGCCGCATCGCCGAATTTGTGCGAACCTTTGCTTCCTTCGACGCTTTGGCGGCCGTTTCCACCGCCTCGATCGGCATCAGGCCGAGCCGTTTCAGGCGCAGAAGCGCATCGTCGCGGGAATTGCCTTCCAGCACTCCCGTCCGTAGCTGACCCGTCGCTGTTGCTGCCCGATATTTGTACGTCGCCATTCGTTAGACTTCGCGCGTGGCGCGAAGCACCTCTTCAATGGTGGTAAGCCCGCTTTGTGCTTTCGCGAGACCGTCGGCGAACATCGTTCGCATGGATTGGCTTACGGATGCGCGATGAATTTCCCGTGCTTCCGCACGCGCCAGCACCAACCGCGTGATCTCCTCAGTCATCACGAGCAGTTCGGTAACAACAAGGCGTCCGCGGAAGCCTGTTCCGTCGCAAGCCGGACAACCCTTTGGATGATAGAGACGCTCGATCGAGCGTTCTGCGAGCTCGGGCGACAGCGCATGCAACGCTGCTTGCGATGGCACGTATTCCTCACGGCAATGTGGACACAGGCGGCGCACCAGACGTTGCGCCAGTACGGCGTTCAATGTCGATGTGATCAGAAATGGTTCCACGCCCATATCCAGCAGGCGCGTGATCGTGCTGGACGCATCGTTGGTGTGAAGCGTGGAAAGAATGGTGTGGCCTGTCAGCGCCGACTGCACAGCGACTTCGGCGGTTTCAAGATCGCGGATTTCGCCCACCATCATCACGTCTGGATCCTGACGCAGGAAAGAGCGCAAGGTGGCGGCGAAGGTGAGTCCGATCTGCGGTTTCACTTGCGTCTGGTTGATGCCGGCAAGTCGGTATTCTATCGGGTCCTCGATGGTGAGAATCTTGCGGTCCGGTGAATTCAACGTAGCAAGCGAGGCGTAAAGCGTTGTCGTTTTGCCGCTGCCGGTCGGACCCGTCACGAGAACAATGCCGTGTGGCTGCCGGATCGCGTGCAAGTAAGGATTGAGAACTGAATCGTCGAAGCCAAGCGTTTTGAAATCGAGCGACAGTTTGGAACGGTCCAGAATACGAAGCACCACTGTTTCGCCATGAATAGTCGGCGAAGTGGCGACGCGGAGATCGATTTCATGTCCCCGCACGGCAATGCGGAGACGGCCGTCCTGGGGAAGACGCCGCTCCGCAATGTCCAATCCCGACATCACCTTGATGCGCGAAATCAAGGCGGATTTCAGATGCGCGGGAAGCGTTTCGACTTCCTTCAGCGCGCCGTCGATACGGAAACGTACCTTCACCGCATCGTCGGTGGGTTCGATGTGAATATCCGAGGCTCGGGATTCCGAGGCGCGGGTGATCAGTCCATTGACCAGCCGCACAACCGGAGCATCGCTGGCGAGATCCTTGAGGCGCTCGACATCGGCTTCGTCGGCGGCGTTCGGATCTTCTCCATCCATCTGCTGATCCGAGCCATAAAGGCGATCCAGCGCCGCCTCAACGTCGCTGGTACGGCCGACCATAGGTGCGATCTTACGATCCACGGCAAAGCCCAGAGCCTGAAGGGGGTACGGATCGAGCGGGTCAGTGAAGGCGACGCGCAACTCGGAGTCCGTCTGTGCCAGCGGCACCGCTTTCACGTCCCGCAAAAATCGTGTGGAGATGAACTCGTTGGCAACCGGCTCCTGCGGGAAGTCCTCCGAAGTGGCAATTGGGAAACCCGTCGCATCCGCAATCGTGTTTGCAAGGGTTTGCTCGGCCACAAGGCCGAGACGGGTGAGCACGGCATCCAGCCGCTCGCCCGTTTCCTCCTGCACCAATTGCGCGCGCGCAAAGGTTTCCGGCGCTACCAATCCTCGCTCGAGGACGAGCTGATCAAGTGCTTTAGGTGTGTCCATTGCCCAACCTGGAACCCCATCACTGCCGTCAGACTGGCCGGAAGGTCAAGCCAGCTCCTGCATTGCTGCTTCTGACTTTCTGTCATTCGCGGATGGTCAGCTTTCCGGGCCATCCTCCATTTGTCATATGAGCATTCTATAAGCGATAAGTTTCGTAGAAATTTCCGTAACATTAACATTCGATTACACTCAAATTTTTGATGCTTAGAGTTTTGAGGCGAATCGAACTACTTTTTGGCGGTGCCCCACGCTTCCCAAAGCCAAACTCAACGGCGCTTGAAAGCACGTAACACCGCTCGGCGCGAAATCCTGAGCGCCGCACGCAATTTGGCCCAACGCGAAGGGGCTGCGCGTCTTTCCCTGCGAGGTGTAGCCAGCGAGGCGGGTTTCGCGCCGGCCGCGCTGTACGTCTATTTTCAAAATAAAGACGAATTGATGCTCACGCTCGCCGCCGACGATTTGGGGAAGATCGCGCGCGAGATGCAGGCGGTCTCCAGGCAGAAGGATGAAACAGCGGGCGCTCAACTCGCCCTCTCCGCGGCCCTTGCTCTTCTCTCGAATGCGGAGACTTTAGCGGCCGCCACCACGGCCATGAATTCGCGGGCAAAGTGCCAGGCTGCTCGCCTATTTAATGGCCGTTTGATTGCAGCGCTTTCAGCGCTATCGGCGGCGACAGAGACGCCCGCGGGAAGCCGGGAGGGACAGGCAGATGTGTTGCTATTGGCAGCGACATTAATCGGGCTGGCCGCGTTGGTTCGGAGCCGATGTCTTGAGATTCTTGGCTTTGCGCCCGATGAAATGCTTGCCCGGTTGTCCCAACTGTCCGGCCGAACATAACGGCTCCGCGACTTCAACTGCGGCCGGATCGCGCCGGTTCATCCACGCAACTTTGTGTCGAAAGCTGCGGCACGATTGCATTTCTATACTCTGGCGTAATTGATTCATCCTTGGTATGTTTCTCAGCAGATGGGGTGTCCATCATCGGTCCAACGGCCGATCATCAAACCGAAACTGAGGGAACTTCCGAATGAAAACGCGTTTGGCGTCGCTGGCAATGCTTGCGACCTCCGTGGCGGCGTTGACCGCCGTTTCCGCATCGGCCGACCAGGCCGCGCGGCCAATCCTCGACAAATTCCCAGCACATCAGGCGTATCACGACGTCACCAACAAGATCGTGAAGGCCCGCAAACCTGCCGCCCAGGTCACGCAGTGGAGCGGCAGCTTCACCGATCATCACAACACGAAGCGCACCTTCGTGATGATCGGCACCGATCCGACCAACACCAACACCAATACGACGATTCCGTTCGAAGTGGTGCCGGTGATCTTCAAATATCCCACCTTCAACAAGATGAAGTTCAACCCGAAGAAGGACAAGTACTCCGACGGCGAGACCGTTCTGAAGAACTTCGTGAACTCACCGCTGGTCAACTCGGATATCGACTTCCAATCCGGTGGCGTGGACTTCGGAAACAGCCAGTATATCGACGCGTTCCAGCGCGCCAATTTCTACGGCAACAACGTGCAGAACGAATCGAACTACCATGTTGTGCTGGGCAGCCCGACTGTCCTCAAGCCGTTGAAGATCACGGTGCAGGCCGGGCAGGGTGTGGTTGAGAAGAACCCGTTCGGCAGCCAGAATATCGGCACCTATGGTTTCGGTGCGATGGACAGCCAGATCAACACCTACATCCAGAAGCACAGCGAAGTCACGCCGGATCAGTTCGTGTTCTTCATCTCGCACAACATCTTCCTGACCTCCGGCGGCTGCTGCATCGGCGGCTATCACTATGCCACGGGCACGCAGCCTGGGTCGCAGACCTACGGCTACACCACGCTGGTAACGGAAGCGGGTTCGTTCTCGCAGGACGTTTCGGCCGCTTCGCATGAAATCGGCGAATGGCTGGACGATCCGATGCCTGGCCTGAATGTCGTAGGTTGCCAGGACAACAGCTGGCTCGAAGTCGGCGATCCGTTGGAAGGCCGCGCCAATTTCGGCGGCTTCCCGTACAAGGACCACGGGTTTACCTACAACCTGCAGGATCTGGTCTTCATCGACTATTTCGGTGCACCGGACACCGACCCGGTGGGCAAGCTCAAGAGCTTCAACAAGCTCGAAGCCAATTATTGCCCCGGTCAGTAATACCGGCTGGCATTCCGTATACGGCAAGGGGCCCCTCGCGGGCCCCTTGTTTTTTGCGGCCCGGTAAGTGAGGTCCGTCAAGCGCATGGAGCCGCTCCCAGAATCCTATTGCTGCTTTGCTGTGCAGCACGAAAGGAAAATCGCGCACGTGCGCCCGAAAACGCGGCGATTAACACCATGGCGCCGGCGTTCAGGCGGGAGCTTCCGGAGATCGACATTGGTGCGACACACAGATGCGTGTGATCGTCATCTCATCGACTGGCGGAGCATTTCTCGCTAGGAACGAATATGGCGCGGTCACAACGGACAGAATCGGGGCACTGCAGGCAGCATGTATCGCCCGGAAAACCAATAAGCGCGAACCGGGAGAAGCGTGCGCCGGAGCTCCCGGCCCTTTGCCGTTTCGAAGAAGGCCTAGGTATCTGAGGTTTCCGAAGATGACTGAACGCTGGCCCTTCCGGCAGCGGTGTCGCCCGAACGAACGCCACGGCGGCGCGTCGTCGGTGTGCTCGCCGGATTGGGGCGGCGGCCAGCGGACAACTGCCTGACAACGCCGGTTGCCACCACTGCGACTCCCGATGCGACTTCAGCCACGTTGGATGCTACTTTCGCCACACGGCTAAGCGCACTCCTTGTTTTCGAGGTCGCCTTCCCGGCGGTCGAACGGCGGTTCGATGTCTTGCGTCCTGCGCGTGCTTTGGTGCTGGCCTTACGCGATGCCACGCGTCCGCCTCGCTTTTTTTTCGCCGTTCGCGCTTGCGACTTTGTGCCCGATGCAGAACGCCGCTTGGCCGTTTTCCGGCTACCGCTTTTCGTTTTCGATCCGCTCTTGCGCGCGGCCATATGAATCCCCCTTTGCGAGTCGCGTAGCGAATAAGACACGCTCTTGGGCTCGATCGCAACTGTGGGGCGTGTAACAGCCTTCTCTATTCGGCGGCCACGGCCGCCAATTGGGGAGCATCTGCGCCGGAAAGGTCGCTGGCCGGTGTTGTCCCCGTAGCTTTCGTGAACGGGATTCCCCCCTTCTCAATTACGGCCGCAGCATGAGCATAGCCCTCACTCACCGCTCGTTCGAATTTCTGCCAATCACGGATTCCCAGAGCAGGCAGTGGCGGTTCGAAGAGCAAGTCTGCCTGATCTCGTACAAGCCGGCGCTGGGCCTCAGACCCGACCGTGCCGGATCGCATGAGAATCGAGATGATCGATGGATATCCCCGCATCCGCTGCCAAATGAGCCACCAAAGCGGCCTCTCCCCATAACGGGCATCTGTCACTTCAAGCGGCAATTCGCCGGTAACGTCTGAGGCAATAATCGGTCCCGCAGCCTGGTGCGCCATGACATCGACTGGCAGATTGTTCATCACACCCCCATCCACCAGCAGATGCCCGTGATGGGTTACAGGGGGAAGAATACCGGGAAGGGCCACGCTGGCGCGCAGCGCGCGCCAGAGTTGTCCCTCGCGATGAACATGAATACGGCCAGTTGTAAGGTCGGAAGAAACGCAGAAAAAGGGCTTCGCCAGCTCCTCGATGCGGCCAAAGCCAAAATGTTCCTGCAGCAGCTCGGAGACTTTCTTCCCCCGGACGAGGGCGATCAGAGGCAGCGTGTAGTCGGACAACGGGTTTGTTTCGACAAAGGCCGCACGCATCCGCGCGATTAGCTCTTCCATATCCCATTCCAACGCGAGACCGGCGGCAATGATCGCGCCCATGCTGGTTCCGCCGAGATGATCGAACGGGACTCCGGCCTCCCTTAGTGCTTTGATGACCCCGATGTGGGCAAAGCCGCGAGCGCCACCGCCGGCAAGTACGAGACCTACCGCTCGGCCCGATACGAACCGCGCGAGCCGCTGAATGTCTTCGCTTCGCCCGATTCGAATGTGGTGATGCGGACCGAACAACCCGCTCCGAAAAGCGAAGTGCTGCGGTACCTTAGGCGAACCGCTGCCGGCATGAAGGAGCACCAGTTCCGGCGTACCGGTCGCTCTTTCCTTTAGAGCGGGGAGGTCGAGCGGTTTGAGGGGCAAAGGCCGATCCGAGCGGGCCAAAAGCAACACACGGTCTGCCTGGCGGAGGCAATGTTGAGTCCATGGACTTTCTGGGGCATCGCCACGATAAAATACGATGTCATGCGCAGCTTCGAAGCGATTGAACCATTCGGCGCTTTCTTTGGCACTAGTCGAGTCCAGCACGGCAGCGCGAGAGCTCATTTGGACAAGAGCCGCGGCTAGCCGTTGGGCGATATCTTCATCCATCAATCCCGGCTGCAGCGGGACAACGGCGAACGTCTTGGGTTGCGCCGGCTCCAACGGTTGCCGCGTCGTTTCGCTCAATCGGCGAATGAGCACCCGCATGAGGTTAAGCATGACGCGTGGATGGCGTGCGATCAGCGACTCAAAGGCGTCGCGGCCCACGCGGAGCAGTTCGGTATCCCGAAGTGCCACCAGCTGAGCGGTGTGCGGTTGGCCGGAGACGAGCGACATCTCGCCCACAGCCTCGCCAGCAGGCACGTGCGCAACCACCTGCTTGCTGCCATGCTCGTCATCCACGAAAACGCCAAGACATCCCGCGACAACCAGGAAAAGCGCGCGATCGTTTTCGCCATCGCGCGGAAGAAGCGTGCCTCCGGGAAGACCAAACCAGTTAGCCCGCAGCAGAAGCTGCTTCAGCGCAGCGTCGCCAACATCGGCAAGCAGCGGAAATGTGCGCAATCTTTCGTGCAGCGACTCGGGATAGATCGCCACTCGCCCATTACGGAACGGAGAAAGGAACGCCATGCTCACCAGCCGGCCTCTCCTATATCAAGAAGCGTGGAGGTCGAAGTGTGAGCGAGCCTCTTTGCCTCAGGCGAAAAGGGTTCTTTACGGCGCCGTCGGTGCCTGCCGTGATCTCTCCGGGCACGGAGCAATGGAATGTCCTCCTACCGTGTGCGGCCCTGTTGGAAAACGCAGATGGGCTACTCTAGACTGGCGGTTGCAATTTTTTTACACGCCTCCGGCGGCTGGGTGAGATTCAACTAGTTAAGGAGCATAGGGACCAAAATGAGCAAGTGGACACGGCCAGCCAATCTGATAGTCGCAGCAAGCTTCTTTGCATGTGCCTTGCTGGGAACCGCCGCTTGGGCCGCTTCCGGTCCTAAGATCAGCAAGGAGGTTGCCGCCCCATTCTCCGCCGCCGTCAAAGCGGCGCAAGCCGGGAATTGGCAGGAGGCGATCACCCAGGCGCGCGCCGCCCAGGCAGTCGCCAGCCGGACGCCCTTCGACGATCTCGAGATCAATATTTTGCTCGGTCAGGCTGCGATCAACCTGAAGGACATGAACACTGCGACCGCCGCGCTCGAGGCAGCAGCGGATTCTCCGGCAAATGCCGATTTGGATCCGAACGACCGGGTAGAACTCTATCACAATGCGCTGCTGCTCGCGTCCAATGCTCAACATTGGCAAAAGGTGATTGCATACAGCCACGTGCTCGAGCCAGCGAACAAAATGGACGATGCCATGGATGCGTCCGTGGCAATTGCCTACTACAATCTCAAGGACACCGCTAACGCGACCGCATACGCGCAGAAATCAATTGCCGCCTCCAAGGCGGCTGGCAAACAGCCGGACGAAAACGCATTGAAGATGGTGATGAATTCTCAGGCGCAATCCAATCCCGCTGCGGCTGAACAAACGCTTGAATCCCTCGTCATGCAGTCCAATTCGCCGGCGGACTGGGGGCAGCTGATCAGCGTCGCCTTCACCGCCAAGGGCATGAACGATCCTATCGCGATGGATCTCTACCGGCTCAGTTATGTCACCCATGCGCTCAAATCGAACGAGGCGGGGCTGGCCGGTAAGCTTGCCAACCAACTCCGCTACTATGGCGACGCGGTCTCCATACTGCAGTCAGCCGGAATCGGCGGGGCTGACCTGAACAGCGCAAAGGCAAACTCCGCCAAGGAACAGGGATCGCTGACAGCGGAAATAGCAGCAGCGCGCAAGGCTGGCGGGCAAACAGCGCTGAGTGTTGCCGAAGCGCTATACGGCTACGGCCGGTTTGCCGATGCGGAAGCTTTGGCTCGCCAGGCGGTTTCAAAAGGGGGAACCAAAAGCCCGGGACAGGCACAGATGCTGCTCGGCATGTCGCTCGCACGGCAGGACAAATTTGCTGAGGCACGGCAAGCGTTTAGTTCGGTGTCCGGCAGTCCGGCGATGATCAAGGTGGCCCACCTTTGGGGCATCTATGCCCAAGTCAAAGGTGCCTCCGCCCCGGCTGCTAATTCGCCCCCTCCTGCGTCTCACTAGGCGCTGCGTGGCTTGCGACAAAAATCGATAGTGATTTATCCACCTGCCCGGTTCATCCTCTCTGACCGGAAATTGGAGATTCGCCATGGGCACGGTCCGCAGGCTGTTTGTGGAGCATCCGCAATCCGTCGGTGAAACCTACCTCGAACACATGCGCTCTGCCTTTTCCTTCGGCTGGCGCATGGTCTTGGCGGGCGGAGCTTGTCTGCTGCACGGCATCTTTCCTTTCTGTTGTGTGAAAACCGGTAGTTCCACCGTTCACCACCTGCACGAGAAAATGATCACGCATCGCTCGCGGCAGCGCGCCGCGCCCGAATGGCTGGACCACGGCGCGTTCATCTGACCGCCCCTGAATTTCTGCAACGCTTGTCGCTTCCGCCGGCGGTCTGGCGGCGCTATTTTCGCTTCGGCAAATATCGGAGGCAAAGATGCGCGAGGCGGTCATCGTTTCAACGGCGCGAACGGGGTTGGCAAAATCCGCCCGCGGCGGGTTCAACATCACGCACGGCGCGGTCATGGCCGCTCATGCCATCCGGCACGCCATCGGCAAAGTTGGCATCGAGCCGGCCGAAGTCGAAGACGTGCTGCTGGGGTGCGCCAATCCTGAAGGCGCTACCGGCTTCAATATCGCGCGGCTCTCTGCCATTGAAGCGGGCTGTCCAGTAACGACCGCAGGAACCACCGTAAACCGCTTCTGCTCCTCCGGCCTGCAGACCATCGCCATGGCGTGCCAGCAGGTGATGACGGAGGGTACCCCGGTTGCGGTTGCCGGCGGCGTCGAATCCATTTCGCTGGTTCAGATGGGGGGGATGAACACGAAGAATCTCACCGAGCCGCATCTATTGGAGATCAAGCCGGCTCTGTGGATGTCGATGATCGAGACGGCGGAAGTGGTATCCGAACGATACGGCATCGGCCGCGAGCGGCAGGACGAGTATGCATTCGAGAGTCAGCGCCGCACGGCGGCCGCACAACAGGCGCGCAAGTTCGACGCTGAAATCGTGCCACTTAAGACAAAAATGAAGAAGCTCGACAAGGCGACCGGCGCCGAATCGATTGTCGACTACACAGTGGATCGCGACGAGTGCAACCGTCCCGACACGACACTGGAAGGCTTGCAGGCGCTGAAGCCGGTGTTCGCCGGCGGGCTGGAAATCAAGCAGGGTAAGTACGTCACTGCCGGCAACGCTTCGCAATTCTCCGACGGCGCGTCGGCCTGCGTTGTCATGGATGCCCAAGTCGCCGAAGAGAAGGGGCTGAAGCCGCTGGGAATTTTCCGCGGCTTCGCGGTGGCCGGTTGTGAACCGGACGAAATGGGCATCGGCCCGGTGTTCGCCGTACCGCGCCTGCTGCAGCGCCATGGCCTGAAGCCCGATGATATCGATTTGTGGGAATTGAACGAGGCGTTTGCCGCGCAGGTGCTCTATTGCATGGACCGTATCGGAATTCCGCACGAGAGGCTGAATGTGGACGGCGGCGCGATTTCGATCGGCCATCCTTATGGCATGTCGGGCGCGCGCATGACGGGCCATCTGCTGATCGAAGGCCGCAGGCGCGGCGCCAGATTGGGCGTTGTCACCATGTGTGTCGGCGGCGGCATGGGGGCCGCCGGCCTGTTTGAAATTGTGCAGTGAGCCATGCGTCGTGCGTCGGGATTGTTGCTGTTACTTTTCTGCGCGGGGTGCGCGCATCAGGCTTCTGCACCCATCGCGGCTGCCCCACCGCCCGATCCCAAAACGTTGATGCCGGCGCTTGAAAGACGCATCTATGAAATGGTTGAACAGGAGCGCCATAAACTCGATCCGGAGGCAGCGCAGCTTGCGCTGGATTCCGAACTCGTCGGTGTGGCGCGCGAAAAAAGCGCCGACATGGCTGTGCGCAGTTACATGGCGCACACCTCTCCGGATGGGCGCACGTCAGCCAATATCATCATGGATGAGGATGCGAGCTTCGCAGGTCTGTTGGGCGAGAACATCGCGGCGCAGCCGTATTACGTCAAATACGGCGTGGATGTTGAAATCTTCGCGCGCCGGATGGTGGACATCTGGATGGCGAGCAAGAACCATCGGGAAAATCTTGCCGATCCTGCCTATCTGCGGACCGGTATCGGTGCGGCCGTGAACGGCAACACGGTGTACGTGACGGAACTGTTTGCAGCGGATTTGGCATCGCTGCCGGCACAGGGACCGCGGAGGCCTTAGTGCCGTGACCGGACGGATCGCCACCTATCGCGAGTTCTGGCCCCATTATTTGCGAGAGCATTCCCGTCCGGCGACCCGCGCAATTCACTTGTTCGGCACGGCGATCGCGACAGCCTGTCTGATCGGCCTGATCTGGACAGGAAATCTGTGGTTCCTGCCCGGCGCACTGCTGGGCGGCTACGGCCCCGCCTGGTTTGCGCATTTCTTCGTCGAGCACAACAAGCCCGCCACCTTCACCTATCCGCTGTGGTCGCTGTTTTCCGATTACCGGATGGCGTTTGCCTGGCTTGCCGGCCGCTTGGGCGCTGAGCTGGCGAGAGCGGGCGTAAACCCCCGCTAACGCGACCTTAACCATCTTCGTCAACCATATGGCCGCAGAAAAATGACCACGGCTGCGCCTGCGGTTCGGCGTGGTTGGCCGTTGGTCGCTTTGACCGGCAAGGCGTTTAGAATTGCGAGTCGAAATGCAGCCTGAACTCCCCTGGAACATCGCCGGCATCCCGGCGGAAACCAGGGAGGCGGTCCGTGCCGCCGCCCGCCGCGAGGGGCTATCCCTCGGCGAATGGATGACGCGCCAGATACTTGGCGGTTTTCCTGATGCCTCTGTGAATGGAAGTGGAGATCGCTCGCTGACTGGATTCCCCGAACATTCGACATTGCCAGCGGAGGCGGCCTCCCTGGGCGAGCGACCCGAAGTACTGGAGCGAACGATTGCGCGCGTGAACGCGCTCGCCGAGCGGCTGTCCCGTGTCGAGCTGCAAGTTCAGTCCGATCCGATGCGTGAAGCCGTGAAAGCGTTGCACCAGGGCCTGTCGCGAGCCGCGGAGGACATCGCGGGAGCGGCAAATTCATCCGGCCGGCGGCTGGATGAATTTGAGCAGCGTCTGTCCGGCATTATGAGCCGTCTCGAAGAAACAGAACGCGCCAACGCGTCGGTGATCGGCGGCATCGAGCAGACTTTGCGCGAGCTCGCGGCGCGTGTGGAAGCGGCAGACCGGCGCAACGATGACGCGATTCGAGAACTTTCCGATCCGCAATCTGCATCGAACGGCTCCGGCAACTCGGCTGCAGCATCCGCCGGCGAGTCTGCCGACGCCTTAGCCTCCGCAAGTCACGATACGTCATCATCGGCCGCGCTCGGCGAAGCGTTTGCGGCCTCGGAAGGGTTTCTGGCGCAACCAATATCGCTCCTGAGTGCCGCGCGCTTTGCCGCAAATGGAGCGGGGGTCGAGAAAACCACCTCCGCCGCGCAGAGCCGCGCGTTTCCACGGGCCGCTTATATCACGGGCGAAACGCCATCGGCGCAGGCGCGCCGTAAGCGACTCGCCGTTGCGGCCTCCATTTTTGCTGCGGCCGGGTTGGCCGCGCTCGGCGGAGTTGCGCTAACAGGCGGCACAGACTCGACGACGCCCCATGCCGCTCCGGTCAGTGCAGTCAGCCATCAGCCACATCGCACGTCAGCAATGGCGTCAAAAGGAGCGACTGCCGCACTGGCGGAAGGCCATCGTGGGGCGCCGCGAACGCAGATTACTACAGCGGTTAAAACCGATGTTGCTGCTGTCGTGCCCTCCCTCGCTGCCGGTACGGCAACGCGAACCGCCGTCGCTATGGCTGCGAAGGCACCCGCGCCGGTCAACACGGCAGCGGTTTCGGCTACCCCAAACGCTCCGGGACAACGCATCGCCGCTCTGGCCAATATGGGCAACCCCCGCGCCCAGTTGCTGCTCGGGGTGACATATTTGGAAGGCAACGGCGCGCAGGTGAACGAAGCGGAAGCGGCGCGCTGGCTGGCGCGCGCGGCGCAGCAGGGCGAGCCGCTGGCGCAATATCGCCTGGGTACCCTGTATGAACGCGGCCGTGGCGTTCGCGCCGATCCCAAACTCGCGACACACTGGTACGGACTCGCCGCTATGCAAGGCAATCTCAAGGCCATGCACAACCTTGCAGTGGCGTTCGCGCAAGGCTCCGGCACGCCGAAGAATGAATCCCAGGCGGCGTTATGGTTTGCGCGCGCTGCCAATCTTGGCCTGGCGGACTCGCAGTTCAACCTTGCGGTACTTTACGAGCGCGGCATGGGGGTGAAGCAAAGCCTGGCCGAGGCGTACAAATGGTACCTGATCGCCGCCGCACAGGGCGACGGAGAATCGAAATCCCGCGCCGAGGTGCTGGCGACCCAGCTGAAGGATAGCGAACGTGCGGCAGGCCAAAGGGCGGCTGCCGTCTTCAGGCAGCAGCCGCTGACGCCAGCTGCCAACAGCCTCCCCATTCTGGGTTAGGCGAAAGCAGCGCGACGCTTTTCGCTAGGACGCAGCGATCCGCCGGTCGATTTCGTCCGGGCGGCGATAGATAAGCTCGCTACCGTCCCACACCTCGATGCCGCGGCTATGGTCGAGCCGCATGGCGTGCGCCAGGACTTTCGCCTGCATCTCCGTGTCGCAATTGGCGGCGAACTTGCCGGCGAGCGAGCCGTCGTTGTTCAGATAGCAGATTTCATAATTCGGCATGAACGCGTCTCCTTCGTCATGCCCCCGCTGCTCAGGCAATCAGAAAACACCGCTGCTACATACAAGTCGAGTGACAATTTTTTATCGATCTGGATGTTGTGGCGCATTCGCCGCCCACCACAACGGCCTTCGCCCACAAGCGAGGCATCCGCGAGGATGTTCGCAGAAACACATAACAAGCGCGCACGAGAGTGTGGTCGAGAGTAGGCCGTACGTCTACGCGGCCCAGTTTTCCAACTTCAGCTGCGGCACGCGGCCGAACTCGCCGGTGTTGTTGGTCACCAGCGTGAGCGACACCGCTCGCGCGTGTGCCGCGATAAGAAGATCGTTGGCGCCGATCATTGTACCTTTGAGTTTGAGGTAGCCGCGAATAGCCGCGTAGTGCGGTGTCGCTTCGTCCGGGAAATCGAGAACGGCAATGTGGGTTAGGAAGGCGGCGACGGCTGCTTCATCCGTTTTCGGCCGCGGAGAAATATCGACGCCGTACAGCAGCTCGGCTTTGGTGATCACCGAGATGCAAACATCCTCCACCGGCGTTCGCCGCAGCCGTTTCAGCAGCTTTTCGTTCGCGCGTTTGATGATGAACGAGCAGATGTCCGTATCGAGCATGTATCGCGGCACTATCCTCCCTCTCTTGCCCTATTTATCCTCCGCCGTTTACGGGGGAGGTGGCGCGTAGCGCCGGAGGGGGATCGTATGCTCACCCGCGCTCCTGCACCGGCAGGTCTTCCACGTTCTCCATGAAATCGGGCGAGGCTATGGGCGCGTGCGCGAGATAGTCTGACCAGTCTGCGGGGCGCGGCGAAAGGATAACCTCCTCACCCTGCTTGCGGATGAAAACCTCGCGCGTCTTGAACTGAAATTCCTTCGGCAGCCGCACCGCCTGGCTGCGATTGGTTAGAAAAATTTTCGCCGTCTTGGTCATGGTTACTCCTGCCATATACGTGAGTATATGGCAGTGGGATCGTGCCGCGCAAGGGAAAGTCCTGGGGTTGGATCGTGGAGCAAATCCTTTTCCGCTCGATCGGAAGCCGGAGCGCGATGCGCTGATCGCCACCGGAATGCCGGTCGTCCACTCCATCACGCTCGGTTTTGCGCGAAAGCCGCTTGTAAGTTCTATTTATGTTCTATATCGGTGTCTGCCAATTTTGGTGAGAGGAAGCAGGTTGTGGCAGGTGCGGTGAGTCAGAAAGCGCGAAAAGTGCGGTTCAATCCGCAGCTTTGTTGCGCCTGCAGCCCGGAAGGCACTCGCGCGAAAAGCACATGCAAAACGCCGAATCTTTGAGTTCGACTGCTCGCGCATCCTGTCGGCCACAACATCTTGTGTCGCGGTGCATGGAAGGGGGACCCCTTTCCCTCGTTTTTTGCAAACGAATGGGGATTTTTGGTCCGGCCCGTCCTCGCCCGCTGGCTACGCCGGACGGTTTCGCATTTCGGCTGCGGGGCTCGCCCGGCGAAGCGGAGCGCAGCCGGGGAGGGGGAGCGATTTTTGGGAAAACAACCTCAAGGCGATTTTGCCGCCGGATCAAAGGTTTAAGGGAGGTGTCGAATAAGACCAGAAATCCAGGAGGGGCGGCGGTCTGTGAGACGGCGCCGTCACGCCGTCACACGGCTTAATCCTCGAAGAAAATTCCGGCCCACGCTGGGGCCGGAATTGAAACGCGCCGCCCTACCAGGCTCTGGCGAGATTGGCGCGCAGCGGCGCTGTGGACGGGTTGCTGACCCGGCCCGCCAAAATGTCGTTCACGGTGACAGGCCGCCCATAGAACGCGGCGTTGCCGTCCCTTTGCGGCGCCACCACCGAGCCGTTGAACGTCAAGCCGCCATAGACGCCTTTCGAGACCGCCCACACGACGATGTCGCCGGCGAGATTGACGGGCGTTGCCGCTTCGGCAGAGGCACCCAGCGTAACCACCGTGAGCCCGGCGCCTGCGCCAAGCTTCACCTTGCCCTGCTCGATGCCGCGCAGCGCGCGATCGCTCATGATGAACATGATGAGCTGCGCCTGCTGAAGCCCGATCTGCAGGCCAAAAGACGCCGACGCCAATGTGTAGAAGGCCGGCTGGCTCCAGCCGCGGCGCGTGCGCGCCAGCAGAACGCCTTCGCCGCCTTCGGCGCCGAAAATGAAGCCGCCCTTCACCAGGTTCGGCACGATCAGCACGGCGCGGGCATTGCGCAAGGTCGCGCGCGCATTGCTGAACACGGGATCCCGCGTGAGGTTCAACACGGTTGCATTGGCGTTCGCCAGAACGGCCGCTTCATCCGCAGCGCGCGCAGCGGAGCCGAAACCGATAAGGCCGGTAGCCATCGCCATCGCTGCTACCAAATGTACCAATTTCCTCATGATCCACCTTCCCTTAGCCACACGGCCTCCCGGCCGAACCTCGTCTGGATACGTAACAGCGCAATTGCCGCCGCCGCTATTTGGCGCCCTTTAGCAGCGAGGCCGCAGCGGAGGCATCGGCGCGCGCTTCCTTCACACTGTTGGAGGCAAGCCCGGCACGGGCCTTGTCGGCCGCCGACTCCAGCGAGGCCTTTTTGGCGGCATCCGCAGTATCGGGAATCGCACCGCGCCCGCTCTGCGCGCACGGGTTCAGCTCTTTGGCATCGAAGCCGTTGCCGCCCGGGCCAACCAGGCAGTTGAGCGTGTGATGCAGATGCGTGTGCACGCCATTGAGATCGCCGGCGCTGACCGCCAACTGGGCGTGGGTGGCCGCGGTGACCGTTTCCGAGCTTGCATCTGCAGCTGCCGCCCCGGCATAAATGAATGCGACGGCAGCGCCGATGGATGCCGCACAGGCACAACGGATTGTGGACATTGTGATCCTCCCGAGCTTGTCCCGGTGCGATTGGGGCGCGCGGCTCACGCGCTTGTCAATGCCACGATAGACGCGCAGCATGGCAGAGAGGTGACCGGCTTCGTACAACACGAACGCTGGCGGCACGATCCGGACGGGAGAATGGCGGTAACCGAAGCCCGGCAGGAGCAGACGCAGAAGGGACTTTCGGCTTTGTCCCGCGTGGCCAACTTCCTGATCTACGGCGCGAACTCGCGGCCCGGCGAGCCGCGCATCCCCTTCTACCGTCATACAATTTTCGTGCGGCTCTCCCATTGGCTAAACGCGGGCGTGTTGCTCGTCATGCTGATGAGCGGCCTCCAAATCTTCAACGCGCATCCGGCCCTCTACTGGGGCGCGCAGTCGGATTTCACCCATCCGCTGCTGTCGCTTTTTGCCTTGCAGAATAATGCCGGTCAGGTGGTGAGCGGCGCAACCCAGATCGGGCCTTGGCGGTTCGACACCACCGGCTTGCTTGGCGCCTCACGGCTGGATGGCACTTTGGTCGCCCGCGGCTTTCCTGCCTGGGCGACGTTGCCTGGCCCGCAATGGCTGGCGATGGGCCGGGTGTGGCACTTCTTTTTTGCCTGGCTGTTCGTGATCAACGGGTTGCTGTTCGCCCTCTACGCGGTCGCGCGCGGCCACATCCGCGATCTAGCACCAAATGCGCATGACGTGCGTAACCTGCCGCATGAGATTGTGGAGCATCTCAAGTTGCGGTTCCCGAAAGGCGAAGCGGCAAGGCGATATAATGCGCTACAGAAGATCGCCTATTTCACGGTGATCTTCATTCTTGGGCCGCTGGTTGTCCTCACCGGCCTCACCATGTCACCCACGATGGATGCCGCGTTTCCATTTCTCCCATGGATATTCGGTGGACGGCAGAGCGCGCGGACCATCCACTTCGTCTGCGCCTTTTCGTTCGTGGCGTTTTTTCTCGTCCACATCATCATGGTCGTGCTGTCGGGCACATGGAACAATTTTCGCTCCATGATCACCGGCCGCTACAACATCGAACGTGATGGAGGCGTGCGTGCCTGATCGCCGCAACCTCCTGCGCGGCGCGGCCGCGGCAGCCGGCGCGCTCACCCTGTCTGCCTGCGAACCGCTGTCGCAGACGCAATGGGTGCAGGATGTGCTGTACACCGCCGAAGGGTTGACCCGCCGCGCGCAGCGTCTGTTCGCCGGCAGCCATGCGCTCGCCAAGGAATACACCAAGGCCGATGTCGCGCCGGTATTCCGCGCCAACGGCACCATCAATCCGCCGACGGACGATTACCAGCAGCACGTGAAGGACGGCTTCGTGGATTGGGAAGTGAAGGTGAACGGCCTCGTCGAACATCCGCTAACGTTGACGCTTGCCGATTTGCGCAAGCTACCCTCCCGCACCCAGATCACGCGGCACGATTGCGTGGAAGGCTGGTCTTGCATCGGCGAATGGACCGGCGTGCCCTTGCGTATCGTGCTTGCCATGGCCAAGCCAAAACAGAACGCACGATATTGTGTCTTCTATTGCGCCGATCCGATGAGCGACACTAACAATGATGGTGTGCCGGACGACGACTTCTATTACGAAAGCCACGATCTGCTGGAGTGCACACACCCACAGACTCTGCTGGGCTACGACCTGAACGGTAAGCCTTTACCTGTCGCCAACGGGGCGCCGGTCCGCCTCAGGACAGAACGGCAGCTGGGCTATAAACAGGCGAAATATATCGAACGCATCGAGCTGGTGGAGAGCTTTGCCCACATCGGCGGCGGCAAGGGCGGCTACTGGGAAGACCAAGGCTACAATTGGTACGCTGGCATCTGACCTGGCGCCCGAACCTAATGCTTGACGCCTCGTCCGGCTCTTCCCACATCTGAACAGAATAAGGGGAAAGAGGCTATGGCCGACGTCACCCAGGCACAACCGATTCGCAGCGAGGAAAGCCTCCGAGGCACCGCGATTCTGTGCTACGCATTGTTCCTGCTGGGCTGGCCCACTGTTCACATTGCTACCATCGTGGCGCTGGTCCTTGCCTATGTGCAACGAAGCGAATCCCGCGGCACGATCTGGGAATCGCATTTCCGTAATCTGATCGAGACGTTCTGGGTGTCGCTGATTATCGCGGCGATCGCGATTCCGCTCTGCTTCGTGTTCGTCGGCATTCCGATCCTGATCGGCGTTATGGTGTGGTTCCTCTATCGGACAATAAAAGGGCTAATTCGGGCCATCGAGTCCCGCCCATATTTCTGACTTGGCTCGCTCGAACACAGAAAATGGGGCCCATTCCGGGGCGTCATGGAAACATCGCCTCTCTGCACCCATTTCTTAATGGACGTTAGCTAGTCTGACTCCTCGGCGCCAAATGGACGCCACGATTCGAGGGCTAGTCTGATGAGTATCGCGGTGTACGGGACGCGGACGGGAGCTGTGCAGAAAACCTTCTGGCTTGGCATAGGGTGGCTGCTTGTGGTGGTGGGCATTGTGCTGTTGCCCGCGCCCATACCTATTCCGCTGATCGGTATCCTGCCGCTGCTTACCGGGCTTGCGATCCTCACCACCCATTCCAAAAACATGCGGCGGCGGCTGCAATTTATCCGCCACCGTTTCGATTGGCTGTCGCGGTTGTTCGACAGCTTTGCGCATCGCGTGCCGCTGATGGTGAAATCGATGATTCATCGCACGCGGCCACATGCCATTCACCGCCACGCTCGCATCCAGGCGCGGCGGGATACCGAGAAATAATTGCCAGTTCCATTCAATCGTGAGTTCGATGCGCCCTATGGCGAGGTGCAGCGGCTTTCACCGATGATATCGCGCCTGCTGGCGCGCAATCCGAGCCCGTTCACCTTCAAGGGCACCGGCGTTTACTTCGTGGGTGCGAATGAACATGCGCGCGATGTGGCCGTGGTCGATCCGGGGCCACTGATTCCGGATCACCTGAACGCGCTGAAGCGCGCCATCGCAGACAAGAACGTCACGCACATCCTCATTACGCATACGCATTCGGACCATTCGCCGGCGGCTCAACCGCTGAAGGCGTGGACAGGCGCAAAAACCTACGCCTTTGGCCCACACGGCTCGGGCCGCGACGAGTGCGGCGCACAGGTCGAGGAAGGCGGCGATTGGGCCTTCGTGCCGGATGTGGCGGTGCGCGACGGCGATGTCATTGCCGGCAATGGCTTCACCTTCGATTGCGTGTTCACGCCGGGCCACACGTCCAATCACATGTGCTACGGACTGCGCGAGGAGAAGGCGCTGTTCACCGGCGATCACGTGATGGGTTGGTCCACCACGGTGGTGGCGCCGCCGGACGGCAACATGGCGCAATACATGGCGAGCCTGCGCAAGCTGCTGGCGCGCGATGATCGCATCCTCTATCCCACGCATGGCGGGCCGGTGAACGATCCCAAGCCGTTTTTGCAGGCGTACATCGATCATCGTCTAGAACGCGAGGCCGAGATTCTTGCCTGCCTTCGCGGCGGCACTCACGCGATTCCCGAGATTGTTGCCCAGCTATATACCGATGTGGACAAACGGCTGCATGCGGCGGCCGCGCGTTCCGTGCTCGCGCATTTGATCCAGTTGGAGCAGGAAGGACGGGTCCAGCAACGCGCGGACGGCTACTTCCTCACCGCGTAGCAATACTGCGCTCGCAGCGGCTTTCACTTCGATATCTGCAACGCGACGGCAAAACCTTCCACCGGAACACCGGCTTCGGTGCGTGGTGAACAGTTTACGAGCCCGGCCACCGTATATCCGAAACGATCCGCTTCCCCGCGCAGATAGTTTTCCGAATGGCGCCAACGTCGTTTTAGCCCTAGCGAGAAGCCGTCGCCTTCTCCTTCTTTTTCCACGGTGAAGAGAAAGAATCCGTTTGGCGTCAGCTGTGTCGAGACACTCGCAAACGTGGCGCGCAGGTCGCCCAGATAGACCAGCGTGTCGGCCGCGAGCACCAGATCGTATGGCTCGCGCGCGCCAGGCAAAATCTCAACATCGGCGACAGCCAGGTCGTGATAGATGCCGTGGGCGCGCGCCTTCTCAAGCATGGAAGGACTCAAATCGAAGCCATCCAGCCGTTGGGCCACATCGTGGAATTCCATGCCCGTTAAGCCGGTCCCACAACCCAGGTCGAGAATGTTCAACGTTCGCGAGCCGAAATCCGGTAGCACCAACGACGCAAGCTCCCGCAGGATGCGAGGCGCCGAATAGGCGAGCTGGCTCAACATCCGGGAATCGTAATCAACCGCGAACTGATCGAAGAGATGGCGCACATAACGCGCATTCGAGCGCGGAAGCGCACGCATCTGTTCCGCTTCGGCAATTTTCTCGGACAGTTCAGAAGGAACGCTGTGCGCTGGAATTTCGTGGAACGCCTCTAATGCCTTATCCGGCTCGCCCGCTTCCAGCCACGCGCATCCGAGCCAGTAACGTGCTTCTTTAAGCTGGGGATCGATGCGCAAGGCGCGCTGGAATTCGGCAATGGCAATGGGGAGCTTGCCCGCCCGCAGCAGCGCCTCGCCCAGACCCACCGCAACAGCGGCAATGCCGGGAAACATCAGCGCGTTCTCGCGCGCGACTCCCAGCGCAGCGTCCGAATCACCCGCTTGGCTCAAGGCACGCGCATACTTCAGCCGCGCCAGCAGCCCCGCCCGGCCGCTTTCGATCAGCGATTTCAGCGCGATGGTCGCCTCGGACGCGCGGCCGTCAGCAGACGATGCCTCGGCGCGCGCGAGCGGGTCGTCACTGGACAAGTGTGCACTTGGCGTTGTTGAGGCAGACGACATCGCGCTCCTTCACTTTCGAGCGGAACGAAACGATCGCTCCATCGACCCACATCTCCGTTACGATGGTTTCACCAGGGAAAACGGGCGCCGAGAAGCGCACGTCAAAGCCTGTAATTCTCGCCGGGTCATAATCGCATACGATGGAGAGCACGGAGCGGCAAGCGATGCCATAGGTGCAAAGCCCATGAAGTATGGGGCGCGGGAAGCCTGCCATGCGCGCCACGTTGGGATCGCGATGGAGCGGATTACGGTCGCCGGAGAGCGCATAGAGGAATGCCTGATCAGGCCGAGTGTTTGCCTCATGCACCAGATCGGGTGCCCGGGCCGGAATGGCATGCGGTTCGGGCGCGCCATCTTTGGGGCCACCAAAGCCGCCATCGCCGCGGGCGAAAGCGGTGCCAACCAGGGTGCAAAGCTTTTCGCCAGATTGCTTATCCCGAATCACCTTCTCGCCGACGATCAGCGCTCCTTTCCCAGGTCCTTTGTCGTAGGCGCCGATGATGCGCTCGTCGGCAACAACATCCGCGTAGGAAGGGAGGGGTTTGTGAATCGTGAGCCGCTGCTCGCCATGAACCAGCATCAGAAAATTCACGCCAGTAAGGCCGATGACCGATTGTCCGAAGGCGATAACCGTAGCCATTGTGGGTACCGCCTTCAGCCCATTCTCATAGACGAAGGGCAGCTCCTTTTCGTTCAGCGGGTCGCGCATGAAGCCGATGCCGAGCGCATACAGCATTGTCTCGCGCTCCGCGTAACGGAACTCCTGGCCCTCCGATTTCAGCTTCATGATGTCGTCGTAGTCGATCGGCATGGCGTCGTTCCGGAGCCTGTGGCCCCACAGTAAACCTCCCGGAGGAGGGCGCGGAAAGGCCAGATGGCTTCAGAAGGCACCGCCTCCCAGGTTCACATTGAATCGCCCAATACGAGCCGATATGGTCCGCGGCCCTTTGGATTGGGGCGTCGCCAAGCGGTAAGGCACCGGATTTTGATTCCGGCATTCGGAGGTTCGAATCCTCCCGCCCCAGCCATTCAAGAGTCAGCGTCCCAGACGTTGCGGGCCGCTGACCTCATCGCTATAAGCCGCCTTCCCGCGGGATCGGAGAGTAGCTCAGCCTGGTAGAGCACTAGCTTCGGGAGCTAGGGGCCGGAGGTTCGAATCCTCTCTCTCCGACCAATTCCCTGCGGTCAGGTTGGCGTTCTGCCGTTTCGGCAACGCTATCGAGGGCCTTAACAGCCTGGCATCAATACGGAACTTCGCCCGCAATATTTCCCGGCGGATCGTACCAGCAGACCAGAAAGTCCGTTCGCCCATTGCTGCTAATTCCGCAGCCCACGTGGTTTGTGTGCCTCCACACGATCTGGGCATAGTGGCCAACCGACCTCCAGTTTCCGTCGCGCGACACGTTCGGAAAGGTGCCGTACTGGAAAAGAGATTTTTCCTGCGCCCAATTGCCAATCATGAGTGTCAGCGAAGAATTTCCGCCACGCCACATCGCGATGTTCTCGCCGGTGCCCGGCGTGCCGCTATGCTGCAGGCGGTAAAGCGCGCCCATTGTATCTGCCCAGCGCTGCGCGCCTGACGCCAAGCGGTCTGACCAGGTGAGCGAAGGAACGCCAACTTCCGCTCGGTATTTATTGTGCTCTGCAAGTATCAGCACTCTGTCGAGCGCAAGGGCTGCCGCATTCGTTGGAACGGCCCAACCGAGGCTAACCATGATTGCTGCGACGATAGCGGAAGTCCATCTGTGCATCGGACTGCGCGCCTTTGGTGCGCCAAGGCGTAATCCTTTGCAGAAGTGTGTAAGAAGCCTTCAATGAAAAGCGTCAGATTTTATGTTTTTGAATTAACTATCGGCGTGGTGATTCAGTATGGCACCCGCCCGATGTAGTTGCCCTGAGGACTGTACCAGCAGACCAAAAAATCGGTCTTGCCGTTGTTGCCGACTCCACAGCCCACCTGCGTGGTGTCGCGCCACACCATTTGCGTGTAGTGCGCAACCGATAGCCAGTTTCCGTCGCTGGAAACGTCTGGAAAGGTTCCAAATTGGAAGAGTTTCTTTTCCTGCTCCCACATTTCGATCATTGTGGAAAGCGATGCATTCGATCCGCGCCAATAGGCAAGGTTCTCCCCCACACCCGTAGTGCCACTGTGCTTCATTTGGCCCAGTAATGCTATCGTATCCGCCCATCGCTGCGCGCCTTCGGCAAGCTTGTCTGACCAGGTGAGTGGCGGAGCGCCAACCTCTGCGCGGTATTTGTTGTGCTCGGCGAGAATAAGTTGCGTGTCAATCGTGAGCGGCGCCGATGCCGCGATGGATGTATTCGCACAAAATGTCACGCCCATCACCGCAAGCGCGGCGGTGCCCGCACGCATTGCCGTCATCGAATCGCCCAACCCTCAAGGATTGAGGACGTATAACGCAAATTGGTCAACGAACCATTGGTCATGTGATCTCGGGCAGCATGGCCGTTTGCGAAGGGAGCATTTTGCAATGGAGGACGTCTGATGTTTGGACACGGCAACGAGTTTTTAGCGTATCCCAGACGGGGCTTGCGCCCCGCCTTGCCAAGCTGCCAGGCCCCGCCAATAGTCCGGTGCCCAGCCTGATCGGCCGCCGTCAAACTCCAAGCCCGAGCTCGGCACATAAAATGATGTTTGCGCTGCCATGCTCCGACCGTGGCTACTTTGTGGCGGCAGTCCAGTTTCATCTGGTTCGCCTCCGCTCTATTCTAGAAAGCAACAGCAACTGGCCAGCATGATCCAACGAGAAGCCGCAATCCACGAAATCGAATGTGATGCAGAATCAGCAGATTCGGCTTCGACTCGAATAATTCTGATTCGACATGGACGGCCGGCTTTGCCCATTGCGCCGCGCACATGTCAGCGCGGATTTCGCGACTATATCGATGCCTATGAAGAAGCCGGTCTGGATCCAAATGATGCCCCGCCCGAAGAACTTCAGGATTTGGTGGCCGAACTGGATGCCATCTTTACCAGCGAGAGGCGGCGTGCGCACGAGAGCGCAAGGGCATTGGCGCCCAATGCAGAGCTGATTATCGACCCGTTGTTTGCGGAGGCGCCTTTGGCGGGCCCAAGCATTCCCCTGTTGCGGATGCGCGTGGCGAAATGGGCAGTGGTGGCCCGCGTGCTATGGTACGCGGGCCACCATCCAAATATAGAGAATTACCGGAAGGCTAAGCATCGTGCTTCGGCGGCGGCCGACATTCTCGTGGACCGCGCCAGGATTGAGAGGACCACGGCGCTGATCGCGCACGGCTACTTCAACTTCCTGATCGGCCGTGAACTAAATCGCCGAGGCTTCCGGAAATCGGGGACGCACCGCGCCCGGTTCTGGAATGCCGTGCTCTATGATAAGCACGTTGCCTAATGGGGACGCGGCTGAATTGATTGATTATCCTGTCCGGACCGCCGCATCAGCTTGGCCTCATGCTTCTGGCGCTTCTTTTCCAGCAGACTTTCCCGGACATTCGCGGGTAAAGCATTCCATTTCGCCTGCAGTTCAGCCATTTTGATCTGCCGCTGCTCGCCGGTCATTGCCACCCATTTGGCCCTGAGCCAGCCGTGCCGCTGGTCCTTCGGCAATGCCTTGATGTGCGCTCGTTCTTCTTGGCGCCACATCATCTTCAGCTCTTTGGGCAGCCGCATACCGTTGTGATGACGCTGATAGACGCCGCTCTCGACTGAGGGGCGCCCGGGCTGAGGCGCGGAATAATCTGTAGCCAGCGCGCCCGTCGCGACCAAGCCAATTATAACCCCAGAACAGCAAAGTGTACGAAGCAACATGGAAACTCTCCTTTGGCGCCGCAGCGCCGCCATGCCCTCTCGCGAGAATCTATGCTCCCAAAATTGAGGCGTTTTCAAGCCACACTAAGTGAACGGCTTGCAATCAGCCGGTACAGGCAGTCCCTTCTCGAGCTAAGCTTTGCTATGGTCGCGAACGTTCGCCCACATCAGGAAGCCCACAGAATAAGCAAGCGACATAAAGAGTGCGATACCAACGATATCGAGAATCCGCTCGGGACGAGTCGAATTGGTCGGTAGATTCGGAGTAGCGACGGGGATGATAAAGATCTGCTGTGAATTGGCAGCTCCTGCTGCCGCCGCTAGTGCCGACTGTGCTGCCGACAACCGAATTTCCGCAACTTGCTGCTCATACGGAATCTTGGCGGCTTGCACTGCCTTCACAGCATTGCCCAGCTCATCCCCCGCAAATTTCATGGTCTGACTTTGCATCAGCGCGGACTGCGCATTCATGAACTTCTGGCATTGCGCGACAATTTCTTTGCCGATCTGCTGGGAACGGCGCGCATCGTAGTCGAGCACAGTTATAGTGAGCAGGCTGTTGGTGGTATCGGGTTCGATATCCAGCATGTTCTGGTAAAACTCAAGAAACGCTTCATCGCTGGAAGGCCACCAGAGCCGCCAAAATGGATTTCGGTCGGCGGATGAATAGAGTTTTCGAAGATGAAACTTCTGTTCCAGTATCTTCAACATATCCGGCGAGATGATGTACTGGTACAATTGCTCCACTTGGCTCGCGCCGGCGGACGTTCCGAGCACTCCGCTCAGCACCGATCCCGCCCCAGAAGAGATCGAGGATTTATTCTGCACAGTGACAATCGCCGTCGACACGTACATGGACTCGGCAAATACGAAATAATAGACGGTCGCGAGGCAAACCGTGGTTCCCATCACGGTCCAGAACGAGATGCGACGGCCGATTTGCCCGCAGGTCTCTCGAAATTGCTTCCACAGCCGGGATAACAAATCTCCAGCCCCCGCATCGCTCTGATAGCCGTCAGCGTCGGGTACGGTCGATGTTCTGGAATAGATGCTGGCCAACGTTGCCTTCCTTGTAATTGCGCTCCAAGCGTAGCGGAATTCGAATTCTTACCTACAAGAAGTCATCAAATACACGTTCCTCGTCATCCGCCAACTCCTCATCATCCTCGCCCCCTTTCGCCGTCCGTTTCGTCAGGCGCTCAAGGTGTTCCATAGCTGCATCCATGTCGTCGTAGAGGACGGAACCTGCAGGATCCAGGACGTATGCCTTCTCACAGAACGGCTTGGCAACCTTGCCGCTGCCACTGGCGATGACGAAGCCACTGCGACGGCCAAGATCCGCAATTATTTCATTGTATTTTTCGCGGTCCTTTTTTTCTCCCACATTGGTGCTTGTGAAGAGATAAATGTCGAAAGGAATAGAAACGCCCAGAGCGAAAGCAAACTTGGAACGCACGGTTGACGGGCAATGATCGAGGCGTTCCTCTGCAAGATCCTGAACATCGGCAAGCTCGAGTACCTTTGGGATAAAGGTGCGTTGATCCATCTCGTACAAATGGGCGATGAAGCGGGTATTCGCCACGAAACTCTGATGCTTATGAAGGAAGGTGTTTCCCGGTATGGGCCATGAGAGGCTGCTTCCTCGAATGACGGAACCGGCATCTGGTGCATTCGCGGCGCACAGTGTGTCGAGGATCAATCCAAGACCTCCCTTGGAAGGTCCAAGCAGCGCCAGCCGCTCCCGCGGATGAATCCGCAAATTTATGTTTTTGAAGGAGACCGGGGCAATCGTGCGCCGGGTTCTGACCGCCACATTTCGAAGCTCAATCATCCCTTCGGTTTCCTGCGCATAAATCGCTCGATCAGCAACCCCAGCAAAAGTGTTCCCAACGTACACTCCACGACAAATGAGGGGCTGGCAATCGGCGACACGTACCCTTCAAACCACCCATCGCGCGTCATTTCCGTTAAGTGCATCACCGGGTTCCAGGTAAGATAAGGCCAATACGCAACTGGAATCATCGTAATGCAGAAAAACATTCCCGAACCCATGCGCATGGCGAAGCTGAGATAGCCGACGAACTGTTTGGTGGGAGGGAACACATAAAACAACCCGCTGATTATGAGTCCTAACGTAGTTCCCAAGATCAAGGCAGCGATCAGGGCCAGCAGGATCTCAAGAATATTTTGTGGCGGCCATGCATTCTCGAAATGTCCGACTGCGAAGCTGAGTATCCAGAACAGAAGAAAATAAAGCGCAAAGGCCGATAAGTTAGAGGCCATGGTCACATCAAGCGGTGTGACACGCGGAAAGCCAAGCAATTTGGATCGGCTTACTGGAATGGCGAAATTTCTTATTCCAGCAAAGCAAATATAGATTGGAAACACACCCAAGACATAAAACATCAATGGGGTCATGCCGGGCGGAGATCCCAGGCCGCCCAAAAACTTCCGCGCCATTCGGAAGCCCACGATGTAAATTATCGGCTCTAGGACCAGCCATGCGAAACCGTACTTGTAGCCTGACATCTGACCCAGAAGGTTGTGAATGGTCAGCGCCTTTACGACGTTAAACTGCGTCCGCACCAACTGCATCATGCAAGAATTCCGGGAGCTCGGTGGCCGGAACCTATGTGGATCAGTTCGTCGGCACAATGGGATAAGCCGCCGCGCGTCAAAGACTTGGCAAGGTAAACGCGCCGCCTAGGCAGGGCTAACGGTTCGCCCCAAAACGCAAACGGCACCCGACTAAGAGCCGGATGCCGTTCAGTCAGAAACGCTAGGTAAACTTACGTCGTGCGGCCGTTGTTGTTGTTGCCGCCATTCGATGCCGCGATCGCGATCACGATAATCGCGGCTGCAACACCAGCTGCAATCAACAATCCATTCCCGGCGAAGAAGCCGGCCGATGCACCGGCCGCAGGAGCCGGAGGCAGCGCAGGCTCGGCCGGCGGCGGAGGCGCTTCTGCCGGCGGCGGAGGCGGCGCGGGCTGCTCCATGGTCGCACCCCCGCTTGCACCGCCGCTGGCGCCACCGCTAGCTCCGCCCGATTGCGCAAACGCAGGCACGCTTGCCATGATCAGCGCTGCAGCGGCTGTCGTGGCAATAAAGTTGCGTATCATGGTGATATCTCCCTCGAAACAGGTGTCTTTGTAAGATCTTGCCGCCCCCTACGCAACCCTAATCTCGCGTCATAGGCGATTTTTTTGCCGGAATACTGCTGGACCACGCCAGAATCATCCGCGCGTGCCGTAAATGCGACACCACGCTGTTTGTTCCCGAGCAGAAACAAATATTTAGACAGAACACCAAGACGCGCGGCGCAGAACGCCTGACCCAGTTACTACAAGGTTCTTGCCACCCGGAAGCCCGCCAAGGCAGAACGAAGCTCGCCCACGATCCAATACCGACTGGCAGAGCGCATAAACTTCGCCTCCCGATTGAAACCGCCCCCCCGCACTACCCGCCGTTGGCAGTCGCCGCTCAACCAGGCGGAGCCATCGGCCGGCGCCTTGGCATAATTGTCATGCCAGCAGTCCTGAACCCATTCCCAGATATTGCCTTGCATGTCGTAAAGCCCAAAGCCGTTTGGGAAGAAGCTGCCGACCGGCATGGGCATAGTTCCCTCGGGGCTTTGGGCGGCGGCATCGACGAAATTCGCCTGCCTGGAAGAGATGGAAGTGCCGGTGGAGTACGGTGTCTGGGTTTCCGCGCGTTCCGCATATTCGTATTCGGCCTCTGAGAGGAGCCGGTATCGTTGTCCTGTGCGGGCGCTGAGCCACGCTACATACGCCTGTGCGTCTTGCCAGCTGACGTTGACGACTGGTCGGTCGCCGCGCCCCCAATGTTCATCCGATGGGGAATAGCCCTGGCAGCCACCTTGCTGGACGCAAGCATCCCATTCATTGAACGTCACCGGGTATTTGCTGACGGCAAAATCGTGCCCAATCGAAACTTCATGTTGCGGACCCTCCGTCGGCCAGCGGCCGCGTTCGCCGGCGGGCGAACCCATCAGGAATGTGCCCCCGCGTACTGCAACCATCTGCGGCGCTTCTGGCATATCCCAAATCTCTCGTGGCGAATGCTCTTGTCGCCATGCCGCGAATTCCGACTCCCGCTTTGATCGCCAATCGGAGAACTTTCCGGGATTCGATCCAGACGATGTGCCGAGACCCACAGGATCGTTGTCCGCAAGAGTAACCGTGCCGCGGCGCGTTCCCCGCATGGAGAGAAGAAAACCACGCACATCCACATCGGGCGGATTTGCCACGCCCTTACCGCGGCCAGGCGTCTGAAGATCTGCAAGGGCGAAGTCCATCCGGGCATCGTAGGTCCGGTCAATCTGGTTCCGCAGATTCTGTTCTGCTGCGTACCACGCCTGTTTCTCGGGGCCGTCGCGGCAGGTCGCGAGTTCATTCGGATCCGTGGCACCCCAGCGCCGCTCAATGCAATGATAGGGATCGAAGGACAACTTGAAGAGTCGCTTGCGCACCTCTTCATACGGCAGCGCCACGCGGGTGCCATCGGTGCGTGTATAGCTGACGGAGCAACGTGCCGTTTCCTGATCATAGGTGTTGAGGAGATCGCCAATCAGATCATTGCCGTCGTACACAAGGTGCTTGTTGTTCGTCCGATACATATTGACGAATCGAATAACGTTATCGCGCACCTCCTTGAATGCAGTCTTGAGACGCGCGTCGCGAGACGGCGTTGAATACGTCTCCCAATCTCCGGAGGTTCCGTAGATGTTGCGCGGGAGACGTGGGGGCTCGGGCCGATTCTGGATACCGGCCTGTATCGCAAGCGATACCGCCGTCGCACGATCCTGCATGTCTGTGCACTTTTCCTGAATCATCGCCGTGAGCTCGGAAATGGGGTGCATTTCGAGCGTGCCGCCCGCCATCATGGCGCGGACGTAGTCATAGTAGTCGAGCTGCTCGCCGTTCAACGAAAAGGTGCCGCTTGCCCAACGGGAATCGTCCGGATGCGATCCGGTGCCGTAGAATTGCTCATCCGAATAATCCGGTATGTCCGTGTTGGTCGCGAGCACGACATGCCCGCCAACGAGCGCACCGTCGCCACGGCGGGAATAGCCTTCTAACCGAGACGGACGCCAATTCTTGAAACCGGCGCCCACGGCGGGTGTGGCGCGCACGAATCGCAAATCGTAAGTGCCGCGGGTAACGCTGTTGTCTGGATGGCTGTCCATGTATTCGATACGGCCATCGTGCTGCACCTCATAAATAACAGCGACATGACCGTCGGGGTCATAGATGACGGTACCCGGCCGGATGGAACCCACCCGTATCGCAGGCGAGTAGAAATCCGATTCACGGGGCCGCTCCAAAGTGGGATGAATGCGATAGGTGGCGGTGGAAACAGCGCCAATCAATGTATGCAAAAGCTTCCGGGCGTCACTTCCGCTTTGCACATCGGTCCGGCCAGTGACTTGATTCCCCGATTGCGAGTAGCGGATGTCCGCCGATGCGCCTCGAGGCGAGACGCCACTCTCATAAGAGAACGGCAGTCCGCGCTTCCAGGCGAAATAGGCCCGCAAAACGTAGGGGAGTTGGGCGCAATCCGAGTAGAAACTGGATCCGGGCGAATCTGTATTGCGGAACGGGTTTCCCGATCCTTTCAGGCAAGCGTCCGCTGTACTGCATCCCGAACGGCCAATGGCTTGGATGAATGCGCTGTAATCCCGTTCGTCTGCATCCGCCCAATGATCGGAGTAAATGACGAACGCTCCTCCCGCAGAGCGTGCTTCCTGGGCGCAAACCTGTCCTGTCAAGCCCAACAGGGCCATTACCAAGAATAAAAACCCACAAATCCTGGACACCACCGCGAACCTCCAAAGCCCTCCCGCCGCTGAACTTGCGAAAACACGCTTGGTTGCGTCGGAGTGCGAGGAAAATCAAGCAGTTGCAGTTTGGCGTCAGGTCCGACGGCCCCGCTGAGAGCTAACTCAACCCTTAATAGGCCTGTGCCTCAAGATTATTGCCGCCAAACTCATCGATATAAACGAGCACACTATATCCGGGCGCCAAGACCAATTTTCCTGTCGCGTCGTGCAACAGGAGACCATTATTCATCACGGAATTAGTGTATTTGTCATAGCCGAACTTTGGCGCTTCACCTTTGTAATTGTCCCGGACAAGCGTGAATAGCGTTCTGGCATTTTCCGGCGAAAGGCGAACACAGCCGGCGCTAGCCCGTATACCTAACAGGCCCTCACCATTCTCGTCCGTCCCGTGAATAGCCAACCCCGTCGGCGTGCCGTGGTCTACCCAGTTAAAGAACATCGCGTATGGCATCGGTTCGTTCCACTGAACCGACCGGTAGTGTTCATAGACCCGCTTGGCATCGAATTCGTAATAGCCGGCAGGCGTATTGGTAGCCAATTCGATTCCGGCCGCATCCGCCTCGACCGTTTCCCTGCCCGTTGAAACGGGCCAGTCGTAAAGCAGCAAGAGATCGTCGCCGGCCTTTTGAAACACATACATCCGCTGTGCCCAAGGTCCGGTCTCCGCTTTACTGACGTAGATGAACAAGCTGAAATTGGCGGCCATTTCAGGAGAGAGCACGTCTCGAAGCCTTTGTTCGACCCTCTCCTGAATTTGAGGGGAACTAGGCAAATGCGATTGCGTCGTGGTTGTCGAACTCGGCGAAGCAGTATTCCAAGCCACCTCGACCCGTGGGGCATTCTGGGCATGAGCCGAAAAGATCAGCGCCACCGAGACAGCCACGCCAGTGAAGAAGCTCTGCGTCATTTACCTTGGAACCCGCTCGCACAAAGATCCTAGCCGCTGCAACAAAACGCAAAACCCCCAACACCTGTTCCGCATACGTTTAAACAAGAACCTCGCATGCCGAGCAATTGTGCAACCTAACTCTCATACATCCTAATATAAATTAACCCGATGATTCGTTCAAGTTGAGCCGGCGAAACTCTCGTCGTGGCGCGCTTGGACACTGCGCTTTGTACATCGAGTTTGGCGCACATCCTTGGCAATTAGAATTCGCTGAAATTTTTAGAATTCCACTCGCCCGATTTCCAAAACAGACCGAAGCGCTTTTGATCGAAATATCAAACCCATAGTACGGGTTGACCGGCTGACTACGGTGTGAAATATCGGCGCCGAGAGGGAACGGGGGTTATGACGCTGCGGCCTAAACTCTTACTCCGCTACTAGTCCACCGAACCGGCAATCCGGCTCGGTACCGGCATGACCACGCAGGCGCGATTCGGGCGGCTGATGAATTCGGAGGCGGCAGTGATCGATAGCGAGGGGCAAACATCCTTGTTCACACCTCATTGTCATCACTCTGTGCATATCGGGACATAATTGATTGACTGAATCACCACGCCATCGAGACCGCCACGCCATTGAGCTGCGACAGGTGAACGTGTTGATGGCAACGCATTCGGCTCAAATTGAGCAGGCAAGCACGAATGAAATACAAGCTCGGACACGGAACGGGAAGAATCGGGAGTATCGGAATCGGGCCAGCCGGAAGCGAACCGAGCGGCATTAGAAGGGATGAGCTCCCGTGCCGCGGAGGAGAAGGAGCCGATATCGCTTCACGGTAATCCCTATTCGAGCAGGAGTGGCTCTTGGCATCCTCCAAACATCGACTGGATGATCAAGCTCACAAGCGTTTTTTCTGGACACGGAGACGACTCGGGTATGGATTCGCTGGCCATGAATGAAGATCGGAAGCACGACGACGAATCTCGCACCGCCGTTCAGGTGGAAGGAGGCGAGCGTGGTGCGCATGACGCTGACGCGACGCCCCCGTACTCAGCTCAGATAGCGCCATTTGAGATTTCGGGTTCATCCGCCAAAGATGAGATCGACAAGACAATCGCTCAGGGCGATTCGTACCGCGAGATGCAAAATTGGATGGCGGCGCGTGAGGCCTATGGGCGTGCCTTGCTCCTTGACGACACACTTCAACCAATTTGGTTGCAATTGGGTCATGCTGCTGCAAAGGCTGGCGATCTGCTCGGCGCGGAAGCCGCCTATCGAAAGGCGGTCGATTTAGATCCCGATAATGCGAGTGCCCACTTGCGGTTGGGCCACACGCTCAAGATGCGCGGCCTCGTGGCGCCTGCCATTAAAAGTTATCGTCATGCTCTACTGCTGAATCCGGAGTTGACCGACGCGCGCAACGGAGTCGTGCTCTTGGAGCGCGAGGCTGATGCAAAACGGAAAAGCTCTGCGGAAGATGGTTCGTTGGGCCTATATGGCAGTGGGACACACAGCTTGTCTGAATCGGTAGCAATGACGGTCGTTTTCGATGTCAGCGATTTGATGAATTACTTCCATAAAGCCCGTCTGCCGACCGGAATCCAGCGCGTTCAGATGGAGGTAATTAAGGGCGCCATGAACGCGCGCACCGGCATATCGTTTTCTCTTGTTTGTTTCACCAAGTACACGGACTTCTGGATCGAGGTTCCGGCATCGCTGTTCGAAAAATTCTGCAAACTCGCGGTTTTGAGCGGCGATCCGTCCGCTCCGGAATGGGTTGCACCATTGACCGAGCTCAAACATCTGCTGGAAAGCAAAAAATATTATCGTTTCCCGCAAGGCAGCGTGCTCCTGAATTTGGGAACTTCTTGGTGGCTACAGAACTATTTTCTGAATGTGCGCTTGGCAAAGAGTCTCTCGGGAATCAGGTACATACCCTTTGTGCACGACTTCATCCCGGCGGTCGCCGAGGAGCATTGCACGGATGAGCTACGACAGGATTTTATGTCCTGGGCGATCGGCGCGTTTCATCATGCCGATTATTTTCTGGTCAATTCGAAAGCTACACTGAAGGATCTCAGGGCTGTCGGCACCCGGCTAGGTCATACAGTACCAGAAGCATCGATCGTCACGCTGGATGCGGACTTCCGAGAGTCTTTGGAGACCGGCTCGGAGCCGCTCGACCCTGGGTATCTCCTTCACAGCAACGACTTGGAAAGGGACAATTACGTCCTTTTTGTCGCGACAGTCGAATCGCGCAAGAACCATATTGCGGCATTCTCTGTGTGGCTGAAGCTGCTGAAAAGGTACGGTGTTCGCCATGTGCCGAAGCTCGTTTGTGTCGGCAATGACGGTTGGTTGAACGATGCTGCGTACAGCAAGCTGCGGGCGAGCGAACTTCTTTCCCGCCACGTCGTGATGCTGCAAAAGATTTCGGATGCGGCCCTTGCAATTCTGTACGAAAACTGCCTCTGCACTTTATATCCAAGCTCCTATGAAGGCTGGGGACTTCCCGTAACCGAGGCATTGTGTTTCGGCAAAGTCCCGATTGTTTCGAACAGTTCTTCGCTGCCTGAGGCGGGCGGCGAGTTCGCAGAATATTTCGATGTTGAATCGGAGAAGGATCTTTTGGCGACTGCTGAACGCGTAATCTTTGATGAGGATTACCGGCGCCAGCGGGAGCGCAAGATCGTAACAGAGTTTCGTCCACGGTCATGGAGCGAGATCAGCCAACAAATACTTGAGCAGTTGGCAGCTTGGCATGGGCGACAGGAGGTCGAGGGCAACCCGGAACAGGCAACGCCAGTGAGCGGGATTTGGCCGGTCAAGGCTGAGTTAAATGAGTTGCACATGCTCGCGAACAGCACCAGTTCCACACTGTGGCCGGGCCTGCAGAGCGGCGAGATCTATCGCAATGGCACGGGCTGGTGGTGGCCGGAGCCGTGGGGGACTTGGATCAAGAGCACCGGCCCGGCATATCTCGCCTTCAAAGTAGATGATATTAAGGATTGTGGGCTGCTTGTTTATGTGGGTCTCAGGGGGGTTCAGGGCAAAAGCACGACCTGCACGCTAAAAATGGAGGGCATCACACCTCTGGATGTCTATCTTCGCGATCATGAGGACAAGGTGGTTAAGCTCCGCCTGCCGCCGCTCTCGAGTAAAGAGAGGTTGGTAGTCCTTTCTGCCACTTGCACTGGCGCCGCTGATTTCGCAGTGTTTACTAACGGGGTCGATACGCGCATCGCCGGACTAGGCGTACGCTGGTTCTACGCATGCAAAGAGAATGACCTGGCTGGCCGCCTCAACCTGCTGGAGGCTCTTTCGCTGGGGGCGGAGGAACGATTGCGCCGGGAGGCGCCAGCCATTCGCGATTTCCTTTTGGCCGCGCAATAGCTGCGACCGCCAAAACCGGCCGCGACATCTACGGTTTGTAGCCTAGCAGCTCGAACTCCTCGCGGCAGTTGTCGCGAATTATGTCCTTCTGTTCATCCGAAAGAACTTGTGCGGCGGGCCGCTCGTCAAGCTTGTACGATGACTTTTTGCGGGGAAGGTCCTTGGGAATTTCAATTCCCAAGCGCTTTCCTATACGCTTGAGGTCAGGTTCCAGCGTTTCATGCCGAATGAAATCGTCAACAATCACCCTGCCGTCAATCGTGTAGAACGTGAAGCTTCGGTACAGGCGGGTGCGCACTGTCTCGTCGAGTACGGTCGCGAAATCGTCTGAAAGACGTTTCCCCGTCTTCGTCGCGATTCGCTCCCTCTTGCCATAGCGGTAGAAAGCTAGCGACACGGCCTTTTCGTAGGGGTGACGTTCGGACGTAAATTTGAACGCTCCGTCCCAAAACTGGGGCGAGACGCGGGCGCGGATGTCACCCGCCTTCATATGGGCGTAAATATCCTCGCCTGTGATGTCGAATCGCTGGCTTGGGTTGATACTGGGCTCTGCAGCGGTCTGACCCACCGCAATGTCGCCTGGCACCAATGAATCTCTCAGTACGGTTTCAATCGTGCTGCTGGCTGTCTTCTTCGTCCGAATGAAGACGTAATTGCGTGAAAATGACACGATCATTGTGAATCAGACGCCATGGTGCGCAGCCCAAGTTTCGGCCGGCCCGCCAAACATGCGAGCACAGGCCCGCAACTCGTCAGCGAAATGCTCAATCAGCACGGCTTTAATTCTGTCCGTCAGGTCGAGCTTTTGATCGCTGGATTTCCGATTGTGGCTGGCTAGGAGGCCGCCGCTCGGCCGTTCCGGATCCGCACCCAGGAAAAGGAGAATCTGCCGCCTTGCTTCTACAGGATCGGTTGCTACGAGTTCGAAAAAGAAGTGCTTGAATTCCAGATTTGGCGCGGCCTGTTTCCAACGTTCGACTATCCGCGACGGATACGCGACCTTCTTTATGGCAGGGGAAGTCTCCAGCCATGTCCGAAACAGAAGGGGATCATCAAGCAGACCGGCGTCGAAATTTTCATTGCGATGCGCCATGCTTATCTGTGACCACCCGCGCGCCACCGGGTCCCTCAGGACAATAAGTACTCTTAGATCCGGCAGCCGGCACGCCAACGCAGAAATGGTTTCTTTGCCAAGACCACTATACCCGGAATTGATTTCGCCCGACAGCTGCTCACGCTTGTGTCGGAACAGCGCGATGTACTTTTCAATATCCATTGGTTCTGCATCATAACTAACGTACTGCTCGAGAAATGCTACGTCACGCTCTTCGAAATCTCTTCGGTGTGAGAGACGCATTTTCCTGCGTGCCGGGTTTCGTCGAGCGATACGAAGGAATTTTTGAGCCGTTCCCGTTCTTGTACGTTCCTGCTCCAGATAGTGCAGTTGTTTGACAGGCGGCATCCAGAAATCCGGATGAAACTGAAGCTGGTCGAAAAGCCATCCGGTGCCCGCTTTCTGCATGCCGATACATAGAAAATCTGGCTCGAGAGTTTGGGATTCCGGCCGTTCCAGTTGCGCCACAGGGCGATCCATGTGCGGTGTCATCAGCGGCTCAGTAGGGCGATCGCGCGGTTATAGTCCATATCGCGCCGGCCATGCTGTCGCGCAACCACCGAGTTCCACTGCGCAGGCGCGAATCTCCGCTGCACAATGCTCAATCAGCACAGCCTTGATTGCTTCAGTGAGCAGAAGTTTGGCCGATTGCGATTTTCGATTGTAGCCGGCCGGCAGGTCACCGCTGCCAAGGTTCGGGTCAGCGCCTAAAAACGCGAGAATTTCGCCCCGCACAAATTCAGGCCGGGCCACAATATCGTCGAAAAAAAAGTAACGGAACCTGCCTGCGGGAAGGATTCGCGACCAATGGGCAACAATCTTTGTTGGCGACGAGCCTTCATTCGGCATTTTTGCCCTCTCAAGATAAGCCCGAAAATCGGGCAAGTTGCTCGACACCGCAGGGTCGAATTTCCCATTGCGATGCCACATGTTTATATGGGACCAGAGGCGTTCGACCGGGTCGCGAACCAATAGCAAGGCGTTGAGCCCGGGCAGTCGCTCATGAAGTTGCTGGATAACCGGCCCTTCCAGCGCGCCATAACCGGGCGAAATGTCTCCCGATATTCGTTCGCTACCCTTGTGGCGGAAGAGAGAGATATACGTCTCGATATTTCTTGGCTGCCCTGTGCAGGCGGCAATTTCTTCGAGAAAACAGATGTCCGCGTCACCATTTTTGTTCGACGGTTTTGTACTCTTTCGGCGCTCAGTCCGGCAACGGATGCGCTCCAGACGGCGATTCGCGCTACGCAAGGGGGGGGCGTCTCGCCCGAGATAGCCAAGCTCCTGCACAGGCGGCATCCAAAATTGCGGGTGACGGCGGAGTTGATCCCCCAGCCAGGCGGTCCCGGACTTGGGCATGCCCACGCAAAGGAAATCTGGCCCCAAAGGATCGCGTGCCCGGTCCAAATACTGCTCTCTTCCGCTTACAACCAACCTCACCGAAGTTCCACAGCAAGGGCCAGTCCGGGCCCAGGGCAGTCAAGAAGCTAGGACGGCCACCGCTAAAGGGGCAATCGTTCAATTTCGAATCAGGCGGCAAACATCCTTGACCCCATAGAGATTCACATGAAATACGAGTCCGGTTACAGGGTTCGCCGATGCTGTTCAGCCTGACAAAGGAGTTTCTCTTTATTGCCAAACCTGAAGACGGCCTCCACTTCGATCGAACGGGTGCTCTCGGCGCGTGCGGATATTCGCCTCATTCAATCGCAATTCGGGAAGCATCACAGATTTTCAGAATTCAACGGCTGCTTCAAATGGCTCCTCAGCTGTGTGAAGATGCATGGACTTTTCGTTTTTGAAGTCATGCGCGATCCAGCCGACTATGTGCTGAGCATGTATAACTCGCATCGGATAGAGAGATTTCGCACTACTCCGAAACTCTACACGGGCGACATGGACTTCGGACGATCTGTTGCGGAGTGGACACCGCGCAGTGCGGATCAGCTTTATCCACAATTCGCCTGATTATTGGGGCTCACGGGTGTGTGGGGACGAACTTGATCATTTCGTACGATCTCCTTGAGGAAGAATCGGCAATTGTGGCTGATCGGCTGGGCACGGAAAAGTTGCGCAAGCTGCCGCACCTGAATCCGAGTGCTGCGCAGCTGGCCCGCAATGACTTGTCGTCTGCGCAGCTGGCCTGGATCGATGCGCGGTTCGAAACCGATGGCGAGTTCATGCCGCGCTACTGTGGCCATGGTTTCGGTTGAAGCAAATTTGACTTGTCGTCCGGAGAGGTGTCGCCTGAATGTCCGAACGTCCTTACAAAAAGGTTCAGGCGGCATTGGTGGGTGCGTCTGTCCCAAGATCCGGTCATCATTTCTTGCAGAGTCTTCTTGCGCAATACTACGGCTCCGAACTGTTCTATTGCGAGTTCTACTCACGGCCGAACTGCTGTAACGCCGTTCCGTGCATTCGCGGGAATAACTGTTCCGTAACTTTTCAGAAGAGCCACGATCGCCAAGGCGAGGTGCGCACCGATGCCGGGGAAGCACTGTACATCATCCAATATCGCGAACCTGTAGGCGAAGCGTTATCCGATCGCGAACTCGATTTGAATGATCGTCTTGGACGAAAGAGCATCAATTATCGGCTATCGGCTGACTACTATGCATGGTGGCTCGTGCACAAAGCAGGCTATTATAGAAGTTTCCACGACAAGTGGTTCATACCCAAGATTGCGAATGCGCTCTATCTGGACTACGCCTCCCTTGCAGCCGATCCGGGAGGTGTCCTCGGATGCATAGCAGCCAAGACCTCTGGCGCGGTATCGGAAAGACGAATCTCTCTAGCGGTCGAAGAAGTAAGTGCCGTGCGCGCGGGGGCTGTGCATCAGAAGCGGGAGGGCACGCCCTTTGCGCCGCGAAACCTCGAAGAGAGCCCGCACTTCGATCGCGAGCTGTTGAGCGCGTTCGAAGCCTATGTTTTGGAACGTTGCCCCGAATTCGGATTTTCGCCTCGGCTGCATGGCACTTTCCGTGATCAGCCTTGGTACGGACTGGTTCTGCTGCAAGATGAGCGGGAACCCTTGCCCGCGGGAGAAACCGACCGCTTGCAGGCGGCAGCGGCGCGAATACCCGATCATCCGGAAGTCATGTTGCGGCTTGCGAAGCGTGCACTTGCCGAAGGCCGGATAAGCGCGGCGATTTCAGCCGCCGAAAATTTGTTGCTGCGCAACCCGTTTTTCGGGCCAGCCTACCGGTTTCTTCTGAAAACCTGTAGTGAAACGGGGCATGCGATTTCTTCGCAGTATCTTACCGGGAATGCGCTGTTCGCCTGTGCAGACAATTCCCGCCTGCTGAATGATTTGGCCAATGCTTATCTTGATGCAGGTATGGTGGTGAGTTCGATCGCCGCTCTTTCCTGCGCCGTAGCGCTCGATCCCGGCGAATTCCGCCTCAATCATTTGCTTGCCAGAACATTGGCAGAGCAGCGGGTGTGGAAACAGGCCGAATTCCATGCTGTAACGGCTGCAGAGCTGAAACCCGACAGCAAAGCCAACAACCGACTATTGTCGCGCATTCGGAAACAAAAAGCGCCGGCGAGAACGAACGAAAAAAGATCGCCTGGCGAAGCGAGCGGTGCCGGCGATGCCGAATAGCAAGCTTAAACGGAGGCGCGGACCGCGCGTTCAAGAGCGATGATCACAACGGACGCGCCGATGAAGAAAGCCGGTCCGCGCCCTGGTTCGAACAGAATTCCGCCGGGCTTTTCGGCGAAGCTGGCTCTAGTTAACAAAGTGATTCGGCGTCGTATCTTGCTCGACCGTCTGCGTTGGATCGCGCGGCGCTCCGACTGGAGGGGTGCTGATCGAATGTTTCAGAGAATTGCCGCTCCACTAATGGACGACGCCGCTGCCGCCGAAATTCTCTCTGGCGCTACATTGCGCGGAGCGCGCGATGCAGAAGCCCGCGGCCGCTTCACGATCGCTTCGCGATTCTGGGTCTGGCACGCCGCAGCATCCGGCGATGTGCAAAAGGCATCCCGCAATCTCGCGCGATGCGCGCGACTTTTCACGAAAGAGCGCCTGGATAGCGCCTCGATTTCCGGTGCGCTGCAGGCTTGGCGACTACTCGCGGTGATGGATCCGCAATCCGGTGAAGCGAGACACGGGCAGGCATGGTGTCACGCCGCTTTGGCACGAGTTGCAGAGCAAGAGGCCGACCATGCAATGGCGCAGGCGGAATGGTCCGCGGCTTTGCAGTTGCTTCCAAACGATCTGACGGCCCTGGAGGGCCTTCGGCGTACCTTGGAAGCTAATCCCGGCCAACTGGGAGCCGATCCTCGGGCGAGAGTCCAAGCACTGTATCAGCAATTGGTTCGCGAGACACGGCCGGACTATGGCTCGCAATGCGCCGCGGCGAGCCTTCTCCTGAATGCCGCCACTCCAGATCTTGCTTTTGGGTTCATCGAGACATCCCTCAGTAAGGGCAAGCGGCCGGAAGCTATGCTCCTCCTTTTCCGCTATTACGCCGCGCTTGATCGGCATGAGGATGCCGCGGCGACGCTGGTGGAACTCACCGAAGGAGCCAACAAAATTCCGGCAATTCCCACGCGGGAGCTTCGAACCGTTCTTGCGCATGCTCCGCCCAATATTTTTTCTGCGAGATCGCTCTCGAAGCTCGCACTTGCGGAAAACGCTCAGCGCATTGCGCCGGTGCTCGTATCATATGCAGTTGACCGTGCTTTTCCCGACGTGCTCATCGCTTTGTCGAATAATTTCGAACCGGACGAGGAATGGTCAATTGATACAGCGCTCGCGGCGGCCGACACCCTTTGGAAAATGGGAGAGCAGCTGCGCGCGTTGCGAATCCTTGCACCATTTTCAAGCGTTGAGCCAGTCGCGAGCCGCTTCGCATCGTACGCGCAAGCCTTCGACTTCGATCGGGTTGAGCCAGATAGCTTTCAAGATTCGGCACAGAATCCAGGTTTTAGCGACGGCTGTTTGTTAATGGCCGAAATCTATCTTGGCCGTGGCGATGTTGTTCACGCGGCAAATGCACTTTGTCGAAGTTCCGAAGCGGCAGAACGATCAGAGGCCTTTTACCGGACACACAAGAGCCGAATTGCCTTGCTGATCGAAGCATTGCTGCGTGCCGAAGACCAAAATTTCAAGATCAGACGTGATCTGGCCAGTTTGGTTGCATTGTGGGTATCTGAAGGCGCTCGGAATTTCTACAAGAGCCAGGAATTTTCTGATCTATACGATATGCTCGCTGCGGCGGCCCGTTTTGCAGTCGCGCCGCCGACCAGTCGCTTGGGCCTTCTCCGGGAACACTACTTCGAACATCATATGGAACGGCGCGAAGAGCGTGATCCGGAGACGTTCGATTCCGAATTCGGTTTCTGTGAAACTGCCTTTCGATATTTCGGCAATATTGCAGCGATGCGGCCGGTCGAGAAGCTTCCGGTAGGGACAGCTTTGAAAGCGCGTCTCGGCAAGCCCACTCTGTCTTTGGGGGACAATCGGTTCGCAGACCTGTCCATGACCTATGCCGTTCTCAAAAGGCAGCCTTCGTGCGATCTCACATCCAGTGAACTCTTCGAGACTTTGGCGAACTGGTATATTCGCGACTTCATGCCTGCGAACAAAATTCCCTCTACCTGCCTTCCGCCGGATGTGGCGGCGCACTTCAACGATGCGGTCCAGGATCATTCCGGCACCGACGTTGTGGCAACACGGTTCGCGTATTTTATGCAACAGCAATCCGAGGTGTATAAAAATCGGTACGACCTCAATAACTCTGTTGACACGCTTTTGTTTGGTCTCGAACTGATCGCCGTCCTTTTTCGGAGCGCACACCAATACCGGCCGTTCATTGCTGCAATCGTGCCTCCGCGTGGAGGTGAACGGACATTTGCGGATCTCTGCGTCGCCGCACTCCTGCCGTCCCGCGGCAATTCGACTGCAGAACCCATGCTCAGTTCGGTGCTGAACTATCGGGCGACGGACTCGTCTGACCGAACGTTATCTCGAAAGGAAGAAGTCCCGCAGGACGTGTTATTGATCGGACATGGCGGACCCGGTACGGGGCTTGGACGAAACTTTCAGATGTTCATGGAGGCCCTTTCAGGCGCCGACATTTCGCTGACCAGCCTCGCCTACGAGACGGAGGCGGATAGTTTTGCGAAGCAGCTGAGGGATTGGTACGGCCGCTGCCGCACCCCCCCCATTGTCATTGCAGCCGTCAACGCCCAGGATGTTCCGGCTCTCTTCATCAAAGATCGCTACGACCTGTTGGACAAATGCCACGTCGCGGGTTTTTTTCTCTGGGAAACCTCTCGGGCGCCGCGGGTGCAACACCTCGGCATTCGTCTGGTGGACGAAATCTGGGCGCCGACAAACTACGTTGCGAACGTCTACCGGCCGTTCGCGCCTGTGCACGTCGTTGGAAAAGGCTTGTTCTCGGCTGCAGAACCGGCCGCTGCCGGCCGATCCTCCGGTGCCCCAATCCGCTTTCTAACCATTTTCGATTTTCACTCTTCCATAGAGCGGAAGAACCCACTGGCTGTCGTGCTCGCATTCCAGAAGGCCTTCGCGGCCAACGAATCCGTTGAATTGGTTGTGAAAGCATCGAACGTAAACCCGCAGCATCCGGGTAATGCCTCTGGCCAATGGGAGCGGCTGTGCGGCGCCAGTGCAGGCGACCGCCGAATCCGGATTATCACTGACCGCTACACCGAGGAGCAAATGAGACAACTTATGCGCGGCACTTCTTGCGTCGTGTCGCTGCACCGTTCTGAGGGGTTCGGCTACGTATTGTCCGATGCCATGGCACTCGGGATTCCGGTGATCGCAACAGACTATTCCGGCAATGTCGATTTCTGCGACTCGGAAACAAGCTATCCCGTTTCTTGCAGCCCAGTCGCGGTGGTATCGCACGGTGCTCATTGGGAAAGCGAAGGAACCCAGTGGGCCGAGCCGGACATTCGTTCTGCTGCGGAACAGATGCAGGCAGTTTACTCGAACTATTCGGAAGCGCTGCGCAAGAGTACCTTCGGTCGCGAGAGGATTCTGGAGAAATATTCTAAGGAAGCGTTTGCGGCACGATTGCAAGAGCGGCTTGCGGCAATACGGGCATCATCCCATACTAATCACCCCATCCAGGCTGCTCAATAGCGAGTAACGGTGGGATGACATGGTTTAGAATGGCCAGCCAGTGCGGCAAATGACGGTAATTATGCCATCCAAAGATGCCGAAATAGCCAGCAGCGAAGTCACTCCTTCGCTTTCGCAAGAAAACTCGCCCGGCTCAACGAACGATCGCAAGCGGCGTCACAGGGACCGCGCAGAAATCCGCGCACGCCGCGCCGAACGAAAATTGGCCAAGAACGCCGGAGAAGACGGAACACAGCAGCCCAGTTCGAGAGAGTTTGGCACCTCCGCAGAGCAGACGAGTAGCGACTCAGCCGATAGCAAATCAGCGAAAGGAACTGGCACGGCCCGCCGCAGGCGAGCTGCAGCAACTTCAGAGGGAGTGCGCCCGGGAAGAGAAAGGCAAAAATCCGGCGTCACGGCGAGGTCGGGCGAATCAGCCATGCCGAATGTCGTGTCCGGGCGGTCACCTGAGTATGATTTGCGCGACCGAACAGAACCAATGGACGTCAAGCGGGGTAAACGCAGGCGGCTGCAAGCAATGCAGTCTTCCGAAGCAACGGAGTCGGCGTCCGCTGGGGAAGCAGATGCCGGGGAGCGGATTGGCAGCGCCGAGGGGGATGACGATGGCCAGCAAAGCGCCTTTTCTATCGAGGATGAGCTGGAGGAGGCTGCATCTTCAAACCGCGTCGCCAGCCGTGGCCGGATTGCACGAATTCTGTCAAACCCAGCGTCCATAGGTGTCGTTACCGGCGATGAGCGGCAGACCGCTCAGTTGTTCCGAACGCTAAAGAGTGCTTTCGAGGAGCGCGGGATCAAACTGAGTCCCACCGATGGCGATCCAGATTTAGCAATCTATCTCGTGGATAGTGATGAAATTCCCGATTTCCGTCCGGGACGCAGCACGACGGCCATTATCGCGATTGGCAGGAACGCGGCCGTATGGCGGCGAAGTGCCCTTACGTGGGCCAAAGCGCATCGTGTCGCTATTCTATCGACCGATACGCTGGTTCGCCGATATGGTGAGTCCCGTATTGTATCAGAGGCGGGCAGCCTCGGTGAGCGCGGTACGATCCTCGCTTCGGCTCTTCTGCGCGATAGCCTGCTTGTTGCCCAAACCGATACTCTTCCGCCCTCGATTTCGCACATCGGCGAAGCGGCCGATTTTGTCGACGCAATTCAGTCGTCAAACGCACCGGCAGAATTCTTGAAGTTGCTTCACTGGCCGGGAGGGGCGCCGCCCAGGTCCTTGCGAGCACCGCTCGATCCAACTGTGATCGAACACTTTCTGGATGGAAATATATCGCTCACCATTAGCGGCGAAAGACAGGCCACCCCATATTACATTCCATCTGACTGGACAGCGAATGCTGAGAGCAGGGCGGATCAATTTGCGCTGCACGGACTCGATTTTGTCGCGAGCGTGCTAAACTACTGGTATTTAAGGGCGAATGGCACAGCATTGCCCAAGCTTGTATCGCTTGGGAACACCCTAAAGGATCGCGGAATTACCGCAAGCACGCTACTGATGGCAGCCGGCGCCATCATTCTTGACGCCCTGACGAACAGCGAAAAATTCCCTCCATTTGCTTGGGACATCGCCTACGTTCAAAGGCGGGCACGAGCATGTGAACTGTTTCTGCTCTGCTGCCGGATAGCGATGTTGAAGCGAATCAGGTTTGACGAGGCGGCTTGCGCATCTGTCTTCCGCGGGTTGATTGAGCTGCTAGAGCGCCTTCGCATCGCCACATTCACGAACGTTGGTTCCACGAAGAGGGTCGCAGAAGCGGCGGTTCTCACCACGCTCGCCATACCGTTGCGCAAAATGACGTATGGCACAGTACTGCTCGAAGAAACGCTGGATGGTCTCTGCTCCTACCAACTGGAAAGCGGAATGTCGCTCGACGGCGTATGGCATGGCGGGTTTGCCGAGCAGTGTTCGATATTGGGCGTCTTGCGTCTCCTCGCGGCAGATTTGCGTGCAGCGGAAATATCTGCGATTCCGGTGACAGCAGCGATTGCGAAACTGGAGCCGTTTACCACGGTTTTCATTTCATCGGAGGGCATGATTCCGCCAATTTCGGAGTCACCTCCGACAATCGGTAAGAAGCCAGGAGCCGCAGTGAAGCGGGTTCAGTCGCCGCTTTCCGGCGGACCGCTGCGCGAGGCCGCTGTTTTTCCAGACGGGGGCTTTTTCATCAGCCGCAGCATCAAAAAGGGCGCTCTGCCATCCTCTCACCTGGTACTGCAAGCTCGGCCGACGAGCCTTGGAGGGCCGTCACTCAGTTTTTCTGTTGGCCTCAATGTACTGCTGATCGGTGGGGGCACGCTGGCGCGCAGAGCCCCGCCCGAAGCGAGAGCGGCCACGCGGGAGAACCCCGCCGCGCACAACGCAGTTCGCATCAACAGACAAGACTATCTCCGGGCACAGGATACAAGCGAAGAGGCGATTCGGATTGAGAATGCATGGGAGGACAAGGAGTGGGCCGCCGCGAGGCTGGCTAATCAGGCATTTTCCCAGGCGTTCACGGCCAGGACCGTGATTCATCTGAAGCCTGATTGCGCACTTTTGGTAGTGGACGAATTTTCAGTAGCTGCTGGGACAGCTGATTTCGAAGTGTTCTGGCATTTGGCGCACGGACTGCGGAAGACGGGCGGCTTGTCGTTCGAGTGCCCCAAAGGGGGCATTTTGAATACGGCTTTCGCTGGCGGCGCTGAGATCCAGACGCATCGGGGTGGGGAGAACGGAATAGGGTGGGCAAATATCGATAAGCGGCAGATGGCGCCGAATCCATATCTCGTTTGTACAATCAATGCAGATGACGCTGTGTGCGCCTCATTTTTCCGCTGGAGCGCCAAGCCGCTGGGGAGCCAAATCAAAGCACTCCGAGTCGCCGATGGTTGGAGTGCCTCTGTTGGCTTGGGCGATCGATCGCTGCATTTTGTGTACAGCGGTGGCCAGCTGCGTCACGATATCTGACGAAACCTATGGTCGCGCTCAAGGTCGTCAAGGCTTCTGACCTGTTGCAGCGCGCTCGCGAATGTCACGACGCGGGCCAAGCGGCAGCCAGCACGTCTTTGAACCGGCGTCACAGATTTTTGTCCTCGTTTACCGCAAAGCTTGCGGAGTTGGCCCAGGCTTGCCTTCCAAAGAACCCCACGATCTCACACGTGTTTTGTCGGTTCGTGAACGAGGAAAACGCACTCCAATATCTCCAGGTGGCAGCCGTACGTGATGACGAGCACCGGCGTGGCAATTGGGAAATCGCTAAACGCCTTCTGCAATCAAGCAGTTTCAAGGGAGCCGGAAGTTCTGACGCCCCTTTGCGCATGGCATTGGAGGCGGCCGCGGAATCGGTCGATCCGCTCATCAAGTTCAATGCGGCGGCGACGCTGGCGCGTGTGCTCTTCGCCCGCCGCGCGTACTCGGAGAGCCTCGCGGCAGCGGAACTCGCGCTCTCCGCTTCTCCCTCTCATCCATTGGGTACGCGTTCAAAGGCAAATGCGCTCGCTGCGCTCGGGCGCATCCAAGAGGCTCGGCAGATCTACGCGCACATTGTTATGATGGAGCCGGAAAGCACCGAGGCCAGGACCAAGCTTCGTGCGCTGGAAAGTTTGCCGGATGATGTTGGCGGCCTTAACAACCGTATGCCGCCAGCGGAAAACAGAAGGCACTTTCTCGTCGGTATAGGCGGAGGTATTGGCGACATGCTGCACGCCACGCCGTCGATTCGAAATATTGCGGAGCGGACCGGACGCCGTGTGGACGTCGTTGTTTTCGCTGATAATCCCGGTGCTGAATTTCTCGTGCGGAATAATCAATATGTGGACGATGTGTTTTTGATGTGCCCAAGGGTCTTTGAGCGGTTCTATGAAACCGTTTTCCTGAGCCACTCTTTTGGACCGCTTCGCTTCCCATTCAACGCCGAACGAATTCTTGCTTCGGAAGACTGGCGATCGTTCCGCCCCGGCGCGCTGCCGGAAACTATCTTCAACCTCGAAGCGGTGAGAGCGCTGCTCGGCATCGCTTTCGAAGAGCAAGATGCAGGCGGCTATTTTGTTGCGGATGTTGAACGCCTGACACCAAAGGAAGCATTGGTCGGCTTTCACGCAGGATCCAAGACTGGCCGATGGCTCTCCAAACGCTGGCCGCATTTTTCGGAATTGGGCCAGCGGCTCATTGCGCAAAACATACGGGTGGCCTCATTCGGCACGCGGGATGAGTACGTGCCAGGCACTGAAAATCGCACCGGCGGCTCTATCGAAGAAATGTGCCGCGCGATGCTGGATTGCACCCACTTCGTCTCTAACGACAGCGGCGCAATGCACATTGCCAGCGCGCTTGGAATACCCGTGCTGGCGCTATTTGCGCCTACCGATCCACATACCCATCTGCCGATCCGGAGCACGGCTGTTGCGTTCGCGATTCAAGAGCCGTGTGCGCCCTGCGAGGTGAAAAACCATCGATATTTCGCTTCGGGCGCGTGTCGATGCGTAACTGAGATTGGTGTGGATGCAGTGGAGCAGAAGGTCGTTGCGATGCTGACGATGGAAAGCGGTTCCGGGATGGAGCACCCCACGCTCGCAGCAGCGAGTCCTGCGGAAGGCGGTTCGTAATGGCGGCATTGTCGATTCCGGTCTCTTATGGAGAGGCCGTGGACAAGATCACGATCCTCGAGATCAAGCGCGAGCGCATTCGCGATCCCGCAAAGCTCGCGAACGTTGAGAAAGAACTCGGCTGGCTATCGCAGGCATTTGCCACAATTGAATCAAATGCGGACATTTGCGATATGCGTGCTCGGTTAAGGGCCATAAACGAGCGCCTCTGGGATATCGAAGAGGCAATACGCGAACATGAGCGCGGCGGCGATTTCGGTGCAGCCTTCGTGCAGCTCGCGCGCGCAGTATACCGGCTAAATGATGACCGTGCGCGAACGAAGCAATCTATCGATGTCATCTTAGGTTCATCCATCCGTGAAGAAAAATCATATGTGGATCATGACGGCGGCAAATAGTCGATTCACCCAGCAATTGCGCTTGCAGCGTTTGGGGCAGGCCACTAAGTTCCGCGAAATTCCGGATCGCAGTCGATAACCAAACAACCCCCATGGGTGTGTGCGAATGAGCGTCGCAAATTTTAAAGCACGAGAAGAAAAAGCACGAGAAGAACAAGAACAAGAAGGCGCTGCCCCTGCTCCTGCCGCGCTTCCGCGCGCAGCTTTTGAGATCAGTGATCTCTTCTACTATTACGCCTCCGGCAACACACCGACGGGCATTCAGCGCGTCCAGCAGGAACTCTGTCTCGAGCTGCTTCGGCAGCAACATCCATCTATCACGTCGATCGTGATTTACGACAAGCCGCAGCAGAAGTGGCGGGTGGTTTCGAAGGAGTGGCTGCTTTCGCTGGTGAACGCTGCGCGGTCGTTCCGGCCCGGCGCGCATCCTTGGCAGAAAGTGCACAACGAATTCGCTGCGCAGCTTGCGGTATTTCCCTTTAAGCATTTCGAAGCTGGGGAATGGCTGCTGAACATCGGCGCCTCATGGGGCCTTCCCAGCTATTTCGTGCAGGTGCGGCAGCTTCGCCGTCTCGGCGTCCGCCTAGCAATCTTTCTCCACGACTGCATCCCTGCGCGTCATCCGGCGTATTTCGATCAGACTCTTTCAGTCGACCATACCTACTGGCTCGCCCAGATTCGCGAAACTGCGGATGTGGTCATCTGCAACTCGGAAGCGACGCGAAACGATTATCTGGAACTGGTGAAACCGCCGCACGCGGAAGCCATCCATGTTTGCCGGCTTGACGCCTCCTGGAGCAACCAGGCGGTGTCTGCCGAAGGGGACATGGCCGCCACGGAATTGCTGGCCGACATTGCCGCGATGGACGATCAGTTCGTCCTGTGCGTCGGCACCGTCGAGCCGCGGAAAAATCACCTCAGCCTCATTCACGTATGGGACAAGCTGCGGCAGACGCATCAGGACAACTGCCCCAAGCTGATCTGCGTCGGCCGGATCGGCTGGAAAAGCGACGCTATTGTGACCCAGGCAAAGGCTCTGGGGCTGCTCGAAAGCAAAATCTTTTTCATGCAGGGGCTGTCCGACGAGATTCTTCAGGCGCTCTACCGCCGGTGCCTTTTCACGATCTATGTCAGCTATTACGAAGGTTGGGGCCTTCCGATCAGCGAAAGTCTGGCGGCCGGCAAGGTGTGCATCGCGGGCAGCAATTCTTCGCTTCCCGAGGCCGGCGCCGGGTATGCGATCCACGTCGATGAGCGCTCGGAAACGAGCATTCACGAGGCCGTCGCGCGACTGCTGGACAACCCTGACGAGCTGGAGGCGGCGTCGCGCCGAATCCAGGAAGGCTATCGCGCCCGCACCTGGGGTGAGATCGCGGACGAGTTGGCCGGAATTCTCGGCAAAGAAGGGCACTCGCCGCCGGGCGCTTCCTCCGGATTACCGCAGTTAAATGTAGGGACCTTCTACCGATTTGGGCGCGCCGAGCCGCTGAAATATTTCGATCAACCGGAATCGGCAGAGCTGTTCTGCACGGGTTACGCTTGGCACCAGCCGGAGCCATGGGGAGCCTGGACGAGCAAGGAATCGGCGGAGCTGGCCTTCAGCGTCCGGCCCAGCGACCAGCAACTCCCAACGATCTTTCTTGGCCTGAAATCGCCGCCGGGGGCCGCAACCGTCACGGTAGCGGCAAATGGAAAGCAGGTTCTTTCTCTTGGCCAGATCTCTACCCGCCGAATTGTGAGAATCCAGCTTCCGGACGAGGCGGCGCCGCGCGACGAGCAGGGGCTGGTGCCGATCCGGCTGCGAATCTCGGCCAGCCGCGTCCAGAACATGAAGCAGATCGAGAATTCAAAGGACACCCGTATTCTGGGTGTCGGTTACTTCTTTCTGGTGGGGATAGACCGCAGCTCGGTCTTCGAGCGGCTGGATTTTCTGGAACGGATGCTTACCAATGAAATGCAGTGGTAAAGTAGAATTCGTCCATGAGGATTTTCCTGCATATCGGGGTTGAGAAAACAGGAACCTCGTCGATCCAGCGTTTTTTTCGGCTCAATCGCGAGGCACTCAAGAAGCAGTCCATCCTCTACTCGCTGGCGGCGGGCACGGAAAACCACATGGCGTTCGCCGCCGCGGCGCAGGACGAACAGAAACGCGACGATCTGCGGCTCATCTACGAGCTGGACTCGCCTCTTAGGATTCGGGAATTCCGCATGCGCCTGTCGCAAGATCTTGCGGCAGAGGCGGCACAAAACGGCTGCTCCAAAATGGTATTTTCGGGCGAGCACTGCTCATCACGCCTGACTACATCGTCGGAAGTAGAGACGCTTATCCGGCTGCTAAGCCCCATTACCGAGGACATTACCATCGTTGTATACCTCCGGCGCCAGGATGAGTTTCTCTGCAGCACCTATTCCACCGATGTGAAATCGGGTCACACCGGCCTGATGAGAGTGCCTGGCCCCGAGCTGCGAAAGAATCGCTACGATTACGAGCTCCTGCTGGACCGCTGGTCTTCCGCGGTGGGACGCGACAAAATTGTCTGCAAAATCTATGAAGCGGCTAAATTTCCGAATGGCGATGTCGTTGCGGATTTCGCGCAAATCATCGGTCTTTCCTCCATTGCGGACTATCAGCGGCCGAAGCGGATCAACGAAAGCCTTGATATCAGCACGCTGGAGTTCTTGCGGCTGTTCAATACGGTTGTACCGCGATTCAAGGACAAGAAGCCGAATCCATTAAGAGGCAAAGTCGTTCAGCTTCTGCAGCGTGTTTCGGATGGACCGCGGCCAACCTTGGCTGCTGCAGAGATTGCCGAATTCATGGGCTATTTTCGCGACTCTAACGCCCGCGTCGCCGAAAAGTATTTCGGCCGGGTCGAGCCGGAAGGTGACCCGCTCTTCGGTAATATTGGGCGGCAGGACGGCCGCACAGAGATGCGGCAGCTCTCCACTGAAGCGGCTATCGCCATTGGGGCGCATCTCTGGGAAGGTCAGCAGGAGAAGCTGCTGGAGCAGGCTCGGCGAATTCAGAAACTGGGCGGCCGGAAGGTTTCCGACGCCGGCGTTCTGGAAGAATGATGACGGGGTTGTAGGCGAGGGATCACTCTGGCGCCCGATACCCGAAGAATTCGTACATTGGCCATTCCCTCTCACGTAGCCGAGCGGCCCGCTTGGGCGTTAATCGGGCATTCTTGTACTTTACGTCTACACGCTCCGAAACCATGATCGGCTCGGCGTTCCTCACGGAATGAATCGCCGCCTCCGGGTCTTTCATGGCGTACCGCAGGCGGGTGTCGATGAGATTGGCCAAATCCTCGCGCAGACTTTCATTCCGGATGGTATAATTGACGATGTTTAGCTTCTGGTAGGCTCTGCGAACGTCCTCTGCCGTCTTGCATGTCTGCAGCTTCTTTTCGCCGCGCCACATCGACATCTGCAGAATGCGCGCCGACTGGAAACCGATCAGTTCGGCCGCCGGGTATGCGTCGCCATTCTTCGAGAGCAAAGAAGCGCTCTCCGCCTCAAGCATTAAGTCAAGCCACTTCTGGAACCCGGACCAGGTATGGTCGTACAAATGCCTGTGCGTCCTCGAAAGGTGATTGAAGAGGAGCCCTTCGTGTGCGCATCCGAACGAATAGAGAGAGATATAGACATCCAGTGGCTCGCGGATGGAAATGAAATGGAATTTGTCCGGATCGTAATCCCATCGCCTGGCAAGCGATTCATGCCGCTGGCTGCGAATGCATTGTTCGGAGCAAAAGCGGCGAAATACGGCCGAGATGAAGCTTGACCCGGTCTTATGGACGTCGAGGTACACAAATGTTTCGTACTCGTACATCCTTCGCGGGTGCCCAAAATACCGCTTCGACGATAATAATTGGATTTAAAATTGTTGCAATTGGTGCGATGCATGCTGGCTTATAAGCATGCACCGCACCTAAACTGTTTACTCGTCGTCGCCTTCTAGCTCGCCATCATCTCCATCGTTTTCGGCCGAGCGGCTCAGCATGCGTACAAACTGGCGATACCGTTGCGCCGTGATGCTGTAGATACTGTTCGGTTTGCCGGCAGCAGCCTCAGGCTCGCCCAAGCCAATTGCGAGGATCGCGGCGACAATGTGCAGCTGATCTTCTGGTGTGGTGACAGATTTCTTTGGCATACAAAAACCCCTTTGTGTGCGATGGAAGCTAACAAGGCGATGATCCTTCCTCAAGCCTCGTGTGTTGGTATTATGGCCGCAGCTTTGTCAGGAATATGAACATGTCGAATCCATATGCTGATCTGCCGGACTTTGCATTCTGGCGCCGGGCGGTCTCGAGAATAGACGCTGCAGCGTTCGATCCCATCACCGAGGTGCCGTTCGGTATTGCGCAGAGTGACAGGGTGGCGACCGCTGGGAGCTGTTTTGCCCAGCACATTTCGCGCACGCTTGCGAAGGAGGGCTTCAATTTTCTGGTCACAGAAGCCGGGCCGCAAAGCGCCGGCGCAGTCGATCAGAATTATGGCGTATTTCCTGCACGCTTTGGCAATATCTACACCGTGCGGCAGCTCCTTCAGCTGTTTCAGCGGGCCTATGGGCTGTTCGCTCCTGTCGATCGGGCGTGGCTTCGGAGCGACGGCAAATTCGTTGATCCGTTTCGCCCACAAATCCAGGATGCGGGCTTCGAAACCCCAGAGCTGCTGGAGGCGGATCGCGAAACTCATCTGGTAGCCGTGCAGGAGATGTTCGAAACCTGCGATGTCTTCATCTTCACGCTTGGACTGACGGAGGCATGGATTTCGCGTGAAGACGGCGCCGTTTTTCCGCTGGCTCCAGGCGTGGTGGCGGACGGATCGGGAGAATACGCCTTCGAGAACTTCTCCATCGAGTCGATGGTGAGCGATCTCACTCGCTTCTTCGGGATGTTGCGCGACGTCAACCCCGAGGTGCGTGCCATCCTCACCGTATCGCCAGTGCCGCTGATTGCGACCTTTGAACCGCGGCACGTACTGGTTTCGACGACCTACAGCAAATCGGCCCTACGGGTGGTGGCGGAAATCGCAGCCCGTTCGCTGGAGGACATTGCATATTTCCCGTCTTACGAAATCATCACCGGACCGCAAGCCCGTGGAAAATACTATGCGGATGACCTTAGGGATGTGACGCCAGAGGGCGTCGCGCATGTGATGTCCGTTTTCAAACGGCATTATCTGGATGGGAACGGTGCGGGGCCTGCTCTGCAGAGTCCAAGAAACGTTGCAGGGAACAACATGCCGGACGCCAAGGAGCGCGAAGAAGAGTTTCAGGTTATCTGCGATGAGGAAGCGCTCGATGCCTAGTATCGCTGTTGTGGGCAACTGTCAGGCGCCCCCGATTGCCGATGTGCTCACGCGCATAGTATCTGGTGCATCGGTCACCACGTTTCCATTATCCAAAATCCATGACGACGCTGCACGTGAACGGGCCGCCGAGTCGCTTCAGCACTTCGATTTTGTCTTCATGCAACCTTTGTCTCAGCCGAAGCATGGCCCGTTGCGTGCGGCGGAAATCCAGGCTGGAAATTCAAACGTGGTTTTGTACCCCGAAATCATTTTCAAAGGCTTCCATCCGGATTTCATTGGCACATCGGGAGGGGGAAAGGTTCATTCGGCTGCTATGGAATACCATTCCTGCTTGGTCGCTGCGGCATTTGTGCGGGGGATTCCCGTGGAGCAAGTGGGTTCGCTTTTCAACGCTTTCAACTTTGCAAAGCTTGGATATTTCCAGGAATACGATGCTGGAAAGGAGTTCTTACTCTCGCGGGCCGCGGTCGTCGGCTATGACCTCGCTCCAGCACTCCGGGAATGGGAGAAGGAGGAGATATTCATGCACACGCCCAATCACCCCAAGCTTCACGTGTTGATATCAGTTGCAGCGAAGGCGGCCGAGAAGGCAAGCTTGCGGCCTGATATTCATGCGGCAGACGGAATGCCGGATCGGTTGAGCCGCAAGGTATGCCTGCCCGTGTATCCCGCCATTGCCAAGCGATTGCGTTTATCGGGGACTCTGGAGTTCGGCGTAGGGGAGCAGAAGGCACGACGGACGTTCGCGCTGGAGAAGTATGTCACCGAGACTTATGAGCTTTACGCTTCCGCCCCCAAGAGCTTTTTCGAACAGAAGCCGATCCAGAGGGCCGCGGCGATCCTCAACTGAGTGTGGTCGCAAATTTCCGCTACACCATTGCAGGCACGACTCGATTGGGCGGGCGATGTCCGTCCACGAAGGTCTTGATGTTGATGATGACCTTCTCGCCCATGTCCAAGCGCCCTTCGATCGTTGCCGAGCCCATATGCGGCAGCAATACAACGTTCTTGAGCCGGAGCAGGCGCGGATCGACGCGTGGCTCATTCTCGAACACGTCGAGGCCGGCGCCCGCCAGTGCCCCCGATTCCAGAAGTTGCACCAGCGCCTCTTCGTCGATGATCTCGCCGCGCGCCGTGTTTACAACGTAAGCGGACGACTTCATCATCTTCAGCCGCCGTGCGGAGATCAGGTGATACGTCGCCGGCGTGTGCGGGCAATTGATGGAAACGATGTCCATCCGCGCCAGCATCTGATCCAGGCTGTCCCACCAACTGGCATCCAGCTCGCGGGCGATCTCTTCCGCCACGGGTTTGCGGTTGTGGTAGTGGATCTGCAGGCCGAATGCTTTGGCGCGGCGCGCCACCGCTTGCCCAATCCGGCCCATCCCCACGATGCCTAGACGTTTGCCCCAAAGCCGGTGCCCCAGCATCCACAAGGGTGACCAGCCCTGAAACTGATCCGCTTCCAACGCCTTCACGCCTTCCACCAGCCGGCGCGGTACCGCGAGGATCAGTGCCATGGTCATATCGGCGGTGTCTTCGGTGAGAACGCCCGGCGTGTTGGTCACCGTAATGCTCCGCGCAATGGCAGCCTTCACGTCGATATTGTCCACGCCATTGCCGAAATTGGCGATGAGCTTCAGCTGATCGCCAGCGCCCTGAATTAGCTTCGCGTCGATCCGGTCTGTCACCGTTGGCACCAGGATCTCCGCTTCCCGCAGCGCCTGCGCCAGCGCCTTTTCGTCCATCGGGCGGTCGTCGGGATTGAGCCGCGCGTCGAACAACTCCCGCATGCGCGTCTCGATTGCGCCGGGTAGTTTGCGAGTCAGGATTACGAGCGGCTTGTTCGCCGGCATGTGACGCTCCGGTGCGGGCGGTCGTCGCCTCAATTTGCTCTTACCAGATGCGCTGCTAGGCTCAAAACCAAGGCCGGATCGGCGGCCGGAAAGCTGGGACGTGAATGCCGGCCACGCCTGAAACGGCATCCACCGCGGTTGCCGGGGAAATTGCGGACGCGCCGGCGTCTGCCGCGGGCATCGAAGCGCAAGGCTTGGCGCGGTTACTGCACGCTCCGCACGGCATATCAGCAACGGGTGACCGCATCGCCAGTCCGCTCGGGCAGGTGTCGTGGGCGGTGTACGAGTGGGCGCGCAACCCCTACGTGCTGTTGATCACCATCTATCTGTTCTCGCCCTATTTCGTGAATGAAGTGGTGGGCGAAGGCGTGCGCGGGCAGGGGCTGGCCGGCGCCATTCAATCCTACAGCGGCATCATCATCGCGTTGCTGGCGCCGTTCCTCGGCGCGATCGCGGACTATGGCGGCCGCCGCAAACCGTGGATCGCACTCTATACAGTGCTGATGGCCGCGGCGATGCTGCCCATGTGGTTCGCCATGCCGCATTCGACAGGGTGGTCGCTGTTCTTTGTGGGTGCGCTGATGGCGGCCGCGAACGTGGCGTTCGAATTCTCCGCCGTGTTCCACAATTCCCTGCTGCCTACCATCGCCAACCGGCGCGGCATCGCCGGGCTTTCCGGATTGGGATTGGCGCTGGGCAATGCGGCCGGGATCGTGCTGCTGCTCTTCACACTGATTGCCTTTTCGTTACCGGGCAACGTGCCGTGGAGTTTGATTCCCGCGCACCCCCTGTGGGGCATCGCTCAGGCGGCGCACGAGCCGGAGCGGCTGTCTGGTCCGCTGTGCGCCATCTGGCTGATCGTGTTCAGCCTGCCGCTATTTTTGTTCACACCCGATCGGCCCTCGACCAAGATGCCGCTTTATCGTGCGATGGTGGAAGGGGTGAAAGGCGTGGTCCGCACCACGCGCAGCCTGAAACATTATCGCAATGTCGGCTGGTATCTGCTGGCGCGTCTTTTCTTCAACGACGGCATGACCGCCATCCTCACCTTCGGCGGCATTTATGCATCCAGCACCTTCCACTGGGGGCCAATTCCGATGCTGGCGTACGGTATCGAGCTCAGCATATTCGCGGTGCTGGGCGGCTTTGCCGGCGGCTGGCTGGGCAATGCTTTCGGCTCCAGGCACGCCATCTTCGTCAGCATTGGTGGCACCACGCTGTTCGGGCTTCTGTCGCTGACGATGGGACCAGACCGCATCTTCTGGTTCATCCCGTATGATGTGCACGCGCCACACGTATGGAGCGCGCCGTTCTTCAACACCTGGCCCGAGATCATCTATCTGACGATCATCAACTTCATCGCTGTGCTGATCACGGCCGGTTACGCCAACAGCCGCACCATGCTGGCCCGCATTGCGCCGGCCGAGAAGATGACGGAATTCTTTGGGCTCTATTCGCTGTCGGGCCAGTCCACCAGTTTTCTGGCCACCGGCTTCGTCAGCTGGCTCACCTTCGCCTCGCAGAATCAGCGTATTGGCTTGCTGGGCGAGCTGTTGTTTCTCGTCATCGGGCTGGTATTGATGTTCTTCGTGAGGGAAGAACGCGCTACGGCCGTTTAGTGCCGGAAATGGCGCATGCCGATGAAGGCCATGGCGAGGCCCGCAGCGTCGGCGGCCTCGATGACCTCGTCGTCGCGGATGGAGCCACCCGGCTGAATGACGGATGTGGCCCCCGCTTCGGCAACGGCCAGCAGGCCGTCCGCAAACGGAAAAAAGGCATCGGAGGCCGCGGCTGAGCCCACGGTCAGCGGTTGCGGCCAGCCTGCCGCTTTCGCAGCTTCCTTTGCCTTGATGGCGGCGATGCGTGCGGAATCCACCCGGCTCATCTGGCCGGCCCCGATTCCGGCAGTCTGCCGATCCTTGGCATAGACGATCGTATTCGATTTCACATGCTTCGCTACCGTGAAGGCGAACAGCATGTCCTCGATTTCGGCATCGGTCGGCTGGCACCTGGTAACAATCTTCAGGTCAGCGCGCCGTGCGTGCCCATTGTCGCGTGTTTGTGCGAGGAAGCCGCCGGCCACGGATTTGAAAGTCAATCCCGCCGCCCGCGCGTCGGGCAGACCGCCGGCCAGCAACAGTCGCAGGTTCTTCTTGGCCGAGAGAATGCGCCGCGCATCTTCATTCGCATCCGGCGCGATGATCACTTCCGTGAAGAGTTTGGCGATCTCTTCCGCTGCTTCGCCGTCGAGCGCTCGGTTGAAGGCGAGGATACCGCCGAACGCGCTGACCGGATCGCAGGCAAGTGCCTTGCGATAGGCATCGGTCAGCGAATTGCCCAGCGCCACCCCGCAGGGGTTGGCGTGCTTTATGATGGCGCAGGCAGGCGTGCCCGGATCGAATTCCGCCACCAGTTCGTAAGCCGCATCGGTATCGTTGATGTTGTTGTAGGAGAGCTCTTTGCCCTGCACCTGTTCGGCTGTGGCGACACCAAATCGGTTCTCGCCCGTGACATAGAAGGCAGCCTGCTGGTGCGGATTTTCACCGTACCGTAGCGCCTGCTTTAGTTTACCAGCGAAGCTGCGATAGTGTGGCGGCTCATTATCATCATCCTTCGCCAGCTCGGCGGCGAACCAGTTGGAAACCGCGGAGTCGTAAGCCGCCGTTCGCGCATAGGCGCGCTGCGCCAGCGTGCGGCGCAGGGACAACAAGGTGGCGCCATTGTGCTCATCGAGTTCGGCGAGCACGACCGCATAATCTTCGGGATCGACCACCACGGTCACGTAGTCGTGGTTCTTCGCGGCGGCGCGAATCATTGCCGGGCCGCCGATGTCGATGTTCTCGATGGTCTCTTCAAACCCCGCGTTGCGTGCCGCGGTGGCCTCAAACGGGTAGAGATTGGAAACCAGCAGATCGATGCCTTCGATCCCGTGCGCCTGCATCGCCTCCGCATGTTCGGCATTGTCGCGCACCCCAAGCAGCCCGCCATGGATCATCGGGTGCAAGGTCTTCACCCGGCCATCCAGCATCTCGGGAAACCGCGTGATGTCCGAAACGTCCGTCACCGCAAGCCCCGCGTCGCGCAGCGCATTTGCAGTGCCACCGGTGGAAATCAGCACCACCTCGCGTGCGACAAGGGCGCTGGCGAAATCGATCAGGCCCGTCTTATCGTAAACCGACAGCAAAGCTCGGTGGATGGGGCGCAGGGTCATGGGAATCGGATGGCGGAAACCGCGCCCCGCTCTTACTTGCGAAACAGCCAAAAGAGAAGGGTAAGCGCCACGCTGATCACAAGGCAGGTCACCACCGGGAAATAAAACGAGAAATTCTGCCTTTGGATGGCGATGTCGCCCGGCAACCGCCCCAGCCCAAGCCGCCCAAGCCAGGGCCACAGCACCCCCGCAGCAACCAGTACCAGCCCCACCACGATCAGCAGCCTGCGAATATCCATTGCGCTTTCCACCTGCAGCGGCTTCTCTACAGAACAAACGAATCCGCAAAGGCGTCGTGTGGTGAGTACAACTCCGAAAGTGCGCAAGAGCTATGATTGCGCCAAATGCCCCGGCTATTGTTGCTCCTATCCCATCATTTCCTTGAATAAACGCGATCTGGCCCGTCTCGCCCGCTATTTCGGCCTCAGCGAGCGCGCCACCAAGCTGAAGTACACCGTGCCGCGCGAAGACGAAGACATGACCATGCGGCGCAAGGCGGACAAGCACTTCGGCCGCATCTGCCAGTTCTTCGATACGGAGAAGCGCAACTGCACCATTTACGAGGCGCGACCGCTCGCCTGCCGCGGCTATCCGGAAGTGTCTCACTGCGGCTATTACGAATTCCTCAAATTCGAGCGGAAGCTGCAGGAGGACAAAGAACTGGTGGCGCACTCCCGCTGACCCGGCTTTGTTGACCCAAAGGCGCTGGCCGGTATTATCCGCGGCCCATTCCTGTGATTTCCCAAGTGCCCCTGTGGCGGAATGGTAGACGCGGCAGACTCAAAATCTGTTGCCCTCACAGGCGTGCTGGTTCGAGTCCGGCCAGGGGCACCACTGAATCAACGACTTAGCTACTCTCTGCCATCCGTATGCGGACGAATATGGAGTGGCACATTTGTGGCACACTCTTGGCGCACTAAAATTTTTCTGCCAGAATGCGCTCCCGTGTGGGGAACGGATGAGCGAAGTCCACGTAATCTTGGGCGGCAAGGTGCGCGTCTACCAGCGCGAGAGGAGCCCCTATTGGCAGTGCTCCGCCTTCCTAAGCGGACGCAAATGGCGCGCAAGCACGAAGACGGACAGCCTCGCGCACGCAAAGGAGTTCGCCGAAGACTGGTTCCTCGATCTATCCGGCAAGAGCCGCGCCGGCCTACTGAAAACGGGACGCACCTTCAAAGAAGCGGCTGAGAAGTTTTTGCCGGAGTACGAGTTGCTGACACTCGGCGAACGCAATCCTCGCTATGTGAAGCAACACGGCGACAGACTGCGTGTCCACCTACGGCCGTTCTTTGGCGATAAGCTGCTCTCAGAGATCACGCCGGGGCTTGTCCAGGAATACCGCATTCATCGGACAAAGACCTCCAGCACGGGCCGCCCTCCTGCTCGGGCAACCCTGCACCATGAAATCGTTACGCTCCGCCTCGTGCTAAAGGCCGCGAGCCGGCACGGCTGGCTGGAGCACGTTCCAGACCTGTCGCCACCCTATAAGGCGTCGAACAAGATCAGCCACCGCGCATGGTTCTCACCAGACGAATACCGGAAGCTGTACGAGGCGACCCGGAAGCGAGCCAAGGCACCACTGAAGAAGCAGCATGGCTGGGGAAGCGAGCAGCTACACGACTATGTTCTGTTCATGGCGAACACCGGCCTGCGCCCCGACGAGTCCGCCCGGCTGCAATACCGCGATGTGTCGGTGGTCGTAGACCAGGCTACTGGCGAAAGGATTTTGGAAATTGAAGTTCGCGGCAAACGCGGCGTCGGCTACTGCAAAAGCATGCCGGGTGCTGTTGTGCCGTTTGAACGGCTGAAGGCGCGAAACAAGCCCGCTGCCACTGACCGGCTATTCCCACAAACGCACCGCGCGCTTTTCAACGCGGTGCTCGACGAGGAAGGGCTAAAGGTAGATCGGGATGGACAGCGCCGAACGGCATACAGCCTAAGGCACACCTACATCTGCATGCGCCTGATGGAGGGCGCGGACATCTACCAGATCGCCAAGAACTGCCGGACTAGCGTGGAGATGATCGAGAACTTCTACGCCTCTCACATTAAGAACACGCTGGACGCGGCGGCGATCAATGTGCGGCGAGCGAAATCCAAGAATCGGAGATCGAGCGATGGTCGTGCTTCACGCCCGAATCGAGCTAGCGTGATGTAAAGGTGATTCTCGTCCACCGCGTTCAGGGAGGGTTTACCATGCCGAACAAGGCGCGCCCCGCGAGGGCGCGCGTTTACCAGTTAGCAATTTTTGCGGCATTCACTCCGGCCTTGTCATGGGCAAGGAGGCTCCTGTACAACCCCGCCGGCTCACCAGTTGCTCTAGGCGACGAGGGGGGCACGTTTGGTCCTAGAGCACGTTTCCTTTGGCAAACCGTCATGCATTCGACTAGGCGCCTCTTCGGGGATTTCCCTCAGCCCCGGAGTGCGGTACTATATATGGGGGATATTTCGTTATGGATGACAAGGGAGAGAGCCATGACTGATCCAGTCCGAGCGGCCGAGCGCTCTTCCAAGCTCAAGGCCCTCGATCAGAAGTACCGCAAGCTGCGGGAGCAGCGAGCGGGCCAGGTACAGGAGCCGGACAACACCGGCCTGAGGGTAGAAGACTTCATCAAGCTCAGCACGCTTGTTGCGGAGTCCTACACACCCAGCAAATATCTTGAGAGCGCGCCCCTACCCAAGTGAGGCGCGCTTTTTTTGAGTCCGCCATCCCCGAAAGCGTCTATGTCGTCCTCCGCCGCTCCTGCGCAGCTAACGCCGCCTCCGCCGCAATTTCCGCCCGAGTACGCGGACTACATTGCCTCGAACACGGAGAAGTCGCTGGACGAGATTCTGAAGGCGATTAAGATCTCCAGCTACGAGCTGTCCCCCGTGAAGGTGCAAGAGCTCGCGGAGTGCTTGCTCAAGGATCTGCGCAGGCTCGCCATTGCCCAGCGCGACGAAATTTCAGACACCAAATATGCTGCCTATTGGGCATTCTGGGTTCGAAAGATCAAGCCGATCCGCGTCGCGTGGCGAGACGCTGAGAAGACAATAGAAGTGCCGGACATCAATGAGCGGGCCGCGCTGGAGCTCGCGATTGCGACGGTAAAACAGGCGGGTAAGCACAACGCTTGTCAGGTGCGCGCTGGCTGCTCGGCGTCTTGCGACGGGGCGGCATGCGTCGAGCGTTACCTCGGGGGCTATTTCGCCGTCAACCAAAATTACTATTCTGAATATCTGATCTATTCGATGGCAAAGCGGACCTTTGGGCCGCACCATCTTTGCGCCGTCCTGGATGCCATCCTGTTTGCAGCGTGTGCCCAGCCGGCAGGCCTATCCGGACGGTACGAACCTATGGCGTTGGCTGCGACCGCTTGATTGCGGCACCAACCTTGTCGACGGGCGACCGCACCAGTTTCGATTTTGCCCTGTCGACGAGCAATTCCGACAGCAGCAAACTTTGATCGGCGGTCATGTCGGTGTCCGTGCCCCGTGCGTTTCGGGCGACGGATAGCCACCTGCGCAGCGAGTCAATTTCCGGATCGGAGACGGATCGCGCCTCGTTCAGCATAACCGTGAGGAAGTCGAGCCCTTCCGCTGGATCGATGCTGTCAAGATCGTCCGGTCGGCCGGAGGGGTCCCGTTCGAATGCTGCACAGGCAGCGGCTAGCCGCATGAGCTGTTTCGGGACGGGGTCACTTCCGGTTTGGGGTCGGGCGAAGTCTTCATTGTGAACATTCGTCCGCAGGTAGCGATTCCGAACTGACTGAACATACTGGAACAGCCTTACGGGACCTTCGTTCAGCCCGTGAAAGTCGTTGTCGATGAAGGTGGCAAGCTGCTGGAATCCCGTTGCCGGTGGGAGAATGGGACGGAACTGCTTCAGATAAAAAAGACGCCGGACGCCATCCTTGTGGATGCACTTTTCTGCCTCCCAAGGGGTGATGAAGTTCACGCTCACGATGGGCCTGCCAGAATCATATCGGCCAATCGCAAGCAGCAGCGCCAGCTCCAATTTCGGCATGAGCCGGCGCAGATGTTTACATGCCTGGTGCCGGCCGCTCGCGGTTGTCGCGGCGCTCTCGGTGAAAAAGCAGATGAGGTCTATATCGCTCGGCGGCGAGCTTTCGCTCCCCTGCACGATGAAGCCGGCTCCATCATTGTTTACCAGGCTTCCGAACACGTAAGCCCGATCCATCAAGCTGACGGCAGCTCCAGCCCAGCCTTCAATCGCAGCCAGAACTCGCCCCACGATCATGCGAATGCACATGCCCTGCGTTCGGATACACCGCCTCATATACAGAATTGGGACGGTGCTCCAGAGCGCCAATAGGCCCGCCAATTAAGAATTGGCGGGCCATGCTTATTGCACGCAGAGAAAAAAGCGTTACCCCGCAACCCCTTATACCCCGCAACCGTCGGGCGCACGCGCCCGACTCCGACCGTTTCCCGCCGCGCGAGGCATCTCTGTCCTCCGCGCGTCGGCTTCGCTTTGCTACGGGGTTCGTGGCGGCATTACCGAACGGCCGACACTTACCCGAAACGGTCGGAGTCGGCCGCACGATGTCGCTCCCAATCGCCGCGTCGGAAGCGCGGCTCTTGGGCGACAACGGCGCCGACGGTTGCGGGGCGGGCCAGATTACTGGATCGCGGTCGGTGCCATCCGGCACCGGAGCGTCGTTGCGCGCCTCGGCAGGCACGGCTCTGGCCGTGCCATCAAACCCTTCTGGTTTAGGCCGTTTAGAGTGGCGTGGGATTGTTCTTGGGAGCGGTAAGCATATGCGGCCTAAACCTTCCGCCCAATTGTCAATCAAAGCACCTCCAAAATGAGCGCCGCCATTCTTGGCGGCGCTGCAAACTAACTAGAAATGCGCTGACGCAGTTGTTCGAGAACGGCAAACGGCCCGAGCATCATCGCGAAGTGCGTGTCGGCACGGTGCGGATGCACCAAGCCGGTCATGGGGGCCATGTCCGTCGAGGCGACGGTTGCATTCGCATCACCCTCGGCGCTCTCGGCCAAACGACGCAGTTGCTCTGCAGCGGTTTGCACCGCCGAACACCATTCTATCCATTCGGTTAGTTCCATACGCGTCTTCTCAGCCACGGGGTGATGTGCGCTACGGGCGGCAAGGTGCAGTCCCCTCATCGGAGTTGTCCTTTCTTGGTGTTGTGGGAAGTCTGCACCTAAAGATATCATATCATCTATTTTTGTCAATATAATCAATGGCTTACAGCACTTTGGCCGAGCAACCGCCCGGAACTGCTTTCTTGATTGAAGCGCGGTTTGGAGTAACGGTAAGGCGAAACGGGGGGCGGTGATGGCGTGGGCTCGACTCCACCTACTTGGAATTGCGTTCTTTTGGCTCTTTACGACAGTTGCGGCGGCGCAAAACCGCCAATTTATCGATTTTCGGCAGGTCGGTGAGGCTGCATCGGCTGACGAAGTAGAGGCGGCCGTTGGGCAGATTGATTACGCGATGGACGACTGCCTTCCCGACCACCTCGCCGCAAGCTTTGAGAGTTGGCAACGCAATCCACGAAAAGTGCGAGCCACGCTGAGCAAGCCGGGCGCCAACTGGCGCGATCCGCAAGTCCTAAGGGCGCTGTTGCGGGGCGGCGCGAAAGCAGCCGACGATCTGTGCCCGCTAAATATCAAGAACATTATGGGTCAATTGTCCCCCGACCACACCATCGGCGAGTTCGATGTTTACGCGAGTCCGGCGGCCGGCGCAGCTCAGCAGCTCGTCATGCGGGCGCAGAGCTTCCTGGCCATTCTCGGATACACGTGGGAAAGCGTTGAGGACGTCGAACGCGAAAATCAGGCGGCCGCACAAGCCGCTGCGGCTCAGGCGGAGCAGGAGCGTAGGAACGAGGAGTGGGCACGGGAGAGGCAGCTGCAAGCGCAGCGGGAGGCAGCCGAAAGCGCACCCTATAAACTTGTCTTCTGGCTGCTTGTTCTAGCAGGAGTGATTTTCTGGAATCGGGAACGCCTTATGAGGCTTTACTACTCGCTCACTCCGCACCCGGCATCGGCAGTTCTATCGCAAGCTCTTACCACTAACAGCCCACTGAATGAGCATTCATTCGAAGCTGCAATGCGCGACCTACCGACAAATCGATATGAGCGGGAAGTCCGCCATAGGCAGGCGGACAAGTTGAAAAGGCGGGCTACCGAACATGCTTCTGCACTTCGGAAAGAGGCCGAACGTTTGCGCAGGAAAGCGCAAGAAGATGCCGCGGTGATTCGTGATCATACGGAACTTGCCGAGGCGGCAGTGGCGGCAGAGCTTGAGAAGGCGCGAGTGAGCGCGTTGCGGAAGAGAGTGAGAGAATGAGCGGTTCGGGAAATTCTCGCAAAGGGCAGGTAGAGATAATACCGCCATCGGCACATGAGGCGCATATGCCTCTCGGCCAGCCTCTGCATGGCATATCGATCATCAATCGTGCCCGGTATTGGGTCGTCTCGAAGGAACTGAAGGCATACACCGAAGCGCTGCGGCTTCGAAATGAGGCGATGGAAGAGGTTCTTCGCGGTGAAAACCTAAAGGTGGACTACCACGGGCGGGTTCTCACGCGGGTTCGCCGGTTGAGCGAACTTCGGCGCATAGAAGAGCGCAAAATCGATATTGAGATGGATCGTTTGGAAGCCGAAGCTGAACGCTTGGCAGACGAACGCGAGGAACTGCGGGTTAAGAAGCTGGACCGTCAATTGCGCGAGATGGCATTAAGAATTCAGATTGCAAGCGCGACACGAGATTTGGCGCACGCCGAGAATCCACCGCCTGAGCAGCCCGAAGTACCTTGGGGAAAGCGGACCGCCGACGAAATTGCCCGGATTCATGTGGATTTCGAAGAGATACGCGCGGCTATCGTGGCAGCCGCAGGCGGCGAGGATCGCTTGTCGGAGCGGGACAAGGAAGTTTTAGAGCAAGCGGAGATTGCACGAAGGAATTCCGTCAGCGAGCTTTTGGAGTCTGGTCGATGAAATTCACGATCGGACACACTCGACGCGGCAATCCGGTTGACCTTTCTGAGGAGGAGCGCTCGCGCCATCTCCACATTCTGGGAGCGAGCGGGACCGGAAAATCGAAACTTATTGAGTGCATGATCCGCCAGGACATTTTGGCCGGCCGAGGACTCTGTCTGATTGATCCTCACGGAACCTTGGCCGAATCCGTTGCGGCCTTCTGCGCCTCGCGCGGTCTCAGCGATTTCCGCGCTATTCACGTAGTCGAGCCGGCGAATACGGAATGGACATTTGGGTTCAATCCGCTGAGGCTGGATGGCACCACGGAGCCGGCTACCCGTGTCGATGCAATGGTGGCCGCTTGCGCACAAGTGTGGGGCGGAGAACGATTAGACGCTACTCCGCTCCTGAAAAAGTGCCTACGTTCCGTCTTCTATGTTCTCGCTGTCCGAGGACTGACGTTGGTCGAGGCGGTCGATCTGATAAACAGCGCAGATCCCCGCGCGCTCCGGCGCAAGCTGACGCATGAACTGCCAGATTATGTGTTCGATGGGCTGTGGCAGGAGTTCAACGCGCTACCCAAGCGCGATTTTGCAGAGCAGTTTTCGAGCACGAACAATCGACTCATAGAGTTCTTAAGCGCGCCCATTCTACGGAGGATAGTCGGACAGAATCAGCGGGCAATCGACCTGAAACGGGTGATGGACAATCATGAAATCTTGATCGTGAACCTTGCTCCCCGTGGCGCCTTGTCCGCCGACAACGCGCGGCTGTTGGGTACCCTCCTAACTAGCGAGCTATTTCTGCTTGCCCTGGCTCGCGACGAAGCAATTGCCCACAAGGCGCCCTTCTATCTCTACATCGACGAGTGCTATGACTATCTTACCAACGATGTCGAACGTATGCTGGATCAGACGCGGAAGTTCGGATTGCATCTGTGTTTAAGTCATCAGCGTTTAGGTCAGCTGCGTGATCGCTCTGAGGCCATCTACAACGGTGTCATGACCGGCGGACAAACAAAAATTGTTTTCGGCGGCCTGGAAGACGACGATGCAGAAGTGATGGCGCGGCAGATCATGCGCAGCAGCTTCAATCTGGAGCGGCCGAAGCGTAGTCTGAACAAACCTATCGTGATTGATGAGGTGCCGTATTGGCTAGAGTCTGTCAGCTATACTGAAAGCAGTTCCAGCAGCTCCGGTTCTAGTCAAATGTCCGGCAGGAGTTCGGGGACCGGTGCATCTGAAAGCTACAATGTTGACAATGAGATGGTTGGCTCAGGGGCGTCAATCAGCAGCGGCGAGAGCGGCGCCTACGGTACTAACAGCAGCACAACTTCTGGACGAAGTACCACCCGCGGTTTCAGCCAAACGTTGAAACCCGTTCGTGTCATGATGCCGACCGCAGTTCATTCTCTCGAAGAAGAAATTCATCAAGCGATTCTCAAATTGCGAGAACTTCCACGGCAAGCAGCGGTAGTGAAGCGACGCGGCCGCCAGCCGGTACGCATTCGTGCGCCAGAAGTCAATCGCGTGCTGGTTTCCGCCGAACAGGTACGCACTTTCAAAAATCGCTGCTGCGCGAACAGCCCGTTCATTTCGTTCGCGGCAGCTATCGACGCGGAAATCGAGGGTCGCAGAAAGTTCCTTGAAGCGGCTGAGACGGAGACGCCGCGTGCTAGCAGTTTCTGGCATGAGGAGCGGACAAGCCAACCATAGATGGGCGAGTTCCGGCCGTCGCGTCCACGTTTCCGCCGCACGGCTGGGGCTGCACGAATTGAGCTCACACCGGATGACATCGGAATCATCCAAACCGTCTATCGGCACCGCTTCGTCCCGGCCGATTGTCTATATCGGCTTTTTCCAAGGCGCAGTTCCGATAGGCTATCGCGCCGGCTGACACTGCTCTTTCGCAATGAGTTTTTGGACCGGCCAGTCGCTCAGATAGACCGGTTTGGTGAAGGCGGTTCTCGCCCGCTCGTGTACGGTCTCGGCAACGCTGGCGCACGTTTTCTTAAAGAGCGGCTGGGGACGCCCCTCGGACGAACCGACTGGCGCAGCCGCAACAAAACGTACACGCGCGAAAGCCTTGACCATACGCTCGCTGTTTCCCGCCACCTGATTGATCTTGAACTTGCATGCCGCGCCCACGCGCAAGCGGAACTAATTCCATTCGATGAAATTCTCGCCAACGCGCCCGAAAACACTCAACGCATGGCAAACCCATCCAGTTGGTCGATTAGCGTGCAGTGGCACGGAACGCGTTCAACGATCCTGATTGCGCCGGACGCGATTTTCGGGTTGCGCATGAAGGATGGAGCTGGCGAATCCCGCGTTGCGTATTTCTTCTTGGAAATAGATCGGGGCACCATGACGATTACCCCTTCGGAGCGTGTGCGGGAAAGCGACGCGTTTCCGTATCGCGCCACCATTCTACGAAAACTCTACGCCTATGCCGATTCTCACCGTCAAGGGCTGCATAAATCGCATTTGGGCATTCCGTCTGCTCGTGTGCTGACGCTCACGACAAGGGCCTCAAGGGCCTTGGTCATGCGGCACACGGCGGAGACTTTGATTGTTCGGCCTATGAAGCTACCTGCGGCGCTGTTCTTGTTCGGGGTGCAATCGGGGGGGCAGGACCCCCTGACGCACGAGCTAGAAGACGCGGGTGGCGGTAAAACGAGGTTGTTACCGAACACGGGGTAGGAAGCTATTGAACGCGCACGGTGAGCGATGAAGCTTCTTAGTGAAGGCGCAGCAATGTACTGCAGCGCCATATGAGAACTAGCCAAGTTAGTAGCGTGATTGCCCACATTTGAGGGTTGCGGAGCGGCCTGTCTGTGAACCAGTCGGGGGCATAGATACTCGCAAAAATCTGACCGGACTGACTTATCAGGACGTGTGCTCCTAGAGAGAACGATACGATCACTACAAAGAGGTGATCTGCGGTATTCGTGGCGAAATAGAAAAGAGCGAAAACACCGAGCGCATAGCCCATAAAAACAAGATGACACCATCCTGACATCGTGAGTCTTCCTCGGAAACCCATGAATGTTGGAAAGTCGGTGCGCACATAGCTGGCAAAGTGTAGGCCATAACTAACAATCAGGCCGGCCACCAAGGCGCACAGGATGTCCCTCAAGGTCCAAGAACCTGCGTAAGCTGCAACAATCAGGGTGAGAAGGGGGCAGATGAGGACGATATCGCTCCACATGCCTCCGTGGATGACGTAAGGAAATCCGCGTTGTTGCCGCCGCGCCCTGATCTGGCTAACGAAAAAGAACTCATCCGTGTACGCAGCAATAGCGCCAGCGAGAACCAGCGACACACTTAAAACGCCTACGACAAGGCCGAGCGTCATGATGCAATCATCATAAATTGTATCACGCTAGATGCTGCAGTAAGCTCTCTACGCGGCCAAGAGTTAAGGGGGAGGCTATGACCGGCAAAATCGACATGGAGCAGCTCTGTGAGTTGCTAATGCGCGAGTATGAGCTGGTGCGTAAAGAGATTGCAACATCGGTAAAGAATTACAAAGCGCACGTGAAGTATGTTCAGATCGTTGTGACAGCCATCTTCGTCGGCGTGCCCTTTCTATCGTCGCCCGCGCTTCGCTCCGTCGGACCAACGCTTGGTGTCCCGGTCGATTGGTTTTTTCTAATTTTGTTCGTCGGACTACCAACTGCGATTTTCTACCTTTTGTGGGATGTGCTGGAGAGCCAGTACTCACTAATCACTCTGGCAGGTCGGGCGGCCCAAATTGAGGGATTCCTTAATAAGGCAGCGCCGGAGAAAAATGTGTTCACGTGGGAGTCCGGAATGGCACCCGTGATATGGAGTTCCGGTGGCATAACGAAAGGTACGAATCCAAGTATATATCTCACTTTCTACATATCAGTTCTAGCGCTGCTCGGGTCCGTTATCCTGCCGGTCGCCGGTGTGCTGGCGATTATTCGCCGTGGTGCAGACCGCGTGCTGACATTCGTGTGCGTTGTCGTGATCGTGTATCTTATCGTCTCTGCGTGTACCGCCCTTGCGGTCGGATATTTCATACTCTCCAGACTTCGGTCCAAGGTCGTGCACCTTGTTGCTACAGCTAACCCATGATCAGAGTTCTTAACGCGTTAGTCAGCTCGTCCGCGTCCACTGTGGTCACTCGCAGAACCCGTTTTTCAAATTCTTCGCGCCATTGGGGTCGCTTCACTGCGCTTACCGCCTGAACAAGACTGCTGGGATTATTAAATAGAATCGCGAGTCCCTTGCGGTCCGCCCATTGTGCGTGAAAGCGTTCCTGGAGAGCGGTAGAGGCATTTAGCTCCAGAACGAGGGGGCGGTTCATCCACGCTGCCTCCCAGATTGTGGAAGGGCCTGGTTTGGAGACCACGTAATCGCTTGCGGCATATAGAGGCGCAATGTCGTCTAAGAATGTGAACGCTCGCATCCGTTCAGCCGGAAAGTCCCTCTCGGCTCGCTTGCGTAGGCTGTCGTTTTGTCCACACGCGAAAAGCAGAAAGTCGTCAGTCTGGGTGAACAGGGCTTTCGCATACTTGTACATCCGGTCAGCGCCTTGGGCGCCAAACATCATCAGTCCCGTATGGGTGCTGAGAGGAACGCGAAGCGCTGCTCGCACAGCTGCGCCGGCGGCAGGTCGGAAGAATTGTTCGCGTATCGGCGGGCGCCCGATCTGAAAGACATGGTCGGCAGGAATGCCAAATTCCAGGCATTGTTGGCGGGCTTCAGAGGTAAAACAGAATAGGGTTTGGTTACGATCTTCGAGCCAGATTCCTTTTGCACATTCGCGCAGATCTAGCATCACTGTCAGGAGACGGGCCTTTAAGCCGCACTGCCGAATGGCGCGGAGCAACGTACGGTTAAGGAGGGGTATTACCGAAATGACTAGCGCAGGGTTTCGGGCAGAAATGAATCGAGACAGGATCGGCACGCCCTTCGACTGGCTCGACAAAATCCATAGTTTTCCGAATGCAGCGAAGGCCAGCCACGGTAGCCCGCTCCAGCCCTTTTTCTGTACAAACGTATTATAGATCTCCGGAGAGGAGTACCCCGACAACCGCTTCAAAGGGTCCAAGGGGGCAAGTAGATCGTAGATATCCATAACCTGGACATGCCGATCTGGAAATCGCTGCAATAGTGTGGCGCGGAGCGCGTCTACGGCGCAGTTGTGAGCTCCGCCAGCCGAGCATGTGAAGATAAGAATAGGGGTGGAGGCGTCCGCATGGCCTTCTGACAATAGAGTGATCCTCCCTCTTCCGATTAGGGCTCGATCTAGTGGCCCCAGGCGGCACTGGAACTCGACCAGCGCCGGAATAATCAAAGACGGATTCTGAGATCGTAATTACCCATACGCGCGACGGGCGGCGCGCTTTGCACCGCCCTGGTCGGCGGATGCGCTCACTTTCAAAGAGAGGACCGAATGCCCCCGATTCGAAGACTGCATCTCCTCGTAGCAACTTAGTCCCATTCTGGTATTTTCTCGTGTTTTGGGGCGAATCAGAAAACAAGTATGAAACCAAAAGTCAGAGAGGCGAAGCGGACAAGAACGACTTGTGCTCGGGTGCCTTACAGATCATCGCCCTCAGTTGACTCGGCGATAGAAAGCTAAGTGCGAATTTCTCGGAGTTCTGTGCGTACCAACAGGCGGATTGCATCGCCGCAAGAATACTTTGTCGGAGTCAATAAAATTTGAGTAGAAGTGGCGCCATTACAGTCGCCGCGCGAATTACATTATTGAGACACTGAATACTTCAATTGCGGCGCTTATTGACAACCAGAAAGCGAAAGGCATATTGAAAAAGTCTTTGCTGATTCGGATGTCGTCGCTTCGCTAAGGGGGCTAGCTGTGCGATCGAAATTCTATTTTGCACTTTCATTTTCGATCGCGGGCTTGTTAAGCGCCATTCTCGATTCGGCCCAAGCTCTGTGCCCGCTTCCAAACCAAATCACCAACGGCCAGGTCGCAGACGCGACGCAGGTCATGGGCAATTTCAATGCATTAAAGGGCTGTATCGAAACCCCTGTCGTTCCGAGCGTCCAGTTTTCAGGTCCGGGCGGTGGCATCGTCACGATGCAGAACCCGAGCGCCACGACAAACTACAACTTCAATCTGCCGGCGACCGCGGGCAACGCTGGAAATCTGCTAACCTCCGGCGGCGGTGCTTCCAACCCTGAAACGTGGACTTCAACCGGTACGTCTGGTCATGCGCTCCCGTTCCTCGATGGTAGCAATGTCTGGTCGGGTACGCAGAGCTTTGGCTCGGCAATCGGAACCGTGTCTACCCAATCCGGCGTTTCTTACACCCTCGCCGCAAGTGATTGCGGCACAACCATCCTATTCACGAACAACTCCGCGATAACGCTCACCACTCTGAATAGTCTGCCGCCAGGTTGCTCGATCGGCATCGAGCAGGCCGGCAACGGTCAGGTCACGGTGCTGGCGGGAACCAGCGCGACACAGCACTCGGCGCATGGCTACACGAAGACGTTTGGCCTGTACGCGCTCCTGGGTTTGTTCGTCGATATAAACCCAGGAGGCGCTGCGGCCGACTTCATCATAACCGGCGATGGGGCTTGAGCAATGGACATCGCCATCTTGAAAAATCGGTGTTCGTGTCAGCGTAAGGATGGGGGAATGGCTCTATGAGATTGCGATCCATTATTGCAGGGTTGTTCGGTCTTGGTCTTTCCTGCTTGGCCATACCCGCTTCGGCGACACTGCTTTTTTCCGGGGGCGAAGATGTCGATTTTATCTGCAATCCCAGCGGCATCTGCTTCATGGCGAACTTCAACCAAAGTAATCGACCTGCTTGGTCTCGAGGGGCGTACGCCGTTAACGCCACGACGACCGACCCGCCGTCCAATCGCTTTGCCACTCCGTCTTTCACGGCTAGCGCGACACTCTGGATCCATGCCCAATTTTGCGAAGGCTTTTCCAACAATTGCAGCACAACCAGTGTCTTAAACGACCAGATGCTGCGCGTGCTGGACACCCTCGGAAACGCGACGTTGATCATCCGAGGGAACGGCACATCCGGGCAGGTGAAAATTTCCTCGCGCACCGCAAGTGGTCAGTTCTCGGAACTCATAAGCGCCTGTTCACCGGTTCTCAGTGCATCGCTTGTCCAACTCGATTTCTTTATAAATTACGGCAATCCGGGCGAAGTGGCACTTTACGTCAATGGCGTGCAGGTTTGTGATGTCAGCGGCATCAACGTGACCAATGGTGATGGCGCGACGACCCTCAATCAAGTTGAATTTGCCTCGCCGTCATCCCAGAGCAACTGGTCCGAAGTCATTGTGGCAACGACTGACACGCGTGCCATGTCACGGTTCACGGCTAACACCAAAGGCGATGGCACCAATGTGGGCTTCACGGGCACCAATATCTGTTCATCTATCTGGAACACTCTGAGTGCGAATGATGCAAATTATGGGTACACCGGCACGTCCAATGTAGTGCACGAGTGCACAATCAATAACTCTATTCCTCCTGGCATCTATTCCGTGCAGGGGCTGGGAATGAGCGCACGCGCGCTCGTGGGGGCAACTGGGCCGCAGCACTTCGATTTTGTCACGCGAGTTGGCGGGACTGACTACCTTTCGCCGAACTATTCGCCGACTACGAGCTTCTCCAACTTTACGAATTACATTCAGACGACAAACCCCGCGACACTTGCGCCTTGGTCCGTTCCAGATTTTCAAGACCCTAGCTTCAATGTCGGTGAAAAGAGCAAGCCATGAAGACCGGCGCCAAGAAGGTCTTTGGGATTGCGCTGTTCCTAGCGTCGCCCGCGCTTGCAGATGCCAATCTCGAAAGCTCCAAACTGTCGTCGGGAGTAGTGACACAGGGAACAGCTTTAGAGTCTCCCAAGGTGTCATCAGGAATTGTCGTTCAGGGCAACGTTCTCGAGTCGCCGAAGGTCTCGACAGGCATAATCGTCGGAAACACCACGCTTCAGTCGCCGAAACTAAGTGTCGGCATCGTCGTGATGAACCTCCATCCAAGTGGAATAATTCCGCGCGCGCCGCTGACGCATTGGTGAGCTCGTGTTCGCTAAAAGCGCAGTGCCAATATCGAACATTTACCGCGGAAGTCGATGGTCAAGTGTGTTGCGCGGCGGGCTGCTGGTGTTCGTTGCACTATTGAATGGAGCAGGCCCGGTAAACCCCGTCAGGGCTGCTGGCCTGCTTACGACGCCAACCACTGGGACCAGTTCCGTAACCTACGGATACGATCCCGATGGCCGGATCAGAAGCGCCCTGTACGACAATGGTCTGTGCATTACCTACACTTACGACGAGAACGGCAATCGAACCTCTCAAACGAACACCATTTCGACACCAGCAGAAACAGCGATTTGGGGCTCGGGCAATTGGGGATGCTTCGCGTGGACCGCGCCGTAGCAATTTTCTTTGTTCCGCCGGAAACGTGGAATGGCTGTGATAACGGGAAGTACAGAGTATGCAGATAAGGTATATGGGGCTGAGGGAAGGGGCGCTTCTTGCAGTAAGAATCTGCATCCTCATGCTGCCTCTCGCTGGCTGCGTTGCTGTGAAAGGGCAAGCAAGCTCGGACACAGTTAAGACCCTGTCACTGGTCGAACAAATCCACATCGCGCATTTTGCAGAACCTTTGGTGGCGACTGCGGAGCCCACCAAGGACGAGAACACTGCACTTCTCGACGCGATCGACCGATATAATCGGCGGGTCGTTCCGAATGACCGAAGCGCACTCTCAGAATTTCTAGCGATGAATTCGCGCTCAGCTTGGGCAGCCTCGTTGTACGTCAACATGGGGATTGTTGATCTGCACGAAGGATATTACTCGCGCGCGATTGACGCTTGGAGAATGGCTTGGGCACAGGGCGAAAAGGCTCCGCGAGCCAAGGCATTGGTTGATCGTGCAGTCGGCGAGCTGGCTAGGCTGTATGCTTCGCTGGGCAAGAATGACGAGCTGACGGTGCTGTTCCAAGAAATCGGCAAGCGGCGGATTACCGGCTCAGCCACCGAAGCCATACAGACCGCGCGCGAAGAATTGGCGCTGGCCCAAACCGATCCCCGACACCTTTTTATGTGCGGACCATTTGCGCTTGCCTCGGTGATGAAGAATACGGGAGCGAAGCCCGAGCAGTTGGAGCTTGTTCGATCATACCTAGCGGAGCCTCAAGGGACAAATCTTGCGGAAATTGGGAAGTTGGCTGACAGAGCGAAATTCGGACACTCGATCGTATTTCGCGCAGTGGGACAAACGATCCCCATCCCATCAATCGTCCACTTCTCCGTGGGTCACTTTGCTGCCGTTGTAGGCGAACAAAATGGCCGCTTCCATGTCATCGATCCTGTGTTCGCAAATCGTGAGAGCTGGATGACGCTCGCCGCGCTCGATGCGGAAGCAAGCGGGTATTTTCTCGTCGGCTCCACTTCGTCGGCAACTGCTGGACTACGGCTCGTCGGTGATGACGAAGCCGCGAAGGTTTGGGGTAAGGGTCCGACCACTGGCACTCCCAAAGGGACGGCAGGGCCTCAAGATCCACCGGCTAACCCGCCGCCGAATGTCGGGCCGAGCCCCGTTCCGCCCAACGATCCACCTTGCCCAATGTGCACTTACAACATCGGCGAGGCGACTGTGAGCCTAAGTCTTTCCGACACACCGGTCGGCTACGTGCCACCGATAGGGCCATCGGCAAGGGTCCAAATAACCTACAATCAGCGCGAAGATAGCCAGCCACAGAGCTTCGCCTTCTTCAATGTGAGCCCCAAATGGACGTTAAATTGGCTAACTTATATCACCGATGATCCTAACAACCTCGGAGGCAGCGTTTCGCGTTACATTGCTGGTGGGGGTTCCTACGCCTACTCATGCGCTCAGCCGCCCTGTGCCCAGTACGACGCTCAGAGCACAGACGGAACAATCCTGGTTTTAACATCCCAGTCGCCCATTAGCTACCAGCGGCAACTAGCGGATGGCAGCGTTGAAATCTATGCGCAATCAGACGGCGCCAGCACCTATCCGAGGAACATCTTTCTTAGCCAAGTCATAGATCCGCAGGGCAATGCTCTGACGCTGAACTATGATGGACAGCAACGGCTAATCTCATTGACTGACGCAACCGGCAAGCAGACCACGTTTGGCTATGGTTTGGCAACCAGTCCGTTGCTCGTCACCCAGATTACCGATCCATTTGGACGCAGCGCACAGCTTACCTACGATGGCAGCGGCAGGCTTCATTCGATCACCGATGTAATCGGAATCACCTCAAGCTTTACCTACGACGGGGATGGGCTCGTCAACTCCCTGACGACTCCATATGGGACGACGAATTTTTCATTCAGCGCACCCGGAGCATCTTGCACGCCGCCCATAACAGTGTGCCGTTTTCTTCAAGCTACAGATTCCATGGGATTCAGTGAAAGAGAGGAATGGCTAGAGCCGGCTCCCGTACCGTTCAATGATCCCGTTCAGCCCCAGGGCATGCCGCTGCCGCCCAAAAACGCTTATCTCGATTATCGTGACAGTTTTCATTGGGACAAAAATGCATACGTCGTGGCAGGGTGCACGCCGACAGGCGGATGTGACTACAGTCAAGCCCGCGCACGTCATTTCGCGCATCAAGAAAATGCTCCGGACACGGTAAAATCGACAACGATCGAGAGCGTCAAATACCCGCTCGAGAATCGAATTTGGTACAATTACCCCGGACAGCCGGATTCTTTTCACTCCGGCGATTCAACGGAGCCGATCGCAGTGGGTCGTGTTCTGTATGACGGAACAACCCAACTTAGTCAGACATCGTATGACACAGCTGGCTACTACAGAGTTACGAAACAGACAGATCCAGTTGCTCGCACGACTTCATATGACTATCCGAATCACGTCGACCTGATGACAGTCGAGCAAACCACGCAAGGCGGGACACAGGAAATTGTCGCTCAGTTTCAGTACAATGCGCAACATCGGCCACTCTCCTACACAGATGCAGCAGGACAGGTCACGGCTTATGCCTACAACCCAGCTGGACAGATCAAGTCCATAACGGACGCGTTAGGAGACAAGACGCGGTTTCAATATTTCGGAAATGGCGACCTTAAGACAGTCACCAACGCCGATAACCTTACGGCGGCGAGCTTCACATACGATGCGTATGATCGCATCCGCACGAGGACAGACTCAGAAGGATACACGCTCACCTATGACTACGATGCAGCGGACCGCCTGACGAAGCTTACTTACCCTGACGGCAGCGCGGATATTTACACTTACGACAGACTCGACTTGGTGACGCACACGGATCGCGAAAATCGGACTTGGCGCTACGCGTACGATCCTGACCGACGCCTTACTTCAGTCACAGATCCAATGGGGAATCAGATTCAATACGGCTTCAACAACAATGCCCAGCTAACAAGCCTAACCGATGCAAAGCTCAATACGACGAACTGGTTCTACGATGTGGAAGGCCGCCTCACTTCAAAAGCCTACGCCGACGGTACCCCACCAATTATCTACACCTATGATCCCGCAACGAGCCGACTCGCATCAGTTCTCGATGCCCTCGGCCAAACGAAACAATATGCATATGCCCAAGATGATCGCCTTGCCGGCATTGCCTACTTGAATGCTGTAAATGCAACACCGAATGTGACGTATTCTTACGACCCATATTATCCACGTTTGGCTTCAATAACGGATGGGACAGGGACAACCCAGTACACCTATTGGCCAGTAGGTTCGCTAGGTGCTTTGCAGGTTAAGGAGCAAAACACGCCGTTGATAAACGGTGCTATCGATTATGTTTACGACGAGCTCGGTCGGGTGCATTCCCGTGCGGTCGGTGGGGCGGGAGCCGAGACTTTTGGGTACGATTCCATCGGGCGCATGAATTCTCACAGCAGTGATCTTGGTCAATTCACGCTTGGATATCTCGGTGAATCTGGTCAGATTGCCAGCCGCCAATTGGCCAACTCGACACTTGCGACAACCTGGAGCTATTTGCCGAATGTAAATGACCGCCGTCTGCAGAGTATTAACAACACCGGTCTGTCGGCTGCTCAGTACTCCAACTATCAGTTCACGACTACCGCCGAAAATTTCATTACGAATATTACCCAGACGAGCGATATAAGCAGCGCATATCCTTCGACGCTCGTTCAAACAGCCGCATATAATAATGTGAATCAACTGACCAATGTCTCTGGTCAGCCCGTGACATTCGATGCAAACGGAAATGTGCTTGCAGACGGTCGCCGCAACTACGCTTGGGATGCTGAAAATCGACTGATAATGATCACATACCCGAGTCAACCAGGTAGACAGACGTCTTTCTCTTATGATGGTCTTAGCGAACGCGTCGCAAGCATCAGTACGCCTGCTGGGGGCGGTAGTTCGACCACAAGGCTCTACATCTGGTGCGATTCGCAACCTTGCCAAGTGCGCAACGCCGCCAATACCCCTACGCGGGAATATTTAGCAGAGGGCGAGTTTACCCCAGGGCCGCCGGCGCAGGCTTACTACTACGGAGCAGATCAGATCGGTTCGGTGCGGCGAGCGTTTTCTGTGAATGGGACCAGTACGGCGGGCTACGCATATGATCCATATGGGAATTTGAATGGCGTGCAAATCGGCTTGGTCGCGACCGACAGGGGTTATGCCGGAATGCTTCGCGATACAGACAGCGGCCTCTATCTCACTCACTTCCGTGCTTACGACCCCGTCGTTGGGCGGTGGTTATCCCGCGACCCCCTTGGCGAGCAGAGTGATCGGGCTTCCAACCTATACCCTTACGTTGACGGCGACCCGGTAAGCCGCATCGACCCGTGGGGGCTAGCGGGAATACCCGCGGCGCCACCCGCCGGTGTCCCCGGTGGACCGTACACCCCGGCAGGACCCGGACAGCGGCCGGGCACATTCTTTGGGCCAAAACAGCCAAGCGGTCCGCGACAAATTTGCCGCTGGGTTCCGCCTGCAAGCGAAGGAGGGCCTCCTGGCTCGCAAGGTTATTGGAAAACCCAGGCGCCCGGCCAAGACGGCTGGGACCACTTCAACCAGGAGGGTGAGCCAATAAGCCCAGAAGAGGCGCATCCAAATCCGCTAGCCGCCACCTCACTTATTGGAGCCATTATCGAGGGAAGTCCCCTTGGCGTTTTTCTGGGAGCTTTCTTTTGGTCTTCACCACTCCACTAGTATAAACATGACGCGAGTGATCACGCCGTATGACGAAATAGATAGGGATGTGGAGCAGTGGGTTGCGGCCCACGGCTTCAAATTAATACGCGAGTTTGGCGGATTGCCTCGGAGATTTTTCTATGTTTCGGCTGGAAAAGAAAGTTTTCAAATATCAATCGAGCCGCCAGAAAACGGCAGGGCTTTGATTAATTTGTGGTCAGTAGAAACTGTGGATGGCATTGATACTCATGAGGCATGGGATGTGCCGATTGCTGAAATGCAAATAACATTGGATGAAGCTCTCCGTACTATACGGAAGAGGGAGTTTGAGGCCGGCTGAAGGCCGGTTTCAGAAGCATCGCCAGGGTCGATAGCTCCCAAACTACCAGCCCAACGCGAATGCGCGCTGCGCTGGAGCCAAAAAAAGCCGGCACGCAAGGTGCCGGCCGATGACTAGGTTGTCGCATTGCTCGAACTCTCTCGCGCTCGGAGGAATTCGGGCAACCACGGGCTGTCGGAGAGCAACTTTTCTGCCTCCTTGGCCATTCGCTCCTTCTTCAGTTTTGCAAGACGCCACGAGGCTTGTTGCGACACACCTTCGGAGACCGCTGCCAGGATCTGCTCCTTCTTCAGTCGCCCCAAGAAATTGGCCTGCGTCGGTTGCCACCACTCCCGCATGTCCAACTTGAGCCTCGAGGCAAGTTGCATCACGTGCTCCTCGTTTCGTCCTGCGCGGCCGTCGAGAGCATTCAGGGTTAGCGCGACGCAATATGCCAGCAGGTCGTGGCGTTCATTGTCCTCCAGCTGCTCGAGCGATTGCCAAAGATATTCCCCATGAGGGAGGCGTTGCACCCATGCCTCGTGCCGAGTGGAGAAGGATTTGGTGGCTTTGCTGTCTCCAACCGTTTCAGAGGCGCGTTCAAGGGAGACAGCGCTCGCCGAAAGTGAGAGGCAACTCGGCATCGTGTCTCTTTGGAATAGCTCAGTTACAAGGGTATGAAGCAGCGCCGTAAGTGCTGTCCGCGGATTGCCCGCAAGCAGCTCACGCAGCGCGGCCGTTCTGTAAGCGGAAAGATCCAACAGCACTGAATCTGCGTAGCTCTTGCCGTTGATCGCACCGTTAGACGGCGCTTTGGCCTCCTCGGACGTGGCGCTTTCACTGCATGCTTCGGGCCGCAACAATCCACGCACGACTTCAACGGAACCGTCCTGGGCAAGCGCGACGATTGCGCCAGCCGTACGCTTTTGCTCATCAGTCCAGCTCTCCTGTTTGTCCTCAACGTCGGTGATCTCAGCAGATAGGCGGTCAAGTTCGGCTGCGGCCTCCTCATCGCCTTCCTCAAGCGCCGTCACGAGTTCGTCGTATCGCTCGCCAAGCGACGAATGCCGCGACTGATCGCTCTCACTGAGAGCGGTCCGTACCGCCGGCATCCGGCCAAAACGGCCAAACTGGACAAGACCGAAATCCGCATGGACTTCGACCCACTGCCAACCCTCCTGGTGCACATCGGCCGCCTTCTGCTGCAGCTTTTGTTGTACCAGTCGATCGAGCAACTGACCGTCCTCGAAATAGCCCTCATCTTCCGCATCGAAAAGATCGCGGATGATGAGGCCGCCGGCGGCTTCGTACGCCTTGGTGCCGATGAACCGCGCCCGTGGATCGTCTCCGCATACCTTGGCTTCGGTGAGCAGCCGGCGAATGAGGTGGGCCGGCATCTCGGCATAGGTTCGCTCGAACCACACTTCTTCCTGGGCTGCATGGCTGCCCGAAAGGGTGAAGGCTGTGAGCTGTTCGAGGGTCATCGCGCCTCCCCGGTATTCCTCGACGAGGCGGGGGGAGACCGATGCAAGTTTCAGGCGTTGTTCAACAAAGGTGGACGAGACGCCAAAGCGTGCAGCCATTTCCTCGATCGAGAGCCCTTCTTTGGCAATTGCGGCGAAGGCTCCGAACTGATCGGCTGGATGAACCGGCACACGCAACATATTCTCCGCAAGCGAGACCTCGACCGCCGACTCGTCGCGATCGAGCACCAGGCATCGCACCGGATAATCACGCGAGACCTTTCGCTGTTTCGCAAGGAGCTTCAGAGCGGCGAACCGCCGGGAGCCCGCGACGACTTCAAACGATGGGGCATGTCCATTCCGGGGCGGAACAGATTGCACAACCAGATTTTCAAGCAAGTCCTTCTCCCGGATGTTATTGGCCATGGCCTCGATATCAGCGAGCCGGTTGGTCTTGCGGATATTGGCTTTGGATGGGCGCAATTGACAAAGTGGAATCGACTTGAGCCTGTTGCTCATTTGGATGCTCCTTCGAAGGGTAGGTTGAGGGCTGCCGCTGCCGCTTCAGCAGCGGGCGTTCAGCCCAGATCTGCAACGAACAGAATCCACGGAACATCGTCGGCTGAGGTGGCTCATAAGAATATGCGAGGAGAAATCGCCAGCAGCGATACGACTGCATCGCCCTGGAGGTCAGCGGAAGAGACAGAACAGGACACGCCTCACGCGGCTGCTGCGTCGACGGCGCTTTCGATGGCCAGCGTGTCGGCGCTGAATGGCTGCGACGGCGCCCCGTCGATCATGAGTTTCAGATAGATCGAGCGGTTCGGAAGGTTCAGAAGATCGAGAAGCTCGAACTTGGGTTGGAATTCGTCGGCAAGCAGCGTCGCATCATCCGGTCCGACCCGGAAGCTGATGATGGTGCCAGCGTTCCCAAGCACGGCATGGCGGATTTCCGGTTCGAGCTGATGCAGGTATTGGTGCGCGAGCACCAGGCCGAGGCCGTACTTCCGAAGCTCGCTCATCATGTTGGCAAGCATGAGCGTGGTGAACGTCTGGAATTCGTCCAGATACAGGAAATAGGGGCGACGCCGCGCCAAAGGCATTTCGGCGCGACTGAACGCGGCAAGGCCGATCGTGGACACGATCAGGCTGCCGAGCACGAGGGAGGCATCCTGGCCCAGCCGGCCCTTCGACACGTTCACCAACAGGACAGTGCTTTCGTCCATCAGTTGTCGGAAATGGAGGTCGATCGCCGGCGCGACGAGGATCCGATGCAAGGTGGGGTCGGAAAGGAGGGCGCCGAGCTTGTTCTGAATGGGCGCGCAGGCTTCTGCGCGCAGACGGGTCGGGTAGTTCTCGAATTCGTCTTCCCAGAACCGCTTCACCGTCTCGTTTCGTATTGCACGAACAACGTCGTTGCGAAACTTGTCATCTGTGTAGAGCGCGAGAATGTCGGGAAGCGCCGAGCCATCGCGTTCAAGCAAGGCAAACAGCGAATTGCGCAGCACATGCTCCATGCGCACGCCCCATGCGTCCGGCCAGATTTTCCGGAGTGTTTCAAGCATGCCGGACACGGCGAGCGGGATCTTATCGTCGCGCACGCGGCGCAGCGGATTGTACCCATACGGCTGCCACGGATCCCATGCGTTCAGGTACACGACGCGCTTTGCGTCGGCATGGCGCATCCGCTCAGCCAAATTTTCGACCAGGTCGCCATGCGGATCAACGAGCGCGAAGCCGCGGCCGGCAGCAAAGTCCTGCCAGGCCAGCGCCTCTAGCAAGGTCGATTTCCCGACGCCTGTTTTGCCGATGAGGTACATGTGTGAAAGCCGGTCCTGTTGCCGGATGCCGAACCGGACACGCGTGCCCCGGTGATTGGTCCGCCCGAAATACGAGACATCGCGGTGCCGCATGCAGTATAGTTTCGCTGTAAAGAGCCGCCAGCAAATGCCCCGAATTATCGCCGATGCACGACGAGACAAGGCGACGGTTACCGAGCAAGAAAACGGCAAAAACGAAGAGGCCCCATCGCTTTCAGCGATAGTTCCTTGCCTATCGAGCGCTAGTCGGCGGGCGCAGCATGTCTCCTATGACCAAAGACAAATTCAAAACGCTGTGCGATCAAGTTCTCATTCCGCGCATAGGTGACGCGATCCATCAGCAGTTCTCAGAGGCGCTCGAGACCCAGGAGGCGATTGCCCGCGAGATCGCAAGAATCGGGATCGCAATGGACCGCGCATTAGTCATTCTGGACCGAATGGAGGGCCATGCGCGTCACTGATAAGCTCGCGCGCGAGACAAGCCGGCTCGCGCTAGAACACGAGAATACCCAGCTTGGCCCCGATGAAGCGGGCGCGGCGCTCACAAACGTTCTGACGGTGCTAGGTCTGTTCGAGAATTGGGTAAGCAGCCAGGACATAGGACGCTAGAAGGTCCGCAAGAGTGTAGTCGGTTGGCCTGCGCGTTAGCACCATCCGGCGGAACTTCGCAAGGATTGTCGGTCGACGAGTGCAAAAAGTGCCTCGAACAACGGCGCGGTCGCGTTTCCGAGCGTACTTCGGGAAATATCCGGAAGCTGTGCGATCGACTTAGCTACAGGATCAGGCAGCATTACCTGGCTGGAGCCAAAGAGGATTTGGCGCAAGTACCTTGGCAAGACCGCGAAAAGCGCAAACAAATGAGCCTCGCGCAATGCGATCGGACAGAGTAGACGCGAACTCCCTATAGCATCCTCGAAAGATTGCAAGTCTCGGATCCCGTATGAATTGCTGTCCCACGACTGCTGCCAGTTTTTCTCGCGAGGAAAGCCAGCCGTGACGAAATGCCGAAGTGGATCCGCGACGATCTTGCGGCGCGATGGGTAGCCGAATGCCGTTGGAATTGTAAACTTGTGAGCCCCCGTTCTTGTTGCGCGAATGAGCAGGCGTGAGGTCTCGGCGTGCACCTCGTCTCCGCGGCTGTCAAACTCCCGGGTGTGACCGCCCCACGCGAAATAGTCGCTGAGCCAAAAACCAGACGCGAAGTCACTAACGATCACATCGTCTTCTGGTGCTCCGAAAAATGGCTGCATTGCGTCATCTATTCGATCGCATAGCTCGCAGTAGCGGCGGTGATCAATCACGAAGTTCCGCGCTATGTGCGAAACTCCTTCAAACACAACATTCGCTCGACCAATAGCGGCGCCGAGCATGGCCGCAACATAATGCTCATCATAAGTGGTATCTGCATCAACCTGAAGGATAAGGATTTCATCTCGAGAAATCCCGTTCATGTCGGCCAGGCGCGCCGCCTCCAATATCCCAGCGTGGCGCGCTGGCACATAGCCTCTTTCTGGCTCGACGACGCGTACCACTGAGCCCAGACGCGAATTGGCGATTATGTTTGCCATCACGAGAGGCGTTCTATCGGATGATCCATTGTCTACCAGCACGAGACGGGCTTCGGGTCCATTTGAGGCATCGTTCCCGAATCCAAGAGAGGCGCATGCGGACGCCACAAAAGCCTCCTCATTTAGGCACGGCATGACCAAGATCACGTGCATCTTCTGTATCTCTGCGTTGAGGGAACCAGTTTGGCAGCCATTCGAAGAGATGCCACGCACGCCGGAGAGCACGGAATGTGACTAATCAAAGTAGCGCCACACAAATAATCTCGCGGATTAATCGCGCAGAAGAGTCCGATGAACCGTCGCACGCTTATCGCTTCTCCCCAAGCGTCAAGTCGATCCTCGCCGATTTTGGCCGCAGTGCGAGAGCAGCAGCGCGGATATCCCAACATGAGTCCCAAGGCGTTCGTGTGTTGCTCGGTGCACTGGTCAATTGTGAGGAGGCGGCGGACCAGTTTCGGATTGTGTGAAAGTGCGGCGAAGCCGTACGTATCGCAGCACGCAAACAAGCCGTGTCGCCTTGCCCACCTTGCGACACCGGGGAAATCATCTTTGCGATAAAGATGCAGCCGAGCAATCGGACGCACACCTGCGAGCACCTGTGCGACATCGATGGCGGCAGACGGACGCAACCCCGCCGGCAGACTCAACCTCCTGGATATTATGCCGTTCGAGACCACTTCAGAATCAGCTGACTAACGGAAGGCGGGGTTACGTCTTTGAAACCCGCCTCCTCGGCGGCACGTCTGGAAGCTATATTTGACTTCCTCATATGAGCATAAATCTCGTTATGCTGGCTTGCTTCTGCGGCCTTGCGGTATGCAATCCGGCCGATCCTGCGGCCCTGGCTGGCCTCGTTTAGGTAGATTTGCAACGAAGCGTGGCGCCCAATCGGCGCTTCATCGATCACGTTAATATAGACGACTCCCGCGCGCGCGCCTGCAGCTTGGATATTCCAACGTTCTCCGCCAGGTCCGCCACCCTTACCTTCGGTGCCCTTGATAGGGATGAGCTCGATTTGTTCGGCGGGGACAGGCTCACGGCCTTCAATCTTGACGACCTTCGGTTTCGGCGTTGGTCGAATGGGTGTTCGCCGTTTGGCGGACTTGCGCGGTTGTTTAGTCAGCATAGAGTTCTGAAAGGTGTTCTCGAAGGAGCAAGTCTGTATTTTTCCAGTACTCCGCGGGAAAGAAACCCGGTGAGTACGCAACGACCGCATCTTCGATGCGGTCCATTATACCATGCGTGCGCAGGGCATCGCCCAGTGCTTTGATCTTTTCAGCGATATCCTCAAAGTTCGGATCGAGTTTTTCAGGCTGATCGTGCCAGCCGCTGTCGCCGTCGTAACGATTGTTGAAATAGTCCATATCGATATGAAGCAATGTCGGCCCTTCTGGGACCCCGCCGAGCCAAGACCTTAGATCGGGGGTGACGCGGTACGTACCCGGTCCAGAGGCTTCTGTCTCAGGCCGCAACAGAACAGCCGGCCGCTGCTTCGTCGGGTCAATCAGCGTATCCGGTCGAGTGATGTGCTCCACGACAAAATCGCTAGTCTTTGTGGCCTTCGGAGGCTGGCATAGATGGCGGATCTCTGCCCCAGGTAGGGCATACAAAAACGGGGTCAGAAAGCTTCCCATGCCGATTGCGCCGCTCGAGATTGCGGCTGCAACAGTGTCGGGCTCCGTCATTGAAACCCTGTCACCCGTGATGGCGTCGCAAAGGCCACCTTCATCAATAAAAAGACGAGGCGATCCCAAATCCCGATGATCATCGACGTGGAGCACGAGCGGTGCACGAGAGTCGCTGTCGCGCGCCGCCAACCATTCGCACCAACTCCGGAGCGTGAGTGTGTCATACAGGCAGGTGAGCATGCGGCCATTGCGGTGAGATGCGGAGGCCATAGACCCGTTTTCAATCCCACCGCCCCACCATTTCAGGCCAATTCCCAGATTTGGATCGACATGACGATTCGCGTCCGATGGCCAGTACATCGTAAGTTCCCAACCATCTTGCCTGCGCACGGCTGCTGCATCTTTGTCGCAAAAATACTCTCGTAGCGCAGCGTGCCGCTCGCTGTGAGAAGCGGGGAGACGATCAAGCGGGACTCGCAACATTTGCTCCGTTCTGAACGAGATCAAGGGCAGGTTGCCGTTGCAGCACTCCCAGAAGTGCTTGGCCCCCTTCGGTAAGGCGGCAACCGCCTAAGGTCTCATAAGCGGCCATAAGATTAGCGTTGGTCTCAGCCAATTGACTAATTGCGCGGGCGCGAATCCTAGATGGCCCATTCTGAAGCAAATGCTCCCAGAATCGTCGCAGCTCTACGAACACGAAGACCGCATGAAGCAAGCCAGATGGCGGGCGCAAATCTTCCCTCCATGGAGAGACCACTTTGGTTGAGGTCGTCTCCACCATGGGGTAGTGCCGCTCAAGGAGATAAAGTTTTTGATGCCGGTGCTCATGGATAAGAGAATCAGCGAGATCGTGCGCATCGATTAGGCGATCACCTTGCGTGACAGATACGAACAGCGCCCCAGGTACCGTATTATCGCTAAACGAAACGATTTTTTCGGGATGCGCCAGCGGATCTCGAATGAATTGGATGCAGCGATTGACCTGACGCATCTCCGCGGCAAGATTTGATCGCCACTCCTCGATGATGCGTAGTGCCTCCATAAGGAGAGGTCCCGCGCGATCCTTCACCGTCTCTTGCTCAAAGTAGATGGCGTCCCCGAATGGCAACTGTAGCCATTGATCCGGAAGCCCTACCTCGAATGGCGCACCGTTTGACGTTCTCTCTCGCAAGAACGCCAAGTAAGATCCGTCGGCGACCAGTTGCTTTCCGTCGACGGAATAAACGGTGCAGCCCGCGCGCGTTTTAGCGAGGGTGCGCTGCCAGGCGATAGAACCGGGCCGCTCTGCGAGCTGGTTTAATTCATTCGTGGGAAGCTGAAGCAGCGCTACAGCATCCTCAGCGTAGGCATCGTGGGCGTCTGCGATAGTTCGGATCGCGCTTGTAAAGCCTGCCTGGGCAGCTGCAGACGAAGTCCGCCATAGTTCCCGAATGATAGCCGAGCCTTCTTCAGCCAATTCGAACCGGGCGAAGTCAATCGATGGCATTCCCGGTAAAGGCGCGCCCATCGAACTTAATTTGAGGGCCGCGCTCAGGCGCCGCTTCACATGAGAAATAAGGGCTAGGAGCTCGGCGCAATAGACGCTCGGCTGATTGTAACCGTCATCGCCGTATCGGTGCGGCACGGAACCGCCGCCGCAAATGTCGACGACGGAACAGGTTTGACACTGCACGGAGAGGCCATCTCTTTGCAAAAGCCTCCGGTGCGCCGCAATGGCTGGTAATCCAGCGATTGCAGAAATATCAGTGTCTTCTACCGAGCCGGCGAGTTGCGTTGCGCCTTCGCCGACGATCTTGAATACGTCTAGATCGTGGTACGTACCATCGGTCTCAATGGTGATGAGGCTTACGTCACCATACCCGAATGCGTCCGTGCCAGATTGCAGACCAGTGGCCGCGTCCAGGAGAGCTTCGAATGTCCGCACCGGCAGATGCGGATATCGGTCAAACCAAAGGTTGAAGGCGGCGATCAGCCAGTTCGTGTAAATGTCAGGGTCAATGTCCCGCCCAGGAGGTGAGCGTCGGTGGTGACCATCGGGAAGGAGGAAGTCCAGCTTCGGCGGACGATGTTCATCAAAAAATTCGAAGATCCTCGAGGGCGACACCGAAGGGTCTATCACGGCAATTACGCCAGCGAATATTTCGGGATGTTCTTTTAATCGCTCAAGCGCGGCGAGAACCTTGGCAAAACTGCTCCGCCCTCGGCGCGATTTCCGATGCAAATCATTCGCGTCCTGCGGGCCATCTAGGCTCAGCGATACCGTAATGTCCGCGGCGCTGAAGGCAGTTAGTGCTTCTTGCGTAAGAAGGAGCCCGTTGGTCTGAAGGCCGATATCCACAGTTGCTGAGGAACCGACTGCCTTGCGTACATCGTTCGCAAACTGAACGATAGGAGCAACACCGGCCAAGAGAGGCTCGCCGCCGTGGAGAACGACTACGCAGCGATTGAGCTGCGCTTCGTTCACATACGCAGCAAGACGCTCGCAAAACGCCTTCTTATGGGCGGCACTGAGAAATTTCGGGCGAACCCGCCAGCTCTGGTCAGCGTGGTGATAAACATAGCAGTAGTCGCAATCGAGATTGCAACGCGATGCAAGCTTAACCAGGAACGATGTAATCTTTGGCGCGCTCACGCGCCAAACTAGGAGCGGCTATGCCGGTGATGCATCCGGTCGTAGCTCGTAATCACCTCGCTCGCCTCCGCACTAGCAAGCACCCGGCTCTGCAGCCGCTGCAGCGCCGGGTTAGTATGTTCGGTGTGCAGCAAATCACTGCGAACCGCTTGGCAGTCTTCGGACGACACTTGCTCATTATCCGACATCACACTTCCCGCTGATTCGTATGGAACGGCATCGCGAATACTAGTGATACGCCACTCCAGCGTAAACCCGAGACTTGTAGAAAAATTATCCTTGTCCTTTCAATGCCTTATCCAAAACACGGCTTGCAACCGCGCGGGAGCTTCACTTCGCCATTGCGCGTCTCGATGTACGACCTGCCTGCCCATAAGCGTCTTCTACTGAAAGGACTTGCGTTTCGGGCGGGGGACGTGGGTGGGCCCGTTGTTCAGAAAACTCATACGCGAGCGCTTATTTCAGGCAACATCCATGCGAGCGCGACCGCCGCGTTGTGAGAAGCTACAAAGTTCTGTTGGTACATCTTCGGCACGACCTTCGTCGCCAAAGTGGCCGAGGCGGTTCGCAATACCTGATATAAAGATGAACGGCGCATCGGCCGCTAGCCGGATTACACCATGCGTCGATTCAAACGACGTTAAAGGAGAAGCTCCTGCGGCCAAAGCGGCCGTCAGAGCCGCCGCGTCTGTTATCGGGTACATTTTAGGGTCGATTACATTGATGGACTGACGGCGATGCCATCCGGCACGACTTGCAAGCTCTTGTTGCCAGAGGGCAGGTTCGGCGGAGAAAGCGCACGGTCTTGAACGTTGGTGACGATATCAGCATGGCCTAGCACGCCTGAGAGTAGTTCTGCGGCGGAGAAGGAGGAGATCGCTCTGTCCGACCAGGCTTCATCGGACCAGTTGCTGGGAGATTGCTCAGGTTTGTCGGCATAATAATTGTGCACGAACACTGACGAACCGACATTTACGCATCCATTCTGAGAAGGCTCCTGTGGGTTACTGGCAGCTGTTCCGAAAGCGATAACAAGGGACGGAATAAATCCCTTCTTGAAATCAAAAATCTCGGGCAGGATCCGCGCTTTTTCAGAAGTGTTGGAGTACGTCCCCGGTACCAGAGGATCCATGAGGTCTTGAAGGCACCATATTTCGGAGACCACTCCATTCAGCGTGAGGTTGGCACGCGGAGAGCGGTCTTTCGGTGGTTGGCCGCTTTTTTCATTCCGAAACTCGCCTAAATCCATTTGTATCGATTGCAGCGAACGAGCGGCACTGTTGTAGAACACGCCAATTAAGGGGTCCGCTTCGAAACATTTGTTGGCAACGACAATAATACGCTTGTTCATCGAACGCCTAAGCGCCATCCGCCTGAGCATCCGCCGCTATGCGGGCCGCGGTCTTCTTGGACGTGATCGCATGTCCGGGTACCTGGAATGTCCAATGCACCACAGACACACTACCTATTGGATTTTCGATTATGATAGCTTCGCTCGCACCATAGCTTTCACTTACATCGCCGATGGATAATAACCAATATTTTCCCCCACCCTCGGCGACGTCATCAATGCTTTCAACGAAAGCTCCATATTGCGAATGAAAGTTCACTCGGAAATTGAAGGCGTTCGGGTACATCGCTTGTGCCACAATCATGCTTTGCAGAACCGTGAGCCCGGGATACCAAGGCACATTTTGAAATTCCGTCGGAGGGTGACCACTTCCTTTGTCAATGGCCAACGTCACAGTGCTACCTGAAGGAGTGGGCATAGTTCTCCCCGAGATTAAGGCGACGCCAATCTATCCGCCGTAGTCGCCGTAGGAAAGCCTTCGGAATCGGAAGTTTCGCGGCAATGCGACTTTTCGGACACTACTACTGACTGCCGTCACACGCTGCGCAGGCAACCGTCTCATGCGCTGTCGGACAAGGGGCAAAAACCTCCGGCCAAAAATGAGGTCTGAACACGAGGTGCCGGCGACATGCGATTACGAGTCCGATGGCGACTCAACCGCTTGAATTCGAATCAAACTTCGGGCGCGTGATTCGAATGACTACTTCGTCGTAGACATAAATAACGAGCAGATGGCCGATAATGAAGTAGGGGATGAGCCTTGCAAGGACGAGCGGAAATTTCATCACAGTCATGTCCAGCAATATGATTGCTAGTGACAAAAGGCTGATCGCCGTGAATGTCCATGCGCGACGGAACCTCAATGTTCGACGAGTGCGCACATTGAGCAGGCTCTTCATATGTTTCTCGGCGTTCTCAAGATCGTCGCGGGACGACCAGTGAACCCAGATCACTCTTAAGCAAAGCAGAACCGCGACAGCGGCATACACGACGCCGAGCACGAAAAACGACCGAGCTAGTGGATCGCCCCTAAGAGCCGGCAGTGCAACAACGAAGGCATATGCTGCAACAAGAATTGCCGTTAATTGAATGAGCGAATTGGTCTTGTTATCGAGGACATCAAGATTGCCATATAGGTGGTCGAAGAGCCTTCTTTGCAGCTCGTGGCTGCTCTCGACTTCATTGGCGTCCAGCAGACGCTTCCAAGATGTGATGTATTCCGCCGTAGTTCCGTAATTCGTAGGCAGTCCTTGCTTAATTAGAAGCATCAGGCCTCTCCAATGTCTTCCTTCCAAATTGCGGGGTACTTCTGAATAAACTCCTGCATTAGCCTCTTGCACCTGTCATCATCCAAGACAATCACCTCAACGCCACGCTCTCGCAGAAACGCTTCGTTTCCGCCAAACGTCGCATTCTCTCCAATTACCACGCGTGGAATGCCAAATTGTACAATGGTACCAGAACACATCATACAGGGGCTCAACGTCGTGTAGAGGATTGTATCGCGATACGTACGCTGTCTCCCGGCTTGGCGAATGCAATCCATCTCACCGTGCGCGATCGCATCGCCTAACTGCACACGTTGATTGTGCCCCTTACCGATGACTTTGTCGTCTCGGACAAGGACAGAGCCGATCGGGATGCCCCTTGAGCTGAAGCTCTTTTCCGCTTCAGCTAAGGCCAAGTTCATAAATTGTGTGTCGATACCGCGCTTACTCATGTGGTCCGCAATTATTAGCATCACTCATAGTATAAACTTCTCAGTGGCATATCGATAGCCATTCGCGCCACCTCGCGCGAAGCAAACTCTGCCTCCCCCATAAGCTCAGTGAGCTGTTCGAAGCCGTCTTTGATCTCATGAACCTTCAAGACGTCGAACGGATGCGCGAACCAGAGAAGTCCCTTCGACCCGTTGAGCATACGTAGTTAGAATTAGGGCTGATAAAGATCGACCACGATCAGTTTCAATCGGAGAGAGTGAGAACGATAGACCTGGGATTATCGCATTTATGGAGCAGAATGCCTACTCGACGTCAATTTGACGGCCGCTCTCGCCCAAGCTCTTGCTCATAAACAGTATGAAGCCGATCAATCCGGCCTTGGCCGTCTGCAGGGCTTGGATCGCATCCTCGATATCTGGCACATTGAACTCATCACGGATGCGATCCTCGATTATATGCCCTTCCTGCTCGACAGCATCAACGACCTCTCCAAGCTCGACCGCATACCGTTCGTTCTTCGTTGCGATGATGACGGTGACGAAAATCAAAAGCAGCAGAACCGCAAATAAGAACTGAATCAGCTGGAGAACTTGAGAGGCTGGCACGACAGGCATCAACCCGTTTGTCGCGTAGAACATACTGCCCGCGCTGTAGTACAGGAACGTGAATAGGCCATGGACACCGTGGGACATCTCGTAGGCAGTGGGATGCACCTTAAAATATGCAAAATTGATCAGAGCGAATGAGAAGACAGTGAGGATCAGCAAGCCAATAAGATTACCCAGATATGATATCGTGTTGATCTTGCTCCGCTGATAATCCCGCAGCTTCTTAGAAATGAGCAAGCACACGCGATTGTAGATCACCGCGTTTTGAAGATTGTTGGTCCTCGCAAGTTGCTGCTCTTGAGTCAGTTGCTCCGCAGGAAGGTTCTTGTAGGTATTATCCGTCTTCCAAAAATCTGATTTTCGAAAGGCCGGGAATACTTTTGTATATGCTTGAAATACTGCCGACGGTTTGAATGCCTTTAAGAACGCTTGGACATAAACTGCACCGAGCGTGAGAAATAGGCCGGCGGCCGCTCCATATAAAATAGCAGGTGCATTTGCCTCAAGCAGAAGCAGGGCGCATATCACGTACAGAGTTTTCAGTACGAAAGCACGTTTGAACGAGCGAAACAACGAGATCACTGCATTTATGAATGCAAATGCAAGGAGCCAACTTTGTTGGCGCCATATGAAACGAGGGATTTTCCAGAAGAAGACTACGAATGGGTAAAACGCTATGTAAACAATGGCCATACCCAAACTCACGCTTCTTGTGGTGACCATGGCAACTGCAAGAGCGGCCAGGACGATGGGAAACTTGTAGGCGAGTACCCACACAAGCGCTGGGCTCACGAAATTCATGAGCCATACGTCGACGTCAAAGACGAATAGTTTCGTCAAGGCATAGAGCCAAAATATGATCGCAATGAACTCGATTAGGATATGGGCTCCTTTGCCCCACAGTGGCTTTACAGCTGCGGCGGGAGGTGCCTCAGGCGAAGGAACTGCTGGTAATTCACTCATGGGCGAATCGTATCACGCCCCTTGATTGTACCGGTTTTCATCTATCGCTCCCACGCGCGGCATCTCCCGCCACAGAGCCAAGGGCTTTTGAAGGCCGCCCTTGTCCCTCTGGCGGATGCCGGCGTGCGGGGATGAGGGGACGTGGGGACGAGATATCAGACTACGCCGCGCTCCGCAGTTCTGGCGGGCCGCCACGAAGCACGTCCTCCTGGCGCACGAGTGGGACGGTCTCTAAGCAACTCGGGAACAGGTGGCGGAGGCTCATTCACCTGGCGAGCCGCGTCCACAGCGACGAGATATCGTATAGTTACCGTTATGAATTCCAATTCCTCTCTATCGTGAGTTCCAAGTTCCTCTACGATGGCCCGCCAGCTGGGAAAGTCGGTTGGATTGTCCAACGTTTTGAACGGAAAAGTGGCTTCAATGTTCAGGATTCCAGCCGTCAACACCGGGTTCGAACATGTAGACTGAAAGATCAGTCGTTTATCTTCGTCGCGCGCGGCCCAAAACCAATCCGCGGCGTATTTCCTGAACTGATTTAGGAGGGCAGCAAGTTCGAACCCCGCATCGGGGTGCGTCTCACGTGAGCGCACCGCTTCCTGCAGGCGCAACTCTTCCAGCAGCAAAACGTTTCGACGATCGACATATTCCTCATCGCTCAAAAGGTTTCTGACACGCAGATCAGTTAACGTCCGGAGCTGTGTACGGGTTTGCTGTAAGGCGGCTTGCGCGGATGCTTTCGCCCGCTCGCGCGTCGCTTTCAAGTCGTGCCGAGCGTCTTCCCAGCTCTTTGTAAGAATCGAATGCGTGTATACCGGAAGAACTAGGCGACGAAGAAACGCAGCGATGTAGTGCTCTAGGTCTTCAACGCGAACCGCCGGCTCAATGCAGCGCGGATATGCCCGCCTTGTGCAGTGGTAATAGACGTAGGTGCGTCCTGAAGGCTTCGTCTTTCTTTCTGCCGTTATCGTAAGGCCGCATGCGCACCGAATAAGACCCGCATAGGCAAACATGTTTTTCTGAGGTTTCGCGTAGAGCTTGCGTCCAAGAAGCTGTTGAGCCCGTTGGAATTCCGCGAGTGTCACCATCGGCTGATGCCTCCCGGCTCGCCATTCGCCGTACCAGTTCAACACCCCGGCATAGAACGGGTTCTTGAACATGCGGTATGTCGCCGAGAGGGAAATCGGCCGCCCACCGCTTCTTTTACGTCTAGGCGTCCGCAAACCCCACTCATCGTTCGCGAGGGCGTTGATTTGTCGGACGCCATAGGCGCCGGTCAGCAGAAGTTCCCACATCCGGCGCAAGAGCGCGAAGCGCTCTGGATCCAGAGCGATTGTACTGCTTTCGCGGTCGTTGCGGTAACCGAGCGGAGCAAGGTTCGGCAGCCAGCCCATTTCCAGTTTCTTGCGCATCCCGCGCTTCACGTTCACCGAGAGATTGTCGATGTAGTATTTCGACTGCCCAAACATAATCTGGAGCATGAACATGCCTTGGGCGCTGTGTTCATAGGTGTACTGTACGAATTTGAGGTCCTTAAGCACGCGCCGATCAAGCAAATGGATGAGCCAACCGCCGTCCACTGAATTGCGTGCCAACCGATCAGGATGCCACGCCACAATCCCATTGGCTTCGCCGCGCTCAATGCGGCGGATCATATCTGCGTAGACTGGCCGACCGGGCGCCTTGGCGCTCATCTCCTCACTGAACCATTCGACAATTTCGACTTCCAACGATCCGTCAAAGGCACGTCTGATTTCGTCGATCTGCGCTGGTATCGAGAGCGCTTGGCGCTCTTTCTCCTCGGATGATTTCCGGCAGTAGGCAAAGTATTTCATATAGGAGGCAACCGTGACCGCAGGCTCATCCCCACGTCCCCACATCGCCCAACTTAGGCTGACAATTGCTCCGGTCGCTGAACGCCGGATGAGTCTGAATCTACCGCGCTGGATAAAATCTGGCGAGTCGGGGCCGCGGTGAATCCCATACATATACTCGCGCATGCGCACGAATATCCGGAAGGCATGGAATTAGGTCCCTAAGCGATATTCCCGCGCCTTTCGCAGGCGGCTGCATCTTTCATTATGGCTGAATGAACCAGCGGAATGAGCGCAAAATCGTTCCTACGGTATCCCGCGTGATTGGCGGCGTGGTCGTGGAACTTGTTTACGATTCATCGAAAGAGCGAACGGCCTTCGCGGTTTCGCGTAAGAACCAGTGGACAATCGAGCAGAGTGTCGAGCTTAGTAACGGTCTTACGCTTGTTCCATACGCGCCAAGCAACAATCTCATACGACACAACTGCGTCGTGCTTCCTTGTGAGCCCCAGCATCACGGCGACCGTGAGACGCTCCTCAGTGAGATTGAAAGCTATTTGCGCCGATATGTGGATTTCTCGCCGCTGTTTGAGCGGATCGCGGCACACTACACGCTCCTTACCTGGGTCTTCGACTGTTTCAATGAACTTCCTTATTTGCGTTTCCGGGGCGACTACGGCAGCGGAAAAACTCGAGCGCTGATCGCGCTGGGATCGATTGCATATAAGGGTTTCTTCGCATCCGGCGCCTCAACGGTGTCGCCAATCTTCCATACGCTGGATAGGTTTAGGGGAACGCTAGTCCTGGACGAAGCCGACCTTCGATTTTCCGACAAAACAGCGGATGTCGTGAAAATTCTGAACAACGGGAATGTTCAAGGGCTCCCTGTGCTACGCACGCTGCAGAATGGCAATAAGGAGTTTAACCCCGCCGCTTTCAACGTCTTTGGCCCTAAGATCGTCGCTATGCGAGGTGCGTTCACTGACCAGGCGCTCGAAAGCCGGTTCCTCACCGAAGAGATGGGAATGCGTCCGCTCCGGGAGAACGTGCCGATCGCGTTGCCGGACGCCATGAGGTCTGAAGCTCTGGCGCTCCGCAACAAGCTGCTGCATTTCCGGCTCACGAGCCTGTCGGGCATCAAAACTGAAACGAGCCGGGTGCTTGCTGATATCGCTCCGCGGCTCAATCAGATAGCACTCCCGCTTCTGTCGCTTGTGGGAGACGCGAGCTTGCGGGAGCAGATTGCGTCCCTACTCCGAAGGCAACACGCCCGATTGACAGCGCAGCGCGCGCGTAGCGCCAAAGAGCGAGTAATCGCGGCAGCCAACGAGATCTTTCGAGCAAGCGGGCCTGCAACCATCGCGCTCCGTGATTTGGCGCACCGGACAAACGCTGCGGGTGACGAGTTCGATGACCCGGTTTCGGCTCGCGACGTCGGGAAGGTTCTGCGCGCGCTGTCGATTCCACTGCAGAAAAGTCACGGAAACATGGTGATCCGAAAAGAGGATTGGAAAACGATGGTGTGAGGAAAACAACGCACGGGCTGCCTATCCTGCGCTACGATGGAAAGCAAGTCGTCGCGCGGACGCATCGCTCCCAGAGATAATCCCTCGCCGTGAACTTCTAACCATTAACCGCGACCATGTGGCGGCAGCACCGTATGGCGATCTACCACTGCCGCATCCGCAAATATCGAAAGTCCGCTCACCTTTCGCAGCGCGAACTGGCGCTGCTCGTCGGGTTGCGTTCTCAAGGTGCCCTTTCCGACATCGAAGCCGGGCGGAAACACCCGAGCGTGGGAGTCGCGTTTAGTTGCGAAATCGTGCTCGGCACATCAGCCCGCGAACTGTTTCCGCGCCTCTATCGGAAACTGGAGGTCGACGCTCTCAGGGCCGCACGCCGGCTGCAGGAGAGATTGCGGAGGCGGAAGGGGCGTTCCGCGGCCGTCGCCAACGTTGCTGCGCTCATTACCAGGATAGAGATCATCAACCGCGCCCATGACCCTCAAGCATGAATTTGTACTTGGTCTGCATCCCTCGTCGCGGGGATTTGGCTGGATCCTGTTTGAAGGACCCTTGTCACCGTTTGACTGGGGCACCTCGGACATACGGCTTAACAAAAATCGCCGTGCATTGGCGGATGTCGAGTGGCTTTTGGACAAGTACCGGCCCCGCATCATCGCGATTGAAGCCTATGACGATCTTGTTTCCCGCCGATCCTGCCGCATCCGCCGGCTCTGCCGGGCGACGCTTCGGCGAGCAGAGCTTCGCGACATCCGCATTCATGTGTTCACCCGAGATCAGATTCGTCTGACATTCGCACACAAGGGCGTACGCACCCGGGAGGGAATTGCCGCTGCCGTCGCGGAGCACATTCCGATTCTGCAGACCCGTTTGCCGAAGCCGCGCAAGATATGGGTCGGCGAACATCCAAATCAGGCACTGTTTTCCGCTGCGGCTTGCGCTCTCACCTACTACGCCGCGGCACCTGCCTAGCTCGTATGCGCCTTCTGCGTCGCACCCGGACCTTGTGTGCATCCGGGAGCGCCCGAAATCCTTTCGGACGCTCCCGCCATGTACAGGAGGTATCAATGAAAGTTCTTTCAAAGCCGACAGCGTATGACGTTATCACGCACAAGATTGTAGAAGCCGTCGAGAGAAGGGCCGGTAGGTTTCAAATGCCGTGGCATGCATCTCACTGGATGGCACTCCCCATAAATGTCGCCACAGAAGCGTACTACCGCGGCGTGAATGTGCTTTCCCTGTGGCTAGACGCACAGGCAAAGAAATTCCCGACCAGCCATTGGGCGAGCTATCGCCAATGGCTGAGCCTCGGGGCTCAAGTGCGGCGTGGAGAGCGTGGCTCAGTGGTCGTGTTCTACAAAGCGATCGAGGCTGATGGAGATAGAGAGGAACCTGCGCGGTTCGTATTGCGGACCTTCCGTGTATTCAACGCTGCGCAGGTGGAGGGCTGGACCGCGCCTGAAGCCGCGCCATTGCCGCGCTTCGAAATAGACGAACAGGTAGACGCATTCGTCGCTGCTGTAGGAGCACGCGTTCGGCACGGCTTCGCAACTGCTCGTTACCGGAGCGATCTCGATGACATTGAGATGCCGAGCCCCGCCTGGTTCCGGGACACGGAAACTAGTTCGGCATCACAGAGCTATCACGCCATACTCTTGCACGAGTTGGTACACTGGAGCGGCGCCAGTCACCGGATCGGCCGTGAGTTCGGCAAGCGCTTTGGCGACGAGACGTATGCCTTCGAAGAGCTTATTGCAGAGTTGGGTGCTGCGTTTCTTTGTGGGGCATTCGGAATTGCAAACGAACCGCGACCGGATCATGCCGCTTATGTACAGTCCTGGCTGAAGGTTTTGAATCGGGACCGTAAGGCAATTTTCGCAGCCGCCGCCAAAGCGCAGGAAGCAGTGGAGTACCTCTCACAACTCGCGAGAGAGAATCACTAGCTCAGAGGCCCTTAATCGGGCCTCTTTCTTGATAGATATCCGTAGATCCTCGCGGCACCCGCGGGTTCGCACCGGCGCACTTCTCCAAGCCGCGAATTCCGTTCGAGTCAGTGACCCGGGCCGCGATCGTGGCAAAGTCATCTAGTCATCCGTACACGGACTAGTTTCATGTGCTAATCTGAATGTTCGCAGACGCTAAGGAGCACTCTGCTCCAATGTCGGAAAGCCTTGCTTTCCTTGCTCATCTAGGCGCCCGCGCCTAAGAGAGTCCCGAAAAATCGGGTTTGTGCTAGCACACTGGCTGCCACACTAGGGTCAATTGGCGGAAAATAGCAAGTTACATCAATAACTTGGCAATCAACCGAAGATAACTCAAAATCTGTTGCCCTCACAGGCGTGCTGGTTCGAGTCCGGCCAGGGGCACCAACACTTAACTCCACGATGGCGACGCGAAGAGGATTGCATCGGCGCGGCCTCCTGAAAGGCATGCTGGCGCTGCCCGTTGTTGCACCGGCGTGCACGGAATTTCAGGGAGCGCCCAAACCAAGCTGGCATGTGTTGGCCAGCGACGTGCGGGCGCAGATGCGCTGGGCATGGGGCATCAATCGCCCAGTACACGGACGAATCGGTTGACCACGACAAAGGCAGCCTTGCCACTTATATGAAGAAAAACTTTGTAGTCTGCCTTCATATATGCCAGGGTACCCAATGAAGCGTCAAACTGCCGATTCCGAGAGCGCCCGGGTTTCCACGCTAGCCGCGGAGCTTCGCTTTGTGGTCGGCGCCTTGATCCGGCGCATGCGCGAGCAGACCGACCCGAACGACCTGACCAATGCCCAGAAATCCGTACTCCTGCGCTTGGAGCGCGACGGGCCCGCGACCGGGAGCGCGCTGGCACGGGCCGAGGCGATGCGGCCGCAATCGATGGGTGCGATCATCGCTTCCCTCGGAGCCGCTGGGTTCGTGACGGGAGAGCCCGACCCCACGGACGGGCGCCAAACGATCGTGTCACTCACCAATCAGTTCCGGGATTTTGCGAAAGCAAACCGCGCTGCAAAGCAGGATTGGCTGTTTCGCAACCTTCAGACAAAGCTCACCGCGCGGGAGCAGGAACAGCTCGCCACCGCCGCTGAACTTCTCAAACGTCTCCTCGCGCCCTAACAACCAAAAGGTTCACCATGCCCGTCACCCCCCTCGACCCCAAGACCGCGCTGATCGTTATCGACTTGCAAAAGGGCGTCCCCGCCGTGGCTTTGGAGTCATTCGGCGCAATCGTGGAACGCACGGTGGAGCTCGCGCGTGCATTTCGCCAACGCGGTCTGCCGGTCGTTCTGGTCAACGTCACCGGCGCGGCGCCGGGGCGCACGGATGCGGGACCGTTCACGCTCCCAACGTCACCGGATTGGGCCGATCTTGTGCCAGAGTTGGAGCAACAACCAAGCGACCTGACCATTACCAAGCAGCGCGTCGGCGCGTTCCTTGGCACGTCGCTAGATAGCGATCTGCGCGAGCGCGGTGTAACGCAGATTGTGTTGACCGGTGTGGCGACGGGCAGAGGCGTGGAGGCCACCGCCCGCAGCGCCCATGATCTCGGATACAATATCACCTTTGCCGTCGATGCGATGACGGACCGCGATCCCGACACGCATCGCTATTGGGTTGAAAGGATTTTCCCCAGCATCGGCGAAACCGGCACAACCGGGGACATTATCGCACTCCTGAATTGTGAGGCCAGAGCATGATATGGCTGCATGACCTCGCCTACTTCTTTGGCGGCTCCTTCCTCGCAAACGCCGTGCCGCATTATGTCAGCGGCATAATGGGGCGACCGTTTCAAAGCCCGTTCGCCAAGCCGCCCGGCAAGGGTCTGTCGTCATCCACGGTGAACGTGCTGTGGGGCTTCGCAAATCTCGTGCTCGCATATTGTTTCATTCTGCGCGTCGGCCAGTTCGACCTTCGCGCGGCGGACCACATCGCCAGTCTGGGATTAGCCTCTTGGCTATGGGTGTGATGGCGGCGCGCACTTTCGGGCGGTTCCACGGCGGAAATTCTCCTGTGTCTTGATGGGGGCGCAACAAAGCGAACCTATGCCGGCTTCAGCCTTAAGCGAAACTGATCGGCTACATCCGTTTGTCTGGAAGATCACGGCCGTCGCGGTGATCGGCTCCTTCATGGCGCAGATCGACGCTACCGTCGTCAATGTGTCGCTCTCAAGTCTCGCTCGGGAGCTGCACGCCAGCCTCTCGACAATCCAGTGGGTGACAAGCGGCTATCTCCTGGCGCTTGCGCTGATGCTGCCGTTGAATGGCTGGCTGGTCGACCGCATCGGGACGAAAGCGCTTTACCTGTGGTGCTTCGCCGCGTTCACCGTAACGTCCGCGCTGTGCGGCTTTGCCTGGTCGGCGAACGCCCTGATCGCCTTCCGCATCCTGCAAGGCATGAGCGGGGGGCTGCTCGCTCCCATGGCGCAGTTGATGTTGATGCGCGCGGCTGGCCGACACGCAGCAAAGGTGGTGAGCTTTGCCGCCTTACCCGTGCTGCTGGCGCCTCTGCTGGGCCCGGTCGTCGCTGGCGCCATCCTCCGGTTCGCCTCCTGGCGCTGGCTCTTCCTGATCAACCTGCCGGTCGGCCTGCTGGCGCTGGTCTTGGCTCTCGTCGTCCTGCCGAACGACCATACCGAGCGGCAGCGGCGACAGCTGGATTTTGTCGGGCTGGCGCTGTTGTCGCCTGCCCTGGTGTTGCTCCTCTACGGCTCCGACCACGCGGGCGCGACCGTGGGAATCGCGACCCTCACCGCCGCCGTCATTCTGTTTGCGCTGTTCTATCGGTCCGCGACCCGTAAGCAGGACGCCGCGCTCATCGACTTGCGGCTGCTGAAGGTCAAAGGCTTCTCGGCCTCGATTGCCGCCATGTTCATGGCCAATGGCATTTCATTCGCCGGTCAGATGCTGATCCCGATCTATCTGGTACGCGCCTGCGGCCTCTCGCCCAGCAAGACCGGCTGGCTGCTGGCGCCGTTGGGTCTTGGAATGATGTGCACCTATCCGTTCATGGGGCGACTGACGAAGCAGTTCGGCATTCGCCCGCTCGCCGCGTCCGGCGCCTTTCTCGCTCTGGCCGGGACGCTGCCATTCATATTCCTCGCCCGGTATGGCTTCGCCGTCGCGGTCCTGGTGGTGAGCCTTTTCGTTCGGGGCGTCGGTCTCAGTGCCATCGGCATCCCTTCGATCACTTCAGGCTACGCTTCCGTGCCAGGCCGGGACCTGCCGATGGCGACAACCGCCATGAACATTGTCCAGCGCCTTGGCGGGCCGACCCTGACGACACTCTGCGCGACTTTTCTTGCGTGGCGCCTGTCGGTGGCGCCCAGTGCCGTGTCAACGTCTGGCGCCTTCACGGCGGCGTTCGCGCTGCTCTGCGCTCTGCACGCACTATTGTTGCTCGCTACACTGAGGCTGCCTAGGCTGATGCCAGACGTAGTTCATGCAGGGACCGTCTCCCGATCTCCCGCGAGCAGCCCGTCGCCTACCTAGACAACTCAATATCGATCGCATAACGCGCGGCAACGCTTATCTCGAGTCGTGGGCGAATGTGCGGGCGCGCTACGGTGTGCTGCCCGAGGGCTACGATTATGAGCGTGCAGGACCGGATCGGGTGAGCAATCAGCTGCGGCCGGAGTTCGTCGATTCCTGCCTGAACCTCTTTCTGCTCGATCCGCAGGAGAAATACCGGGAGCTGGCGCGCATCCACTACGAGAGCATGAAAGCCACGAGCCGCGCCCCGTTCGGTTTCACGATTTTCGACAACATCACCGCGCGGCCGATGAAGCAGGGCGGCCTCTGCCCGGCTATTGGTGGAGCGAGCAGATGAAATATTACTGGCTTCTGTTCTCGAGTACCAACCGTTTCGATTACTGTACCAATTATCTCTCCACGGAAGGAAACGTCTTTGTCGGAGTTCGTTAGCGGCAAGAGTTGGCGCCGCGCCGCTGTTTTGGCGTTTGCCATCTTCTCGCCTGTCATCGCATTCGCTGCGGATTACGCGAGCGAGGTGAATCCCTTCATCGGCACCACCAACGGCGGCAACACATACCCCGGCGCAACCTTGCCCTTCGGTATGGTGGCATTCAGCCCGGAAGAAACACCGTTGCCGGGCCGTTCCTATCCGATTGCCGCCCCCGGCGGATACGAATGGCGTGCCAACGGCATCAAAGGATTCAGCCTCACGCACCTGTCCGGCACCGGCTGCACCGGCGCCAGCGGGGACGTTCCCGTCATGCCGGTGACGATTCCGGTGGAGACCTCGCCATCGGGCGACGACAGCTTTACCAAATACGCGAGCTGGTTCAGCCATGATCGCGAGGAAGCGTCGCCAGGATTCTACAAGGTCGCGCTCGGCAACGGCGTCACCGTCGAACTGAGCGCCACCTTGCGCAGCGGTCTCGCGCGGTTTTCGTGGCCGAAGGACAAGGCCGATGCCAACCTGCTCTTCCGCACCTCGGATTCCGAAGTCGGCAGCAGCGACGCAAGCGTAACTGTCAATCCCGAAAAGCGGGAAGTGACCGGCAGCGTCACCAGCGGCAATTTCTGCGGCTATCTCTCGCCCGATCGTCGGGAGAGTTACTACACGCTCCATTTCGTTGCGAAATTCGATCAGCCGTTCACGCCCGGCGGTGCCTGGCGCGATCTGATACTGACGAAAGGTGCGCGCACGGCGCAGGGGGGTACCAGCTATGGCGATCGCGGGCATCCGCCCGGCCGCAAAGGATCCGGTGCATGGATCTCCTTCGACCCCGCGAAAGCGCCCGTGGTGAACATGCGCGTTGGCATTTCCTACGTCAGCCTCGCCAATGCCCGCGCCAATCTTGCGGCGGAACAGCCGAATGGCACAAGCTTGGAAACCGTGCGCGATGCTGCGCGCACAATCTGGAACCGGCGGCTGGGCGCCATCGCCATTACCGGCGGCACCAAGGACGAGCGCACGGTGTTCTACACGTCGCTGTACCACGTGCTGCTGGAGCCCAACACCTACAGCGATACAAATGGCGAATATCTCGGCTTCGACAGGAAGGTTCACAAGCTCGCCGCGCCACAGCATGTGCAGTACGCGAATTTCTCCGGCTGGGATGTGTATCGCTCTCAGCTACAATTGCTGACCTGGCTCGATCCGCAGCTCGGCTCGGATATCGCGCAATCGCTCTACAATCAGGCGAAACAGAACAACGGCGTGTGGGACCGCTGGACGCATCTGACCGGCGCGACCAGCGTGATGAATGGCGATCCATCCGCTGCTGCCATCGCATCCATCTACGCTTTCGGCGGGCGTGGGTTCGATGTGAAGGGTGCTTATGCCTCGCTGCTGAAAGCCGCTACCGTTCCGACGCCGCTCGATCTTAGTTCGCGCGGCTGCCCGGTGCAGTGCGTGGGGCAACGTCCCGGTCTCGATCGGTGGCTGAAGCTGCACTACATGCCGGTTGCCGCGCCGGGCTGGGGCAGCGCGGCGGACACGCTCGAAATGACCAGCGCCGATTTCGCGCTGTCGCAACTCGCTGCGGCGCTTGGCGACCAACCCAATGCGGAACTGTTCCGCAATCGCGCCGGCTGGTGGCGCAATCTGTTCAATCCGCACGCCACGCCGGAAGGCGGATACATCCAGCCGCGCAATACAGATGGCAGCTGGAAGCCTGTCGATTTCAATGTGGACGATGACGACGATTACGTCGAAGGCAGTGGCGCGCAATATCTCTGGACGGTGCCATACGATCCGGCAGGATTGTTTGCGGCGCTGGGCGGCGTGGACAAGGCGCGGGCGCGGCTCGACAATTTCTTCTACAAGGCGGATGGCAGCCTTGCTGTGACCAAGTCCGGCGTTGCGCACGCGGAGCTCGACAACGAGCCCTCCATCGCCTCGCCCTGGTTCTACGATTTCGCCGGCGCGCCGTGGAAAACGCAGGAGGTGGTGCGCGCCGCCATCAGGCAGATCTGGAAGAACGCACCCGATGGTATTTCCGGCAATGACGATCTTGGCGAGATGTCGTCGTGGCTGGTGTGGGCGGCGTTGGGCATGTACCCACTTTACCCAGGACGCGCAGAACTGGTGCTGGGTAGCCCGCTGTTCGAACAGGCGATCGTGGATCGCCCGGGCGGCCGCGTGATCATCAATGCAAAGGGCGCCGGAATGGATGCGCCGTACATTGACAGCATGGCAATCAATGGTGCGGCAAACATCAAGCCATGGCTGCCGGCCTCTTTTGCGGCGAAAGGCGGCACGCTGGACTACGTGCTATCGCGCACACCAAACAAGGCCTGGGGCGCAGAGCTGCAAGATGCACCACCGTCCTTTGGCCCCGCGCACTAGTGAAGAAAGCGATACGCGCTCCACCACGGATTTTCGCCGGCCTTGCAATCCGGACATTGAGCAATTATATTGCTCCCGCGACGGCGTCCGTCACCTTGAAGCGCACTGTTGTAATCCGACTCGCATAAGTGCGCCCGGACCTGGCAGCCTGACTTCCGATTCCGATGGTTTCCCAATCGCACCGCGCGAATATGTGTTCGCGCGCAACCCGATTCATCAGGAGAAAACATGACGATCGGAACCGTAAAATTTTTCAACGCCACCAAGGGTTTTGGCTTCATCTCGCCGGAAGACGGCGGCAAGGACGTGTTCGTTCACGCCAGCGCGGTGGAGATGGCCGGAATGCGCAGCCTCAACGAGGGCCAGCGTGTGTCCTATGAAGTTCAGCAGGATGCGAAGGGCGGCAAGGCCGTCAACCTGCAGACGGCGTAACCCGTTAACGGGAGGAGGCGGTGGAGGCGAAGGCTTCCGCCGCGGCCTCTTTTTTTTCGCGAGGACCAGGATGCTGGAGGAATCGATGAGCGGCGAAGCCCTCGAAAATCTCTATCGCGAACGTCGCGCGGAGCTCTTGTCAGATGGCCCGGGCAGGTCCGGTACGGAGCAATCGCACATGTTCGATCTCGTGCAGTTGCTGCTGTCGCATCCCGGCGGTTTGCGGCGCTGGTCTGTGATGCGCGCCATGCGCACGCGGCGCGCCAAAGCCGGCGAGGAAATCTCGCTGAAATTCGAAGACGAAATCGAGCGCGCCTTCCGCAGATTCTGCACCGATGAAACTCTTCCCGGCTGCAATGCGGATACCGCCTTGTTCTATCGCCCGAAAGAGAAGGCCGGCGAAGTGTGGGCCGTGTATCCGGAGCGCGCCCGCGCCTGGCTGAAAGCGGAAACCGGCGAAGCGCCGCGCAATGCGCGCTGACCGGCCGCTGAGCGAACACGAAGGCGCGCTGTTCGACGCGGTGTGCATCCTGGCGCGGACGGTGCTGGAGCTCGGCGCCGATGCGAAAATTCTGAACGATCGCTTGACCGAGGCGATGCGCAACACCGAGGCGCTGGGAAATTCCAACGGTGCGGCGACGCTCGGATTCCTGATCAGCGCGCTGTTTGCGCCGCCCGATCCCGGCCCCGCGCCCGACGCGAAGCCCTCCCTGCGGATTGTTTGAGATTCCGCCCGAAAACCGCGCCTCGTTGAGGTCTGGCTTGTGAAATCTAGATAATTATGTAGATTGACGCCGCATGGGCCAGGACGGCACCTGCTCGTGGGATGACGCGAAGCGGGAGTTGAACCTCGCCAAGCATGGCTACGACTTCCCCGACACCGGAGAGGTGTTCGACGGCCGGTTTGCGGTCACGCGGCTGGATGATCGCTTCGACTATGGCGAGCGGCGCTACAACATGCTCGCGGAGTTACATGGCCGCATCGTCAACGTGACGTTCGCGCCACGCGCCGGCAAGGCGCATCTGATTTCTGTCCGGCCGGCCAGCCGCGAAGAAAGGAAGGTCTACGATGAAAGAAAGAAACGCGCGGGCGCCTGACCGCGCCAAGGGCCGCACCAATTGGAAGCGGATCGCAAAGCTGAGCGATGCCGAGATCGAGCGCATGGCGGCGCGCGAGGCCGACAATCCCGCCACGAAAAAGGCGGACTGGGCGAAGGCCTTCATCGGCACGCCGCCGCTGAAGACGCCGGTGAATGCCAAGTTCGATGTGGATGTGGTGGAGTGGTTCAGGTCGCAGGGCCGCGGTTATCAGGCGCGCATGAATGCCGTCCGCCGCCGCTTCATGGAAGTTCACCGCTAGGCGGGTTGAATCCGTGCTCCGTCGCTGGATTTCCACTGCTTTGCTAGGCGGCTTCTTCGATTTCATCCCAGTCGAACAACGTGTCGTGTTCGGGCGCAAGCGGCACTTCGGTCCTCACTTTCAGCCAGTCATTGCCAGTACCGTGCAGCGTGTCAAATTTGAGTGGCGGCATCCCGGCGACATGTAGCTCTACCGCATCATCCATGCCGAACAACCCGGCTAACCGGAAACTCTGATTCCACTCGATCGCCCACGCCCATACTTTGGCCGCTTCGTCCTTGCGCCGGATCCACACCTTGTAGAAGCGATCTGCAGTGATCGCATTCAGGCGCGGGAGCCAATCCTTGGTCTCGTTTTCAAACCACGCCAATTGCGGATTGCCCCAATCCTCACGTCGCACCGCCAGCAACGGACGGAAATCACCAAGCCAGAAATGTCCGCGCTGGATGTCTTCCTTGTAGGTGAGAAAGAAGAAAAATCCCTGCAATTGCAGACGCGCGAGAAGGAATTGACGATTCTCATCGGCCTGTGGCGGCGAGCGCATCGTGAACGTCATCTCTAGCGCACTGCCAATCTTTCCCCGGATAACGAAGGGCGGCTCGCCGACGGCAACGGGCTTTCCGGTGCGCCGGCTGAACGCGTTTTGCGCCTTGCGTGCAACTTCGTCGCGCAGGCGGGCATCGTCCATTGGAAAGCGTCCGAGGGTATCAGGATGCATGGTGATGACGGAAATGTCGTTCTCCAAATCCGCCTTTATACCATTGCAGCGCGCGCAAGCGCGCAGCACCAGATTAAACGCGGCATTGAGTGTGCCCTTCGGCACGAATTTGCGACCGACCACATGCTCCTTGGTGGGCGGCAGCGCGTCCGAAAATTCGCCGTTGCAATACGGACAATTACGGTTCTTAAGCAGAATCACGCGATTGGTGGGATAAGCGGTCAAGCCATCGCGGCGCGATGCGGTCATGGTCGTTCTCGAATCTCGGGTTTTGCCAATGTCTGACGTCGGAGTGCGCATTCTGCGAATCCGAAGTCGAAATTCTCTCACGCCATACAATATTGTCAAGAAACGCGGGGGTGCCAGTCTGCGATCGGCTGGCTGCTTACCGGTAGCTACTTGGCGGCTGCCACTTGTCGCCCTTGAAAAAGGTGCATTCCGGTAAACCGACCGAGTTCCAAAGCGCATTCAGCATCGGCCGGAGTGTACAGGGCACAAGAACCGATGACTCGTATTCAAGTAAGGTCACCGATGGTAGTTCAACGAAGGCGCGATCAAATTTCGGGTAGTGCAAGAATGGATCGTTGGAGAATGCCACTCTCGCTCCCTTTATGGTTTCGACAGCCGCGCCTATCACATAAGGACCTGTTGCGCCCCAATCATGCAGCCCCTTGAGTGCGGATTCGACTGAGGTTACGAGGCACTGAACTAGGTGCGTGCCCGGGACGAGAATTTCGCCATCCAAGACTCGATTGAATTCCGTGTGCACTGTTTCAAACGAGCCGTCGCGAAAGATCAGCGTTCGATCATAGAACTGCCCATCGACTTCGTGCCCAACAACGATTCCCTCCAAACTCGCGCGGCGGGAAATACCACCCTGGTATTGCGCTGCAAATCGGTAGGGATCGTCGTATAGCTTTTTGATATTTACAAACGAGATGTCGGAAAACGACGCTGCATTTATGACGTGCACGATCAACCGCCCGTCGCCACGGTCCGGATTCTGGCTATCACCGGAAACAATTTCCCGCCTTCGCGCGCCTATAAAGTTTCGTATGTCCTCTGCAAGGCGGGCACTAAAGCCAAACAGATGCCGAAGTTCCTCCACGCTCGCCTCATGTTTTCCACTAGAGTTCCGCAGAAAAAATCGATTAGTGCCCTGGCTTGATACACGATGTGGTGGATTCAGGCTCCTCGGAATCGCTATTGCGATTACAGAGGAAACATCCGAAACCGAAATTCTGCGAACCTGATATCCTACTATCCGCGGTTCGATTCCGTCACGCAGGAGATTCTCTAGCCGTTGAATGTCTGCGTCGATGTTTTGATCAGGTATGCCGGGAATCGCGGCAATTATCCCGTTTTCTTCATCAACACCAATGAGAAGATAGCCGCCGTGTGAGTTCGCGAACGAGGAGACATCTTTCAAGAACTCACGCGCGTCACTCGGTCCGTAGTTGTCGCGTTTGTAATCGATGCGAAGCCCCTCTGGGACACCGTCGGTCTGCAGCCGGTTCAGGTCATCAAGTTGAATTTGAGAAAATGGTTTGAACGAGAGCGGCACTACCGGCTCCTGCTGCCGAAGGTTTTGGGCGCGTTCGGTCGGCCGGCGCGCTTGAGGCGTGAGCGTCCGCCCCCTCCACCGCGCTTCGCGCGGTCCCCCTCCCCCGCAGGCGGGGGAGGATCATTGCCGTCGCGGACGGCCTTGAGGAAGGCCTGATCGACCGCATCGTCCACCGCCGATTGCCGGGCGAAGGGGTCGTCGGCGATGGTGAGCTCCACCGCGGTCAGCCGCTTGATCTCGTCGCGTAGCCGCGCGGCGGTTTCGAATTCCAGATCGCTCGCCGCCTCCTTCATCTGCTTCTCCAGCGCCGCGATATGCGCGCGGATGTTGTGGCCGATGAATTCCTTGCCGTCTTCCGCGAAACCGTCGCCCACGCCCACCATCACATGGTCGCGCTCGTACATGCTGCCCATGATGTCGGCGATGTTCTTCTTGATGGAGAGCGGCGTGATGCCGTGCGCCAGATTGTAGGCGTGCTGCTTCTCGCGCCGGCGCGTGGTTTCCGCCATCGCCCGCTCCATCGAGCCGGTGATCCGGTCGGCATAGAGGATGACGTTGCTGTCCACATTGCGCGCGGCGCGGCCGATGGTTTGTATGAGAGAGGTTTCGCTGCGCAGGAAGCCTTCCTTGTCGGCATCCAGAATGGCCACCAGCGCGCATTCCGGAATGTCGAGCCCCTCGCGCAGCAGGTTGATGCCGACCAGCACGTCGAACTCGCCGCGCCGCAGATCGCGGACGATCTGGATCCGCTCCAGCGTGTCGACGTCGGAGTGCAGGTAGCGGACCCGGACGCCGATCTCGCGGTAGTACTCGGTCAGGTCCTCGGCCATCCGCTTGGTCAGCGTGGTGACCAGGATCTTGTCGCCGAGCGCGACCCGATCGCGGATCTCGGCCAGCAGGTCGTCGACCTGGTGCGCGACCGGGCGGACCGCGACCTCGGGGTCGAGCAGGCCGGTCGGGCGGATGATCTGCTCGACCACCACGCCCTTGGCCTGCGCCAGCTCCCACTCGGCCGGGGTGGCCGACACGTAGATCGTCTGGCGGGCCCGCAACCGCCACTCGTCGAACCGGAGCGGCCGGTTGTCGAGCGCGCTCGGCAGCCGGAACCCGAACTCGACCAGGGTCTCCTTGCGCGAGCGGTCGCCGTTGTACATCGCGCCGATCTGCGGCACGGTCTGGTGCGATTCGTCGATGATCAGCAGGTAGTCGTCGTCGAAGTAGTCCATCAGGGTCGGCGGCGGCTCGCCCTGCGAACGGCCGGTGAGGTGGCGCGAGTAGTTCTCGATCCCCGAGCAGAACCCCATCTGCTCGATCGACTCGAGATCGTACATCGTGCGCTGCTCGAGCCGCTGGCGCTCCAGCAGCTTGCCCTGCTGCGACAGCAGCTCGAGCTGCTGCTTGAGCTCCTCGCGGATCGTCTGGATCGCCCGCCGCATGGTCTCCTCGGGCGTGGCGTAGTGCGACGCCGCGAAGATCACCGCGCGGTCCATCTTGCGCTTGACCCCGCCGCGCAGCGGGTCGATCTCGCACATCGACTCGACCTGATCGCCCCACCACTCGATGCGGATCGCGGTGTCGGCCTCGTAGGCCGGGAACACCTCGACGGTGTCGCCCCGGACCCGGAACGTGCCGCGGTGGAAGTCGACATCGTTGCGCTCGTACTGGAGCTCGACCAGCCGGCGCAGCACGCTGTCGCGATCGACCGCGGTGCCGACGTCGAGCTCGCAGGTCATCGTCGCGTACGTCTCGCGCGCGCCGATGCCGTAGATGCACGACACCGAGGCCACGATGATGACGTCGCGCCGCGACAGCAGCGCGAACGTCGCCGCGTGGCGCATCCGGTCGATCTCCTCGTTGACGATCGAGTCCTTCTCGATGAACGTGTCGGTCGACGGGACGTAGGCCTCGGGCTGGTAATAATCGTAGTAGCTGACGAAGTAATGGACCGCGGCGTCGGGGAACAGCTCCTTGAACTCGCCGTAGAGCTGGGCCGCGAGGATCTTGTTGTGCGCGATGATCAGGGTCGGCCGATCGACCGCGGCGATCACGTTGGCGACCGTGAACGTCTTGCCCGAGCCGGTGATGCCGAGCAGGACCTGGGCCTCGTCGCTGCGGCCGAGGCCGTCGATCAGCTCCCGGATCGCCGTGGGCTGGTCGCCCCCGGGCTGGTACGGCGACACCAGCTTGAACCCGGCGTTGCCGCCTCGCGCGGGCGGGCTCGGCGGCGGTGCGGCGGCCTGCCCGCCGTCCTTGGCCCGGCTCGCCGCGGGGACCGTCGGCTCGGCCCGGCCGCCGCGGGTCTTGCGGGGCAGCGCGGGCGGGGCGCCTGCCCCCTCGGGCGCCTTCGCTTTCTTGCGATAGCTCGTCGGCACGGCCTCCACTCTAGCTCGGATCGGGAGCCGGGCGACCGGGCCGGCCACCGGCTCGGCGGCCAAGGAAGTCGAGGAGATCGGCGTGGGCGCAGGGGAATCAGAGCGGCGCATGGCATGCCTCGCGGGGGCTCGGGGGCGGCAGCGGATTCACGTGCGGGCGTGGAGGCCGACGACGTTGCCGTCGAAGTCCTCGATCAATGCGATCTCCCCGAACGGGTGATGTCCGTGGTCGGCTGGACGACGCGGCCGAACAGCACCTCGCGCTTCATCTCGATGCCGAGCGTCTTGCCGTACAGCGCGGCGGACTGCTCCAGATCGGTGACCGGGATCTCGAACCAGCTGACGCGGTCTTCGGACTTGCTCATCGGTTTGTTCCTTTCGAGCTAGACCTTGGCCCCCGGCTGTGACAGCCTTTTGTCATCTTTCATGCGGAAGAAGTCCCGACTGTTCGCGCTGGCCGAGGCGCTGCGCGCCCGGCGCACCGGCGTGACCGCGCAGGAGCTCGCCGACCGGTTCGGCGTCACGCTGCGCACGATCTACCGCGATCTGGAGGCCTTGCAGGACGCCGGCATGCCGATCAAGGCCGATCGGGGCCGCGGCGGCGGCTACGCGCTCGACAAGACCTACCAGCTGCCGCCGGTCAACTTCACGGCGCGCGAGGCGGCGCTGCTGGTCGCGCTGGCGCGACTGGCCACCGAGCAGCGGCTGATCCCGTTCCCGGCGGCGATCGAGCGCGCGATCGACAAGGTCAAGGCGGCCCTGTCCACCTCGGCGCAGCGCGAGCTGCTCCAGCTGGTCGGCGAGCTCCAGCTGGTCGGTGTCCCCGCCCGGCCGGTGCCGCTGACGATCCAGACCGCGGTCGAGACCGCGTGGTTCGAGTCGCGCGCGCTGCGCATCGTCTACGCCAAGACCAGCGGCCACGCCAGCCCGCGCCTGGTCCGGATCCGCAACCTGGTGTTCGACCGCTCGGAGACCCTGCTCAACTGCATCGACCTCGAGACCGGCCATGATCGGCAGTTCCGGCTCGACCGGATCGAGCAGGCCCAGGTCCTGGACTCGCAGCCGAGCTGACGCCGCGCGGTCAGCCCCGGCGATACAGGATCCGCCAGATCGCCAGGCCGGTCTGCTCGGCGTTCTGCTCGCGCCACGACCGCACCCCGTACGGATTCCCGGCGCGCCAGAACGTCCAGTCCCCGGCGCGGTTGACGAACCGATCATCGCGCTCGAACGTCGCCATCGCGTCGAGCGCGATGTCCCAGACGTCGCTCTGGACGAACAGCTCGGCGCCCGCGCGCGCCACGGCCGCGATCCCGTCGGCCAGCGCCGCGTCGACCATGCGGCGACCGTGGTGGCGGCGCTTGAACCACGGATCCGGGAAGTTGATGTACACGCGGTCGACCGACGCGGCCGCGAAGATCTCGGTCATGTGCAGCTGGGCCTGGCAGAACACCGCGTGGACCGGGGCGCCCTGGGCGCGCGCGCGCTTGTTGACCAGCTTGACCAGGTCCTCGCGGATCTCCAGCCCGACGTAGTGGCGCCCCGGGTCCTGCGCGGCGCGCTCGAACAGGAACTGCGCATCGGCGCAGCCGACCTCCAGCTCGACCGGCCGGCCGTCGAGCACCGGCCGCTCACCGCGGAACCGGGCGAAGTGGACCTGGTTGGGGTTGACGTGCTGGCGGATCCGCACGCCGATCCACTACCTGAACCGGGCGTCCAGCGCGAGCACGCCGAACTGCCGCACGTTCAGCGGCGAAGGAACGCCGTCGAGCTCGGCGCGGTCGACCCAGCGCCAGGCCGCGAACTCGTGGTTCGGCGCGACCTCGGCGTCGTCGGCGACCTCGGTGACGAACACGAAGTTCAGGTGGAGCCCCTTGGAGCCGGACGGGTGCTCCTCGTAGCCGATCAGCCCGGGCGGCACGCCATCGAGCGCCCCGACCAGCGGCCGGAACCGCCCGGTCAGCCCGGTCTCCTCGCGCAGCTCGCGCCGCGCGGCCTCGAGCGGCGTCTCCCCTGACTCGAGCTCGCCGCCGATCGGCAGCCAGGTGGCGAGCCGGCGATGCTCGATCACCAGCACGCGATCGCCCCGGCGGGCATAGACCGCGACCGAGAACGCCCGCCGACCCTCGGTCAAGGCAGCACCTCGAAGGCGAGCGCGTTGGAGGCCTGCTCGTTGACCGTGGCGATCACCGCGGTGTCGCCCACCGGGGCGGCGTCCGGCACCACGATCTGCGCCGCGGTATCGGTGTACGCGAGCACGACGGCGCGCGCCATGGGCAGGCTGCGGCCGAAGTCGATCTCGCCTCCGGCAACGGCGCAGTCGCCCTGCGCCCCGCACAGCCCCGCGCCGGTGAGCGCGACGGTCGCGCCCCGCGCGGCCGCGGCCGGCATCGCCGCGATCAGCCGCGGCCCGACGGTGCCCGCACAACCGGCCGACGCGCCCCACAGCGCCGCCCCGGCCGCGAGCGCCGCGGCCCGGCCGGCCGCGCCGGTCACTTCGGGACCTTCTCCCAGTCGGCGAGGAACTTGGCCAGCCCGGCGTCGGTCAGGGGGTGCTTGGCCAGCTGGAGCAGCACCGACAGCGGACAGGTTGCGACGTGCGCGCCCAGCATCGCGGCCTGGTGGACGTGCATCGGATGGCGGACCGACGCGACCAGCACCTCGGTCTCGAATGCGTAGTTGTCGTAGATCTGCACGATCTCGCCGATCAGCTGCATGCCGTCGGTCGAGATGTCGTCGAGCCGCCCGACGAACGGCGAGATGTACGTGGCGCCCGCCTTGGCGGCGAGCAGCGCCTGCGTGGTGGAGAAGCACAGCGTGACGTTGGTCTTGATGCCCTCGCTGGCGCACGTGCGCACAGCCTTCATGCCCTCGGGCAGCATCGGGATCTTGACGACGATGTTGCTGCGCAGCGCGGCGTACTCCCGGGCCTCGCGCATCATCTCATCGTGCGTGGTTCCCACGACCTCGGCCGACACCGGCCCCTTCACGATGTCGCAGATCTCGAGGAGCACATCCCTGAACTTGCGCCCGGTCCGGGCCACCAGGGACGGGTTGGTGGTCACGCCGTCGGCCAGTCCCATGGCGGCGGCCTCTCGGATCTCTTTGACGTCTGCAGTGTCGATGAAGAACTTCATGGCGGACCTCCGTTGCACCATAGCCAACGAGGACGTAGCGTCCCGGCGCCGGCACATTACGAGTCCGGCCTGATTGTTTCAACCATGCCCCCTGCCCGCATTGGTACCGTCGATATCCCCGACCGCGTGGAGCGCGAGCGGTACTTTCAGGAGCTGTCCTACCTGGAGCTGTCCGCCCTGTTCCACGCGCCGCTCAAGGCCGCCGCGATCGCCCGCTGGCAAGAACTGGCACCTGCCGGGGCGCTCGGCCTGGTGGCCCCGTGGGTGCTGACCCACCGCAAGCCGCCCCGGCCCGACCGGCTCTGGCACCACGACGCCACCGTGGGAGATTTTCGCGACAGTGTGCACGGCCGCTCGGCGCTGGCCGCATTCTCCGGAGCAGTCACTGCCCTGTCCGCCTCGCTTGCGATCTTTCCGTCACCACCGCTGTTTGCCCCGTCGACCGCAAATCGCGACCAGCTCCGCCGGTTCTTTGCCGAGGTCGCCACCCGCGAGGCGGTCGGGGCCGACCGCGTGTGGATCCCCGATGGGTTGTGGGAACCCCGGGCCGCCGTCGGATTTGCCGGCGAGATGGGCGTGACCTGCGCCATCGACCCGCTGGTCCGGGACCCCAACCAGCCGGCCGAGGTCTACGAGGACCTGGACGCCCCGGCGCTCTATTTCCGGGTGTCCGGGCTGGGCCGATCCGGGGCGATCCGGGCGGAAGCGCTGGAAGATCTAGCAGCGCTACTGGAGCATTACGAAAATATCGAACTGACGGTCGCTTTTGCGTCACCAACCCGGTGGCAAGATGCCCGCAACTTCAAGAAACTGCTTGAAGGTGCAGGGTCCTGAGCGAAAGCCCTCAGAACACGAACGTCGCGACTGGGATCGGGAGCTCGCCGGTTTTCTTTGGCAGCTCGGCGACGACGCGTGCTGGCGCCGGAGTCCGCGCCCGTTCCACCATCTGGATGATGGGTTCGGACCGTCGTGTCGTCACGGCGACGGTCTTCTTTGTGCGACTTCCGTTGCCCTTTCGCGCCGCTGGGCGCGCAGTCATCACCTTGGATCGCATTCAAACTCCGGGGGGAATCTGTCTGGGTTTCGACTCTACGGATCCTCTGAATCTACTGTCAATGTAGGCGCTCTGATTCCTTTACATCGAACTGGGAGCGCCGTATAACGACGCCCACTTCGCCAGGAGTTCCAAAGATTTATGGATGCCAACGGCGGTATCGAGCTCACGTTGCTGCAAGGTGGCCCACAAGAGGCACACGCTGACCTATTGGCGTTTACTACATTCGGCGATCCGAGCAAGGACTCCTTTTTCAAGTCGGTCGACTCCGCGCTGAGCGGCGTGCTGTCCGACGTGGCGAAGTCGGAGTCCTTCGAGGGCAAAACCGGGCAGTCGATCGTGGTCCACACCCACGGCCGGCTCCCGGCGAAGCGAATTCTCGTAGTCGGCGCCGGTGGTAAAAGCGAGTTTGCAAACCCTCACATCCGGGACATCGCCGCCACGATCGCGCAGGTCGCCAACAAGGCGAGCGCGGAAGCGGTCGGGTTCGTGCTCCCGGCGGTCGGCGCCGGCCGCGAGCCGGCGCTAGTCCAGATCCTCGCCGAGGGCGTCCTGCTCGGGACGTACAAATTCGGACGGTATCTCACCGGCGAGGACCACAAGCGCCCGATGGCGCTGAAGCGATTCGGGGTGTTCCTCGACACCAAGGGCAAGAAGGCCGCGCCGGCGCAGGCCAAGGCATTCGCTGCCGCCGTGACCCGGGGCACACAGATCGCGCAGGCGGTCAATCACGCACGCGACCTGATCAACGAGCCCGCTGCGACGGTCACGCCGATCGCGCTCGCCAGCGACGCGCTCGCGATTGCCAAGAAGCACAAGACCCTGACCGTCACCGTGCTCGATGCCAAGAAGTGTCAGGAGCTCGGGATGGGGATGTTCCTCGCGGTCGGCAGGGGCTCCGACCAGGAGCCGCGCTTCATCCACATGACCTACAAGCCGGCCAAGAAGCCCAGGAAGCGGCTGTGCTTCATCGGCAAGGGCATCACGTTCGACTCCGGCGGTTACTCGCTCAAGTCATCGCAGGCAATGGAGGACATGAAGGTCGACATGTCCGGAGCAGCTGCCGTGATCTCGGCGATGGACGCGATCGCCACGCTCGGCTCCGAGCACGAGATCCACGCCATCGCCGCATGCTGCGAGAACCTGGTATCCGGGCGTGCGTACAAGCTCGGCGACGTGCTGACCTCGATGGACGGCACCACGGTCGAGATCAACAACACCGACGCCGAGGGCCGGCTGACCCTGGGGGACGCGATCACGTACGCGCGCACGAAGATCCAGCCCGACGAGATGTTCGATTTCGCCACGCTGACCGGCGCCTGCATGGTTGCGCTCGGCCCGTACACCGCGGGCGTGATGTCCGACCATGACGGCCTGATCCGGGGCTGGATGGCGGCCGCCGAGCGCACCGGGGAGGACATGTGGCGGCTCCCGCTCACCGCACGCCTGCGCGACCAGCTCAAGAGCCAGGTCGCCGATATGCGGAACACCGGCGACCGGTTCGGCGGCGCGATCACCGCCGGCCTGTTCCTCAAGACGTTCGCCAAGGATACCCCGTGGGTCCACGTCGACATCGCGGGCCCGGCGTCGCTGTCCACCACGCGCCCGTCGCAGCCCAAGGGCGGCACCGGCTTTGCGGTGACCACCATCGTGGAGTACGCAACCCGCCCTTGACCTACTCCTCCTCCTAGGAGATTTTCGTAGAGCGAGTGGGCCATCTTACGCCGCTTGCACGGGGTAACTCCTAGTTAACTATGCGAGTCCTTTGACATAGCCGATGTTACCTGCTAGCTTACATTCGCTGGAGCCATAGACTTGAAACCCCAATTTGCAGTCGGCGACAAGGCCGTCTATCCAGTCCACGGGGTAGCCGAGGTGATGGCACTCGAGCAGCGTGACATCGGTGGAAACACGACCTCCGTGTACATCCTCAAGGTGCTCGATACCGGGCTGAAGATCATGGTGCCCACGAGCAACGCCGTCTCCGTGGGTCTCCGCGACCTCATCACGTCCAAGCAGGTCAAGGAGGTCTACTCGATCCTCAAATCGCGGGACATCCCCCGCGACACCCAGACCTGGAACCGGCGCTATCGCGAGTACATGGAGAAGATCAAGACCGGGAGCGTGTTCGAGATCGCCGAGGTTCTGCGAGATCTCTGCGTGCTGCGGCTGACCAAGGAACTGTCGTTCGGCGAGCGCAAGATGCTCGACACCGCGCGCGGCCTCCTGATCAAGGAGCTCGCCATCGCCAAGGGCGTCGGCGAGGACAAGATCAGCGGCGAGATCGACGCGATCTTCGCACCTGCCGCCGCCTGAACCGCAGCTGTGCGCTGTCGCGCAGTCCATGCGCGAATTGTGCAATCGCTAGTATCGGAGGAACACCGAGCCCCAGGTCAGGCCGGCGCCGAACGCCACCAGGCAGACCAGGTGGCCGGGCTTGATCTTCTCGAGCTCGATCGCCTCGTGCATGCAGATCGGGATCGAGGCGGCGGTGGTGTTGCCGTACTTCTGGATGTTGTTGTGCATCTTCTCGGGCGGCAGGCCGATCATCTGCCCGACCTTCTGATTGATCCGCAGGTTCGCCTGGTGCGGGATCACCATGTCGATGTCGGCGAGCTTCAGGTTGTTGGTGACCATGCCTTCCATGATCGCCCCCGGCATCCGGGTCACGGCGTGCTTGAACACGCGCTTGCCGTTCATCACCGGGTAGTGCTTGCGCTCCGCCATCGCCTCGGCGGTGATCCGCGGATGGCGCGCGCTCGCCGGGTACTCGGTCCACAGGATCTCGGCCTCGCGGCCATCGGCATGGATGTGGGTCGACAGGATCATGTGCGACTCGTCGGTCGCACGGCCGATCACCACCGCGCCCGCGCCATCGCCGAACAGCACGGTCACGTCGCGGCCCGCGGTCGAGAGGTCGAGCCCGGTCGAGTGGACCTCGGAGCCGATCAGCAAGATATGCTTGGCCGCGCCGGTGCGGATGTACGCGTCGGCGATCGACAGCCCGTAGATGAAACCAGTGCACTGCTGCCGGATGTCCAGGCACGGGATCTCGCTCAGGCCGAGCGCGCGCTGGACGAACACGCCGGTCCCCGGGAAGTTGAAGTCCGGAGATAGCGTTGCATAAATGATCATGTCGATGTCGCGCGGCACCAGGCCGGCGCGCTCGATCGCCTCCTTGCTCGCCGCGGTCGCCATCGTGGCGCCGGTCTCGCCCTCGGATACCCAGTGGCGCTCCTCGATGCCGGTGCGCTCGATGATCCACTCGTTCGAGGTCTCCATCATCCGCGCGAGGTCATGGTTGGTGACGACGCGCGAGGGCACGCACATTCCGATGCCCAGCAGTCGGCTGCGATGAAGCATTGCCATGGCTACCACGATGTGATGCGCACGAGCGAGTCATGTGTGGGCGAACCGGCGCCGCACATCCGCGCGCGAATGTCGCACTGGTCCGGCCGTCGGACGATGCATAACTCGACGCGTCAGCCGCGCCGCGTCGAGTCTGCGTCGCTCACACGTCGAGGTTGCGGACGTTGAGCGCGTTCTCTTCGATGAACTCGCGGCGCGGCTCGACGAGATCGCCCATCAGCTTGGTGAAGATGCCATCCGCCGCCTCCATCTCCTCGACCTTGACCTTGAGCAGGTTGCGCTTGGTGGGATCCATGGTGGTCTCCCACAGCTGCTCGGCGTTCATCTCACCGAGGCCCTTGTAGCGCTGGATCTGCAGGCCCTTGCGGCCGAGCTCCTCGATCACGGTCGCGATGTCGTCCCAGTTGCCGATCGCGCGGGCCTCGCCGTCCTGGTGCTGCAGCGACAGCGGCTCGGTGAGCGTGGCCTGGAGCTCGGCGCTGGCGCGCCGCAGCTCGACGAACTCCGCCGAGCGCACGAGGTCCGAATTGATCACCGTCGCGCGCCGGATACCGTGCACGCCGGCCGGGAACTTGAGCTCCCAGGTGCCGTGCTCGAGATCCTGCTTGTACGTCGCCGCCGCCTGACCGAGATCGCCGTGGCGACGCGACACCTCGGCCATGACCTTGGCCTCCAGCCGCTCGAGCTTCTCGCGGTCCTTGAGGTCGTCCTCGGACAGCCCGGCCTCGGCGAACTGCGCGGTGATCCGACCGTCGCCGCGCTTGTCGAGCAACTCGCGCACGCGGCGCGCCTGGCCGATCCGCTTGACCAGCGCGACCAGCTCGCCGCCTGCGAGCGGTGGCTCGTCGGCGCCGCGGTGCAGCACGGTCTCGCGGCACACGCTGTCGAGCAGGTAGTCCTCGAGCGCGGACTCGTTCTTGAGGTACAGCTCGGACTTGCCCTTCTTGACCTTGTAGAGCGGCGGCTGCGCGATGTAGACGTGGCCCTTCTCGAACAGCTCGTTGAAGTGGCGGAAGAAGAACGTCAGCAGCAGGGTCCTGATGTGGCTGCCGTCGACGTCGGCGTCCGTCATGATGATGATCTTGTGGTAGCGCAGCTTGTCGAGGTCCTTGGCGTCGCCGACGCCGGTGCCCAGCGCGGTGATCAGCGTCGTCAGCTCCTGCGACGACAGCATGCGATCGAACCGGACCTTCTCGACGTTCAGGATCTTGCCGCGCAGCGGGAGGATGGCCTGGAACTGGCGGCTGCGACCCTGCTTGGCCGAGCCACCGGCGCTCTCGCCCTCGACGATGAAGATCTCGCTCTTCTCGGGGTCGCGCTCCTGGCAGTCGGCGAGCTTGCCGGGCAGTGCGGTGAGCTCCAGCGCGCCCTTGCGCTGCACCATCTCGCGCGCCTTGCGCGCGGCCTCGCGGGCGCGCGAGGCGACCACGGCCTTGTTGATGATGTTGCGCGCTTCCTTGGGGTGCTGCTCGAGGTACTGGCCGAGCTTCTCGGTGACCACCGTGGACACCGCGGTGGCGACCTCGGACGACACCAGCTTGTCCTTGGCCTGGTTCGAGTACTTCGGATCGCCGACCTTGACCGAGACCACCGCCGACAACCCCTCGCGGAGGTCCTCGCCGGACAGCCCGCTCTTGGCCTCCTTGAGCAGCTTGTACTCGTTCGCGTAGTTGTTGATGGTGCGGGTCAGCGCCTGGCGGAAGCCGGTGAGGTGCGTGCCGCCATCGCGGTTCTTGATGGTGTTGGTGAAGCAGGTGACGATCTCGGAGTATCCGTCGTTCCACTGCATCGCGATGTCGACGAAGGCCTCGCCGTGCTCGCCGTTGCTGCCGCCGCCCAGGTTGCCCCCGGTGGTACCGGTGAACGCGATCACGTCGGAGACCGGCGTCTTGTTCGCGTTGAGGTCGGCGACGTAGGTCGCGATACCGCCCTCGAACTTGAACACCTGGCGCCTGTCGGTGCGCTCGTCGACGATGATGATCTCGAGGCCGCTGTTGAGGTACGCGAGCTCGCGCAGCTTGGTCGAGAGCTGCTCGAAGCTGAACTCGAGCACGTTCTTGAAGATGTCGGGATCCGGGTGGAACGTGGTCTTCGTGCCGTGGCGCTCGCCCGACTGCGTGGTGCCGGTCTGCCGGAGGGCCTCGAGCGGAATGCCCCGCGAGTACTTCTGGTAGTACACCTTGCCGCCGCGCCGGATCTCGAGCTCCAGCCAGTCGCTGAGCGCGTTGACCGCCGACACGCCGACGCCGTGCAGGCCACCCGAGACCTTGTAGCCCTTGCCGCCGAACTTGCCGCCGGCGTGCAGCACGGTCATCACGACCTCGGCCGCGGCGCGGCCCTCGCCCGGCATGATGTCGACCGGGATGCCGCGACCGTTGTCCTCGACGGTCACCGAGTTGTCGAAGTGGATGACGACCTCGATCCGGTTGCAGTGTCCGGCCAGGTGCTCGTCGACCGAGTTGTCGACGACCTCGTGCACCAGGTGATGCAGACCGCTGCCGTCATCGGTGTCACCGATGTACATCCCCGGGCGCTTGCGCACACCCTCCAGTCCCTTGAGGACGCCGATCGAGCCAGCGTCGTAGCCGGTTCCGTCATCAGCGTCGTCCCGATCGTCATGGGCGCCAGCTGGGGCGGAACCCGCCGCCGATGTCGACGCGGAAGTCTGCGAACCTACAGTGGGATCTGCCATCTAACAGTGCCTTGCGCGCGCGGAGGCTGTTAGGTACCACAGCCCATCCTCGTCGGAAAGGGTGTCGGTAGCCTTTTCAGCACACCTACGGGTCCGAAATTATTCGGTTATCTCGCCGCTGGCGATGCGGTAGTCGGCGCGATGCTGGCGCAGCAACACGTGGCCTGGATGCGTCGTCGTGATGAAGCACTGGCCTGCCAGTCCGGCGAGGTGATCGAACAGATACTCGTTGCGCTGCGGGTCGAGCTCGCTCGAGACATCGTCGAGCAGCAGGATCGGCGAATCGCCGTGGGCGCGGGCGAGCACCGCGAGCTCGGCGGTCTTCCAGGCCAGCATGATCGCGCGCAGCTGGCCCTGCGAGGCGTACGCACCGGCCTCGCGGCCATCGAGCTCGAACGCCAGGTCATCGCGGTGCGGCCCGACCTGGGTCGCGCCGGTCGCGAAGTCCTTGACCCGTGCCGCGCGGATCGCCGCCAGGATCGCGTCCTCGCTGCCCGCCTCTGCACGGATCACGTAGCGGACCGACGCCCGTCGCTCGGTGCGGGTGATCGCCGTGAACGCCGCCGCCAGCTCGCCCTGGACGACGTCGACGAACGCGTGGCGCGCCGCGGTCACCTGCGCGCCGAGCCGCGCCAGCTGCTGGTCGTACACCGCCAGCAGATCCTCGACCCGCCGCCGGTCGACTGCACCATCGCCAGCCTGGCGCAGCACCGTGTTGCGGGTCTTCAGCACGCGATCGTAGTCCTGCGCGGTCGCCAGGTAGTCCGGCCGCAGGTTGAACACGCCGCGGTC
>DATASO010000004.1:0-1506 GCA_036269195.1 Rhizomicrobium sp.
TGACGATCTTCACCTTTGCCGCGCTGGCCGCGGCGTCGCTCGGTTTGACGACAGCCGCGCCGGCGCAAGACACACCAGCCGGCGATGCGATCCATGGCCGCAGCGTCTATCTCGCCGACGGCTGCTACGAATGCCACGGGCGCGCGGGGCAGGGCGGCGGCTTCAACTACCCGACGCCCGCGCTGGCGAAACTCGAGATGCCGGTCGAATCGTTCGTCGCGTTCCTGCGCAACGCGCCGCGCGACATGCCGTCCTTTGCGCCGAATGTGGTGTCGGACAAGGACGCGGCCGACATCTGGGCCTTCCTGCAATCGCTGCCCGGCCGCAAACCGGCCAAGGACTTCCCGCTGCTGAATCAGTGAGCGATATCTAAATCGGTGCGCAAATACACTCCGCTCATCCCCGCAAACGCGGGGATCCAGACTTTGCAGTACGAAAGGAAGAACGGGATTCCCTGAGTTCACAAACGAAGTGCAACACCTTCTGCAGGAGGTGTTGCCATGGGACGGTACAGCCAGCTCTCATTGGAGGAGCGGTGCACAATTGCCCGACTACAAGCCGTCGGCACCTCGCTCCAGCAAATCGCTGCAACTCTTCATCGCGCGCCGTCAACGATTTCGCGCGAGATAAGGCGCAATCGCACTCGCAGCGGCTATAAACCGGCCTTCGCTCAGCAGCAGACGCGGGCGCGGCGCTGGGCGGGGTCTCGCTTGGACAGGGACCCCGACCTGCGCCGCGCCGTGCTCGAGCGCCTCGCGAAGGGCTGGTCTCCCGAGCAGGTCGTCGGCCGGCTCGCACGCGAGCAACCGGGAAAACAGATCAGCTACGAAAGCATCTATCGCTTCATCTACGCCCAGATGGCGCGAACCAAGGACTATAGCTGGCGCCACTATCTGCCGCGCGCCAAGTCCAAGCGCGGGTTCCGCGGCCGCCGCGGCGGCAGCCCGGTAAGCTTCATTCAAGGCCGAATTCCCGTATCCGAACGGCCCTCCGAGGCCGCCGATAGACGCGCCGCAGGACATTGGGAAGCCGATCTGATGCTGTTCTCAAAATACGGCCAGGCCGTGCTCACGCTGCACGAGCGGCACTCCCGCCTGCTCATTGCCGTCCGCCCCGCCAATAAAGCTGCAGAGCCGATCGCAGTGCAACTCTCGACCATCTTCGCCAACATGCCGCCGGCGTTGCGCCGAACGATCACCTTCGACAATGGCACCGAGTTCGCCCGCCACATGCTGCTGCACCGGTTCGGGCTGCAGACCTTCTTCTGCGATCCGCATGCGCCCTGGCAAAAAGGCGGCATCGAGAATGCCATCGGCCGAATGCGCCGCTTTCTCCCGCGCAAGACCGATCTCGTCCTGCTTCCGCAAAGCCGCTTCCATTCGCTCGTCGCAGCCTACAACAACACCCCAAGGAAATGCCTTGACTGGAGCACCCCAGCTGAGACTTTCTTCCGGGTGTTGCACTTCGAATGTGAATCCACCTTCCCGCTTGCGCGGGAATGAGCGG
>DATASO010000005.1:0-1500 GCA_036269195.1 Rhizomicrobium sp.
CGCGCCGGCCATGGTGAAGTGGACCCCGAATTTGGGACCGGTTGACTAATTGGATTTTGGACCGTTCCGTCGCAACAGACGGAGCGGAGAATGACGAAGCGAACGAGACGGAAGATCGACGCGGAGCTCAAGGCGAAGATCGCGCTTGAGGCGCTGCGGGACGAAGCGACGGTTGCCGATTTGGCGCAGCGCTACGAGGTTCACTCGAACCAGATTTACGCCTGGAAGAAGCAGCTGCTGGAGCACGCGGGGCGGGCCTTCGACAGCGGCGTTGGCCGCGATGGCGAGGCGACGCGCGAACGTGAGATCGAGAAGCTGCACGCCAAGATCGGGCAGTTGATCGTGGAACGGGATTTTTTATCCAAGAGGTCCGGACGATGAGCAAGCCGGACCGCGAAGCGATGCTCGACCTCAGCCATCCCGGGCTGTCGACCCGCCGGCAATGCCGGCTGATCTCGCTCAGTCGGTCGGGGGTGTATCGACCGAAAGCAGCCAACGACGAGGACGATCTGGCGCTGATGCGGCGGATCGACGAACTGTTCCTGGCTCACCCGTTTCTGGGCTCGCGGCGGATCGCGCTGATGCTGGGTGAGGATGGCTGCGCGGTCAATCGCAAACGCATCCAGCGGCTGATGCGCCGGATGGGCATCGCGGCGCTCGGGCCGAAGCCGCGCACGAGCAAGCCTGCGCCCGGGCACAAGATATTCCCCTATCTGCTGCGCGGCCTGCGGATCGACCGGCCGAACCAGGTGTGGGCGACGGACATCACCTACATCCCGATCGGGCGTGGGTTCCTGTATCTGGTGGCGATCATGGACTGGGCGAGCCGGGCGGTGCTGGCGTGGCGGCTGTCCAACACGATGGACGTGTCGTTCTGCGTGGCCGCGCTCGAAGAGGCGTTGGCGCGCTTCGGGCGGCCGCAGATCTTCAACACCGACCAGGGCAGCCAGTTCACCAGCGCCGCCTTCACGGGCACGCTGGCGGCCGCCGGGATCACGATCTCGATGGACGGCCGCGGGCGTTGGATGGACAACGTGTTCATCGAGCGGCTGTGGCGCTCGCTCAAGCACGAAGACGTCTACCTCAAGGGCTACGCCGACGGCCGCGAGGCCAAGCGCGGCATCGCCTCATGGATCGCCTTCTATAACAGCCGACGCCCCCACCAGGCGCTCGCCAATCGCACCCCGATGGCGGTGTGGTGCGATGGAATCATCGATGCCTTCGGCGAAAATGCTGTGGACATGATGGACAACGCAAACGCGTTGCCCACATGCCCACAGCCGCAACAACAACAGCAGACAGCATCTCTTGCAGCATGATATCAGGAAGTCGGAGCGGCCCCGTTTCCAATTAAGAAACCGTATCCAGTGGCCCCACGCATGGGGTCCACTTCAGCAGTTCCTGCGTCTCCTCAGGCGGGACGAAGCTTGCCTTGATCAAGCCGCAGGCCAGCAGATCGGCGATCCACATCGCGTCGTTCATGTCGGTCTTGCGGCCCGG
>DATASO010000006.1:0-220043 GCA_036269195.1 Rhizomicrobium sp.
CTGTCACACCTTTGACAAAGGTGGGCAGAACCGTGTCGGCCCCAATCTTTGGGGCGTCGTCGGTCGGGAGCGGGCATCCGAGCAGGGCTTCAACTACACCGCCGCCATGAAGTCGCATCCTGGCAAGTGGACCTTCGAGGAGCTCGACAAGTTTCTCACCAATCCGCGCCAAGACATCCCGGGCACGGCCATGACTTTCGCGGGCATCCAGCGGGACAACCAGCGCGCCGATGTCATCGCTTATCTGCGCACGCTGTCCGACAATCCGGTGCCGCTGCCCAAGGTTGCGCAGTCGCCAGAAAATCCTAAGAGCGACGCGAAGGGAGGTGACGCCAACGGTGATGCTAAGGGTGACAGCAACAGTGACGCCAAGGGTGGAGACACCAAGAATGACACCAAGGGCGGGGACACCAAGGGTGCCGCCAAAGGTGGAGACACCAAGGGTGGCGCCAAGGCTGGGGACAAGGGTGGCGCCAAGGCTGGGGACAAGGGTGGGGACACCAAAGGTGGCGCCAAGTAAGCCGCGCCATCGGACGAATCCGAGCGGAATAATATCCTAGGAGAGCATGTTCGGCGTCGCCCGCGAGGCGCGACGGCTCCCTGCTGTCAAGGGGCTGCCAAGTCTGTCGATTACTGATATCTGACTGCTGATATCTGATTGCCGATTCCTGGTGCGGGTGTAGCTCAATGGTAGAGCAGAAGCCTTCCAAGCTTATGACGAGGGTTCGATTCCCTTCACCCGCTCCAATCGCCTGGTCGCTGCGGTCATGAATAGCCGAAGGGATGACAGAGCTTGGCTCCGTCATCCCTTCGCTCCCACCCCCTGGAAGCCTTTCGGCAAGCGCCTCAACGCGGAGGCCGACGCGCATCCGCTATCTCAGCACAGCTGCCGGTCCGCTTGGTTGAGGGCGCGCCGCAGCGCCGTGCCATCGACGGGCTTCTGTAGAACCGGCACGCTGGCAAAACGGTCGTCGATCGCGTCGGCGGCGTAGCCGGTCACGAACACGAACGGGATGCCGCGGCCGTAGAGCTGCTCGGCCAGAGGATAGATCTTCTCGCCCGCGAGATTGACATCGAGGACTGCGCCCACAAGCGCGTGGCGGTCGAGATTCTCAATGGCGTCGGTAATCTTCCCGAATGGACCGACCACATGGAATCCGATCTCCGCGATCAGATCCTTCATCATCATGGCGACGAAGGCCTCGTCCTCGACCAGGAGGATCAGGCCGCCGGCGGGCAGCAGGCTTTTTAGAGCAGACGGCTCGAATTCGTCTTCATCCTCCAGGTCGGGGCTCGCCTCTGCGCCGGCGGACGGGTCACCGACCTGCATGGTCATCACAAAGCGCAATCCAGTCGGCTGCCAATCGAATCTGGTCGTGCCGCCGAGTTGGCGGGCGCTCGCGGCGATCACCTTCGAGCCATAGCCATCGGTATCGGCAGGCTCGACATGGGGTCCGCCGCTCTCCTGCCAATAAAGCCTGAGCACGCCGCGCCGCCACTCCCACGCCACGGTCACCTTGCCCTTCCCCTCCGAGAGCGCGCCGTACTTGGCGGCATTGGTGGCAAGCTCATGCACCACCATGGCAATGGCCTGCGCGGTCGCCGGCTTGAGGAAGACTTGCGGCCCGGAAATGGAAATGCGCTCGACCTCGCCGACGCGATAGGGCGCAAGCTCCTCCCTGATGACCTGATCGAGATTGGCGCCTTCCCAGCGCGATTCGGCGAGCAAAGCGTGCGCGATCGACAGCGCCCTGATGCGGCCCTCCAATATTCTCACGAAATCGCCGATCGAGGGCGCCTTGGTCATGTGAACGATTGATTGAACGATGGCGAGCATATTGCGCGCCCGGTGATCGACCTCGCGGGTGAGCAGCTCGCGCCGCGCTTCAGCCTCTTTCAGGTCGGTGATGTCGATCGTCACCCCGCTCACATGCGCGACACGATCGGCCGCATCCGACGTCATGGCGGCCGCGCAGATGCACCAGCGGGTCTGGCCGTCCGGCCGGCGTGCCCGGATCTCGGTCTGGAACGTGCCAGCATCAGACATGCCATTCTCGACCGCCGCCTCGATGCGCGCCATGTCGTCCGGATCGATGATCGCGCGGACATTCTCGATCGAGATTTCGGATTGAGCGGGATCGACCCCGAAGATCCGGTACTGCCCCGCGTCCCACACGCATTTGCCGGTGGCCACGTCCCAGTCCCACGAGCCCATCCGCCCGGCGGCAAGCGCGAGGCTGCGCCGCCGCTCACTCTCGCGCAGAGAGCGGTTGGAGGCCTCAAGCTCGGCCGTGCGCTCTGCCACGCGGCGCTCGAGATCGGCATTGAGCTGCTCGAGCTGGCACGTCTTGCGATAGAGCTCGGCGAACACCCTGACCTTGGCGCGCAGCACCTCGGGAACGACCGGCACGGGAACGAAATCCACGGCTCCCATCTCATAGCCCCTGAGGCGATCGAGATCGGTGATATGGATCGCGGAAACGAAGATGATTGCAGTCTGCTGGAAGCGCGGATGCTGCCGCACCATGGCCGCGAGCTCAAAGCCGTCGAGCTCCGGCATGCAGACGTCGATCAGGAGGATTGCAACATCGGTCTTCAGCAGCCACCGGAAGGCCTCCCTCGCCGAGGAGGCCTTGATGAGGTTCTCGCCCAAGTCCTGCAATATCGCTTCGTAAGCGAGCAGCTTGGCCGGTTGATCATCGACCAGCAACACGTTGACTTTTTCGGCGGGTGACATGGGCGATGACATGGGCGATGACATGGGCAATGCCTAGCGATGGAGCCATGTTCGCAGAGCCGAGAGCAGCTGGTCGATATTGACCGGCTTGGCCAGGTAGTCGGTGGCGCCCGCTTCGAGGCACTTCTCGCGGTCGCCCACCATGGCCTTCGCGGTCAGCGCCACGATCGGAAGCCGGCGATAGGCGGGTTTCTCGCGCACCGTGGCGATGGTCTGATAGCCGTCCATTTCAGGCATCATGATGTCCATGAGCACGATGGCGAGGTCCGGCGTGCTCTCGATCAGGGCGATCGCCTCGTTGCCGGTCGTGGCCGAGAGCACTTTCATCCCGCGGCGCTCCAGCACGCTCGAAAGTGCAAAGATGTTGCGGGCGTCATCGTCAACGAGCAGCACCGTCTTGCCGATCAGGTCGTCATCCGAGCTGTACAGGCGCTCCAAAAGGCGCTGCTTCTCGGGTGGAAGGTCGGTTACGACGCGATGGAGGAAGAGCGCCGTTTCGTCGAGCAGGCGTTCCGGCGATTCCACGCCCTTGACAACGATGCTGCGCGCCATCGAGTGCAGCTGCAAGTCCTCCTCCGGCGACAGCTCCTTGCCGGTGAACACCACGACCGGAATGTCTGAGAGATCGTGCTGGAGCCGCATTCGCTCAAGCACGTCGAACCCGGACATGTCCGGCAGGCTGAGGTCGAGCACCACGCAGTCGCAGATGGTGTCGCCCAGAAGCGTCAGCGCCTCCCTTCCGGTGGAGGCAGTGAGGATCTCGATGTCGTCATGGCCGAGGAGGGCTCCGATGGTCCGCTGTTCCGCCTCGTTGTCCTCGACGATCAAGAGCCGCCGACGCGGCGCTTGCGCATACTCCTTGATCCTTGCCAGCGCCTCCGACAGGCCCTGCGGCGTCGCCGGCTTGGGGAGGAAGGCAAAAGCCCCGCGCGACAGCGCATGCTGGCGATCCTCGTCCAGCGTGACGATCTGAACCGGGATGTGGCGCGTGAGCGGATTCTGCTTGATCTGGCTCAGCACGTTCCAGCCCAGCATGTCGGGCAGGAAGACGTCGAGCGAGATGGCGGTCGGCTGGTACTGCTTGGCGAGGTCGAGCGCATCCTCGCCGCGCGCCGTCGCCAGGACCTTGAAGCCCTTCTCATGCGCAAGGTCGATCATGATTCGCGTATAATGAGGATCGTCCTCGACCACCAACAGCAATGGCTCGCCGGGAGCGAGGTTATGCCGGTCGTCCGCCACTTGCTCATGCGCGCGCTCAGGCGGCGCTGACTGGTGTCTGACTGGCGGCGCTTCGGCGATCCGGCTGGTAGAGGAGGGCCCCACATATCGCAGCGGTAGGAACAAGGTGAAGGTGCTGCCGACGTCGGGGTTGCTGCGCAGCACAATCTCGCCGCCGAGTAGCGTCGCGAGCTCGCGGCTGATGGCGAGCCCGAGGCCGGTGCCGCCATATTTCCGGCTCGTCGAGGCATCCGCCTGCTGGAATGCTTCGAAGACGATCTTCTGCTTTTCGAGCGGAATGCCGATGCCGGTATCCGACACCTCGAACGCCACGACGACCGGCGACTGGCTGAGCACCGGGTGATTGGTGCTCCAGCCGCCCGCCGCGGCGGATACTGTGAGCTTGACGCCGCCCTGCAAGGTGAACTTGAAGGCGTTGGACAACAGGTTCTTGAGGACCTGCTGCAGCCGCTTGGAGTCGGTGGTGACGCTCGGCCCAAGGCCGGGCTCGACGAACGTCTCGAACGAGAGAAGTCTCGCCTCCGCCTCATGCCGGAACGGACGCGCGGTAGTCGCCACGACGTTCGAGAAAAAGATCTCCTCGGCCTCGACCGTGACCGTGCCGGATTCGATCTTCGAGAGGTCGAGGATGTCGCTGATCAGGTTGAGGAGGTCGCTGCCCGCGCTGTGAATGGTCCTGGCGAACTCGACCTGCTTGCCGGTCAGATTGCCTTCGGGGTTGTCGCCGAGTTGCTGGCCGAGAATGAGGATCGAATTGAGCGGCGTGCGCAATTCGTGGCTCATGTTGGCCAGGAATTCGGACTTGTACTTCGACGTGAGCGCAAGCTCGGCCGCTTTTTCTTCCAGCGCGCGGCGAGCGTGCTCGATTTCCTGGTTCTTGGCTTCCACCTCGACGTTGCGTTCCGCGAGCTGCTGAGCCTTCTGCTCGAGTTGCTCGTTGGTCTGCTGCAGCTCGCGCTGCTGCGTCTGCAACTCGGCCGCCAGTTGCTGGGACTGCTTGAGGAAGCCTTCCGTCTGCATGGTCGCTTCGATCGAATTGAGCACGATGCCGATGCCGGCGGTGAGCTGCTCGAGGAAGACAAGTTGTGATGGCGTGAATACTTCGATCGAAGCGAGCTCGATCACCGCCTTCACCTGGTTTTCGAACAGCACCGGCAACACGACGATGTTACGCGGCGCAACCTTGAACAGCGCCGATGAAATCGGCACGGCCGAACCCGGGATTTCGGTGATGAGCATGCGTTGCTTGTCCGCCGCGCACTGACCGACCAAACCTTCGCCGATCTTCAGAACGATCTGATTGCCGACTTCCTCGCTACCGGCGTAGGACGACAACAGGCGGAGGCGCGGGGTGCCCTCGGTCTCCATCTGATAAATGACGCTCTGCTGTGCGTTAACAAGCGGCGTGAGTTCGCTGAGCAGCAAGCGGCCGACCGTCGCGAGGTCGCGCTGGCCCTGCAACATGTTGGTGAATTTGGCGAGGTTGGTCTTCAGCCAATCCTGTTCGGTGTTGCGGTCTGTGGTGAGGCGCAAGTTGCCGATCATCGTATTGATGTTGTCTTTCAGCTCGGCCACTTCGCCGCGGGCATCGACTTGAATCGAGCGCGTCAAGTCGCCTTTGGTCACCGCAGTCGCCACTTCGGCAATCGCGCGCACTTGCGTGGTGAGGTTGGCGGCAAGCAGGTTGACGTTGCCGGTCAAGTCCTTCCAGGTGCCGGCGGCGCCGGGCACGTTGGCCTGGCCGCCAAGGCGGCCTTCGACACCCACTTCGCGCGCCACGGTCGTCACCTGGTCGGCGAAGGTGGCCAGCGTATCGGTCATGTTGTTGATGGTTTCCGCGAGCGCGGCCACCTCGCCCTTTGATTTCACGGTGAGGTTTTGCTTGAGGTCGCCGTCGGCAACCGCTGTCACCACCTTCACGATGCCGCGCACCTGCTCAGTCAAGTTCGCCGCCATGACGTTGACGGTATCGGTCAAGTCCTTCCAGGTGCCGGCGACGCCCGGCACTTCGGCCTGGCCGCCGAGCTTGCCTTCAGTGCCCACTTCGCGGGCGACACGCGTCACCTCCGACGCAAAGCCGTTGAGCTGGTCCACCATGGTATTGATGGTGTTCTTCAGCTCGAGAATTTCGCCCTTCACGTCCACGGTGATCTTGCGCGACAAGTCGCCGCGCGCCACGGCTGTGGTCACCTCGGCGATGTTGCGCACTTGTGTGGTGAGGTTGGCGGCGAGCAGGTTGACGTTATCGGTCAAGTCTTTCCAGGTTCCGGCAACGCCCGGCACGTTGGCCTGGCCGCCAAGGCGGCCTTCGGTGCCCACTTCGCGCGCAACGCGTGTCACTTCGCCCGCGAATGAACGAAGCTGGTCGGTCGTCGTGTTAAGCGTATCCTTCAGCAGCAGAAGCTCGCCGCGCACGTCGACTGTGATCTTCTTGGAGAGGTCGCCGCCGGCGATCGCGGTCGCCACCTCGGCGATGTTACGGACTTGTGCCGTTAGGTTCGACGCCATGAAGTTGACGTTGTCGGTCAAGTCCTTCCAGGTACCGGCCACTTCCGGCACTTGCGCTTGGCCGCCGAGCTTGCCCTCGGTGCCGACCTCGCGCGCCACGCGCGTCACTTCCGATGCGAAGGAATTGAGCTGGTCCACCATCGTGTTGATGGTGTTTTTCAATTCGAGAATTTCACCCTTCACGTCCACGGTAATCTTGCGCGAGAGGTCGCCCGTCGCCACGGCGGTCGCCACTTCGGCGATGTTGCGCACTTGGGCAGTGAGGTTCGATGCCATGGAGTTCACCGAGTCGGTGAGGTCCTTCCAGGTGCCGGCAACGCCGCGCACCACGGCCTGACCGCCAAGCTTGCCGTCGGTGCCCACTTCGCGGGCCACGCGCGTCACTTCCGAGGCAAAACCGTTCAACTGGTCCACCATCGTGTTGATGGTTTCCTTGAGCTGAAGAATTTCGCCCTTCACATCGACAGTGATTTTCTTGGACAAGTCGCCGTTGGCGATGGCGGTGGACACTTCGGCGATGTTGCGCACCTGGGCCGTCAGGTTCGACGCCATGGAGTTCACGGAGTCGGTAAGGTCCTTCCATGTGCCGCCCACGCCGGGCACCTGCGCCTGACCGCCGAGACGGCCTTCCGTGCCCACTTCGCGCGCCACACGCGTCACTTCCGAGGCAAACGCGTTGAGCTGATCCACCATCGTGTTGATGGTGTTCTTCAGTTCGAGAATTTCGCCTTTCACGTCCACGGTGATCTTGCGGCTGAGGTCTCCGGTCGCCACCGCCGTCGTCACCTCGGCGATGTTGCGCACCTGCGAGGTCAGGTTGCCCGCCATGAAGTTCACGTTGTCGGTGAGGTCCTTCCATGTGCCCGCCACGCCCGGCACCGTCGCCTGACCACCAAGCTTTCCTTCGGTACCCACTTCGCGGGCCACGCGCGTCACTTCGGAAGCGAAGCCGTTCAGCTGGTCCACCATGGTGTTGATGGTGTTCTTCAGCTCGAGGATTTCACCCTTCACGTCCACGGTGATCTTGCGGCTCAAGTCGCCACGGGCCACGGCGGTCGTCACCTGCGCGATATTGCGCACCTGGTCGGTGAGGTTGCCGCACATGGCGTTCACCGAGTCGGTCAGGTCCTTCCACGTGCCCGCGACCCCCGGCACAAGCGCCTGACCGCCAAGCTTGCCTTCGGTACCCACCTCGCGTGCCACACGCGTCACTTCGGACGCAAACGAACGCAGCTGGTCCACCATGGTGTTGATGGCTTCCTTCAGCTGTAGAATCTCGCCGCGCACGTCCACGGTGATCTTTTTGGAAAGATCGCCGTTCGCCACGGCAATGGTCACTTCGGCGATGTTGCGCACCTGGCCGGTGAGGTTGTTCGCCATCGAGTTCACCGACTCGGTCAGCTCCTTCCACACACCGGTCACTTCGCGCACCTGCGCCTGGCCGCCAAGCTTGCCTTCGGTACCCACTTCACGGGCCACGCGCGTCACTTCGGAGGTGAAGACCGACAGCTGCTTGATCATGGTGTTCACGATGTTGGCGGAACGCAGGAACTCGCCCTTCAGCGGCCGCCCTTCCACGTCCAGGTGAACGGTCTGCAGCAGGTCACCTTGCGCCACCGCCGCGATGGCCCGGGTCACTTCGGCGGTTGGCCAGAGAAGATCGTCGATAAGGGTGTTGACGGAGGACTCCATGTCTGCCCAGGCGCCCACCGACTGCCCGAATTTCACCCGCTGCCGGGTTTTGCCCTGCTTGCCGACCTGTTCGCCCACCTTCTCCAGCTGCTCCGCCATGCGCTGGTTGGTCGCGATAATTTCGTTGAAAGCATCGGCGATCTTGCCCGCGATTCCGATCTGATCGCTGCGCATGCGGACCGAAAAGTCGCCTCCCTTCATGGCCTGAAGGGCTTGCAGCAATTCCTGCAGGTCCGGCTGCTCGCCGGGAGGAACCGGAGGGTTGGCGCCGTTGGTCTTGCGCTTCCGTGAGATCGAGCGGATGTCGGGGGTGGGATCGGAATGGGTGCTCATAGGTTACTGCTCCTCAGCAGCGGAATTCAGTGGGCATGGACAGCTTCGGCCGGCGGGGATTCGGCCGAGCGGCGGTCAACAGAAAGGGCGCGTCCAGTCGCTGAGAATTCAGTGACACCCGTCGCGCCCCATATTGCCGCCCCTCGGAGGCAGGAAACCTCGCAAGGCCGCCAACGCGGCTCGGCCTCGAAAGTTCCATTGCGGGACAGCAATTGGCAAGGGGCTGTGGACAAGCCGCAATCGTGGTTACGAATGTATTGCCGGACGGCCAGTTTTGAACCGCCTGACAAAGAAAGGGTTCGCGCTGACCGAAGTGTGATCGGTATAGGGACGGCCTCTTCTGGCCCAAGAAGTATCATTTGATCGGCCGGACCTTCATTGGCCTTCAAGCAGGACAGGAAACAGCAGATGATTCACCTCTCAACTTTCCGCGGCCCGGCTCTCAGCTTCGCCATGGCGGCCGGACTGCTGCCCTCACCGGCCGCCGCGTTCGATACCAAAATCGGCGATTTCGCGATTCCGAATTTTCAGTTCCGGTCCGGTGAAACGCTGCCGGAGGTTCGGCTTCATTACATTACGCTGGGGGCGCCGCAGCAGGATGCGCAAGGCCGCACGACGAACGCCGTGCTGATCCTGCACGGCACCGGCGGTGACGGGCACCAGTTTCTGCGGCCGCAATTTGCCGACGTGCTGTTCAAGCCGGGTGGCCTGCTCGACCCCGCGAAGTATTTCATCATCCTGCCGGATGGCATTGGGCACGGAAAATCTTCGAAGCCGAGCGACGGCTTGCATGCGCGCTTTCCCCACTACGATTACGACGACATGGTCGCAGCCCAACACGCGCTGCTGACGCAGGGGCTGCATGTGAATCACCTGCGTCTCGTCATGGGCACGTCGATGGGCTGCATGCATTCGTTCGTGTGGGGCGAGACGTGGCCGAATTTCATGGACGCGCTGATGCCGCTCGCCTGCCTGCCGGTGCAGATCGCCGGGCGCAATCGCATGTGGCGCAAGATGGTGATGGATGGGATTCGCAACGATCCCGCGTGGCAGAACGGCGAATACAAGAGTGAGCCGCAAATGGCATTACGCGCGGCGGCCGATCTCCTGATCATCGCCGGCAGTGCGCCACATCAGATGCAGAAGAGCTATTCCACGCACGATGCGGCCGACAAATACGTGGACGACGGTATCGCCAAGGATCTGACGACCCTGGATGCCAACGACCTGCTCTATCAGGTGGACGCCTCGCGCGATTACGATCCAAGCGGTGCCTTGGAGAGAATCACCGCGCGCGTGATGTGGGTGAACTCGGCGGACGATTTCATCAATCCGCCGGAACTGGGCATCGCCGAGCGCGAGGCAACGCGGCTGAAGAACGGGCGCTTCGTGCTGATCCCCATCTCCGATCAGACCCATGGCCATGGCACGCACTCCTGGGCGGCCGTCTGGCAGCAATATCTGGCAGAGTTGCTTGGCACGACTGCTTCCCAGTAGGAAGCGCGCTCCCTCGCACCGAAAGCCCACGCCATGCCTATCGAATCGATCAATCCCGCCACCGGCGAGACCATCAGGCGCTACGACGAAATGTCTGCGCCGCAGGTGAGCGCCGCCATCGATTCTGCGCATGCAGCCTTTCTAGAATGGCGGAAGACGGGCTTCGCTGAACGCGCGGAACACATGCGCAAAGCCGCGGCGCTGCTGCGCGATCGCGCGCGCGAATACGGCGAGCTGATGGCGGCGGAGATGGGAAAGCCCATCCGGGATGGCATCGCGGAGTCCCAGAAATGCGCGCTGGGTTGCGAGTATTACGCGGAGCATGCCGAGCGCTACCTGGCCGACGAGATCGTGGAGACAGCTCCGCGCAAGAGCTTTGTGGCGTTTCGCCCGCTGGGTGTTGTGCTGGCGGTGATGCCGTGGAATTTTCCATTCTGGCAGGTGATCCGCTTCGCCGCGCCAGCCTTGATGGCGGGGAATGCCGGCGTGCTGAAACACGCCTCCAATGTGCCCGGTTGCGCGCTGGCGCTGGAGAAGCTGTTTGTCGATGCCGGCTTCCCGGAGAACCTGTTCCGTACCCTAATGATCGGCAGCCGAATGGTTGGCGATGTCATCGCACATCCGCATGTGCGCGCGGTGTCGCTGACCGGCAGCACGCCGGCCGGCCGCGATGTCGCCTCCAAAGCCGGCGCTGCGCTGAAGAAAACCGTGCTGGAACTCGGCGGCAGCGATGCGTATCTCGTGCTGTCCGACGCCGATATCGAATTCACCGCGTCGGCCTGCGCCAAAGGACGCCTCGTCAATTCCGGACAAAGTTGTATCGCCGCCAAGCGGTTCATCGTAGTCGAGGAGATGAAGGCCCGGTTCGAGCAACAGCTGGTTGCCGAGATGGGCAAAGCCAAAGTCGGCGATCCGCTCGACGAGAACACCACAGTCGGCCCGATGGCGCGGCACGATCTGCGCGACGAATTGCACGAGCAGGTGCAGAAGAGCATCGCCAAAGGCGCGCGCGTGCTCTGCGGCGGCAAGGTGCCGGAGGGACCGGGCGCATTCTATCCGCCGACGGTCCTCAGCGATGGCCATCCCGGTATGCCGGCTTACGATGAGGAAATGTTCGGCCCCGTGGCAGCGGTAATTTCCGCCAGGGACGTGGACGATGCCGTGCGCATCGCCAACGATTCCGAATTCGGCCTGGGCGGCGGCGTCTTCACCCGCGATCTCGCACTGGGCGAACGTCTCGCTGCCGACCGCATCGACGCCGGTTGCGTGTTCGTGAACGCGACCGTGTCCTCGGATCCCAAGCTGCCGTTCGGCGGCGTCAAGGACAGCGGCTACGGCCGCGAGCTATCCAACTACGGCATTCGCGAGTTCGTGAACATCAAAACTGTCGTGGTGGCCCAGCACGGTGTCGCGCCAACTCCGTCACACCATTCGGAATGATGCGTCTTAGGCGAGGTGTCGCATCGCGCCCGTGAATTCAATCCACGGATGCTTTCTGTCCTTCATTAGGCACATCGAGACAATCAGCGGCTCGCCATCGGCTTCGACCTGCAGCTGCCTGCAGGCGCAATGCGCAATGCGTGTGGTCACGACGCGAAATCTTTCGCGAGTTCGGTACGCACATCCGGCGTGATGACGGCCATGTGGCTGTAGGCGGCATGCGCCACGCCCAGCACCGCTTCCACAGCCGGCATTTTGAATTTCTCGATCTGTTCAGGAATAAATTTGAACCGCACCCAGTGCACGGACGAAGTTTTTCCGTCGGGGCTCGTGCGCTCATCGTATTCGGTGGGCACGCCGGGAATGCGTTCCTGGTTGAGCGCAATGTAGGTGGATTCCTCGATGCCCGCGAGGCGGTAGAGCTCGCGGTCGCGGCGTTTCGGATCGTCGAGCTCAATCATCAACGTGGCGATCAGCTCGTTGCCCTGTGGAATGAGCGGATTGTAAGCCTGCAGCTCGTCCGGCAATTGCGCTTCGCCGCCCTTCTCGATGTGCAGCATCTCCTGTACCTGCAGCCACATCGTGTCATAATTCTCGAAATAGAAGGTGACGAACGGGCCGACTTCCATGCGCCGGTTCTTTTTTGTCGCGACGATGTTTTTGCGGAATTCGCTGCGCTCGGCCGCGTATTTCTCCCAGGCCAGGATATCGGCCGGCGTGATCTTACGTTCCGGAAGTGGCATCTAGGCCTCCATCAATCCAAACGCGCGGGCAACGATCTGGATCGGATGTTCCGGCTCCTTCACCCGTGCTTCCTTGCCGTCCTTTGCCGCCATTTCACGTACGTTCTGCACGATGTGCTGGGCAGCGAGCGGGCAATCGGAGACAATGTGACCGCGGGCCTGCTGCATCGCGGTGCGAAACACCGGCCGTCCCACTTTCTCCGCGACTTTGTGCGTTTTCGTGACTACACCAAACGTGCCGCCGTGGCCGGAGCAGCGCTCGATCACGTCCACCGGCGTGTCCGGAATGAGGCGCAGCATTTCCGCCGCCTTCGGACCCATATTCTGCGCCCGCGCATGGCAGGGAAGATGCACGGTCACCCCTTCCGGCAGCGGCTTCATGCCGTCCGGCAAGCCATCTTTCCTTGCGATATCGACGACGTACTCATCGATGTCGAACACGGCTTCGGACAACCGCTTCACGTCTTCATTCTCTGGCACGATCAGCGGCCATTCGAATTTCAACATCAGCCCGCAAGAAGCGGTGAGCGTGACGATGTCGTAACCTTGGTCAATCAGCTTCACCAATTCCTTTGCGACTTTTCCCGCCTGCTCGGCCACGCGGGAAATCTCCGCCTGCTCCAGGAAGGGCATGCCGCAACAGCCGGGATACGCCGCGCGCGTCTCCACACCGAGATGATTCAGCACCGCGCGCGCCGCCATTCCGGTGTCCGGCTTGTTGTAATTCACGAAACAGGTGGCATAGAGCGCGGCCTTTCGCTTGCCAAAGGCGGGCGCGCTCCGGTTCGGCGCGATCGGATTTTTCTTGTCGGCACGGATGAAGGTCTGCGAGGCATATTTCGGCAGGCTGGCATGCGCATCGATGCCGAGCGTCTTCTCCATGAGGGGACGCGTCAGCTTGTTGTCCTTCTCCGCCCCCCAGTTCACCAGCGGCGCCAGCGGCACAGCAAGCCGCCCGTTGCGATCCATTTCGGCCAGCTGCCGCTGGGTGAAATCCTTGTCGCCTTTCTTCACCTCTGCCGCGCGGTGCCGCAGCATCAGGTGAGGAAAGTCGAGATTGAACGGATGCGGCGGCACGTATGGGCATTTGGTCATGAAGCACATGTCGCAAAGCGTGCAGGCTTCGACGATGCTGGGGAAATCCTCGCTCTTCAGCCCGTCCACTTCGCCGGTGGGACCATTGTCGATCAGGTCGAACAGGCGCGGGAAGGAATCGCACAAATTGAAGCAGCGGCGGCAGCCGTGACACACGTCAAAAACGCGGCGCATTTCCGCGTCGAGTTTCTGCTCGTCGGTGAAATCGTCCGTGCGCCACGCGATCGGCTCGCGGGTCGGCGCATCGAGGCTGCCTTCTTTGCTCGTCATACGGCGATCTCTTTCCTCCCCCGTTCACGGTGGAGGTGTCGCGCAAAGCGCGACGGAGGGGGATTGATACGATGCCCTTCCGCTTCGCTCGCGTTGCTCGCTCAGCACCTCCCCCGCAAGCGGGGGAGGAAAGCGAGTGCGCCGAGTTTACTGTCCCAGCGTGTCCAGCGCGCGCTGGAACCGGCCGGCGTGGGACTTCTCGGCCTTGGCGAGAGTCTCGAACCAGTCGGCAATCTCGTCGAAGCCTTCGTCGCGGGCGGTGCGCGCCATGCCCGGATACATGTCCGTGTATTCGTGCGTCTCGCCGGCAATAGCCGCCTTGAGATTGAGGTCGGTGCCGCCGATCGGTTCACCGGTGGCCGGATCGCCCACCGCTTCGAGGAATTCGAGATGGCCGTGGGCATGGCCGGTCTCGCCTTCCGCGGTGGAGCGGAAAACAGCGGAGACATCGTTGTAGCCTTCGACGTCCGCCTTCTGCGCGAAGTAGAGATAGCGGCGGTTCGCCTGGCTTTCGCCGGCGAAGGCGTCTTTCAGGTTCTGTGCTGTCTTGGACTGCTTCAGGTTGGGCATGTAAGTCCTCCTTTGAATCTTCCGGATTTATGCACCCGGTCCCAAAACCCTATTTGCCCCTTCGCCACTCCCCTGTCAACTAGTTTGGAACAATTCCAAACTATATTTCGCTACGTCAGGCGCGTTTCACTCGCACCACGACATCGACGCGATCGACCGCCATGCCTTTCGGCGGCGTAGGCACACCGGCCACTTCAATCGCATCGCCTTCGATGTCGATCAGGGAGCCGTCCTCTTCGCAGTAGAAATGCTGGTGATCGCGCGTGTTGGTATCGAAATAGCTGCGGCCAGTTCCAATCACCACCTCACGCAGCAGCCCTGCCTCGGTAAACTGGTGCAAGGTGTTGTAGATGGTGGCGAGTGAGACCCCGATGCCCGCCTTCTGTGCTTCCTGTTGCAGCGACTCGGCGGAAACATGCCGATGCCCATGCCCCAGCAGCTCAACCAACGCGGCGCGCTGACGCGTGGGCCGCAAGCCGGCCATTCGCAGCCGCTGCACAGCCTCCTCGCCAGAAGACTTGCGCTTTCTTGAAATCCTCATAGGACTCAACACCATTCCGAGAACTAAAGAGACTGCGGCTGACGCTCCGAGCCTAAGTCTGCTAGTCTCGATTCACGGGGCATTCGTTAGAATGCTTCTAATAAGGAAAAATCTGCGCTGAACGTTCCAAAGTCAAGGGCGTTCACGACTAAAAGGATAAACGACACCCATGTTGGGACGGCAATCGAGTTTCGACCTGCAGGGCCTTCTGGCCTGCGCCCGTGGCGAGCTTTTCGGCGAAGGCAACGCGAAGCTGCCGCTGCCGCCCATGCTGATGTTCGACCGCATCACGAAAATTTCCGAGAAGGGCGGCATCGCCGAGAAAGGCCGCATCGAAGCGGAGTTGGAGATCAAGCCTGACCTCTGGTTCTTCAAATGTCACTTCCAGAACGATCCTGTGATGCCGGGTTGCTTGGGCGTGGACGCCATGTGGCAACTGATCGGATTTTTTCTCGGCTGGCTGGGCGGCCTCGGTCGCGGGCGAGCGCTTGGCGTGGGCGAAGTGAAGTTTTCCGGCATGGTGCTGCCTACCAATCGCGTCGTGAATTACTACATCGACCTGAAGCGCGTGATCATGCGCAGGCTGGTGGTCGGCATCGGCGACGGCATCATGCAGGTCGACGGCAAGACGATTTACGAGGCCAAGGACCTGCGGGTCGGGCTGTTCACGGATCAGGCGGCGGCCATCGGCGCCTGACGCAGCACGCTTTGGGGCGAGCGACATAAGGAGAATTGCATGCGACGCGTCGCCGTCACCGGCATGGGTATCGTGTCTTCGATCGGCAACAATACGCAGGAGGTTCTCGCCTCCCTGCGTGAGGCGAAATCCGGCATCAGCTTCGGCAAGGAAGAAGCGGAATACGGCTTTCGCAGCCAGGTCCACAGCAAGCCGGACATCGATCTCGACGCTCTGATCGATCGCCGCGCCAAGCGCTTCATGGGCGATACCGCGGCCTATGCCTTTGTCTCCATGCAGCAGGCGCTGCAGGATTCCGGGCTGGAAGAGGAAGACGTTGTGAATGAGCGCACCGGCCTGATCGTTGGCTCCGGCGGCCCTTCCGTGGATGTGATCGTGAAGGCGGCCGATATCACGCGCGAAAATCACAGCCCCAAGCGCATCGGTCCGTTTGCCGTGCCAAAGGCGATGTCGTCCACCTGCTCGGCCGTGCTTTCCACCTGGTTCAAGATCAAGGGTGTGAACTATTCCATCAGCTCCGCGTGCTCAACCAGCGCGCATTGCATCGGCAATGCGGCAGAGATGATCCAGTACGGCAAGCAGGATGTGATGTTCGCGGGCGGGGGCGAGCAACTTGACTGGGAATTGTCGTCGCTGTTCGACGCCATGGGGGCGATGTCGTCCAAGTTCAACGCGACGCCGGAACGCGCGAGCCGCGCCTTCGACAAGGATCGAGATGGTTTCGTGATTGCCGGCGGCGGCGGAATTCTCGTGCTGGAAGAATTGGAGCACGCCAAAGCGCGAGGCGCGAAAATCCACTGTGAACTGGTTGGCTACGGCGCCACCAGCGACGGCTACGACATGGTGGCGCCATCGGGCGAGGGCGCCGTGCGCTGTATGCGGCAGGCAATCTCCACCGTGAACGGCCCCATCGATTATGTGAACGCGCACGGCACTTCGACGCCGGTGGGCGATGTGACCGAGATCAAGGCGATGCGCGAAGTGTTTGGCGAACGCATGCCGCCGGTCAATTCCACCAAATCGCTGACGGGACATTCGCTGGGCGCTGCCGGCGTGTGGGAGGCGATCTTTTCCATCCTGCAGATGAAGAACGGCTTCATTGCGGAAAGCGCCAATATCGACCAACTCGATCCGGAGATTTCCGATGCGCCGGTTGTGCGTTCGCGAATCGATGGCGCGAAGCTCGGGCGCGTACTTTCCAATTCTTTCGGCTTCGGCGGCACCAATGCCAGCCTCGTGTTCCAGCGTCACGATGCCTGAACCTCTGATGCAAAACCGGCGTGGGCTGGTGATGGGCGTGGCCAACGACCACTCCATTGCCTGGGGTATTGCGCGTACGCTTCATGCCCACGGGGCGGAGATCGCCTTCACCTATCAAGGTGAAGCTCAGGGCAAGAGGCTCAAGCCTCTCGCCGACTCCATCGACTCGAACCTACTGTTGCAGGCCGATGTCGAGAATGACGCGGAACTGGACGCGGCATTCGGCATGCTGGCCCGCGAATGGGGCCGGTTGGATTTTGTGGTGCACGCCATTGCCTATTCCGAGCGCGAAGAGCTGAAGCGGCGTTATGTGGAAACAAGCCGCGAGAATTTCTGCCGCTCGCTCGCCATCTCCTGCTTCTCATTCACCGACATCGCGCGGCGTTCCTTGCCGCTGATGAAGGAAAATGGCGGCGCATTACTGACGCTCACCTATCTGGGCGCCCATCGCGTTACGCCGAACTACAATGTGATGGGTGTCGCCAAGGCCGCGCTGGAATCGAGCGTGCGTTATCTGGCCGCCGATCTAGGCGCCGAAGACATCCGCGTGAACGCAATCTCAGCTGGGCCGATGCGCACGCTGGCCGGTTCTGTCATCAGCGAATCGCGCACGGTCTTCAAATGGAATAAGGCGCACAGTCCACTGAAGCGCACTGTCAGCCTCGAGAACGTTGGCAACGCTGCATTGTACCTTGTCAGCGACCTTTCTTCCGGTGTGACGGGCGAAATCCATTACGTGGACGCCGGATACAACATCGTCGGCACGCCGCCCTCGAGCCAGCTCAAGGGCTGGATCGGGCCGGAGGACAAGGACGAATGTCCGTGAAGAGCAGGTCCATGCGCGTGACGGTGCGGAAGCCGTAGCGCTAATCTCGCTATATGCGTCTCAATCAGGTCACCGTTCCTGCGCTCGATCTGGAGCGATCGATTACCTTCTACCAGACGCTTGGCCTCAAGCTGATCGTGAAGAGCGCGCATTACGCGCATTTCGAAGTGGGCGATGGGAGCGACACCTTTTCACTTCATCTTACGAACGATGCGAGCGCCGTAGCCAACGGCCCGCATGTCTATTTCGAATGCGATGATCTCGATTCGCGTGTGGCGGAGCTGAAGGCGAAAGGCATTGTTTTCGATAGCGAGCCCGTGGATCAGAGCTGGCTGTGGCGCGAAGCGTGGCTCACCGATCCAGCCGGCGTGAAGCTTTGCCTGTATTACGCCGGGGAGATGCGCCGTTTCCCGCCCTGGCGGCTGAGGGACTGAATCTCATCGACGTACGAGTCTGCGCTGTTACGGACGAATGGTCCGGCCTGAAACTCGTTATCCGCAAGCATCTACGAAGAGGTGAGCCGGAGCGCTGGAGAGGGGCAAGCGGACTCCGGCTCGCGGGAGACATGCTCCCGCAACTTACTTCACCACAATGGTTGCAACCATCTGGGGGTGAATCGAGCAGAGGTATTTGTAGGTTCCCGGTTTCACGAACTTGAAGGCGTAATTGCCGCCACCGTCGATGGCGCCGGAACGAAAGGCGCCGGTATCGCTCGTCACCGTGTGCGGTTCTTCATCGGCATTGTGCCATGTGACGGTCGAGCCGACACTCACGGAAAGCTGCATCGGCGAAAAATTGAAATTCTTGATGGTAACCGTGTTGCTGTCTTCAGCTCTTCCTATGGTCGAGAGAAACAGAACGGAGAACGCGACGCAGCGGAATGCGTTGGACATTCGACAAATCCTTTTTGGTAGGTGATGAGGTCAGGCGAGCGTGGTGTCCGCCAGCGTAACTTTGGCGTGCTTCACCGTTACACTGGTGACCCCTAGCATTTTCGGCAGTTGGTCGGCCGGCACCTTGAGCGGACCAGGCGCAGGCCCTTGCCCCGCCTGCGGTTGCGGATATGCGGTCGATCGCGCAGTGTGCAGCGTGATGTTGCCTTCTACTTTCTGCACGATCTGGTGGATGTGGCCGTTGAGGATTGTGACGGAACCGAACCGGCGGACCAGCTGCAGGATCTGGTCGGATTCGGCCGTGCCCCAGCCCCAGGGTTCATAGATCGACCAAAGCGGCATGTGCGCGAATAGCACGATGGGCTGGCTCGTTGGCCGCGCTTTCAGGTCGCCGGCAAGCCACTTCATCTGGTCGTCACCCAGTGCGCCCAATCCACCGGCCTTGAAATTCATCACGTTGACGAGCGCGACGAGATGCACCCCGCTATGATCGAAACTGTAATACCCGCGGTTCTGCGACGGCGCTCCGAAACGCCTGAAATATTCCGCGCCGGTTCCGTCAGTGGTGTCGTGTTCGCCTGGAACCGTGTGCAGTTCGCTCACGCGCAGGCCTGAGAGCAGCTGCTGCGCGGTGTCGAATTCCTCCGGCTTGGTGAGATGGGTGATGTCGCCCGTATGCAGGACGAAGGCCGGCCGCTGCGACATGGCGTTCACGAGAGCGATAGTACGCTTGAGTGTGCCGTTCACATCCGGATTGGCCTCCTTGTTGAAGCCGATATGCGTGTCGCTAATCTGCACGAACAGCGGCGTGTCCGTTTCTGGCGTACGGGTAATAGCATCACCGGCGAAGGCGAGGTCCGTCGCGGTGAACACACCGCCGGAGAGCGCGAACAGCGTTCCCGCGCTTCCGTAAGCAAGGCATTTCAGGGCATCGCGCCGGGAGGAATTGTTTGGGTTCGGATCGCGCATGGCGCACCTCGTGAGATTTTCGAAGTGCAGGACTCGGGATGAGCGTCCTTTATTCCTGAGAGCGCGCCAAATTCTCGATTAACCCGGAAAGCCGCACCAGCTCCCGCTTGTCGGTATCGGAAACGGCGCAGAAGAACAGACCACCTTCACGCCAGGAGACAAGCTGATAGCCGTTTTGTATTTGCGCTCCGGGCCGGACGTCGCCTGTGTCCTTCCAGACAAATACGTTCACGACATGCGCGCCATGGCGATAAATCATCACTACGGCGCGCTTGCCATTCACATAATCCATGCGCCCCCCGATCAACCGGAATCCCTGCTTCGCAAAATCTGCGACAGGTGGCGAGATGTCGGAGTGGCCGCTGAACCAGGGCTTCACCGTATGGTGATCGCTGGAGGCGACATCGATCAGATGCGTGCCGATCAGCGAACGGATATGCGCGGAAACCATGTCGCTGGCGAAATCCTGCTCGGCTGGGCCGCCAATCGCAAACAATGTCAGCGAAGCCGCAAGCGCGGCTGTGGCGATTCCCGTCCCCGCACCGGCAAAGAACTGCCGCTTGTCCGCCAGCCATTGGCGCAGCGTTTCGCCAAACGCCTGTCGGTGCGGCCCCGGATTCAACGTCCGCGCAACGGCCGCGCGCAAAGGTGGCGGAGCACGATAATAGGTCGCGTTCTCCCGCACCGCCTTGCGAATTGCGGCAATGGATTCACCCAGTGCGCTGCATTCCTCGCAGCCGATGAGATGGCGTTCGACTTTCAGCGAAGCGGCAGCATCGAGCTCGCCGTCGAGATAGGCTTGGGTGATCAAGCGTTCGGCGCAGCCCATTACAGCACCTCTTCCCGCTCGAGCCAGTGTTCCTTCAGCATCGCCCGCGCCCGCGACAACCGCGACATGACCGTGCCGATAGGCACCTTCGCGATCTCGGCGATCTCTCGATAGGAGAGCTCTTCCAGTTCACGCAAAATCAGCACTTCCCGGAATTCATCCGGCAGACTCGCAATCGTTTCGTTGATGTTTCGGCTCCGCTCGCGCCCGATGGTCGCCACCTCCGGATCGGGCTCCTGAGATACGAACGCATCAATGAATGTGCCGCTGCTCTCCGCATCATCCAGTGAGAGCGCGGACCGGCCTCTGCCCTTGCTGGCGACCGTGCGGCTGCAGTTGCGAACAATCGCGAGCAGCCACGGCTTCGCATCCTGCCCGCGAAACCCGTCCAGCGCCTTCAGCGCGCGCAGCACGGCATCCTGCACAATATCTTCGGCCTCCACCGGGGAACGGCAGAGCCAACGCGCAAGATTGTAGGCCGCATCGAGGTGCGGCAGCAGCAGCGCCTCGCCTTTGAGGCGCCGGTCATCGCTCGCAAGTGCCAGGCTAAACCATTCCCATCTACCACAGGGGACTATACCGCGGATGGGTCCACTTTATTCCCGCGATTCAGGCACGGGCTCGGGCGGCCTTTGCGAAACGCTCGAACAGGTAGTGGGAATCCATCGGACCGGGGGATGCCTCCGGGTGGTATTGCACGGAGAACACGTCCTTCCCCTCAAGCCGCAGCCCGCAATTCGTGCCATCGAAAAGGGAAACGTGCGTCTGCCTGACCGACTTTGGCAAGGTGTCCGCATCCACCGTAAAGCCATGATTCATCGATACAATCTCGACCTTGCCGGTTTCGAGATCTTTCACCGGATGGTTGGCGCCGTGATGGCCTTGCGCCATCTTCCGAGATGTGCCGCCCAGCGCGAGCCCCAGCATCTGGTGGCCAAGGCAGATGCCGAACACCGGCACTTTCGAGTCCACAAGTTCGCGAATCGTGGGAATGGCATATGCGCCGGTGGCAGCAGGATCACCTGGCCCGTTGGAAAGCAGCACGCCATGCGGGGTATGGCGCATCACGTCCGTGTAGCTGGCACTGCAGGGAAGCACCGTAATGTCGGCGCCGTGCGCCGCGAGCTGGCGCAGGATGTTCCGCTTCACGCCGTAATCGAGCACCACGGCACGCCAGGTTGGCTGCTCCTCCGTGCTATAGCCTTGGCCCCACGCCCACGGCATCTCGCGCCACGAATACATCTGCCGGCAGCTGACATCTTTGGCGAGATCGAGACCGACGAGACCGGGAAATTCCCGCGCCTTTCGCGCCAACCCGTTCGCATCGAAGTCCCCACTTGCATGATGCGCGACCACGCCATGCGGCATCCCCTGCTCGCGAATGCGGTTGGTCAGCGCGCGCGTATCGATACCGGAGATGCCGGGAATGTTGTGGTGTTTGAGCCAGCGGTCCAAGGCTGCGATCGCCCGATAATTCGAGGGGCGCTCGGCATCGGCGCGCACCACGATCCCCCGCACCACCGGCGTCAGCGACTCGATGTCTTCGGAGTTGGTGCCGACGATGCCGATATGCGGAAACGTGAAGGCAACGATCTGCCCCGCATAAGATGGATCGGTGAGAATTTCCTGATAGCCCGTCATCGCGGTGTTGAAGCAGATTTCCCCGACCGCGGCGGTTTCCGCGCCGAACCCTGTGCCTTCGAACACAGTGCCATCCGCCAACACAAGCCGCGCGGTTGCGCGCGAAAACTTCGCCGCCGGATGCGCGGCGGTGGCGGAGATCGTCTCGGTCATGGAAGCCTCGGATTTGGCGGAAAATAGGAATGACGCGGGGCCGGGTCAACGTGCTAATCAGCGCTTCTCACAGAAGGAACAACCTTATGGCCTTGCGCGAGCGGCTGAACGACCAACTAAAGGAATCGATGCGCGCCAGGAATCAGAAGCGCGTCTCGACCCTGCGCATGGTGCTGGCGGCGGTGAAGGATAAGGACATCGCTGCGCGTACCGAAACCAGCCGTGAAGGCGTGCCCGATGAGGAGGTGCTCTCCCTGCTCGCCAAGATGATCAAGCAGCGGGAGGAATCCGCTACGGCTTTCGAATCGGGCGGGCGCCCGGAACTCGCCGCTTCGGAGCGCGAGGAAATCGCCATCATTCGCGAATTCATGCCGCAGCAAATGTCCGCGGAAGATTCCCGGGCAGCAGCCCAAGGGGTGATTGCCGAACTTGGCGCCAGTTCCATGAAGGACATGGGCAAGGTGATGGCGGCCTTGAAGGAGCGCTATGCCGGCCAGATGGATTTCACTAAGGCCAGCGGCATAGTGAAGGAACTCCTGAGCGGCAAATAGTTAAGGCCTTGCTTCGTTACAACTTTTGTACTAACTTTGCCGGATGGCGCAGGAGTTCCACCCATGTTCGGCAAGACCAAGATCATCCAGATCGGCAATTCGGTCGGTATCGTGCTGCCGAAAGAGGCTCTGGCGGCGCTGCACGCCGAGAAAGGCGACACGGTCACCCTGAGCGCCACGCCTGATGGGCTGAAACTCTCGGCGTATGACAACAATAAGTCCGGCCAGCTGGAGCTGGTCCGAAAAATTATGAAAAAGCGGCGCCATGCGCTCCGTGAGCTTGCAAAGTGAGCGGTTGGATCTGGATTGATCCCGACATCCTTTTGACCGCTCACGATGAGCAGCTTGCCGAACACGGCGGCGCGTCCGGCATTCGGGACATAGGCCTTTTCGAATCTGCGCTGGCGCGGCCGCAAAACTTGGCCGCCTATGGAAAACCGGACGCGGCCGTTTTGGCCGCCTCGTACGCCTACGGCATTGCCAAGAACCACGCCTTTGTCGATGGGAACAAACGCACGGCACTGGTGGCGCTCGAATATTTTCTCACGCTTAATGGTCTCGAACTAGCCGCAGATGATAGCCAATGCGTTCTGGTGATCCTGTCCATTGCGTCAGGCGCGTTCAGCGAAGAGGAGCTTACGGGCTGGATTCGCAAGCATCTCCAGCCCGTAAACTGATGCACCAATTGATACTCACAGGATTTAGAGAAACCTGCGCCAGGAACGGCTTGTGGTAGGCTACACTCGGCCCATGCGCTTCAGCCCAAACTTGCTGGAAGAGATTTTACGGCGGACCGATCTAGTCCAGCTGGTAGGGCGGCGCGTCAAGCTCGTTCGTAAAGGCCGGGTGATGTGGGGCTGCTGCCCCTTCCACAAGGAGAAGACGCCCAGCTTCAAGGTGGAGAATGAGCGGCGGACGTACCATTGCTTCGGCTGCGGCGCGGGCGGCGATGGTTTCAAATGGCTGACCGAAACCGAAGGGCTGACATTCCCCGAAGCAGTTGAGAAGCTGGCAGGCGAGGCCGGCGTCGAGCTGCCGAAATGGACGGTGGAGGACGAAGCGCGCGAGGAGCGGCGCAAATCGCTTTATGAGATTGTCGAAGCCGCGTGTATGTTCTTCGAGGAGCAATTGCACGCGCGCGGCGGGGCGGAGGCGCGCAGCTATCTGCAATCGCGAGGACTGGATGAGGCGGCAGCAAAACAGTTCCGCCTTGGATACGCGCCGTCGAACGATGCGCTGAAGGAGCACCTCTATAAGAAAAACATCCCGCTAGATGACATGGTAGTCGCTGGTCTGGTGCGGCCACAGGATGGAGACCGCAACCCTCGGGATTTCTTTTTCAACCGGCTGATGTTTCCCATTACCGATGCGCGCGGACGTGTAATCGCGTTTGGCGGCCGGGCATTGGACGCAGACGCCAAACCAAAATACATCAACACGGGCGAGACGCCGCTCTTCTCCAAGGGCCGCCTCCTTTACAATTTCGCCAACGCGCGGCCTGCGGCGTTGCAAAACGGCACCGTCATTCTCGCCGAAGGCTACATGGATGTGATCGCACTCGCGCGTGCCGGTTTCCTGAACTCGGTGGCACCGCTTGGAACTGCGCTCACGGAAGACCAGCTCACGCTGCTTTGGCGGACGGCAGCTGAACCTGTCCTTGCGTTCGATGGGGACGAAGCTGGTCTTCGCGCGGCACAGCGCGCGTCGCGGCTGGCGCTGCCGCATCTGAAGCCGGGCTACTCGTTGCGTTTCGCATTCCTGCCGCCTGGCGAAGATCCCGACAGCCTCCTCCGCGCCAGCGGGCCGTCATCAATGAAGAAGGTGTTGGACGGCGCTGAACCGCTGTCCAAAGTACTCTGGCGCGTGGAGACGGAGGGGAAGGATTTCTCCACTCCCGAGCGCCGCGCCGGCCTGGAGCGCGCGCTTGCCGAAATCGTGTCCGCCATTTCCGATCCCAAGATCGCCGATTACTACCGCCGCGACTTCGATCAGAGGGTGTTCGACACCTTCAAACGTCGACGACCGCCGGCGGTAAACCCTACCGAGCTGGAGAAGTGGCGGTCTGGACTCAAAGGGCGTGTGTTCGCCTCAATCAGGCCCGGTGGAACAATTCCCGTCGCCGTTTCTGCCGAAGTGAAGAACAGCCTCTTAGCGCGTGCAGGAGGAGAACAGGGTGCGGGTCCCCGCCGCCAAAAGGAAACGGAACTTGCAGAAATCCTGCTGCAATCCCCCCGAATCGCCCTGAGCCACGGAGAGCAATTGGCCGCTCTGCCCTTCTCGGATCGTTCGCTTGACAGGCTCCGTCAGGAACTCCTAAACCTCGCCGCTTCCGGCTCCAGCCTTGAAAAAATGGGACTGGAAAACCATCTCATTCGCGCAGGGTTGGGCGAATTGCTGGACCGGTTGGTACGGCGGTCGCCCGAAGGCCATGGCGAAAATGCAGGCAAAGGGTCTACCGATGCCACGCAGGGGGACGCCGAGGTCGATGTGGAGGCCCGTTGGCTTCTTGCTGCAGCCCAGCTGCACGAAATGGCCGAGGCCGCTCCCGAGCGGAGGCGGGCCATGGAACGTTTCAATTCTGAGGCGAGCGAGGAAAGTTGGCGCGAGGCACATCGCTTGCTCCAACCCCGCGCGCTCCCGAACGAGTAGCTCGGGTACGTTAAATCAGGAGTGCGTTCTTTCCCCATAGGGTAGAGGCACAATAAAGGAAGTCAGGAACGCGCCCCGTGGCGAAGACGGCAAAGACATCCAGCAAACCCGCAAGACCGGCGAAGGCCGCCGCGCATAAGGTGAAGGTGCGCAAGCCGGCCAAGTCAGTGCACAAAACTGTCGCGTTGAAGAAATCTGCCAAAACGAAACCGCAGAAGGCGAAACCCGTTGCCAAACGGGTGACGAAGAAGCCCGAGATCAAAGTGGCACAAAAACCAGTTGAGAAGCCGGTCGCACCGGCCGCGAGTGTTTCAGTGACCCATATGATGAAGTCAGCGCCGATCGAGGCGTTGAAAAAAGCCGACGGAAAGTTTCCACCGCCGCAGATGAAGATCGCCGGGAAGCCTGGCGAAATCATCGATCCGAACGCGCCGCGCGAGGATGCGGATTCTCCCTTGCTCGACCTGAGCGACGTGGCCGTTCGCAAGATGATCACCAAAGCGAAGGCGCGCGGCTATGTCACCTATGACGAGCTGAACAAGGTGCTGCCTTCGGAGAAGGTGTCCTCCGAGCAAATCGAAGACACCATGTCGATGCTCAACGAGATGGGCATCAATGTCATCGAGTCCGAAGAGCAGGAAGAAGGCACAGAAGGCGCGCTGCCGGCCACCGCGACCGGCAAGGCGGTTGTCGCAGCCGACAGCGAGAAGGAAGAGCAGTACGATCGCACCGACGATCCGGTGCGAATGTATCTGCGCGAGATGGGCTCGGTGGAGTTGCTGTCGCGCGAAGGCGAAATCGCCATTGCCAAGCGCATCGAGGCCGGCCGCGAGCTGATGATCGGCGCCCTGTGCGAAAGCCCGCTCACCTTCGAGGCGCTCACCGTTTGGCGCGATGAGCTGAATGAAGGAAAGGTTCTGCTCCGCGACATCATCGATCTCGAAGCCATGTATTCGATGGGACCGGACGGCAAGCCCAACGTGCCGCCGCCTGTCGGGCCCGACGGCAAGCCGCTGCAGAACGTGCCGGCCTCCGTGTTCACGCCGCCGACGCCGCTGGCGCCCGTTGGCGCGAACGGCCAGCCGGTTCAGTTCACGCCGAAGCCCGAATTCAAGAAGCCAGCCCCGCCGCCGCCCAAGATGAATGGGTACGACGAGGACGATCCGGTTGCCGCCGCTGCCGCACGTGACGCTGCTGCCGCCGCCGCCGCAGAAGCGGAAGAGCTGGAGGAAGAGGGCAATCTGCCGCTCTCCGCCATGGAAGCTTCGCTAAAACCGCAAGTGCTGGAGACGCTCGACAAGATTGCCGCGCTCTACAAGAAGCTTGGCAAACTGCAGGATGCCAGCGTGGAAGCCGCGTTGGGCGCCGATGAGTTATCCGACAGCCAGGAACGCCGATTCAAAAAGCTGCGCATCGAAACCGTCGATCTCGTCAAAGGCCTCAAGCTCAACAACAACCGCATAGAAGCCTTGGTCGATCAGATGTACGGCATCAACAAGCGGCTGGTGTCGCTTGAGGGCCGCCTGCTGCGCCTGGCCGAAGCGCATGGCGTGGACCGTGCCGATTTCCTGAAAGAGCATTTCGGCAACGAACTCGACCCGCATTGGGCGCGACGCGTGGGCCGCCTGTCCCGCTTGGGTTGGAAGGATTTCGTACAGGAAGAGCGCGACAAGATTCACGCGCTGCGCGACGACATCCAGACGCTTGCGCAGGAAACCCGCCAATCCATCACCGAATTCCGCCGCATCGTGCACACAGCACAGAAAGGCGAGCGCGAGAGCGGCCAGGCGAAGAAGGAAATGATCGAGGCCAATCTCCGCCTCGTGATCTCCATCGCCAAGAAATACACCAATCGCGGGCTGCAATTCCTCGATCTCATCCAGGAAGGCAACATCGGCCTGATGAAGGCGGTCGACAAATTCGAATACCGCCGCGGCTATAAATTCTCGACCTATGCCACCTGGTGGATCCGGCAGGCGATCACCCGGAGCATCGCCGATCAGGCGCGCACCATCCGTATTCCGGTGCACATGATCGAGACCATCAACAAGCTGGTGCGCACCGGCCGCCAGATGCTGCACGAGATTGGCCGCGAGGCGACGCCGGAAGAATTGGCCGAGCGTCTTGGCATGCCGCTCGAAAAAGTGCGCAAGGTGATGAAGATCGCCAAGGAGCCGATCAGCCTCGAAACGCCGATCGGCGACGAGGAAGATTCCCATCTTGGCGATTTCATCGAGGACAAGAACGCGGTGCTGCCCATCGACGCGGCGATCCAGGCGAATCTGCGCGAAACCACCACGCGGGTGCTGGCGACGCTGACGCCGCGCGAAGAGCGCGTGCTGCGCATGCGCTTTGGCATCGGCATGAATACCGATCACACGCTGGAGGAAGTGGGCCAGCAATTCTCGGTGACGCGCGAACGCATCCGCCAGATCGAAGCCAAGGCTTTGCGCAAGCTGAAGCACCCCAGCCGCAGCCGTAAACTTCGCAGCTTTCTCGACAACTGACTTTCACCAGCCATGGTTGTGGTCGCGCGAGGTCTTCGCGCGCGTGGCTTTCAAGGATGAGCGATGAAGAACCGTCACGATATCGGGTTTGGCGACCGCCTGAGCGCTGGGGCGAATGCCAGAGCGGAACAGCTGGAACGCGTCCGGGCGCGCCTCAAGGGAAACGAGGAGACCGCAGCCGAGCGCCAACAGGCCCGCCAAAAGGTGGTTGCCGATCGCGAAGCGCGAGTATCCGCGCGCGTAGCCGCTCAGCGCGCCGAAGCCGCTCAGCTGGAGGCGAAGCGTCAGGCCGAAGAAGAGGCCCGTCTCGCCGCCGAGCGTGAAGCCGAAGCGCAGCGCAGGGCCAAAGAGGAAGCCCGCCTTGCGGCCGAGCGCGAAGCGGAGAGCGAGCGGCAGCGCAGGAAGGACGAAGAGCACGCCAAATTGGGACAGATCCTAATTGAGCAGAAGGCGGCGCGGGATGCCCGTTATGCCGCCCGGAAGGCGCGCATCGGCCGCAAATGAGTTCTGAAACTGTGTCCACGGCGCGCCGCCTTGCCGCTCGCGCAAACTCCGCAGCTTTCTCGACAACCGAGGTGGGAAACTCTCAGCCGTCGGTGCGGTGTGGCACTGGGTTTACCGCCCTTGAACTGCGGCGTGCAGGTCTCACGGGCGTGTCTGCGGAGCGCCCGGTTGCAAACACTCAACTCGCCCCGCTGTGGCTTAGCCGAGACGATTGATTTCGCGCCATGTCACATGGGATGGTGACTGGTAGTCCATCTGCCCGGCAAGCGACGGAAGAACTCATGGCCGAAAAGAGCAGGCACGACGAACTGGTCAGCCAGCTGACCTCGCCCGGCTGGCGGTTGATCCCCACGGGCATTGATCCTGCCGATGAAGGCACGCTGGAAGACATGGCGCGCGCCGCGCATTCCCGTAAACAGAGCGGCAGACATCCCGGCACCGTTCAGCGCGCCGAAGATTCACTCGAACTCGGGGCGTTCGATCTTGAACAGCTGTGGTGGCACCTGGGCTTGCCGGTGTAGTGGGCCGTGATTTCCGCTGGCCTACACCCAGTCAGCAGGCGTGAAGTACGAAAACTGCTGGACACTCGAACGCCGATCGGCGTTATTCTGCCATGCCTTCCCATCCTGCAATCCGGCTAAAACCGCGTGAAGGCCGCCGGGCATTGGCCGGCGGACCATGGATTTTCTCCAACGAGATCGTGATGGACGCCGCGGCCAAGTCGCTGGCGCCGGGTTCGCTGGTGAATGCTCAGATGGCCGACCGGCGCCCACTTGGCACGGGATACTTCAATCCGAAGAGTCTGATTGCCGTGCGACTGCTTGATTCGGCGCCGGACGCAGAAATCGGCGACGCGTTTTTTGCTTCCCATTTCGCCCGCGCGCTGGCGCGGCGAGCCGCACTGTTCGAGGAGCATTACTATCGCCTGGTGCATGCGGAAGGAGACGGTTTGCCCGGACTGACGATCGACCGCTTTGGCGATACTTGCGTGGCGCAGGTCACCACGGCGGGCATGGAGGCGTTGACCGAAGCGATGCTCGGGGCGCTCGACGAGGTAATCGCCCCGAAGCACGTTGTGCTGCGCAACGATGCGCCTTTGCGCGCGCTGGAGGGGTTGGAGCAGTATGTGCGTACTGCGCGCGGCGAATTGCCGTCACGCATCGCAGTGGTTGAAAATGGCGTGCGATATTTCGCCGATCCCGATTCGGGCCAGAAGACCGGTTGGTATTTCGACCAGAGAGACAATCGTGCGTTCATGGCAAAGCTTGCGAACGGACGCACCGTGCTTGACTGCCATTGCTACACTGGTGGCTTCGCGATACTTGCTGCCAAGTCCGGCGCGACCGAAATTGTCGGCATTGATTCATCGGCACCGGCTCTCGCCCTGGCAGGCGACGCCGCCAACGCAAATGGCGTTGCGGGGAAATGCAAGTTCGTGAAGGCAGATGTATTCGAAGAGCTGGAGCGCCTCGCCCGCTTGGGTCAGACTTTCGATGTTGTCATCGCCGATCCACCACCCTTCGTGAAGGCACGAAAAGATCTGGAAGCGGGCGCCCGAGCTTATCGTAAGGTAGCTCGACTGGCGGCATCGGTGACTGCGGCGAACGGTTATCTGCTGCTGGCGTCGTGCTCGCACAACATGCCGCGCGACCGCTTCGAACAGGAGTGTGCCATTGGCATTGCTCGTGCGGGCCGCCGTGGAGCGCTGATTCGCGACGCCGGTGCAGGTCCGGATCACCCTGTTCATCCGATGCTACCGGAGACAGCGTACCTGAAGGCGCTGGTGTACGCGCTCGACTAGATTGCCACCTGCGCGCCCAATTCCACCACGCGGTTCGGCGGTAGACGGAAGAATTTCGCAGGCGAGAGCGCATTCGACGCGAGCCACATGTAGAGCGCGATTCGCCAGTGCGGCAGCGTGGGTTTGGACGAGGGCACCAGCGTTTCGCGTCCGAGAAAGAACGTGGAGATATCCACATCCAGCGCCAGCCCACGAACGCGCGCATCTGCCAGCGCACGGGGCACGTCGGGTGTTTCGAAAAATCCGAACTTGACCTTCACCTCATAGAAACCCTTGCCCATTTTCTGAACATCGACCCGATTCCGTGCACGCACAAATGGTTTGTCTTCGAACGCCACATTCAGCAGCACCACGCGTTCATGCAGCACATGGTAATGCTTCATGCTGTGCAGCAGCGCGCTGGGCGCGAGATCGCTACGGATGGTCATAAAGATGGCGGTGCCGGAGATTCGCTGGGACATCTTCTCCGCGCGGGCCAAGAGCAGATCAACCGGCAATGCCCCCTCGCGAATTTTTTCGAGATGGGTGCGGCGGCCGAGCCGCCAGGTGTCCATCACGATGAACACAGCCACCGCGATTCCGATAGGCAACCATCCGCCCTCAACGATTTTCAGGGAATTGGCGCCAAGGAAGGCGAGATCGATCAACGCCAACGCGCCAAATACCGGAAGAACCAGCCAACGACTCCAGTGCCACTGCCGCACAGCAACAACGGCAACCAGCGTGGTGCTCAGCACCATGATGCCGGTCACCGCAATGCCATAGGCGGTAGCAAGCGAATCCGACGATTTGAAGATCAGCACGATCAGCACCACGCCGACGGCAAGCAGCGCATTCATGCTCGGTACATAGATCTGCCCATACTCCGTCGCCGAAGTGTGCCGGATTTCCATGCGGGGCAGCTGACCGAGTTGCACCGCCTGCTTGGAAATCGAGAACACGCCGGAAATAACCGCCTGCGAGGCAATGATGGTGGCAACGGTCGCAATGGCGACAAGCGGATAGTGCGCCCAGTGCGGTGCGACAGCGTAGAATGCGATCGGCGTCTTCTTTGGATCCAGCAGGAGCGCTGCGCCCTGTCCAAAATAGTTGAGCACCAGTGCCGGCAATACGAAGACGAGCCACGCAATCCGGATGGGGAACTTACCGAAATGCCCCATATCGGCGTACAGCGTCTCGCAGCCGGTGACCGCCAGAACGACAGAGCCCAACGACACAAACGCTGTCCAGGGTTCGCGCTCGAACAGGGCAATTCCATAGAGAGGATTGATCGCGGCAAGGATCGCAGGCGCCCGCACAATGGAGGCAAGACCGAGTGCAGAAAGTGTGATGAACCACACCACCATGACCGGCCCAAACAGGCCGCCGACCATCGCCGTGCCGCGCGATTGCAGGAAAAACAGGCCAATCAGAATGACAAGGGAAAGTGGCATCACCAGCGGCGCGAAAGCCGGCGTTTCCGCGCTGAGCCCTTCCACGGCGCTCAGGACGGAGATGGCCGGCGTCAACATACCGTCGCCGAAGAACAGCGCCAGCCCCAGAATGGCAATCGTGGTGATGGCGAGCTTGGCTCGCTTGCCCAGACCGGGCGTGCGGTGCGCCAGCGCCGAGAGTGCAAGGATGCCACCCTCGCCGTCATTGTCCGCCTGCATGATGAGAATCACGTACTTCAGCGTCACCACGATCATCAACGACCAGAAGATCAGCGACACCACCCCCATGATCGCCGGCGCGCTGGGAACGTGCCCGCCCGCGGAGAGTGCCGATTCGCGCACGGCGTAAAGCGGGCTCGTGCCGATGTCGCCGTACACCACGCCGAGCGCAGCCAATGTCAATCCCGCAGTACGGCGCGCGCCAGTTCGTGGCGGGTGGCTACCCGCTGCGCCTCCGCCCTCAAGATCCTGCAAAACGATACCGCTCACGCCGATCTCCCGTGCAATCGCTTAGTCCGGCGCGCGGAGCCGGTAGCCGACACCTTGCTCCGTCAAAATCAGCTGAGGCCGCTCCGGATCGCTTTCGATCTTCTGCCGAAGCGCGCGCACATAGATGCGCAGGTATTGCACGTCGGTATCGCCGCCCCACACCTCCCGTAAGATGAATCTGTGCGTCAGCACCTTTCCCGCATGGGCGATAAGGACCCGCAGCAGATCGTACTCACGCGGCGTGAGTTTCATCTCGGTTGCGCGCACCGTCACAGTGCGGCGAACCAGATCCACCTTCAGGTCGCCGGTTTCAAACTGCGCATGTTCGCCATCCCGATGGAGACGGTGCCGCACCGCGACACGAATACGCGCCAACAGTTCGTCGGTACCAAATGGCTTGGTGACATAATCATCGGCACCCATATCGAGCGCGCGGACCTTGCCGGCCTCATCGGAACGGCTCGACAGCACCACGATCGGAACGGTAAGCGCCGTCTCCCGGACGATTCGGATAAAGTCGAAGCCATCCTGTTTCGGCAGACCAAGATCGAGTATGACAGCGTCAGGTTCTTCGGCGCGTAACATCCGCATGGCCGAAGAGACATCCTCGGCCTCAATGGTGTCGTAGCCCGCCGCTGCGAAAGTGGTGCGCAACAACCGCCGGATGGGTGGCTCGTCGTCGACAACAAGGATGCGAAGCGCGCGCGTCATGCTGCAACCCCGGCCGGCTGCCGCGCGGCTATCGGCAAAGTGATGACGAATACCGCGCCCGGGCGGGTTTCCCTGTTTTTAACGAAAATCGCTGCATTCATGACTTGCAAAAACCCACGGCAAATTGCGAGCCCCAATCCAGTGCCAGCGCGTCGCGTATCACCAGCCTGAGCGCGGTAGAATTTGTCGAAGACGCGTTCGAGGTCATCTGCGGGAATTCCCCTGCCCTCATCGGCGATTTCCATGTGGACGGTGGGCCCATCCTTCTTTGCTTGCACCGTAATGCTCGTGCCCGGAGGGGCATATTTGGCTGCATTGTCCAAAAGATTGAAAAGTACCTGCTCAAAGAGAACGGGATCGACGCGAAGCAGCGGCAAATCAGGCGGTATTTCCACTGTGACCTTATGGCCGGAGAGGATTTGCTCGGCGCGGCGAAGCGCGGTGCCCGCCACATCGCTCAGATCGACGGCATCGAGCCTTGGCACGATGGCGCCTGCTTCGAGACGTGTCATGTCGAGCAGATTGGCAATAAAGCGATGCAGCCGCTCCGCTTCCTCCTGGATCGTCTCGATCAGATCCACCTGGGCGCTGTCGCTCAACGTTTGCCGATGAGCCAGCAGGCCACCTGCCGCTCCAAGGATTGACGCAAGCGGTGTGCGCAAATCGTGCGACAGGGATGTCAGCATCGCCGATCGCAGACGCTCCGTCTCCGCGGTTACCGCATGCTTCCGCAATTGCGCAGCAAGATTGCCTGCGATGAGCGCCACAACACTGAAAAAGAACAGCGTGACGATGTTGCTAGGGTCCGTGATCCTGAACGTGTACAGAGGCGGAAGGAAAAAGAAATTGTAGGCGAGCAGGCTGGCGAGACACGCCAGAAGCCCGGGCCAGAGTCCATACATCACGGCGCTCACAAACACCGCAGTCAGGAATACAAGCGCGAAGTTCGCCGGATGAATCTGCAGATGCTGTAGCGCCAGTCCAATCAGCAGCGCCGCCGCGACAATTGCCAAAGAGCCGCCGAACGCTTTTGCTCTGCCTGCATCGTTCATCAGAACAGTACGCCCGTTTCGAGCATCAACCGCGCCTGCGACTTCTCATCCAGACTTCGTCCCAGAGCCAAACCGTTTTTGCCGTTTTCGATTCCGACATAAGATGCCTCGGCGCGGGCGAAGAATACGCCTTCCTGATAGGCGGGCGTAAGAGTTGTCGACCACGCGCTGCTGCCCGCTCCATAAAGGAGGTTCAGGTTACCGGCCGTGATCAGCTTCTCGGTCCGGACTGCCATCGACCAGTCGTCGCTCAGCCTGTAGCTCGCGAGCAGCGCCGCACCGAAGGCCGAACCGCCAGAATGCAGCCCCGATCGATTATCGGCCGGTGCACGCGAGAACTGCACATACGGCGTGAACGTCCATCCGCCGAGCGTACCACTATATGCGAGGTCGGCGACTGCGCCGTTATTTTGCGCGAGTGGCGTTGCAAAACTGGAATAGCCGGTATGTCCCAGATTTGCGCCCGCAACGAAGGTTAGCGTCTGCGTACCGTCCAGCGCATAGGCAACCAGCGCCGTTACCCAGTTGTATCGTCCGGAGTAGTAGCCATCGTTCCAGGAAATTGAGGCATTCCATTGGCCTTGGTTGTAATTCACCTGGATGCCGCTGCTGACAGACGACGTCTGGTTCCACAGCAATCCGCGCTCGATATTGGCGTTTTCAAATGTGAACGTCGATTCTAGGCCGATCAGTGACGGCAATTTGCCGAATTCTACCGAAATTTCATCGCTTGGCGTCACCTTCAAATATGCCTCAGGCACGAAGCCATAGGTTTGATTCGCAGTGCGGTTCGGGTTCACGTAAGGCGTCCCAAGCGACGGAAGTGTGTACGCTCCCAGCTGGACGAAGAACTGTAGCCAGCCCGTCGTGCTTTGCAGGAATAGTTGTGCATTGCCGATATCTGCGGCAGCACTGCGATCGGCGGGTGCGGCATTTGTCTGTCCGAAGGCGAGGCCGCTTATGGCGCCCGTAAGATCGAGCGTTCCTATTGAACCTGCCTCGATAGCCAACGGATTCGGGTTTGCGGTCAGCGGTCCGCTCATCGACGGCAATGGCGCGGGAACTCCGAACGCCTCCAGTGTTGATGCAATGAAACCGCTCGACGTGAGCAGTATCGTTGCGACGGCCTGCTTTTTGCGCACTGCCTTGTTCGCTCAGGAAAGATGGAGCGCTGAAAGAGCAACGCCTGCGCCGAACGCCACTGCCAAAGCGAGTGCCAGCACGCCGCCAATTTCCTCCAACACGATTGCCGGAGAATTGCAGGCATCCCTGGCCAAGCTTCGCTGGCGGCGGCGGTGGCGTTTCGGAATTGCCGGATAAAGGACGGGAACAACGCGCACAGAGACACAAGCCTCTTCTTTAGTCTCCACCGTTGTGCTGAAGCGTGCGTATAAATTCGAGATGCCGCGAATGCCGGGATTATATAGAAAGTATATACAGCCGACGCATCGACACCGATCAGATCGTGATCTGCGTGCCCAATTCTACAACGCGGTTGGGGGGCAGCTTGAAAAACTTGGCCGGCGACAGCGCATTGGCGACCAGCAGAATATACAGCCGCGTTCGCCAGCGGCTGAAGACGGAATGTTCCGCCGGGACCAGTGTCTCATGGCCGATGAAGAAGGTGGCCGTGTCCACATCGATGGCCAGCCCGTAGCGGCGTGCGTCCTCCAGCGACCGCGGCACGTCGGGCGTCTCGAAAAATCCGCAATGGATCGTGACCGTAAAGAACCCCTTGCCATGTTTCTTGACTTCGAGGCGCCTGGCTACAGGTACAACCGGGATTTCCTCCACCGCCACATGGCAGATAATGATCCGTTCGTGCAGCACCTTGTTGTGCTTCAAATTGTGAAGCAGCGCGCCCGGAACGGAATCACCGCGTGGTGCGAGGAATACGGCCGTGCCGGCAACACGCGTCGGGTTCTTGTCGGCGCGCGCAAGGAGAAGTTCCAGCGGCATGGATTCGCTGCGGACTTTTTCAAGATGCGCACGCCGCCCGATCCGCCAGGTCTCCATCACGAAGAACACGCCCGCCGCGATGAGCAGGGGTAGCCAGCCGCCCTGCACGATTTTGAGCGTGTTGGCGCTTAGGAAGATGAGGTCCACAAGACCTAGAATGCCAAACACAGCAATCGCCAGTTTTACGCCCCAATGCCATTGCTTTGCAGCGACAATTGACGCGTTGAAGGTATCGATCACCATCACGCCGGAAACAGCGATGCCGTAAGCGGCGGCCAAGGCCTCGGAACTGCGAAAGATCAGCACGATCAGCACGACGCCGACGGCCAAAAACAGATTCATCCGGGGTACGTAGATCTGGCCGTACTCTGTCGCCGAAGTATGACGAATCTCCATGCGCGGGAGCCTTCCCAGCTGCACGGCCTGCTGCGTAATCGAGAACACGCCGGAAATCACCGCCTGCGAGGCGATCACGGTAGCAATCGTGGCGAGGATTACCATCGGATAATGCGCCCAGTGCGGCACGAGCCCGAAAAACAGAAACGATGTTGGGTCGTTCGCGCCGCCGATCGCATGCGGATTGCGCAGCACGGAGCCGGCTTGGCCGAAATAGCAGAGCGTCAGCGCGGGAAGCGCCGCAAAAAACCACGCGTAGCGGATGGGCTTGCGGCCGAAGTGCCCCATATCGGCATAAAGGGCTTCGCAACCCGTGACGGACAGAACGACCAAACCGAGAGTTACAAAAGCAGTCCAGGGTTCGCGAACGAAAAGCGCGATGCCGTAATATGGATTCAGTCCCCAAAGAACACCCGGCGTCTTTACAATTGAGATGGCGCCAAGGACCGCGATCACGCCGAGCCACAACACCATGATGGGACCGAACAGCCGTCCGATATGTGCGGTGCCGCGCGATTGCAAAACGAACAGCCCGACGAGAATGATAAGGACGAGAGGCAGCACGAACGGTTTGAAGCTCTCGCTCACCACGCCGAGTCCCTCCACGGCGCTCAGGACTGAGATGGCGGGCGTCAGCATTCCATCGCCGTAAAACAGCGCCAGCCCGACCAGTGCGGCGATGCCGATAGCACTCTTCAATCGCCGGCTGATTCCTTGCGCGCGGTGCGCCAGTGCCGCCAGCGCGAGGCTGCCGCCTTCGCCATCGTTGTCGGCGCGCATGATGAGGGTGACGTACTTGATCGTGACGACGAAGATCAGCGCCCAAAAAATGAGCGACGCGCAGCCCAATGCGGCGAGCGCGTCCGGTGTCTGGCCTCCTGCGCCCTGGACGGATTGGCGCATGGCATAGAGCGGGCTTGTGCCAATATCGCCGAACACCACGCCCAATGCGCCCAACGTGAGCCCGGCAGTTCGCCGCGCGGAGCCTGGCGCATGACCTACGGTCGAATCCTCGCAATTGCCGAGCCGTTCGGCTGACAGCGTATCTGAAATTGGGGAGATGGCGGGTTTCACGTTTGCGAGTGGAGCTTGCGTGCGCCTCGGCGCGACCGGCTTTATGCCGCTTGCTAAGGGCGCGGACCATATGCACGCGCACGGGAAACGCAAGGGCTTGACTTTCGGCTCCGCAGCAGAAGCGCGCTTCGTCTATTCGCTGCTGGCGACGTGCTGGTCCTCGTCGCGGCCCGGCCCGATGAAACCGCGCACGGTGTATGTCCGGGCGCCGAGCACATTGTCGCGGGTATCCCATACCCGCACCGCGCTCCAATCATTCTCCGGGCTTACATCGATGACAGGATCGTTCCGGTAAATGCGTCCATCATCCAGCCAGTTCGCGTGGTCGATCCTGATTTGCCGTGCCGAATCCATCGATACCACGACCGCCACATGTCCGCGGCCGGGCCCGGCATAGCCAGCGAGCACCAATACTGACCCGACGCTTGGTTCGCTCGAGCGGACATATTTGCCGGCTGCGAGGTCCCACCACGCAACGGCGTCACCATGGAGGTTCACGCCAGAACGCGCCCGGGCGTAGGGCACGCATTGAAGCGGCTTGTCGGGCGTTTCAATCTGCGGAGCGATCTCCGCACCCGCATATCCCGGCTGTCCTGTTTGGTCTGGAGCAACACTCGCGCAGGCGGTGAGCAGGCACGCAAACGCGCCCAGCATTACGAACCGGATCAACTCCCTTTGTGCAATGCCCCTCATCGCCTGCCCCTTCGCATGATCACTATGCGAGTCCAAGGGGCCGCGCTCAAAGCCCCGTTAGAGTAATGGCGTCGATTTGAGAGGACGAAGGTAAACGAATTATTTAGACGCGATGTCGCGGGCCGGGATTTGCAGGGCGGACGTCCAGCCCATCCCGCCGATAGCAAGCAATCCGGCTGCTGCGAAAACAAAGAACGGCGCGCTCCAGGCCTGCTCTGCGAGCGCAACCACAGGCAACAGCAGCCCCGCTGCGAGTTCGGGGCTTCCCCGCCAGCCTCCGGCATAGACGGCGCCAGCTTTGGGCGTGCGGTTGAATACCATCTCGCGATTCGAGAACGCTTCGTAGGTCGCGCGTGCATTGGAGAGGACAAGGCCGCTGGGAAACAGAATCGCCAGCAGCAATGAGCGGAAGAAGTTTGGCTCGTCTTGCCGCTCCAACATGGCTTGTCCAAGCCACAGATAACCAAGGCTGGCGCAAAGGCCCAATCCGGTCACCAGCAATCCGAGATCGGCCACCGCTTTCACGTAGACCACGCCCATGTACATGAGCGTGAGGCTGATGAGCGCGCTCAAGGCCGCGAGCGTATAGAAGCCGAATTGACAGACCTGAAGAGTGACGGCGGCCTTCTGCCACCAGGGCCAGGCGCTCTTCCAGATTTCCGGGACCAGTTTGCGCGCCACTTGGGCGTGACCCTTCGTCCAGCGCGCCTGTTGAGCACGCCACGCCGCTGCTGTGTCCGGCAATTCTCCCGGAACTTCCAGATCGGAGAGGATTGCACCGCGCCAGCCCTTCAGCGCGCAGCGAATGGAAAGATCGAGGTCTTCGGTCAGGGTATCCCCGGTCCAGCCCCCGCCATTGTCGATCGCAGCACGAGACCACACGCCGGCCGTTCCATTGAACGAAATTGGCAATCCCATGCGGAAACGTGCTTCCTGCTCCACCGCAAAATGGCTGTCGAGCAGAAAGCCTTGTGCGGCGGTGAGCCAATTCGACTCGCGATTGGTATGCCCCCATCGTGCCTGCACAAAGGCAAGGCCGGAATCGGCAATCAGAGCCGGAACCGTGCGGCGGAGAAAATCCCGCGGCGGGACGAAATCTGCGTCGAAAATCGCGACATACGGCGCATCGGAATGGTTGAGACCGAAAGCCAGATTTCCGGCCTTGAATCCCGTGCGCACACCGCGCCGCAGAATGTGGAAATTCACATTCTCCGGCACGACAGCGCGAACAGTTTCCGCAAGCGCGTCGTGGTTTTCTGCCCGCCCGTCATCCAGCAGCTGAATCTCAAGTTTCTCAAGCGGCCAATCCAGTTGTGCCGCAGCCGCCGCGACGCGAACGGCAAGCCGGCCTTCATCGCAGACCGGCAACTGGACGAGCACATGCGGCAGCGCTGCCTCGGAAAGATGTGCGTGGCGCACGCGGCGTCCCGGCATAAGGGCGCGCACCAGCGCCAAGGTTCCCAGTTGTGCCGACAGGAGAGCCAGCACCACAAGGATACACCCCAGAACACTTTGCAGGATCAGGGACAGGCCGGACATGTGCGCTCGGATCCTATGATGACGCCGCCGCTGTCCGGGCGGACCGCTGTTGAAACGCGGAGCAGTCAGAATTGACGCAGGGAATTTGCGGCCTTGGCCGCCCTTTCGCAACCCCCTGTTTCGTGGCCGATTCCCTACGGTCGCCGGAGAACAAGGGTGGTACCAGCATCAGATGACTCAGCCTTAATGACCTCGTATCCCTCCTGATGGCACATGTGCGGGATATCCACGGGCGCCAGCGGATCGTCCGTCATCACCGAGACAGAAGCGCCCTTGGACAGGCGGACCAGTGCCCGCCGGGCAAAAAGCGCCGGTAGCGGACACTTCAATCCGCGTAGATCGAGAATTTCTCCGGCAGAATCCATGGCTCCACGTTCAGCTTGAGAGATCGAACTCTGCCACGACCGGAACGTGATCGGACGCCCGCTTCCATCCGCGCAGTGGCTTCAGCATGGAATGACTCGTTGCCGCCCCTTTCAGGCCTTGGCTGACCCAGATGTGGTCCAGCCTGCGGCCACGGTCTGATGCCGCCCAATTTTGGGCGCGGTAGCTCCACCATGAATAGATCTTCTCGTCATGGCGGACGAACTCGCGCGTGAGATCGATCCAGTCGAATGCTGTCTTGGCCGCGTTCAGCAAATCCACCTCCACCGGCGTATGGCTCACCACGTTGAGCAGCTGCTTGTGGCTCCAGACGTCGTTTGGCAACGGCGCCACATTCAAATCTCCGACAAGAACCACCGGGGTCTGGCGATCTGTTCGCGTTTCGAAGCAGGCCGACAGCTCGCGCAAGAAGGCAAGCTTGTGCGCAAATTTCGGGTTCGCCGCCGGATCGGGCACATCTCCGCCGGCCGGCACGTAAAAATTGTGCAGCTCCAATCGATTTTCGAATGTCACTGCCATGTGGCGGCAATCGTCCTTGCCACAGAAGCTCCGGGCATCCGTGCGGATGAATGGCAGACGCGAAAGAATGGCAACGCCGTGATATCCTTTCTGGCCGTTGATCGCCTGATGCACGTAGCCCAGCTCGCGAAGGCGCTTGGCCGGAAACAGATCGTTGATAACTTTCGTCTCCTGTAGGCAGAGAACATCCGGTCGCTGCTGACGCAGAAACCGCGTCACCAGGTTCAGGCGCAGGCGCACCGAATTGATGTTCCAGGTGGCGATCTTCATGGATTCAAGCTGCTGTGGCCGGTGAAGCCTCTGGAGCCTTCGCAAGCGGCCAGCGCGCGCGTGGCCCTACGCCAAGTTCGTCGAAGCGGCCGCGCTCTGCATATTCCACGCCCGCCCAGGCAATCATTGCCGCGTTGTCCGTGCAGAGTTGCGGCGGAGGAACTTCCATCCGAAATCCCCTGGCGCCCGCAAGCTGCGAAAGTGCTGCACGAATCGCGCCGTTTGCCGCGACACCGCCGGCAACAACGAGCGTGGGTCGATCCAGGGATGGCATTGCCGAGCGGAACATGTCCATGGCGACAGCGACCCGGTCGCTCATGCTCGCGATGACACTGGCTTGAAACGACGCCGCCAGATCGGCTTTGGAGGAGGCCGAAAAATCCGGCGCGCGAACGATCTGGCGCACGGCTGTTTTTAGCCCTGAGAAAGAGAAGTTGGCGCCTTCGCGCCCCAACATCGGACGAGGCAGGTTGAAGACCTTCGGATTGCCGGTCTTGGCCAATATCTCCACATTCGGACCACCGGGGTATGGCAGGCCCAGGAGCTTCGCAACCTTGTCGAACGCCTCACCCACCGCGTCGTCAACAGTCGTGCCGTAGAGTTCATACTTGCCGAGATCGTGCACGCCGAGTAGCTGGCAGTGGCCGCCGGAAATGAGCAGCAGCAGGTATGGAAAGGCGACGCCGCCGGTCAGGCGTACCGTCAGCGCATGCGCTTCAAGATGGTTGATGGCGATGAGCGGTTTGTTCCACGCAAGCGCCAGTGCTTTCGCCGTTGTCAGGCCGACCATCACGCCACCGATAAGTCCCGGCCCCGCCGTCGCCGCTACGGCATCCACGCCGGCGGGGGAGAGATCGGCGTCTGCCAGTGCCGCCTCGATGATGGAATCCAGCGCCTCCACATGGGCGCGCGCGGCAATTTCCGGAACCACGCCACCGAAAGCGGCATGTTCCTCCAGTTGACTGAACACAATGTTGGACAGGATTGTGCCCGGCCCCGGCGCGCACCCACGAACGACGGCCGCCGCCGTTTCGTCGCAGCTGGTTTCAAGGCCGAGAATGGTGAAGTCGCGCAATTTGCCAACGAGGATGTGCTAGATACCACCACGCCACTAGCGTGAATTCCACTGTGCCGCAAAGCCTTCTCCGAATTGGTACCCGTGGATCCCGTCTCGCCCTCGCGCAGGCTGGATTGGTGCGGGATGCTCTTGCCGCGTGCGGCGTCGCGTCGGAACTGGTCACAGTGCGCACCAGCGGGGACCGCATCCAAGATCGCCCGCTCGCTGAATTGGGCGGCAAAGGCCTGTTCACGAAAGAGCTGGAAGAAGCGTTGCTGAACGGGATCATCGACCTCGCGGTTCATTCCATGAAGGACGTCCCGGTACTGCTTCCAGAAAAGTTGCAGATCGCGGCCATTCTGGAACGCGAGGACGCGCGTGATGCTTTCCTCTCACACAAAGCCGACTCGCTGGCCGAACTTCCCGCGGGTGCTCGCATCGGCACGAGCTCCGTGCGCCGGCAGGCGCAGGTGGCGCGCGCGCGCCCCGACCTGGAGATTATCGCATTGCGCGGGAATGTAGACACGCGCGTGGCCAAACTGGATGCCGGCGAACTCGACGCAATTGTTCTCGCGAACGCAGGCGTGAGGCGCCTCGGTCTTCAAGATCGGATCACGACCCTCATGCCGCTAGAGAGTTGGCTTCCTGCTCTTTCGCAGGGCGCGATTGGAATCGAAACACACCGTGACGAAGATTGGCTCGATTTGCTCTTGCCCGTACATCATCCGCCTACCGCCGTTGCGCTTGCTTGCGAGCGGGCATTTCAGGCGGCGCTCGACGGTTCCTGCACCACGCCGATTGGCGGCTTCGCGAACTGCAACGGCGGCCGCTTGGCTTTCCGCGGTGAAGTTATTGCGCCGGACGGCAGCGGATTCGCAGATACAGCATTCGACACCGCAATGAGTGAGCCATCGGAAACGGAAGCGGCTGATCTCGGACGCGAGACGGGGCTGGCACTCAAGCCGCGCGTTGCGCGGTGGCTCGTGCGCTGATGCGCATTCTCGTTACCAGGCCGGCCGCTGAGGCAGAACGGCTTGCGCAGCGGTTGCGCGATCTCGGGCACGAGCCGATCCTTTCGCCTGCAATGGACATTCACTTCGAAAATGGTCCAGAGCTTCCGTTCGGCGGTGTGCAAGTAATTCTCGTCACTAGCGCCAATGCGGTTCGCGCGCTCGCGCGCCGGACAGAACAACGAGAGATACCGGTATTCGCCGTTGGGCCTCAAACCGCAGAAGTCGCGCGAGCGGCCGGATTTGCAATTGTGCAGAATGCGAACGGTGACTCAAATGCGCTCGCGCGAAAAGTAGCGGACAGAGTGTCGCCCTGCGCTGGCAAGCTGCTTTACGTAACCGGGGATATTTCGAGCGGTTTTATCCGCAACGAACTCTCGCAAGCTGGTTTTCACATTGAAGTGCTGCAACTCTATCGGATGAGCGAGAGGGTTGCGCTGAGTGAAGCAGCAATGGCTGCGCTGGATTCCGGCACAGTCGATGCGGTGATGCTTTTCTCGCCACGCAGTGCGCGCGCCTTCGTTCAGCATGTGGTTCGAGCCGGTTTGCAGAACCAGTGCGAGAAGCTTGGCGCGCTGTGCATCAGTCCTGCGGTTGCCGAAGCACTCGATCCTTTGCGCTTCGCAAAGGTTCGCGTCGCGGCACACCCCAATCGCGACAGCATGCTGGATACACTTGGCTAATTCGCCGAATTGCCTTGCGGCGCGGCGATGAAGCTGTTCAGCGCGGGATCGTAGCGATAGCGGAACGTGGTGACATGCGCACGGCCAGCCGCATCCTTATAGTCGAGCCGTCCCGCCAGCCAGAGAATGTACTGGCCCTTTTTCACATTGCCCGCTTCGTCCGACGTCAGCGCGCGCGTATTGCCGAAGAAGGTGAGCTTGCCGCCGGTGTTTGGCATCAGAACCCCCGTTGTCGCCAATGGTCCTTTCTGCGCTGGAACTTCCGGCGGCGCTGTTGCCACAGCACGCAAACTACCGACCGTGTTGGAGCGCAGGTCATAGGCCGGTTGGCGACCGCTGTTCACGATATGCACGGTGGTAATCGGCTGGCCGCCATTCGCAAATTGTGCGGTCTCGATCGTGTCCACGCCAACCCATGGTCGGTCGGCAGCCGTCACAACGGGCGCGGCAGGTTTCGCCGCGAAGCGATCTGACAGACCGTTCAGCCGAAGCATGAAGTAGGTATCGACGGCGAGCACAATGAGGGCGAGCAACAGGAGCGCGATGATAAGCGGCTCCCGCGTCGGCCGAACCCTTGCGGGCACGCCCTGTGAAGGCAAGGCGGGAGGTGGGACAGTGCGCTCGTAATCCGCGGAGTTTGCCTGGGGCGCTGGCGTCATATCTTCATTACCCGACACATTTGCGGCGCCCGATGTCGTGGCCGCGGTTGGCTCCGGCGCCGGCTCAAAGCGATCCACTCCTAGCTCCCGAACCGGCAAACTCGCCTCGGTATCCGGCCTCAACCGTTCCGCGTAGGAGGGATTGGCCAAAATCTGCGCGAGCGCGATCGGTTTCTTCTCAGGTTCGGAATCGCTCGCGGTGTCCGCCGCCGAGGAGTGCTCTTCCTCTTGCGCGACAGGCAAATCCGATCCGGTTGCCGTCACTGCGTCAATATCAGGTGTCGCAACATCGGCTGAATCAGCGGAACCGCCTTCCGCGCCTTGCCGAGCGAGGCGCCGCTGACGCTTGCGTTCATCCTTCGGCATGAGAACTCCTGAACTGCTGATCGGGGCGGTTTATAGCGCAACCGACTTGCTGGTCTAATCCAAACGCACACGTTGGGCCGCGCACTTCAGAAGAAGTCTGACGGCTCAGAACGCACCGAACGGCCATGCGGCGGAGTGACGCATCCGCAAGCCCTTTGCTGCACCGCACCGGAATTTTCCGGTCAACCGACGCTTAATGAAGGCTAGGACAGACCTAGGAAATCTGCGTTGACAAGCGATCAGGGGCGGACCTAGTTTCCGCGCCGCACAATCGGCATTGCGAGCCGCGAGCGAATTCTTTCGCCTCGCTTCCGCGATAAAAGCCCCGCTTTTGGGAAGGCATCCAGCAAGCCATGAAGGTCATTGTCCCGGTCAAACGGGTGATCGACTTCAATGTGAAGGTCCGCGTGAAGGCGGATGGTAGTGGCGTCGATCTCGCCAACGTTAAGATGAGCATGAATCCCTTCGACGAAATTGCTGTCGAGGAAGCCATTCGGCTGAAAGAAAAGGGAAAGGCAAACGAGATCGTTGTCGTTTCCATCGGGCCGCAGCAGGCCGGTGAAACCATTCGCACGGCACTCGCCATGGGGGCGGATCGCGGCATCCTGGTGAAAGTGGATTCAGACGTTGAGCCGCTCGCCGTCGCGAAAATCCTCAAAGCGATCTGCGAAGCGGAGCAGCCCGGTCTCATCATCCTTGGCAAACAGGCGATCGACGACGACTCCAATCAGACGGGGCAGATGCTGGCTGCATTGCTCGGCTGGCCGCAAGGCACGTTCGCCCACAAACTGGAGGTCAAGGAAGGAAAGGCCGACGTCGAACGTGAAGTCGACGGCGGCCTTCAGACTGTGGAGGTGAAACTTCCCGCCATCGTCACGACCGATCTGCGCCTTAATGAGCCGCGCTATGCCTCCCTGCCGAATATCATGAAGGCGAAGAAGAAGCCGATAGATCAGAAAACACCGGCGGATTACGGCGTGGATGTCACGTCTCGGTTGAAGGTGCTGAAAGTGACGGAGCCGCCGAAACGCCAGTCTGGCGTGAAGCTGAAGACGGCTGCTGAGCTGGTCGGCAAACTCAAAGAAATCGGGGCGATCTGATGGCCTCGCTTGTCATTGCAGAACATGACAACAAGACGCTGAAAGACGCGACAGCAAAAACCGTCACTGCCGCAGCCCAGGTGAGCTCGCCGGTCCATCTGCTGGTTGCCGGCTCGGATTGCGGCGCCGCCGTCGAAGCGGCGGCGAAACTTGCCGGTGTCGAGAAGGTGCTGGTCGCCGACGATTCGCTTTATGCGCACACCGTTGCGGAACCGATGGAAGCGCTGATCCTGTCGCTCGCGCCCGCTTTCGACGCCCTCCTCGCGCCAGCGACCACCAGCGGAAAGAACTACATGCCACGGGTGGCGGCGAAGCTGGACGTGCCGCAAATTTCCGAAATCGTTAAGGTTGTCAGCCCGGATACGTTCGAACGGCCGATTTACGCCGGCAATGCCATCGCGACGGTGCAGGCGCCGGAAGGCAAGAAGGTCATCACCGTTCGCACCACGGCCTTCAAGGCCGCCGAGGCGAATGCAAACGCGCAAATCGAAAAGGTTAGTGCTGCAGCCGATCCGGGTATTTCGGAATTTATCGGCGAGGAGCTGTCGAAATCCGAACGGCCGGAGCTGACTTCGGCAAAGATCATCATCTCTGGCGGGCGCGGCATGCAATCCGGCGAAAATTTCCATTTGCTGGAGAAGATTGCTGACAAACTGCACGCAGCTGTGGGGGCTTCTCGCGCGGCGGTCGATGCCGGCTTTGTGCCGAACGATTATCAGGTGGGACAAACCGGCAAGGTGGTCGCGCCCGGACTTTACATTGCAGTGGGAATCTCGGGCGCCATTCAGCATCTCGCCGGCATGAAAGATTCCAAGGTCATCGCCGCTATCAACAAGGACGAAGAAGCGCCCATTTTCCAGATCGCCGATTACGGCCTGGTCGCCGATCTTTTCAAGGCAATTCCTGAGATGGAAGCAGAACTGGCGAAGCTAGGCTATTGAGCGAATCTATCGAGGCAAAATCCATGAACATCGAACGTGTTGGCGTTATCGGCGCGGGCCAGATGGGAACGGGCATCGCACATGTGCTGTCGCTCGCCGGCGTGGATGTCATGCTGGAGGACGTCGACAGCGAGGCGCTCGAGCGTGCAACCAAGACCATTGCGCGTAATATGCATCGTCAAGCCGCGCGTGGCCTTATACTGGAAGAGGCCATCGATCCGGCACTCAGACGCATACATGTCTCGCAGGGTCTGGACGACATGAGAGGCCGCGATATCGTGATCGAAGCGGCAACGGAAGACGAAGCCGTCAAACGCAAAATATTTCAGGATCTCTGTCCGCGCCTCGATCCACACACGTTGCTTGCTACAAATACTTCTTCCATCTCCATTACTCGTCTCGCTTCCGTCACCGACCGCCCGGAACATTTCATCGGAATTCACTTCATGAATCCCGTACCGATGATGCAGCTGGTGGAAGTGATCCGCGGCATCGCCACCGACGACACAACGTTTCAGGCGGCCCTCGATATCGTACGCAAAGTGGGCAAGACGGCCGCTTATGCCGAAGATTTCCCGGCCTTCATCGTCAACCGCATTCTGCTGCCGATGATCAACGAGGCGGTCTACACATTGTACGAAGGCGTGGGCGGCGTGGACGCAATCGACACCGCAATGCGCCTTGGCGCCAATCACCCGATGGGCCCGCTGCAGCTTGCCGACTTCATCGGTCTAGACACCTGCCTGTCCGTGATGCAGGTGCTTTACGAAGGCCTTGCCGATTCCAAATACCGGCCTTGCCCGCTGCTGGTGAAGTATGTCGAAGCCGGATGGCTGGGGCAGAAGACAGGCCGCGGCTTCTACGATTATCGCGGCGAAACTCCCGTTCCGACGCGCTAGTTAAGCGGCGCCCTTTTCAGCGCCTTGAAATAAGAAATCGAATCCTTCGCATCCCATGCAACAGCGCCACTGGCGCGGGCGATCTCGCGGCCTTGGGGATCGATTAAAACTGTAAGCGGCAGGCCGAACGCACCGAAGGTGTGCAGGAAGGCGCTTTTCGTATCCAGATAAACCGGCAGGTTCGCCTTGTTGCTCTTCAGGAATTCGGCCGTTTCCAGCGCGGTCCCTTTCCCGACATTTACAGGAACGATGTTCACCGTTTTTCTTCCGATTGCCGCCTGAAGGCGCGACAGCGACGGCAATTCGCGCACGCATGGCGCGCACCACGTGGCCCACAGATTGAGGAGAACGTACTGACCGCGAAATTCCGTCAGCCTATGAATGTGGCCGCCGACGTCCGTGAAGGTTACTGCGGGAACAGATTTGGCAGTTTCCAATTTCAGTTTGGCCAGGGAATCGGGCCTGCGTTGCTTGTGGGTGGCGCCGTGCGGGCTGCACCCGGTAAGCAATGCAATTGCCATAACGCCAACGATGCATGTTGGAAGGGCTCGCGACCAGTTCATGGGGTGGAGGAAATAACGGCGCCCTCTCAAATTGACAAATCACGGCGTGGGGCGCACATCCGGCTCGACGGGAGATAGCAATGGTCTGGCGCTTGCTTCTGGTGTTTGCGCTCGCGCTCGCAGTGCCCGCCTGCGGCATCAAAAGCGACCTCCTCATGCCGAACGGAAAAGCTACGCCGAAAAACCAAAAAGACCCGTCCCGTCCACCACAGCCCATCGGCCGATGAATCCCTTCGAGTTCCGGAACGGCCGCCTTCACGCGGAAGACATCGGCATTATCACGCTGGCCGACGCTGTCGGTACCCCCTTCTACTGCTACTCCACTCGCGCGCTGGAAGAGAACTACCGGCGATTTGCACGTGAGTCTCCAGCCGGCACCCTGATTGCCTATTCAGTGAAAGCCAATGGCAATCTGGCCGTGCTGAAAGCATTGGCAAGTTTGGGCGCCGGCGCCGATGTGGTTTCCGGCGGTGAGCTAAAGAAGGCACTGGCGGCGGACATTCCGGCCAATCGGATTGTGTTTTCCGGGGTAGGCAAGACGCACGCTGAGATGGAGCTTGGGCTACGCGCCGGGATTCACCAATTCAATGTGGAGAGCGAGCCCGAGCTGGAAGCGTTAAGCCAGATCGCCAGCGGAATGGGCGCAATCGCACCGATCACCATTCGCGTGAATCCCGATATCGACCCGCGCACGCACGTAAAAATTTCCACCGGAATGGCCGAAACCAAATTTGGTATTCCGTGGACGCGGGCACGGCAGGCTTATGCCCGCGCAGCATCGTTGCCGGGGGTGAAAGTTGTTGGCGTCGATGTGCACATCGGCAGCCAGATCACGGAGATCGCACCTTTCGAACAGGCCTTCGCCCGCATTGCAGAACTGATCACAATTCTGCGCCGCGATGGGCACGAGATTGAGCGGGCAGATCTCGGTGGCGGCTTGGGCGTCGATTACCGCGACGATCAAGCGCCGGAGCTTACCTGCTATGCGAAAGCCGTCAGCCGACTGGCGGCCGATCTCGGCGCATCATTGATTCTGGAGCCGGGCCGGATGATTGCCGCCAGTGCCGGCATTCTCGTTTCGCGGGTCATTTACATCAAAGACGGCGAGAGGAAGCGGTTCGCCGTGATCGACGCGGGGATGAACGATCTTCTTCGCCCAGCGCTTTACGATGCGCATCACGCGATCGTGTGCGCTGCGCCTCGTAACAACGCCACTAAAGAAACTTACGATGTCGTGGGTCCAATTTGCGAGACCTCCGACCTGTTCGGAACTTATTGCTTGCCGCGGCTTCAGGCCGGCGATCTCGTGGCGATCAAAATGGCGGGCGCCTATGGCGCAGCGATGGCTTCGGCCTACAATGCGCGGCCGCACGCCGCTGAAATAATGGTCAAAGGCGAGCGTTGGAGCATCGTGCGGCCAAGAATGAGTGACGATGAGTTTATCCGCCTCGATCGAATCCCGGACTGGCTCGAATAGCCCAGTCGAGCGTCGCATCGCGCTCACCCGCGCCGCCCTTCTCTGGGAGCGCATCTGGCCAAGGCTGTGGCCGGCGAGCGGAATCGCCGGGGCATTCGTCGCGCTTGCGCTACTCGGGGTTTTTCCGCATGTGCCTGGCCTGCTTCACGGATTCATTCTGATCGCCGTTTTCGGAACCGTTGGCTATTTTCTCTGGACACGTTTTCAGTCGTTCCGGTTTCCGGATTGGATCGACGCTGCGCGACGTCTGGAGCAGGAAAGCGCGCTGGCACATCGTCCCATTACCGAACGGGACGATCTGATCGCGGCCGGCGTTGGAGACAAATGGGCAGAAGGCTTGTGGCTGGCCCATTTGCGGGATCGGCTGGCGCGGCATGATCCATTGAGGATCGTTATTCCCCGTGCCTCGGTTGCAGGCGATCCGTATTACCTGCGTTACGCCGTGCTGGTGCTTCTTCTGCTGGGCGTCATTGCCGCCGGACGTGATGCACACAGCAGACTTGAAGCGGCGCTCACACCGGGAGAATCGGCGCCGCTCGCGACGCTCGACGCGTGGATCGATCCGCCTGCCTATACAGGGGAAGCGCCAATCTATCTGCCGCGCGGCGTCAGCAACAAAGTGGTTACCATTCCCGCGGGCTCCGTTATCGCGGTTCGCGTGCATGGCGGGCGCGTGCAGCCGCAGGTGATGTGGGCGCCATCGCCTGCGAATGCGCCGCGTTTTGCCGGTAGCCGCGACGAGTTTTCTAACAGTCAAAAAATCGAAGGTGATGAAGCCATCCGCGTCCTGACCGGAACGCAGACTTTGGCGTCGTGGCGCATCAAGGCAATACCGGACGAGCCCCCCTCTGTTGCTTTCGCGCAGCCGCCCAGCCGCACGGCACGGGATGCCGTGAAATTCGCGATTACAGCGGCTGACGATTACGGCGTCACCTCCGCCCGCGCAGTCATTCGTCCGCTCAACAGGACTAGGAAGCAGCGCGCGCTGACTGTCGACTTGCCGCTCTCGTCGCCCGGCAAAACCATCAATGATACGATCTACCGCGACCTCACCAGCAATCCTTACGCAGGCATCGAGGTGACCGTTACACTGGAAGCGAAGGACGCCGTCGGCAATGTCGGCCGAAGCAGGCCCGTCCACTTCACATTGCCAGCGCGCGTGTTCACCAATCCGTTGGCGCGGGCACTGGTCGAGCAGCGGCAAAACCTGTCACTCGATGATATCGCGGGCCGCAAGACGGCTGTGGTAGCGCTGGATGCGCTCGCCATTGCACCGGAGTCGTTTTACCAGCACCAGACGGGCGTTTATCTGGCCGTTCGGGCGGCGTACTGGGCATTGAAATCCGCGCGCGGCGCACAGGAGATCGCGCATGTGCAGGATTTGCTGTGGCAGACGGCCCTTGCGCTGGAGCGCGGTGGCCTCTCATCCGCGGCAGAAGAATTGCGGCGATTGCAGCAGATGATATCGCAAGCGCTGGCGCAAGGCGCGCCGCAACCGCTTATCGATGCGTTGCTGCAGCGGTATCAGCAGGCGCTGAATCGTTACCTGCAGATGCTGGCGCAGAATCCGCCGCCGGCGAATGCAGCGCCGCCGAAAAATTCCAAAGTATTGAAGCCGCAGGATTTGCAGGCCCTGCTGAATGCGATCCAGCAGCTGGCCCAAAGCGGCAACCGCGCTCAGGCGCAGCAGCTTCTCGCCATGCTGCAAAGCCTGCTCGAGAATCTGCACATGACGGCCGGTCCTGGCGGCAGCGGCGGCCAGGGCGACAAGGCACTTAGCGACGCCCTGAAAAATCTCGGCGACCTGATGGGAAAGCAGCGGCAGCTGCTCGACAGGACCTTCCGTGAGCAACAGGGAAATCCCGATCCGCAAGCCGGCGGCCCGAAAGGACTCTCGCAGCAGCAAGGGGACCTGCGCCAGCAGCTGGACAAGCTGATGCAAGGCCTGGGTCCGAAAGCGGGCGGCGGCGCCAAAGACTTTGGCGAAGCCGGCAAACAGATGGGCGAGGCGCAAGGCAAGCTTGGCGAGCGCGCGCTCGACAATGCGACTCAGGACGAGCGCAACGCGCTGGATGCCATGCGCAAAGGCGCCGGTCAGCTGGCGCAGAAGCTGATGCAGCAACAGGAAGGCAAATCTGGCGAGACCGGCGAGGAAGATCCGCTCGGCCGTGATAATGGCGGTCGCGGGCCAAGCTTCGGCAGTCAGACAAAACTTCCCGATAAATCACAAATGGCGCGTGCGAGGGGCATTTTGAAAGAGCTGCGCCGCCGTGCCGAAGAACATGGGCGCCCCCAACAGGAGCTGGATTATCTCGACCGGTTGTTGAAGCAATTCTGATCAGGAATTCCATCGGCTGCTTACGAGCCCAGAAGGGCGGCTCCACTATGCGGAGAGACAATGTATTAACGGAGCCGCCCCGAGGATTGCCGCATCGCGGAGGGGTTGTTCAGCGGCATCATCGAAAGAACGGTCGTGCTTGGGTGCGGTTCCCCGAAGACAGTTGCAGTTTCTTTGGACCGCCCGAATGAGACGATCTTCTGCGCAAAATCCGCTCATATGCGTTCTTCATCTGATGTGGATGCGCCAATCCAGCTTCTGTAGATGCGCAAAGCCAGCTTCGAAATGGCGCAGCAACGCCGCGGCACTTGCTTCGGTATCGGCCGATAGCTCACACTATAGAGACAATCTCTTCGGGCTCGGTGAAATGCCGGTCGCTCTGTACAGCGTGTCTGCTTGCGGCCAAACCCGGAGCACCGCATCCCGGTACTGCACCACTCCCCAGACGAGCAGCGCCACAACCGCTGCCAGCCCGACGAACGCGATAAGCACTGCGAGCTCCTGTCCTTTGGGACGCACAACTCGCGGGTGTTCTTCGGATGCCTGAGAGACGTTCAGGTTGGACTTTACTTCAACAAGTCGCTCGCCCGGCTCAACTGCATCGGGTTCCTCAAGCCACGAGCGGCTGCATTTCCCACATCGGACGGTTCTTCCGCCGGGCGGGAATTTGTCTTCCGCAAGCCGGTAGCGGGTTGCGCAATGCGGGCAGGTCACAATCATAGGCGTGTCGTCAGCCCCGGCGCTAACGAAGCTATCCACAGCGGCAAGCATGTTGCGCGCCGATGGTTCCCGCTATGGTTATTCGCAATGGTGCGCTTCGAAAATGTCGGCATGCGATATGGGCCGGGACCCGAGATTCTGCGCGACGTGACCTTCACGCTGGACCCTGGCTCGTTCACTTTCCTGACCGGACCTTCCGGCGCCGGCAAGTCTACCTTGTTGAAGCTGACGTATTTGGCTGAGGCGCCATCGCGCGGCCTGATCAATCTTTTCGGCTCCAATCTGTCGCGGGTGCCTCGCGCGCAACTGCCCGCGCTGCGGCGGCGCATCGGCGTCGTGTTTCAGGACTTCCGCCTGCTTGACCACCTCTCCGCTTTCGACAATGTGGCGCTTCCGCTTCGTATCGCCGGGCGCGAGGCGGCCAACTACCGGCGAGATGTCGAAGAGCTGCTTTCATGGGTCGGGCTGGGAAATCGCCTCTCGGCGCGTCCATCCACGCTTTCGGGCGGCGAGCAGCAGAGGATCGCCATCGCGCGGGCCGTCGTCGCCCGGCCGGACCTTTTGCTGGCGGACGAGCCGACAGGCAATGTCGATCCGGATATGGGCCAGCGGCTGATTCGCCTGTTCGAAGAGCTCAACAAACTTGGAACCACGGTGCTGATCGCCACGCACGACCGCAGCCTGATCGAAAGTGCGCGGGCGCGCGAAATGCGGCTCGTGGAAGGACGCGTGATTGAATTGCGGAGCCCGATCGCATGAATCCAAACGCGCGCATCATGCCGCGGGACAAGGGCGCGGCATCGCTCGATGTCGTGATTGCGGTCATGGCGTTTCTGGCAGCGCTGGCGCTTGGGGCATCCTTGATTGCTGAACGCGCCGCCACGACATGGCGAACCGGGCTTGCCGGCCGCCTAACGGTTCAGGTGTTGCCGCCCGAAAAATCCCGCGCATCACCCAATCGGGAAATCGACGCAGCGCTTGCCGTCCTGCGGAGCACGCCGGGCATCGCGCACGCCACGCTGATCTCGGAGCAAGACACACTGACACTGATCAAACCGTGGCTCGGCTCCGATGCCTTGGTTGCCGATCTTCCAATCCCGCGTCTGATCGACGCCGAAATCGCTCCGGGAGCCCCCCTGGATATCGCGAGTCTGCGAAAGCGGCTCAAAACCGCCGCACCTGATTCATTTCTGGATGATCACACGCGATGGCTTTCGCGATTACGTTCGCTGGCAGAAGGCATTACCTGGTCCGCGTACGGCGTATTGTTGCTCATCGCTCTTGCCACGGCTGCAACCGTTTCCTTTGCCACGCGGGCCGGATTGGAAGCACATCGCGAAATTGTGGAGTTACTGCATCAAATCGGAGCGCACTCGGGATTTATTGCCCGCGCCTTCGAGTGGCATTATTTTGTCGCCGCGTTAATTGCCGCGTCCATCGGTACCGGACTGGCAGGATTGCTCTATATGGCAGGGACAGGCGCAGAGTTGGTGGGTATCGAGGCCGTTCCATTTCTGCCGCCGATCGGCTTGCATTTGTCGGAGGTTGCCTGGTTGCTCGCTGTGCCGGTGGCAGTGAGCTGGATTGCGCTTCTGACGGCGCGACTTTCCGTACTCGGAGCGCTTTCCCGGGCCTACTGATGTTTGCTGCCCCCTGAGTGTTACCTTACAGTCTCATTTTGGACGCTGCGTGGTTGCGGCAAGCAGTGGAGTCAGTTTGGAGACGCTGAGAAAATCTCTCGCCTTCATTGGCCGGATCGTGCTTGTCGCGGTCCTGGCGTACTGTCTGGGCTTCCTGATCTTCGCGATGACATTGCCGCGCCGCGCCGTTTCGGTGGGAAAGGCGGATGCCATCGTGACTCTCACCGGCGGCGACTCGCGCCTCGATACGGCCGTGCGCCTTCTTGAACAAGGCAAAGCCAAACGCCTGCTTATTACTGGCGTGCATCCCTCGATTACCAAACCGGAGATCAAACTGATTGCGCGTGGCGGGCCCAAATTCGACTGCTGTGCCGATCTCGACTTCGCGGCCGAAGACACGCGGGAGAACGCAGTCGAAGCGGCATCATGGATGCGCGCGAACGCCTTTCGTAGCCTCATTCTGGTTACGGCAAATTACCATATGCCGCGCAGCCTTGCAGAATTCTCGGCCGACATGCCGAACGTGAAGCTCATCCCGTATCCCGTGGAACCGGAAGGCATCGACTTCTCGAGATGGTGGCGAAACCCGCACGCCGTGCGGCTGCTGCATGCGGAATACGCGAAATACCTGGCGAGCCTCGTCATCGACCGGTTCGTTTCGCGCGGCGCCGGTGCGGATAAGCGGCGCAGCTAACCGTGCCGCTCTCAACCCTCCTGCGGTCAACTTTATTTATGATCTGGTTCGTGATAGTCACGGTCATCATCTATATCGCCGTGCTGCCTGCGCTGGTGCTTCCCCGGCACGTAATGGTTCATTCTTCCAGAACGTGGTCGCGGACGGTTTTCTTCGGCCTGAAATTTATCGCCGGTCTCAGTTACGAAACTCGCGGGCAAGTGCCGAGCGGACCCGTGCTGGTGGCCTGCAAGCACATGAGCATGTGGGACACGATGGGGCTTTATCTCACCATCTGGGATCCCGCCGCCGTGCTGAAGCGCGAGCTGCTGCGCATTCCATTCTACGGCTGGTATATCGCCAAGGCCGGCGTCATTCCGATCGACCGGAGCGCACGTGCCAGCGCGCTACGCAAGATGGCGGAGGCGGCAAAGAGTGCAATCGGCGCTGGCCGGCCGATTCTTATTTTCCCTGAAGGCACCCGAAAAAAACCCGGTGATCCGCCAGATTATAAGCCGGGAGTTGCTGGGCTGTATGGCTTGCTTGGCGTGCCATGTGTTCCAGTTGCTTTGAATTCCGGCTTGTTCTGGACGGGCCCAATGGGTCTGATCAAACGGCCCGGCCGGATTGTTGTTGAGTTTCTGCAACCCATTCCGGCGGGGCTGAAGCGTGCTGAGTTCATGGGGTTGCTGGAAGAGCGGATCGAAACGGGGACAGCGTACCTCGTTGCCGAAGGCCAACAGCTGCTCGCCGGGGAGCAGTAACAGCCGATGCCGCGCTACCGCATCCAGATTGAATACGATGGCGGGCCGTTTGCGGGATGGCAGCGGCAGGAGAACGGACCGTCCATTCAGGCTGCACTGGAGCAGGCGATCTTCAGGTTATCGTCCGAAGCCGTGACGGTGACGGGCGCGGGCCGCACCGATGCCGGCGTTCATGCGCTGGGGCAGGTGGCGCACTTCGATCTTGAGAAAATGTTTGCGGCGGACAAAGTCCGCGATGCGCTGAATTATCATTTGCGTCCCGCACCGGTTGCGGTGGTTGAGGCAGCCATCGCCGCACCGGATTTTCACGCCCGGTTTTCTGCGACCGCGCGCACCTATCTTTATCGCATTCTGTGCCGCCGCAGCCCGCCGGCACTGGATCGCGGTCGCGTCTGGCATCTGATGCGCGAGCTGGACGCAAGTGCCATGCACACGGCTGCGCAATCGCTCACAGGACAGCATGATTTCACCACCTTTCGCTCCAGTGAGTGCCAGGCGAAGTCGCCGGTCAAAACGCTCGACCGGCTGGACGTGCGCCGGGCCGATCAGGAAATCCATATCGAGGCGCATGCCCGTTCGTTCCTGCACAACCAGGTGCGCTCAATGGTCGGCTCGCTCAAACTAGTGGGTGAGGGCAAATGGCAACCCACCGATATGGCGGCAGCGCTTGGGGCAAAGGATCGCGCGCGCTGCGGGCCGGTCGCGCCACCGGAAGGATTGTATCTCGTGCGCGTAGACTACTGAGTGGCGCTTTGCGCATCCCAGCGCCGCGCGCGTTCCAACGCATGGCGCAACAACCCTGCAAAGGACAGCCGCGAAGCGGGATCGAGGAACGAACCGACCTGCAACTGTTTGCCGTGGCTGCGCATCGTGAGCTTTCGCGGTTGTTCATCGGTTCGATCCAGATGCACGCTCACCCAGTACGGATTCAACGTAACTTCCCGCGCCGGGCCGCGGGCGGGATGCGAGTCGATGAGGAGTTCAGCCGTGGTCAGCCGAATGTGCTCGTAGGCCTGCGCGGCCAGCCGGCTTGCCCGCAGCGCCCACGCCAGCAGCGCCACATCCATGCCCATGAACGGCGCGATAGGCCAGGCGCCGCGCAACATGAAGCCGATGGCGAAGGCCAGGTTGGCGGCTGCCACCACCGCCAGAATGATCCGCAGCGCACCGGCGCTCATGGGCGGGTTCGGCCTCAGAACGGCATCCAGAAAGACAGGATCGGCGCTGGCGTTCATGACAGAAAAGATAGGCACATCCAGATACAAGGAGAAGCGCCTGACGGCATGATAGTTCCGTCGGCAAACGGGATCGCCTAGATTGCGCCCCCGCGGCAAGGCATTCGGGGAGAGCCGGCCACAACGGAGTGCAGATGACGGCTGAGTTGCGCATGCGCCGCGCCGCGACCGGCGCCGCTGTTCTGCTCCTCCATATTTTGGTGCTGCTGGCGCTGCTGGCTGCATTCCAGCCGCGTCTGCTGCAGCAGGCGCTGGGCAGCCGCGAGATCACCGTCAGCTTGCCGGTGACACCGCCGCGGACGCAAACCCCCATCCCGGAGCAGCCGGCGATCGCACCGCCGACGTTCATCCGGCCGGAAGAAGTGCCGCACGCCATCACGCCGCCATCCATCGAGGCGGCGCCACAGCCTGCGCCACAGCCGCAGGAGCAGCAGGGCGATATCCGCGCGCTGGGGCGCTATCTCTACAATTGCAGCGGCGCCTATTACGAACGCCTCTCGCCGAAAGAAAAGGCGCACTGCCTGGAGAACAAGTGGAACGGACAGGAAGGCCCGTCGCTAACCCTCGGGCCGGCCAAGCCCTCGCCGTATGATGCCGTGATCGCGAAGCGCAACGCACCGTTCGTGCCGATGGAAAAGCCCTGCGATGTCGACAAGCCCACCGCCAACCTCGGCCTGCCCTGCATCAACTCCAGCAACGATCACCAGCCGCTGGTGCAATTCCAGCGCTGACAGTCAGACGATCTCCAGCGCGATGCCTTTTTCGGCGAGGAAGGGGCGGAGTTCGTCCGCCTCGTACATCTCGCGCAGGATATCGCAGCCGCCGACGAACTCGCCCTTCACATAAAGCTGCGGAATGGTCGGCCAGTTGGAAAATTCCTTTATCCCAGCGCGGACCTCCGGGTCCTTCAGCACGTCCACCGCTTTGAACTTCACGCCGAGGTTCGAGAGAATCTGCACCGTCGCCGCGGAGAAGCCGCATTGCGGAAACACCGGCGTGCCCTTCATGTAAAGCACCACATCGTTCGATGCGATGTCGTTGGCAATACGGTCGTGGGGGGTGCCGGTCATCGTGCATTCCTCAGTTCAATTTGTTCACGTATGTGTGGCTCCGCCATCAGTCAAGCGTCTTGCTCGAATTGATTGGCGTTTGCCGAAATCCAGCAGAGACCCAGAGCGTGGCGTACCAAAGACCAAGAGCTAGTGCGGGCGGCCCGAAGATAAATCCTGCATGCCTCAGATATGATAGCGCTTCAGAGGGTTCGGCGGCACCAGGTTCGAGGACGCCATCGACACAATTCCACGAACTTCCATTCGGTTTATCTTTCTCAGCAGCGACGCAATCATCATAGCGTGCCGTCGCCGCCTCTCTTGGTATTACAACAGATTCATACGTCGACCAGCTCGCATAAGCGATCCAACATACCGATGCGATCAACCAAAGCCGAAATAATCCCGCTTTCCAGTTCAACAACAGCTGGACGGATCCCATTGCTCAATCCTTCGCGGCGGTTTGCAGCGACAGGGCATGGAGCTCGCCGCCCATCTTCCCCTTGAGCGCCTGGTACACCATCTGGTGCTGCTGCACGCGGTTCTTGCCCTTGAAGGCGGACGACACGACCATCGCGGCCCAGTGATCGTTGTCGCCGGCGAGGTCGGTCATGGTGATGTCGGCGTCCGGGAACGCCTCCTTGATCAGCTTCTCGATTTCCGATGCGGGCATGGCCATGTTGGTATCCTAACAGCATTGAAGCTTACGTGTGATCACCCCCTCCCCTTGCGGGAGGGGGCAAATTCGAGCGGCGGAAGCCGCGATGAATTTGGGGGAGGGGTGAAGCGCGCGTGATGAACGCCCCCTCCCCCGCGTCGCTGCGCGCCGCGCCCCCTCCCGCGGGGGGAGGGGGAAGTGCTGTGCGATGTGGTTCCCATGCGCATGTCAATTGCTTGGCGGGAGTTCTTCGGCGGCCATATAGTTCGGGAACCAGTCTTCGTAACCGGAGCGGAGTTGCGACAGCGGAATCTCGCCTTCGCCGGTGATGCGCAAAGTTTTTTCCGCGTGGGTTTTGCCCAATGCGGTGACGAAGATGCCGTGGTCGCGCGCTTCGTCTAAGATGTCCTGGGTCGCTTCGGCCGGAACCGCAAGAATGTAACGCGCCTGATCTTCGCCGAAGAAGAACGGGATGCTTTCGGTGGTTTCGCCCGCGATGCCGGCTTCCAATCCGATGTTGCCGGCCAGCGCCATCTCCGCCAGCGCCACCAGCAGGCCTCCATCCGAAACATCATGCGCGGTGTCCACACGGCCGGTTTCGATCAGCTTGCGGACAAAATCGCCATTCTTCTTTTCGCTCGCCAGATCGACCGGAGGACAGGCGCCCTCTTCGCGGCCTTCGATTTCGCGCAAATAAACCGATTGTCCTAGATGGCCGGTGGTTTCGCCGATGACGATGATCGCATCGCGTTCGCGCTTCAGCGCAATCGTCGCCATGCGATGCACGTCGGCCATCAGCCCGACGCCGCCGATCGCCGGCGTCGGCAGAATGCCTTCGCCGTTGGTCTCATTATACAGCGAGCAATTGCCGCCGATCACCGGGAAATCCAAAGCGCGGCAGGCTTCCGCGATGCCGTCCACGCCGGCCACGATCTCGCCCATGATTTCAGGCTTCTCGGGGTTGCCGTAGTTCAGATTATCCGTGATCGCCAACGGACGCGCGCCAACGGCGGTGATGTTGCGCCAAGCTTCCGCCACGGCCTGCTTGGCGCCTTCGTACGGATCGGCTTTGCAATAGCGGGGACTGACATCGGTGGTGATCGCCAGCCCCTTGTCGGTGCCGTGCACCCGCACCACCGCCGCATCGCCGCCGGGATGCTGCACGGTATCCGCCATGACGGACTGGTCGTACTGCTCCCACACCCAGCGTCGTGACGCCATATCGGGAGAAGCGAGCATCTTCTCCAGCGATTCCAGAACTGGTTTGCTGGAGTCATATTCGGCGCGGCCATTCATCGGCGCGCGTCGGTCGAACTTCCGCTCGTAGCGCGGCGCTTCTTCGCTCAATGCGTGCACCGGAATGTCCGCCACCACGTCGCCCTTGTGCTTCACCACCAGGCGGTGGGTGTCGGTGGTCACGCCGATCACCGCGAAGTCCAGTTCCCACTTCTTGAAAATGCGTTCGGCTTCCGCTTCGCGCCCCGGCTTCAGCACCGCCAGCATGCGCTCCTGCGATTCCGACAGCATCATGTCGTAGGCGGTCATGCCTTCTTCGCGCTGCGGCACTTTATCCAAATCCAGCTCGATGCCGCTGCCGCCTTTGTCTGCCATCTCTGCGCTGGAAGATGTCAGCCCCGCCGCGCCCATGTCCTGAATGGCGACGATCGCGTCCGTCTCCATCAACTCGAGGCAGGCCTCCAGCAGCAATTTCTCCGTGAACGGATCGCCCACCTGCACGGTGGGCCGCTTCTCTTCCGAATCCTCGCTGAATTCGGCGCTGGCCATGGTGGCGCCGTGGATGCCGTCGCGCCCCGTCTTCGAGCCGACATACACCACCGGATTGCCGGCGCCCCTGGCCGCGCTCTTGAAGATGCGGTCGGCGCGCGCCAGCCCCACGCACATGGCGTTGACCAGAATGTTGCCGTTGTAGGAGCGGTGAAAATTCACCTCGCCCCCCACCGTGGGCACGCCCATGCAGTTGCCGTAGCCGCCGATGCCGGCCACCACGCCGGAAACCAGGTGGCGGGTCTTGGGGTGATCCGGCTCGCCGAAGCGCAGCGCGTTCATCATGGCGATGGGCCGCGCCCCCATGGTGAAGACGTCCCGCATGATGCCGCCCACGCCGGTGGCGGCGCCCTGATACGGCTCGATGAAGGAGGGGTGGTTGTGGGACTCCATCTTGAAGATGCAAGCGTCGCCGTCGCCGATGTCGATCACGCCGGCGTTTTCGCCGGGCCCTTGCAGGACCCAAGCGGCTTTGGTGGGGAGCCTCGCCAAGTGAACGCGGGTGGACTTGTATGAACAGTGTTCGCTCCACATCACGCTGAACACCCCAAGCTCGACGAAGGCCGGCTCCCGCCCCATCAGGGTTCGAATCCGGCCATATTCCTCGGGGCTAAGTCCATGCTCCTTCAGGACCTTCGGCGTGATCGGGGGCGAGTTCTGGTGGGTCATGGCATTCCCACCGGTGAAGGATTCACCTCCCCCAACGCGGGGAGGTCGCTTCGTCTGAGCGGAGCGAAGATGAAGCGGGTGGGGGGTATTGATAGCGCCCCCCCCACCCGGCTCCCCCGCATCAAGTGCGGGGTCGCCGACCTCCCCGCGTAGGGGGAGGTGAAGTTGAGGCCCAAAGTTCCCATTCGAACCTTCGGAAATTGAGGGGGGTATCCGCAGTTAAGCGCCTCTACAGTTTGGGGGCGGGTGGCCATCCAGCCACTATGAATTGTTTTGGGGGAATCGCGCGTAATTTCATCTCTTCCCTCTCCCCCCCGGGGGAAGAGGGATTGAGGGTGAGGGGCGCCTCCAGAAATCAGAAGCCAAAGATCAGAAGTCAGAGGGGCGCGGTATTCGCATCCGTTCTGATTTCTGACTTCTGTGTTCTGACTTCCGACGTCCCCCTCACCCCTTGCCCCTCTCCCCCAAAGGGGGCGAGGGGAATGATTGGTTTGCACCCGCACCGAACTCTCATCCTTATAGTTGTTACATTTATATCACAGAACTTCTGACGAACACAAACCCGTCAACGAATCTGCTTGTACCCCTTGGCCCCAATGAACCGGAGCAGATCGCGCCAATACGGCCTCCAATCTTCGGTGGCAGTGCAGGAGAAAGAAAACGTACTTATGTCCGCAGTCGCTATGTGGGTCAGATTGGTCGTGTGCACTCTGATAGCGATGTCAAGCGATCGGGATTGCAAAATATCTGTGTTGCTGTTGTAGACCGGCGATTTGGACGGGTCAGTGAGCCCGGCCCCTCCATACACTAATTGTTTCCGCGACGCGTATGCCACGAGCTCTTTGGTGAGAGCAGCACGTTGGTTGCCCGTAAACACAAACTGAATCTTCCTCTTCTCACCGTACGCAAAATGTTTCCAAGCGCGCTCAGGACATACCGTAGTGGTCGCATCGACGTGCGTCAGACTGACAGCGAACACGACCGTTGCGGCAAGCATCGACCAACGCCAGCCCTTCACCCCAGCCCCTCCGGCAAACTCTCGAACAGGGTGCGGCCGTCCATTAGAGTTGATCACGTGCATCTTATCCTCCCCCGCTTGCGGGGGAGGTGTCGAGCGAGCTTTTCGCGAGCGAGACGGAAGGGGGAAGGTGCGAGAGGATAACCTCGAGCGCATGGTCTATGTCCTCGTAGATCGCAATGTTCGGAATGCGCAGCACACATCATCCCTTCGAATGCAGACAGGCGTCACGGCGCCGGTCATGCGCAATCTCCTCTTCCGTCCCATGCGTTTCGCCATCCACTTCAACGATCAGTTTGCCGTCGTGAATTGCGAAATCCGCGATGTAGGGACCGACCGGGTGCTGGCGGCGGAAATTATAGCCGCTGTCCCTCAGGTTGCGCAGGTGCAGCCAGAGAATGACTTCCGCTTTTGTCATCTTGCGGCGAAATACCTTGGCTTTCGCCCGAGCGCTCTCTTCACCTTTGCGCAAAGAACTTCCCCCTACCGGCTCGCGCTCGCTCCGCTTGCGCTCGCCACCTCCCCCGCAAGCGGGGGAGGATAAGTCAGCACGAAACTCAGCTCTACTACCCCAAGCCCTCCAGCAGGCTTTCGAACAGGGCGCGGCCGTCGATGCCACCGAGCAGCGGATCGCAGACGCGCTCGGGATGCGGCATCAGCCCCAGCACGTTGCGTTTCTCGTTGAGGATGCCGGCGATGTTGCGGGCGCTGCCGTTGGGGTTCTCGCCGTCCGCATAACGGAACACCACGCGGCCCTCGCCTTCCAGGCGATCCAGCGTGTCGTCATCGGCGGTGTAATTGCCTTCGCCGTTCGCCACCGGGAACACCACGCGCTGGCCGGAATCGTATTTGCGGGTGAAGACGGACTGCGTTTCCGTCACCTCCAGGCCCACGCCGCGGCAGGTGAACTTCAGGCCCGCATTGCGCATCAGCGCGCCGGGCAGCAGCCGGCTTTCGCACAGCACCTGAAAGCCGTTGCAGATGCCGAGCACGGTGACGCCCTTCTGCGCTTTGTCGATCACATCGCGCATGGCATTGGACAGCGACGCCATCGCGCCAGAGCGCAGGTAATCGCCATAGGCGAAGCCGCCCGGCAACACGATGAGATCGACGTCTGGGATTTCGGAATCCGCGTGCCACACCATGTGCGGCTTCTTGCCGGTCACCTGCTCCAGCGCGACCGCCGCGTCGCGGTCGCAATTGGAAGCGGGAAAAACGACAACCGCGGATTTCATGTGTGTTGGCTGGACACGTTCATCTGATTCAAAACTTTTCGAATAGCTTCTGCAGCCACGCCCTCAGCCCACAGCGCGCCAACAGGCGTTACTTCCTTGATCAGCACAGGCATCCGCTCGATGTATTTCCGGCCAACATCGCTGCGGTAAAAGGCGGCGAGACTGCGCAGATCGTCTTCGGAAAAATGCCTTGCGTAAACAGTTGCGATCAGGCGCTTAAACTCATCCTGCCGTGCCACAATGTCGGTTCGCACCGCCTTCTGAAGCACCCCCAGCGTTTCCGCATCGATGTCAGGATGCTCGCGCCTTATCTCTGCCGCCTGGATGGGGGCAAGCGAGTCCAGCATCGTGGCCACATTGGTCATGGATCCGTTTGCATCCAACAGGTCCATCGCGGCAGCAATTTGCCCGGGTGAGGGCTGTGCTGGTGAAGCTTCGGGTGGCGCAACCTGAGCACTGGAAACCGTGCGGTCATTGGCCTGCGATAAGGCCGGGCCGCCGACCAGACCCGTCAGGACCAGCACAAGCAGACTTGCGACACATTTCATGTTCTGCCCCCTTGTCCTTCTAGCGCGACCGCGTGCCGCCGACTTGCTATCAACTCATTTTCCTGGCGGCTTGGGCGCCGGCTTGCTGTCCGATTTGTCGGGCCCCACGACCATTTTGCCGGTCATCGCGCCCGGGTTGCCCGACCCCGGAAGACCCCTGGCGACGACGTGCCGGCGCATCATTTCCATCTGAATCTTGGGCGTTTCGTCGATCAGTTTTTTTCCGGCGCCATGGCTGAAGAACGCCGTGAGATCTTTCAGCTCCTGCATCGTGAAGTGGTGCGAGACCAGATGAGACTGGTCGTCCAACTGCCTCTCGATGCGCGCCATCACCTCGGCCCGCTGCTTCTCCATGATCGCCTTCACATCGGCCTTGGGATCCTGCTTCTTCAGGTTGTCCGCCACCTGCTCCCGCACCTTGTCCATTTCAGCGGATACGAAAGCGGGATTCAGCCTGGGGCGGTACGCCATGATGAACTCGCGCGCCGCGGCAACTTTCGCGGGATCGTCAGTAGATGCCGTATCCGCATCGGCAGCAGGCGCGGCGGCAGCAGGCGCGGCCGCCGGTTTCTGCGCGGGGGAAGGAGACGCCATGGTTTGCGCCTGAACCGCGGGAGCAAGGGCGAAGAGGGCAGCGAAGGCGGCAGCCAGCGTCGTTTTCTGTCCCGCCGGAAAAAACGTGAATTGCATGGTAGTGTTCCGATGTTGGCGTGGAGCGCGCGCGGGGAGCGGCGCCATCAGGGCTTCAGTTCGATTTCGTATTTTTCGATGACCGTATTGGCAAGCAGCTTTTCGCACATTTCCTTGAGACTGGCGCGGGCAGCCGTTTCATCCTTTTCGGCGAGGTCGAGATCGATCACCTTGCCCTGGCGCACTTCGCCGACCGTCGGGAAGCCGAGGCCGTTCAGCGCATGGCCGATCGCCTTGCCCTGCGGATCGAGCACGCCATTCTTCAGGGTGACAAAGACTCGCGCTTTCATTGTCTGCGTCGCCCTGCGGTTTCGTCCTCCAGCATCATCTAACCAGCACGGGGCCTTTGACTTCGCCCTGCACCGATTCGGGCATGATGCCCAGCCGCTTCGCCACTTCCGAATAGGCTTCCACCACGCCGCCCATGTCGCGGCGGAAGCGGTCCTTGTCCATCTTCTCGTTGGTGGTGGCGTCCCACAGGCGGCAGGAATCCGGGCTGATCTCGTCGGCCAGCACGATGCGCATGAATTCATTTTCCCACAGCCGTCCAAACTCCAGCTTGAAATCCACCAGCTTGATGCCGACGCCGAGGAAAAGGCCGGAGAGGAAATCGTTGATGCGGATCGACAGGTTCACCATGTCGTCCAGATCCTGCGGGCCGGCCCAGCCGAAGGCGGTGATGTGCTCCTCGCTCACCCAGGGATCGTGCAGCTTGTCGTTCTTGTAGAAGTATTCGATGATCGAGCGCGGTAGCACGGTGCCTTCATCGATCCCGAGGCGCTTGGCGAGCGAGCCGGCCGCGATGTTGCGCACCACCACTTCCAGCGGAATGATCTCCACCTCTTTCACCAGCTGCTCGCGCATGTTGAGGCGGCGCACGAAATGGGTGGGCACGCCGATCGCATTCAGCTGGCTCATCAGGTATTCGCTGATGCGGTTGTTGAGCACGCCCTTGCCGTCGAGCGTGGCCTTTTTGGTGGCATCGAAGGCGGTGGTGTCGTCCTTGAAATACTGGATGACGGTGCCGGGCTCCGGCCCCTCATAGAGGATTTTAGCCTTGCCCTCGTAAATCTGGCGGCGGCGTTTCATTGAAGTGTCCTTCCGGGGCGTGGGACGGCCCCAAAAAGCGAAACGGGGCAGCGCCCCGTTTGGGAGCCCACCCTATCTGGGGGCCTCTCGCGGCGCAACAAGGTTGCCGCGGCAAGGGGGTTCGCGGTGCGTGGGCGCATAGGGTAGAATGGGGTGGCTACAGCAGCTGTGTCGGCTGGATTTCAGTTTACAATCAAGAGGATAGGAATGAGCGGATCGTTTCAGGATCGCGAGAAGGCGTTTGAATCCAAGTGGGCGCATGACGAAGAATTGCGCTTCAAGATCATCGCCCGCCGCAACAAACTGCTGGGACTGTGGGCCGCCGAGCAGATGGGCCTTTCCGGCGACGAGGCCGCGGAATACGCCAAGGCAGTGGTTCGCGCCGATTTCGAGGAGCCCGGTGAGGAGGACGTCTTCCGCAAGGTGCACAAGGATTTCGAGGCCAAGGGCATCGCCCGTTCCGATCACGCCATCCGGGTGAAAATGGAGGAGTTGCTGGCCACCGCCACCGACCAGGTCATCCACGAAACCGGGAAGTAGCGCCTCAGCCGTCTCGCAGCTGCACCAGCGCCTGCGGATACCGGCGGGAGAGCGGCGCGGCCACAGCGCCCAGTTCCACCGTGTAATCGCCGGAGCCCTCCGGCTTCAGTCCGGTGACCGCACTCGCGTTCACCACCCAGGAACGGTGCGTGCGCACGAAGCCGCGCGGTGCGAATTCCGTTTCGATCACGGAGAGCGGGCTGCGCATGAGCGGCCGCCGCCCATCCCGCAGGAGGAATTCGACGTAATTTCCCGCCGAGGTCACCGCCACGATCTCGTCCATGCGGACGCGGATCAGGCGCGCGCCATCGCGGATGTCGAACACTTGTGATTCACGCGCGAACTCCTGAGGCTTCTGGCGCAAGAGGTGCGCCAGCAGCGTGAAGGCGCCGACGAACAGCACGTAGCCGAAGGCATCCTTGCGCAATTCATACACGAACTGATCGGCAAACGGCGCACCGAAGCCGTAATGGCTGCCCGCGAGCCAGTAGATCAGCTTCCGCAGCAGCAGAAATCCGCCGACATGAAAGAACGAGAAAATCAGGGCGGCCGGCACATGGAGCAACAACCGCCAATAGGGCCGCGTATTCGGCGGCGCAACGCGCCACGCCAACCATGGAATCCATAGGAAAAGGAGAAACGTGAACCAACTCGTGCCTTCCCAGATGAAAGGTTCGACAATTCCGAGCCGCGGCGACTCGTGCTGGATGGTGATGACGTTGATGATGTTCACCGCTCCAACCAAGACTGCTGCGATGGCGAAGCTATACGCGAAGGTCCGCCGCGCGACTCCGTTCGTCCCGCGCCCATCGCCGCTTATCCCGAGGCGCTGCCAGACGTCACCGAGGTGGCGCCGGCTGGCCCGCTGCTCTTTTGAGGAGGCGGCTTCTGACACACGTTCCGGCACAGGCAATTCGGTCATGCCGGAACATAGCGTGCCGGATGCAGGAGAGCAGCGATGAATTGGAGGGCATGGGCAGTTGGCTTCGCAATGGCAGCGATGCGGGTCGGCGGCCACGCACACGCAGCCGAGCCGGGCTGGGCCTATTACGGCGGCGATGCGGGCGGGCAACGGTTCTCCGCGGCGCGACAGATTACGCCCGCCAATGTGCGCGATCTGCAGGTGGCGTGGATCTACTCGACCGGCGATCTGAAAACCAAAGGCGAGGCGATGAAGCGCGCCTCCTTCGAGGACACGCCGATTCTCGCCGAAGGGCGGCTGTATGTGTGCTCGCCATTCAATGAAATCTCGGCGCTCGATCCTGGCAATGGCAAACAGCTGTGGCGTTTCGATCCGAAGTTGAACACCAACATCCGCTATCCGAACGATGACGTGTGCCGCGGTGTCGCCTTCTGGCGCGCGCCGAATGCGAAGGGCGCCTGCGCTGCACGCATCTACCTCAACACCGCTGACCGGCGGCTGATCGCACTGGACGCGGCAACCGGCAAACCGTGCGTGGCCTTTGGCAAAAACGGAACGGTGGCGATCGGCGAGGGGCCGAAGCTCGACGGCACCCGTTTCGGCCGCAACCACACCACCTCGCCGCCGGTGGTGACACACGGCCTGGTCATCGCCGGCTCTGCCATCGACGACAATCAGAAGGTCGATGAGTTGCGCGGCACCGTTTACGCCTACGACGCCATGACCGGCGCGGCGCGCTGGAGCTTCGATCCGCTGAAAGATCAAAAGCCGCCCTTCCGCGCTGGCGCCGCCAATGTGTGGGCGCCGATGAGTGCGGACGAAAGCCGCGGGCTTGTGTTCCTGCCGGTGTCCAGCGCCAGCCCCGATTTCTTCGGCGGGTTGCGCAAGGGCGACGGCAAGTACGCCAACGCCATCGTCGCGCTGCATGTGGCGGACGGTTCGGTGGCGTGGTCGTTCCAAACCACGCATCATGATTTATGGGACTACGATATTCCCGCGCAGCCCACGCTTGGGCTTGTCACCTACAACGGCAAGACCGCCCCTGCCGTGCTGCAGCCGACCAAGCAAGGCCTGCTGTTCACTATCCGGCGCGACAGCGGACAGCCGCTCATTCCCGTGGTCGAACGTAAGGTGCCACAGCATGGCGCGCCCGGCGAAGCACCGTCACCGACACAGCCGTTCCCAATCGCGCCGCCCCCGCTTTCGAACACCACCATCAAAGCCGATGACGTCTTCGGACTCACTTTCTGGGACCGCGGCAAATGTCGGGACAGCATCGCACATGCGCGGCACGACGGGCTGTTCACACCGCCCAGCCTGCAAGGCACGATCCTCTATCCCTTCACCGGCGGTGGCACCAACTGGGGCGGTCTCGCCTTCGATGCCGCGCACGACACGGTGTATGTGAATGTCTCCAACGTGATGCATCTGGTCACGCTCATTCCCCAGAAGCAGTTCCATGATGTGCGCGAGAAATTCTTTGAAAAGGAAGTCAGCCCGCAGGAAGGCGCACCGTTCGGCATGATGCGCGAGGCGGTGCTTTCGCCCCGGGGCTTGCCGTGCAATCCACCTCCCTGGGGATTGCTGTACGCCATCGATATGCACTCAGGTCATGTGAAGTGGCGCGTGCCGCTCGGCACCACCGAAGACATGGCGCCGTTTTCCCAATACCTGCTCGGCAAAACGGGGACACCCAATCTCGGCGGCCCGATGGCGACGGCCGGTGGGCTCGTGTTCATCGGCGCGGCGATGGACAATTATCTGCGCGCCTTTAATGCGAGGACCGGTGAAGAACTCTGGCGCGGGCGCCTGCCGGCGGGCGGCCAGGCCACGCCGATGACCTATATGTGGAAAGGCCGCCAGTACGTGGTGATCGCCGCCGGCGGCCATTCCAAGCTCGACACCAAACGCGGCGATTACGTGGTCGCTTTCGCATTGCCGCCGACATAACATTGCTGAAAAGGCGGCGCGCATCGCCTTTGGGACCTTATCCCACTGGAGCCGGGTTGCCGGCCCCATGAAGCAATGCGCGCCTTTCGCTTTATTGATCTACAGGTTCCGATCAGCCGGTGCTCGCCGTCGTTCGTGTCGACTTTCCGCCGTCAGCTGCGCCCCGAAGGCGCCACGCGCTGCTCCGGCGGCGTGACGCGCCTCATGATTGTCGCTAGTCGCCCAGCCGGCGGACCACGCGCTCGATGGCTGCACCGGGATCGGTCTCAATGAAACGGAGCTCGGCGCCGCCGCCAAACACCATCCCTACTTCGTGCAGAGTTTCGCCCAGACTGTCCTGCACCACGGCCGTAAAAGTGCAGTCCGGGCCGACCGTGTACGTCGCGGTGTACGTCACCTGGTAGAAGGCGCCGTTCAGGGTGAAGTTCGTGATGCCCTTGATATTGCCCCTTCCGTCGGAGATCGCCGTGCCACTGTCCACTTCCAGTCCCTGCTGGGGAGTTCCGATGAACACGGTGCCTTGCCCGTACAGGCCGTAGTTCCCTCGCAGGCTGGCAAGAGAACAGCGCTCGCTTGCGTTTGCGGCGGTTGAGATGGCCAGCAGCGCTGCTGTTATTGCAAATGTCGCTTTCATGTTTCCCCTCCATCGGGTCAGTTATGGAATCCGCGCGTAGGTGCGGTCATTGAAGCGGCGGCGCGCATCGCCTTTGGGACCTCGTCCCGCTGGAGCCGGGTTGCCGGCCCCGAGAAGCGAGGCGCGCCTTCTCTGAAAAACACTGCGGGCGGCCGAATCAGTCCTCAGCAGCCACCGATGCTACGGATTGCGGATGAAGCCGTGACGGACGGCGCTGTCATCCTTGAAGGTCCCCGCGATCTGGTGCGCCTTGTTGCTTGAGATGACAAAGTACGTCCCGATATCGCCGGCACCAGGCGGATCGTATTCAACGATCTTGCCGTTATCCTTCCGGTAATAGCCGTGCGAGACGTTATTTGAATCGATGTACTCGCCTATAGCCCATCCCGCTTCGCGATGCTCGACAGCGACGGTGCCCTGGCCCGGCGAGGTTCCCGCATCCGGCGCGTCGACAATCGTGTAGTTCTTGGAGGGATCGCGGATGAAGCCGTGCATCACGTTCTCCGCATCGATAACTTGCCCAACAACCCAGCCCCGGTCGTCGATCTCCGCTGCAAATGTGCCCTGACCCGGACCCGAGCCGGCGCCGGGCGCCTCGAACTCTTCGTAGCTGCCGTCGGGGGAGCGAACAAAGGCATAGACGTGGTCGGAGCCGTCCACAGCGGCACCGCTGATGTAACCTTTGTTATTGATACCGATACCCTGCGTGCCCTGCTCGGGACCGGTGCCGGAATTCGGCGCATCCGCCAGCTCGGTAATGGCGCCCTTCCGGGTGCGGGTAAAGCAATGCAGGGCGCCGTTGCCGTCGTAATAATCGCCGACCAAAACCCCCTTGTCGTTGATGAATTGGCCGAGGCCGCCGCCCTTATCGTCTGGCACCTGGATCGGTATCACGGCGCCGTCCTTGGTGCGCACCCATGGCTCTTCGAGGCCGGTATTGCCATCGACGTAAGAGCCGAAGGTTTCATTTTTGTCGTTCAGCAGCCCGACGAAGGTGTCGTTGTTGCTGACGTGAATGTCCACCGGATAGCTGCCGTCGGGCATGCGCAGGAAAGCGTGAAACGTGCCATCATCCTTGTCCACATATTGGCCCGAGAGGACGCTGTCCTCGTTGATGCCAAACACCCTCGTCCCATAGCCGGGATCGGCTTTGGGGTGGTCGATGATGGCGAAGCGAGTGTCCAGGCGTACCGGGCGGTGTGCGGCAGACTTAACGGCTGGCTCGCGCACCCTGAGCGCATCGCGCTCGGCCCGGTGTTCGCCGAAGCGCGCCAGGGATGAATTCCTGAACCCGGGGTGGGCGAGGTTCGGCTTCGCCATCAGGTCCGCGGGAAGCAGCGCCAGCGTGCTGCCCAGCAGGAGGGATGTGAGGATCGATGTGGTCGTCTTGCTCATTTTTGGCCCTCCAGTTGCCAAAGCACTTGCGTTGGATGCGGGCGGAAGCTTGTGCCGTTAGCCAATCGATAGGCAGGCGCGACAGAGACCGGCCGGTTCCGGCAAGGCACCGATGCGTTGCGTCCCGTTGCGCAAGGCCCGGAAACGCCCGATATTCGGATTTCCGCGTCTCGCGCCGAGATCGCGGATCGCGCGGGGGCGGGCAAATCGTGGCGCAGGTTTCGGCCAGCGAATCTGCAGACTTTGGGGAGCGTCTTTCGCTTGCGCTCAATGCCTGCAACCTGAGCCGCAGTCAGCTCTCGGCCGCGTTGGGTGTTCACAAGTCGATGGTGAGCCGCTGGCTTTCCGGCGGCATGAAGCCGACCGGCTATAATCTCGCGCGGATGAGCGCGGTCTTCGCCAAGCTCAAGCCCGGCTTCAACATGACCCTGTGGACCAGCCCGCGCGTGGAGTTTGAATCCGTTCTGGGTTTAGCCGGTTCGAGAATCGACCTTCCGCTTTCTGCACGGGCCGAAGCGCCGCTTTCGGGATATAACGCACCTACGCCGCCGCACAACAAGCCATCACTCGCAGTCTTGCCCTTTGCCAATCTCAGTCCGGATCCAAACCAGGATTACTTCGCCGAAGGCGTGATGGAAGAAGTCATCACGGCGCTTGGCCGCATCCGATCGATCTTCGTCGTCGGCTTCGGTTCAAGCCACAGCTTCAAGGGCCAACCGATCGATGCATCGCAGGCAGCGCGGCGCTTGGGCGTGCGATATATTCTCGAAGGCAGCGTTCGAAGATTCGATCCAAGAATTCGCATTTCCGTCAAGCTGACGGACACCACGCAAGGCGCGCAAATCTGGGGAGAGAAATTCGAAGGCACACTCGACGATGTCTTCGCGTTGCAGGATCACGTCGCCGTCAGCATCGCCGGGGTGATCGAACCCGCGGTTCGTGCCGCGGAAAGCCGGCGCTCGGCGCGCCATCCCGTCGAGAGTCTCAGTTGTTATGAGCTCTATCTGCAGGCGGCTTGCTTAAGAGCAAGCCTGCATAGGGACGAGGTCCTGGAGGGGATGGAACTGCTGGATCGCGCGTTAACTTTCGATCCGAATTTCGCGCCGGCGCTGGCGCAGGCCGCCGGTTGTCACAGCCTCATGGTTCTCAACAATTGGTCGGACGATGCAGAAAGCCACCGGCGCCAGGGGCTCGCGATGGCGGAACGTGCGATTTCGACCGGCTCCGATGACGCTGCGGTACTCGCGCAAACGGCTAACGCACTAATGGAGTTGGATAACGACGTGGTTCGCGCCCGCGCTCTGATCGATCGGGCGATTACGCTCAACCCGGGTTCCGCTTATGCGTGGTTTGTCAGCGGCGTGCTTTCTCTGACCGTCGCAGACGGCGAGACTGCCGCGCGCCAATTCCGCGAGGCGGCACGGCTCGATCCCCTCTCGCCGCTGGGCGAGATGGCGCGCACGCATCTGGCGATGGCTTGCGTATCGCGGGGCGATTTCGCTGAGGCCGCACGCCTCTATCGCGAGACGACATACCGGACGCCGAGAATCCATCTCATGATGGCGGCTGTCCACGGCGACCTGGGCAATTTCGAAGGCGCGCGTAAAGAGTTGGTGCTTTATAGGGATTGCACCACCGTTCCGCCGGAAGTGATGGTGAATCGTTCGATACACGATGCGGAGCTTCGCGGCAGGGTTCTCGCAGGGCTCGGACGTGCCGGCGCGCTGGCTCATTAACCAAGGGCTGCGAGCAGAGTCCGTACGCTCATGAAAATCAGGATGACCGAGCCGATCGTCCAAAGCGTGGCGCGGACCTCATGAATCTGGCCAGTGTAATACGCGGCGAAATGCAGCAGCCGCGAAATCACATAGCCGTAGAGCAGCCATTCCGCGAGAAGCAGCGGCGGGCGCGTGAGGATGTAGAGAAATCCGGCGGCCAAAAAGAACGGCACATTCTCGATGTCGTTCATCTGGATGCGGCGAATGCGATCGACGGCCTCGTTGGGCTGGAGTTGATGCGGATCGGGCGCCGGGTTCAGGACCGTCTTCTTGAGGTCCTCGGGTGAGCGGAAGCCGGCCCTGACCTGCATCATGCGAACGACCGTGAGCCAGGACATGCCCACGACTTTGAGGATCATAATTGTCGCGGCGGTTGCGTATGTCGCGAAAAGCGGATCGCGCAAGCTTAATTGATCCATCGAGCCCCTCCCGGCAGGCTCGCGCAGGTTCGGCAATCCGCCGGCAGGATGCAATGCCAACGCAATCGGCCGCCGGAGTGCCACGAGCTCCAGCATCCTCGCGCTTCACGAGCGCCCGGTTCGTCAGCCGGCGGCTGAGGAACCGGTTTTCCAACTTGGAGCGCTATTGGTGACGTTGAAGCAATCCCTCCAACGTCACGCTCTATGGAAATACGGTGAAGAGATCGCGCAGGTCCTTCTGGTCGGCTACATCGCCGAGGTAGGGCTTCACCCCGAAGATTTCCTGCATCGTGCGCAACATGGAGCCGTGCGTGTATTTGATGGTGTTGGAATAGCCGTTGCCTTTGGCGAATTGCGACACCACGAAGGTCGGGATGGGACCGTCGCCGCTGTCCGCCTCATCCCAGGTGATGAACAGCGCGCCGCCTTTCTGGAACGCCGCGGAATTGAGGATCACGGGCACGTTCTTCGAAAGCCATTTGTCGCCATTGGCGATGGAGCTGCCGCCGCAGGTATCGTGCATGTCGTCGCAGAGATTGGGCGTGATCCAGTTGTATTGCGCGACGTTGCCGCTGGCGAGATCACCCGCCAGTTCCTTGTATGGCCGCACGTGTGCGAGGCAGCGCGCGGCATGCTTGTCGAGATCGTTTGTGACATCGTCGAAATACACGAACGGATCGTGGCGCACCGCATAGGAGGGATTGCCGTCCGGATTCACCTTGCCCGTATCGGTAAGCGGGCACATTCTGCCCGAGATGTTCTCCATATAGCCCTTCCAGGTAACCCCCGCATTTTCCAGCAGCGTTACGAGGTGGTCCGTGGTGCCCTGGTGGTTCCGCGAGGGCGGGCCATCATTCAGGACATCGAAATTGGTGCCGGCCTCCAGCCACAGGTAGTTCGGCAGGCTCGGGTGGATGTTGGGCGGATTGAAATACCGCTCCGTGTGCGAGGCCATCGGCAGCAGCGTATCGTTGATGTAGGGCGCGTTGGGGTTGCCCTTGATGCTCTTGGCGCCGTCGCCGGTCCAGTTGTGGTTCTCCATCAAGATGATGAAGACGGTCTTGATGTTGTGGGACTTTGGCGCAGTCGCCGCCGGCGCCTGCAGCGGCGCCATCAGCAAAGCCGCAAGAATTCCGCCGGTGAGCGCCGCGCATTTGCGGCGAAGCGATCCGAAATTCATGAGCGTTCTCCTGCTGATAACGCCCCTTCTGTAGTGGAGAAACGTGTCAGTCCGGCAACGATTGTGCGTCAGGAAAGGAGCCGTAGGCCGAAAAATCGACCTCGAAGGCGATGAGTTTTGCCTGCAGCAGCAGATAGAGCGGCATGCGCCAGGTCACGGTATGGCTGAGACCGCTGCCGCTTATCCGCGGCACGATGGTGGTGCGGCCGATATGGATGGGCGCGGCTCGTTCAATCGAGCCCGGAACCGTGAGGCTGAAAATGTATGTGTGGTCGCCGAACATGGTCTGCGCCAGCTCGCCGCCGAACTTCTCATCTTCCGCTGATTTCGGCACGTTCTCGCGGCGGGCGCGATCCACCAGGAACGTGCGGCGGAAGCTGACGTGGCTGGGGCCGAGGCCGAACCAGCTCGCGCCATGATTGGCGAGGCTGAGAAATTCGTCGGACATCCGCAGGCCAGAGAGTGACTTGAAATCGATCACCGCGGTTTGCGTGGTCTTGTCGCCGATGGTCACGGTGCGGGTGCGCGCGTGATTGTGGCTCAGCCGGATGCCGGATTTGTTGTCCCGCAGCCCTTCCCCGAGCAGTCCGTTCGCGGTGATGGAAATTTCGTAATGTCCGCCGCCGCTGCGATCGATGGAAAGCTTCTGGGTGAGATCGAAACAGCCGGACAGCGCCAGCGCGCAGGCGATGACGGCAAATGGACTACGAAGGTTTCGCCAATCAGGCCAGTCCAATTGCGTCTCCATGCGTTGCGGTCAATTACAGCATGATCTTCAGCATTTATCCTCCCCCGTTTACAGGGGAGGTGGCTCGCCGAGCACGAAGTGCGGTGGCGAGACGGTAGGGGAAATCCCCCCTCTGCCTCGCTGCGCTCGGCACCTCGGCACCTCCCCCGCAAGCGGGGGAGGATAATTCACATCTGTGCCTGTTCTTCGACGGCTTCCTGCTGAACCCGCACAGGCGCAATCAGCCGCTTCTGTTTCCAGTTCCCTCTCAGGAACCAGAGACTCGCCAGGCACGCGGCGGCGACATTGGCGGACGGCATGGACCACCACAGCCCGTTCAGGCCCAGCGCGGTATGCCGCGAGAGAAAGTAGGCCAGCGGCAGCTGGATCAGCCATTGCGAGGCAAGGCCGATGGCCATGGCCGGAAGCATTTCACCGGCAGCGCGCAACACGCCCAGCATCGCATATTGCAGGCCAATGAATCCGGCGCTCCACAGGGCAACGCGGATAAAGGTGGCGCCTTCCGCAATCACCGCCGGATCTTCGGGAACGAAAAAGGCGACAATGGCGGGCGCGAAAATCATGCAGAGAAGGCCGAAGGCCGTCAGGACCACGAAGGTTATCATGGCCGCCAGCCGCGCCACCCTTTCGGCGCGCGCCAGATTCCCTGCGCCGATGTTCTGGCCGACCAAGGTCGATGTTGCCATCGCAAGGCCCATCGCCGGGATGATCGCAACGTTGAACACATTGACGCCCACGCCGTAACTCGCGGTCGCCACCGTGCCGAACGCCGTGACCAGAAAGATCATCGCCGTCATGCCGAGGCCGCGCGCCGATTGCTCGATGGAGGCGGGGTAACCCAGCAGGACCGCACGCTTCACAAAGGCAAAGTCCGGCCTGAAATTGTGCCAGTGCACGTGGATGCCATACCGCCCGCCGAACAGCACGCGCATGGAAACAATCGCAGCCAGCAATTGCGAAATCATCGTGGCGACCGCCGCACCGGTGACGCCTAACGGGGGCGCACCGAATTTCCCGAAAATCAGAATCGGATCGAGCACGAAGTTGATCGCCACCGTGCCGCCCACGATGAACAGCGGCACCCTCACTTCGCCCACGCCTCGCAGCAGCGCCTGCACCATGGCGTAGAGAAAGAGGAATGGCAGCGCCAGAAACATGATGCGGATGAAGGCGAGCGCGTTCGCCCGCACATCCGGCGCCACGCCCAGCAGGTGCAGAATCTCCGGCGTCAGCGCATAGCCAAGGGCGCCTAGAACAATCGAAACCGCAACAATCGCAAGCAGCGTCTGCGCCGCCACGTGATCGACCATCTCGTGATCGCGCGCACCGGTGTATTGCGCGATCAGGGTGGTGCCGGCGATGGCGAAGCCCATGCCGGCGGCAATCAGCACGAACATCACAGGCATGGTGATGGAAACGGCGGCCACGGCGGCCGCGCCCAGCCGCCCCACCCAGAACGCATCCACAATCTGATAGGCGACCTGCAGGATGTTCGCGCCCATGATGGGCAGCGCCAGCAGGAACAGCGACCGGACAATGGAGCCTTCCAGCAAGCGCGGATCGAAACCGCGGCGCTTCTGAGCCTCAGACATTTTCATTTCCATTCGTGCGGGAGCGGGAGAGAGGTAGTGGGGCGCTGCTCATCTGGCAACGGGCAGGCGCTAAACTTCAACGGACGCGTTCCATTTGAGTCACCGCTGCGCCACCTCTTGCCATCCAAACGGATGCCGCTCGCGGCCCATTCACAACTCCACATCGCCTTCGCCGAAGACGCGGGCGAAGATCGTGTCCACATGCTTCAGGTGATACCCGAGGTCGAACAATTTCCCGAGCTCGTCCGCCGGCAGCGCGCTGGTGACTTCGCCATCACCTTTCAGCAGCGACAGCAGATCGCCTTCACCGTTCCAGGCGCGCATGGCGTTGCGCTGCACGAGGCGGTACGCCTCTTCGCGGCCCACCCCGGCTTGCGTGAGCGCCAGCATCACGCGCTGGCTGTGTACCAGCCCGCGGGTGCGCTCCAGATTTTCCTTCATGCGTTCGGGATAGACGACCAGCTTGTCGACAACCGCAGCCATGCGGCAGATCGCAAAATCCAGCGTGATGGTGGCATCCGGCCCGATGTAGCGCTCCACCGAGGAGTGCGAGATATCGCGCTCATGCCACAGCGCCACATTTTCCAGCGCCGGCATCACATAGGCGCGCACCATACGGGCAAGGCCGGTGACGTTCTCCGTCAGCACGGGGTTGCGCTTGTGCGGCATGGCGGAAGAACCCTTCTGCCCCGCCGAAAAGTATTCCTCCGCCTCCAGCACTTCCGTGCGTTGCAAGTGGCGGATCTCCGTGGCGAGCCGCTCCAGCGAGCTTGCGATCACTCCAAGCGTGGCGAAATACGCCGCGTGCCGGTCGCGCGGGATCACCTGCGTGGAGATGGGTTCCGTTTTCAGCCCCAGCTTCATCGCCACATGGGCTTCGACCCGCGGATCGATATTGGCGAAGGTACCGACGGCGCCGGAAATCGCGCAGACGGAAATCTCCTCGCGCGCCGCGAGCAGCCGTTTTCGCGCACGCTCAAATTCCGCATAGAAGCTCGCCAGCTTGACGCCGAACGTGGTGGGCTCGGCATGGATGCCGTGGCTGCGGCCGATGGTGGCGGTGTTCTTGTGCTCCAGCGCGCGGCGCTTGAGGGCGGCCAGCAGCAGGTCGAGATTGGCGAGCAGAATATCGACCGCGCGCTGTAGCTGCACCGACAGGCAGGTGTCCAGCACGTCGGATGACGTCATGCCCTGATGCACGAAGCGTGCTTCCGGCCCCACGATTTCGGACAGGTGCGTGAGGAAGGCGATGACGTCGTGCTTCACCTCGCGCTCGATGGCATCGATGCGGCCGATGTCGAAGGTGGCATTACGGCCCTTCTCCCACACCTTCGCCGCGGCTTCCTTTGGAATAACGCCAAGCTCCGCCAGCGCGTCGGCGGCGTAGGCCTCGATCTCGAACCAGATGCGGAACTTCTCTTCGGGCGACCAGATGGCCGTCATTTCAGGGCGGGCGTAACGGGGAATCATCGGGCGTCCTTTGCGGACCTTCTTATCGCATAAGGAAGCCTCAATGGGATACCGGCGACCCGCATTGCATTGGCCCGCTTCGCGGCGCGTCAGCCTTCACCGCCAGTTAGCGAGTCCATTCATCGCGAAGCTTGTTACCTGTCACGGTGCTGTTGCGTCCCCACAAATCACGGCCAGAGCCGACGAGCGGCAACAGTGACTGCTGCCGCCCGTGGCATTCATATGCTCTAATCGACACCAGAGCAGCCACCGCGTGCCCATTACGCGTGATCACCGTCGTCCGCCCGTTTTCCGCAGCATCCAACAGCTCCGGAAACAGGTCGCGAGCTTCTTCTAAGTCCTTGCGCATTCTAGGCCGTGTGGCCACTCCTGCCCGCTATTTCGGTACCCAGGCATTGTGCGTGCCGACCATGTCCGCAGCGCCGCCGCCATCTTCCTGCAGGGTGCCGTCCGGCCCGTACACATAGAAGCCGCCGTTGAAATGGAGCGAAACATAGCCGCGATCGTCCGCCGTGATCGAAACGATGTTGGCCGGCGGGCTGAAGCCGCCCAGCTGGCTCACCGCGTAGGTGGATTTGTTCATGCCGGCGGCAACGGTGTCCGCATCCGTGGCGGCGTAAACGAAATCCTTATTGGCGGCCATGGAGCAGTTCGCGCTGGCACCGCCGTTGATTCCGAGCGAAACCGTTTTCGTCAGCGAAACCTGGATCGAATCGGAGGTGTCGGTGATCGTGTCGGTGCGGGTGTAAACGTACAGCGTGATCGGCGCCGAGGCCGAGGTACGCTTGTCCAGAACATAGATGGCGCGCGTGATGACGTTGTTCTTCTGCTTTTCCTTGCCTTCCAAAACGGCGCAGGCCTGCTCGAACGACGACAGGCTGCCGCTGCCGTAGCAGCCGGAGCTTTGCGGAAGGCTGCCGCAAACGACATACGATATCGACGCGCCGCCGCCCGAATACGTGGTGAAGAGCGTCGCATCGAGCAGCTTCTTCGCGGAAGCCGGTGCGCTTGCCGCAACGACTGCCAGCGAAACCGCAACGGACGCCAGCACAACACTTTTGAGATTCATTGGAATGCCCCCTTTGTTTCTTTGCGCCACAAGCTGTGGCGTCGCAAAGTTATGCTCAAAATAAGCGCCGCGAAAATAGCGTCTACTCCAGAGCAGGATTATTGCGCTATGATGGATACCGCGACCACGCCCACGAAGCGCGGACCGTACAGGAAGGCGGGGGATGCTGTGGCTTAATCGTTACTGCATAGTATTCGGCTACGGGCTCCGCGCGTTTGTGGCGTTGATTGGCTTCTTCGCAATGACTGACCTGATCGGCGCAGCCCATTTTGGTTATCCGATTTGGACGATCCCTTTTCTTGCCGTGTGCTACCTGGTCGGTCACTTCTTGACGAAATTTGGGCGTCAGGCGCTTGCCCGTTAGCGAGAAATTTCAAACTGATGCGTTACCGGACGCGATATTATACTTTACATCCCCACCACCTATTGCTAGATTGGCTGTCAGGAGAACAGCCATGTCCAAGTCGATCTTTTCGGCCCCGCATTTCAACAACGAGGAAGCGGCCTTCGCCTTTATCGAGGAACGGCTTTGGCCGGATGGTCCCGTCTGCCCGCATTGTGGCGTTGTGGACCGCGCTGGGCGCTTGAAGGGCAAAAGCAACCGTCCCGGCCTTTGGAAGTGCTACGCCTGCCGCAAGCCCTTTACCGTCAAGGTTGGAACCATTTTTGAGGACAGCCATATCGCCATGCGCGACTGGCTGACCGCGATCCATCTGCTTTGTTCCAGCAAGAAGGGCGTCAGCTCGAATCAGCTTCACCGGACCTTGGGCATTACCCTGAAATCCGCGTGGCACATGTCGCATCGTCTCCGCGAGGCTATGGCTATTCACGGCCCGCAAGAGCCGATGGGCGGCATGGGTAAGGTTGTGGAAGCCGATGAAACCTACATGGGCAAGCGCAAGGGCAAGCCTACTGGCCGCTCTACTTTCGTCACCGGCTTTGGCTGGACTCAGCCTGCGGCCCGCATCCCTACCGAGCGCAAGATCATGGCGCTTGTCGAACGTGGCGGCAAAGCGCGGTCCTTCCATGTCGAATCGGTCAATCTGAAAACCGCTCGCCATTTGTTGCAGGAGAATGTCAGCCCCGACTCGTCGCTCGTTACCGATGAAGCCGCTATCTACACCCGTCCCGGCTGGATGTTTCGCGAACATCACACCGTGAATCACGGAGAGGAAGAATGGGTGCGGGATTGGGCGCATACCAATACCGTCGAGGGCTATTTCTCCATCTTCAAGCGCGGCATCAAAGGCACTTACCAGCACTGCAAGGAAAAGCACTTGCACCGCTACTTGGCCGAATTTGATTTCCGCTACTCCAACCGGGTCGCGTTGGGCGTAAACGACAATGCACGGGCTGACCGTGCGCTGAAAGGCTCTGTCGGTAAGCGCCTGACCTATCGAACGACTCGTCAACAGCAAGCCCCGCACAGTTGATCCAGACCCGGACCAGCTAAAGCTACCGTTCAAAGAGTGATTGGGGGTTAGAGTGGCCATAGCCGCTCTACTTCCTCCATGTTCACGCGCAAATCGGCGTAATGCTTTAGCGCCTTTGTGTAGTCCTTCGGGTCCCAGTCTTTCGCCACGTCCGGCCGCGTATGTGCCCCCCTCATATCGCGGGGGTCGAAGGAGCCTGCGCAAATATCAATTTGTGAGTCTCGCCAATAGTCTCGCGGAATATCCTCATGCACGTCGCGAAATCGCCTGCCTTCCGTGCTGTACACACTCGGCATTTCCTTCCGCCCACGTATATGCAAAGCCCCATCAAGGGCCCGCTGGCGAAGCGCAAGGCGGGCGGCAGGCCAATACTCCTTCACATTCGTGTCGTGGATCGCACTGCGGACGTGCGCAATGGCTGCGCTCATCGGCGTATCCGCTTGACTGATTACCACTGAAACCGGCGATGCTGCCCCGGCTGCAACCGCACCGCCCAGTGTGAACCCGGTATTCACCCGCAGCCGAGAGCGATGTACGTCCCACCCTATTAGGGCGAGGCCGACAATAAGCACGGCGAGTGTAACAGCAGGCGGCGGCGCTAGAAGCAAGTGAAGCATGACGCGCCCCCACGCCCAGTGCGCGATAATGGTATCCACGTAGCCAACGAGATCGAGAAGCGTCCTAATGGCGGTATAGACAATGCCCAACGCGCCAGCGACGGCTGACCAGTGCCTTCGCAATTGCCGCAACATCGCCTTACCCGCTCCTGCCGGATTTGCCTGCGGGGCAGCCTAGGCGCACAATAGTTCAGAAATCGCAATGATTCTGTCATGCCAGCTAAGAAAACGATTCTCTCAGACGCGGAACGTGCCAAGCGGATTCGGGAGGCCGCAAAGAAAACCGGCACCTCCGATGATCCGAAGCTCCTAGAGCGGGTCATCAGGCGGATCGCTATCAAGCCGAAGCATCCCCTCGCGACGAAGCCGCGCTAATTCTTTTTTCGCTTGGGCTAGTCGCTTCGAGCGGGCGGGGCCGTCCTCGTAAGGGATTTCATCAAGCCCCCGCTTTTTGACGTGGCCCGTAAGCATGTCCCATAGCTTCGTTATCTTCTCCTGATCCAGCAGGGAACACCGATTTGGGATCGTGAAGCGCTCCAGGTTTCGTATCGCCAGCGGATCGCGGTCCCTGTAGGCGCGGCGCATAATTCCCGACCATAAATCCGCTGCCTGCAATGGCGGCAATTCTTCGTCGTTTCCCGTCACCGGAAGCGCGCCGAAGCGCTTTTTGACTTCTGCGGCTGGACAGATGGCGGAGAATTCCCTGTGCGCCTCGCGCAGCTCCACTAGAGCTGTGTCGTCAACATCATCAAAAACAAAATCTACTTTCGCGCTCGGATCGGCAATGTGCGCTGCCGCTTGCATGAAAATAGAAACGTACCCGATATGAAATGGCTGATCGTAAGTCACACCAACTTTGTTGCGATAGACTGCTTTATACTCGGCGACATCGACAACGATTAGGTCGCCGCGCTCCACAAACTCATTTACGACCGGGATTAACGCCTCGATCTTGGCTTGGTGCTGCTCCTTGGTAAGCCCCTGACGCTGGGAATGGTGGAAATGCAGGAGCGAGGGTTCGGCGTCTAGTACGGCCTGCCAGCGGTCTGAGAAGGCAAGCCAGCGATCCACCTTGGCGCTAAGGCCGCCAACGACAAATGCAGCCTCACCCCTTCCGCTCTCGTCACAAAACGTCCGGTACATAGATAGTGCCATGTTCTCCCTCACGCGGGCCGGATAGCCGCAAACAAGCGCGAGGATGGAATCACGCGCCGGCACCTAGCATAGCCCTTGTACGTGGGAACGTGAAGTATAATATCGCGCTACCGGAACTTTTTGGACACCTAGAGAACATGTCCGGAAATCCTGTGCTGGTTCAGTAGCTTAACTACCACTTGTATTTCAGAACAAAACATGCACAGTCGCACCCATCGGTTCCCGCTTCCGGTCGGGGGCGGCTCGTGAAATAAGGAGAGGAACAATGATGAAAGAGGCGCTTTTGCGGGTGGTCGGTAAGGAAGAGGGATCGGAGCGCAAGCGCGCCCTGGACGCGGCGCTGAGCCAGATCGACCGCGCCTTCGGCAAGGGCTCGGTGATGAAGCTGGGCCAGCGCGAGCCCGTGACTGAAGCCGACACGGTTTCCACCGGCTCGCTGGGGCTGGACATCGCGCTTGGCATCGGCGGGCTGCCGCGCGGCCGGGTGATCGAGATTTACGGGCCTGAATCGTCCGGCAAAACGACCCTCGCGCTCCATGCGGTGGCGGAAGCGCAGAAGAAGGGCGGCATTGCCGCCTATATCGACGCCGAGCACGCGCTCGACCCAATCTATGCCCGCAAGTTGGGCGTCGATGTAGACGAGCTGCTGATTTCGCAGCCCGACACCGGCGAACAGGCGCTGGAAATCACCGATACTCTGGTGCGCTCCGGCGGCGTGGACATCGTGGTGGTGGATTCGGTGGCGGCGCTGACGCCGCGGGCCGAACTTGAAGGCGAGATGGGCGATCAGTTGCCCGGCCTGCAGGCGCGGCTGATGAGCCAGGCGCTGCGCAAGCTCACCGGCTCAATCTCGAAGTCGAACACGATTGTCATCTTCATCAATCAGATTCGCATGAAGATCGGGGTCATGTTCGGCAATCCGGAAACCACCAGCGGCGGCAACGCGCTGAAGTTTTATGCCTCGGTGCGGCTCGACATCCGCCGCATCGGCTCCATCAAGGACCGCGATGAGGTGACGGGCAACCAGACCCGCGTGAAGGTGGTGAAGAACAAGGTGGCGCCCCCATTCAAGCAGGTGGAATTCGACATCATGTATGGCAAGGGCGTGTCGAAGACCGGCGAGCTGCTGGATCTGGGCGTGAAGGCCGGGGCGGTGGAAAAGTCCGGCTCCTGGTATTCGCACGACGGCACCCGCATCGGGCAGGGACGCGAGGCCGCCCGCACCTTCCTGGAGCAGAACAAGGACATCGCCAACCGGATCGAGGCGCTGATCCGCCAGAATGCCGGGCTTATCAGCGCGGCTCTCTCGCAGGGAGACCCTGACAGCAGCAGCACCGGCGGGGACTGATGAGCAAACGAGCTTGTTGTTCCCTGTTGGCATGGGGAACGACTCCCGGAGGGGCGGTTCGCAAGAGCCGCCCCTTCACACTTCGGAGGTAAGGGGGGCCCCACCCCCCTGTTTTTTGAAAACGAACGCGCTGTGCGATACGGCCACCAACTTGTCATGGTCCGGTTTATCCGGGCCACCCAGCGGGAGCGCATCTGCGCTCCAATGACTCACTAGCGCGCGGACGCGCGCTGACTGGGTGGCCCGCCTCCGCGGGCCATGACAATCTTTGACACGCCCGCTACAACGATTCTTATGACCAGTTTGGCCGATGTTCGTTCGAGTTTTACCGAATTCTTCCGCGCCCGCGGGCATGAAATCGTGCCTTCTTCGCCCCTGGTGCCGCGCAACGACCCCACCCTGCTCTTTACCAATGCGGGGATGGTGCAGTTCAAGAACGTGTTCACCGGCGCGGAGAAGCGGCCCTACAGCCGCGCGTCCTCTGTGCAGAAATGCGTGCGCGCCGGCGGCAAACACAACGATCTCGACAATGTCGGCTACACCGCGCGCCACCACACCTTCTTCGAGATGCTGGGGAACTTCTCCTTCGGCGACTATTTCAAGGAAGAAGCGATCGCCTATGCCTGGGATTACGTCCGCAACACCGCCGGACTTTCGAAAGATCGCCTGTGGGTGACCGTCTATCCCACCGATGAACAGGCGCGCTCGCTATGGAAGAAGATTGCCGAGCTGCCGGACGAGCGCATCATCGGGCACCATTCCAATCTGTGGGCAATGGGGCCGGTGGGCCCGTGCGGCTACTGCTCGGAAATCTTCTACGACCAGGGCGAGAACGTGGCGGGCGGCCCACCAGGCACGCCGGAGGAGGATGGCGACCGGTTCCTCGAATTCTGGAATCTCGTGTTCATGCAGTTCGAGCAGGTGGACGAGAACACCCGGCTCGAGCTGCCCAAGCCCTCCATCGATACCGGCATGGGACTGGAGCGCATCGCCGCGATCCTGCAGGGCGTCACGGATAATTACGACACCGATCTCTTCCGGCACCTGATTGCCGCATCCGCTGAACTTTCCGGCGCCGCGAATTCCGGCGAAGCGCGTTTCAGCCATCGCGTGATCGCCGATCATTTGCGCGCCAGCTCGTTTCTCATCGCCGATGGCATGCTGCCGTCCAACGAAGGCCGCGGCTATGTGCTTCGCCGTATCATGCGCCGCGCCATGCGGCATGCGCATCTCATCGGCGCCAAAGAGCCGCTGATGTACCGGCTGGTGCCCACGCTAGTGGCGGAAATGGGCACCGCTTATCCGGAGCTCAAGCGCGCCGAGCCGCTGATCGGCGAAACCCTGCGGCTGGAGGAATTGCGCTTCCGTGAAACCCTGGCGCGCGGCATCAAGCTGCTGGACGAAGAAGTTGACAAAATAATCAAGCCTAATGGTCCAAAGCACTATGTGATGCCTGCTGAGACAGGCCGCTACAAAATCTTTCCTGGTGAAGTCGCATTCAAGCTCTACGACACCTACGGCTTTCCACTCGATCTCACGCAAGATGCGTTGAAGGCGCGTGGTATCGCCGTCGATCTCGACGGCTTCAACGCCGCCATGGAGCGGCAGCGCGCGGAAGCGCGCAAGGCGTGGACCGGCTCCGGCGAAGCCGCGGATGAGGCGCATTGGTTTGCGGTGAAAGAAGAGGTCGGCGCCAGCGAATTCCTGGGCTACGATGCCGAAGAGGCGGAAGGCGTGATCGTCGCGATAATGAGCGCGCGCGATCGCATCGATAGCGCAGGGCAGGGCGAGACCGTGCGCATCCTCACCAACCAGACGCCTTTCTATGCCGAATCCGGCGGCCAGATCGGCGATCAGGGCGCGATGTTCTCACGCGCCGGCGCCATCGGCGCGGTGATCGATACCGAGAAGAAACTCGGCAGCCTGCACGTGCACGTGGTGCGGATCACACAAGGTGAATTCAAGATCGGCGACACCGTTGACTTAAAAGTGGATGGCGAGCGCCGCCGCGCCACGCGCGCCAATCACTCAGCAACACACCTGCTCCATGCCGCGCTAAAGCGTGTGCTGGGCGCGCATGTTAGTCAGAAAGGCTCGCTAGTTGCGCCGGATCGGCTGCGCTTCGATTTCTCGCATCCCAAGGCCCTCACCCCGGAAGAACTCGAGCGCATCGAGAACGATGTGAACGCGGTCATCCGGCAAAACAGCGATGTCTCAACGCGTCTGATGCCGACAGACAAGGCCATCGAAGCCGGTGCTGAGGCACTGTTTGGCGAAAAGTACGGCTCCGAGGTCCGTGTACTGACGATGGGCGACGACCAGGATAAGCCGTATTCGGTTGAACTCTGCGGCGGCACGCATGTGCGCCGTCTGGGTGATATCGGCCTCTTCACGATTCTCTCCGACAGCGCCGTGGCGGCGGGTGTCCGCCGCATCGAAGCGCTGACATCGGAAGGCGCAAGGCGGTATCTTTCAGATCGGGCAGACTTGGCGCGCGAAGCGGCAGCGGCCCTTAAGACAACACCGTCCGATTTGCCCTTGCGTGTTCAGCAACTTGCAGAAGACCGGCGACGGCTGGAGCGGGAGCTCGCAGAAGCGAAAAAGGCATTGGCGCTTGCCGGCCCGACACGCACCGGCGATGACGCGGCGGTGAAGAGCATCGCCGGCATCAAGACCGCGATGCGGCTGGTGGAGGGGATTGCCGCGAAAGAATTGAAGGGCTTGGCCGACGAAGAAAAGGCACGCCTTGGTTCGGGTGTGGTCGTGCTGGTTGGTACTGCGGATGACAAGGCATCGCTGGTGGTGGGGGTGACCGACGATCTGACCTCCCGCATCAACGCCGTCGATCTCGTTCGGCTGGGCGCAGAAGCGCTGGGCGGCAAAGGCGGCGGTGGCCGCCCTGACATGGCGCAGGCCGGCGGACCGGATGTCTCACGCGCATCCGAGGCGCTCGCCAAAATCGAGCAGCGCCTTGCAAGCCTGGAAACTGCAGCCTAGGCAATGGCGCGGCCCGACCGTTCCCGGAAAAAGAAGCAGCAGCGCGCGGCGCCGCAACCCGCGCACGACTCGTTGCGCCGGCACGTCTATCTTACCTTGGAAGCAGGCCACATCCTCAATTGGCGCGTGCTGCTGTTCGAAAGTTTCCTCGTCACGCTGATCATAGCGAATGTGGTCGCGGTCATGCTCGATAGCGTGAAAGGGATCGGAGACAAGTATTTCACCTTCTTCTACTGGTTCGAATCCATTTCAGTCCTGATTTTTGCGGTGGAGTACGCCTTGCGCCTGTGGGTCGCGATCGAGGACCCACGATATGGCGCATATGGTCCCTTCTGGGGCCGCGTACGCTCTGCCGCCAGCCCTGTGATGGTGATCGACTTTTTCTCGTTCGCTCCCAGCATCGTCAACATTTTTATTCCGAGCGCGCTCGATCTCCGCGTGTTGCGCCTGTTCCGCCTGCTGCGGCTGATGAAGATCGCCCGCTATTCGCCGGCGCTCAGCACCCTGATCGAGGTCATCAAGGCCGAGCGCCGGGCATTGCTTGGGACGCTACTTCTGATTCTCTGCATCATGGTGATCTCCGCCTACCTGATGTACGTGGTGGAAGGCCCGGTTCAGCCGAACAAATTCGGCTCGTTACCATCTGCGCTTTACTGGTCCGTCACCACGCTGACCACGACCGGCTATGGAGATATCACTCCGATTACGGCCATCGGCAGGATTGTGGCAGGAGTAACCATGATGTTCGGGCTGGCGTTGTTTGCATTGCCGGTGGGCATCGTCGCCACAAATTTCGTGACCGAAATTCACCGGCGCGATTTCGTGGTCACCTGGAGCATGATTTCGCACCTGCCGCTGTTCGAGGGGTTTAGCGCCGCGGCGGTCAGCGATGTCATGAATGTGTTGCGCTCGCGCATGGTGCGGGAACACGCGCAGCTCACCATGGGCGGCATGGAGGGTACCGAGATGTTCTTCATCATCTCCGGCACCGCGCGCGCGGAGTATGAGCGGGGGGCAATTGCATTGAGCGCCGGCGATTTTTTCGGCGAGACCGCGCTGCTCAGCAATACGCCTTATGACTGCACCGTCGTGGCACGCTCTTCCATGCGGCTTCTGACGCTCTCAGGATCTGATTTTATGCAGCTCACGCGCAAGCATCCCAAGCTGAAGCGGCGTTTTGAAGCAGTCGTGGCGAAGAAAACCCAAAAACTCGAAGCGCGGGCGCGCCGAATGGAAGGCCGAGCGACCATTGAACATGAAGATCTCGATCTCCGCGAGGCCGTGAACGAAGCGCCGGCGGACATCGATTAAGGACGCGCCAAGCAATCCCAATCTGGCTGGACGCAAGCTGGTGCAGGTGGCGCTCACCTGCCGCGATCTCGACCGCGCCTTACGATTGCACCGTGGCCGCGCGTTCCACGCTGCGTGTGCTGACGCTTTCGGCATCGGATTTTCTGCAATTGACGCGCAAATATCAGAAGCTGAAGCGGCGGTTCGAAACGGTGGCGGCCAAAAAGGGGCAGAAGCTGAAGGCACGCGCACGCCGGCTGGAGGGCCGAGCCAGCGGACCGGAACCCGCGGAGGATCTCGATTACAAGCTCGAAGCGCCCATCTTGAATGACGGTGCCACCGGCCGGTATGTGGGGCTACGGCTGGACCATGCGAATTATAAGCTGCGCCGCCTCCCCGAGAACTACGATCTTCTTTGGCGGAAGAGAGGCTAGCGCAGCGGTCAGGCGCGTGAGGCGGCGCTTTCGGGCCGTCTCCAGCAGCCGGCGACCCTTTTCGGTAGCGGAAAGACGGACGGAACGGCGGTCTATGGGGTTCCGTGCGACCAGCCCTTTGCGGTCCAGTGCGGCCACGAGTTGCGACATGGTCGGTAACTTCACCTGCTCGGCCGCGGCAAGCGCGCTCAGAGTTTGCGGCCCTGCAAAGACAAGCACCGAAAGAGCCGAAAGCTGCGCCGGTGGTATACCGGAGGCGGCGTCCTCCTTCCGGACGAAGCGCAACAGGCGGATCGACGCGCTGTGAATTCGGTCGGCTATTTCCTGCGCATCCCGCGACGCTGCCACTTGACCTGCCTCCGACGATTAGGATACCTAACAGTATGCTGCACTAACATATCGGGAGGAAGACCGCATGGAAACCCAGCTGGGCCTTGGCGGACGCAAACTGGTGCAGGTGGCGCTCACCTGCCGCGATCTCGACCGCGCGCGCGTCTTCTATCGCGACACGCTCGGCCTGCCCCTTCTTTTTGAGACCAACGGAATGCTGTTCTTCCAGCTCGACGGCATGCGCCTGATGCTGGGCAAAGAGAGGCAGCCAGGTACGCCGACTGGCGGATCGGTGGTCTATTTCGACGCGCCGGATATCGATACGCTGGGGACCGCTCTGCAGGCCCGAGGCGTGCAGTTCCACGGTGCGGCCCAGGTTCTGCAACGCACCGAAACCCATGAATTGAAGCTGCGCGCTTTCGACGATCCCGATGGGAATGCGCTGGCGCTCATGGGCATGGTTCCGAAGGCGACTTGAGACTTACATCCGGCCCATTGTTATCTGCTGGGCCATTCGAAACCAAACCTCCTCACATAGTAATTGAGATACATGTGCTCCAAATCCGCTTCGCGTTGTGCCGGGGCAGTTCGCAAGCCACGCCGCTTCTCGTTTCTACAGAGCGCAGCCAATGTGTCCGCGATCTTCTTGAGGCGGGCCGGCGTGGTGGGAGAACCCCATTCTTGCATATAGGCGAAGCTACTTATCGGCGGCAGATGGCAGCAGAAAATATCATCTAGGAGCAAGTGTCGCACAGCCTCCGGTCTGCCCTTGACCTCTCCAACGTGATAACCGAAGGCGTTCAGAATGCCGTCCGCGGGACTTGCGACGTGTCCCATGGCTCCGCCTCCCCAGGGTGCTTCTGTTGATGGCCAGTCGAAATATTCGTCCACAAGCGATCTACTGTATCGGACCTCCCACTCATGAAAAATCGCTTGTCTCGTTTCAGCGCCTGGCCCGGATCTCCGATCACTGCTTTGTACCAAGCAGTTAGTAGCATCAAAATAAAGATCCATGAGTTGATGGTGAGAATACTTTGAGAGGTCATCCGTGGCTGCCATCGGGCACGTGATTAGTGTGGGGCGCATCAATGATCGAGCTGCCCGACTCTCAAACCATTTTTCAACGATTCTCAGCCGCTGCTTGAGAGATTTTCCTGCAAATTCTTCTTCTATGATTTCTCGCGCGAATCGCGTTCCAGGCGAGGGTGCCGGCGGCTGTACGTTAAAGATCGGCTCAGCACCGGCGTTGGCCACCGCGTAGGGCTTAAAGCTTTGGTCTGCGCTCTTGAGGATGACGATCGAAAATTCTCCATTCCGCTGGAACCCAATGAGCGGCGAAAACGATCGAAGCCAACCTATGAAGCGTGCTCGCAATTCATGGGGTAACACTTGGCCGAGGCGAATAAGATAGCGCGCGTCTCCATGCATCTGAGCATGTGTGAGGGCTTCCAGTGCAACCGTTTGGAAGGCCTTCCATCGTTCACAAGCCAGTGGCGAAAATGCTCGGAACGAAATCATCCGTCAGATAAGCGACCTACTGAGGTTCTCGTCCACCTTTTCGAGGAAGCCTTCGGTGGTGAGCCAGCGTTGGTCCGGGCCGACAAGAATGGCCAGATCCTTCGTCATGTAGCCGGCTTCTACCGTGTCCACGCAGACGCGCTCCAGCGTGTGGGCGAAGTTCGCCAATGCCTCGTTCGCATCCAGCTTGGCGCGATGCGCCAGCCCGCGCGTCCAGGCAAAGATCGAGGCGATGGAATTGGTGGAGGTGGATTCGCCGCGCTGGTGCTGGCGGTAGTGGCGCGTCACCGTTCCATGCGCGGCTTCTGCTTCCACCGTTTTGCCATCCGGTGTCATCAGCACGCTGGTCATCAGGCCGAGCGACCCGAAGCCCTGCGCTACAGAATCGGATTGCACGTCGCCGTCGTAGTTCTTGCACGCCCAAATATAACCGCCGTTCCATTTGAGCGCGGAGGCGACCATGTCGTCGATCAGGCGATGCTCGTAGGTGAGGCCGTGCTCCCTGAAACGCGCCTCGAATTCGCTGGCGAAGATTTCCGCGAACAGATCCTTGAAGCGGCCGTCATAGATTTTGAGGATGGTGTTCTTGGTGGAGAGATAGAGCGGATAGCGCCGTTGCAGCGCGTAGTTCATCGCGGCGCGGGCAAAATCGCGGATGGATTCGTCGAGATTGTACATGCCCAACGCCACGCCGCTGCCGGGAAAATCGAACACCTCATATTCCAGTGTTTTCCCGTCGTCGCCCTCGAACACCATTTTCAGGCGGCCCTTGCCGGGCACACGAAAATCCGTGGCGCGGTACTGATCGCCATAGGCGTGGCGGCCGATGACGATGGGCTCCGTCCAGCCCGGCACCAGCCGCGGCACGTTGCGGCAGATGATGGGCTCACGGAAAATGGTGCCGCCCAGGATGTTGCGGATGGTGCCGTTTGGCGATTTCCACATCTTCTTGAGGCCGAATTCCTTCACCCGCGCCTCGTCCGGGGTGATGGTGGCGCATTTCACGCCCACGCCCACGCGCTTGATGGCCTCCGCGGCCTCGATCGTCACCCGGTCTTCGGTGGCGTCACGGTGCTCGATGCCGAGGTCGTAATAATCGAGTTGGAGGTCCAGATACGGCAGGATCAGCTTCTGCTTGATGAGCGCCCAGATGATGCGGGTCATCTCGTCGCCATCCAGTTCGACGACGGGATTTTGAACCTTGATCTTCTCCATCCGGGCCTCGGAATGTTGGGCGCCGCGCGGTATAGCGGCGTGATCCGACACCGTCAAAGAGACCAATGCTCGCGCCGTCCATCATCCTCTCTCATCCGCAGCTCGGCGAAAACATCGGGGCCGCGGCGCGTGCCATGGCGAATTTCGGGCTTGCCGATCTCCGGCTCGTCAACCCGCGCCACGGCTGGCCGGATGCCAAGGCGACCGCAATGGCCGCAGGCGCGGCGAATGTCGTTGAGGACGCGCGCGTGTTCGCCACTTTGCGCGAGGCAGTGGCCGATCTCAATCTCATCTATGCCACCACGGCACGCGAGCGCGGCATCACCAAGGACGTGCTCACGCCCGCGGAAGCCGCCAGGCGCCTGCGCATGGCCTCTGCACACGGCGAGAAAGTCGGCATCCTGTTCGGCAACGAGCGTGCCGGGCTCGACAATGATGAAATTTCGCTGAGCGATTGCGTCATCACCATTCCCACCGCCCATTTTGCTTCCATTAATCTGGGTCAGGCCGTGCTGCTCACGGCATATGAATGGTTTCGCGCAGCCGATGTCACGCCGCCCGCGCGCCTTGAACACGGTCCCGTCCACCGCAAACCCACGCGCGCAGAGTTGTTCGATCTGTTCGATCATCTGGAACGGGAGCTGAAGGAGAGCGGTTTCCTGTTCCCGCCCGAGAAGCGCGAGACGATGGTCCGCGCGATACGCGCCACAATTCACCGCGCGCGCCTGACGTATCAGGAGGTGCAAACCTTGCGTGGCATGATCGCGGCACTCGCCAAAGGCAAACATCGGCAAGGAAAAGTGTAAAGGACGCTTGACAGGTGCGTGCGACCGCCTTATGTAAAGTGTGCTTTACAGGAGAAACGCCATGCAAGCTGCCACTGCGCCGGTTAAATTCGCTGGCCGCCTTTACGTCCTCGAATGCGCTATCGTGATGGGATTGTACGTCGCCGCTGTCTGGGCGCGCCCGTGGCTGGTGGCCCATGCCGCCACGCCCGAACTCGGCACGGCCGCAAAGGTGCTGCCGGCACTCCCGATCTGGCTGATGCTCGTGTCGGTCTGGCGGTATTGCAACCGCATCGACGAATTCGAGCGGCACAAATTTCTTGTCACGCTGGCGATCTCGTTCGGAATTGGTTCGTGCGCCATCGTCACCTACGCCTTCCTGATGGATGCGGGGCTTCCGCCGCTCGCCATTACCTGGGCATGGCCGACGCTTGCCGTTTCGTGGGCCCTGACCACGGCCATCATGCAGATCGCCGACCATGCCAAACGGTGAAGCCATGAAGAACAAGCTTCCCGAGCTCAGGGCGGAGCGCGACATGACACAAGGCGATCTTGCCGATGCTCTCAACGTTTCGCGCCAGACTGTGAATGCCCTGGAGACCGGCCGCTACGATCCAAGCCTTCCGCTCGCCTTCGCCATCGCGCGGCTGTTCAAGTGCAAAATCGAAGACGTCTTCAACGACCGGAAGTAACATCGGATGTCGCGAAAGCCCCCTCAAAAATCATCGGTCGTTGCAACGGCGCGCTGTGCCTGCGGGACGGTGCGGCTGGAGATCGACTATCCCGCATTTTGGGCCTGGCACGACCATTCGGACGCGAGCCGCCGCGCGCATGCGTCCGCCTGCGCAACCTATGTGGGCAGCTGGAAGAGTCGCTTTCGGGTGGTGAAAGGGGCCAAAAGCATCCGCCGCTTTGAAGACAACATCGCGGGTGCAACGCGCAGCTTCTGCGCCACCTGCGGCACGCCTCTTACCTACGAACGCGTGCATGCACCCAAATGGGTGAATATCCCCCGCGCCATTTTCGAAACGCGCACTGGCCGGGAACCGCGATACCACTTACATGTCGAAGAGGCACCAGAATGGGCCTATCGCGGTGAGCCGTTAAGCCCGCTGAAAGGGTATCCCGGCGCGATGATCGAACGCCGGCGCCGAAAGAAAATGGCCACCGACCGGGTCGATCCGGTGCGAAGCCCCACGATGTGAATCGCAAACGTCTGTTCATCTATGTGGCGAGATTTGAAAGTGAACATTTCATCTTTTTGTAGCGCGTTCACCAACAATCTTGTCATGGAACCAGCGCCACGACCGCTCATTGCATTCAAGGTGGATGCAGTTGGCGGCAGTGCTGCGCATGCGTCCTTCAACAGCAACAAAGCCCACGGATGGGGCGGGCTCAACGACGAGGAGTATTCTCAATGTTGCTCTCCAACATCCTGAAGACGACGGCCGTGGCGGCGTTCGCCGGCCTCGGCGCAGCGGCGACCATCTCGCCGGCGGCAGCGGCAACCTACGAAACGCGCTGCTACGGCGACGATTGCTATCGCGTGCGTTGCGACGATTTCGGCTACGCCTGCAGACGTATGGAATACATGGGCGATGTCGGTTATGTGCGCCACCGCGACCGCATGGTGTGCGACGCCGGTGGCGACGATTGCCACTGGGTGCGCACGCGCGTCTATAATTACGATTACGACAACGACGACGATGATTTCTACGGCGACTGATCTCCCCTCGACGCCGTAGCCGTAGTGTGCCGGGGCGGCTGCAAGAAATATTGCGGCCGCCCGGCTGTGGGGCTTTTCAGAACGTCACCACGGTGCGGATGCTTTCGCCCGAATGCATGAGGTCGAAGGCGCGGTTGATGTCGGCGAGCGGCAGCACATGGGTGATGAGATCGCCGATGTTGAGCTTGCCGTCCATGTACCAGTCCACGATCTTCGGCACATCGGTGCGCCCCCTGGTGCCGCCGAACGCCGTGCCTTTCCAGACGCGTCCCGTCACCAGCTGGAACGGCCGCGTTTTGATCTCCTGACCGGCGCCCGCCACACCGATGATGACCGACACGCCCCAGCCGCGGTGGCAACATTCCAGCGCTTGCCGCATGAGATCGATATTGCCGACGCATTCGAAGCTGTAGTCCGCGCCGCCGCCCGTTACCTCGACGAGATGCGCCACCAGATCGCCACCCACCTCTTTCGGATTGACGAAATGCGTCATGCCGAATTTGCGGGCGAGGGTTTCGCGCGCCGGATTTACATCCACGCCCACGATCATGTTGGCACCCACCATCCTCGCGCCCTGCACCACATTGAGGCCGATGCCGCCCAGCCCGAACACCACCACATTGCTGCCGGGCTCGACCTTCGCGGTGTTGATCACGGCGCCCACGCCGGTGGTGACGCCGCAGCCGATGTAGCAGACCTTCTCGAACGGCGCATCGCTACGAATCTTCGCCACCGCGATCTCCGGCAGCACCGTGAAATTCGAAAAGGTGGAGCAGCCCATATAGTGGTGCACCATTTCGCCGCCGATCGAGAAGCGGCTTGTGCCGTCCGGCATTACACCTTTGCCTTGCGTGCCGCGGATGGCGGTGCAGAGATTGGTCTTGCGTGAGAGGCAGCTTTTGCATTGCCGGCATTCCGGCGTGTAGAGCGGGATGACGTGATCGCCCTTCGCCACGCTGGTGACGCCCGGACCCACATCCACCACCACGCCTGCGCCTTCATGCCCGAAGATGGCGGGGAACAGCCCTTCCGGGTCGGCGCCGCTGCGGGTGAATTCGTCGGTGTGGCAGACGCCGCTGGCCTTGATCTCCACCAGCACTTCTCCGGCTTTCGGCTCTTCGAGGTCCACGTCCTCGATGACCAGCGGCTGACCGGCTTTGTAGGCAATGGCGGCTCTGGTCTTCATGGCGGCGGCCCGATCGATGGTTCCCGGCGCCTTAAATCATGGATTTGCCGCAGCGGGCCAGAGTTGAGGCAGCCCTCCTGGCGGATTATGATGGGGGTGCCGGCGAAGATGGGCAGCAAATTGAAATTGCAGAAGAATTTACGGCAGGGCGTGGCGCTTACCGTGCTTGGCGCGGCTGTGGCATTCAGCGGCACGGCCGTTGCGCAAACGGCGCAAGGGCAATTCACGCCCGATGCGGCCGCGCCGATCCGGTTGCACATGCCGGTGCGTCTGCACATGCCGGCGCAACATCGCGCGCCGGCAAGAAGGAGGAGCGTGAAGCACGGACCGGCTTCTCCAGCATCAACCGAAGCCGCCGCGGCTCCCTTCGGGTCGGCTGCGCCGACGGTCACCACGCAAAAGCCGCGGCCGATGAAGACCGCGGCTAAGCCTGCACCAAAGGCTCCGGCCAGTTTCGCCGAATCCCGCTCGGCGCGCCGCCAGGCCGTGCAGGAGGTGCTCGCCGCACCGGCGAGTGCTAGCTCGACATCCGATTCCGCGGTGGATGTGTCCACGCCGGCCGCGGTTCCGTTTTCTTTCGATAGTGCCGCTCCGCCAGCGCCCGCCGCGAAGCCGAAGCCGCCGTCAGCCAAAGCGAAATCCAGTTCTGTTGCGCGGCCGCGCGCCGAGATGGCATCCATCGAGCCGGCTCGGAAAGGACCGCCTGCGCCGCCAAAGCCGAAGGCCGATCCGCACGCGGGCCTCACCAAGAAAGGCGAGGTGCTGTTTTCCGGCACCGATATCGCGCCGCCAAGCGACAGTGCCGGCACCGTGAAATCGCTGGCGGGCGAACTGAATTCCGCGCTGGATTCCGGCGCGGCCCGCGTGGAGCTGGAAGCCTTCGGCGGCAATCCCGGTGACAAGTCATCGGATGCTAGGCGTTTGTCGCTACGCCGCGCGCTCGCCATTCGCCAGATGCTGATCGACAAGGGCGTGCCCGCCAACCGCATCGATGTGAAGGCGCTGGGCGGGGCAGACGATCACGGCAGCGCCGAACGCGTTGACGTGTATCTGCGCGGCGCCAGCTGATCGGCCTTGGTGCTCCTGGTGCCCTTTGTGGTGAGCTCGACTTTTGAACCACAAAGCACACCAAGGACACCAAGCGGGCGGGCCATTCAGTCAGCTGGCTTTGCCCGAGCCTTTGCGGTGAAATCGACATCTCGGGCTTCGCGGCCCAGCGCCGTCAGCACCGCGATCACCACCGCCGCCGCGATCGCGACGCCCACAAGCGCGAAGGAATAATTCTCGTGCATACGCGCAGCAATCGCTGTTTGGAGCGGCAGGTTGTAGGACGCGATGAAATTTCCGAGCTGATAGACAGTGCCGGGAAACGTGCCGCGCGCGTCCGCCGGCGATAATTCGTTCAGGTGCGCCGGGATCACACCCCATGCACCCTGCACGAAGAACTGCATCAGGAACGCGCCAAGCGCCAGCATCGCTGCGGTTTGCGAGAACGCCCACAGATACGTCACCGGAATGGCGAATAGTGCAGCCACAACGATAGCGCGTCTTCGCCCAAAACTCTGGCTGAAGAAGCCGAAGGTGAGGCCGCCGATGATCGCGCCGATATTGTAGACAATGGCGATGTCGCCGGTGGTGTACACATCGAAATGGTGCTGCACCTGCAGGAACGTTGGATACGCATCCTGCGTGCCATGGCTGAAGAAATTGAACGCCGTCATCAGCACGATGGCGTAGAGCGCGAGCTGCCAATGTTTCTTCAGCACACTGATGACGGTGCCGCTGCGCGCGTGCTCGCGCGACCAGCCCGGCGATTCCGGGACATGCCGCCGGATGTAAAGAATGAGCAGCGCCGGAACGATGCCGACCAGAAACAGGCTGCGCCATGGCGCGAGGCCGGTGAGGCTTCCCAGCGGCTCATAGAAATTGCGGTACACGATGGAAGCGAGCAGATATCCGGTTGGGTAGCCGGATTGCAGCAGCCCGGATACCAGCCCGCGTGCCTCCGGCCGAATGCTTTCCATGGTGAGCGACGCGCCGATGCCCCACTCGCCGCCCATCGCCACGCCGAAGAGTGCGCGAACGATCAGGAAGGCAATGAGATTGGGCGAAAAGGCGGTGGCGAAGCCAAGCAGCGAATAAAGCGCCACATCCGCCATCAGCACCGGGCGGCGGCCGAAGCGATCCGCCAGCCGGCCAAAAATGAAGGCGCCGATCGGCCGAAGCGCCAGGGTGAGCGTTATTGCCCACGCGATCTCGGTTTTGGTGGCGCCAAAGGCGTGCGCCACATCCTTGATGACGAACACCATCAGGAAAAAGTCGAATGCGTCGAGCGTCCAGCCGAGCCAGCTGGCGAAGACCACGTGCTTCTGCGCCGTGGTCCAGCCTCTCAATGCATCAAATGCCGCCACGCTGCCCCGGCGGCAATCAGTTGACCAGCGCCGCTTCGGTTTTGGCGGCGATCTCTTCGCGCGTGACGTCCGGTGCCGCTTGCGACAGATGCAAGCCGCCTTCCACCACATCGAACACGCCAAGATTGGTGACGATGCGCTGCACGCAATGGATGCCGGTCAGCGGCAGGGTGCATTGTTTCAGCAGCTTCGGGCGGCCGGCCTTGTCGGTGTGATCCATGATGACAACGCAGCGCTTGACACCGGCCACCAGATCCATGGCGCCCCCCATGCCCTTCACCAGCTTGCCCGGCACCATCCAGTTGGCGAGATCGCCTTTCTCGCTCACCTCCATGGCCCCAAGAATGGACAGATCGATGTGGCCGCCGCGGATCATGCCGAAGCTGTCGGCGGAAGAGAAATAGGCGGTCTTCGGCAGCGCCGTGATGGTCTGCTTGCCGGCATTGATGAGGTCCGCATCGACTTCATCGTCGCGGGGGAACGGGCCCATGCCCAGCATCCCGTTCTCCGATTGCAGCGTGACCTCCATGCCTTCCGGGATGTAGTTCGCCACCAGTGTCGGAATGCCGATGCCGAGGTTCACGTAGAAGCCGTCACGCAGTTCCTGTGCTGCACGTCTTGCCATCTCATCGCGTGTCCAGGGCATGGTCTCTCTCCACTACGGCTCGTAACAGCGGCTGCGAACCTGATGCGGTTCGATAACGATGAATGTACCGGTTCTGGTTTCGCTCAAATCGTCAATCGCATCGAGCACGATTTGCAGGCGCCTTGGCGGCGAAATCCGCTCTAGCCGCATCAGCGCGACAGCCGGTGGACGCACGCGTGCATGTTCCGCAATCAAACCAAAATCCTGATCGCTTGTCAGCAGCACGCGTGCTTCTCTTTGAGCAATCGCGTAGATGACTTCATCGTCAATGCTCGGCGCCAGCTCCGCTATGGTGATTACATCGTGGCCGCGATGCCGCAACCCCGCCACGAGCTCTGTTTCGCAGTTCTCATCGGCAAGTATTTTCATTCAGCTGCTATCGGCATTATGCGCGCGCCACTCAACATAGCGGACGCATAGGCACAGGCCGCCTTGACATCATCCTCGGTCAGCCTGGGATACATTTTTACCAGTTCGGCGGCCGTGAGCCCAAGCGCCAACTCGTTCATGATGTGCTCGACGGTAATGCGCGTGCCACGAATGACTGGTTTCCCCACCATGATTTTCGGATCGACGTGAACGCGGTTTAGAAGTTCGTCCATCTCTGAAACTCCTGCGAGCGCGACAACTCTACATGAAAATGGGGCGCCTTACCCCTCCCGCACAGTGCGTTTTTCGATACGCTTTTCGTAATCGGCGCCTTGAATGATCCGCTGCACGAAAATGCCGGGCGTGTGGATACAATCCGGATCGAGCGCGCCGACGGGCACCAGTTCTTCCACTTCCGCCACCGTTGTTTTGCCAGCCGTCGCCATCATCGGATTGAAATTCCGCGCCGTCATTCGAAACACGAGATTGCCTTCGGCATCGCCACGCCACGCTTTCACGATGGACAAATCGGCGACAAGCCCGCGTTCCAGGATGTACGTTTCGCCATCGAACTCCTTGTGCTCCTTGCCCTCCGCGATCAACGTGCCCACGCCTGTTTTCGTATAGAAACCGGGAATGCCGGCGCCGCCCGCACGAATGCGCTCAGCCAGCGTGCCCTGCGGGTTGAATTCCAGCTCCAGCTCGCCGGACAGATACTGCTTCTCGAACGTGTCGTTCTCACCCACATACGAGCTGATCATTTTCTTGATCTGCCGGGTCTGCAGCAGCAGCCCAAGCCCGAAATCGTCCACACCGGCATTGTTCGAAATCACGGTAAAGTCCTTCACGCCGGAATCGCGCAGCGCGTGAATCAGATTTTCCGGAATGCCGCAGAGCCCGAAACCGCCGGACATCACCGTCATGCCATCGAACAGCAGGCCTTCCAGCGCAGCATCGGCGTTTGGGTAGACTTTTTTCATGCGCCCGATCTCTCCTTCATCACCTGCTCTCGCGCCGCAACCCGGTCCTTGAAGTGTTCCGTTGTGTTGACGAGCGGAAAAGACATTTGCGGAATGGGCAGCCCGAGAAAGCGGCACAACGGTTCCCAGCCTTGCGCGGCTTCGAATACCAGCAGCCGTTCGGCGGGAATGGTGCGTTTCACTTCCTCATTATGGCGATCGAACACAGCAACCATGTGCTGCTCGTCGAACCGCATGCCGAAGGTCTTCTCGCCGATGAGCAGGGGTGCAAAATCTCCCGGCGGCCCCACCCGCTTGCCATCCGGCGTAAAAATCGGCCCCTTCATGGAGGGAAGGATCGTGTTGCAGACGCTGCGATACCAGGCGTGCGGATCGCGGAGCGTCAAAATGACTTTGGCAGACGGGTAGCGTTCCGCCAGCTGTTTGTAGAATGCACAGCTCGGCCAATCGCATGAAGAGCGATAATTCGCGAAGACCTCTTCCCAGTCCACAGGCTCCCCGCGTGCCGCGCGTTCCCAAAATGGCGCCTGCTCCGGGTGTTGAATAACCTCGTACATGTGATGACAAGGCCCAAGCCCGAGTTCTTCGAGCGCCGTTTTCAGCGCCGTCGTTCCGGTGCGGCCAAGCCCCGCGCCAATCACGTGTAATGGCATGTTCACTCCTTGAATGGGAACGGTGTAATATGGCGCAGCCTCCGGAGACAACCGCCATGAAACATGTTGGGTACGGCCTGTTCGGTCTTATCTGCGCAACATCCGCCTCGGCGATGGGACTTACCAGTCCTGACATTCACGAGGGTGCGGCCATCGCGAAGGAGCAGGTGTACACGCGCTGCGGCGGACAGAACGTGTCACCCGCGCTGTCCTGGAGCGGCGCGCCGGATGCGACGCGCAGTTTCGCGATCACCGCTATCGATCTGAGCGTGAAGCCGAACGGCTGGTCGCACTGGATTGTCGTGGGCCTGCCGGCCGGTGCGCACAGTGTTGGCAAAGGCGCGGCGTTGCCTCCCGGAGCACACGCGGTGGCGACAGATTTCGGCGATGCGGCCTATGCCGGGCCGTGCCCGCCCACCGGCTCTGGCGTTCACCGCTACCAGTTCACCGTGTGGGCGCTGCACACGCCCGCGCCCGAATTTCCCGCGCATGCGACAGCGAAGGACATTACCGTCCTGTTGGACAGGACCTCGCTGGGCAAGGCTTCGATCACCGGTACGTACCAGCGCTAGGCGGCGACATCGGCGAGGCGATCGACCGTTCTCAGCGGTGGAAACAACTTCATCCAGATCGCCACCACCAGCATGGTGCCAATGCCGCCCACCACCACGGCCGGCACGGTGCCGAACCACGCAGCCGTGAGGCCGGATTCGAATTCACCCAATTCGTTCGAGGCGCCGATGAAGAGCATGTTCACGGCACTCACCCGGCCACGCATGGCATCGGGTGTGGCGAACTGGATGAGCGCCGAGCGGATAAAGACACTCACCATATCCGAGGCGCCGAGTACGAACAGCGCCGCCAGCGAGAGATAGAAATTGGTCGAGATGCCGAAGATAATGGTGGAGACGCCGAAGATCGCGACGGCTGCGAACATCTTCACGCCGGTGCGCGTTTCGAGGGGCCGCCGTCCAAGTGAAATGGCGACCAGCGTGGCGCCGACGGCCGGCGCGCTACGCAGGACGCCAAGGCCGATCGGCCCCACGTGAAGAATATCGCGGGCGTAAACCGGCAGCAGCGCCGTGGCGCCCCCGAGCAACACGGCGAACAGATCCAGCGAGATCGCGCCCAGCACAACGGGGCGATGTCGCACGAAGCGGATGCCTTCGATCACGCGCTCCAGCGCGCTCAATTGGGTGATCTGCCGCACGAGTCTGCGTCCGCCCAGCGTGGCGATCCCGATTCCGGCGCCCGCAAAGCAGACGGCACACACCGAGTATGCAGCCAACGGCCCCGCCGCATACAGGAAGCCGCCGATGGCGGGGCCGGCAATCACGGCTGTCTGGAAGGCCGAAGAGCTCCAGGCGATCGATTTCGGCAGGCGCCCCTGGGAAACAATGAACGGCAGCAGCGATTGTCCCGCGGGCCCGGAGAAGCCGCGCGCGGCGCCGAACAACATCATCACAAGATAGAACAGGAAAACTTTGTGCAGGTGACCGAGAGTCAGCACTACCAGCAGCACGCCGCACAGCGCTTCCACGAACAGGCTCGCGGCCAGCACCGTGCGCTGATCGAAACGGTCGGAAATGTCGCCGGCTGGGAGCGTGAGCAAAAACATCGGCACGAATTCCGCCAGGCCGACCAGCCCAAGTGCCAGCGGTGTCCGTGCAATTTCGTACACCTGCCAGCCCACGGCCACAGATTGAATCTGCATCGCCACGGTGGAAAGAAAGCGGCTGGCAAGAAACACGTTGAAATCGCGGCCGCGATAGGCCGCAGATGCGTCGCTCATGGAAGGGCCGCGCGCTTGCGCCAATCTTGACGGATGATGCTCCAGATTTGCGTGGCGTAGGTTTTGCCCGCGACGACGAGTTCGTAATCCGGCCCGCAGGTTTCGCCGAGGCGCTGGGCAACTGCCTGAGAGGCTTTGTTGCCGGTGTCGATCAGCGAGATCAGCCGCTCCACATTCTGTGTGAGGAAGCCGTAGTTCATGGCCGCGCGGGCAGCTTCCGTCGCATATCCTTGCCCCCAATACGGGCGGCCGAGCGTCCATCCGACCTCCAATCCAGGCCAGCCTTCCGGATTGATGAGCCCGACGCGGCCCATTACGGCGCCATCGGACTTGCGCTCCACCACCCACAAACCATAGTCACGCAGAACCCAATGCCCTGCCGAAACGGCCATGCTGCGCCAGGCGTCGTTGCGCGTGAGCGGCTCCCCACTCAGATACCGCATCACTTCCGGATCGGCGTAGAAGGCAGCGAAGGCTTCGAGATCGGCGTGGCGCCATTCGCGCATCATCAGCCGGTCCGTCTCCAGCCGGGGTATCAGCATCGCCATCCGCTTCCTCTCCCCATTGCAACCAGGCCAACAGACCCACGACAGCTTGCGACAAACTTCACGAGATTCTGACCGTTACACGATTGGACATTTCGGGCGGCAGGATCATTTTGAATTTTAGGCGAATTTCCCCCAATTCGCCCCAGAGAGAGAGCCTTCGTGCGGAGCACCCCTCGCTCGCACGGGGGCTCACCCCTCAGTACAGGAAAAACGGCTTGCCGCAGATCGTGTCGATACGGGCGCGGTAGCCTTGCGAGTCATAGAGCGCCGCCACATCGACGCGGCGCTTGCCCTTGATGCAGGTATCGCCCGGCACCGTGGTGTAGTTGCCGTCCTGGATTGCCATCATCAGCCCTGACCGGCCTTCGTCGAGAAGCTGCACCGCCATGGTGCCGTAGTTGAGTGCCACCATACGGTCCACCGCGTCAGGCGGCCCCGCGCGCATCAGGTAGCTGAGCTTCTGGTTGAGAATGCCGATACCGGTGATCTTCTCCAGCTGGTCGCCGATGAACTCACCGATGCCGCCCAGCTTCCGGTGGCCGTAGGCGTCTTCCGGGCCGGTCTCTACAATCTTACCCTGTTCCAGCTGGGCGCCTTCCGACACCGCGACGATTGCATAGTTCGACGGATTGGCCGCGCGGTCCTTCACCACCAGTTCCGCGAGCCGCTCAATGTTGATCGGCACTTCGGCAATCAGCGTACGGTCGGCATCGGCGACGTAGCCGGAGATCAGCGCGGTCTCGCCGGAATTGCGGCCGAACAATTCCACCACCGCGATGCGCTCGTGGCTTCCGGCGGGCGTGCGCAATGCTTCCAGCATCGCGGCGGAGCGAGAAACCGCTGTAGAAAAGCCCATGCAGTAGTCGGTGCCGAAGACGTCGTTGTCCATCGTCTTCGGCAGCGACATCACCTTGAGGCCCTGCCCGTGCAGGTGCGCGGCATAGGAAAGCGTGTCGTCGCCGCCGATGGGAAACATGGCATCGATCTTGAGCGATTCCATCACGCGCATGACGTGTGGTGTGCAATCGACGAGGCCATTTTCGCCGGGTTGGAACTTGCCCTTGAGGAACGGGGGCAGGTCCCTTGGTTTCACCCGGCCAGGATTGGTGCGCGAAGTATGCAGAATCGTTCCGCCGGAACGGTCGATGGTACGAACACGTTCGGCGTCTAGATGAAGCAGGCAGTCGGCGCTGTCTTGCGCGTCATCGGGATAGTAGTTCAGTGGCCCGGCCCACCCGCGCTTGAATCCCACAACCTCCCAGCCGCGCGACAGCGCCGCGCGCGTCACCGCCTTGATGCACGGGTTGAGCCCCGGAACATCGCCGCCGCCGGTGAGAATGCCTATGCGCATTGTACAATCCTCATCTGCACGCGTCAGAGAAACGGATTGATAACGCGCACAGAGCCATAAAGCTGACTGTGATTCAAATCTTCCGTGTAGAGTGTGGCGGCATCGACGGATTCTGCTGCGGCCAGAATGGCTCCGTCCCAATACGAAATCCGGTATCGTTCGGAAATGGCAATGGCCTCGACAACAACAGCGGCATCGACTGGCACGCAGGGAAAACGCACGAGTCGCTCGATCCATAAAAAGGCCTGCGCAGGAGAGAGCGGCACGCCCTTTCGTGTGACGACAGTATAGAATTCCTGGAGAACCTGTCCGGAGGTGGCAAAATCGCCCTCGGAAAGGAGAACCTCAGCCCGCGCTCTTTTTCTTTCCTCCGTTCCGCGTCCCATTGCCGCGTACACCAGAATGTTCGTATCGAGAAAGGCGCTCGCTGTAGATGTCTTCACGATTCCATTTCCAATCAGGCCCAAGTCGTCCGGTCGAGGTTCGGCTTAATGCAGCCAACTCCCGGCGCGCCTTGGCGGCGCGAGCTTCCCACTCCGCGGTAGATTGCTTTTTGGAAGGCAGGTCGGCGAGATAATCGCGCACGAGTTTGTTGATCGACGTTTCATGTTCCGCGGCGTAGATGCGCGCCCTCTTCAGCACCTCGTCTTCAACTGCCAACGTAATATTTTTCATGACAGAACTCCACAGTCACACAGGGTATGTGTATGCGTGGAGTCTGTCAAGCAAGGCGGGGTTCCAGCTTTTTGCAGGCGTCAATCAGGCCGCGGACCGAATCGGCGGATTTCATCAGCGCCGCGCGCTCCTCGGACGTAAGTTCCAGTTCGAGGATTTTTTCCACGCCCTTTTCGCCGATCACCACCGGCACGCCGACATAAAGGTCTTCGATGCCGTACGGGCCATTGACATAGGCTGCGCAGGGCAGAACACGGCGCTTGTCGCGCAGATACGATTGGGCCATTTCAATTGCTGCTGTCGCGGGTGCATAGAAGGCCGAGCCGCTTTTCAGCAGCCCGACGATTTCCGCACCGCCGTCGCGGGTGCGCTGCACCAGCTTGTCCAACCGCTCCTGCGAGATCCAGCCCATCTTCACCAGTTCCGGCAACGGAATGCCGGCGACGGTGGAGAACCGCGGCATGGGCACCATGGTGTCCCCGTGGCCGCCCAATACGAAGGCGCTGACATCTTCCACGCTCACGTTCAGTTCTTCGGCGAGGAAGTGGCGGAAGCGCGCGCTGTCCAACACGCCGGCCATGCCGATGATCTTTTCGTGCGGCACGCCGGCAAATTGGCGCAATGCCCAGACCATTGCATCCAGCGGATTGGTGATGCAGATGATAAAGGCGTCCGGCGCGTGATTGCGGATGCCGTCACCCACCGCCGACATCACCTTCAGATTGATGCCGAGCAGATCGTCGCGGCTCATGCCGGGCTTGCGCGGCACGCCGGCGGTGACAATCACCACATCGGCGCCTTCGATATCGGCATAGGAGTTGGCGCCTTTCAACTGCGCATCGAAGCCTTCGATCGGGCCGGCCTGCGCGATGTCGAGCGCTTTGCCCTGCGGCAGCCCTTCCACGATGTCGAACAGCACCACATCGCCGAGTTCCTTCAGCGCGATCAGATAGGCGAGCGTGCCGCCGATCTGGCCACCGCCGATCAGCGCGATTTTCTTGCGCGGCATGAGCAAATCCTTTTCTGCACCAGAAGGCGCGGTTGGTAGCGCGCGGTCAGCGGGACCGCAAGCTTGGCGGTTCGGGCGGGCAATCGGCGCAAACCGCCACTTCGACCGTGACATGCGACAGATCGGGATGGCGCTGCCGCAGCCGCGCCTTCACGTCTTCGGCCGTGATTTCGCCGGGGCTGACGAGGGAAACAATCAGGCTGTGATGCCCGGGGCCGACGCGCCACAAATGCAGGTCGGCCACGCGTGCGCCAAGCTCAGCTTCGACGAAACCACGAATGTCGCGCGAGAGGGCCGGATCGGTTTCCGCATCCAGCAGCACCATGGCGCTGTCGCGGATGAGGCCATAGGACCACGATGCGATTACCAGCGCGCCCGCAATGCCAACAATCGGATCGAGCCAACGGAGACCAAAAAGTAGTCCCGCCGCGAGCGCAGCGATGGCAAGCACCGACGTGGCGGCATCGGCGACGACGTGCACATACGCGGCGCGCAGATTGTGATCGTGCCCGTGGCCGTGATCGTGCTCGCGGCCTTGCAGGATGAACGCGCTCGCCAAATTCACCAGAAGCCCGACGCCGGCGATCGGTAATGCACTGGAGTAGGCGATCGCCACAGGATGCAACAGCCGGGCGATCGATTCCGCCGCCACGCCAATGGCGATGAGGCCCAGAACGATGGCGCTGCTGAAGGCCGCAAGATCGCCAAACTTGCCGGAACCGAAAGTAAACCGCGAATTGGCCGCGTGGCGGCGCGCCAGCCAATACGCGCCCGCGGCAAGCCCCAGCGCACCCACATGCGTCGCCATGTGCACGCCATCGGCCAGCAGCGCCATCGAGCGAAAGAGGAGCCCGGCGGTGATTTCGACCACCATGAAAACGGCGGTGAGCAAGGTGGCGGCGCGAGCGCGGCGCTCCGCATGCGCGTGGCCGCGACCCAGGAAGAGGTGGTCATGCGTCCACAGGCCGTGATCGTGGGCGTGATCGTGATGCGCCATGGGCGAAAGATAGTCCCGCCAGCTTCGCCCTCCAACCCGGACGCTATGCGCGGCGGCCCTGAACCACCAACACCACCGCACCGATGCCAAGCAGCAAAACCGAAAGGAATGTCAGGTACAGCGCGAGGTTGAACAACACACCGCGCCGCCCGGTGAGCTGCGCGGTACGGACGACGTTCTCAAATTCCGCCCGCTCGCCCACCGCTTCGTTCGGATCGATGCCGATAAATACCGTGCGCAAATTGGTCATCAATGCCAGTGCCGCCACGATCAGGAGCAGCATGGAGCTGAGGGCCACCCAGGCCGGCCACCCCTTGTCGAGCGCATACGTCGCCACCACCACGAAAATGCCCTGTGCCTGCAGCAACGCGCCGGACTTACCCGTCATGTGCCAGATCTGCTCGTTCAACATGGCGCGGACCGCGTGCACATCCCGCGCACGCACGAAGAGTTCCGCCTCAGCCCGCAGCCGCTGCCGCGTGAACGGTACACCGAGTAATTGTTCAAGCATTCCCATGCGAGCCCCTGCTTCGGCCCGGCACTATAGATTCCCGCCGGACCTAGCCTAGCGCCTTGACGATTTCTTCCGTCATTTTCTTGGCGTCGCCGAACAGCATCATGGTGTTGTCACGGAAGAAGAGCTCGTTCTCGATACCGGCGTAGCCGGAGCCCATCCCGCGCTTCACGAACAGCACGGTCTTCGCCTTCTCCACGTCGAGGATCGGCATGCCGAAAATGGGCGATTGCGGATTGGTTTTGGCCGCCGGATTGGTGACGTCATTGGCGCCGATCACGTAGGCCACATCGGTCTGCGCGAAGGCCGAGTTGATGTCCTCCAGCTCGAACACTTCGTCGTAGGGCACGTTGGCTTCGGCGAGCAGCACGTTCATGTGGCCCGGCATGCGGCCGGCGACCGGATGGATGGCGTAGGACACCTTCACGCCTTCGGCCTTCAGCTTGTCTGCCATTTCGCGCACCGCGTGCTGCGCCTGCGCCACCGCCATGCCGTAGCCCGGCACGATGATCACGGAACCCGCGTTCTTCATGATGAAAGCGGCATCTTCCGCGCTGCCCTGCTTCACGGGGCGGGTTTCGGCGCTGCCGCCGCCCGCTGCCACTTCGCCGCCGAAGCCGCCGGCGATCACCGAAATGAAGCTGCGGTTCATGCCGGCGCACATGATGTAGCTGAGGATGGCGCCGGAGGAGCCGACCAGCGCGCCGGTGATGATGAGCGCCGTGTTCTCCAGCGTGAAGCCGATGCCGGCCGCCGCCCACCCCGAATAGGAATTCAGCATCGAGATCACCACCGGCATGTCCGCGCCGCCGATGGGAATAATCAGCGTGATACCGAAAATGAAGGCGAGAATAGTAACCGCCCAGAACGCCCACACCGGCTGGTGCATCACGAAAAAGACGATCAACGTGACGATGGCGAGCGCGATAAGCAGATTGAGCAGGTGACGCGCCGGCAGCAAAATCGGCGCGCCGCTCATGTTGCCATTCAGCTTGGCGAAGGCGATGATGGAACCGGCAAAGGTGATGGCGCCGATGGCAACGCCGAGGCTCATCTCTATGAGCGATTGAGTGCGGATGGCGCCTTCCGTGCCGATGCCATAGGCGGCCGGCGAATAGAACGCGGCCGCCGCAACCAGCACGGCCGCAAGACCCACCAATGAGTGAAATGCCGCCACGAGCTGCGGCATCGCCGTCATGGCAATGCGGCGGGCGATCACTGCACCGATGCCGCCGCCGATCGCCATGGCGGCAACGATCATGCCCCAAGTCAGCGCATCGACAACATGCGTCACCCACAAGGTGGTGGCGATGGCGAGCGCCATGCCGATCATGCCGTTGCGGTTGCCAGCGCGGCTAGTTACCGGCGAGGACAGGCCGCGCAGCGCCAGAATGAACAGCACGCCCGAGACCAGATAGGCGAGGGCGGCGAGATCAGCTTGCACAGATGTGTTCCCTCTCGCTCATGGCGCGCCTGCGCTCATCCAGTCCTGCGGTACCGACTTCACCCGAAAGCGGATGTTCTGGTTGTCCGCGCTTTCGACGTCGATCGCCACATCTTTGAAGCGGATGGATTTGTCGGTGAGATTGTATGTCAGATCCTGAAACTTCGCCGGCCGCGATGGATCGTTCGGCGCGTACTCGCGATAGGTGATCCGGACGGCGCCGGCATCTACGCCCGCGTAGAGCAACTCGAAGTTTGTGTAGCCATGCCTCGCGTCGATGCTGGTCTTTTCACCGCGCGTGGCGCGGAAATCCGCCGGATCGAGATCGGAAACTTCCGTGGTAATGCCAAGGCCGCCGCCGGCGCGCGCAACCCGGCCGCTGTCATCGATGAAGAACATCATCGGCACGGACGCGGAGGATGGTTTGAGGGTGGTCAGCTCGAACGGATGCACTTTGATCTCGACGGCATCGTATGCGCTTCCATCTTCCTGAACGTGCCGCACTGCCGTGTAATCGCCCGGAATCAGCACCATGCTGCCGAGCCCAACGCGCAGGGTCGCAGCCTGGCCGACAGACCAGACGTTATGCCGCTCTTTCTCGTAGTAGTCCTTCAGCGAAACCATCGTTTCGCCAACCGCCGCGGCTTTCAGCTCACCCACCGTGAAGTTCTTTTGCAGGATGTGCTTTGCCGTCGCGGGTTCCGGCGCTGCCGGGCTCATGCTGGAGCAGGCACTGAGAACTGCCGCAACGACCAGCAGCCATCCGCACTGCGCTCCTTGCCCCCAGCCCATCGGTGCTACTTCTTCTCTTTCTTTCGGTACATCGCGAGCATGCGCTGGGTGACGAGAAAGCCGCCAAAAATGTTCACGCTGGCGAAAATCAGCGCGAAAAAACCGAGGATTTTTGAGGTCCAGGAATGGCTTCCTAGCGCGACTACAGAAACTGCAATCAGCGCGCCGACGACGATCACCGAGGAAATTGCGTTGGTGACGCTCATCAGCGGTGTGTGCAGCGCGGGCGTCACGCTCCACACCACGTAATAGCCGACGAAGATCGCCAGCACGAAAATCGACAGCCGGAAGATGAACGGATCGATCAGTTCCATGGGCAGCACCGATCTGCTCCCTCTCCCCCTTCGGGGGAGAGGGCTGGGGTGAGGGGGCGATGATGAAACGAGTACAGCGTCAACGGTGCGCGAGACATTGAAATTCTCCCCCTCACCCTGACCCTCTCCCCCAGAGGGGGAGAGGGAATTCTGTTTTTCAACATCCTGCTCACCCCTTCAAACTCGGATGCACGATCTGGCCGTCGCGGGTGAGGGCGGCGCCTTTGACAATCTCGTCGTCCCAGTTGAGTGCAAGCGAACCCGTTTTCTTGTCTACGATCAGGGAGACAAAATTGAACAGGTTGCGGGCGTAAAGATTGGAGGAGTCTACCGCCAGCCGTGACGGCAAATTGGTGTAGCCCATGATGGTGACGGCGTGCGCCTCCACAACCTCGTCGGCGCGCGTCAGCGGGCAGTTGCCGCCCTGCTCGGCCGCGAGATCGACGATCACCGAGCCGGATTTCATCGTCGCCACCATATCCTCCGTGAGGAGGACCGGCGCCTTGCGACCGGGAATCAGCGCGGTGGTGATGACGATGTCCTGCTTTCGGATGTGCTCGGCGATCAGCGCCGCCTGCTTCGCCTGATATTCGGCCGACATGGGCTTCGCGTATCCTGCGGCGGTTTCCGCCTGTTTGAATTCGTCGTCGATCACCGCCACGAAAGTGGCGCCCAGCGACTCCACCTGCTCCTTGGTGGCGGGCCGCACATCGGTAGCGGAAACAATCGCGCCCAAACGCCGTGCCGTAGCAATGGCCTGCAAGCCGGCGACGCCCACGCCCATGATGAAGGCACGCGCGGGCGCAATCGTGCCAGCCGCCGTCATCATCATCGGAAAGGCACGGCGGAAAGTGGCGGCGGCGTCAATCACTGCCTTGTAGCCGGCAAGGTTCGCCTGGCTCGACAGCACATCCATGGATTGCGCGCGGGAGATCCGCGGGATGAACTCCATGGCGAAAGCCACCACGCCCTTCGCCGCCAGTTGTTCGATCGCCTGCCGCTCGGAATAGGGTGCAAGCAGCGAAACGAACACCGCACCGTTTTTGATGCCGGCAATTTCGTCCGGCTCTGGTCCGCGTACCTTGAAGACAATATCCGCATCGCGCAGCGCAGAGGCCGTCTCCGGCGCAATCGCCGCACCGGTTGCCTCGTAATCGCTATCCGAGAATCGTGCGCCCGCGCCGGCGCCCGTTTCCACCACTACTTCAAGGCCCAATCCCTTCAGCTTCTTCACCGTCTCCGGTGTGGCCGCGACCCGTGCCTCGCCCTGACGGCGCTCCTTGAGGACAGCGAGTTTCATTGGAGGTGTGGATCAGCCGTTGTGTGTGCGCCAGATGAGAAGGACGATCAGCAGGATGATCGAGCCGATGACCAGCCATTTGATGAGCTTGAGAAACCCGTGCCAGGTCCTCACATGGTCTTTCATGAACTCCGAGCTTTCATTCTGCCCGGTATAATCGGCCATCTCTGTCCCCACTGACTGCAAAGCGGGCGGGACTATAGCAAAGCGAAACCGAGGGGCAACGGCCGATTCAGTCACGCCATTCCAGCCAGGCTCCGTGAGACTGGCAGGCGGCCAGCACGCGGCTTTCCTTTCGCCCATCTGCATAATGGCGCAGGCGCATGGGAGCCTCGCCCACCGTAATCAGGCTGCCTTCGCAGCTCAATCGCCAGATCGGGCGCCGCAGGCTTGCCGTGATGAGGATGTTGTTCAGCACTTCGCGCATCTCCTCGCTGAACTGGTACACAACATAGGTGTGATAGACGCAGACCGGCTGGTCTTCCGGCACCCGTGCGATGGCGTTGGGCAGTAGCGACAGGGCATCGCCCTCCCAGATTTCGGCGGGATTGGCGCGGAAGAGTTCGATCGCCTTTTCCAGCCGCTCGAAGCGCGCCAGCTGATCCGGCCACACCAGCGCCTTCAGCCAGTCGCGCTGCTTCGCATCGGACAGATCCACGGGGTTGCGCTCCAAACCCACGCGACTGGCGATGCGCGGCGATGAACCGGCCGGCGGTATCTTGCCGCCGCGCAATTCGCATTCGATAGTGAGCGCCGCATCGTCTGGCCCTGCTTGAACGATCTCATCCGCGCCCCGATAGCGCACGCCATAACGGTCCCACAGCAGGTTCAGCCCGGCGCTGGGGCCGATCTCGATCAGATGCAGCGGTTCGCCCGCTTCCTTCGCCACCGCGCGAAAGCCCGCGTGGAGTGCCGAGCAGCGCGCGACTTCATTCGTGTTGGTGACGCCCTTTTCAATGAGCGGCGTGAGCTCCGGGAGATGCGTGCCGACGAAATCCTTGAACAGCGGGAAGGCATCTTCGTGTTCGATCCGGTTGCCGCCATTCAGGTTTGGATAAAATCGCCGGAGCGGATGCACCGCGCCGCGCAACAGCAGGTAGTGAACGGATGCAAGGAGAATATTGGCGGCCGGTTGGCCTTTTTGTACCCGTGCCGCGAGTTCCTTCAGCGTTGCATCGCCAGCAATTCCCCGCACGATCTGCGTGTAGAGCGGCGCATCGGCGCGCTGCGTTTCCGCAATGAAATACTGCCAATAGTCGAAGGATTTCTGCTCCGCCATGACGGCGTGTAGCATGTGTTCGCTCGTCGAGCATGTTCATGACGTCGGAATTACTGGCGCGTGCTCTGCGCCTGCTTTTCGCTGTCACGCGGCAACGGGCGCATGGCGTTGGCGGAAACCTCCGTCCAGCACCGGCCGTTCGACGAAATGATAGGACAGACTCGCCAGCAACAAGCCACCGCCGCCCGCAAACAACAGGGTCACCGGCCACGGCACATGATCGGTGAGCCACCATGTCAACGGGTAGTGAAAGAGGTAGAAGCCATAAGATACTCGGCCGACATAGACTAGCACCGGATAGGCCAGCCACGAGGTCCAAGCCTCACCCTGAAGCACCGCAAGAATTGTCAGTGCCGCAACCGCCTCTGCAAAGGTGCACAGCACCAGCGCTGTCTGTAAATAAACCATGCTCACAACGACGACACCGAGCGCGACCGCGTATAAAACAAACCGAACGGGTTTCCCCACGTTCGGGACCACGCTGAGAGCGGCGCCCAAGAGGAGTCCCGAGAGCCGAAAATCAAAGCGGAAATAGGCAGTCTCCCAGCCATAGAGATACAAACCTGCGCACCGCCACAACGTCGCCACCGCGCATCCCGTGAGCAGCGCCGGGAAAAGAAATCGCCTCGGCAGGAAGCGTAGTCCCAAAAGCGCTAGAGGCCAGAGCATATAAAAGTGCTCCTCGACGGCCAGCGACCACGTGTGTTCAAGCGGATTGGCGAACCAGGGACGTCCCGAGCGCACGAAATCCATCAGATAGGTCACTGCAGCAAGCACATAGCTTGCGTGCTGAGCGGCCGTGCGTTCTGGCCAGACGGCCGGTGCAAATGCCAGATACGCTATAGCGAGCAGTAACAAGGGGGGCGTCAGCCGTCTCAGCCTTCGAACGTAAAATTTCAAGAGGGCCAACTTGCCGGTTTGCTCGATTTCTCGCGTCAGCAGGCTGGTTATGAGGTAGCCGGACAGGACGAAGAATATATCCACACCGATGCCAGCCTCGTGGAAACCGGGCACCCGCGAATGGCTGAGGAGTACCAACCCGACGGCGACCGCACGGAGCCCATCAAGGGCGGGAATGTGAGTTTTCTGCATATTGAAGCACAACAGGCGCGACGTATTTCAGCGAGGGTAGCTTGAAGAGGTGAAGGCTGAATTACCGGCGCTTGCTCTTGCCCGGCCGCTCGCAAATAGGCATTCGCGCACATGTCTCAGGAACGGGGACGGGCCGCGGACCGCACGCCGCGGCGCCTATGGTTGTATGATGTAGCGCGGGAATAGCGCCGATGAAGTAACAAAAATGCAACCGCGGCCGTGCGATGACGATCGGCATGGCTGACTCACATATCGCGACAAAACCGCGTGACGACCTTCGCGCACTCCTCATTTTTGGAGGAGTCGCGTTTGCCGCGATGGCAATTGGCTTCTACTGGAAGACGCACTGGATAGAGCCATTTCCGCGTGACGCCACAACTCTTGTGGCCGGGCGCGACTTCCTGAACTTCTGGATGTACGGGCGAGCGGCTTTGGACGGCCACCCTGCACGCTTCTATGACCCTGTTTTGTACAATCATGCGCTCGCGCCCTTGGTAGGGCATGGATATCCGATCCAAAACTGGTCCTACCCCCCATCGCTTCTGTTGCTCGCCGCTCCTTTCGGACCTCTTGGCTACATCCCCGCACTCCTGTGCTGGACGGCGCTTGGCCTTGCAGCGTTCTGCGCGGCGGCTTGGCCGCAGCTTCGGAATGAACGGTTGTTGTTTGCGGTGCTCGTCTCGCCGGCGGCGGTATTCTGCCTGATGTCCGGCCAGAGCACATTCCTGACAACGGCTGCGCTGCTGGCCATCTTCGGATGGCTGGACCGCCGGCCAGTTCTCGCAGGAATTCTCGTCGGACTGCTGACTCTCAAACCGCAAATCGCCCTGCTCCTGCCTGTCATGCTGGTTGCCTCAGGACGATGGCGAGTTCTGCTTGTTGCGAGTGCGACAGCCGTGCTGATGGCCGCAGCAACGGCTGCTCTCTATGGGCCAAACATCTGGTCTGTGTACTGGAACGTGGGTGTGCCTGCGCAAAATATGGTGCTCCGCGACACCAGCATTTTTGCGACGCATCTGATGCCCACTGTGTTCATGAATGCCCATTTGGCCGGGCTGGGCTACGGCCTGTCCATGGCGCTGCAAGGTCTGGTTTCCATATGCGCAGCCGCAACCGTCTTCTGGGCATTCCGTAACCACCCAGATGCCGAGCCTGTGAAGCTACAGGCATTATTTTTCGCATGCTCGATCGCCGCGACTCCCTATCTGATGGGTTACGATGCTTTGCCGCTGGCCTTGGCGGCTGTCGCGTTGATTGCACAGACAAATCTGGACGGCACCGGCAATCGGTTGGCGCAACTCGCCTATTGGCTGCTGTTCCTGCAAATCGGCTTTGCGACGCTGCATATCCCGGGACCGGCGCTCGTACCGGTCGCTTTGGCGACGTACCTTGCACTGGATTTGGCCGGACATCGTTCATTCAAACCCGCTATTGCGACAGCGGCCCTCTGACCACGCACCTGGACTTGCAGGTTTTCTGCTGCCTCTGGCGCGTTCAGACGCTTCACGATTCATTCACCAGTGCCGGCAGGATTTGCTGTAAATTGCTTGGTTTCCGTTTATGCGCGCTCGCACCACCTGTCGCAAAGCGGGACCATAAACGTGAACTTTACCTTTTCCGGGCGAACATGGGCGAGGACGGAAAGGCGGCCGATGGCCCGGCATATCCTCATTGTCGATGACGATCCCGTACAGCGGCGCTTGCTGGAAACCGCGATCACGCGCGCTGGCATGCCGGTGGTCACGGCGCCCGGCGGACAGCCTGCGCTCGATCTGCTGGAAGGGCCGCGGGGCGATCAGATCGCGCTGGTGCTTCTCGATCTCGTGATGCCGGATCTGGACGGCCTCACCGTTCTTTCCAGAGCGCGAGCCCATTATCCTGAATTGCCGGTGATTGTGCTGACGGCAAAGGGCGGCATCGACTCAGCGGTCGAGGCCATGCGCGCGGGCGCGAACGACTTTCTGGTCAAACCCGCAAGCCCCGAGCGCATCACGGTTTCCATCCGCAACGCGCTCAAGATCGGCACGTTGTCCGGCGAAGTGACGCGGCTGAAGAAGAAAACGGAAAACCGCCTCGATTTCGAAGACCTGATCGCGAAAAGCTCCGAGATGCGCCAGGTGATCCGTCTTGGGCAGCGCGCGGCGCAATCGAACATCCCGATTCTGATCGAAGGCGAATCGGGCGTCGGCAAGGAATTGGTGGCGCGCGCCATTCAGGGCTCATCGGAGCGCGCGGGAAAACCGTTTGTGACGATAAACTGCGGCGCCATTCCTGAAAACCTCATCGAATCCATTCTGTTCGGGCATGAAAAAGGCTCGTTCACTGGCGCCACCGACAAGCATCTCGGAAAGTTTCGGGAAGCGGACGGGGGCACCCTGTTCCTGGACGAAATCGGCGAACTGCGCCTCGACATGCAGGTCAAGCTGCTGCGCGCGCTGCAGGAAGGCGAAATCGATCCTGTCGGCGCCAAGCGGCCGGTGAAGGTAGACGTGCGAATTGTTTCCGCCACCAACCGCGATCTTGCAGAGCTCACGCGCGACGGGCAGTTCCGCGAAGACCTGTACTACCGCCTGAACGTGTTTCCGATTTTCGTGCCGCCGCTCCGGCAGCGCCGCGAAGATGTGCCGGCGCTGGCGCGGCACTTCATCACGCGCTTCGCGGCCGAGGAGAACAAGGCGGTGGCGGGGCTCACCGTCGAGGCGTCCGATCTGATCGCGGATTTTTCCTGGCCCGGCAACGTGCGGCAGCTGGAGAACACGATTTTCCGCGCCGTGGTGCTGTGCGACGGCGACACCTTGGATCTGTGCGATTTCCCGCAGATCGCGGCCGCAATGGGCCGCGAAGCGCCGGTACACCGTCCGGCAGCGGCCGAATCGCGTGCGATGCCCGCCGAAACGGCAGCCGAGTCAGTCAAGTCACCTTCGCCGGGCTCGCCGTACAGCATGTCAGCAACCGACATTGCCGGTCACATGCGGAAGCTGGAGGAAATCGAGACGGAGATGATCCGCATGGCGATCTCGCGCTACAAAGGGCACATGTCGGAAGTGGCGCGCCGCTTGGGAATTGGCCGCTCGACGCTGTATCGCAAGCTCAAGGACTTGGGACTGGAACAGCACATGGCCGATGAGCAGGGCGAACCACCGATGCAGGCCACCGGCTGATGCTTCGGGGCATTTCTCCCTTAATGCGTCTCAGCACGACATCATCCTGGGGTGCGAGCCGAAGGCGCGTCACGAGAGATCAGCGCATGCCCAGCGCGCTCATATAAAGATCGAGAATCGCTTCTCGCTCCTGAAAATCGGCGCGATCGAGTTTCCGCAGGCGCACGACCTGACGCATGATCTTCGTATCGAAGCCTTGCCCCTTTGCCTCGGAATAGACTTCGCGCAAATCCGCCGATAGCGCGGCCTTCTCTTCCTCTAGCCGCTCTACCCGCTCCACAAACGATCTCAGATGATCGACGGCAAACCCCGCCTTCGAGGAAGCAGTCTTTTCCACAACGCCTACAGCTGACATGCGAATCTCCGTCACCGGCAACAAGCTGGAAGGAGAATACGAGGCGGCCGCCGCCTGCCGCAACGCGGGCACGCACTGTTAGCTGTGAGTCTTTTGCGTGCTCTGCGATGCAGCGAACGCAGCCTGCTGCTCCGGTGTCGCGTCTTTCTGGTAGCGCCGCTTCCATTCCGCCTGCGGCATTCCGTAGATCTCCGCCCGCGCATCCTCTTTGCTCAAATTAATGCCACGGTCCGCAGCGGCTTCCTGAAACCAGTCGCCCAGGCAGTTGCGGCAGAAACCCGCAGTGATCATTATGTCGATGTTCTGAACATCGGTGCGGTCGCGCAAGTGTGATACGAGCCGGCGAAACACGGCCGCTTCCATCTGGTCTCGCGTGCTGTCATCCATTGTCATCTTCCCGACAAGTTCATTTCAGATGATATTCTCTTCTATGATTCGGATCGCAAGAGGCCGCACGGGGCGGAACCTCGGCAGACGCTGAGCGGTTTGCACAGGCATGCGGCGCGGACGCAAAACCAAGATCGTGGCGACGCTGGGGCCTGCATCCTGCTCGCCCGAGCAGATGAAGGCGCTGTTCGAGGCGGGCGCAGACGTGTTCCGCATCAACATGAGCCACAACACGCCTGAATCGCTGAAAGATGTTCAGGCCAGAGTGCGGCGGCTGGAAGCGGATGTCCGCCGCCCCATCGGAATTCTCGTCGATTTGCAGGGCCCGAAGATCCGGCTCGGTAAACTGCCCGGCGGCGCAATCGATCTGAAAGAAGGCGATCGCATCAAGCTGGTCCGCGAGGATGCCTCTGACGATCCGGCAGTGCTGCCGATTCCGCACGGCGAAGTTTTTGCAGCGCTGAAGCAGCGGCACTGCCTGTTGATCGACGATGGGCGCGTTCGCCTGCGCACGTGGGCTTCAAAACCTGATTCCGCCGAAGCGGTGGTTGAGCTCGGCGGTACGATCAAGGACCGCAAAGGCGTCAACTTGCCTGACACCTTGCTGCCGGTTTCCTCCATGACCGACAAGGACCGGCGCGATCTGCACGCCGCGATCGATCTCGGTGTGGACTGGATCGCGCTCTCGTTTGTGCAGCGGCCCGAGGATGTGGCGGAGCTACGTAAGCTGGTCGCCGGACGCGCCGCCATTCTGGCGAAAATCGAGAAGCCCAAGGCTCTCGAATCCCTAAGCGAAATTCTGGATCTTTCTGACGCGCTGATGGTGGCGCGTGGCGATCTCGGTGTGGAACTGCCCATCGAGACTGTCCCGGGACGGCAGAAGGAAATCACCCGGGCAGCGCGGCGGGTGGGCAAACCGGTCATCGTGGCGACACAGATGCTGGAATCCATGATCGAGGCGCCGGGGCCGACACGCGCCGAGGTTTCCGATGTTGCGACCGCCGTATACGACGGCGCCGACGCCGTGATGCTGTCGGCGGAAACGGCAACCGGCAAACATCCAGTGGAAGCGGTAGCGATGATGGACAAGATCGCAGCCGCCGCCGAGAACGATCCGCTTTATCAATCCCTGCTCGATGCCACGCGTGCGCCGCCGGAAGAAACCACGGCCGATGCCATCATGGCGGCCGTTCACGAGGTGACGCACACCATTCATGCCCGCGCCATTGTGACATGGACGAAATCAGGCTCCACCGGCTTGCGGGCTGCGCGCGAACGGCCGGAAGCGCCGATCATTGCACTGACGCCGCTGGTGGAGACCGCACGGCGATTATCTGTCGCCTGGGGCCTGCACTGCGTTCTGACCGAAGACGCGCACGACCTTGATGATGTGGTGCAGCGCGCGACGGAGATGGCGGTTCAAGAAGGGTTTGCGAAATCCGGTGAGCGGATTGTGATTACCGCGGGTGTCCCGCTGGGTACCTCGGGCTCAACGAACCTGCTGCGCGTCGCGTTTGTAGGCGGCCGCTAGCTTATAAGCTTTCGCCTTCCACCTCGTGTTCCAAGGCGCGCACCGTGCGGGCAATCCCTTCCATCTGCGGATCGAGCGCCAGCGCTTTACGGTAGAGGCGCAGCGCGGCGGGCTTGTCGCCGTATTCCTCGACCTTGCCCGCCAGTTCCGCCAACGCTTCAAAATGGCGGGGATTGAGCGTCACCGTTCTCTGCAGACAGAACATGGCGCCCTGATCGTCGCCGGCTTCTGCGAGCATCTCGGCACGCTGGTGCCAGCCTTCGGCATAGTTGGGTGCGACATCGGTGACAGCCGAGACGAGCTTTCGGCCGGTTGTGGTGTCGCCGGCATGCAGGGAGGCGGCTGCGCGCGTCATCAGCAGATCGACCGTTGGGCTGCCGGAGCGCAAAAAGGCGGTGAGGATCTTTTCTTCGATCGGCTTCGCTTCGTCCTCCGATTGAGCCTTGCCAAGGGCGCCGAAGAGCGCATCGATTTCACCCGACGTCGCCTTGCTCGCGTGTTTGGGCGAAGCAATGGCCGCGCCGGTGACGAGTAGGGCCGAAAGAACAAGGGCGGCAATTCGCATGGGTTCGATCCTAATCCACCGGTTCGCCCGCCGCCATCAACTGAACGCGATTGTGGAGTGCTGGAGGGACTGGCCCGCCCTCAGCCCAGTCCAGCAATTCGGCAATATGTACAATGGGCGGCGCATCGGGGCCGCTCAGATGCTGCAGGCAGCCAATGTTGGAGGTGGCGATGACGTCCGGGCGCAGGGCGCGAATGTTCGCCAGCTTGCGTTTGCGCAGCTCGTTTGCGATCTCCGGCTGGAGCAAACTGTAACTGCCAGCCGAACCACAGCAGAGATGGCCTTCCGGGATTTGCAACACCTTGAAATCGGCCTCCTCAAGCAGCTGCGTGCTATCCGGCCAGTGCAACCCATGCTGCTGTGAACACGGGACGTGCAGGGCAACACGCAATTCTGATAGTCCCGTTGTGCGCGCCTCCGTACTTATCCTCCCCCGCTTGCGGGGGAGGTGCCGAGCGAACAAAGTGAGGGAAGCGGAGGGGGGAGCCGCCGCAAATCCCCCTTCCGGCTCGCCGCTTTGCGGCGATCCACCTCCCCCGTAAACGGGGGAGGATAACCCCTCCAATTGCACCAATGCAGACGAGAAGGCGCGCGCGCGGGCCTGCCAATCCGGTTCATCCGCAAAGAGATATTCCAACTCGTGGATGTGCGCCGCGCAGCCGGTCGCGCTGATCAGCACACTCTCGAATGCTTCGGCACCACCGGCGCGCTCGAACGCTTCGATCATTTTGCGCGCCCAGGCTTTGGCTTCGCTTTCGCGGCCAAGATGATGTGGCAGCGCTCCGCAGCAGCCGGCGCGCGGGAGCGGCACGAGTTCGATTCCGCGCCGGGCCAGCAATCGCCCAACCGCTTCGTCAATTTCCGGCGCGATTACCTGCTGCACGCAGCCGGGCAGAAGCGCGACGCGGCGCAGAGCGCCGCCTTGCGGGGAAGTCTCGAAGATCTGGCTCTCCCCCCGTTTACGGGGGGAGTGTCGCCGAAGGCGACGAGGGGGGCGGGAGCTTCCGCCCCCTCCACCATGCTGTGCGAACACGCTCCCGCGTGCTTCGCTTGCATGGTCCCCCTCCCCCGCTTCGCGGGGGAGGAACCAATGCGGGCGAGCTTTCTCGGCCATCGCCCGCAAGCGATGCGGCAGGAAATACGTGAACGGAAATGCAAGGCGGGCAAATGCGAGTGCGATGCGCGTGAGCGATGGCCGCGTGAGGACCGTGGCGATTGTCCAACGCAGAATGCGATCTCCGAGAGGGCGGCGATAGTGGCGTTCGATGTGCGCGCGGGAACGGTCAATCAGCCGCGCGTAATCCACGCCGGAGGGACAAGCAGTGCGGCAAGCGAGGCAGGAGAGACAGCGGTCGAGATGCGTCACGGTTTCGGTGGACGGCGCGCCCTCTTCCTCCAGCATCTTCTGCATCATCACGATGCGGCCGCGCGGAGAGTCGCGCTCGTCGCCAAGCAGTACATAAGTAGGACACGTGGCGGTGCAGATGCCGCAATGCACACAGGCCCGCAAATTCTTCTCGCATTCTTTCACGGCAGGATCGGCAAGCTGTTCGCCGCGGAAATGCGTGCGCATCTACACGCCCTCCCACATCCGGCCGGGATTGAACAGCCGCAGCGGATCGAATGCCGCCTTCACCCGCTTGGTCAGCTCCGCGCGCACTGGCGGTTCAGGCGGAAAGGGCAATTCACTTGCTGCCGCATGATCGTCGGGCCGAATCTGAACCGCATAGGCGTGATATCTTGCAGCGAGATCATGAATAGATGCTGTGTTCCCTTTCACGCCGACCCACAGCAATCCGCCTGCCCAGTCGGCGAACCACATCGGCGGATCAAGTTCTGCGACGAAGGCTGCCGCCTGCGACGGCGCGATCGCGACGCGCCGGACACCGAGCGAATTGCAATGAAACGGCATACCGTCGCCGAGCGCCTTAATGATGGCGTTGCCATCTTCGTTTTCCGCGACATTGTGGCGCCCCGCGAGTTCGCGCAAAATTTTGTTCTGTTCCTTCTGGTGCGCTGCTGAGCCTTCAAGACGGACCAAAATGGCATTCTCGGCGAGCCCTAGTTCTTGCGCTGCGACCGCTGGCACATAGGCAAGGCAGGTCGGTTCCAGCGCGCTGGTCCACAAGCGGTGCAGCAAAGGAGCAGCCTGCGGAAACGTCAGTGCTTCGATTTCGAACACCACAGAAAGTGGCGGTATCGGGAACACACGTAAGGTCACTTCGGTTAGCGGGCCGAGGGTGCCCATCGCGCCACAGAAGAGTTTCGGCAGATCGAAGCCAGTGACGTTTTTCACCACTTTTCCGCCGCCCTTGTACGCTTCGCCGAAGCCGTTCACGGCGCGGAAACCCAGCAGATGATCGCGGCAGCGGCCGTAGCGCACGGCGGCGGAGCCATTGGCGTTGGCGGACAGAACGCCGCCGATTGTTGCGGACTTGTTATACGCATAGAGCAGTGACGACCAATCGGGTGGACCGAAGCCAAGGCGCTGATTGTGTTCCGCGAGCGCGGCTTCGATTTCCGCAACCGACGTGCCGGCGCGGGCGGTGATGATCATTTCGTCCGATTCGTAAGTGACGATGCCGGTGAGGCCGGACAGATCGAGCACGTCATCGCATTCCAGCGGCCGGCCGAAGCCGCGCTTGGTACCGTGGCCGACGATCTCCAATGTGCGGCGAGTTTCGCGCGCCGCCCGAACCACCTCCACCACAGCTGTTTCGCTGGAAACCGAAAGCGTCGCCATCAGAACCGCGGCAGCTCCGGATGGCGCATGCCGCCGCGTTTTACATGCGCGTGCCCCTGCTCAATGCAGGCTGATAACGTGGGAAACACCTTCCCGGGGTTGAGCAGGCCGGCAGAATCGAAGGCGCATTTCAGCCGCTGCTGTTGGGCCAGATCGGCTTCGGAGAACATCTCTGGCATCAGGTCGCGTTTTTCTACGCCGACGCCGTGCTCGCCGGTGAGCACGCCGCCAGCCGCCACACACAGGCGCAAGATTTCTGCGCCAAACGTTTCCGCGCGTTCCAGCTCACCCGGCTTCATCACATCAAAAATGATCAGCGGATGCAGATTGCCGTCGCCTGCATGAAACACGTTGCAGAAACCGAGATCGTATTCCTCCGCCATCTCGGCCATGCGCGCGAGCACCGCGGGGAGCGCGCGGCGCGGAATGGTGCCGTCCATGCACAGCATGTCGGGCGCGAGCCGGCCCATGGCAGAGAACGCGGCCTTGCGCCCCTTCCACAAACGTTCGCGTTCGCGCTCGTCCGCCGCTTCGCGCACGTCGTAGGCGCCGCTCAGGCGCGCGATCTCGCTCACGCGCGCCACGCTGTCGGCCACTTCGGCGGCCAAGCCGTCGATCTCGATGATGAGGATGGCCTCGCATTTCGGGTAGCCGGGCGCGCAATAGAGCTCGACGGCTTCGATGCAGCGGCGATCCATAAACTCCATTGCCGCTGGCACGATACCGGCCGCGATGATGTTGGCGACGCAGGCGCCGGAATTTGGCACCGAATGGAACGCCGCCAGAAGTGTTCGCGCGCAGGGCGGTTTCGGCAGAACGCGTACTGTGGCTTCGACCACAACGCCCAGCAATCCTTCCGAACCGCAGACGACGCCGAGCAAATCAAGTCCGTCACCGCCCGGCGCCTTGCCGCCCAAGCGGAAGCGTTCGCCGTCCGGCAGCACGAATTCGACTCCGAGCAGATTGTGCGTGGTGAGGCCGTATTTCAGGCAGTGCAGCCCGCCGGAATTTTCCGCAATGTTGCCGCCAATGGTGCAGGCGATCTGGCTGGAAGGATCAGGCGCGTAATAAAGCCCATGCCCCTCCACCGCGCGGGTGATGGCCGCATTGGTGACGCCCGGCTCCGCGACCACGCAGCGGTTCTCGATGTCGACCTCCAGAATCCGGTTCATGCGCGCGAGGCCGAGCAGAATGCCGTCGGCTCTCGGCAGCGCCCCGCCGGACAAAGACGTGCCAGCCCCGCGCGGCACAATCGGCACCCCCATTTCGTGCGTGAAGGCCAGCACGGCGGAGACCTCCTCCTTCGCTTTCGGCAGCACGCAGGCAAGCGGTGCCTGCCGGTAGGCTGCAAGCGCGTCGCCATCGTAGGCGGCCAGCCCCGCCGGCTCCGAGATCACGCCATCGGGCACCAGCCGCCTCAGCGCCGCGACAATCTCCGCGCGGCGAGCAACAATTTCAGGATCGGGCGGAGCCAATTGGATCATGCGGCCCATTGTAAGGCCGAAATGCCGCTGGCGAACGAACCAGCACCAAATAAATATTCTGGCGGCTATTTCGGCGGCTTGGTGCTGGCCACAGCGGCGAACCTAAGCCACTTTCGTCAGCATGGTACGGGCGAGCAGTTCGACAAAGGCGGAGCGCGTGAGATTTCGCCGCCGCGCTTCCTCGTCCATTGCGGCCAGAACCCCAGAATCGATGGAAAGATTTGCCTTTACCGGTCTACCGGTTTCCCGGACCAGCGGCACCGTCACAAGACCTGCGCCTTCGGCAAGCGCCCGTTTCAGCTGCGGATCGCGGCGCAGCACTTCCAATGAACGGGGCTGCGGAATTTTCGCTCGGCTTTCTTCCGTGATCTCGGCCCAGTCGCGCAGTGCATCGGCAGCATTCGCCAGCGCCTCGTCCATTGTCTTGCCCATGGCCGTGCAGCCCGGCAGATCGGGAAACACGACGCCGTAAGCGCCCGCTTTACCATCGATCAACGCAATATATCGGGACATCCTTGAACCTCCTGCGCCGTCAAATCCACCCGGTAGTCCTGGCGATGCTGCGCGATACGCCGGACGAAAGCGTGCGGTGGCGGGGAACGATCACGACGCCTTTGACGGCATGCCGGAAGACGTCGTGCGAGCCGCCATGCCGCGCCAGTTCCCAGCCTTCCCGGATCAGGCGAGAAACGATTTTCGCCCGATCCGTTTCAATTTGCCCCATCCGCCACCTATGCGCCTATCTAGGCGCACGAGGACGCAGGGTCAAGATTCTGACGAACGACACCGGAGAAGGGGCGCGCTTGTTGCGAAAGTGCTTCGCCTGGATGCCTTAGCCTTGGCGCGCCTTGAAGCGGGGGTTCTTCTTGTTGATGACGTAGGTACGCCCCTTGCGCCGGATGATCCGGCAGTCTTTGTCGCGCTTCTTGAGCGAGCGCAGGGAATTGCGGACTTTCATGGCATGCCTTCAACAAAAGAGGGCCGCGAGCGGCCCTGAAAAAGAGGCGCGGAACCTATTCGGCAGGCTGTACGCTGTCAACGTCCTGACCAGGTGAAGGCGGGCGGTCGCGAAGCGGTTGATTTTTGGGGAATTTTCAATGACCGAAGGCGACGCATCTGCCTGGCGAAAGCCCCGCCTTGGCGGCCGCGCGGCGGCAATGGCGATCGCCCTGGCGCTTGCGGCCTGTACCCCGCCCCCGCGCGATGTGCCTCCACCGCCTGCTCCAACGCCGATACCCGTGGCCACGCCGGCACTCTCTTCGGCCGATGCCAAGTTCTACGCCTTTGTCCGCGATTTCCGGGCAGAGGCTATAGCGGCCGGTATTCGGCCCGAAACCTATGACGCCTCAATGGCCGGCATCCACCGCAACCCGCGCGTGGAGGAACTGAACCGGAAGCAGCCGGAGTTCATCAAGCCGGTCTGGCAGTATCTCGACACCACCGTTTCCGCATTGCGGGTTGCGAGTGGTCAGGCCATGCTCCAGCGCTACGGCGGGCCACTCGCAAGCATGGAAGCCCGCTACCGCGTGCCGAAGGAAATTCTGGTTGCCGTGTGGGGAATCGAAAGCGGCTATGGCGCCGCGCAGGGCAACTTCGACATGTTCGAGGCGCTGGCGACGCTGGCCTATGACGGGCCGCGTCAGGCCTTCGCCCGCCGCGAATTGATCGCTGCGATACGGATGGAAGAACGGCAACGCCTGAACCCCCGTGCCATGACATCTTCGTGGGCCGGTGCCTTCGGGCAGACGCAATTCGTGCCATCGTCATTTCTGGCGCACGCTGTGGATGGCGATGGCGATGGACGCATCGATTTGTGGCATTCGCCGGCAGATGCGCTGGCGTCCGCCGCCGTGCTGTTGCAGGGCGCCGGATGGCAATGGGGCGAGCCTTGTTATCAGGAGGTCCGCCTGCCGAGCGGGTTTCCTTATGAGCAGGCTGATGCAGAGAACTTCCAGCCGATCGGGACATGGTCATCGCTCGGTGTGCGCGATGCGCACGGAGAAGCGCTACCTACCAGCTCCAGTATGGCCGGAATTTATTTGCCGGCGGGCTGGCGCGGGCCGGCGTTTCTGGTCTTTCCAAACTTCAAGGCCGTGCTGACCTACAACAATGCCGACAGCTACGCGCTCGCGGTGTGCAATCTGGCTGAACGCTTCGGCGGCGGCGGACAGATTCTTGCGTCGTGGCCGACCGATCAGCGGCCGCTCGGTCCGAGCGAGCGCATTGCGTTCCAGACCGATCTTAAGGCGCTGGGCTACGATCCTGGCGATATAGACGGTGTGCTGGGACGAAAAGCGCGTGCGGCGCTTAGGCGATACCAGAAGGACCACCACCTGCCCGCCGACGGCTTTCCAACCGTGGAAATGCTGGGCACCCTGAACGCCGATCTGAAGAGCCGTGCCAGCTGATCAGGAGAGTTTCGGTGCGCGGAACACGATGCGGCTGGACAGAACGAAGTTGAACAGCAGTCCCGCGATTGTGCCGAACGCCAGCGCAACGAAGGGATTGTTCAGCGGTTTCGGTCCAGTGGCGATTAACGCGGCATATACGCCGTAGTTCACCAGAAAGCCAAAACCGTTCGCCGCCACGAACGACAGCCACTCAGTGAAAATTGCGCGAAGGCCCTTTGCGGCATGCTCGGCGAAGGTGAGGACGCGATTGCCCCACCAGGTAAATGTCACCGTGACAAGGAATGAGAAAATGCCGGCGGCATAGGCATTGAGCCGCAGTCCATGCAGCGCGAACCAGAGCGCCCCTTCATTCACGACAAACCCGGCCGCACCCACCAGCGTGAATTTGAGAAAACGCGAACGCAATGCCACCGCGGCAACGGAGGACCAACTCACAGGAGTTTCAATCCCTGTGGGCCGGGGATGGCAAGATACGCCATGCGCTTCGCCTCCCAGCGGCCGCGCGTCACCGTGTCGAGTATCAGTCCGCTGACCAGCGACAGGAAGGCAAGCAGCATCAGACTGGTAGAGAGCAACGCAGTCGGCAGCCGCGGCACCAATCCGGTTCTGGCATATTCGTAGATCACCGGCGCTCCAATAAGCAGCGACAGGAGGGCCAGCAACACAAATATACCACTGAAGAAAATCAGCGGCCGTTCTTCGCGCACCAGCAGCGCGATCGTGAAGAGAATCCGGAATCCGTCGCCCCAGGTGTTCAGCTTGCTCACAGAACCTTCCGGGCGCTCCTTGTAGCGCGTGTCGATTTCCTTCGTCGGCATCAGCAGCCGCACCGCATGGACGGTGAGCTCGGTCTCAATGCCGAAGCCTTCAGCGGTGAAGGGGAACGATTTCACAAAGCGTCGGGACATCACGCGGTAGCCGGTGAGAAGGTCAGCCAGCTTGACGCGGAACATTGTCGCCGTCAGTCCGGTCAGCATCCGGTTGCCCAGCACATGCCCTGCGCGATAGGCCGCCTCTGCCACCGCGATGCGGCGCCCGGAAACGACATCGAGTCCTTCGCGCACCAGCACCTTGGCAAGTTGCGGAGCGGCTTCGGCATCGTAGGTGTCGTCGCCGTCGGTCAGGATATAAATGTCGGCTTCAATGTCGGCGAACATGCGGCGCACGACATTGCCTTTACCCTGCCGCGGCTCGGTGCGGACGATGGCACCCGCTTCGCGCGCCACTTCGACGGTGCGATCTTTGGAATTGTTGTCGTAAACATACACATCGGCGGTTGGCATCGCGGCGCGGAAATCCGCCACCACTTTGCCAATCGTCGCTTCTTCGTTGTAGCAGGGAACCAGCACCGCGATACGCACCGGTGCCACGTTCAGCTGCGCTTCGGCGGCAGGTGTTTCAGCGGGCAGAACCGGTAAGGGCCGCCGAGATTTGTCGCGAACACCTTGCATTCCGTCCATCGCATCCCCAGACCGTAATCGGCGAGCGCATCGCCGGCGCGCCCAACCTCGTATTCATTGGCGATGATGTAAAGATCGCCCGTGAACGACTTAACCCGATGGCGTGTCTGTGCGGTTAACTTCGAGCCGTCCTCAGGTTGAATCATCCAGCCGTCGATTCGCAACACCGGAACTTGCGGTGGCAGCTCCGGCACCAGATAGCCCATCGGCGCTTCGCCGGTCATCAGAATCATGCTGTGGCGGGAATCGTTAATGGCCGGAACGGGCGCCTGGATGTATGGATCGCCTAAGGGCGCCCGATCCAGAATGTCATAGCGCGTGGTCAGCCCGATGGCGACGGCGGCGAGCGCGACGGCGGCTCCGTGTACGTATTTGCCGACAGGCCATAACCCGATGGCGCCCACAATCAGAATTGGTGCGAGCATCTCCAGCGTAAGGATGTAGCGATAGATGCCGAACGCGAAGATCCACACGGTGTAGGAGACGCCTGCGAAGGCGAACAGCGCGCCAACGGCCGTAGCATCGACGAAGGTGTCTTTGCGCCGGAAGAACGCGAGCGGCGCCGTCAGGATACCGATGATATAGGTGAGGCCGACACGGATGTCCTGAAAAGGAAGGTCATTCGCCACTTGCCAGTGCAGGGAAAACAGAATCGGCAGCAGCAAGCGTTTCGGCCAGCGGTGCGGAATGAACCGCGCGTCACGATACGAGGCCTGCAGCGCCAAGGGCGAATGGAAGAACTGATTGAAGTAGGGGAACAGCGGATTGCCGGTTTCGCGATACATTTTGGCGAACCAGAAGCCCGCGAACAGCACCACGCCCCCGATGCCGCCAATCGCACCGGCAAGAAGCCGCGCGCCGCGGCGTTTCAAACTGCCCGGCAAGACCGCAAGCGCTGCCGCAAAGCCGAAGGCGTAAAGGCCCTCCGGCATCTTCAATCCTGCCGCGGCTCCGACGCCAAATCCTGCGACACCACTTATCAGCAGAGCGTCGGCGACCGGGCCAGCGCGTAACCTGTCACGATTGCAGACGATTGCGGCGAGTCCGCCCAGTATGAGCAGGCTCAGCACGTTGTCGTAATAGGTGGTACCGGCGAGCCCAACCGTCAGGCTTCCCGTGGCGCCCACAAATGCGAGCAGTGCTCCCATCACACGGCGCCAGGACATGCGCAACATGGACCGCGCGATCAGATAGAGCGGAACGATGTTGGCGCCCTGAACGGCGCCGAGCACGCCGAGTGCGAACCACGAGGGCATGTGCGTCGCGAGAACGTAAAAAGGGATGTCTAGAAAGGGATTGTAGTACGTCGCCTGGTGGGCAACCGAAACATCGAAGCCCATGCGGCCGTGCAAGAACGCGTAGGGGATGTACCAATGGTAGTTGCGGAAATCCCAGGACATGTCCTTTCCGAGGAACGCGACAAAAGCGGCCCAGGCGACAATGACTCCGACCAGAAAAAGGATTTCGGGAGGCGCAAGCCAGCGGCTGCGGAGATCGGCAGGAGTGGCGGACATCACGGGAAACAATCAACGTAACATTGGCAAGTTAGCATGGCCGCAGTTCCCGGCCAGCGCTAGCCCGGAAGGTTGGAAAGAAACTGCTCGGTACAGGCGCGCCAGGAGCGGGAGAGCGCATAATTCCGGCAAGCCTCGCGCGACAGCCGAAGCGCGCTGTGACATGCCGCCGCCAAATCATTGTCGAGCACGCCGACCGGCGCGGAACCGATGACATCCAACGGTCCAGGTACGGGATACGCGGCCACAGGCACCCCGCAGGCGAGCGCCTCCAGCATTACGAGACCGAACGTGTCGGTCTTGCTGGCAAAGACGAAACCGTCGCTTGCCGCATAGTGCCGGACGAGTTCTTCTCCGACCTTCGGCCCGAGAAAGCGGACTTCGGGATATTTGCGTTCGAGTCCCGCGCGGGCCGGGCCGTCGCCAACGACCACCTTTGTGCCAGGCAGATCAAGCGACAGGAAGCTCTCAACGTTCTTTTCTACCGCCACTCGCCCCACATAAAGCCAGATCGGGCGCTCGAACGGCAGTATTGCATCGGGAATGGGGCGAAACAGCTCCACATCCACGCCGCGCGACCAAATGCGTAAATTGGTGAAGCCGTGCGCCTGCATCTCGCGCTCCAGCGTTGGGGTCGCCACCATCATCGCGCTGGCCGGCGCATGGAAGCGCCGCAGCGCGCGGTAAATCACCTCTTCGGGCACAAAGGGAAAGCGCGCTGTGACGTACTCTGGAAAACGCGTGTGAAATGAAGTGGTGAAGGGCATTTTTTTCTTCAGACAGATGGCGCGCGCACTCCACCCCAGGGGACCTTCAGTGGCGATATGGACGGCGGTCGGCTGGAATTCGGCCATCAGGCGCTCGAGATTCTTGCGCGGCAGGACCGCCAGGCGGATTTCCGGATAGGTTGGGAGCGCCACCGTGAAGCACCCTTCAGGCGTGGCGTAGCGCACGTCATGGCCGAGCGCCGTCAGATCGCGGCCGAGAATTTCGAGCGTGCGAACCACGCCGTTCACCTGTGGCGCCCAGGCATCGGTGACGATCAACAACCGCAGGGACTTGGAGGGGCTGAGAATGGGCGGACGCTCTGAGCTTGCTGGCCGGGCACTATTCGCGGCGGGCCGCATTAGCAAATCGGGAGCTTTCACCGCAACTCCAGCGTGGGGGCACGCGCCGCACGCCCTTGTGCTCCGAAATGATCAACAATTCATTTACCGACTCAGGTATTGTTATGACGATGGGCACGGCCTCCAGCCTTCGCGTGGGACAGTCTCGGATCCTTCTTGGCCCATGGCGCTGGGTGGCCGTGGCTTGTGCCGTTATCTGCGCGATGGCTGGCGTTGTCGCCTTGGCCCTACCGCGCGCCGCAGCGTGGGACGGATTGGCGCTGCTCTTCGGAATCGCGGTGATCGGCGCCTCTCTGTTGTTTGTTCTCGGGACCAGGGACGATCCAGCGGAAGACGCCCGGCAAATCGCAGAAGCCGCTTCAGCCATGCACATGGCATGGGCAATTACCGGCGCAGACGGCGCTGTCATGGGTTGCAACGAGGCCTATCGTAAGCTGGCCGGCGTCAAGCCAAATGAAGCTCCGCCACCGCCGGAGCTGGCCCTGAGGTCTGATTCCTCCGCCGCCACTCTGTACCGGCTTACCCGTAGCGCGGCTGCGCGGCGTCCCCATGAAGACACAGTGGCGCTCACCTCCGGCATTCAACTCGTCGCCTCCGTCCGGCCGCTGGCGAGCGGCGGGACGGCATGGTGGTTCCTGCCTGCAACGGCGCCGGGCGCCTCGCAGCCGCGCCTGGAGTCGCAGGCTTCCTTCGCGCCGGCTTCCTTTTTGAAGGATGCGCCGATTGGCGTGGCGACAGTTACTGCGGACGGTTCCATTGGTGAATGCAATGGCGCCTTTGCCGCATTCTTCGGACAATCGGATGTTCCCGGTCGCGCGATAGGGGACCTCGTCGCCCCATTGGACCGTGCGCGAACCCACGATCTTCTTGCCGGCACTCCCGCGGTGCGGAACATCCCTGTCGAAATTCGCGCAGCCGCAAAGCCGGAGTCCATCGGTGAGCTTTACGCCACTCCGTTCGAGTCTGTAAACGGAAACGGCGTCGCCCTCTATCTGATCGATGTTTCCGAACTCAAAGGTCTGGAGGCGAAGTTTGCCCAAGCGCAAAAGATGCAAGCCGTTGGGCAATTGGCTGGCGGGGTGGCGCATGACTTCAACAACCTCCTGACCGTGATCATCGGCAATTCCGAGCTGCTGCTGATGCGGCATCAGGCCGGCGATCCTTCGTTTCGCGATATCAATGACATCCGGCAGACCGCCATTCGCGCGGCGAACCTTGTCCGGCAATTGCTGGCATTTTCGCGGCAGCAGACCATGCAGCCGCGTACGGTCAATCTCGGCGCGGGTTTGCATGAATTGGGTGAATTGCTGCGGCGTCTGTTGCCGGAGGGCGTTGCCCTCAAGATTGAATCCGGAAAGAGCCTCTGGCCCGTCTATGTGGATGAAGCGCAGCTCAACAACGCCATCATCAATCTGGTTGTGAACGCACGCGACGCCATGCCGAAGGGGGGTGCTGTCATCATTCGCACCAGCAATCAAACCCTCAGGGATTCAACGGCCGTGTCTTCCGGCACGATCCCCGCTGGCGATTATCTGCGGGTCGAGGTGTCCGACACCGGTATCGGCATTCCAAAGGACAACATAAACAAAATCTTCGAGCCCTTCTTCACCACAAAGCCGGTGGGTGAAGGCACCGGCCTTGGACTGGCGACCGTTTACGGCATCGTGAAGCAGACGGGCGGGTTTATCGACGTGGAAAGTGAAGTGGAAAAGGGTGCCACGTTCTCCGTCTATTTGCCCCGGCACCACGGTGAGGTTGAGATGCGCGAGCAGATCGCGCCTGCCCGCGACATCACCGGCCGGGAATCAATCCTGCTGGTCGAGGACGAAGATGCGGTGCGCAGCTTTGCTGCCCGGGCGCTGAAACAACGCGGCTATGAGGTCATGGAAGCGGCCGGCGGTGAGCAGGCATTAGAAATCATGAGCAAACGGGCCGACGATATCGATTTGCTGATCACCGATGTAGTGATGCCCAACATGGATGGCCCGACACTGGTGCGGGCGGTCAAAAAGCTGAAGCCGGACATCCAGATAATTTATATGTCCGGCTATGCGGAGGAGGCGTTTCGCCGACATGACGAAAAGGCGGAAGACCTGCACTTCCTGCCCAAGCCTTTCGGCCTCAAGCAGCTCGCCATCAAGGTGAAGGACGTCCTTTCCAGCGCGCCGCACTGATGCAATCGGGTATGTGGACTGCGCGTGGCATGGCATAGAATATACCGTCGCTCTCGGGGCGTTCTGATGAGGCTCTGGCCGCTTGCCGCTTTGGTCGCGCTCAGCGCGATTCGCACCAAGAGGGGTTCGGCCTGCATGACAAGACAGATCAGTTCATCCTCAGATTCCGCAAGCCCTGCCCCGCGCTTACATCAGCCCCAGCGATTTGAAGCTGGTGGTGCCGCCGCGGCCGACCACCAGATGATCGTGCACGGCGATGCGCAAGGCCTTGGCGGCGGCAGCGATCTCGCGCGTCATCTCGACGTCTGCGCGCGATGGCGTGGGATCGCCACTCGGATGATTGTGCACCAGAATGATCGCTGAGGCGGACAGTTCCAACGCCCGTTTGACGATCTCGCGCGGATATACCGGCGTGTGATCCACCGTTCCCTGTCCCTGCACCTCATCGGCAATCAGCGCATTCTTGCGATCCAGGAAGAGGATGCGGAATTCCTCCTGCGGGCTTCGCGCCATGGCCGCCGTGCAGTAGTCGATCAGTGCCTGCCAGGAACTGAGTGCTGGCCGGCCGAGAACCTTGGTTTTCGACAGCCGCAACGCTGCCGCATGAATGATTTTCAGATGGGTGACAGCGCCGTCGCCGATACCCTTCACCTCAAGCAAGCGCTCGCGCGGCGCCGCGATGGCCTCCGCAAAGGTTCCAAATTTCGACAGTAACGTTTTCGCCAGCGGCTTTACATCGCGGCGTGGAATGGCGGCGTAGAGCGCCAGTTCCAGCAGTTCATAATCGGGCAATGCGTCCGCGCCGCTTGCCAAAAAGCGCTCGCGCAGCCGATCGCGATGACCAACGTAGTGAGGCTCGTTGTTCGCGTTCGAAATGAACACGGCCGATGCCTCTGCCACAAATCGATTTGCTGGCTCACCCCGTTGCTTTCTTGGCACATCCGCCAGCCGCATCTCCGACGCGCAATCACTCTGCCCAAATTCAGCAGATGGTTCCAGCTTGACGATCAATAACCGTTCGGTTATTGATCGTCAATGCAAGTCCGCGCGGACATCGTTTTCAAGTCCCTTTCCGATCCCACAAGGCGGGCGCTCTTTGAACGGCTGTGCCGCGAGGGCGAGTTGACGGTTTGGGAGCTGACCGACGCAGCCCGCGTATCGCAGCCGGCTGTCTCCAAGCATCTCGGCCAGCTCAAATCCGCAGGGCTGGTGCGCGGTCGCCGGCAGGGCCGCGAAACACACTACAGCGCCGAGACCAAAGCACTGAAGCCCCTGGTGGACTGGTTGGGCTTTTACGCCGCGTTCTGGCGCGAGAAGTTCGATGCGCTTGAAAATCTACTGAACAGGATGGACCAATGACAGACACTGCGTCCGAAACTCTCTCCGTCATTATCGAACGGGAATTCCCGCATCCGCCGGAAAAGATCTGGCGCGCGCTCACGCAGCCGCACCTGATCGAGGAATGGCTGATGAAGAACGACCTCAAGCCGGTTGTGGGCGAACGCTTTAACTTCCATTCCGAATTTTTGCCGAACGGTTCGCTGGACTGCGAAGTTCTCGCCGTCGAGCCAGGCAGTAAGCTGTCCTACAGCTGGGACTCCATGAGCGACAATCCCGCTTTCAGCCTCAAGAGTGTGGTGACCTGGACTCTCACGCCCACGGGCAACGGCACCCATCTGCGCATGGAGCAGTCCGGCTTCCGGCCGGATCAGAAACAGGCCTATGCCGGCGCGAAGTTCGGCTGGCAGAATTTCCTGACGAAGCTGGATCAGGTGTTGGCACGGACAGAATGAAATTTTAGAGGGAGGCTCCGTTGAATCTCAGCGCCTGGATTCGGCAGATTCACCGCTGGCTCTCGATCATCTTCACGCTGACGGTCATCGCAAATTTCGCCGTCATGGCGGTTGGGAAGCCACCTATGTGGCTTGTTTATTCCCCATTGCTTCCGATTTTTCTGCTGTTGTTTACCGGCCTCTACATGTTTGCTGTATGCCGGGAATCGGCGCAGCAATCGGATGGGGGCGGCAGCTTAGAAATAAGGCGGCCGGTCGTAGCCTTTGGGCGAGCGGGTGAAAATTTCGACGCCGTCTTCCGTGACACCGACCGTGTGCTCGAATTGCGCCGAAAGCGAACGATCGCGCGTCACCGCCGTCCAGCCGTCGTTGAGAATCTTCACGCCATAGGCGCCGAGATTGATCATCGGCTCGATGGTGAAGAACATCCCAGGTTTCAGCCCGAGCCCATAGCCCGCCCGTCCATAGTGCACGACGTTGGGCAGCGAGTGGAACACGCGGCCCACCCCATGGCCGCAGAAATCCCGCACCACGGCACAGCGCTCCTCGCCTTCCGCATAAGACTGAATGGCGTGACCGATATCGCCGGTGGTGGCGCCAGGCCTCACGGCGGCAATCCCGCGCATCATGGATTCGTAGGTCACGTCCACCAGACGCCGGGCCTTCAGCTTGACCTCGCCCACCAGAAACATCCGGCTGGTGTCGCCGTGCCAGCCATCCAGGATGACGGTCACATCGATATTGAGGATATCCCCCTCACGCAGAGGCTTATCGTTTGGGATGCCGTGACAGACAACGTGATTGATCGACGTGCATAGGGTGTGGCGATAGCCGCGGTAGCCGAGACACGCCGGCATGGCGCCATGCTCCAAGATGTATTTGTAGGCGAGCCGATCCAGGTGTGCCGTCGTCACTCCGGGCTGAACTTCCGGCACCATCAGGTCGAGGACTTCCGCCGCGAGGCGGCCAGCCCGGCGCATGCCTTCGAAAGCAGCCCCATCGTGCAGCGACACGCCGAGATTGGCGCGGCGGATGGTTTCAAAGACCTGCGGATCGGGAAGCTGTGACATGGCTCTGACCTAATGCTGCTGCGGACATTCTCAACGGCTTTCTTACACGCTTGGGCCGCCGATTTCACCTGCCGTGCTGCCGGCAGTTTGCGCCAATGAATACGGGAGACACACCTGCCGCCGCCACGCCCGTGGTCGGCGATGGGATTCTCTCCCGCCGCACGCAGGATAAAAACACCATTAACGCAGCTTGTTTTCTGGCAAACGCTCCGGATCGATCTACGCCATGGATCAATGGCCGGGAATTCCACCAGTGGACGGTTCGCTTGGCTGTTTCTCAACTGTCGGCCGCGGTGCGTTGAAGAGCGGGAGAGGCTCGGATATGAGCACCGCTCCCATGCCCGACCTTTCCCACATCCGGAATTTTTCCATCGTCGCCCATATCGATCATGGGAAGTCCACCCTTGCCGACCGGCTGATCCAGTTCACCGGCGGCCTCAGCTTGCGCGAGATGAAGGAGCAAGTGCTCGATTCCATGGAGATCGAGCGCGAGCGCGGCATCACCATCAAGGCGCAGACGGTGCGGCTCGAATACCGCGCCAAGAATGGCGAGGCCTACACCCTCAACCTGATGGACACGCCGGGCCATGTGGACTTCGCCTATGAGGTGAGCCGCTGCCTTGCCGCCTGCGAAGGCGCGCTCCTGGTAGTCGACGCGAGCCAGGGCGTGGAGGCGCAGACGCTCGCCAATGTCTATCAGGCAATCGACGCCAACCTCGAAATCGTGCCGGTGCTGAACAAGATCGACCTGCCGGCCGCGGAGCCCGACCGCGTGCGCCAGCAAATCGAGGATGTGATCGGCATCGACGCCAGCGACGCCATTCCCATTTCGGCGAAAACCGGCATCGGCATTCAGGATGTGCTGGAGGCGGTGGTGCACCGCTTGCCGCCGCCCAAGGGCGACGCGGCCGCGGCCCTCAAAGCGCTGCTGGTGGACAGCTGGTACGATTCCTACCTCGGCGTGGTGGTGCTGGTGCGCGTGGTCGATGGCGAACTGCGCAAAGGCCAGAAGATCCGCATGATGGCGGCGGATGCCGTGTATCAGGTGGAGCGCGCCGGTGTGTTCACGCCCAAACAGGTGATCGTGGATTCGCTGGGGCCCGGCGAAGTGGGCTTCATCACCGCCGCCATCAAGGAGGTGGCCGATACGCAAGTCGGCGACACCATCACCGACGAACGCAAGGGCACGGACACGCCGCTGCCCGGATTTCATGCGGCGCAGCAGGTGGTGTTCTGCGGCCTGTTCCCGGTGGACGCGGCGCAGTTCGAGGACTTGCGCAATGCCCTGGCGAGATTGCACCTCAACGACGCGAGCTTCACTTACGAAATGGAAACGAGCGCCGCGCTGGGCTTCGGTTTCCGCTGCGGTTTTCTGGGGCTGCTGCATCTGGAAATCGTGCAGGAGCGATTGGAGCGCGAGTTCAATCTTGAGCTGATCGCCACTGCGCCGTCTGTCATCTACCGCCTGCACATGACCGACGGCACGATGAGGGAGCTGCACAATCCGGCCGACATGCCGGACCCAGTGCGCATTGCCTTTATCGAGGAGCCGTGGATCGGCGCCACCATTCTGGTGCCGGACGATTATCTCGGCGCGGTGCTGAAGCTGTGCCAGGACCGGCGCGGGCGGCAGATCGAGCTCACCTATGCCGGCAACCGCGCCATGGTGCGCTACGCGCTGCCGCTCAACGAAGTGGTGTTCGATTTCTACGACCGGTTGAAAAGCGTGAGCCGCGGCTACGCCAGCTTCGATTACCACATCGAAGGCTACGAGGAAGGCGATCTGGTGAAGATGTCCATCCTGGTGAACGACGAGCCCGTGGACGCGCTTTCCATGATTGTCAACCGCGCGCGCGCCGAGATGCGCGGGCGCGGCATGGTGGAGAAGCTGAAAGATCTCATTCCGCGCCACCTGTTCAAGATTCCCATTCAGGCGGCGATCGGCAGCAAGGTGATCGCGCGCGAAACCTTGTCCGCGCTACGAAAGGACGTCACTGCCAAGTGCTACGGCGGCGACATCACACGCAAGCGCAAGCTGCTCGACAAGCAGAAGGCGGGCAAGAAAAAGATGCGCCAGTTCGGCAAGGTGGACATTCCGCAGGAAGCCTTCATCGCAGCATTGAAGATGGATCAGGATTAGGCGCGTTTAGGTGGTGCGGTCTAGAAATCTGAACCTCATATTCCGATCCCCTCGAATCACTTAGACTCGCGTTGTGACAGCGAGGATGCGCAAGTGGATATTTTGGACATTTTCTACGAGGACCTTACACAAGGCATATCAATCGCAGATTTACTCCTACGATATCCAGTAGTTGTCGAGTTCGTGCACGGCGCCGGTCTAACATCCGATATGCGTTTAGCGAGGGGCCGGGTCAAACGTCTTTGCGACGAAGTTGCCCCTGCGCGTCGCTTCGCTCAGGCGACGCTCCAGGGATCGGACTTGATTCAGTTCCCTCTGGATTCGGGGCCGATCGATTGCAGTGTTCTGCCTACGACCGGGAAGCTGCGCAAAATACAGATTACAGTAGCACAGGCACGCGCTCGTCTAAATGTCATGAGGGAGCTCGATGAAAAGGGAATTGGGCGTGGATACCTAGGAGTTACTGACGACCGTCCCACTGCCGAATTCATGGCGGCAATGTCGCGGGAGCGAATAATGTACTCCCCCGGCGCTGCACAGAAGACGCTGGTCGATGCTATTAGGCTGTCTCTGGAGAAGAAGGGCGATCCGCGTGGTGCAAATACGCTGTTGATTCAGGTGCCGCTGGACATCCTGCCGAAAAATCGCGTGGACGATATCCTTCCGGAATTGGTGCAGATCGCAACGACATCGCCATTCGACGAAATATTTGTGGTGGGGAACGGCGAGTATCGAGATAGCTGCATAAAGCTAAAATAGCAGCGTTCGGCTACGCCGCCTTCCGCTTCGGCAGCTTGCGAATTTCAGCGCCGCTTTCCTGTTCGGCGAGGCGGAGCTCATAGAGCTTCTGCAGGTTTAGCCAGAAATCGGCGCTGGTGCCGAACCAATGGCCAAGGCGCAGCGCCGTATCGGCGGTGATCGCGCGCTGCTCGTTGAGAATCCCGGTGATGCGATTGGTGGGAATGTCCAGCTGCCGCGCCAGTTCGGCGGCGGACATGCTGGTTTCTTCCAAAGCTTCCCTCAGATGTTCGCCGGGATGGATAGGCCTACGCATGGTTCACCTCAATGATAGTCGACGATCTCGACATCGCTCGGACCCGGAGCGCCATCCGGCCAGTTGAAACAGATGCGCCATTGGTCGTTGATTCGCACGCTCCATTGGCCTTTGCGATCGCCTTTCAGCTTTTCAAGCCGGTGGCCGGGGAAGTTGACGATATCCCTCAGGCTGGCCGCTGCTCCCAGCCGGTCCAGAACGCGCTCCGCTCTCGGCCGGAATGGCTCGAACTGCTTGACCCGTTCGCCGTGCGCGAAGCGTTCCGTCCGCGCATCGCCATAGCTCAGGATCATGACTGATTCTAACGATCTTTATGCGTTACGTCAAACGTAATGAGTGAGCTCGACCTTCTCAATCTGGGCCGGTCTATCACGACGAATCAGGTGAGCTGACTGGGGCAGGTCATCACCATCGGATTCTTTGCCTGCTGCTGTTCTTCTGGAAGCGGGAGCGGAAAACCTAACGATAATACCGCGGTGCTGAGAGCGTGCCCCGCAGGTCTGTTCCGCGGCCCTCAGCGGCCGGAACGTCATCTTGCCACCGTTCAGCGCAAACGGATACTTGCCGCCGTTTCCACGTTTCCGCCTTCGTTGCAAAGCTCATGAACAGTAGCGGAGGACACGACGGCCAGCATATTCTGCGATTCTTCTGGTGAAAAGCTTGGGCCCCACGTTATGGAGAAGCAATGAGCACGCGAAACTCCGGTTCTCTCACTGCGGGCGCGGTCGGCCTGATTGTGCTGGTCGTGATGGCGGGTTTGATGACTCTAAACCCGGCGGGCATCACCGCGGCGCTGCGCAGCCTGCAGTTCGCGGCCTTTGACCGGATTGCCGGCAGCACCGGCGGCGCTCCGCCGTCCCACGATCTCACCGCGCTGTACACCTCCAACTTCGAGACGGGGGTTTGGGCCAGCAATGCCTCCGCATTGTGGCCGCAGCTGCTGTTCCTGCTCATCGCCGGATGCCTGTTGGTTGTGCTGCTCGCGCGCTTGCGCCCGGTGTGGGCGGGCCTTTTCACGGTTTTTGCGATTGCGCTGGCCTTTGCCGGCAGCTGGCTGCTGTTCGCGCGGCAGCATTTGTTCGTCGCTGCCCTGAGCCCCTCGATTGCGCTGATAGTCCCGTTTGTGTTCGGCGCGCTTGTGAGCAATGCCCTTTCCCCGCGCAGGCCGGTGCGGTCCACCTCCGATACGCCGCCGGAGGCTGTCTCCCCCGCTGTTGCGCCCATTGTTTCACGGCCCCGCACGCAGGCCAAAAGCGAGACGGTAACGTATCTCGCCGGCCGGCTGCGCGGAATCGGCGCGGGCGACGGTGTGGACGCAAATGGAGTACAGACTCTGCTCGACGGGACGTTTGCGCCGGCGCTAGATGCCATCGCCAATCAAAAAGGAGCGGTTGTTTATGCTTCCGGCAGCCGCTTCGCGGCGGTTTGGAATGCCGCCGGTGACGACCCCGATCACGCCTCGCACGCCTGCGAGGCCGCGCTGCGCATGATGAACGGTCTCACGCAGCTGAAGGATTCGCATGGCGAAGGCACGCCATACGATGCGCTGCAGGTTGGTATCGGAATTGCCTCCGGACGTGCCGTGATCGGCAAATTGGAAGGACGCGACGACTATTCTGTCAGCGGCGAGTGCACCGATATTGCCGACCTGCTCAGCGAACTCTCCACCCGCTATGGGCCGGCGATTATCGTGGGCGAAAACACCCGCGATGCCGCTGAGAAAAATTTCGCAATGTTGGAAGTGGACACGATCGCGGTTGGGCCGGACGGCAAACCGCTAAAGGTGTACGCACTCTACGGCAATCCGCTGGTGCGTGCCGCACCGAAATTCCGCGCCCTATCATCGTTCCACGATCATCTTTTCCAGGCGATCCGGGGCCAGCGCTGGAGCGACGCGCGGACGCTGATCGATCAATGCAACAATCTCTCCGGCGCCATCCCGCAGCTCTACAAGCTGCATCTTGCGCGCGTCGGGTGGTACGAGACGTACCCGCCGCCGGCGGATTGGGACGGCGCCTTCCGGCCGCCCATTCTGTAATGCCGCATTGCTGCTGGCGTGAGAAGCGCGTTAGCGTGCGCGCGAGTTGGAAGAGGTTTTCATGCCATCTTCGTTTCGTGTGTTGAAACTCAGCGCTGTCCTGCTGGCCTGTTCGAGCTTCGCAATCGCGGCTGCGGCCAATGTACCGCCGCCGGGACCAATGCCTCCGGCGGATAACCGGAAGCTCGCCCACGATATCTTCCGCGATATTGTCGAAGTGCGCTCCGTACATGATGTTGGTACCAAGGGCGTGGCCGACATTCTCGTTCGCTACCTGAAGACCAACGGCTTCAGCGATTCCGAAATCAGCGTGGTGCCGGAGACGAATTACCCTAGGCAGGTGAATGTGATCGTTCGCTTGAAGGGGAAGGGGCATGGCAAGCCGGTGATGTGGATCTGCCATATGGATGTGGTGGACGCCCGGCCCGAAGACTGGACCTTGCCGCCGTTCAAGTTCACCGAAAAAGATGGTTACTTTTACGGCCGCGGCACCTCCGACATGAAGGACGAGGACGCTGCGGCGGCGGCCTCGCTCATCCGGCTGAAGAAGGAGCATTTTGTTCCGGAACGCGACATCATCGTGGCGTTCACCGCGGACGAAGAAGTGGGTCTGGAGCAGGATGGCCCGCAATTCCTGGTCACCCACAAACGCGATCTGGTCGATGCGGGGCTGGTGATCAATCCGGACGGCGGCTCAGGTGAAATCCTGGATGGCAAGCGCCTCGATTTCAGCGTCGAGACCGTCCAGAAAACCTATATGACGTTTAAGATGGAGACGGCCAACAAGGGCGGTCACTCCTCCGAACCCCGTCCCGACAATGCGATTTATGAACTGGCCAGCGGACTCACGAAGCTGTCGCAGTACCAATTCCCGTACAAAACCAATGCGACCACGCGAGCCTATTTCCAGACCATCGCCCTCAGCACCTCGGGGCAGAAGCGCAGCGATTTAATGGCTATGGCGAAGTTGCCGGTGGACGAGACCACCGCCGCGCGGCTGGCGAAGGACGTTTCGCTCAACGCCATCCTGCATACCACTTGCGTGGCGACGATGCTGAAAGCGGGCGTGCAGGAGAACGCGCTACCCTCAAGCGCCGACGCGACCATCCAATGCCGCGTGTTTCCCGGCGAAAGCGTGGAGCAGACCCGCGCCACGCTTGCGAAAGTGGTCGAAGATCCGAACATCAAAGTGACGTTGCTCGAACCGGTGCAGGAAGCGAAGGAGACAGTGCCCGATCCCAAAGTGATGGTGCAGGTCACCAAAGTGGTGCATTCGATGTGGCCCGGCGTGCCGGTGATGCCGGAAATGGCGGCGGGCGCCAGCGATTCCATTTTCACGCGGGCGGCGGGGATGCCCAGCTATGGTGTGGGCGGCGGCTGGTTCGACATCACCGACATTCGCGCCCATGGGCGTGACGAACGCGACGAACAGGGCAATTTCTACCAGACCGTCGAATTCACCTATCGTCTGATGAAGGAACTTGGCGGAACCGGCTGAACCGCGCCGCTCAGATGTTCATCAACGATTCTGCCATGTGCAGGTGCTTCCTCAGCGTTGGCAACTGCTTCTGTGCCAGATCGCCCACTGGTCCATTGTGTGTGCGTGCCATCGCCGAGAAGTCATGGATATCCTGCTGGTGATCTTTGATCATGTAGCCAACGAACTCGCGGTCGAAACTTTTGCCGGAAAGCACGCGTAACTTCACGTACTCGGCATCCGCCTTCAGCATCGCGCCCGAAGGGGGCTCAATGCCGATCTGGTTCGCAACCCGCGAGGCCTGCGCTTTAGCCTTCCTATGATCTGCCACCAGGATGCGGCCGTAGTCGCGCACCGCGGCTGTGGCGCCGTTTCGCGCCGCAAGCTGGCCCAGCCGGATTTCGGAATTGTCGCCCTTGATGGCGTCCTTCAGGAAATCCTGCCGGCTGGAAGGGCCGGCCAGCGCACTGCTCGTCATTAAGGCGGCTGCCAGCGCTGCCGCGCACGCAAAATACCGTTTCATCGCAACTCTCCTTTCGCCTGCCATTGAGTGAACGGCGACTGCGGTCGGGTGTTCCGGCCCGGTTTGCGGCGGGCGGCCGTACCGCGCTATAGAAATACGCCGCGCACCCGTAGCTCAGCTGGATAGAGTGCTGCCCTCCGAAGGCAGAGGTCACAGGTTCGAATCCTGTCGGGTGCGCCATGCTGATCCAGATTTACGAAATCACCAGCCCGGAAGAAGCGGCGGCGCTTTCGGCCATGGGTGTCGATCATGTCGGCGTACTGGTGGGCGACGGCAGCTTTCCACGCGAGCAATGGCCGGCGAGAGCGTGCGAGATCTTCGCTGGCGTCCACTCTGGCGCCAAGCGTTGCGCACTGTCCCTTTCAGGAGATTTGGACCAGATTTCCAGGATCGTGACCGCGGTGCAACCCGATATCCTGCATCTCGGCGCAGCGCCGGAGCTGCTCTCGCCCACTGATGTCAAAGCGTTGAAGGGGCTGTTTCCGGCGCTGACTGTCATGCGGAGCATCCCAGTAACAGATGAAAGCAGTATTGCACTTGCTCACGTCTACGAAGGCATTGCCGACATGCTGCTGCTCGACAGCTACGATCCGGGAGACCGGCAGATCGGCGCGCTCGGCATCCCCCACAGCTGGGAACTGGACCGGCGCGTTGTGCAAAGTGTTCGTATACCGGCGATCGTTGCGGGCGGGTTAGGGCCGGACAATGTCGCCGCTGCCATTGCGGCCTCGCATCCGGCCGGTGTCGATTCCAAAACCCGCACCGACAGGGCAGATGGAAGCCACATCAAAGATCTTACCAAGGTGCAGGCCTTCGTCCGCGCGGCCCGCGCCGCTTTCGCGCCAAGATAAACACATGGCGCTCGCCAACCCGTTCATCGTGCTTTCTTATGTCGGCGGGCCTGCGGTGCTTACCAGCGCCACCAGCCTGCTCATTCTCAGTACCAGCAACCGCTTTGCCCGCGCGGTGGATCGTTCGCGGCTTTTGTCTGAGAAACTATCGGTGCCGGGCGCGGATTGCCGTCCCTCGTACCGGCACGAAATGCCGGAAGTTCACTGGCGCGTGCTGCTGATTGGCCGGGCCTTGGTGTGCTTCTACCTTGCTGTCGCATGTTTCGCGCTGGCAACTCTTGGTTCGATTGCAGGAGCAGTTTTGGGCCAGGTGCTAAGCAGCCCACTGCAATCCGTGTTCACCATCGGCGCATTTGTGACCGGCCTGATCGGGTTCTTCGCCTTTATCACGGGCGCGGCGATGCTGGTCAGCGAAAGCCGTACTGCGGTCCGTTCGCTGTCGCGCGAATATCGCGAAGCGATTTCGCTCACACAACGAAAAGACATTTGACTCTTGCGTCGCACGGAACGTTCAATGCAATCGACCGTCGCTCCGGATTGAGCGGGCACGTGCCTTAATGGTGCAACTGGAGGAGGATCTTCATGGCAAGAGCGAAGTCGAAGTCCGGCCGCAAAAGTGGCGTTGGCCGTAAGAAGGCGATAACCAAACGCGCCGGCCGCAAGACTACGGCGTCTGCGCGCTCCAAAACCGGCGCGCGCAAGACCGCGAGCAAGCGCGGCGGCCGTAAGACTGCAAGCAAGACTGGTGCCCGCAAGACAGCCCGAAAAGCGACGGCACGGCGCGGCACGCGAGGCCGTTCCGCGGGAACGAGCGCACGTTCCACGCGCACCGCGACCCGCAAAAAGAGCCGTTCTTCCGGCCAGCGCGGCCGCAAATCCCGCGGCAGCCAGACTTCCGGCATGGGCAACATGAGCGCCATGGGTGGTGAGGGCGGCGAAGGCAAAGAGGGCGGCGGCCAACTCGAAGGCGAAGGCAGTTATACTGCCTCACGTCATTTCCGGACCGCACAAACAGGTTTCGTCCAGCGTAATCGCGGCCGCATATCGCGCATCGGCAAGGAAGCGGAGGCCGCGCTGGAAGGCGGCGAGGGCGACGTGCTACGGGGCGCCGAAGAAGAAGCACGCTCCCATTCTGCGGGTGACGATCAGTGGTGAAGCAATAGACAGCCGCTGCCTCGAGCGGCTGTCACGCTTTCAATCGCTGCCTTCCACCCAAAGCGCGGCAAGTGTTTCGAGGCCGGAGCGATCTTCCTCGCTGAAGCGGTTGCAATTTGGACTGTCCAGATCAAGCACGCCGAGCAGCCGCCCGTTCTTGAGCAACGGCACCGCGACTTCGGAGCGCGAGGCCGTGTCGCACGCGATGTGGCCAGGAAATCTCTCCACATCAGGAACGATGATGCCTTCCCGGCGTTCCGCCACAGTGCCACACACGCCGCGGCCCATCGGAATGCGCACGCAGGCTGGTTGCCCCTGGAATGGCCCGAGAACCAGCTCGTCGCCTCTGAGGAAATAGAATCCGGCCCAATTCACATCCTCCAGCCCTCCATGAATCAGGGCTGCGAGGTTCGCCGCGTTGGCAATGGCGTCGCGTTCGCCTTCGAAAAGGCCGCGCGCCTGCAGGCAGAGTTCGCGATAGACTTCCTGCTTCGTGCCAACGGGCCGGTCCGCGGCAAACATCAGCTTTCTTTCGATCTGAAGTTCAGCGCCGCGCCGTTCATGCAATAACGCTGGCCGGTGGGTGCCGGACCGTCAGAAAACACATGTCCCAGATGGCCGCCGCACTGGGCGCAATGCACTTCCGTGCGGGTCATCAGAAAACTGTTATCGGTGGAGCTGCCGACGGCGCCTTCTTTGGGACGGTAGAAGCTCGGCCAGCCCGAGCCGCTTTCGTACTTGGCTTTGGAATCGAAAAGAGCATGTCCGCAGCCAGCGCAGACGAACTGGCCCTCGCGCTTTTCATGATTCAGTGGGCTGGTGCCGGCGGGCTCCGTGCCATGCTTGCGCAGCACCCGATAGGCGTCCGGCGAGAGTTCATGCCGCCACTCTTCATCAGTCTTTTCAATGGGAAAACTTTGATCCTGCACGCTGTATTCTCCTGAGAAACGCACGACTCTTCACCAACATAAGTTTGAGGCGCCCGGGCGACTAGGGTCAACTCGCGGGCAAGTTACTTCCTAAGGCGTCTCCAGTTTCGCAAGTGCTTTTTCGACGGCAGCCGGATCCACACGGAACCATTCGTTGCGGCCGCCCTCGCTCCCCACCAATGGCAGATAGTGCTGCCCCATCGCCTTGGTGAGAAGGAAATAGACCGACTTCACCCGCTCCACATTGCTGATCTCCAGGACCTTGGCGCTCTCCGGCGCGAACAGCAGGTTGGAGAGGCCGGCGCCGTGCGGCCCCGCAATCATTTCCGCTTCCGCGAACAGCGCGACCTGGTCGCGAAACGACAGTTTTCCGGCGGCGATGTTCTGGAAGCCGCGGCGGGCAAAGCTCTGCCAGATCTCGGCTTCGTTCGCGATGCGCCGTTTTCGCGTGTCGTTACGATTGATGTAGAGGCGCCGGTGTGGGGATGCGGGCGAAAGCCCGTAGCCACGGATGACCAGTTCGCGCATGGATTTCATCATGTCCGGCGCCAGAAAGGTACGGCGCACTGGCTGCATGTCGTCAATCAGGTAAAGCGTGGGCAACCGCCAGCGCTCCCGCTCCGGCACCGCTACGAACTTCAGGTTTGGCTGTTGTGCCTCAAGGAACCGATAGACATCGCGTTGAAACCCGGGAGGATTCTCGTTCGTCAGAACCACGAAGGGCGTGTCGCGCATGTCAAAACGCGAAAGTAGATAGAAAATCCGCGGCAAACGGTCGAACAGAAAATGGAAGAAATGCCGATGTCCGCGATACTCGCCCACCATGCTGAAATAGTTGCCTAATGGCTTGTCGATAGTCGCAGACGGCATGTCGATGAAATCGTGGTAGCTGGCGCCGGACCCATAACGGTCTGCGGTGTAGCGGGACTGGAAGAGCACGCCGCGGTTTTCGTGGATCACCGCCCCTGTACTTCCCAAGACCGTCGCACTTTCCAGTCGCACCAGCGCAATGGAGCGTTCGACCATTTCGGGCAATCGCGGGTCGAAGCGCTTGGCGTATTCTGCTTCTTCCGGTGTGAGCGGCAGCGTCTGCTGCTCGTCGATGAAGCGAACATTGTCTGTTTCCGTAAGCGGAACGACCTTCCCGTAAAGCGGGTATCGCTGCTTAAGCGATGGAGCGACGCGTGTTGCGCCCTTCAGCGCCAGCCAGCGCAAATTGCGGGAGCCGAATTTGCGGGATGCCACGCGTGCAAACTCTCAGCGCGGGCTGCGCTTGGCGAGAATCCGCTGCAGCGTGCGGCGGTGCATGTTGAGGCGACGTGCCGTTTCCGACACGTTGTGGCCACACAATTCATAGACGCGCTGAATGTGCTCCCAGCGCACGCGATCCGCCGACATCGGATTTTCCGGCGGCTTCGGTTTGCTGCCAGGCGTCGCCAGCAGCGCCGCCAGCACGTCGTCGGCGTCGGCCGGCTTGGGCAGATAGTCGATCGCGCCGTATTTCACCGCCGCCACGGCAGTGGCAATGTTGCCGAAGCCGGTCAGCACGACCACGCGTGCGTCCTTGCGGGCCGTATGCAGCGTTTCCACCACATCCAGACCGTTGCCATCCTCAAGCTTTAGGTCGACCACCGCAAAGGCCGGCGCCGATTCCTTGGCGCGGGCAATGCCCTGCGCCACGTTCTCGGCGACGGTGACCGCGAAGCCGCGAGTTTCCATCGCCCGCGCCAGCCGCTCGCGGAATGGACGATCATCTTCGACAATAAGGAGCGTGCGCTCCTCGGATACTTCCTTGGACATGCCGGATTTCCCTGGGGGGCGGCGTACAGATTTCCCGCGCCCCAGACAAGATATAGTGCGCGGGCGGCACTATAGAACGGCGGAAGTTCCGGGCTGGTGCTCGCCGTCTATAGCGCCCCGCGGCCAGCGGGCGGTCACCCGCGCCCCGCCCCGGTCGAGGTTAGTAGCTCTAAGGCTGCCGTGGGTCTGCTCGATCAGCGTCTTGGCAATGAAGAAGCCCAGTCCCATGCCCTGCTCGCCCGCATAGACTGCGGCAGGCTCCAGCTCGGTCTCCGCCACCGCGTAGCTGCCGGGCCGGGAGGTCACGTAGGGTTCACCGATCCGCTCGATGATATCGGGCGCGAAGCCCGGGCCGTCATCCTCCACGGCGACGCGAAGCTCCTTTGCGTCCCAGATCGCCCGGATGGTGACCTGGGTCCGGGCGAAGTCGGCCGCGTTGGCGATCACATTGCCGAGACCATGCAGCAGGGCCGGTGACCGCCACACTTTCGGCTCCGGTGTCTTAGATGTGGCTTGCGGAATATCGATGGCGATGACCACATCGCCGCCGCGATATTCATTGGCGAGATCGTCCAGCAGCGCGCCGAACGGCAGCCTGTCTACGGCACCGATAACGCTTTCCTCGGGCCGCGCCAGTCTGGTGAGGATGCCGCGGCAGCGCTCAGCCTCTGCCCGCAGCAACCGTGCATCCTCAGCTTCCGGCGATTGCGGCGGCAGCGCACGTTCCAGTTCGTGGGAAACAACCGCGATAGTGCCGAGCGGTGTGCCCAATTCATGTGCGGCGGCGGTCGCAAGCGCGCCGATGGACGCCATGCGGTGCTCACGGGCGAGGGCGAGTTGCGTGGCCGCAAGGCCGGCCGACATCCGCGCGGCTTCGCTGGCAATGCGCCAAGCATAGATCGAGGTGAAGCCGATGCCAATCACCAGCGAAGCCCAGATCCCGACCTGGTACAGCGGTGGCAGGTTCAGCGCTTCGTGCGGCGCCCAAGGCAAGGGCAGATGCGCGATTGCGATGACGCTGATGGAGACGAAGCCGAGCAGCGCCAGGACAAAGGTATTGCCGAAATTGAGCGTCGCCGCGCCCACCACCACCGGTGCCAGAAACATTAACGCGAAGGGATTCTGAATTCCGCCGGTGAAATAGAGCAGTGCCGCCAGCTGCAGTTCGTCGTAGGCAAGATATGCCGTGGCTTCCCGGTTGGTCAGCCGGTGTGCGGCCGGATAGCGCACAGCAAGTCCGAGATTCAGGGCGGCGCTGGTGCCGACTGCCATGGCACAGGCGAAGAGTGGCAGCGGATAATTCAGGGCGAAATACACGATAAACAGCGCTACGGATTGCCCGGCCACGGCCATCCAGCGCAGATTGTTGAGAGTGCGCAGTCGGACCCGGCCGCGTGCGGAGGGCGAAAGTTCCGCTGCCAGCCGGGGCCGATAACGCGCCCAGCCGCGCACATTCTCCACGTCCGGCAATGGCAGGATGGGTTCGTTCATTCCCGAGACCATTCGCCTGTTCACGATAGTGTCTGTGCCAGTCTATCAAGTGGCCATGCTCCGCACACCTCAGGCACTGATCCCCTATTTTGTTGCGCTCGGCTGCGTCGCCGCGGGTGGCCTTTGGTATCAGGTGGAGCAGCGCGCTGGGCCACAGGTCGAGATCGTCGGCACGCCGCAAGTCGGCGGCCCGTTTTCGTTGATCGACCAAAGCGGGCACGTGAAAACCGATGCGGATTTTCGCGGCCGCTGGATGCTGGTCTATTTCGGCTACACCAACTGCCCGGATGTGTGTCCGACCACTCTCGCCCTAATGAGCGAGGTGCTGAAACAGCTAAATGGACGCGCGAACCTGATTGCGCCGATCTTCATTACGGTCGATCCGGCGCACGATACGTCCAACGTGCTGAAGCAGTATTTGGCCTCCTTCGATCCCCGCTACATCGGCCTCACGGGATCGCAGCAGCAGATCGCAGCAGTCGCACGCGAATACAAGGTCTATAGCGTGAAGCGGCCACTAAAGGGCGGCGGCTACGCGGTCGACCATTCCAGCGTCGTCTGCCTGATGGGCCCGGACGGAAAATTTGTTACCGTATACGATAATTCGCAGACGCCCGAGCAAATCGCCGCCGATTTACGCAAACGGTTGTAGCTTCGTCGCTAGATTTGCGGTGTGGGCACACCGGCTATCGAGGCGGCGGCGATGAGCGTGTTGCGCATCAGGCAGGCGATGGTCATGGCGCCCACACCGCCAGGAACGGGCGTGATCGCGCCCGCACGTTCGCTGGCCGGACCGTAATCAACGTCGCCGGCGATCTTGTATTTGCCCTCCCCTGCATCGACGCGATTGATGCCGACATCGATTACCGTGGCGCCCGGTTTCACCCAATCGCCCTTTACGAATTCTGGCTTGCCGATGGCCGCCACCAGAATGTCGGCGCGGCGGCAATGCTCGGGCAGTTCGCGGGTTCGCGAATGCGCCATGGTGACGGTGGCATTTGCCGCCAGCAGCAGCTGCGCCGCAGGCTTGCCAAACAGCAACGAGCGGCCGATCACCAGCGCATTTGCGCCTGCCACTTCCACTCCATATTCCTTCAGCAGCAGCATCACGCCGGCTGGCGTGCAGGAAACAAGCTTTGCCCGGCCGCTGAGCAGCAGCCCGGCGTTGGCAGGTGTAAGCGCATCAACATCCTTGCGTGAATCGAGTGCATCCAGCACGGCCTCTTCCCGCACCTGCTCGGGCAGCGGCATCTGCACCAGAATTCCGTGAACCTTCGGATCGTCGTTGAGCGCGTGCACACGGGCGAGCACGTCGGCTTCGCTCGCATCTGCGGTGAGGTGAAAACTTACTGAATGGAAGCCGAGCGCTTCCGCCGTCTTATTCTTATTGCGGACATAGACTTCGCTGGCCGGATCGTTGCCCACCAGCACGGTAGCCAATCCCGGCACAATGCCATGCTCGCGCGACAGCCGCGCCGCTTCGCCCGCGATCTGTTCTTTCAGCCGGGCGGAAACCGCCTTGCCGTCAATGATGCGTGCCGTCATTTGCGCAGTTCCGAGTTGTTCCGCCAGCGCGGACGTATTGCCTTCCAGTTCGATAGTTTTCAATCGCGCGGTTTCGCCGCTCACGATCCGATACAGGATTTTGCCACGCCCAATTGCTTCGCAAGCAGCACGACCAGCGCCGCATTCGCTTTGCCATTTTCCGGCGGCGCGGCGACCCGCGCCTTCAGCTGCGGCCGGCCGTTCGCGTCTTCGGCCCAGCCGTCCAGCGCATCACGGCCGCCCTTCGGCGTGAGCCGCACTGCAAAGCGGATATGGGTCGGGGCGACGGAATATCGGCTTTCCGCCGTCACACCTGTGAACCGTAGAGGTAGTGCCCTTCCGCCCAGATCAGCACGTATTGCAGGAACCAAATGGCGATGAGCACGATCAATGGCGAAAGATCGAGGCCGCCGATCGGCGGGATAACACGCCGGATTTGCCGGAATACCGGCTCGGTGAGCGCTGCCAGCGCGCGAACGATGGAGCGGGCGAACTCGTTATAGGTGTTGAGCACACCGAACGCGACAAGCCAGCTGACCACCACCGCGATCACCACCACCCACCAGTAAAGATCGAGCAGCAGAAGCAGCAATGCGATGATCGGATTATGCCCAACTGAAATCACGGATGCTCCCTACAGATCAGAGACGAAGGCTGGCTTGCCAAGTCGAAGCCGCGCTGAACCAATGCGGCCCGTCTTCGCGCTGTCGCGCCCCGACGTGGCAGTTCCGCCGCTCGCGCGGCGTAGACTGGTGGAGCTGAGCGGGATCGAACCGCTGACCTCCTCATTGCGAACGAGGCGCTCTCCCAACTGAGCTACAGCCCCAAGCCTAGGCCTGGCGCCCCGCGGGATGCGCGGGACGGCCGTATGTAGGGAGCGGCCCCAAAGGGTGTCAAGGCAACCAGCAGGAACGCAGGTTGCGCCTGCTGCGGGGCGGGAGAGAACCACGTTGCATCGGCGTTTTGTCAATGCAGACGTTGAAAGGCGAGGACAGCATGATCCGCAAACTGAAATCCGGCGAATATCGCCTCTACTCGCGCAAGACTGACCCGAAGACCGGCAAGCGCCGCAATCTCGGCACCTTCAAATCGCGCTCCGCGGCCGAGAAGCATGAGAAGGACGTACAGTATTTCAAGCGCGCGGGTTGATGGCCGTATTCCGGCCCGCGTTTGCTATTTTCCGGTGTACGCCACGCGCCAGACGGTTTTGCCGGCATCGTCCGCAATCAGCAGGCTGCCGTCTTTTGCCACCAGCAAGCCGGCCGGGCGGCCATACACATGTGCGGGACTGGTCTTGCCGTCCCAGAAGCCGGTGATGAAATCTTCATAGCCGCCCACCGGCTTGCCACCCGCGAAGTGGACTCGCACCACCTTATAGCCATGCGGATGGCCGGAATTCCACGAGCCGTGGAACGCCACAAACGCATCGCCCTTGTAATCCACCGGGAATTGCGCGCCCTCGTAGAACACCAACCCCAACGGCGCGGAGTGCGCCTGAAACAGCACGTCGGGTGTCTTCGTCTTCGCCACCAGATCGGGGCGCTTCGCCCCAAATGTGGGATCCGGATGCCGGCCGATATAGGCGTATGGCCAGCCGTAGAAGCCGCCGGCTTCGATGTGCGTCGCGTAATCCGGCGGCAGATCATCGCCCAGCCCGTCGCGTTCGTTCACCGTCACCCACATCTGGTTCGTGCCCGGTTGCAACACGATGGCCACGGGATTGCGCAATCCACTGGCATAGGTGGAGAGCAAGCCGTTGGCGCCCACCTTCTGTACGCTGGCGCGCGTCGGCGGATCGTTCGTCTCCACATTGCCGGCGCTGCCGATGGCGACATAGAGCGTGCCGTCCGGCCCGAAGCCGATATCGCGCGTCGAGTGGCCTTGCTTGCCGCCGAAATCCTGTTTGGTGATGCGCGTGCGCTGTCCGCGCTGCGTGGAACCATTCGTGTAGCCGAGCTTCCACACGGCATTGAGATCGCCCACATAGAGCGCGCCGTCGTGGAAAGCCAAGCCATGCGGCCGGTCGAAGCCGGTCGCAAAGGTGAAGGTGCTCTCCGCTTTGCCGTCATAGTTGGCATCGCGCAGTAGCGTGATTTTTCCGGCAGAGGGTTCGGCGAGGAAAACATCGCCGTTCGGCGCCAGCGCCATCCAGCGGGGATCGGAAAGCCCGCTGGCAAAGGCGGAAATCGCGAAGCCTTTCGGCACCTGCGGCAGCCAACCGTTCGGCCGCGTCACGGTTTGCGAGCTGTTGTCGACCGCCGGCGTGGCGTAAGGCTTCGGCAGATCCTGCGCATGGATTTCGTGCTTCATGCCTGGCGCATCGGCGAATGTCATGCTGGCGAACGGAACGCTCGCGAACAGAGCTGCGATTGGGCGCCTCATTCGCTTCCCTCTTTCGAGCGTTGCTCGCGCACCTTTGCCAGCGCCCGCGCGATCGCGGCTTGCGCTTCCGGATTAAAGCCCATCGCGCTGTGCGCGCCGGAGACTTCGATGTTTGCGCACGCTTCGGATTCATCCTGCAGGCAGCTGCGCCAGTCGATGATGCCGTCATCCTGCGAATAAAGTGCCGTCACCGGCACCGGCGGGGGACGCTCGATCTCTTCCCGCAAGGCCATCACATCCGGCCCGTGAAACGGCTCCAGCAGCCTGACGATGGACTCTAATGGCGTGGCGACAGGAAATTTGATGGGACTCGCCAAACTCACCACGTGCGAAATTTTCTCAGGATGGCGATGCGCCAGCACGCGCGCGAACGCGCCGCCCAGGCTTTGCCCGATGACGATAAGCGGTGCCCCACTTTCGCTGTACAGCCGCTCCACGGCCTGTTCGAGGTGCGGCAGGAATCCTTTGGTGGGCCCCAGGTTCAATGCCACGCCCGCGAATTCCACCCGGTACTCCAGATGCCTTAGGAAATCCCGCAAGGGATGCATCGTCCAATCGCCGGCGAGAAAGCCGGGGATCAGCAGCACGGTTTCACCATGCCCGCGGGGCAGATCGTCCGGATAATGAGGCGTGGCCAAAGTGGCGCGGGCCGCTTCGGTGATCTCGCGCAGCCAACTGGCAAAACCCAGCCCGGATTCGGGCGTGGGCGGGATTACGGTGATAGGAGATAATTCATCCATTGCCATTGCTCACATAGCGGATATGCCGCCACACACTTTCCGTTCCGGCGGGTGACAAAACTCGCGAGCCGCCCGCCATTCGCCAACAATCTTCGCTGTTGGGTAATCTAAATCTAGTCCGCGTAATTGCCACCACCGCACAATCTTGATCTTTGTTTTCACGACTCGCGCGCCCCTCCCCCTAGGCAACGGAATTGTTCGTTTTGTTTCGCAAAAATGGGAGGGGGCCTCCTCTTCATTCCGGGAACTATCCGGTTGACGTACCACGGCTGACCCTTTATATAGGTTTCAGACTTTGGAACCGTAGCCATGACAACCGCCAAAAAGCCCAAGAAATTCAGCCTTACCAATCCCATTTTCCACGATGAGGAGAAGGCACGAAAGCATCTTGAAAAGGTACTCTGGGGCGATGCTGGCGCAACCTGCCCTCGCTGCGGCCAGTATGGCGACCACATTACCAAGCTGGCGGGCAAGTCCACGCGTCCGGGCGTGTACAAGTGCAAGGATTGCCGCAAGCCGTTTAGCGTCACGGTCGGCACGGTCATGGAGCGGTCGCACGTACCGCTGACCAAGTGGATTTTGGCCGCTCAATTCATGGCTGACGCCAAGAAAAGTATGAGCGCGCTCCAGCTGCAAAGGCATATCGGTACCAATTACGAGACGGCTTGGTTTCTGTTTCATCGGCTTCGCGAGTGTACCCCAACGGCGGAGCAAGGTGGGCCGCTGGGCGGCTTCGGAAAGGTCGTGGAAGCCGATACGACGTGGATCGGCGGAGCGGAGCGCAACAAACACGCTAACAAGCGCGGCAAGAACATGGCCGACAAGATGGCTAAGAAGCAGATCGTTCACACGCTGGTAGAGCGTGGCGGTCGCGCCCGCTCCAATCACGTTGCGAACATCACTGGCAAAACGCTTCGCCCTGTCATCATGAAGCAAGTCCATCGCACGTCCACCCTTATGACGGATGAAGGCGGCGAGTATCGCAACATCGGCCGCGAATTTCATTTCCACGGCAAGGTGAACCATAGCGAGGGCGAATATGTGCGCGGCGACGTTCACTCAAACACGGTTGAAGGTTTCTTCGCCCTGTTGAAGCGTGGCGTTTACGGGCAATTCCACAGCCTATCGGAAGCGCACCTTCATCGGTATTTGCGCGAATTCGATTGGCGATACAGTGGCCGTCATATGACGGGAGAAGAGAGAGCGGCTGACCTGCTAGCAGGTGCAAAGGGCAAGCGGCTCCTCTACCGCCAGCCTGACGAAACCACTCACTAAGAAGCAAAAAGCTAAGGCTTTCATGCGCTGGCGAGCCGCGCAGAAAACCTGAACAGCGAATCTGTCCTGCAAGTTACTGTTTCACGAGAGTGGAATAAGAGACGCTTGCATGGTGTTATATTATACTCTAGGTTTAATAAGAGCTAAGACTACTCTCGTTATTAAGAGTCCATTTAATCAGTCCGCTTCAAAATGACCCAGCCAAGATCATCTGGAAAGTATGTCTCGCAACCTGGGGGATACAAGGCGTTCATTCCAAGTTCACTTCCGCCGCGCCCTGCCATCAACATTGATTTAGAGATGCAGACGCTGCTTTCAAAAGCAGACCGCGCGCTCGGGCGTTTAGATGGATCAATTCAGACGCTGCCCAACCCGGATCTGTTTGTCTTCATGTATGTGAGAAAGGAGGCGGTCCTATCGAGTCAGATCGAAGGCACCCAAGCATCGCTCAATGACCTTCTCGCCGCCGAAGCGAAAATGTTCGATCGGCAACATCCCAACGATGTACACGAAGTCGTCAACTATGTCCAAGCGTTCAACCACGGCCTCGCCCGTCTCCGCGAACTTCCCTTGTCATTGAGACTGATTCGAGAACTCCATGAGAAGTTAATGACAGGGGTGCGCGGTCATAACATGACACCGGGTGAATTCCGAACTACGCAGAATTGGATTGGAGCTGGCGGTTGTAGCCTCACGCAAGCGCTATTCGTACCTCCTCCACATACGGAATTCCCAAGCCTTCTTGGAGATTTCGAAAGCTTCCTACATTCCACCAGCGACATCCCACCGCTGATCAAAATCGGCTTAGCCCACGCACAGTTTGAAACTATTCATCCGTTCTTAGACGGCAATGGGCGAGTAGGACGCCTCCTGATCACATTTCTGCTGTGTGAAAAAGAGATATTGTTGAAGCCGGTACTGTACCTTTCATTCTATCTCAGAAAACACAGAAGCGTCTATTACGAATTGCTTCAAGGTACACGAGACCGCGGCGACTACGAGAGTTGGCTAAAGTTTTTTCTTCGAGGTGTCAGCGAGGTTTCTCTTGAAGCCACAGAGACAGCTAGGGCCATTGTGGAGCTCCGCGAACAACACCGCTTAATGATCGCGGAGAATTTTGGGCTCGCTGCTCGCAACGGAGTGAGGCTACTCGAATATATGTTCCAAAATCCGTTCCTGACAGTTTCTGAAGTGGCAACTCAGTTAGGAGTGACATTTGTAGCAGCGAACAAGATTGTCCAACGGCTTGTAGCTGCTGGAATTCTCAAGGAGATCACAGGCCGAACGCGCAACCGACAATATATGTACGACCCATATATTACGCTTTTCCGCGCTTAGTACGGCGGCTAACCGCTCTCTTTGGTTTCGTAGCTGATATATCGCGCTCCCGTTTGGGGCGCGGTTGTGGGGGAGTATTTAACAGTCGCTTCAACAACGCATCGCGTCGTTGTTGACTGTCCTCGGTGAAATCTACCTTCATGGAGAAGCAATTTATCACATTTGTGGGGGGCGAGGAATGCCGGATGCAATGCCGAATGCCGAGGAGATTGCGAAAGCCGAGGAGAAATTTCGGCCGTTCTTAGATGCAAACCAAGGCACCTCGGTCGCGGTGTTCAAGAGGCCCAAAGGGGAGAGCCTTGGGATCAAGAAACCGTGGGGCGAGGATGGCCTAGTCATTTTTATTCCGAACCAATCCGAAGCGTTAGCCGATGCGTTGAACAGCCTTCTCTTGCCGAAGCCGCTCACAGCGGTTTGGCATCGAGACAAGAAGGAGCTGGAGGTCATTTGGACCGCTTATCCACTGCCTGATACGAACAAGGAGGTTAGTGGAAGAAAGTTCGTTTTTTCGTTCGAGGGCATGCAGCACGAGTGCGAGTTCACTGGAGCGAGCGAGCGGCTTCTAACAATCGCAGAAAATTCTTTCGCCATTGGCGTTTCAGATACACAGCACAGAAATCTCCAGTCGTTTCATCAATACGCTCGCTGGCGGAGAGATAACAAGGATAAGCCAGAGGCACCACCGCCGGTTGGGGTTGGTACGCCGCACTGTTTTTGGATCAAGAACATCGAGTGGGATGAAGATCGCGTTCTTCACCTCACGTCTCACCTCAATTTTTATATGACGTACTTTGATCGGAAGTCGCCGTTCATTCTATCGTGGCCTCCAAAAGCAGAGGCATGGGCACCCCCGACAAGGTATATTCACGGTGAATTTCCAACTCGGATTGATGCGCATCAGGCGGACGACAACGTGCTTCAGTTTTGGAGCGCGTGCCGCTCCGGAGATACCGGCAAAAAGTTTGTATACTACTATCGAATTATCGAAGCAGCAGCGTACACATACGTTGAACGCGACGTGCGGCGCAAAACCAAAATGGCGTTAAGTGCGCCTAACGCGCTTTCCAACGTCGCCACGCTCACCGACAAAGTAATCGGTATCGTTCTCGGTTCCGACATGGATGATGGCGCGCGGATTTCCGCACTGCTGGTTGATTGTGTGGACCCATCGCTACTCTGGCGCGAAATTATTTTGAACAGAAAGGCATTCGAGGAGGCGACGTTATTCGACGGCGGTTATTCCATCGAACCGCTCATTACTTCAGGCGACACGGAAAAAACATTCTCGAATGGCGGACTTCGCAAATTTGCGCAGCATGCGAGGCACATTAGAAATCACTTATCACACGGTCGTGACCGAACGACCCTTACGTCAATCACCCCCACAGAAGAGAATTTCAGAAGGCTGGAGCCGTGGGTTGGCGCAATATCCTTAATCGCTGGAGAGGTCATAAATTACAAAGATGTTCTATGAAAAGACCACTTGCGCGGTGCAAGGTGGTCCCTATATCCTCAGAGGATATAGGGGGTAGCCGGAACGAATTGGTAATCATCTGCGTTCTACGCTACAGCGACTGAAATAGGAGTGCATAAATGAGCGACGGTGGCTGATTTCAGCGTTGAACAAGAAAAGCGATTTACGTCCTAAGACGCCGCCTGCACTCCGGGCGGCGTTTTTGTTTCGAGCATCGGCCTGTCACGCGCTGATCGTAACTTCGGCATTTTGGTACGTCAACCGGATAGTTCCCTTCATTCCCCACAATACAAGATGTTGCGGTGCGCGCGCGTGCCGCGCATTTGTGCCGCGCTCGGGCTGTCATGCTGAAAGCACCAGCTGGGCAGGATTCAGTTTCAGACGAAACGTCTGGACGGGTCATCCGGCCAGTATATCCCAGAAGTGCCGATGGGGAACGCAGCGACTGCCGATTTTGGTGAACCGGCTGATCTCGCGAAACTAATCTGCTCCGCCTACGGATCGCTTTGGGGAATGAAACCCTCTCGTCATTCCGTTATGGCCGTCCTTGACCCGGCCATGACGAGAGAAGTTGTCAAATGCAGCGCAGTTCTGGTTCGCGGCGCGGTTGCGCGCTCGGACTCATGTCGTCGCGCGCCAGGGCTTCTGCCCAGGTTTCGAACGTATCGGCGCCGCCGCCGCGGTGATGGAAATAGATTCGCTGCGCCAAGGCGCGTGCAAGGGGCGTCATCAGCATGCCGTTAAGCGCGAAATTCGGCGGCGCGAGATCGAATCCGGCGCGCAGTAGCCGTTTAATCGAATAATGCGGAATTTCGCGCGCAAAGGCCTGTGCAGGATGCGGCCCGCGATCCAGCAGATAATCGCTCACCAGTTGGGCGGCGCGCCGCCCGAATGAGAGCGCGGTGTGAATGCCGCCGCCGGTGAGCGGCGATACCAAACCTGCCGCATCGCCGATTAGCAGCACGCGGCCGCGCCCCAGCGGCGCCACCGACCCGCCGGTGGGAATCAAGCCGCTGCGCCGCTGCACGATGTGCAGCCGATTGAAGCCGAAGCGCTGCTTCACGCGATCGATGAAGGCGGTGAGTTCCGGCTTGCGCTTGTGGCGCGCGGCGATGCCGATTTGCGTGGCACCATGCCCCGGCACCACCCAGCCGATGTAGCCCGGCGCAAGGCGGCTATCGGCAAAGCAATTCAGGAAACGCGGATCGATTTTGGAAATGGGATCGCACTCAATTTCCGCACCGACGAGAAAGCGGCGGTTTCGTCCCAGCCGGAATCGTTCGGCGACCACAGAGCGCGCACCATCCGCGCCGATCAGGAAGCGGGTCTTCACTCCCAGCTGCGGCAGCAGGATCCCATCGCGCGCTTCCTCGGCACCTTCGAAGCGCGTGTTGAACCGCACTGCGGCGCCCGCGAATTGCGCTTCCGCCGCCATCCAGCGCAGGAACTCCGGCGTGTCGGTGGCCTGGAAATAATAGCCGGGCGCGGAGAGGTCGAGCGCGCGGCCGTCCGGCGCATACAGGCGCACACCGCGCACCTTGCGCATGAGATGCGCGGGCACATCGAAATCGTCAGTGGCTTCCTTGACCAGAATGCCGGTGGTGCGCACCCGCGCGCCGGGCTCAGGCTTCGAATCGATCACACAGACCCTCAAGCCGCGCAGCGCCGCGGTGCGGGCGCACGCAAGGCCCGCGAAGCTCGCGCCGACAATGACGAGATCGAAATCCTTAGGCGTCATAAGTATCTTCCTCTCGCGAGCGTGGCGCTGCTCAATGGCGGGATTAAGACACAACTCAGAACTTTTGACTCAAACGAATTTTGATTGCCGAAACGGCATTTATCTTCCCTGCTTGTTGGGGGTAGGGGCGCATTAGCTTCGCAGGGTGCCGCCGGTGGCTTTGATGACGGCGGCCACGATCTTCTGCGCGATGACGTCGATTTCGGCGTCGGTGAGCGTGCGGTCCTTGGGCTGCAGGCGCACCGCGATGGCGAGCGACTTCTTTCCTTCCGGAATGCCCTTGCCTTCGTAAAGGTCGAACACATCCACCCGCTCTATCAGCGCGCGCTCGGCCGATTTTGCTGCCTTGATCATCTCATCGGCGGGCACATTCCCTTCGACCACGAAAGCGAAATCGCGCTCTACGGGCTGGAATGGCGATGGTGCGAATTGCGCGCGCGCTTTGCCCTTCGTCTTCGGCTCCGGAATGGCGTCGAGGAACACTTCGAACGCCGCGGCCGGACCTTTCAGGTCGAACGCGGCGATCACTTTGGGATGCAGTTCACCGAAATACGCCAGCACCTTCGGTCCAAGCGCCAAGGTGCCGGAGCGGCCGGGGTGATACCACGGTGCCGCGCCGGATTTCACTGGTGCTGTCATCGCTCCGCCCATACCGGTTTCGATGGCCGCCAGCATGTCCGCCTTGGCATCAAAGGCATCCGGCGGGTGCGCGGATTTCGTCCAGCTGCGCTGCGGCTCGCCGATGCGAATGCCGGCGGCAACCGTCGCTTGCGCGCCCGGCATGCCGCTCTCGAACTGCGCGCCGATTTCGAACAGCATCAGATCGTTGAAACCACGCGCCTGATTGCGTTGCGCAGCCGCCAGCAGCGACGGCAGGAGACTGGGGCGCAGCGCATCGAGATCCGCAGCAATCGGGTTTGCGAGTTGCCGCGCCTCATCGCCGCCGCCGAACAGCGCTGCGTGTGCCCGCGGAAGGAAGGAAAAGTTGATGGTCTCGTCGAAGCCGCGGCTCGCGATAGCACGGCGCACCAGCCCAGTGCGGCGCTGCGCCGGCGTGAGCGTGGGCCGCGCAATGGCGTGGGGCCGCGACATCGGCTGCGATGGCACCTTCTCCAGGCCGCAGATGCGCACCACCTCTTCCACGAGATCGGCCGTGCCTTCGATGTCGTGACGCCAGGAGGGCGGCTGCACCGAGAGCGGCTCATCGCCGCTGACCGCGAAGCCGAGTTTCGTCAGAATACGGACGATTTCCGGCTTCGCCACCTCGACGCCGGCCAACCGCTTCACCGCGTTTGGCGAGAACCCAATCGTGCGCTTCCAGTCCGGCACAGCACCGGCGACCGCAATCTCGGACGGCTCGCCGCCGCAGAATTCGAGGATGAGTTTGGTGGCGAGCTCCAGCCCCGGCACCACGAATTCCGGATCGACACCGCGCTCGAAGCGATAGCGGGCATCCGAAAGGATGCCGAGCTTGCGTCCCGTCTGCGCAATGCGCGTGGGCTCGAAGTAGGCCGACTCGATGAACACGTTGGTGGTGGATTCGGTGCAAGCCGTGTCTTCGCCGCCCATCACGCCCGCAATACCGCGCGCGGCTTGTTCGTCGGCGATCACGCACATAGCGGAATCCAGCGTGTAGGTCTTGCCGTCGAGCGCGAGAAACGGCTCGCCGTCTCCCGCCAGCCGCGCCTGCATGTCGCCCACAAGCTTGTCGGCATCGAACACGTGCAACGGCCGCCCGCGATCCAGTGAAATCAGATTGGTGATATCCACCAGCGCGGAGATCGGCCGCAGGCCCACCGCTTTCAGCCGCTCCTGCACCCATTGCGGTGATGGCCCATTCTTCACATTGCGGATCAGGCGGCCGGCGAAAATCGGGCAGGCGCTCGCGGTTTCCGGTGTGAAGTTCAGCGAGATCTTTTTCGGGGATGGAAATTGTCCCGGCACCGGCTTCACCGATCCGTCCTTCAGCGCGCCGAAATCGGCCGCCAGATCACGGGCGATGCCATAGACGCTGGTGGCGTCGCCGCGGTTGGGCGTGATCGCCACATCGATGACCGGATCGTTGAGGCCCAGCGCCCGTGCCGCCGGCTCGCCCACCTTGGCATCCGCCGCTAATTCGATGATGCCGTCGTGATCGTCGCCCAGCATCAGCTCGCGCGCCGAGCACAGCATGCCGCGCGATTCCACGCCGCGGATTGTTCCCACTTTCAGCACATCGCCGGTCGCCGGAATCACCACACCGGGCTTCGCGAACGCCGCCTTCATGCCGGTGTGCGCGTTGGGCGCGCCGCACACCACCTGAGTCGGTTCACCCCTTCCTGTGTCGACCATGCACAGCTTCAGCTTGTCGGCGTTGGGATGCTTCTCGGCGGAGATGACGTGCGCGACGGTGAAGTCCTTCAGCCGCGCGCCGGCATCTTCCATAGTTTCCACCTCAAGCCCAATGCTCGTCAGTTTTTCAGCAACCGCCTGCGCATCGGCTTCGGTTTCCAGATGATCCTTCAGCCATGAGAGCGTGAATTTCATGGCGCTCCCCCTGTCTCTTTCCTCCCCCGTTTACGGGGGAGGTGGCCCAAAGGGCCGGAGGGGGCGAACGCAAGTACCCCTTCCGCCTCGCGGCGCTTTGCTTGCTCGGCACCTCCCCCGTAAACGGGGGAGGAAAGATGCGCATGATCGCCCTCTCGGTTGGAGCATCCGCTCATCGCGACAGCCCTTCATTCAGAGTGGGAATATCGAGGGGTGCGAAGCCGAAATGCTTCAGCCAGCGGATATCGGATTCGAAAAACGGGCGGATATCCGGGATGCCATATTTCAGCATGGCGAGACGATCGATGCCGCCGCCGAAGGCGTAGCCCTGATATTTCTCGGGATCGATGCCGCACATGGTGAGCACCTTGGGATGCACCATGCCGGAGCCCGCCAGCTCCAGCCAATCGTTGCCTTGGCCGAAGGTAATCTTGCCGGGCACTGAGCGATCACAGCGCAAATCCCATTCCACCGAGGGTTCGGTGAAGGGGAAGAACGATGGCCGCGCCCGTAGCTCCACCTTCTCCACTTCGAAGAACGCCTTGCAGAATTCCTCCAAGGTCCATTTCAGGTGACCGAGATTGGTCACCTCGTCGATCGCCAGCCCTTCGAACTGATGGAACATGGGTGAATGCGTCGCATCGGAATCCACGCGGTAAGTGCGACCTGGCGAAATGATGCGGATGGGCGGCTTCTGTGCCAGCATGGTGCGCACCTGCACGGGCGAAGTGTGCGTGCGCAGAACGTGTCTTGATCCGTCTTTCTGCGGCGAGACATAGAATGTGTCGTGCATCTGCCGCGCGGGATGATCCGGCGGAATGTTCAGCCTGGTGAAATTGTAATCGTCGAACTCGACATCCGGTCCTTCGGCGACGGCGAAGCCGAGATCGGCGAAGATGGCGGTGATCTCATCCAGCACCTGTGACACCGGATGGATCGTGCCCTGCGGTTCGGGCCGAACCGGCAAGGTGACATCGACGCGCTCGGAGGCAAGCCGTGCATTCAGCGCCTGCTCCTGCAATTCGGCTTTGCGCGCCGCAATCGCTTCGCTCACGCGATCGCGCAGGGTGTTGAACTGCGGACCCTTATCCTTCCGATCCTCAGGCGACATGCCGCCGAGGGTTTTCAGGAGCTCGCTGATCGAACCCTTCTTGCCGAGTGCTGCGACGCGCACCTGTTCCAGCGCGGCTTCGTCAGCCGCGGCGGTGATGGCGCTCGCAATGTCACGCTCGAGGGATTGGATGTCCGTCATAGTTCACCGCGTTCATAACCGTCATGGCCAGGCTTGTCCCGGCCACCCATGATCACGGTCTGCGATTGTGTACATGGATGGCCGCCACAAGGGCGGCCAAGACGATAAGAGGAAAGGCTAGTGGCTAGGCGCTCGCCTGGTCCACCAGAGCCTTGAAGGCCACGGGCTCGTGAATCGCGAGGTCGGAGAGCACCTTGCGGTCGATCTCGATCCCTGCCTTGGCGAGTCCGCTGATAAATCGGCTGTAGGTGAGGCCGTGCTCGCGGCAACCCGCATTGATGCGCTGAATCCACAGGGCGCGGAAATTCCGCTTCTTCAGCTTGCGGCCGATATAGTTGTGCTGCAGCGAGCGATCCACCGCGGCATTGGCGGTGGTGATGTTGTTCTTGCGGCGGCCGCGGAAGCCTTTGGCGGCCTGGAGCACCTTCTTGCGGCGGGCATGGCTGGGGACCGAGCGTGGGGCACGTGACATGGGCGGGCCTCCTTACGCGTACGGCATCCAGCGCTCGACGCGCCGGGTTTCGGAGGGGGAAAGATCGCCTTTCAGTTCCTTGCGGGTGCGCTTGGACTTGCTGATCAACCGGTGGCGCTTGTATGCCTGCCCGGTCTTGATCTTGCCATTGGCACTGAACCGGAAGCGCTTCTTGGCGCCCGATTTGGTCTTCATCTTGGGCATTTTGCATCTCCTTGGAGCGTGGCGCTCCGGTCGCGTTTCAGGGTCGCCACGGCATGCCCTTACGCCGGGCGGCCCGAAAGAGCGGCGGGTTATACGGAAAGTTGCCAGGAATTCAAGCGGAGCCGGCTTGAATGCCCGCTATGGTGCGGGACTATGATTCAGAACCTGCCCATCTGGTACCGCCAATTCGCCCGCTGGATTTTTATCCCCGCCCTCGCCGTGGTCGTCTGGGGGGAACTCATGCCCAGCACCCACGGCCCGGAGGTGATCTGGGACAAGCTTGAGCATTTCACCGCCTATTTCGGCCTTGCGGGGATCGCCACCGTGGCGCTGGGCCGCCTGCGCCATGCGGTATGGGCGGCCGCCGGACTCGCCGCATTTGGCGGAATTCTCGAAATCGTGCAGAGTTTCGTCGGCCGCGATGCCGAGTGGGGTGATGAGTTCGCCAATATCCTGGGCGCATGTGCCGGATTGCTGGCCGGCTGGCTGACCGTTCGTGTGGTACGCTGGCTGGCCGAACGCAGGAACCAAAGTCGGGGACGTTCAGATGGCCTTGTTCGATGAATTCAAAAAATTCGCCATGCGGGGCAATGTCGTGGACCTCGCCGTCGGTGTGGTCATCGGCGCGGCGTTCACGGGGATCGTCAATTCGCTGGTGAAAGACATCATCACGCCGCCTATCGGGCTGGCCCTTGGCGGAATCGATTTCTCGAACTTCTTCGTCACTTTGAAAGGCCCGCATCTTGCGACCATAGCCGAGGCACAGAAGGCCGGCGCGGTCACGCTCAATTACGGCCTCTTCGTCAACGCGCTGATCAATTTTATTGTCGTGGCGCTGGCGCTGTTCCTGCTGATCCGCGCCATCAACCGCCTCACCACGCCGGAAACACCGGCCGAGGAAGCCGCCGCAGCCCCGCCTGCGCCACCGGAAGAAGTGCTGCTGCTGCGCCAAATCCGCGACGAGCTGAAAGCGCGCTAACTGCGCGGGTTATTCTCCCGCGGCTTCTTTCTGCAGTTTCTTTGAGGCGATCTGGCGCCAGCGGCGCTCCAGCATGCCACGCAAGGTTTTGGCATCCAGCTTTTCCAGCCGCGCGAGCACGCTGGGATAATTCTGGTAGTGCGGTGTAATGTGAAACAGCGCGGGATCGCTTTCCAGCAGCATGTCGCGCTCATCGATAGAGCCGACGGTCAGCACCAGCGAGTTGTCTTCGCTGCGCAGGCGCGTGAAAAACTTCTTCCCGATCTTGAAAGAGGGATAGCCGTAGGACGTGCTTTCGTTCGCGCCGGGGAAAGACATCACGATCTTCTTCATCTGTACCTTGGTGAGTGGCATCGCCCGGCCCGCTATTTCGAAAACACGGTCGCGCCGCGTGGATCGGACGTGAGTTCAAGCATGGAAGCGAGCCGCTCGGCCGCACACTTCGCGAATTTCAAGGTCACCGCTTTGCGGCGGCTGGGATGCAGCTGCCATTCGGGCGATGGCCGCACGATCGCGCCGCCGTAACGATCCGCCACGATCAACCCGGTGCCGGTTGGCACGAACTCATCCGGAAAATCCGGTGGGATCGCGAAATGGAAGCGGTCGCAGAATTCGAGATATTCGGGCCATTTGCTGTCGCCCTTCATATCTGCGAGCGACACCTTGATCTCCACGCCCAGCATGCAGCCGTCGCCGCCCAGCGCCGCCACATCCAGCCGGCGGCCATTGGCGAGGGTGAATTCCAGAACAGGGCTGTAACCCTCCTGAATCAGCAGGCGGCTGACGCCGCGCGCCACATCGGCAGCAATCACACTCATTCCGCTATACGAACATTCAGGGAACCCAATTGCAACAGGCACTCCGGAACTGCAATCGGGCGCGGTGTGTTGGCATGGGTAACGAAAGACACCGATGCCCACAACAACACGACGCGAACGCCACGCCGGATCGTCGCGTGCATTCCGCGGCGATAGCAATAGCGGTCTTGCACAGGTGCTGGAGCGCAACATTCGCGCGCTGCAGCAGCGGCACCGCAAAGAGGAAGCCCGCGCCACCACCGAAGAACGCGTCGCCTGCGTCATAACCGACTTCACCGGCAGCATGCTGTTCGTCTATCTCCATGTGGCGATTTTCGGCGCATGGATTGTGCTCAACCTGCGCTGGGTTCCAGGCATTCCGGCGTGGGATCCAAGCTTCGTGATCTTGGCGATGATCGCGTCAGTTGAGGCGATCTTCCTTTCCACCTTCGTGCTGATCACGCAAAACCGCATGGCAGCGGCGGCCGAGCGGCGCGCCGAACTCGATCTTCAGATCAACCTGCTTGCCGAACACGAAGTGACGAAGCTGATCCGGATGGTATCTGCCATTGCCGGACATCTGAATGTGCCGACGGAAGCGGGATCAGAAATCGAAGAGCTGAAGAGTGACATTGCGCCAGAGGCCGTGCTCGACGAAATCGAACAGGCGGAGTGACAGACACGAAGCTAGTTGTGTCCCCCGAAGAGGCTGTCGAGCAGCTTGTCGAACACCGTGCGCTTGTCCGTGGAGGGCGAGGATGCCCCTGCGCTGCCATCGGTAGACGGTGAATCGACGGACGCCACAGCAGATACCGGCGCGGGTGGCGGCGGCGCCAGCCGGATGGCGGTCAATTGCTGGACCGGCAATCCTTGTTCCGCTTCCTCCATGAACGATTTGAACATCAGTGACGGCAGAGTGCCACCGGTCGCGTGCGCCATTGGCGTGTTGTGATCGTTGCCGATCCACACGCCGCACACGTAGTCGCTGGTGAAGCCGACAAACCAGGCGTCGCGATAATCCTGCGTGGTACCGGTCTTACCCGCGCTCGGCCGCCCGGCCAGCCGCGCCGCCTTGCCGGTGCCGGTGGTGACAGTTGCCACCATCAGCTCCGCCATTTTGCCCGCCTGCTCCGGCGTCATCACCCGTTCTGGTGCGCGAAGCTTTCGCCGGTAAAGCACGTGGCCATGCTTCGTGCGGATTTCGCGAATGGCATAGGGCAGCGCGCGTTCGCCGCCATTGGCGAAGGGTGTGTACGCGGCGGTGAGTTCCAGCGGCGTCACCGTTTCCGAACCAAGCGCGATCGACGGCACCGCCATCAGATGTGAGGCGATGCCAAGCCGATGCGCGGTTCGCACCACCGCGCGCGGGCCGGATTCTAACGTCAGCTGCGCCGCCACGGAATTGGAGGATTTCGCAAAGGCGCGCGTGAGTGTGATCTGGCCTTCGTAGCGGCCTTCGTAATTTCCCGGCCGCCATTTGCCGAAACTCACCGGCCCGTCGGTCATCACATCGTCCAGATGATGCCCGTGCTCCAGCGCGGTGAGGTAGACGAACGGCTTGAAGGCGGAGCCGGGTTGTCGCTTGGCATCGGTGACGCGGTTGTAGGGGCTTGCAGCGTAGGAGCGGCCGCCCACCATGGCCCGCACCGCGCCGTCCGGCGTCAGCGCGATCAGCGCGCCTTCATGGGCATGAAACTTGCGGCCTTCGGCGCCGAGCCCCGCGTCCACCGCTTCTTCTGCTTTTGCCTGCAGCGGCAGGTCGAAAGTCGTTTCTACCACGACAGGCTCGTGAAGGTCGCCGATATATCCGGGGATTTGGCTCACCACCCAATCGGCGAAGTAACCGGCGCCGGGGGTGCCCGTGGCCTGCATCACACGCGGCGCCATCTCGCTTGCCACCTGCAACGTCCGATCGTTGATGAAGCCCGCTTCGCGCATGGCTTTGAGCACCGTCTGCGCCCGCGCATGCGCGGCTTGCGGGTCGGCCATCGGGTTGTACTTCGCCGGCGCCTTCACGCTGCCGGCCAGAATGGCCGCTTCCGAAAGGCTAAGCTCCGTCGCCGGCCGGCCGAAGAATCGTTCGGAAGCCGCTTCGATGCCATACACGCCCGCCCCGAAATACACCCGGTTCAGGTAAAGCGTGAGGATCTGGTCCTTGCTGTAATGCGACTCCAGGTAGATCGCGAGCAGCGCTTCCTGTCCCTTGCGATCGAACGTGCGCTTGGGTTGAAGAAACAGATTCTTCGCCAGCTGCTGCGTGATCGTCGAGCCGCCCTGCACCACATGCCCGGCCGCCAGATTTTCCAGCGCGGCGCGCACCACGCCAATAAAATCGAGTCCCATATGCTCGCGGAAGCGGCGGTCCTCGATGGCGATGAAGGCATCGGGCACGTAAGGCGGCAGGTCGCGCACATTCACGATCGCGCCTTGCGTCAGATCCTTGCGGGCGATCAGCCGGCCGTGGCGGTCGAGAATGGTGATATCGTGCGAAACGCCAACGAGCGGCAGGTGGCCAATATCCGGCAACTCCGACCACAGATGCGCCACGAAACCGGCAACGAGAATGACGACCCAGGCACTGAAGAGCATCAGCACGTAGGGCCAGGTGCGCTTGCGCCTGGGCCTGCGTGGTGGCAGCGCGCGAATGGGCACGTCCTGCTCAGCGGCGGCGCTGCGCTTTCTGAACGAAGGTTCGATCTTCTCGCGCGCCATGGACTCGCTTTGCGCTCCCGATGCGGTGATTCTGGTGGAGCAAGCCTTAACGGCAGTTAAACAAGGTCAATGAAGTACTAACGTCGCAGCCCATATGTTGCGAGGCTACTCCTGCTTGTGTGTAGATGTCGTATGAGAGTGCGGGGATGAGCGAGAGCGGGCGGCGCAAGAGTTTCTGGGAATCGTTCGGCGAGCCGCAGACGGCCATTTCGCTGCTGATCCTTTATTGCGCCGTCCATTTCCTGGTGCGCGTACTGCTCAGCCCCAACCTGAATGGCGGTGAAGCGCCGCAGATGCTGTTCGGCCAGAGCTTTCAATGGGCGTACCAGCCTGGCCACCCGCCGCTGATGACGTGGCTGGCGTGGGCGGTGCTGACGGCCAGCAATGGCAGCAAGCTGGCCCTCTTTCTGCTCCGCGAGGTTCTGCTCGGCATGGGGCTGATCGCCTTCTTCGCGGCGGCCCAGACGGTGCTGGGCGATATCCGGCGCGCGGCGCTCGCCACCTTCTTTCTCCTCGCGTCCTACGGCATTGGCTGGCTGCTGCATTGGGGCAGCATGGAGAATGTGCTGCTGGCCACGATGTGCTGCCTTTATCTGTGGGCCGATACGCGCGCGCTGATGCGCCAGCGGATGATCGACTACATCGTACTGGGCGTAGTGACAGGGCTCGGCGTGCTGTCGAGCTACGTGTTCCTCATTCTACCGTTCGCGATGGCGGCCGCGCTGGCGTTCACGCCGGAGCTGCGTGCCCGCTTGCGATTGGTTCCGCTTCTCGTTGCGGCCATCGTGGCAATCGTCATTGTGGCGCCGTATTTCGCCTTCGCGCCGGGTACAGTGACGTTCACGCCGGGCGCAACACCAACAGTCACAGTCCTGGGTGACTTTGTTGTTATGTTTGTACTGTTCGCGATTCCGGCGTTGCTGTTCTTTGCCGTGCTCTACCCGCGAACGGCGGCGGTATTTCCGCGGGAAGCAACTGACAACTGGATGCATTTCTTCCGGATCGAAATGTTCATCGCTGCGCTGACCGCGCTCGTGCTCGTCCTCTACTTCAGGTCGAACGATGTGAAGGCGTGGATTTATCCGGTGCTGTTGCCGCTGCCGCTTTACCTCTTCGCACGCACAAAACTCGCCTATGGGAGCGAGACGAACCGCGCAGACAAATGCTTTGCCATTGCCGTACTCGTCTGCGTTATCATCGGCCTTGCCGTGCGGGCATGGATGCACGAGAGCCGCGCGCACGATTGCCGCTACTGCGCCGAATACTGGCCGATGCCGCGCTACGCCGACACCTTCCGGCAGGCGGGTTTCCTGGGCGGCACCATCGCCGCGCCGGATGCCGCGCTCGCCGGCAATCTGAAACTTTCGTTCCCGGATGCCCGCGTGGTGACGCCGGATGCGCCAGCCAGCGTGTTCGGGCCGCCGATACCCGGTGAATGCCTCGTCGTGTGGGACAACGAGGGCAGCATCCCCCCGCGGCTGCGCGATTATGTGACGCAGACCTACGGCGCGAAACTGCAGGACCGCGCCATGCAGGGCGATGTGGAAGCAACCCTTCTCACCAGCAAGACCCGCCGCGCACGGATGAATTTTCTTATTCTGGCCCAAGGCAGCTGCGATCGCCCTCGCACTTGACGGCAACCGCCGCCGCACAGAGATAGAGGCGGGGACTGGAGCAGCCGTGAACGACGCCTCGAACAATTCTGCGCCGGACGCCGATCTTGCCAGCCGGTTGGGAATCGGACGGCGGGTGCGCGGGCTTTCCCGCCGCAGCTGGATAGTGCTCGGCGCCGGTATCGCGGTTCTCATCGTGCTCGCATTTGTATTCCTGCGGCACGGCCCGCAGGCCCAATACGAAACGCAGGCCGTCACCCGCGGCCCCCTATCTGTGACAGTGAGCGCCACCGGCACCTTGCAGCCGCGCGATCAGGTGGATGTCGGCGCGGAAGTATCGGGGCGCATTGACGCGCTGTATGTCGATTACAACGATCATGTGAGGAAGGGGCAGAAGCTCGCCAAGATCAACACCGACCAGATCGAGGCGCAGCTGGCGCAATCCCGTGCCGCGCTGGCGACGGCACAGGCTACCCAGACGCAATCTTCCCAGAATTTTCCGCGCACCGAGGCGCTGGCAAAAAGCAACGCGGCCTCGAAGCAGGACCTCGACAACGCGCGCGCCGATCTGTTGCGCGCCCGTGCCAATGTGAACCTTGCCGCCGCCCAAGTGCGGGCCAATGAAACACTGTTGTCGAAAGCCACCGTCTATTCACCGATCGATGGCGTGGTGCTGGACCGTAAAGTCTCGCAGGGCCAGACGGTGGTGGCCGCGATGACAACGCCGGTGCTGTTCACCCTGGCCAGCGACCTGTCGCAGATGGAGCTGGACGTCGACATCGACGAAGCCGATGTGGGGCAGGTGCGTCCGGGGCAGAAGGCCACGTTTACGGTGGACGCGTATCCCGGCCGCCAGTTCGACGCGACCCTAGTTTCCATTCACAGCGCGCCGAAGACCGTGCAGGGCGTCGTCACCTATCAGGGCGTGCTGCTGGTCTCCAACCCCAATGGATTGCTGAAACCGGGCATGACGGCGACGGCACAGATCACGGCGTCGCGCCTGGCCGATGCGCTGCTGGTACCGAATGCGGCGCTGCGGTTTGTGCCTGCAGCCGGAACCACCAACGCGCCGCCCGCACCGAATGCGCAGGGGCAAGGCCGCGCATGGACGGTGGAGGGCGGCCGCCTCAAGCCGCACGATCTGAAGCTCGGCGCCACCGACGGGCATGTTACGCAAATCGTGAAAGGCGATCTGGCGGCGGGCGATCAGGTGGTCACCGATGTGAAAGCGCCCCAAGGCAAGGAATGACCGCCGCACCGCTGATCCAGCTTCGCAACGTGACAAAAATCTACGGCACGGGCGAAGCGGCGGTTGCGGCGCTGGCGGGTATCGATCTCGATATTCACGATGGTGAGTTCGTCGCCGTGATGGGGCCGTCCGGCTCCGGCAAGTCCACTGCCATGAACATTCTCGGCTGCCTCGATACGCCGACCGGCGGCAGCTATCATTTTCGTGGCGCCGATGTGGGCAGCCTCACCCGCGACCAGCGCGCGCTGCTGCGCCGCTACTACATCGGCTTCGTGTTTCAGGGCTTCAACCTGCTGAAACGCACCACGGCGCAGGAGAATCTCGAGCTGCCGCTAGTCTATCGCGGTGTACCGAAGGCCGAACGCCGCGCCAAAGCGCAACAGGCACTAGAACAGGTTGGGCTTGCAGATCGCGGCCATCACACCGCGTCGGAACTGTCCGGCGGACAGCAGCAGCGGGTTGCGATTGCGCGCGCACTCGTGAGCGAACCGCTGGTGATGTTTGCCGACGAACCCACCGGCAATCTCGATACCGCCAAGAGCCACGAAATCATGGCATTGCTCAAATCCCTGAACGAAACCCGTCACCTCACAATCGTGCTGGTCACGCATGAGGAAGACATCGCGAAATACGCGAACCGGCAGGTGCGCTTCCGCGACGGATACATCGAATCCGACAGCGCGAAAGCGGTTGCATGATCGCCAACGCCTTCCTGCTTGCGCTGCGCGAAATCCGCAACAATCTTTTGCGCGCGGGGCTCACGACGCTTGGCATCGTCATCGGTGTGGGCGCGGTGATCGCCATGGTGACACTTGGTTCCGGCGCCACCAAGCGCGTCACCGCCGACATCGCCTCGATGGGCCGCAATCTGCTGATCGCGGTGCCAGGTCAGCGCCGCCCCGGTACCCTGGTCGCCGCGCCAAACTTCCAGGTGGACGATACGATGGCTATTCATCGCGATATCGCCGGCCTTGCGGCCGTGGCACCGGCCGTGTCGCGCTCCGCCGTGGCCGTGGCCGGCAATCACAACCGCACCACGCAGGTGACGGGCACCACCAACGATTTCTTCACCGCGCGCGAATGGCCCATCATGTTCGGCCGCAACTTCAGTCTGGCCGAAGACCGTTCCGGCAAGTCCGTTTGCATTCTTGGTGAAACCGTACGGCACGAACTGTTTGGCGCGCAGGATCCGATCGGCAGCCGCATCCGCGTCGACAAGGTTTCCTGCGATGTGGTGGGTGTGCTCTCTCCCAAAGGCCAATCCACCTTCGGCCAGGACCAGGACGATCTACTGGTGATGCCGCTGAAAACCGTGCAGCGCCGCCTCGCGGGCAACACCGACGTCAACATGATCTGGATGAGCGTGAGCCGCGCCTCCGAGACGCCACGGGTGAAGGCGGATGTCGAGCGGCTGCTGCGCGAGCGCCGCCATGTGGCTGCAGGAGCGGCGGATGATTTTCAGGTGAGCGACATGCAGGAGGTCACCCGCATGGTGGAAACCACCACCGGGATTCTTACGGCGTTTCTGTCTGCGGTGGCAGCTGTGAGCTTACTGGTGGGCGGCATCGGCATCATGAACGTCATGCTGGTGAGTGTGACGGAGCGCACGCGCGAAATTGGCATTCGGCTCGCCATCGGCGCGCGCGAGCGCGATGTGCTGCTGCAGTTCTTGATCGAAGCCGTGGTGATGAGCGCGCTGGGCGGCGTGCTGGGAATTATTCTCGGGCTTGCGGGCTCTGCTGCCGCCGCATCCGCTTTGAAGCTGCCGTTTGTGTTACGCCCGGAGATCGTTGCGCTGGCGGTTGCGTTCTCTGCCGGTGTGGGTGTCGCTTTCGGTTACTTTCCTGCGCGCCGCGCCGCCCGCCTCGATCCCATTGAAGCGCTGCGGCACGAGTAGTAGTGCAATGGTTGCACCAGAACCGCTACCATGGTAACATTGCATCGTGGCCAGAATTGGAGGATCGCGGTCTATGGCCGCGAGCATGGCGTTCCGCACTTCCATATCGAGGGCCCCGAGTTCAGGTGTTCGGTGTCAATCGAGAGTGGTGAAGTGATCATCGGTTCTGCGCCTCGCCAGGTGCTTGCGGCGGCGCGCACATGGGCGCGAGACAATCGTGCCGGATTACGGCGAGCGTGGCGGGGATTGAACCCATGAACGCGGCCGATACCTTGCGGACACTCGTTGCAGTTAGGGCGATAGAGCCGGGTGTGCTATCGCTGAAATGGTCCGATGGCACGCGCGCACGGGTGGACCTTGGGCGCACACTGCAACAACGTGCCTTTCGCGCTTTGCGTGACGAGAACGCCTTTGCACGCGTACGGATTGGGGAATGGGGCCACAGCATCGAATGGCCGAGCGGGATTGGACTCAGTGCCGATACGCTCTGGCTGGAAACACTGTCTGCGACGGGCCATGGCGACACTCGCGCCTTTCTTGAATGGCGCATGCGGCACGGGCTTTCGCTGACGAAGGCTGCCGACGCGCTCGGCGTGTCGCGGCGAATGGCCGCCTATTATTCAAACGGCGAGAAGCGGGTGCCGCGCCCGATACTACTGGCCTGCAAAGGCTGGGAAGCCGAGCAGGCGGCATAGTCCATTCTTAGCTCGTCTTCCGGCCGTAGCGGAGGTGCATGATCGCGGTGGCCAGCAGCAGCCATGCCAGGGTTTGCAGGCCCAGCGCCGTGAGAGACGATCCGAGCGCGTGCGCGGTGACGGGAACCATCTTGCCATGCACCGCATCGATCTTCATGATGCCGCTCTCGCGCGAGATCAGGGCAGCGATCATCGCTTGCCGCGTCCAGTAGGCGGCGATGGCGAATTGCGCGAGCTTCTCGCCATACCATGACAACGCCGAGACAAGGCCGCTTCCGAAGATGAGCTGCGGCGCCAGCGCGAGCGGCACGATCACCGCCGCCTGATCGCGACTGTTGCTGACGCTCGAAATCACCAGACCGATCGCTGTGCCGCTGATCGCGGCCAGGGCGGCCAGGGCATATTGCTCCCAAACGGGGCCCGGAATCTCCGGTATCAAAAGGCTGCACACGAGCATCAGCAGCAGGACCTGGCAGACCGCGAATGCGCCCATCACCAGAAATTTGGACAGCACAAACGCCACGGTGGAGAGATTGATGTCGCGCTCCCGCAGGTAGATCGGCAGTTCGCCCACAAGAGACTTCGCCGAGCCGGCGCATCCGATCCAGATGCAGGTGATCCCCAGCACGACCAGGAAAGAGACCTTCGAGTTCCCCAGTTCGAAGCCTTTGCCGAAATCGCCGAACGCAAGCCCGAGCAGAGCGCCGACCACAACGGCCTGTAGCGCCGACATCGCGAGTGCGCGCCTGTCTCCAAGCAGAAGTGCCACATTGCGGCTGGTCAAAATCGCGAATTGACGAATGGCGTTCGCTATATTCGCGAGGACGGAAGCGCCCGTCCCTTTGTTCGGCCTGTCGCTGGCACCGCGTGCCCGCGCACGCGCGGTCTCCCGCACGCCCCAGGCTTCCTCGAAGCGCCGGTGCCAGGCCTCCGCGCCGGCGCGCCCGATCGCCTCGAACACTTCCCCAAGCTGGCGGATCGAGAAGAACGAGCGCAGCTCGGCCGGCGAACCGTAAAAGGTGACCAGGCCGCCCTTGCCCATCACCACGATCACGTCGGCCACCTCCTCGATGTTGGCGAGCGTGTGCGTCACACAGATGATGGTCATGCCCCGCAGCACCAGCTGCTTGAGCAGCTGCATGATCTCGCGATCGGTGGCTTCGTCGAGCCCCGTGGTGACTTCATCGAGAAACAGAAGATCGGGGTGGCTGAGAATTTCCGTGGCGAGGCTGGCACGCTTTCGCTCGCCGCCACTCAGCGTGGCGATTCTGGCATCCAGCCGGTGTTCGAGGCCAACGCTTTCCGCCGCCTCCAGAACGATCCGATTGCGGGCCTTCTTGGACATGTCTCCCGGCAGGCGCAGCTTTGCCGAGTAGGTCAGCGCTTGGCGAAGCGTCAGGGATTCGTGGAGGGGGTCTCTTTGCGGCACATAGGCGATGTCCTGCTTCAACATGTTGAAGCATTCGTGGACATCGAAGCGGCCGAGCTTCACCGCGCCGCTTGTCGGCCTCTTCCGTCCGGAGATGATGTTCATCAGCGTCGTCTTACCGGAGCCGCTGGCGCCGATGACGCACACCAGCTCGTGCGGCGGCAGCTCAAGCGTGACATCGCGCAGCAGGAACAGCGGGTTGGGTTCTTCGCGAATTTGTTTGGAGACGGAATAGGCGCCGAGCATTCCACCCGCGGTGTGGCTGCGCACCTCCACATGCGTGCCGTCGAACCGGAGAAGGTAAACGCCCACCGATATCTGGTCTCCCGGTTTCAGCTCCGCTGGCGCCGAGATCCGCGTGCTGTTCACCCACGTGCCGCTCGCGCTTCCGAGATCTTCGATGGAGACCCTTTCATTCGCCACGCTGAAGCGCGCGTGCCGGTGCGAGACGGTGGGATGATCGAGCAACAGCGCACGATCGGGTTGCTCCTTGGCCGCGTTTTCGTCGCGCCGCATGATGGTGAGGCCATGGCGGACCCGGACACGTTGCCGTTCGCCGGCCGGGCGGCTGCCGGCGTGTGCCGGTGCTGCCTCTCGCGATCCGGTAAAATCCCGCGGAAACCGTGTGGGTGTGAAATCCGGCATGACGCAATCCTGGCCGCCGGACAGGCCGACGGCGCCCAATCCTGACAAATCTCAGGATTCAAACGCAAAAACCGGACAAGAGGTCGCTTTTGCGATCTTTCCGCGAACTCACATTAAACCTGACATTTAGGTGTTATTATTCCTAACAACGGAATATCTTACGCATAAGAGGATCAGAGGTGGGAGATGATCGCCCGGTTTCGACGGCGTGGCCAAAGCAAGGGGCTGAGAATTTGCGCAAAACAACCATTCAATTCACAGGGAGCGCGCTACTCGTCACCATCGTCATCATCATCGCCGCGATGCGAGCCGGCTTTCGCGGCGGCTTTTGCTGCAGCTGCCGAGGCTTTTGCTGCCGCGGCGTTGGCCTTCGCTGTCGCTTTCGCGACATCGGCGTTGACGCGTGCGACAGCTTTGGCCGCTTCCGCGTTGATGCGCGCGATATCAGGCGAACCCACATCCACGCTCGCCATGCCGTCGCTCGACATCTTGCCCTTATACGCCTTGATCTTGACCGAGCCGGATCCGAACGAACTGATCTTGGGATCGATCGCCAGGCCACCGAAAGTGAAGTTGCCCGAACCCATGATGTTGACATGCAGCGGGTTGGCGAGGCCATCCGCGATGTTCACCGAACCGGAACCGGCGATGTCCACCTTCACCGGGCCATTCACCCGCGAGCTGGAAATATCGCCTGAGCCCGCGATGTCCACCTTCAATCCGCCCGCAATAGGTCCGAGTGCAGTATCGCCCGCGCCGGCGATATCGGCTTTCACGCTTTGCGTGGGGCCGACATTCACTTTGCCGGAGCCGGCGATATCGAGATCGAGCGGACCTTTTACTTCCACGATGTCGATGCGGCCCGTGCCGGCTAGCGAAACGTTGGCGCTCGAAACCCTGCCGATCTTCGCCTGTGTGGCGGACGCTTCGAAATGCAGCGGTCCATAGGTATCACCCACCGTGGCTTTGCCGACGAGATCGTCAATGCGCACTTCGGTGCCCTTTGGCACGGTGACTTTCACCACCAACTGATCGGGCCGGGATTTGCTGTAATCGAAATTCAGCCAGTTGTGCCAATCCCAAACCGATTCATCGTTCTGGCCTTCGATGATCACCCCACTGCCGGAAGAATGCACTTCGACCTGCTTGATGCGCGCGCGGGTGCCAGACACATCGACCTTCATGTTGCCGTCCCTGCCGACATTCACCTGTAAGGTGCCGACGAAATCGTCCACCTTCAGCGTGCCGCCGCTGAAGGTTTTCTGCGGCCATATCACCCAGTCTTCCGCGGCAGCCGCGGGAAGAATGAGCACCGCGGCAACAGCGGCGCCAAGCAGCAGGGATTTGGTCTGGTCTTTCATCGTGGCCTCCCGGCCGGAATTACGGTCTCACCACAGATAGGGTGTTCGCAGTAGTGTTTGTAGAACGGATTTTTCGCAAGCGCGGAATGTCCCCCAAACAGGGGAACAAAATAGTGACGCCTCTCCAAGAACACCAGCAGCCATAAGGGCTTAGGCCTGCAGACGGTAGCCACCGGACTCGGTTACCAGAATCTGTGCGTGGCCGGGATTGTTCTCGATTTTCTGCCGCAGCCGATAGATGTGCGTCTCCAGCGTGTGCGTGGTGACCGCAGGGTTATAACCCCAAACTTCGTGCAGCAGCGTATCGCGCGCCACTGTTTCGCCCTGGCGATAGAGGAATTTCAGAATGTTGGTTTCCTTCTCCGTCAGGCGGACCTTCCGGCCTGCGGGATCCAGCAGCAGCTTGGCGCTGGGGCGGAAGGTGTACGGGCCGATGCGGTACACCGCCTCCTCGCTCTGCTCGTGGCTGCGCAGATGCGCATGCACCCGCGCCATCAGCACGGCGAAGCGAAATGGCTTGGTGACGTAATCGTTGGCGCCCGATTTCAGACCGGTAATCGTATCCTCATCGCTGTCCGAAGCGGTGAGCAGAATAATCGGGCAGGTGATGCCGCTCTCGCGCAACTCGCGGCATAGCAGCCGGCCATCGCCATCCGGCAAGCCCACGTCCAGGATCATAAATTCGTACAGGCCTTCCCGCGCCCGTTCGCGGCCTTCCACCACGGTGCCGGCCTCGATCGGCGCATACTCGCCTTCTGCCGCCAGCTGCTCGGCGAGCGAGCTGCGTAGCATCGCGTCGTCGTCTACCAGAAGAACCCGTTTGGCACTTGGCATGTTTTCGTCCCTTCGATCCATTCTCCGCAACTGACGCGTCCGCCGACCCTACCCGTATTTGGGTATCGGGTGTATGGAAAACCATGGCCCCGCCGTCCCGACCTTCGCCGCGCGAGCGCGGAGCCCATGCCCGCTCGGCTGTCGCCGCGGTGACACAAGCCGCCATCGCTTTTCGCGAAGGATTGCCTGTGGCGATCCGCGGAAGTGACGGTACTAGCGTTGCGTATGCTCTGGAAACGCTTGCGCCTGAGTCTCTCGCGGATGTGAAGGGTGGCGTACTGCTGCTGACGCACGCGCGCGCGCGCACATTGAAGATTCGTCTGTACACGCCGGAAGTCGTTGCGCTGCCAATCGATTCCGCCGCAACGCCGGAACAGCTGCTGGCGATTGCCGATCCCACCTTCGATTTGGCCGAGCCGATGAAAGGGCCGTTTACACCGTTACGTGAAGCCTTGCCGGAAGCGTTTGCCGCATCGGTGAAACTTGCCAAGCTTTCCGGCTTGCTTCCCGCAACGGTGGCAAAGCCTTTTTCGAACGCGCCGCCGGACGTGCTGTCGATTTCGACGGAAGACATTCGCGAATACGAAAAACAATCCGTCGAAACGCTGGCGCTGGTGACGCGCGCGCGCGTTCCACTCGAAGGCGCCGAGGATACGGAACTGGTTGCCTTTCGTGCGCGCGATGGCGGCCCGGAGCACTACGCCATCGTCATCAATGCGCCGCGGCCGCACGAACCGGTGCTGACGCGCCTTCATTCGGAATGCTTCACCGGCGATCTGCTCGGCTCCCTCAAATGCGATTGCGGCCCGCAATTGCGCGGCGCGATCGAAACCATTGCGAAAGTGGGCGGCGGCGTGGTGCTGTATCTGGCGCAGGAAGGGCGCGGCATCGGGCTGATCAACAAGCTGCGCGCCTATCGTTTGCAGGACCAGGGATTCGATACGATGGAAGCCAATGAACGGCTCGGCTTCGAAGCAGATGAACGGCTGTACCAGGTCGCGGCGAAAATGCTGTCGCTGCTTGGCTACGCCTCCGTGCGGCTGCTCACCAACAATCCGGCGAAGGTGAAGGCGCTGGAGGAGGCCGGAATCAAAGTCGTCGAGCGGGTGCCGCACCGCTTCGACGCAACTGCGCACAACAGCGCCTATCTGGCGACGAAAGCCCGTGCAGGGCATCTCCTTTAGCTATCCGATTAACGGAACCGGCGCGTGGTTGCCGCATTATGCCATTTGACCGTTTTCGGGAACGCGCCATGTCTGCTTTCGGCCTGTATGTCGTCGGGTTCTTTATTCTGCTGGGAGGCCTGATTTACGGCGCCTATCTGATCGGCATTCCGCACACATGGATCATTGTCGGCGCGCTCGTGGTGATCGGGCTGGGCGTGATGTCCGCGGTCTCGCAGACCAAGCGCCGCGATCCCCCTGCCGAACCGCCGCCCGCGGCTTAAGAATTCGGAAGCTCTGACCGCGCAAACCGGTTGCCCGCACATCAGCCGGGCGCGATGCTGTAACCGGTGCGATTCGGGGAGCCATCGAATGCAGTCGCCATTTACACTGGGGCATGCGCGACAGGTATTAATCCTGGCATCGATCGCCACTTTTGCATCGCAATTGCCGGTGAGCGGCGCAACCCGCGCCGTTGTGAACATCACAGTCGACGCAAATGCCAACCGTCATCCGATTAGTCCGCTGATTTACGGTGTGGCGTGGGCATCGACCGCCGATCTTGCGGCACTGAACGCACCGCTCAATCGCATGGGCGGGAACGCCACCACCTCCTACAATTGGATACTCAACGCGCAGAATCTCGGTAACGACTGGTACTTCGAAAGCTATCCTGAAAAGAGCGCGAAAGCCGGCCAAGAGGCGGACACTTTTATCGCCAACAGCAAGGCGGCCCGCGCGCAGCCAATGATCACCATTCCGTTGATTGGATGGGTGGCCAATCTTGGTGAGAGCCGCGCTATCCTGCCGAGCTTCTCGGTGCGGAAATACGGCGCGCAATGCAGCACCGATCCGTACGATTCGGATGCGGGCGACGGGCTCATGCCGGACTGCAACACGGCCATTACCCACAACGATCCCCACGACTCATACGTGAAAGACAGCGTGGCGGAGGAGCAGAAATGGGTTGAGCATCTCGTCAAGAAATGGGGTGGCGCAGGCAAGAAGGGCGTTCGGTATTACCTGATGGATAACGAACCCAGCATCTGGTTTTCAACCCATCGCGATTCGCACCCCATCGGCCCGCACGCCACCGAATATCGCGACAAGGTTCTGGCGGAATCGGCCAGCATCAAATCCGTCGATCCCGATGCCCAAATTGTCGCCACCGAGGAGTGGGGCTGGGAAGCGTATTTCTACAGCGGCTTCGATCAGCAATACGCGGCCGAGCACGGTTACCGGAAATGGCCGGACCACAAGAAGGCACAACATGGGATGGATTACATCCCGTGGCTGCTTTCAGAGTGGAAAGCCAATGGTCATCCGGTGGATGTGGTGAGCGTGCATTTCTATCCGCAGGGCGGAGAAGACAGCGATGACACCTCGCAAGCGACACAACTGCTCCGCAATCGCTCGACGCGGCAGCTGTGGGACAAGAACTACGTTTCGGAAAGCTGGATCGATGCGCCGGTGTATCTGGTTCCGCGGCTGCAGCAGTGGGTGCAGAAGGACTACTATTCGGGCACGCCTACGGCGATCACCGAATACAATTGGGGCGCGGAAGATCACATCAACGGCGCCACCACACAGGCCGATATCTATGGCATTTTCGGGCGTGAAGGCCTGGGGATGGCCACGCGCTGGACAACGCCCGATTCAAGCACGCCGACCTACAAGGCGATGCAGATGTACCGCGACTACGATGGTGCGGGTTCCGCGTTCGGCGACACCAGCGTGTCGGCCAAGGCGCCCAATCCGGACGATCTCTCTGCCTTTGCGGCGCTGCGCGGCACTGACGGCGCCCTCACCGTGATGGTGATTAGCAAGGTGCTGGGCGGCGAAACACCGGTGCAGCTGGCGCTATCCCATGCGGCGGCATCCGGAACGGCACAAGTTTATCGTCTCACCGCCAGCAACAGCATTCAGCATCTGGCTGACTTACCGTGGTCCGGCGGCGTGCTGAACGACACCGAACCCGCGCAAAGCATCACGCTCTACGTTCTGCCGCAGTAAGCTCCGTTACCTCCACTTGAAGGCGTAAACCGTGTTGTCCGCGCCGACATAGAAACGGTTGCGGGTGGCGAGAATGGTCTGGAAATGGTGCAGGCCGCTCATCGAGGTGCCGGAACCGGAGAACACGACATTGCCGTTGCGCACGTCGAAGCCGTGCAGTTCGTTGTCGCCTTCAGCACCCACTTCCCAGACAATGCCATTCGACTTGCCGTCCGTTGTCGTAATGATTGGCGCGCCGTTGCCGCCGCTGGTCGCGCACCAGGCGAAGCTCATGGGCGATGAGCCGCTGGCCGCCACATTCAGCACCGCAATGTTCGTGGAGGAGCAATGGCTGCTCGCCGGGCTGGTGTACGCAACCATGGTCGCGGAATCGGTTTCGTACACCACCGGTGCTGTGCGGATGGCGCTGTTTGAAACCTGCAGCACCTGAATCGCGCCCCCAATGCCGCCAAGGTTTTGCCGATCCGCCAGATACGCATTCCCGTCCTTGCCGAACGCGATGACGCGCTTTGAGGGTTTGCCGCCGGCGTTTGCCACATTCAGCGGAATCGCCTCGGTGCCACCAAGATCCTGATCGCTGTTGTCGAGATCCTTCCAGTTGGTGGGCGCGAAGTAATCCTTGCTGTCATCGGAATGCGCGAGCCCGGGGTGCAGCTTGATGATCGCCTCGCCGTCGCTCCATTGGCTGGCGCCGAAGGTATTGCCGGTGGTGACGAACAGATACGTGCCGTCGCCCGCAAGCCCGCCTTGCGCCCAGATGCCGCCGCCATTGGCGCGCGTCTGCCAGTTTGCTTCCACCGCAACCTTGGCCGGATCGATCTGCACCACTGTGCCGCGGTAGCTGCCGCAGTCTCCGAAATTGCCGGCGTAGTTGACGTAGAGCCGATTCTTGAAGAACAGCAGTGCACTCCGCTCGCCTTGGGTAGGCGAGGTGAAGCCCTGTTTCTTGAGCGCCGTGCCGATATCGATCGGCCAGTTGGGAAGGATCGAGCCGTCCGCCAGCGATAGCGCGAAGACGCGCTGCTTGGGACCGTTTTGGGTGTCCACCATGGCAGCGAGATAGAGCGTGCCCGATGCCGGATCGATCACCGGCGTGCCGGTCACGCCAACGGGATCGATGTTGCCGCATGGCAATTCGCTGTGCGGGACCGATTGGCCCAGATTCATCTGCCAGACCGCCGCGCCGCTGGTGTCGTCGAGCGCGTAGACGTTGTTCGATTCCGTCGCGGCAATCACCAGCCCGTGCTTGGCGCCTTTGGCGTCCCAGTAAAGCGGCTGCGCGTACACATGACCATTGATGTTTGCCTTGAACTTCGCATCGCGCTGCATGTCCGCCGCGGCGGTGAGCGTGAGGGTCGGGATCGTGTAGGCGCCCTGGCGATGAATGCCGTTGTGATAAGTGACCACGCTGTCGTCCGCAGCCGATAACGTTGCACTGCCGGCGAGGAGAAGTGTGGCAAGGCTGAAGCGCGCGGTCATGTTTCTCTCCATCTCGATCCAGCCCGCGGTATTCTAGCCGGTATTCATCGGTTGTGAATGGGGAGTTGCCGTGCTGCGGGCATCGGAGCAAACTTGTTTCTTTTTTGGACGGGCGCCTGAACACGCTTCGAATCTGCCTCGCGATAATGGCAGCGATCGCGCTGCAAGCGACACCGCCGCCGCAACACACGCCCGTGTCGAAAAAGGTGCCTGCGAATACACCGCTTTCCACTTTTCAGCAGGAGCGGCGGATGAGTTTCGGTCAGCTGATGCGCCGCTGGAACAGCGAAACAGCGGCGGCGGCGAAGCACTTCAATATTCCGGAAATCTGGATTCGCGCTGTCATGCAGGTGGAAAGCGGCGGCCGCGCCATGATGGGCGAAAAACAACCGATCCGGTCGAGCAAGGGCGCGATGGGATTGATGCAGCTGATGCCGCGGACCTATGCAGATATGCGAGCGCAATACGGCCTCGGGCCGGATGCCTACAATCCGCACGACAACATCGCGGCCGGCGCGGCGTACCTGAAATGGTTGCGCGGCAAGTACGGCTACCCGCAAATGTTCGCGGCCTACAACGATGGGCCCGGTCATCTCGATCGGCGCCTGAAGAATGCCGGCCTGCTGCCACTCGAAACCCGTAACTATCTCGTGCGCGTCACCAATGCGGTGAGCGGTGGGCACGGTACGCAGGTGAAGTTCACCAAACCGAACGGGCAGCCGGTGATGATCGAGATCGCGGCGGTCAGTTCCATCCGCGCGGCATTCCCGGGCGAATACGCCGCGTGCGTGCAGACGGTGATCACCATCGGCGCCGTGCATCAGGGCGTGTGCGAGAGCTTCGCAAAGGCTCGCGCGCTCATTCGCGCCCGCGGCGGCGCGATGTGATCAGTAGAAGAACTGCTGCAGCTGGCTCCAGCCATTCGGTCCGCCGAACACCCAGCCCATGCGCTTGGACGGGTTGATCGCGGGCGCAGGCTCACCGATGAACAATTTGAAGCCCGGAATGCTTTCCACCAAATTGCCGGCCTCATCGAATACGATTATGGCGCTGTCGCTGCCGCCGCTACAGGCGTCGGACGATTCGGTCACGAGGAATAGCTTGTTGACGGAATCGACGGCGATGCCTGACCCGCTATAGGTTTGATCGGTATCTCCAGTGCAGGGCAGCTGCGCGAAGGCGATGCCCTTCTTCTTGTGGAGGTCATAAAACTCGACCTGGGAATTGAGCTCCGTCGTTGTGGCCGCGACGCCCGTGTTCGGATCCACCGTCGCGCCGTTGACAGAGCCGGCGTGAAAGAAGCCGTTATTGTAGCCGCTGAACTGGGTGAACTTGCCGCTGCTCAGATCGTAAAGCCCGTTGGCCGGTGCGCGGCCGCCCACCGCTCCGCAATCCGGCGAGGCGGCAATATACGCAAGGTTCGCCGCCGTGTACTGCGCGAGATGCGATCCGTTACAAGGTCCGAACAGGTTCGGATCGAGGTCGATGACGTTGCTGACCGTGTTGGCCGCGATGTCCGCGACCAGAAGGACTGGGGCTTCCCCCTGTTTCAGGTTGGTTAGCGCGAAGAGCGACGTAATGGAGGAAGACTGATCTTCCGACATTTGCTGCATGATGATGCCGTGCAGCGGCGGCGTCCATTTGCCGGTGATCTTCTTTCCACTCACCGGGTTCAGAGCCATGTAATGCCGTTTTGGAAAGAGCTGACCATCCGGCACCACCTCATGATCGATGAGGCCGACGTCTCCTGCGGCAATTCCGTAGGCGACGTAGTCGCTGTTCTGGTTGACGAGGCGACCGAGCGATTTTGTGACCTTGCCGGTGTTCTGGTCGAAAATTTCGACCGAGCCGGCGGTGGCCAACAGGCCGTCGTCCCCGCTCTGATTGATGTCGAAACCGAAAATCTCGCGACCATCCTTGCTCGTCAGGACCTTGCCCAACCCCACCTTCGCGCCACGATGCGTGGGAGCTGCGATCGCCGTGCCGAGCATGGCCGTTACGGCAGCGGCGCCAAGAACTACACCGATGATACGCGGAATGGCCGCTGCGGTTCGATCAGAAATCATGGCTTGTCCCCGGTTCGCAACTGGCCGACATTTTGGCCTCTGATGGAGACGCAAGAAGGAGCGGTCCTATTCCCGCCCTTTCGCTATTGTCACAAGGCTGCCACGTTCGCGGTGTGTTAAGCGGCAGGTCTTACTTGAGGAGAATGTGATGATGGCGAAGATCAGGTTTGGGCTGGTGGCAACCGCGTTCCTGGCGACGAGCGCGATGGCCCAACCCGCTGCGCCCGGCAGCGGCAGCATGGCGACGCCGCCGCCGCAGGCGAAGGTGGAAACCTCGCTTGGCACCTTCACCATCCTGCTCGATCGCATCAACGCGCCGAAATCCGTGGCGAACTTCATCGCCTATGCACGTGAGCGGCACTACGACGGCACCACCATCTATCGCGCGGCGCCCGGCTTCGTGATTCAGATGGGCAGCTTCGAACCAGGCGGCGCATCCCGGGCCGTGCACGCGCCCATTCCGCTGGAAACCGCCAATGGCCTCAAGAATGTGCGCGGCAGCGTGGCCATGGCGCGGCAGAATGAGCCCGCCAGCGCCACGGCAGAATTCTTCGTCAATCTTGCCGACAATCCCGATCTCGATGCCAAAGCGGGCGCGCCGCCAAACACCACCGGCTACACCGTGTTCGGCCGGGTTCGCGACGGCATGGATGTGGTGGACAAGATCGCGGCGGTTCCGCTGGGCGGCAAAGGCCCGTTCCCGCCCGATTCCACGCCGGCCACGCCGATCGTCATCAAGAAGGTGACGATTCTTGAATCGCCTGCACCCAACCCGCCGTCATTTGCGAAGTGAGTTACTAAACATTCACCCTCCCCTTGAGGGAGGGTTGTCGGTTCCGATTGGCTCGATGAAGTCCGGTCAGGTCGGCGTTTCAACGGCATTGAAGTTGCCGGATGCTGGGTCGAGCACTTCCAGCTGCCCGTCGGCGATGCCGAACCGCGCGCCGTAGAGCGCGAGCGCGCCGCTGCTCACGCGCTCGGCCACAAAAGGGAAGGTCATCAGCCGCTCGAGTGACAGCCGCACCGCCTCGCGCTCCATTTCAACATGCCGCGCGGCATGATCGTGCACGGTCACGGTGCGCAGGCGGGCAGGCTCCAGCAAATCGATCCAGCTGCTGAGGAACGGAATGTTCTCGGCCATGCGATTGTCCAATGCTGCGGCGATGCCGCCGCAGTGCGCATGGCCCATCACCATGATGCCGCGCACCGGCAGCTGAAGCACAGCGAATGCAATGGCCGCGCTGGTGCCGTGATGCGTGGCACCTTCCGGCTCGTACGGCGGCACGATGGCGGCAACGTTGCGGATGACGAACAATTCACCGGGCCGCGCGCTGAAGATGGTGGCAGGATCGGCGCGGGAATCGCTGCACGCGATGACGAGAAATTCCGGCCGCTGGCCTTTCGCCAGCTCGGTAAAATTGGCCCGCTCCTCCGGCCAGCGGCGGCGGCGGAATTCACGATAACCTTCGATAAGCCGGTCCATCAGGGCTCCCGATACAGCACGATGGTTGGGTGCTCCTTGTATGTGGTTCGCGCGACTTCCTTGAAGCCGAATTTGCGCGCCAGCTTCAGCGACGGTTCGTTCTCATGCCCGATGATGGCGGAGAATCGCAGGCGGCCGAAATGCTTCTCGCCCCAAAGGATCGCGGCGGCGACAGCTTCCGTTGCATAGCCGCGGCCATGCACGGACGGCGAGAACGACCAGCCCATTTCCGGCACCGGCAGCGGCGGTTCGATAGCGCGCTTGGCGTTGAGGAAGCCAAGCTCACCGACATACTTGCCGCTCGCTTTTTCCTCCACCGCCCAAAAGCCGAAGCCGTTCACCTGCCAAGAACCGAAGCTGCGCAGGAATTTCGCCCAGCAATCTTCTTCCGTCATGGGCTGCATGCCCATCAGGCGCACCGTGCGCGGATCGCTCCACAATTCGTAAACGGCTGCAAAATCCTCGCGCCTGAATCCGCGCAGAATCAGTCGTTCGGTTTCAAGTGTGGGAACTTCGATCATGCTCGGCACGTGAATAACTTATATTCCCCGTTCATCATCGCCCGGTCGCGCCTTCTTGCGCGATCCGGGCGACCCATTTTCGACCACTTCAGGCGTGGGCTCTGGAGAGTACCAATCCGTGGCCAAATCCTTCCAATCCGGATTATCGGTGCGAATCAGATTGATCTTCCATGCGCTCGGCCATTTCTTCAGCCGCTCCATCAGCGAGGTCCTGTGTGCCAAGAACGACAGACAGAGCGGGGCGGCTCGGCACCCATTCGACGGAGTGCATATTCAATTGATGGCCGTGAAGTCGCCTCATCACGGTCACACTGGACCTTTGCATACGCGGCCTTCAGCGCGGGAATCGCGGTTGCCGCTCTGCGCCCTATAATACCCAATGCGCTCGCCGCCCACATCCGCACGACGTCATCTCTGTCCGACAACATCCGCGTAAGGGCGGCAATCTCACATCGTTGAACATGTTTGGGTGCAGTATCCTTGACGGTCAATGAAAACTTCTGTGCAAGCAATGCCCGGCTGTTCAGATTGTGGTCATTTCGGACGTGCGCAATCTCACGCAAGATTTCGCTCCTCTGGCACTCCGATGCACTACTTGGAGAAAGTGGCAGTACGGCAAGTGCAGCAGCTAGGATGGTTGTTTTGCGAAGAATGCCGCGCGTCACTCTCGTGCCTCAATAGGACTTTGGCAAATCAAGCACGTGTTCGCCGATGAAGGAGAGGATGAGCTGCTCGGTCACCGGCGCGATACGGGCGAACACCGATTCCCGCAGCAGCCGCTCGACATGATATTCCTTGGCGTAACCCATGCCGCCATGCGTAAGCACGGCCTGCGTGCAGGCATCGAACGCCGCGCGTCCGCCGAGGAATTTGGTGGCGTTGGCCTCGGCGCCGCAGGGCTGTTTCGAATCGTAGAGTGAGGCGGCGCGCATGCCCATCCAGAACGTGCTTTCGAGATGCGCCCAGCATTCCGCCAGCGGATGCTGGATGCCCTGGTTCTGGCCGATGAAGCGGCCGAATACTTTGCGTTCGCGCGCATAGGTTGCCGCGCGCTGAATCGCGTTGCGGCCGAGCCCCACCGCTTCCAGGCCGATCAAGATGCGCTCCGGATTTAGTCCATCCAGCAGATAGCGGAAGCCGCGGCCTTCCTCGCCAATGCGGTCTTCATCCGGCACGAACAGATCGTCGATGAACACAGTGTTCGAATCCACCGCCGCGCGCCCCATCTTGGGGATGCGCCGTACTTCGATCTTGGTCCGATCGAGATCGGTGTAGAACAAGGTCATGCCGTCGGTGGGCTTCTTGGAGTCCGCCTTGGGCGTGGTACGCGTCAGCAGCAGGATCTTGTCCGCTTCCTGCGCCGTGGTGGTCCAGATCTTCCGCCCGCGGATGACGTAGCCCTCATTGGTGCGCCGCGCGAAGGTTTCGATGCTCGTGGTGTCGAGCCCCGCATTCGGCTCGGTCACCCCGAACGCCGCCTTCTCACGTCCCTCGATCAGCGGCACGAGCCAGCGCCGCTTCTGTTCGTCGGTGCCGTGCACCACGATGGGGTGCGGCCCGAACAAATTGATGTGAATGGCGGAGGCCGCGCTAAAGCCGCCACCGGCTTTCGTCACCGCATGCATCATGATGGCGGCTTCGGTGACGCCCATACCGCTGCCGCCCAGTTCCTCCGGCATGGTGATGCCGAGCCAGCCGCCCTCCGCCATGGCGCGGTAGAATTCCTCCGGGAAGCGGGCTTCCTGGTCGCACTTGCTCCAATAGTCGTCGCCGAACTGGGCGCAGACCTTCGCCACGCCATCCTCGATGGCCTGCTGTTCGTCGGAAAGCGTCACATCCACGGCATCCCTCCAAATGTTTCCATCAAACGAGGCCTCAAGCCGGAAACCGCCGGCAATTCGCCGCCGTGTGCTTGAGGATACCGTGCCCCGCGGGTTGCGCCGAATCCGCCTTTCCCTATTATGCGCGGCCCTAAGGGGCAACCGCCGGAATCCGGCCGATTCGCCGTCTGGATCAAAGGCGGTGTCCGCGCATTTGCAGCGCGTTAGGTGTTTGGAGTTATTGAAGGAACTATGGCTCTCGATCTGGCTGAAGGCGTTGCCCAAGCCCCCGGCATGACGCCGACCGACATCAAGAACCCCGACTATTTCCACAAGGTGGTCGATTGCCAGTGGGCCTGCCCCGCGCACACCCCCGTGCCGGAGTACATCCGCTACATCGCGGAGGGCCGCTACACCGACGCCTACATGATCAACTGGTGGTCGAACGTGTTTCCCGGAATTCTCGGGCGCACCTGCGACCGCCCGTGTGAGCCGGCCTGCCGCCGCGGCCGCGTGGAGGCGGAGCCGGTGGCGATCTGCCGGCTGAAGCGCGTCGCCGCCGACAACAAGGACGACGTGCATGCGCTGTTGCCGAAACCGGCGGCGGTGAAGAACGGCAAGCGCATCGCGCTGATTGGCGCCGGGCCTGCTTCCTTGACGGTGGCGCGCGATCTGCTGCCGCTCGGCTACATCTGCGTGCTCTACGACGCCGATCCGCATGCCGGCGGCATGATGCGCACGCAGATTCCGAAATTCCGCTTGCCGGAGCGTGTGCTGGATGAAGAGTGCCAATACATTCTGGATCTGCAGCCGGAGCTGCGGCTGGGCACGCGCATCGATAGTCTGAAAACGCTGCTGGCGGAAGATTACGACGCGATCTTTGTCGGCTCCGGCGCGCCGCGCGGCCGCGAGCTGCCGATCCCGGGCCGCGAAGAAGCGAAAGAGCACATCCACATCGGCATCGATTGGCTGTCAAGCGTTTCGTTCGGTCATATCGAGTCCATCGGCAAGCGCGTGATCGTGCTGGGCGGCGGCAACACCGCGATGGATTGCTGCCGCACGTCGCGCAGGCTCGGCGGCGACGAGGTGAAGGTGATCGTCCGCTCCGGCTTCGAGGAGATGAAAGCATCGCCTTGGGAGAAAGAAGACGCACAGCGGGAAGGCATCCCCATCCTCAACTTCCTGGTGCCGAAGGAATTCACGCATGTGAACGGCAAACTCACCGGGGTGCTGTTCGAAAAAGTGAAGGCGGAATACGACGCCAGGGGCCGCCGCAATCTGGTGCCGATCGGCGAGCCGGATGTGCATATCGAATGCGACGACGTGCTGGTGGCGGTGGGCCAGGAGAATGCCTTCCCCTGGATCGAGCGCGACATCGGCCTTGAATTCGACAAATGGGACATGCCGGTTGTCGATGCGCTGACCATGCAGTCGACCAACCCGCGCGTGTTCTTCGGTGGCGATGCGGCGTTCGGGCCGAAGAACATCATCTGGGCGGTGGCGCACGGGCACGAGGCCGCCGTATCCATCGCGCTGATGCTTGACGGCAAGGATGTGACGGCGGACCGCCCGCCGCCGCACGTGAACCTGCTCAGCCAGAAGATGGGCATTCATGAGTGGTCGTACGACAACGATGTGTCGCTCGATTTGCGCTTCAAGGTGCCGCACGCGCCGAACGAGATCACCCTTCGCGATGTGAAGGTGGAGGTGGAGCTCGGCTTCGACCGCGAGCTCGCCTTCAAGGAAGCGCAGCGCTGCCTGAACTGCGACGTGCAAACCGTGTTCGACAACAAGCTCTGCATCGAGTGCGACGCCTGCGTCGACATCTGCCCGATGGATTGCATCACCTTCACGGGGAACGATCCGGAGCCGATCTTGCGCGAGCATCTCACCGCGCCGGCGCCCAACCTGACGCAGGATTTGTATGTCGCCGACGGCCTCAAAACCGGCCGCGTGATGGTGAAGGACGAAGATGTCTGCCTGCATTGCGGGCTGTGCGCCGAGCGCTGCCCCACCGGCGCGTGGGACATGAAGCAGTTCTGGTTCGACACCTCGAAGGCGAATGATACCTGCGTCTCGCACCGCATGGCGGCGGAGTGAGCATGCCCATCGCCGCCACCAACGACTTCGTCGTCAAATTCGCCAACGTGAACGGCTCGGGCTCGGCGTCCGCCAACGAACTGTTCGCGCGCTCGGTCCTGCGCATGGGCGTACCGGTGTGCTCGCGCAACATCTTCCCCTCGAACATCCAGGGGCTGCCGACGTGGTACGAGGTGCGCGTATCCGGCGCGGGCTGGCTGGGGCGGCGCGGCGGTGTCGACCTGATGGTCTGCATGAACCCGCAGACCTGGGACAAGGACGTCGCGTCGATCGATCGGGGCGGCTACCTGCTCTACGATTCCACCAAGCCGATGCCGGCTTCGAAATTCCGCGACGACCTCACCGTGCTCGGCATTCCGCTGACCGAACTCTCCAATTCGCTGGAAGGCACCATCCCGCGCGAGCGCCAGCTCTTGAAGAACATCATCTATCTCGGCGCGCTGTCATCGATTCTCGGCTTCGAGGCGCACGTGGTGGAAAGCCTGATCGGCCAACAGTTCAAGGGCAAGGACAAGCTGATCAAGCTGAACATGCGGGCCATCGAGCTGGGCCACGCTTACGCGGCGAAGCACCATGCCGGCAAATGCCAGCTGAAGGTCGAGCGCGCCAATGCCGTGGGCGATCGCATCTTCATCGCCGGCAACGATGCCGCGGCGCTCGGCTGCGTCTACGGCGGCGCCACGGTGGCTGCATGGTATCCGATCACGCCGTCCACCTCGCTCGCCGAAGCCTTCATGAAGCACTGCAAGAAGCTGCGCGTCGATCCGGTGACGAAAGAGAACAAGTTCGCCATCGTTCAGGCGGAGGACGAGATCGCCGCCATCGGCATGGTGCTGGGTGCCAACTGGAACGGTGCGCGCGCCTTCACCGCCACCTCCGGCCCCGGCATTTCGCTGATGCAGGAATTCTTCGGCCTGGCTTACTACGCTGAAATCCCTGCGGTGATTTTCGATATCCAGCGCGGCGGGCCGTCCACCGGAATGCCGACGCGCACGCAGCAATCCGACATTCTGCTCGCGGCCTATGCCAGCCACGGCGACACCAAGCAGGTGATGATCTTCCCGAAGGGCCCGAACGAAGCCTTCGAGATGGCCGCATCCGCCTTCGATTATGCCGAGCGGCTGCAGACGCCGGTGTTCGTGATGATGGACCTCGACATCGGCATGAACGACTGGCTGGTCGATCCGCTGAAGTGGGACGACGCGCGCACCTACGACCGCGGCAAGGTCATGACGGCGGAGGACCTCGGCGCCGGCAAGAAATTCGCCCGCTATCTCGATGTCGACGGCGACGCCATTCCGTATCGCACCCTGCCAGGCGTGCATCCGACCAAGGGCAGCTATTTCACGCGCGGCTCTTCGCACAACGCCTATGCCGTCTACAGCGAGGAAGGCCGCGACTACACCGATGTAATGCAGCGGCTGCTGCAGAAGTTCGAAACCGCCAAGCGCATTCTGCCGCAGCCGGTGATCCACAAGGCGCAGGCCGCCACGCGCTGGGGCGCCATCTATTACGGGTCCACCCACGTGGCGATGGACGAAGCCGCCGCCGTGCTCGAGGGGCGGGGCCTGTTGCTCGACAGCTTGCGCATCCGCGCTTTCCCCTTCGCGGAAGACATCGTCGATTTCATCAATGCGCACGACCAGGTGTTCGTCATCGAGCAGAACCGCGATGCGCAGATGCTGAAGCTGCTGGTGAACGAATGCGCCATCGATCCGGCGAAGTTCATCGCCATCCTGCATTACGACGGCACCCCGATCACCGCCCGCTTCATTGAGGCGGCAATTGCCGACCGCATGATGCTCAAGGCACAAAGGGAAGCAGCGGAATGACCGAAGAAAGAATCTCCCTCGCCCCCGTAGGCGGAGAGGGCCGGGGTAAGGGGGCATGCTGACCGCAATGTTGCTCGTCGGAATGCAACTCGTGGCTGCCCAGCCCGGCAATTGTCTCAGCGGTGATGCTGATGATAACCAGCGCTTCGCATGTGCTGAAGCATATTTCAAAGGAACGGACGCACTGCTGAACAAGGTCTACGCCGCGACATTGCAGAAATATCAAGCATACGATGCCATCGCCCGCCGCCTCCATGAGAGCCATGCTTCTTTCCTGAAATGGCGAGAAAACTCGTGCGCGGTGAAACCGACTCCGAAAACCGAAGCGTCTTATCGCGCTGTAAAACTACAATGTATGGCGAACATGAACCGGTCGGAAATTGGTGCACTCCAGGAAGACAGGCCCCTTCCGTGATTCAGACCTTTGTACCCCCTCACCCTTTGTCCCTCTCCCCCGGAGGGGGAGAGGGAATGGTTTTTGAAACATGACCTACATCACAAAGCCCCGCCTGCATCATCCGGCGCTGCCAAAGAATGCCATCGGCTATACGCACCGCGACTACGAGGGCCGCATCTCCACCCTGTGCGCCGGCTGCGGCCACGATTCCATCAGCGCGGCACTGATTCAGGCCTGCTTCGAACTCGCCATCGAGCCGCACCGGGTGGCGAAGCTCTCCGGCATTGGCTGCTCGTCAAAAACGCCGGACTACTTTCTCGGCCAGTCCCACGGCTTCAACGCCGTGCACGGCCGCATGCCGAGCGTGCTGACCGGCGCCAATCTCGCCAATCGCGATCTCATTTACCTCGGTGTCTCCGGCGACGGCGACAGTGCCTCCATCGGCCTTGGCCAGTTCGCCCATTGCGTGCGGCGCGGCGTGAACATGGTCTATATCTGCGAGAACAACGGCGTGTACGGCCTCACCAAGGGCCAGTTCTCCGCGACCGCCGACAAGGGCAGCAAGAGCAAGGCCGCAGTGAACTCCGATTCGCCGATCGATCTGGTCAGCCTCGCGCTGCTGCTCGGCGCCACCTTCGTGGCGCGCGGCTTCTCGGGCGACAAGCCCCAGCTGGTGCCGTTGCTGAAGGCGGCAATTGCGCACAAGGGCTCGGCGATCCTCGATGTGATCAGCCCGTGCGTGCAGTTCAACAACAACCCGGAATCCACCAAGTCCTACGATTTCGTGCGCGAGCACAACGACGCGGTGAACCGGATCGATTTCATCGTGCCGAAGGCGGAGATCACGGTGGATTACACGCCGGGTTCGGTCGAAACCGTGCGGCAGCACGACGGCTCCATCATCCGGCTCGCCAAGCTGCGCGACGACTACAATCCGCACGACCGCGCCGGCGCCATGGCCTTCTGCCAGACACATGCCGCCAAGGGCGAGGTGGTGACCGGCCTGCTTTACATCGAGGACGACGTGCAGGATTTGCACGCGCACCTGGACACGGTGGCGACGCCGCTGAACAAGCTCGCCGAATCGGACCTCTGCCCCGGCTCACAAGCCTTGGAGGCTATCAACGCCAGCTATCGGTAACCAAACCGGTTCCTCAGCATCAGGGCACAGCAAGAGTTCATTAACCCTCTTCACGCGATTCCTTAACGCCTGCGCGCCTAGCCTGACCAGCGTTCAGAGAAGGCTAGCTATTCGTCCGTGCAGACAGTCCTTCAACGCCGCCGCCGCCTGACCCGTCTCGTTGCGATCCTTGCGGTCGCCATGGCAGCCGTTACGACTGCCTGCGCGGGCGCCATCGTGTGGGTCCTCCACGTTTCCGCTTTGAGTCTGGATACCGCGCAACAACATAATGAGCGGCAATTGCTACGCTCGGTTATGGAGACGCAACAGCGCGGGCTCGCGAAGGCACTGGAAGATTATACCAACTGGAAGGAGCTCTATGATTACCTGAAGGGCCCACGCCAGGCTGCCTGGGAACAGGCCAATCTCGGCCCGTATCTGGCGGCCACCTTCGGCATCGATCATGTCTTTACAGAAGACCGAGCGGGCCGAATTGCGTATGCGTACTCCACCTCCCGGAATTTTCAGCTCTCTTCCGCAGATCGCGGCGCTCTCCGGCAACTGGCGCAGCGTGCCTTTCGTATCGAGCCGTTGGACTACCAGGCTGCAATTGCCGGAATCGTGCCATTTCATGGCGGAGCGGCCCTTGCTGCAGCCGCAACCGTTCGGGCCACAACGCTAAGAGTGCCGTCGCACGTCGCCTTGATTGGACTGAGAGAGTTGAATACCGCGCATCTCGGCAAGATGGCGCGGGATTACGGCGTTATCGATCTGCGAACGACACCAGGCGCACTGCCGGGAGGCGCCCTCGTATCGCCGGACGGCCGGCCGGCGCCGTTTCACCTGATCTGGCTTCCTTCAAAACAGGGCCACGCGCTATTCATGCGGGTGCTGCCGAGCGTTCTTGCGGCAGCTATCCTGGCCCTTTTGGCCTTTGCGGGCCTCGTGTTCGCATGGTGGCGGATTGTCGAGCACATGCGGCTGGGTGAGGAGCGTATCCTCAGTGCCGAGCTCAAGGCCAGCCATGCGCGTGCGGAGGCGGCCGAAGAAACCAGCCGCAGCAAGAGCGCCTTTATCGCCAATATGAGCCATGAACTGCGAACCCCGCTCAACGCCATCATCGGGTTCTCGGAATTGATATCGGCGGAAGTTCTCGGTGCGCTGCGCCCGGCGAAATATCTCGATTATGTGGCGGATATTCACGCCAGCGGCCGGCACCTGCTGCAGGTCGTCGAAGATGTGCTGCATGTCTCGCGCATTGAGGCTGGCCGGTTCGAGCCGGCGATCGAACGCATCCACATCGGCGAAGCAGCCGCTGAAACCATCCGCATGGTCGAGGTTCTGGGAGCCAAGCGGGGCGTTTCGCTGACGGCGGTGTCCGCGCCCGGGCTGGATGTTCTCGCCGACCGCAGGGCGTTGCACCAAATCCTCATCAACATTCTGTCGAACGCGGTGAAATTCTCGCCCGTGAATGGGTGCGTGGAGGTTTCCTGGCGGGCCGAAAGCGAGGGATGCGTGCTGCAGATTCGGGATCAGGGCTGCGGCATTCCGGAAAACGTCCTGAAGGATCTTGGCAAACCGTTCGTGCAGGCAGAACCTGCCTACAGCCGCCAGTATCAAGGGACCGGATTGGGGCTCGCCATCTCCTTCAAGCTGGCCGAGGCCATGAGCGGTTCGATCGAGGTGAGCAGCCTGTTGGGAGTCGGTACCACAATAACATTGCGCCTGCCGCTCGCGGAGCGAAAAGCCGCCGGAGACAGAGCTGATTGGGCCGCATGAGATTTACGGCGACGGCGTCCACAGCACGTCATCGATGGTGCGCGCGCCGGTAGCCAGCATGACCAGGCGATCGAAGCCAAGGGCCGTGCCGGAGGCTGGCGGCATATGGGCGAGGGCTGAAAGGAATTCCTCGTCGAGCGGATAGCACTCACCGTACACGCGCCGCTTCTCGTCCATTTCCGCTTCGAAGCGGCTCCGCTGTTCGGCAGGGTCGGTCAGCTCGCCGAATCCGTTGGCGAGCTCGACACCCGAGACATACAGCTCAAAGCGCTCGGCGACTCGCGGATCGTGTGGCACTGCGCGCGCCAGCGCCGCTTCGCAGCGGGGATACTCGTAAAGAGTGGTCGGCGTGCCGATGCCGAGATTTGGCTCAATCCGCGCCACGAGGACCTTGCTGAAAATGTCCGCCCAGGTGTCGTTGTCAGCGATCTCGAAATCCGCACGTTCTGCGGCTTCCGCAAGCACCTCGCGATTCCCTTCGCCACGTTCGGACAAAGTCGCCAGCAGATCGATCCCCGCGTAACGCAAGAAGGCGTCCGCCACCGTGAGCCGCTCCGCGTCTGCGCGGGGATTGCAGTCACGGCTCTTGAACGACATTGAGGCGATGCCGGTCGTCTCCGCAGCAATGCGCAGCACCGTCAGCGTGTCGGCTACAACGGCCTCGTAGGGTTCGCGCGCGCGATACCATTCGAGCATAGTGAATTCCGGCGCGTGCAGAGGCCCATGCTCCCGATTCCGGAACACGCGGGCGAAATCGAAAATCTTCGTTTCGCCGGCCGCGAGCAACTTCTTGCAGGCGAATTCCGGCGAGGTATGAAGATAGATCTTGCGGCCTTCTCCTGCTGTTGTGCGCAGCTCCGTTTCGAAGGCGTGCAGATGCGCTTCGTTGCCTGGCGAGATCACCAGCGCGCCGCACTCCACTTCCGTGAATCCCTGCGTTTCAAACCATCCGCGCAGTGCTTGTTTGATCCGTCCACGCTGCTCCAACGCCGGCCGGCGGTCAGCGTGCCGGTCTTTGTCCCACCATGCGGTCATACGGATGCACCAAACGAAACACCCCCTCCCCCGGAATCGGGGGAGAGGGTGGACTCATGCTGCCGACAGGTCGTGAGCATTTTGGAAGTGCTTGCGTTGGCGGACGGGCAAAGCCCTGCTATACGCCGCCAGCCCAAATTCGAGGTTTCAGGTGGCATCGGTTATCGCGAGCAACGTCCGCAAAGGCAACGTCATCGAGAAGGACCGCAAGCTCTATGTCGTCCTGACGGCGGAGAACATCCATCCCGGCAAAGGCACGCCGGTGACACAGCTGGAAATGCGGCGCATCTCCGATGGGGTCAAAATCAACGAACGCTACAAGACGACCGATACGCTGGAGCGCGCCTTCATCGACGAGCGCACCCACACTTATCTCTACCGCGATGGCGATCAGTTCGTTTTCATGGATCCGGAAACCTACGATCAGATTCATGTGCCGCAGAGCGTGATCGGCGATGCCGAGCCGTATCTGATCGAAAACATGGAAGTGCGGCTGTCGCAGCACAACGGGGTGCCGATCGCCATTGAAATCCCGGCCCGCGCCACCTTCGAGGTGGTGGAGACGGAACCGGCAATGAAAGGACAAACGGCTTCGGGCTCCTTCAAGCCGGCGATCCTGTCCAACGGCGTGCGCACCATGGTGCCGACCCACATCGTGACAGGTACGCGGATCGTTGTTCAAACGGCGGACGGGTCATACGTCGAGCGCGCCAAGGATTAGCGCATCATGCCAAGGATTAGCGCATCATCACGAAGTATATGATCGCGAAGGCGATCACCACCAAAGCGACGCTAATATGCAGCACATAGCGCGTTCCTGTGCCTGTCACGCCTTGTCGCGATTCCGTCGTGGTGACCCGGTTGCCGGAGCCATCACGCCGGTCAAAATCGGAAGAATCTGTGCGGTCCATTTTGAACTCCGGGAACACCTTCGTTTCGGCAACGGGTGCTACGGGCACGCGGTTCCGGACAACCGGTCAAAAGAAAAGCGCCCTAGCGGGCGCTAAACTGAAGCAAGATGAGCGGACACCCGATGCGGGGTGTCGAAGGGGCTGGGGCGTACCGGACCGGACATCCGCTCGGGGGAGATAACGGAGTGCCCCTATTTCGGTTCCAAAAAAAAATGAAAAAGGCGCGGCAAGCTGCCGCGCCCCTTCTGGGACGGATGATTCACGCCTCATTTAAACCGGTCGTCTCCAGCCACCGCCGGTGAAAAAGCTGACCACCAACAGCACCAGAAAGACCAGCAGCAACACCTTAGCGATTGTCGCAGCCAGTCCCGCCAGCGCAAAAAACCCAAGCAGGCCGGCGACCAGCGCCAGAATGAGAAATGTCAGGGCCCATCCGAGCATGCGTTCCACTCCCTTGCTGTCCTTCAGCAAACGATATGGAACTTCGCAGGTTCCCCGATTGGGGTGTGCCCGAAACTAGGCTGCCTTCCGTTTGATGGGATGGAAAAACAGCGCCTGACCCACCGTGGCCTGCACCGTTTCCGGAAGGAACGGCTTGGCGATAAGGTAGGTCGGCTCGGGGCGTTCGCCGGTCAGCAGCCTTTCGGGATAGGCGGTGACGAAGATCACCGGCACGTCAAAGCTGTTGAGAATTTCGTTCACGGCATCGATGCCGGAGCCGCCTTCGCCGAGATTGATGTCAGCCAGAATGAGCCCGGGCTTTTTCGACAGGGCCTCTTTCACTGCCTGATCCTTGCTGGCCGCCGTGGCAACCACCTCGTGCCCCAGCTCCGTCACGAGATTCTCGAGGTCGAGGGCGATGATCGGCTCGTCCTCGATGATAAGGATTTTCGAGACCAGCTCGCTCTCGATCGACTTCTGTGCATCCACAATCGAGCGCTCCACTTCCTCCGGTGTCTCGTCCAGAATTTCGGCTGCTTCTTCGATGCTGAAAGATTCCACCGCCGTCAGCAGCAGCGCTGCCCGGCGTTCAGTCGAAAGCGCCTGCAGGCGTCCTTCAGGGTTCTGGAGCGCGTCTGGATCGACGTTTCCGTTGTCGAACCGGGCTGCCGGGCTCGACCAGATGGTGTGAAACAGCTTGTAGAGGGCAACCCGCGGCGCGACCCCCTCGGCCAGATTTTGTTCTCCGGCCAATAGAGCCTGCAAGGAGGCCCGGACATAGGCGTCGCCGCTCTTTTGCGATCCCGTCAAAGCTCGCGCATACCGGCGCAAATAGGGTAAATGCGGCGCAAGGGCTTGCGTCATGCTCATCAGGCCAGCTCCCGTGTCTTTTTCAGAAATAACCCAAGCCGAAACGGCATTTCAGCCGATAAGTTCCATTAGAGGGAACCACCCGCCAGCGGAAGCGTTTCGCTTTGGTCGGTGGCCCTTCGAAGGAGCCGCTGGGTATTTGTTCGACTCAACCAACCGAGAGAGTTCGTGGCAACGTCAGTGCAACGACAAGGCTGGGGTCTCGTGCGCAAAGAGCAGAAACCCGACAGGGAACGGGCTAGAGCTATCAAGGCCCGGCAAAGGGCGATCGGCCGCGAGCTTCGCCGCGTCTATGACAATGTGGCGCAGGAGGCCGTACCAGATGAATTTCTGGACCTACTGCGGAAAATGGACAACCAGGATCCGCAAGGCGGCAGCTCGTGAACGTGCGAACCGAACCCGCTGACGCACGGGCGCAGGCCTCGGGCAGCGCCCGCAACAAGGCTGACGACGATGCCCAGTTCAAGCATGATCTGCTGGACCTAATTCCGTTCCTCCGTGCCTTCGCGCGCTCCTTGTGCGGCAATCAGGAAACCGCGGACGATCTGGCCCAGGAAACCTTGGTGAAGGCTTGGCAGGCGCGGGACATGTTCGCGCCAGGCACCAACCTGAAAGCGTGGCTGTTCACCATCCTGCGCAATCAGTTCTACTCCGATCGTAGGCGGGCCTGGCGGCAGGCGCCATGGGATCAGGACGCGGCTGAACGAATTCCGGGCTCAGCGGGTGAGCAGTCGTGGGCGGCAGAGCTCTCCGATACTGCGCGTGCACTCTCGTGCCTTTCCGACGAGCAGCGCGAAGCGCTCATCCTGGTTGGCGCGGGCGGCTTCTCTTATGAAGATGCCGCGCAGATCTGCAATTGCGCCGTAGGCACGGTGAAAAGTCGCGTTGCACGTGCCCGCAAATCGCTGATCGCCATACTTGAAGGCGATGAAACCTTGCCGCCCGCCGTTCAGCCGGCCGAGGGCGACGCCGCTAATGAAATTCTAGCCCAGCTCGACCGCCTCGCTCCGCCGGGGGTCGCAGAAGCCGCCCGGAAACGCTTCAAAGGCGCGGCGTAACGCGGCTTAGTCTGCCCTCGGGAGATACCGTTTGGCCAGCGCGTGATAGACGCCATCCCGGCAGACGAGCTTCGACGTGGCGTTGGCAATCAACGCCGCGGCCATGAGCGGCACCAGCATCTGGTGATTGTCTGTCATCTCCGAAACGATGACAAAGCTGGTGATGGGCGCCTGAACCACGCCGGTGAAATACGAGACCATGCCGAGCAGCACGATGGCACCCAAGGGGGCACCCGGAAACAGCCGCGCCACATCGGCACCGAAGCTCGCACCCACGGCCAGCGACGGCGAAAAGATACCGCCGGGGATTCCACTCACCGATGAGAAGGCGGTGGCGAGGAATTTCAGCGGCGTAAAAGCCCATGGCAAAACACCGGCGGCATGCACAACGGTGCGCGCCTGTGCGTAGCCCGTTCCAAAAACCTGTCCGCCGGACAGATAGCCGCAAACGGCAACACCCAGCCCGCAGAGCACTGCAAAGACAATCGGGTTGCGCTTGATCCATTTGCCGGCCAGTCCGGGAATTCCCTCGGAAACGGCAATCAAGATTCGCGAGAACACGCCGCCCAGCAGTCCCCCTGCTACCCCGCAGACAAGGATCGCGAGCCAATCGGTGCCGCGCGCCAGCATCGAGGCCGTGGAGCCGAAATAGGTGTATTCACCGAGCAGCGCCAGCGACGTCATACCCGCAAGAATCACTGCGCCAATAATGAGGCCGCTCGCCCGTACCTCGAAGCTGCGGCTGATTTCCTCGATGGCGAACACGATTCCGGCGAGCGGTGTGTTGAACGCGGCCGCAACGCCGGCCGCCGCACCGGCGACGATCAAACCCGGCTGGCGGCGCGGACTGAGCCGTCCGATCTCCGACATCAGCGAGGCGCCGACCTGCACCGTTGGGCCTTCGCGGCCAACCGAGGCGCCGATCAGGAGCCCGAACAGAGTCAGGAGGATTTTGCCCACCGCAGCGCGGAGGCTCACGAACTGGCTACGTTCCTCTGGCGTGTCCAACTGGTGCGCGGCGATTGCCTGCGGAATGCCGGAACCTTGCGTGTTGGGAAAGAAGCGGCGCGTGAACCAGGCGATCAGGCCAAAACCGACCGGTGTCAGTGCGAAAGCGATGTAGGGCTCATGCCGCAAGACCTGCTGAAACGCGTGCTGGGCACCGTCCGCCGCTTTGGCGAGTCCGACGGCGGCGAGACCAACCACCAGGCCGCCGCCCGCGAAAATCAGCCGCCGCTGCCAGCGGAGCGACATGCTCCGCAGGAGCCGGATATGGCGAAGCTCAAGCCCGGTCCACATGTGCTGCCTATAGCCCGAACGGAGGTGCGGATTCCGCGACAGATGGAAGCCTCGCCGCTTGCGGCCCCAAGAGGCCCTTCCTATATACCCCTTGGATCGGCAGGGGCGTTCGCCCGCAGCCGGTTTTGCCAATGAATTCAAAGGGGACGGATCGGAGGGCGCCTCGTCTGAGGGCCAGGAGACCGTCCGCCAAAGGAGAGGAACAACATGGCTAAAGTGATTGGCATTGACCTCGGCACCACCAATTCGTGCGTGGCCGTCATGGAGGGGTCGGCCCCCAAGGTCATCGAAAACGCGGAAGGCGCGCGTACCACGCCTTCGGTTGTGGCATTCACCGGCGACGGCGAGCGCCTCGTGGGTCAGGCCGCCAAGCGACAGGCCGTCACCAATCCCGAATATACCTTTTTCGCCATCAAGCGGCTGATCGGCCGCCGCTTCGACGATCCCATGACCCAGAAAGACATGGGCATGGTGCCGTACAAGATCGTCAAAGCCGGCAATGGCGATGCCTGGGTGCAGGGCCGCGACAACAAGCAGTTCGCCCCGTCAGAAATTTCCGCCTTCATTCTGCAGAAGATGAAGGAAACCGCCGAGAGCTATCTCGGCGAGAAAGTCACGCAGGCGGTGATCACCGTTCCTGCCTACTTCAACGATTCCCAACGACAGGCCACCAAGGATGCCGGCAAGATCGCCGGCCTCGAAGTGCTGCGCATCATCAACGAGCCGACTGCGGCGGCGCTTGCTTACGGCCTCGACAAGAAGAATTCCGGCACCATCGCGGTGTACGACCTCGGCGGCGGCACGTTCGATATCTCCATTCTCGAAATCGGCGATGGCGTGTTCGAGGTGAAGTCCACCAACGGCGACACGTTCCTGGGCGGCGAGGATTTCGACATGCGGCTCGTCAGCTATTTGGCCGACGAGTTCAAGAAAGAATCCGGCATCGACCTGCGCAACGATCGGCTCGCGCTGCAACGGCTGAAGGAAGCCGCCGAGAAGGCAAAGATTGAGCTGTCGAGCGCGATGCAAACGGAAGTCAACCTGCCGTTCATCACGGCGGACGCGTCCGGCCCCAAGCATCTCACCATGAAGATCACGCGTGCCAAGCTGGAAGCTTTGGTGGACGATCTCATCCAGAAGACCGTCGCGCCGGTGAAGGCCGCGCTGAAGGATGCCGGCGTCTCCGCGAACCAGATCGACGAGGTGATCCTCGTCGGCGGCATGACCCGCATGCCCAAGGTTCAGGAAGTGGTGAAGCAGCTGTTCGGCAAGGAGCCGCACAAGGGCGTCAACCCGGATGAAGTGGTCGCCATCGGCGCTGCCATTCAGGGCGGTGTGCTGAAGGGCGAAGTGAAGGACGTCTTGCTGCTCGACGTGACGCCGCTGAGCCTCGGCATTGAAACGCTTGGCGGCGTGTTCACCCGGCTTATCGAGCGCAACACCACGATTCCCACGAAGAAGTCGCAGGTGTTCTCGACCGCTGAAGACAACCAGACTGCGGTTACCATCCGCGTTTTCCAGGGCGAGCGTGAAATGGCGGCGGACAACAAGCTGCTCGGCCAGTTCGATCTCGTCGGGCTTCCTCCCGCGCCGCGCGGCGTGCCGCAGGTGGAAGTCACCTTTGATATCGACGCCAATGGCATCGTCAGCGTCACCGCGAAGGACAAGGCAACCGGCAAGGAGCAGCAGATCCGCATCCAGGCATCCGGTGGTCTGTCGGAAGGCGACATCGACAAGATGGTGAAGGATGCCGAAGCCCATGCCGCCGAAGATAAAAAGCGGCGCGCGCTGGTGGAGGCGAAGAATCAGGCCGATGCACTGGTGCATTCGACCGAGAAGGCACTGTCTGAACATGGCGACAAGGTCAGCCAGGACGAGCGTACCGGAATCGAGAATGCCATCTCGGCGGTGAAGGAAGCTGTCAAAGGCGACGATCCGGACGACATTCAGTCGAAGACGCAGGCCTTGGCTCAAGCTTCGATGAAACTCGGCGAAGCCATGTACAAGGCACAACAGGCGGGAGCCGAAGGTGGTCAGCCCGGCGGCGAAGGCACGGCGCCGAAGGACGAGAATGTCGTTGACGCGGAATTCACCGAAGTCGACGAAAATAAGAAAAAGGGCGCGGCGTAAGTCTCGCGCGAACAGGCAGAGATAGTGCCGGGGGGCATATAGACCAATGCTTTACTGGAGTGGACATCAGCGGCTCGCTTTCTCCCGAACAGAGGGGAGCGGGCCGTTGCTTATGGCGATCAGATTGGGCGTATGAGCAAGCGTTGTTATTACGAAGTATTGGGCGTTGAACGGGGGGCGCCACCGGACGCTATCAAAGGCGCCTACCGCAAGCTTGCGAAGGAGCATCACCCGGACCGCAACCACGGCGATACCACGGCGGAAGTCCGCTTCAAGGAAATCAGCGAGGCCTATGACATCCTGAAGGACGATCAGAAGCGTGCCGCCTATGATCGCTTTGGCCACGCAGCGTTCCAGAACGGTCATGGCGCGGGCGCCAACGGCTTCGGATTCGATTTTGCGTCTTCCTTCACCGATATTTTCGACGACTTATTTGGTGAGTTCACAGGCGGCGGACGTCGCGCGCGACGGCAGAATCGCGGGCAGGATCTCCGCTACAATCTGGAAATCACGCTGGAAGAATCCTTCCATGGCCGTCAGGCGCAAATCCGCGTGCCGACAGCGGTGACGTGTGAAACCTGCAACGGCAGCGGCGCACAAGCCGGAACCCATCCCGAGCAATGCCCCACTTGCTCCGGCATCGGCAAGGTGCGTGCGCAGCAGGGCTTCTTCACCATCGAGCGTACCTGCCCGACTTGCCATGGCGGCGGACGGTTCGTCCGCAATCCGTGCAAGGCGTGCCACGGCGCAGGCCTGACCCAGAAGGAGCGCACGCTCGCCGTCGATATTCCGGCTGGTGTTGAGGAGGGCACGCGCATTCGTCTGGCCGGCGAAGGACAGGCGGGCCTGAACGGCGGGCCGACCGGGGATCTCTACCTGTTCGTTTCCGTGAAGGCGCATCCGCTGTTTCAGCGCGACGGCCACGATCTTTATTGCCGTGCGCCGGTATCGATTGTGACCGCCGCGTTGGGTGGCGCGATCGAAGTGCCGACGCTCGACGGCGGCTGTGCGAAAGTGAATATTCCAGAGGGCACGCAATCGGGACGTCAGATTCGACTACGCCACAAAGGTATGCCGGTGCTGCGTGGCGGTGGCATGAGCGGTGACCTCTATGTTGAGGTCGTGGTCGAAACGCCCGTGAAGCTTTCGAAGAAGCAGAAGGAATTGCTGCGCGCCTTCGAAAGCGGCTGCGAGCCAGGCTGCCAACCAGAATCCGAAGGCTTCCTTGCCAGACTCAGGGAAATCTGGGCCGGCAATGCCGAAGCGTAATCAGCCGAAGAATTTGTTGAAGTCCGGGCAGTCGGCGCTGGTGGCGAAGATCGCGTCGTAACGGCCATCTTTCAGCAGAGTGGTGACACCGCGCAACGCCGCGCCATAGGCGCACCGCGCGGTCAATGCGCCGATGCTGACGCGGCGGACACCGGCCGATTTCAATTCCGCAATGGGTGGCACAACCCGCATCGCCAGAATGTTGATTGGCAAGTCGATGGCGGAAACCACTTCGCCGATCTCTCTCAGATCATGCATGGCCGGCACGAACAAGCCGTCCGCACCCGCATCGCGGTAGAGCTTTCCGCGGCGGATCATTTCGGCGAGCTTCGCATCGTCGGGAACGAGATCGTGCAGGTACACGTCGCAGCGGGCGTTGATGAAAACGCCGGCAGCGTTTGCTTTCGCTGCGCCTTTGATGGCGGCGATCTTTTGGCCCAGCAATTCGGGCGAGGATTTCCCATCCTCCAGATTGATACCCGCCACACCCAGTTCGATCAGCGTCAGCACGAAGGCGGCCACTTTCTCAGGATCGTCCGAGTACCCTCCTTCGCTGTCGACCGAGAGTGGCAGCGAAACGACGCGCAAAATCTCCTTCACGGCGGTGAAGGCCGTCTCATTCGGAACCATGTCGCCATCCGGATAGCCGTGGCTCCACGCCACTGCGGCGCTGGAGGTGGCGATCGCTCCCGCCCCGAGCTCCTGCACCATCCGGGCGCTCGCCGCATCCCAGGCATTCGGGAGCACCAGCATCCGCCCCGGCGCGTGCAGCGCGCGAAATTGTTCCAGCCGTTCTGCTTGTGTTGTCATATATCTGTGCTTCCTTGCCGCGCTACGATGCGTTAGGGCAGAATTGGGCCCGGCTGACGGACCGGTCAATTGCCTGACGTGGATAACCGGCATGCAACGGGGAAATTGACAGGACGATGGCTGCCAATACCGCCACCGAGCACTTAAGTTTTCTGCGGGGCCTGCTGTTGCGGCCGAAGAATGTCGGCGCCATTGCGCCGTCGGGCCCTGCACTGGCGAAGGCCATCGCCGCCCAAGTCGATCTGTCACGAAGCGGCCCTGTGCTGGAACTCGGCCCCGGCACGGGCGTGGTTACGCAAGCACTGATTGAACGAGGCGTTGGCGAGGAGCGGCTGATCGCCATTGAGTATGACCCAGAATTCGCCGCGCTGGTTGCGAAGCGGTTCCCGCGCACCCGCGTGCTTCAGGGCGATGCGTTTCAGTTTGCACAGCTGCTGGATGGCACGGTCGATCAGCCATACGCCGCGGTCATTTCCGGCCTGCCGCTGCTGAACTTTCCGCCGGAAACGCGCCGCAGCCTCATCGAATCTGCACTGGAACACTTGCAACCAGGCGCCCCCTATATTCAATTTTCCTACGGCACCAGTCCGTCCATTCCGCCGACCGAGCGCTACACCGTGCGGCGCGCCGCAACCATCTGGATGAACCTGCCGCCTGCGCGGATTTGGGTGTACCGCAGCACGCACTGAGTTCACGGCATCCCGGCAAATCGCCTCAGCAAATGATGGGCAATTGCAATCGGCGGCGGGATCACAAGGCCGTCGACTTGCTCGCCGGAAAGCAGCGCGCGCAGTTTTGATTTTTCCAGCCAGAACGCTTCGGCGAGTTCGTTCGTGTCGATCGTGAGATCGCGTGCTTCCGCTTCGGCGAAACATGCAATCATCAGCGACGACGGGAACGGCCAGGGCTGCGCCGCGAAATAGGTGACATTGCGCACCCGCACACCGGATTCCTCGAATACCTCTCTGGCAACCGCTTCCTCAATGGTTTCGCCGGGCTCGATGAAGCCCGCCAGCGCCGAGAACATTCCTTGTGCGAAGCGCGGAGAGCGCCCCACGAGACAGGCATCGCCATGGATGGCAAGCATGATCACCACCGGATCGGTGCGCGGAAAGTGATCGGCGCCGCACGCTTCGCAATGGCGGCGATAGCCCCCGTCTGCGAAAAAAGTTCTTGCCCCGCAATTTGGGCAAAACCCGTGGCGCTTGTGCCAATCGATCAGTGCCTTCGCCTGACCGAGAATGGCGGCGGCGTCGAGCGACAACATCTGTGCAGCGGCGCGGGCTTCGTAAAATTCCCCGGCACTTGCGAGCAGCCCACCCTCATCTGGGCTGGTTTCGCTGACGACATCCGCAGCGAAAATCGCACGACCGTTCTCAAGACCAAGAAAGATCAAAAGCGGGTTCGAGCCAAAGATCTGTTGTGCTGCCTCAACATTGAAATATGCGGGATCCTTGCCAGCGCCTGAACCTGTGCGGATGAACGGCCGCAATTGCCAGAATGGCCATATCAGCGAATTCGGGTCACGCAGTCGCTCTTCGAGCCATGCGGCGTCCGTCCGCTTGTCGCTGGCGCGATCAAGCTTGCTGCCGGAGAAAGGGATTAGGGTCATGAGGGAGCGAACTGAAAGCTACGATATGGCTCGCACTGATCGCATGAAATCAGCAAGAGCCCAATTGGACGGCGCCGGCCAGGAGGCGGGGCGCAGCGCAGTGGCAAGGGCCGGCCGCCGCATGATAGGCCGTCACGATGGCTGCGGCGGTCGCAATCTTTGGAGCATTTGCGGTTCTTGCCGCGGCATTCGTCTGTTGGCCGATCCTGCGGCGGCAGGACCGAAGCGCACCCTCGAGGATGGTGCTTGCCGGGGCAACCGCAGCATTGGTGCTGGGGATCGGCGGCGGCAGCTACTTGATCCTCGGACGTCCGTATTTGGCGGCCCGCAGCCTTTCCAATGCATCGCCGCAGGACCTACGAGGGCTGATCGCTGCCCTCGCTCAATCCGTTCGAAAGCGACCGGATGATCCCAAGGGGTGGACGTTGCTCGGACGGGGTTATCTCACAGTCGGCGATCCGTCCGACGCTGCCGCGGCATTCCGCAGGGCAATCCCGGTGTCTTCGCCAGCGCAACGTCCAGAGCTCTATTCAGCCTACGGCGAGGCGCTGACGCTCGCGGCCGGCGGCGCGGTTCCGGTCGAAGCCGAGCAGGCGTTTGGCCAAGCGCTTTCCGGAAATCCAAGAGACTTTGCAGCCCGCTATTACCTTGGGCTGGCCTATGCTTCCCGTCGCAACGTACCGCGCGCCCTTGCTCTATGGGATGGCCTGCTTGCCGATGCGCCACCCAATGCGCCTTGGCGCGCGGAACTGGTGGACCGAATGGCAATGCTGAAGGCTGCCACCGGTAACGCGCCGGATGTCAGCGCCATGGTGGCATCCCTTGCTGAACGCCTTAAGAGACAACCCGATGACGTTGAGAGCTGGGAGCGGCTGATCCGCGCCTATTCCGTTCTGGGAGACAATAACAAGGCAAATAACGCGCTTGCCCAGGCTCGATCAGCATTAAAGGCCGATCCACAAGCGCAGGCCCGGCTCAGCATGGAAGCACGTCAGCTGAAACTCGAAAAATAAGCGCGGTTGCTCGAGGGGGGTCGCTTGTTGAAAGTGCAGCGAAGGATAGGGAGTAGCGGGACTCGTCAGTTGCCAAGCGGATCAAACTTTTCCTGTGCCATGTTGACGCTATCCAAGTTTTGGCGGCTATACTGGCTGCTCATTCAATAGTGGGGAGCTATCATGCGAAAATTCTTGTTGGGGGCGAGCGCAGGCGTTGCGCTGCTTGCGAATTCGGCCGCAGGAGCGGCAACGTATGTACCGATAGCGTTCCCGAGCGGGGCGGTGACCGTGCTTCCTTTCGGGATTAATGACAGCAACATCATCGCGGGCGGATATACAGATTCAGGAGGTATCCTGCACGGGTTCTATGGCCCTCCGGACGGCAGCAACTACACCACCTTCGACATGAGCGACGGCTCGCAGCCAGAGGCGCGGGGCATCCGGAATGACGGAAGTATCACCGGGCTCGCCCTGGCCAGTGGCTTCACCTTTGGCGAGGAATTCTACCGCTCTCCAACGGGCAAGATCAAAATTCTCAAGAACGCCGCTGGCGACGTCATGGATGGCGTTGCTCAGGGAGGTAACGACGCCGGCGTGTATGTAGGCGACTACCTCGACACCGATGGAGTTACCCGGCTGGGCTTCAAAGGGAAGTCTGGAAAGTACAAGGCCGATTTCAAGCTGCCGATCAAAAACCTGCCGTCCACCAATCCGCGCCAGATCAACAACAATAACGTTGTGGCGGGCGGTTACATCGACTCAACAGGTATCCAGCATGGCTTTGTGCTGGATGGCAAAAAGCTGACTTCGTTCGACGCTCCAGGCGCCGTGGGCGTGACGACGGCGGAAGGCATCAACGACAATGGCCAAGTGGCTGGACTCTATACGGACTCCGGCGGCAATCGGCATGCGTTCGAGTACACTGTCTCCACCGGCAAGTTCAAATCGATCGATCCCGGCGATGGGTCATTCGCGCAGGAAGCATGGGGTATCAACAACAAGGGCCTGATCGTCCTCGATACCAACAGCGGAGCAACTCCATATATCTACTGCCCGTTGAAGAAGGCAAAATGCCCGAAGGGCGCTGCCGTTGCCGAAGTTCATCCGGCCAATCCGCACGTGCCGAAGAGGCCGATAAATCTCCCATAAGCGATAGTTCTGGTCTGAAGGCTGCGGCGCTTCGGCGCCGCAGCTTTTTTTGCGCGAACTGAAATTGGAAAATGAACGCGGCAGACACGACCTGTCGTTTGATACGCGGCCGACCGGAAAATATTTATTCGGCGTCTAGCGGTTGACGCAGTCCGAATTTACTCGGCTATAGTAGCGGTCCATTCAATGGTGGGAGGCCATCCAATGCGAAAATTACTACTGGCAGCCAGCGCGCTTGTGGGCGTCGCGCTGCTTGCGAATACCGCAGCAGAAGCAAAGGCAACGTATATCAACATAGCCCTTCCGGCTGGCGCCATAAGCATGGCGCCTTTCGGGATCAATGACGACAACATCATCGCGGGCAGCTACACAGACTCGAGCGGTATCCAGCACGGGTTCTATGGGCCGCCAGACGGAAGCAAGTATAAAACCTTTGATGTTACCGGGGTATCAGGGACCCAGCCGCGGGCCATCCGTAAAGATTTGAGCATCACCGGGCTCGCCCTGGCCAGCGGCTTCGTCTTCGGTGAGGAATTTTATCGCTCTCCAACCGGCAAGATCAAAATTCTCAAGAACGCCAATGGCGACATCATGGATGGTGTCGCTCAGGGCGGCAACGATGCCGATGTCTACGTCGGCGACTATCTCGACACCGATGGAGCCACCCGGCTGGGCTTCGAAGGAAAGAACGGAAAGTACAAGTCCAACTTCAAGCTGCCGATCAAGAACCTGCCGTCCACCAATCCGCGCCAGATCAACAACAATGGCGTCGTGGCCGGCGGTTACATCGACTCAACGGGCATCCAGCATGGCTTCGTGCTGGATGGAAAGAAGTTTACCTCTTTCGATTATCCCGGAGCCGTTGGCGTGACGACGGCAGAAGGCATCAACGATGCCGGCCAAGTGACTGGACTCTATACGGACTCCGGCGGCAATCGGCATGCGTTCTTGTACACCGTATCCACGGGCGACTTTAAATCGATCGATCCCGGCGATGGAGCCATTTCCCAGGAAGCTTGGGGAATCAACAACAAAGGCCTGATCGTGGGCGATACCGGCAATGGAACCTATTTCATCTATTGTCCGCTGAAGAAGGCAAAGTGCCCGCAGGGCGCTGCTGACATTAAGGTGAATCCGCTGCGCGCCATGCACGCGATGAAAAAACCATTCAGTCCGCTATAGGCCGACTGCGGTGATCTTGAGAGCCGCGGCGCTTCGGCGCCGCGGCTTCTTCTTTTCTGCGATCGGTAAAAATGAAAACGGCGGCTCAATGGCCGCCGTTTTCGCCCAACGGGTTACTCCGGAACTTAAGCCGGAACCCGGCCCTGCCAAACCGGCCAGCAGGTCGCCCTGCCATGTGCCTTATTGGCATTGTAGAGACGCATCTGGGCATCTTCCGCATTCTTGCCCGCGGCGGTCGCCACGTAGTCGGAAGATCCTGTGCACCAGACGTAGAACTGATGTTTTCCCGGCGTGAAAAAGTCGCTTTGCCGGCTCGTTGCGAAATTCGAGGCTACCGCTGCCCCTGCGAGACCGACGAGGACACCCCCAGCCACCGCCGCCGTTATCCGCTTTGCTGTCATACTTCCTGCTCCCGTTTGGCCGTTTCGGCTCTTGGTCTCGGAACCTTTCGGTTTGCTTCCGTATTTCCATGCTGCGCGGAAATACGCCTCTTGCCTCACCATTCCCCCGAAAAAGGCGCACAGACAGGGTGTGCCTCGGCTGTGAACCTAGCCTAGCGTGCAGGCCGTGTCACCCGTTTGTTTTGGCAGCTCAAGCGCTTAGATAACGCTCCGTTCACGAATTTTGGCAGCTTAGCTCGAAATCCAGCTTCCGAACGGCCGATTCGATCTTCGTTGCCGCCATGACGACATCCCGAGATCTCGTCCAGGAGTATTCTGCGCCAAAACCAAGCCTTTGCGATGCGACTTAGGGCTGCCGTTTCTGGATTTCCCACCACTGCAGCGGCAATTTTGCCTTCGGCTACCGGCGCCCTTTCCGGTGGAAGTGTGGACGAGAGCACCCCTTGTCAACCCGCGGTGCGCGTCTTCCAGTATCGCCTCGCATAGTCATCGGCACGCCGGCCATCACAAAAACGTTTTCGGATTGAAATCCCGGCGGAGACACTGTTCGAAATCAGCACTGGTCCGTTTCGCTTACCTTCCAGACGATAAGGATGCGGTTTCCCAGCGCGTAAGCATTCAGCGATTGTCGGCGCAGAATTGGATTGCAGTTCCGCTCGCGCCCAGGTGATTACAGACAAAGGGCCTCGTCATCATGGAGAATGGTTGGGCGGAGTACCGCCAACTCAATGCGGTCTTCAGACGGCAGCGGCGAGTTCGGCGGCGATGGAGGCAGTGACAAGCAGCGGGATGGCGATGTTGTAGGGCGCCGCGTCTGGCGCGTTGGAGAAATCGTGCTCAACCTCCCGCCAAGCGAAAGGGCGGGGATATCTATGGGCACAGGGCGGCTGGAAGCGTTCACCGATGGGATGATGGCGATCATCATCACCATCATGGTGCTGGAAATCAAAACGCCGCATGAAGCCACGCTGGCTGCGCTGCTCGCCAGCCTGCCCATCCTGCTCACCTATCTCCTCAGCTTCGTGAATGTCGGCATCTTCTGGAACAACCATCACCATATGCTGCACGCCGCCGAGACGGTGGACGGCGCGGCGCTGTGGGCGAATCTGTTTCTGCTGTTCTGGCCGTCGCTGGTGCCGTTCGTGATTGCGCTTGCGATTTACGTGGGCGTGTCGCTCGCCTGGTTCCTGCCCGACCGCCGGATTGAGTCGCCCAAACGATGATGCGCGTTTTATCGCGCGTCGCCTACGCGCGGCTATCCAGCATTTCCAACACGCGGCGCAGATCGTCTTCGCTCGTCCAGCCACCGATTTCCTGGGGAACGCTGAAGGCGAATTTGCCATCCTGAGTCTGCCAAAGGCTTCCGGAGCGGAAGGCATACGCTTTGAGTTTCGTGCAACCGCGATTGTTGAGTTCCTTCTCGACTTCCAGCCGAGGAACAATGCGTGGCATTCGTCAGGCAGTCAGCTGACCGCTGGCGATATATCGAACTCTTCCCTCCGGATGCGGCTTTTGCAGATTCTGTTTCACATCGTTGAGGCTGGGCATCCATCGTATTTCTGAGACGATGAAGCCGCAGTTGTGACGCAGCAAGTCCGAGACGACTTCGTCGAGATCGCCCTGAATGGCATCGATGTCGCTACCGGCCATATAAAGGCCGGGAACGTCATCGCTGGTCACACGATAGCGACCGTCTCCGCTGCGTTCGAAAATCAGGTCGATCGGAATGCTATGTGCCACCAGTGCTGACTCACGGCCTTACGATGCACAGCTTACACTCCTTTCCTGATTTTTTTCTTGCGTATTTCGGCCCGTTTGATTCCAAAAAGAATCGAGTCGTCCGGCTGGCCAACCTCGCAAGGGTTCCAGCCGGCGGCTAATCGGTGCGCACCGTACCCGGCAGCGCGGCAACCGTCGCCTTTCTCTGGGCCTCACTCCACGGCTGAAATGCGGGAGCCCAATCAATGCCTTCCAATCGGCGGTAGTTTCCCTAATTTGCAGTCTTGTGCGGCTGCCAGCGCGCACCCCAACCCGGTCCAAGCCCAAATCGCGCGAGAAGAGGTTTGGGCTCTAGTCCCACGGCGAATAGTCCCACTAAAGCCAACATAGCGGCGAAGAGGCCGACTATTATTTTGGACGAAGGCTCCTCCCACCATAGTGCGAAGGAATCCTTCCAGCTGAGTCTTTTCATCTCGGAGGTTCTTCCACCAATCCTGCAACGCCCACAGCCTAGCAGGGAACACCCGCCGCGATTGCAGGCGTCAATCCGTAGGCTCTTGTGCAGCGTATTTGACCTTATAGAACACCCCAAGACTACAGGCGCGTATGGCAGGGGCGCGGGCGGAGTGATGAACGACAAGACGCTCACGAAAGTTCATCCGGAGGTCAGCCGGTTTTTCCGGTGGTCTGGCAACGGGCTTGAATGGAGCGGCACTCTCATTGGGGCAATCATTGGGGGAGTGGCGGCCCTCATCGCCGCATGGGTCGCATACATCCGCCAAGCCACGGGAAATTCAAATTAGGGCACTGCCAAATAGGCGGGTTTTTTTCACAAACATCAACACATGGCTCAAGCGGGGAGGCGCGAACCCTGCTCCGGAGGCCAGGTCCGATGGCGTTTGAAAAAATCAAGGCGGAGCTTGAGCATCTCGTGGGCGAGATCGAGAAGCGGCCGCAAGACAAGCACGAACTTTATCTCGCCTTGCGCGAGGAGCTGAGCGAGCTGCGCGCGACGGGAATGCCGGTGCCCGACGATCTGGTCCGCCTGGAGCAGGAGCTGGAGGCGGAATTCCGTTAGCGGCTTTCCTCCTGCCGCTCGGCCTTGAATTTTCTGGTCCCTTTGCATGCCGGACGAGCCTTCACTAGGGTGCGATTCACCGGGGGCAACGATGACAATAGCCGGCGCAGTCGCGCGGCCGCGGGCGATCTCCAGCGAGCGCTGGTTCTACAGCGGCATGGCGCTGGTTCTACAGCGGCATGGCGCTGTTTCTGGTGATCGTGGTGTTCGCCGGTTTTGCACCGAGCTACTATCTGCGCGGTGCGGTGCCGGATTCGATCACCAGCTTCCTTGATGACCCGCCGCAGCCCATCCGGGGATTGTTCCTGCTGCACGGCGCGTTGTTCTCGGCGTGGTTTCTGCTCCAGCTTGGCCAATCGCTGCTGATCGGCGCCGGGCGGCTTGACCTTCACCGCCGCATGGGCGTGACGGCGCTCACACTGGCGCCGCTGCTGGTGCTCACCAGCACCCTGGTGGTCTTCTACACCGTCCGCAACGGCTTCCACGACACCAAGGAGTCGCCGCTCAAGCTCGCGGCGCACCCCGTGTTCCTGCTCATCTGGTTCAGCGGCTTTGTCGCGGCGGGAATGCTGCTGCGGCGCAGACCGCAGTGGCACAAACGGCTGATGCTGCTGGCCTCGATCCTGATGGCCCAGCCGGCCATCGCGCGCATAACTTGGCTGCCTTATCCGGATTTCCTGCCGTCGTGGTGGGAATGGATCATTCCGCTGGTTGTGCCGCTGCTTGTGTGGGACCTCGTTACGCTCAGGCGGTTGCATCCCGCAACCATCATCGGCGTCACGGCTTTCCTGGTGATGTTTCCGCTTACCAATCTTGTACGGGCCACGCCCGAGTGGCTGGCCACGATCGCCACGCTGACCCATTGAGCATTCAGCGCGTCAGCCGTATGGCCAATACGAACGGAATCAGCGCGGCGAATTCGGCGGCGATGGAAACCGCCACAAGCAGCGGAATGGAGATGTCGTACAGCGCACCAAGCAACGCGCTGCCAAGAAACCACGCAAAGCCGTACACGGTGTGGTTCTCAGGCTGCTGCAGCGGCCATGGCCAATCGTTCGGTTCGGCACGGGGCGCTTTCCGGAATCAGCATCATCGCAATCTGCGCCACTGTGGTGGCGGCGACGAGGTAGTACGCCGGCGCCATGGCGCTGCCGGTCACATGGATCAGCCATGTGACCACGAATTGGGTGGAGCCGCCGCACGCAGCGATCGCCACGGAATAGACGAGGCCGAAGCAGCTGCAGCGAATGACTTTGGGCAGGCTTTCTCCGAGCGCCGTGCACACCGATGTGAATGCGATGTTGGACATGAATCCGAACACGGTCATGACGGTGATGAGCGCGGCCGCACTCGGCGTTTGCACGACGCAGGCAAACAGCGGGTAGATCGAAATCAGGAGAAGAAGGTTCGCGCCGTTGTTCAACGGCCGTCGCCCAACGCGGTCTGAAAGCCAGCCGCCCAGCAGCATCGCGGGAATGCCGATCGCGGCGTTTGCCGTCTCGGCGAGAAAGCCGACGCGTTCCGAAAGATGCAGCGTATCCTGCGCATAGGTGACGGCGTACATCTGGATGTAGCTGGCGATGCTGCCCATGCCCAGCACCGTCACGCCCAGCGCCATGATGCGCCAATAGCGGCGCGCCAGCGTCATGGCCGGGAGTCCCGGCGGTGTCGCCGGCGTGCCGATCTCCGGCGTGTGCAGCGTTTCCGGCAGGCTCGTTCGCAGCCAGAAGCCGAATGGCACAGCAAGTCCGCCCAAGGCAAAGGCAATCCGCCAGCCATAGGTGTCGAGCAGGTCAGGCGGCAGAAGCGTCGACAGGAGAACACCGACAAGGCTGCCAACGAGAATCGCAATCATCTGACTGGCGCCCTGCCACGCCACAACCGCGCCACGCTCCGCCGGCGGTGCCGCCTCCAGAAGGTAAGACGTATTGGACCCGATCTCGCCGCCAAGCGAGAAGCCCTGCAGCATGCGCGACATGACCGCCAGCACCGGCGCGGCCAACCCGATCGCGGCATAGGACGGAATCAGCGCCATGCCGAAAATCGATGCGCCGATCAGCACGAAGCTGAGGAGCATCGCGGGCTTGCGGCCAACCCGGTCGGCGTAACGGCCGATGACGATGGCGCCGAGCGGCCGCATGGCGAAGCCGGCGCCGAATGTCGCCAGTGAACCCATCAGGCTGCCATAGGCGCTGTCGCTCGGGAAAAACGCGTGCCCGATCTGGATGGCGAAGAAGGAGAAGGTGAGGAAGTCGTAGAATTCGAGCGCGTTGCCCAGCGTCACGGCCGCGATGTGGCGGCGCACGAAGACCACCCTTTCCGGCACTATCGATTGCAAGCGCGCCTCCCCAAGGACACCGTAGGCGCGGCCATCGTGCGTGCAAATTCAACACTTCGCAATGTCCGCGAATGGCCTCAGCCTTTGATCAGCCGTGTTGCCATCAGGAACGGAGTCAGCGCGGCGAGTTCGGCGGCGACGGAGACGATCACCAGCAGCGGGATGGAGATGTCGTACAGCGCGCCCAGCAGCGCGCTGCCCAAGAACCACGCGATGCCAAACACCGCCGAGAAGATGCCGTAGGCACGCGCCCGCGAATGCTCCGGCACCAGATGCGCCACGCCAGCCGTCAGCACCGAATTCTCCACCCCCAGGCCAAAGCCCCAGCACAGGGCGCCCGCAATCGCCGCCAGCGATCCGCCGAGGAACGCCAGCGGCGCGGCCAGCGCGGCGATCAGAATTCCCGGCAAGAGCGCAATGAAGCCGCGCGTGTCGAACAGTCGCCCCAGCGCCAGCGCGGCCGCGCCGGAGGCGGCCATCGCCGCGGCATAGAGAATCGGCACGGTCGGTGGCGTCACCACATGCGCCTGCTGGAAATGGTAGGCGATCAGCGGCCAATCGGCGAAGCCGAACGCCACCAGCGCCGCGCTCGCGGCATAGAGCCAGTAGGCGCGCGAGAGTCGGCCGCCGTCTGCCACGCCATCCTTCGGTTCGCTGAGTTCGCCCGCATACGGAAAGCGCACACGCAGCGCGAACACCGAGAGGAGCGTCAGCGCTGCGGGGATTCCAAGCCACGCGAAGGCGTGGGCGTATTGCCCGTGACGCGCCAGCACCAGCGCGGTGATAAGCGGGCCGGCCAACGCGCCGGTCTGGTCCAGCGCCTCGTGCAGCCCAAAGGCCCAGCCCTGCCCGATCTGCTCACCGGCGCGAGACATCATGAAATTGGCGGCGGGGTTGCGGATCGCCTTGCCGGTCCGCTCGAGGATGATGAGCGCCGCCGCCGCCCACCACGCACCGGTGAGCGCCATCGCCGGCACCGCCGCCATCTGCACCACGTATCCGATGAGGGCGATCGCCCAGTAAGCGCCGGTGCGGTCGGCGATGCGCCCGGAGACCAGCCGCAGCACAGAGCCGAACAGCTCGCCGCTACCTGCGATAATGCCCACCGCCGTGCCGCTGGCGCCGAGCAGCGCGAGGTACGGGCCGGTGATGCCGCGCATGCCTTCATAGGCTGCATCGGCGAACAGGCTGACGATGCCGAAGGCCACAATGAAGGCGAGGGCGGAGCGTTTGTCGAAGGCGCGCGGACTCATGGGTGGGTTGTAACGCACCTGTTGCCGAAAGCGCCAAAAGTTTGGGTCCGCGGGACGATTGGCGCGTGTCGTCCGCGCCGGAAAGCCGATATGGAACATCAGTCCTGCGCATTGGCGCAAAACCTTCAGGAGAGATGCAACGATGCGTGTGCGTGCGAGTCTGATAGCCGGATTGCTGTTCTCCGCAGGCGGTGTGGCGTTCCTGCCTTTATCAGCGGCCGCCAAGAATGCGCCGAGGGTTTCGGTGCAACGCGAAGTGCACCACGATGTTTCGCCGCGGCTCCGGGATATGAAGCCGGTTCCGCCGGCCGTGGGCGAGCATGAGGAAGAGCCCGTGCGTCCGCTTCCCGTCCATCTGCCGCCCAAGGGGCAGCGCGGCGACGGCGCGATGCAAAGAGAGGTGCCGGGCAAGCTCAACACCGTCGATCTGCTGAACTTCGCCGGCGTGGGGACAGGGGATTACGGCTTCAAGCCGCCCGGCGCTCCGCCCGACACCAACGGCGCGGCGGGGGAGGCGCAATATGTGCAATGGGTCAACGATTCCTTCGCCGTGTTCGACAAGAAAACCGGCGCCAAGCTGCTTGGGCCGGTGACCGGCAAAACCCTGTGGCAGGGATTCGGCGGCAGCTGCGAAACCAACAATGACGGCGACATCATCGCGCAGCATGACAAGATTGCGAAGCGCTGGGTGATGGCGCAGTTCGCCATCGAGCAAACGCCGTATCTCGAATGCGTTGCGGTTTCGCAAAGCAGCGATGCCACGGGCGCCTGGAATCGCTACGCCTTCGACTACGGCAATTCCGATTTCCCCGATTATCCCAAAATCGGCGTGTGGCCGGATGCCTACTATGCCACCTACAACATCTTTCACGACAAACTTTTCGGCGGCGCGAAGCTGTGCGCGCTTGACCGGCTCTCGATGATCGCAGGGCTTACGGCGACGCAGCAGTGTTACCAGTTGAGCTCGCAATATGGTGGCGTGCTTCCCGCCGATCTCGACGGTGCCGCACCGCCGCCGGCCGGCGCGCCGAATTACCTGCTCAATTTCGGCGCGAATCGGCTGAACCTGTGGAAGTTTCACGTCGATTTCATCCAGCCTGATAATACCAGGCTGACCGGACCCGCTGCTATTACGGTTGCGAGTTTCTCGCCTGTATGCGGCGGGAGAACCTGCCTGCCGCAGAAGAGCACCACGCAGCAGCTCGACTCCATTGCCGACCGTCTGATGTACCGGCTCGCCTATCGCAATTTCGGCGATCATGAATCGCTGGTGACCGATCACTCGATTTCCAGCGGCGGCCGGTCTGCCGTTCGCTGGTACGAGCTGCGCGATCCTGGCGGCACGCCGACCGTGTTTCAGCAGGGCACCTATATTCCCGGAAAGACGCTCTGGTACTGGATGGGGAGCGCGGCCATGGACAAGGTCGGCGATCTCGCCGTCGGCTTTAGCACCACCTCACCCAACGATTTTCCTTCCATCGGCTACGCAGGCCGTTTGCTGGGCGACAAGCCAGGCACCTTGCGCAAGCACGCACTGACGTTCAAAGGCCGCGGCAGCCAGATCAACGGCCTGAGCCGCTGGGGCGATTACAGTGCCATGAGCATCGATCCCGTGGACGACTGCACCTTCTATTTCACCAGCGAGTATCTGAAGGCGAGCGGCTCGTTCAACTGGAGCACGCGCATCAATTCGTTCCGCTTTCCCGGCTGCCAATAGATTCCGGGCTCAAAACAGGCTGGATTGAATGGGCTTGGCTGGCGGCGGCGCGCGGTGGTTGACTGGCGCGATGTGCAGGGCGTCTTCGCAAGGTTTGAGCAGAGTCTTCAATTCTTCGATCGACGCGGGCACGTCGCCCAGCCATTTCGGCCAGTCTGCTTCGGCGATTATCGCGGGCATGCGATCGTGCACGGGTGCAATCAGGGCATTGGCCGGCACGGTGACGATTGCAAACGTTTCGAGCGGCGCATCGTGCGGCTGCTTCCAGCGTTCCCAGATACAGGCGAGCGCGATAGGCCTGCCATCGTCTGGCCGGATGCGATGCGGCTCGCGTTTGGTTGGCGTGACATGCCGCGATTCGAAAAATTCGGAAACGATTATGAGGCCGCGGCGATGCTGAAAGGCTTCGCAATACACCTTTGTGGTTTCGATCGTTTCCGCGCGCGCGTGGATGAAGCGCGTGCCGATGCCGGGATCCTTTGACCACCACGGCACCAAACCCCAGCGTAGCCGCGCCGTTTCGCGCGCGCCTTCCCGGTTCAGCCGGAGCACGAATGCCTCGCGCATGGGCGACACCACGTCCGCGCGATCTCCGCCGGGCGAGGCGCTCGTACTGGCGAGCAAGTCCGCGAGGCTGACATAGGCGCCCCACGACATCATCTGTGTGAACTTTCCGCACATCGGTATTCGGGTGTGATCAGCCCGTGCGGCTCAGGCGGCTGACGAGATCGTCCAGCTGTTCGAGGGTTTTGTAGGCGATGGTGAGTTCGCCGCCTTTGGCGCCGCGGTGGGCGATTTCCACCGACAAGCCCAGGATGTTTTCGAGGCTTGCTTCCAGCGCCTTGGTATCGGCATCCTTGCCGCGGGAGCGTTCGGCGCCGTTGCCTTTCGATTTCGGTTTTGCCTTCGCTTCCGCCTCGCGGACATTAAGGCCCGCTTCCACGATGGCTTTGGCGCGCGCTTCCGCATCCGGGGCGTTGATCAGCGTGCGCGCGTGACCGGCGGAAAGCCGCCCATCGCGGATCATCGCCTTCACGCTTTCCGGCAGCTTGAGAAGCCGTAGGGTGTTCGCCACATGGCTGCGGCTTTTGCCCAGCTGCTGCGCCAGCGTCTCCTGCGTGTAAGCGAAGCGATCCATCAGCTCATGATATGCGGCGGCCTCTTCGATCGCGTTCAGATCCGCGCGCTGCACATTCTCGATGATGGCAAGCTCAAGGGATTCGCCGTCCGAAAGCGCGCGCACCACCACCGGCACGTCGTGCAGCTTGGCGAGCTGGGCCGCGCGCCAGCGGCGTTCCCCGGCCACGATCTCAAAGGCGTTCGCCTCGCCCGCAATGGGCCGCACCAGAATCGGCTGCAGCACACCCTTCTCGCGGATCGAATTGG
>DATASO010000007.1:0-181020 GCA_036269195.1 Rhizomicrobium sp.
TCACCTCGGCTAGCTCCTTGACACCCGTACCATCCTGCTTCCAGAGCGCAACACCGGCTGCGGTGAGCGGCAGCGCGATGGCGACAGCCGTACCGCTTGTCTCAATCGTGGAAGAATTCGCAAAAGCAGGCCCTGTTGCGCTTATCCCAATGACCCCAATCAAGAGGAAGCGAATCGGAAGTAAGGCCATGAAACGTCCCCCAAAACGATTGCGGCTGTCGCAAAGCTAGACATGAATGATCACTCGAATCGGAAGCGCGTCAAGGGTAGGCGAGTTAGGCGTTGAAGGAGCCAGTGAATAAGCGTCGGCGGCGCTAGAAGCGCCAACCTGTTCATAGATGCGGAAAGGTTCTTCTCCCGTCACGGGCAACGGCTAGTCTATGCACGTACCCGAGGAGAACGGTCATGGCTTACCTACTAACGATTGGAAGTGGATTTACCGAGGCGGGATCGCCAGCGCCGGTGTCTCTTATTCCGGACATAAAATCGACCGACGAGGCCCTAGCCCGCATAGCCGCATTACTGTCGACCGGCGAACGCTATTTCTCGATAAGTGACGGCCACGGCAACAGCTTGGATGATGGTGCGGAAATCTCCGCCTGTTTACGAGGCGAGAAAATCCTAATGGAGGACCTGCGGGTAGTTCCTGCCGAGCGAAATGTCAGCGGCCACTAGAAGAGTCTCAAAGACTGCCAGCGCATGTCAAGACCTATCCCCGCGCTGCGTTGGCGCGGCGGGCGATGGGGTTCGAGGGCTCCGCGTTCAGCCCTGACTGCGTGATCAGCACGCGATAGGCCGCGCCATCCGCCAGAGGCATGAACACGGCGGAGCCGAAGCGGCGATCCTCCGTGTACGAATGATGGGCCAGCCAGGCGAGCCAGCCGCGCGGCAGCCACCGGCTCATCGCCGATGGTGGCCCCTTCAGGTCGCAGGCAGTGATCGGCTTGCCGTTGCCGCGCGCCGCGGTGCGGTAGCGGTTGGTGATCTGGCCAAGCGTGTAGGTCGCGTTCAATCCCAGCACGTTCGCCCACGGCTTCCATTTCTGCACGCGGGCACTGATGTCCCACTCGTCGCCCTGCAACAGGCAGTCCTGCGACAGCTTCGGCCCGTCGAGCCGTGTGACGCGCGCGCGATAAAGGCTCTTCGCCGGATCGATCGCCACGATCCACACATCCGCAACCGGGCCTTCATGCGTCAGTCGCGCGAAGGTTTGCGCGTTGACGCCGAGCAAGACGGCGGCAACGCCAAGGATGGCGAGCGGCGCGCCAACGGCCATGTGGGCCGTGCCGCGCGCGGCGCGGCCGCGGCCATAATGCGCCAGTGCCGTGAGCAGCAGGCCAAAGCCGAACAGCGCCAACAAGCCCGCAACAATGATCCATCCAAGCCCCGGCAGCATGCGCGTTCCTGTCGATTGCGGTTCCGAGTATTAACGCCGGACGCGGGCAAAGAGAGACCGCACTCCTCCGGCGCGCGGGCCAGCTGCGATTCACCGCCTTCCGATGGGGCGGCCGTTCATTATGTCAGCAGAGTGCCTTTGACGGCGCCCCTGTCATTGTCGATCTTAGCGTATCGGTTATGATTCGCCGTCGCATGGATTTCGAAGGCCGTGGCTGATTTGCCGCCACCGAATGTGGAGATCGACCGGGACACGGACTGGCCCGGGAATTTGTCTTTCATCCGGGACTACTGGCTGGACAAGCGCGGGGCGCGCACCATGCCGAGCCGGGACGACATCCATCCTGCGCAACTCAAACCCTGGTTGCCCCACCTCCTGCTGGCCGACGTGATCGAAGGCGGCGCGGATTTTCGCTACCGGCTGGTGGGAACGGAGTTACGACGCTTCTTCCGCGCCGAGCCCTCGACGAAATACATGAGCGAAGCGCTGGCGCCCTTCGGCGCGGAGACCGTGCAGGCGACGTTGGACTCTTATCGCGCCGTGGTGGGGCGCCGCGCGCCGATGCGCCTGACGGGCGCGGGATCGTGGTATGGCCAGGACCTGAAATTGTTCGATGCGCTGCTGGCGCCGCTCTCGGACGACGATGCCAGAGTCAACATGATACTGGGCACGTTCGTTTTCGAATGGGACGTGAAAAACCAGTTCCGCAACCCCAGGGATTCCCGCCTGGCTGGTTGATTGTGTGTCACTGTTCCCGATCCCTAGTCGCTTCGGCGAGATCGGCGAGTTGGGAGAGGACGCGATTTCGGCACCACTCGTGCTTTATTGTTTGAAGTTGAATCAATCCCTCCAACGTCATCGCCCGCTTTATGCGGGCGACCCAATTTTCTCTTCCAAATGGGTCGCCCGGATCGCGCTGTTCCGCGCGACCGTGCGATGACGATGTTTGTTTCGGTTTGAGAAAATCACGCCCTAAGCGGCTTCGGCGAGGTTGGCGAGTTGGGAGACGACGGCGCGGGCGCCCTTGAGGCGCGTTTCCGGCGATGGCCAGTCGCACGCCACCAGTAGCGCTCACGCCGCCCTTCGCAAAGGTTTGGCGCGGAGGATGCGCTGACGGCGCGTGGCGGTGTGAAGCGCTTCCCACAAGTCCATCCGCCGCTGTGTGTTCAGCCAGAAATCGGGGCTGTTCCCAAATACACGCGCCAGCATAAGGGCGGTATCCGCGGTGATCGCGCGCCGCCCGTTGCACAACTCGTTCACGTGCTTGCGCGGAACGCCCATGGCGGCTGCCAGTTGGCCCTGCGTGAGCTTGAGCGGTTCCAGAAATTCGGCAGCCAACATTTCGCCCACGGTCACCGGCTTCCGTTTTGTTTCGATCATAAGACTCTCCTATCGGTACTCATGCTTATCCAGATAGATATCGTTCGCCTCGCCGGTTTCACCATTCCACCGGAAAACCAGCCGCCACTGCCGATTCACGCGGATGGAATGCCATCCCCTCAAATTTCCCGCGAGTTTTTCAAAATGGTTGCTCGGCGGCACGCGCAAATCGGCATCGCTGGTTGCATCGTCAATCAACTGCAGCTTGCGGAATAGCCGCTCGGTTAAATCGGCCGGTATCCTGGTGCTCCGGATATTGTCAGCAAAAAAGTCAAAGAGCCATTTATCCCGGAAGCTGCCTATCATGGGGTTACTGTACCGTACAATGGTACAGTCGGCAAGCAGGTCCGCTTAAGCCGCTTCGGCGAGGCCGGCGAGCTGGGAGAGCACGGCGCGGGCGCCTTTGAGCCGCGCTTCCGGCGATGGCCAGTCGCGCGACACCACCACCTTCTGATCGGGCCGCACCTTCATCACCGCAGGGTGCGCGTTGATCAGGCGCACCAGCGCGACCGGGTTGGGGAAGGTCTGGTTCTTGAAGGTGAGGACGGCGCCTTTCGGACCTGCCTCGATCTTTTCCACCATCGCGGCGCGGCACAAATGCTTGATGGCCACGATCTCGAGCAGATGCTGCGCTTCTTCCGGCAACGGCCCGAAGCGGTCGATCAACTCGGCAGCGAAACGCTCTATGTCGGCGCGGTCTTCCAAAGTTGCGAGCCTGCGGTATAGCGCCATGCGCAAGTTGAGATCGCCGACATAGTCTTCCGGAATGAGCACGGAGGTGCCGATGTTGATCTGCGGCGACCATTGCTCGGACGCTTCCGCCGCAGCGTCGCCCGCACGCAAGGATGCGACCGCTTCCTCCAGCATTTCCTGATAGAGCTCGATGCCGACCTCGCGCACATGGCCCGACTGCTCTTCGCCGAGCAGGTTGCCCGCGCCGCGAATGTCCATGTCGTGACTGGCGACGCTGAAACCGGCGCCCAGTTGATCGAGCGATTGCAGCACCTGCAATCGGCGCTCCGCCGTTTCGGTGAGCTTCTGGTTTGCCGGCGTGGTGAGATAGGCGTAGGCGCGGCTTTTGGAGCGGCCGATGCGGCCGCGCAGCTGATAGAGCTGCGACAGGCCGAAACGGTCGGCGCGGTGCACGATGAGTGTGTTGGCGGTGGGAATGTCCAGGCCACTTTCCACGATGTTGGTGGAGACGAGCACGTCGATGCGGCCTTCATAAAAAGCCGTCATCGTGTCTTCGAGTTGCGCCGCCGGCATCTGGCCGTGGCCGACGGCGAACTTCACTTCCGGCACGGTGTCGCGCAGGAATTCTTCCGTCTCGCGCAAGTCTTTGATGCGCGGGGCAACATAGAAACTTTGCCCGCCGCGGTAGTGCTCGCGCAGCAGCGCCTCGCGGATCACCAGGGGATCGAACGGCGTGACGAAAGTGCGCACCGCCAGGCGATCGATGGGTGGCGTGGCGATCAGCGAGAGATCGCGCACGCCGGAGAGCGCCAGCTGCAAGGTGCGCGGAATGGGCGTGGCGGTGAGCGTCAGCACATGCACATCCGATTTCAGCGCCTTCAGCCGTTCCTTGTGCGCCACGCCGAAATGCTGCTCCTCATCCACGATGACAAGGCCGAGATTGCCAAAGGCGATGCCTTTGGCGAGCAGCGCATGTGTACCGATGACAATATCGATATCGCCCGCCGCCATCGCGGCCCTGGTTTCCTTTGCCTCCTTCGCATCGACAAAACGAGAAAGCTGGCGGATTTTCACCGGGAAGCCGCTAAAGCGATCGGTGAACGTCTTGAAGTGCTGGCGTGCGAGCAAGGTGGTGGGAACCACCACCACCACCTGCAAGCCCGACATCGCGGCCACGAACGCCGCGCGTAACGCCACTTCCGTTTTGCCGAAGCCAACATCGCCGCAGACAAGGCGATCCATGGGCGTGCCTTTGGCGAGATCCTCGATGGTTTCGGCGATGGCTTTTTCCTGGTCCTCCGTTTCCTGATACGGGAAGCGGGCGCAGAATTCGTCGTAAAGTCCTTCCGGCGTTTCCAGCGGCGCAAGCGACTTGAGCTGTCGGGCGGCGGCGATGCGGATGAGTTCGGCCGCGATCTCACGCACCCGCTGCTTCATTTTGGCTTTGCGCTGCTGCCAACCCGCGCCGCCCAGACGGTCCAGCTGCACATGGCCTTCGTCGGAGCCGTACCGGGTGAGCAGTTCGATGTTTTCCACCGGCAGGAACAGCTTGCCACCGTCGTAGATGAGCTCAAGGCAATCGTGCGGGGCCCCGGCGACATCGAGCGTCTGCAAGCCTTGGTAGCGGCCGACGCCGTGGTCGATGTGGGTGACGAGATCGCCGGGCGCCACGCTGGAGGCCTCCGCGAGGAAGTTCTGCGCCCGCTTGGAGCGGCGGCGCGCCGGCACCATGCGATCGCCAAGAATGTCCTGCTCCGACACGATGGCGAACTCCGGCGCCTCGAAGCCGCGCTCCAGCCCCACAATGCCAACGCCGATGGCATCGCCGTGCAATTGCTGCCCTTCGGCGAAATCCTTAACCACACGCACAGCCGGAAGGCCGTGGTCTGAAAGAACGCCGCCGAGGCGCTCGGCCGAGCCTTCGCTCCAGGCGGCCAGCAGCACGCGCTTGTTCTGTGATTGAAGTTCCTTCACATGCGCAGCGGCAGCTTCGAAGATGTTCACGCGGCCCTGCGTTCGTTCCGGCGCGAAGTCGCGGCCCTGTTTGCCGCCCGCATCTGTCGAGGTCTTCGACTCCGGTGCCTGAAACGGCGAAAGATCGCGCACGTCGCGCGAGGCCATCGCGGAGGTCCATTCGTCCGCCGTGAGATACAGCTGGTCCGGCGGCAGCGGCTTGTAAGGCGAGGCGGCGACGTTTTCCTTGCCCTCGCGCTTTTCGTGCAGGAACTGCCGGCGTGTGTCGTAATAATCGGCGATGGACTCCAGCCGTGCGTTTTTTGCGTCTTCCGCCTGATGCGACAGCATCACCAGCGGCCGCCCGACATAATGGAACAATGTTTCGAGACGGTCATAGAACAGCGGCAGCCAATGGTGCATGCCGGGATGATGGCGGCCCTCGCTGATCGCCTCGTACAATGGATCGTCGGATGCCGGCCCAAACTGCGCCACGTAGCCGCTGCGGAATCGGCTGATGGTATCTTTGTCGAGCGGTATTTCGCTTGCGGGCAACAATTCGATTTCGGAAATCTGGTCGGTGGAAAGCTGCGTCTCGGCATCGAAGCGACGCACTGCATCCAAGGTGGAGCCAAAGAAATCGAGCCGGTACGGTTCGTCCGTGCCGGGCGGCCAGAGATCGATAATGCCGCCGCGCAATGCGAAGTCGCCCGGCTCGCGCACGGTGCCGCTGCGCACATACCCGTGGCGGGTAAGGAATCGCACCAGCTTGTCGTGATCCACATCGTTTCCGACGCGGGCGTGGAATTGCGCTTCAAGAATGGCGGCACGCGGCGGCACGCGTTGCAGAACCGCGTTCACCGTGGTGACGACCACTGCTGCGCTGTCCTCCGGCTTGCGGCGCGCCAACGCGGAGAGCGTGGCCAGCCGCGTCGCTTCGATATCTGGCTTTGGGGAGACGCGGTCATACGGCAGACAGTCCCACGCGGGAAAATCCAGCACCGGGATGTCCGGTGCGAAGAAGGCAAGCGCGTCCAGCGCGCAACGCTCGGCCGCGTCATCGGATGCAACGAACAGCACCAGCCCCTTGCGGCGCCGCGCGACCTCGGCGGCGAGATACGCATCATAGCCACCCGGCGCGCCCGTGACGGTGAAGCGGCCCTGGTGTTTCGCAACATAATTCAGACGGTCCAAGTGGGAGACTTTCGCTGGCAGATGGCTTTCAGTTTGTCGAATACGGGCGAGGCATAACGCGCCGGCGCCGCCTCGTATCCGCGGAGCCAGGCGTACACGTCATCGTCCGGCGCATTCAGCAGCAGATTAAGCTGCTCCAGCTCAGCCGCATTCAGTCCACCCAAATATTCGGCTGCGAACGCCCCGAAGACGAGATCAAGCTCTTTGAAGCCGCGACGCTGGCAGCGGAACAATAGCTGTTTGCGGCGGGTCTCCGAAGAGCCACCGTGTTCGGCATTCGACATGGCAGCGGATATAGCGGCTCACTCCCTCCGCTTCCAGCCCACATGTTAAGTTGCACCGATGCGGCCGTCGATTCTCTTTCCCCTCTTTGCCGAAACGCGAACGCTGCCGGGCGTCGGGCCGAAGCTTGAGAAGCTGATCGCGCGGGTGGTGGGCACGCGGCTGATCGATCTCGTGTTCGATCTGCCGGTTGGTTTCGTGGATCGCAGCTATCGCCCGAAACTGAAGGATGCGGAGGAAGGCCGCATTGCCACGGTGGAAGTCACGGTGCGCGATCATTTGCCATCGCAAAATCCCCGCTGGCCCTACAAGGTGCGCTGCGCCGACGAAACCGCCCTCATCGATTTGGTCTTCTTTCGTGTGAAGGGCGATTACCTGAAGCGCACGTTGCCCGTAGGTGCGCGCCGGATCGTCAGCGGGCGGATTGAACGCTTCCGCGACGGACTGCAGATGGCCCATCCGGATCACATCGTCGCCCCGGAAGACATCGATGCGTTCACGCTTATCGAACCCGTCTATCGGCTGACGGAAGGCTTGCCTCTCAAATCTCTGACGAAAGCCGTGCGCGGCGCGCTGGAAACCGTGCCGCACATTCCAGAGTGGCTGGATCGGGGTTTCCTGCGCTCGCGCAATTGGCCCTCGCACCGAGAGGCAATTTTCGCGGCCCATGCTCCGGAGAGCGAAGCCGACCTGTCGCAGCAAGCGCCGGCACGCGTCCGGCTTGCTTACGACGAGCTGCTGGCCAATCAGCTGGCGCTGCTGCTGATTCGATCGCGCATGCGCGGACAGAAGGGGCGCGTACTCAAGGCCGCAGGCAGATTGAAAGCGAAAGCGCTCGCTGCCCTGCCCTTCACCCTGACGAAGTCCCAACAGCAGGCCATTGCCGAAATCGAAGCAGATATGGCGTCAGCATCGCGGATGTTGCGGCTGCTGCAGGGCGATGTCGGCTCCGGAAAAACTGTTGTGGCGATGGCGGCGTTGCTGAACGCGGTGGAATGCGGCGCCCAAGGCGCGTTGATGGCGCCGACGGAGATTCTCGCCCGACAGCACATACAAGCCCTGGAGCCGCTCGCAAAAGCGGCGGGTGTGCAGACGGCGATCCTCACCGGTCGCGAGAAAGGGCTTGCGCGCGACCAGACGCTAAAGGCGCTGGAGAGCGGGCTGATCGGCATTCTCGTCGGCACCCATGCCTTGTTCTCTGAAGACGTGGCGTTCCGCGATCTGGCGCTGGCGGTGGTGGATGAACAGCACCGCTTCGGCGTGCATCACCGCATGAAGCTGCAAGGCAAAGGCGACAAGCCGGTCGATGTGCTGGTGATGACGGCCACGCCAATCCCCCGGACGCTGGCGCTCACCGCCTATGGCGACATGGAAGTATCCCGTTTGACCGAGCGACCGTCCGGCCGCAAGCCGGTGGACACCCGCGTGCTCTCTGGCGAACGCATCGAGGAAGTGGTGCAGCATCTGCGCCGTGCCGTAGCGAAAGGCGCGCACGCCTATTGGGTGTGCCCGCTGGTGGAGGAATCGGAGAAAAGCGATCTCGCTGCCGCTGAGAGCCGCGCGGCGATGTTGCGAGAAGCTCTGGGCGTTCCCATCGGACTTGTGCACGGGCGCATGAAAGGTCCGGAGCGCGATGCGGCGATGGCGAAGTTCAAATCCGGCGAAACAAAGGTTCTGGTCGCGACCACGGTGATCGAAGTCGGGGTCGATGTGCCGGAGGCCACCATCATGGTGGTGGAACACGCCGAGCGCTTCGGACTGGCCCAACTGCACCAGCTGCGGGGGCGGGTGGGGCGCGGCAGCGCCAAATCCACATGCCTGCTGATCTATCAGCCGCCGCTGGGCGACACCGCCAAGGCGCGACTGAAGACTTTGCGGGAAACCGACGACGGCTTCGTCATCGCCGAAGAGGATTTGCGCCTGCGCGGCCCCGGCGAAGTGCTGGGCTTGCGCCAGAGCGGCATGGAGGAATTCCGCCTCGCCGATCTCTCCGCGCACGCAGAGCTTCTCGCCATCGCGCGCGACGACGCCAGGCTCATCGTCTCCAGCGATCCTGACCTTAAATCGGCGCGCGGCGAAGCGCTTCGCATTCTCCTTTACCTGTTCGAGCGCGAGGAAGCGGTGCGCCTGCTCCGGGCCGGCTGATTGCGCTCAAGCCCATGGGTCGTAGCTGCCGAAACTCCAAACATTTCCTTCGGGATCGTGCGCGGTGTAGCCGCGGCCGCCATAATCTTTGTCGTTGGGACCGTCGAAAATCTCGGCGCCGGCGGCGCGGGCTCGCTCGGCATGCGCATCGACATCTTCGACAATCAGATAAAGACCGATGGTCGCTCCCCCGGCCTCCGAAACCGTCTTCATCCTGGCGGCTCGAGTGTGGTCCGAGGCCATCGCGGTGGAGATCATCACCATGCGGTCACGCCAGACCAGCTGCGCATGCTGGATGATGCTGGGATTTTTATCGTCGGCATAAACGGCACGGCGTTCGAACCCGAACGCAGCACAGAGGAAATCGATCGCGTGCGGCGCATCGGCGTAACGGAGGTTGGGAATAATCTCATGACGCATGGGTTTTCTCCTGCAAGCTTCCAGCAGACGGTAAATCGCCGGCCGCCTATGCGTATTGTATGAAACGCACCTCAGGCTTCGACGAGGCCGCCGCCATCCGGCAAACTGCGCGCCCGATAAACACCCGGCGTCATCCCGCTGAACTCCCGAAATTCCCGGACCATGTGCGGTTGGTCGCAGTAGCCGGCGTCGAGCGCGAGGCCTGCCCAATCCGGCGCGCCGGCATGGCGCCCGATCATGGTGGTCAGCGTCTGGAAACGCAGCAGCCGCCGGAAGCAGCGCGGCCCGATGCCGATGGCGTCCTTCACACGCGAGGCCAGATGCTTTCCGCTCCAGCCGATGTCGCGGGCGATCTCGGAGATGTCGCGGCCGGGGCGCGTCCGCAGCAGATGCAGCGCGTGTCTCTGTTGCGGGGCGAGCGGCGCCGTTGTGGCGAGACGCCGGGCCAGCGCGGCATCGAGCAGCGCCACCCTGTCGTCGCGATCCTTCGCCTCGCACAGCTTCGCGCCCAAATCGCGCGCCTCCGCACCGAGCAGAGCGTTGAGCGGCACGACGCGATCCACCAAGCGATCCATCGGCGTGCCGAGAAGGCGGCGTAGCGTGGCGAGCGGTAGAAAAACGTGCATGCCCGCTTGCGTGCCCTCCGAATGCGACAGCGCGGGGCGAAGATGCGCGCCGGCGGCAAAGGCCTCGCCCGTTTGCAGCCGCAGCACGCCGCCGTTTCCGCCCGTGATCGCAATCGGCGCGCCGAGATTGACGATGAGCACACCCTCTGCGTGCGGCAACTCACGCCGGGTGGTGAAGCCACCTGTGCGCTCCCAATAATCGCTGTAACCGTAGATCTCATCGTTCAATTCACGCGACGGCAGCACACGAGCGGTCCGCCAAACATTCACGCCATCGTTGTGTTCCTGAACCTGGATAACGCGATTATCGATCATAGCGCATCGCTGCAGCTTCATGGCCAAGCCCAGATTACAGGAATCGGACGCAGAAGGCGAAGCACCGCTTCGGAACGCCGGCTAAAACTTGCACGGGACGCCGAAATGTCGGACAGAGCAGCGATTCAGCCATCCTGCAATGAGAGGGGCGCATGCGCATTGCCATGATCGGAACCGGCTATGTCGGACTGGTGTCCGGCGCCTGCCTTTCCGAATTCGGCCACGAGGTGACCTGCATCGATAAAGACGCGGCCAAAATCGCCGCGCTGAAATCGGGCAAGGTGCCGATCTTCGAGCCGGGCCTCGATGATGTGATCGCCACCAATGTGAAGGCGGGGCGGCTTTCCTTCAGCGACGGACTTTCTGAAGCCGTGCAACGTGCCGATGCTGTCTTCATTGCCGTGGGCACACCCAGCCGGCGCGGCGACGGCCATGCAGACCTGAGCTACGTGTTCGCCGCCGCGGAGGAGATTGCAGAAAATCTCGACGGCTACACCGTGGTTGTCACCAAATCGACCGTGCCGGTGGGAACGGGCCGCAAAGTGGAAGACATTCTGTGCAAAACAAATCCGGCAGCCGATTTCGATGTCGCCTCGAACCCAGAATTTCTGCGCGAAGGTTCGGCGATCGAAGATTTCCGCAGGCCGGATCGCGTGGTCGTCGGCGCGGAAAGCGAGCGCGCCAAGGCAATCATGAAGGAAGTGTACCGGCCGCTTTATCTGAACGAAACGCCGATCCTCTTTACCTCGCGCGAAACCTCTGAGCTCATCAAATATGCGGCAAACGCTTTTCTCGCCACCAAAATTACCTTTATCAACGAAATGGCCGACATCTGCGAAAAGGTGAATGCCGATGTGCAAGACGTGGCGCGCGGAATCGGCCTCGATGGCCGCATCGGCGGCAAATTCCTCCATGCTGGACCCGGCTTCGGCGGCTCATGCTTTCCAAAAGACACGCTGGCGCTTCTGAAGACCTCGCAGCAGGTGGGTGCGCCCACGCGCATTGTCGATGCGGTCGTGCGGGTGAATGAGGAGCGCAAAGCGCAGATGGCGGAGAAGATCGCCCGTGTGCTCGGCGATGTGAAAGGCAAATGCATTGCCGTGCTCGGCCTTACCTTCAAACCCAATACCGATGACATGCGCGATGCACCGAGCCTTTCAATCATCCCCTCGCTTCAGGAGAAGGGCGCAACCGTTCGCGCCTACGATCCGGAGGGCATGCCCGAGGCCCGCAAACTTCTGAAGGTCCAGTTCTGCAAAAATGCCTATGAGGCGTTGGGCGGCGTGGACGTAGTGGTGATCCTCACGGAATGGAACGAATTCCGCGCGCTCGATCTGAAACGCGCCAAGGCACTCATGAAGACTCCAGTGATGATCGATCTGCGCAATATCTATCATCCCGCGCATATGGCCGAAGCCGGGTTCCGTTACGTCAGTGTCGGCCGCCCCCCGGCCGAACCGAATGGCTGAATCGTAAACCTTTGTCCTATTTCACCGCAGGATGGGAACTTTGCGAGAACGATGCCCGGGATTATGGCTACGAGACTGTGATCCGGTCTCAATTGACGCTTTCGTTCATGTACGAATCTTGCGTAAAAGGAACTTGGGCTAGAGCGCGTGCGTTTCGTCCGCGGCGCCCAACAGGGCTCGGGCCGGCCGAATGTCTGGCAGGCGCGGCGTAAACCGGAACACTTGAGGAGAACGACATCATGAAGAAATTTGCATTGACGCTGGGCGCGGCGCTGTTGGCTTCGGCGGCGGTCGCGGCCGCGCCGGCGGAAGCGGCCGGTGTCAAGGTCGGCACGCTCACCTGTCATGTGGCGAGTGGCTGGGGGTTCATCTTCGGATCATCCAAGGATCTACGCTGCAACTTCCATCCTGACCGCGCAGTTGGCGAGCACTACATTGGCTCGATTTCCAAATTCGGCGTCGACATCGGCTACACCGATAGCGCCGTGATCGTGTGGGCAGTGTTTGCGCCAAGTGCCGGACCGAAGCGCGGCGCGCTGGCGGGCGACTATGCAGGCCTAACGGCCAGCGCCACGGCGGGTGTCGGCGTGGGAGCCAATGCTCTGGTTGGCGGTTTCGGCCGTTCAATCACGTTGCAGCCCCTTTCGATCGAAGGTAACACCGGCCTCAACGTGGCTGGCGGCATCGGCGCTATGAGCCTACGTTACGTGCCGTGATCAGAGTTTCCGGACATCACTAGCAGCGGTATTCCGTGAAATAGCTGCTGGACACCCTTTCCGTGCAAAACCTCGCCGGACCCTTCCGGCGGGGTTTTCCTTTCCTAACAAAAGTGGAGAGGTAAAGGCCCGCAACGGGACGGGCGCCTGCGGTCCCACTCCGAAGCAAAAGAGTCTGGCGGAGGGATCAGCTTACCGGACCGTTTCTCTGCTGCAGCAAAAAGTAATCAAAGGTGCCACAGCCACACAGGGCCTTACCACGCAGGTCGCACAACCGTCCTTGGATCGATTCGGTTCCGGAGTTGGTAGCGGAAACCGCTATTTCCCGACGCTATCCGATGCCCATAATGGATGGGCCTCTCTGTCATAGACCACGAAGTTTCCGTCCTGCTGGAAGGCGACGAAGGCCCCGGGATTTCCAGCTGTATTAGTGTGCCAGAGCGGAGCTGGTGTGCCGCTAGCGTAAATCGCCAGATCGCCATTTGGCCGCAACACGAGCTTTGCGGCATCCTGATCGCCTGTCCCGCTTTCCCACACCAGTGTTCCCGCGGGATTGTGGATTTCAAAATTCCCGCTGCGTATGAATTCAAAAGTGTAGCCGCTTTCCACTCTCCAGCGGGCGCCGGGCAAGAACAGGACCTCCCGCGCGCCTTCGATGTGGAGTTCGATATTGCCGGTGGACTGGATTACGCCTTGCGCACTCATGACGGATCGGATTCGCTCTATGACAGTTGACGCTCAACGCGCCGGCCAGGCACAAAGTCGCCCTTGTATTCTTAGTCCGGCAAACACTAGCCCGCCATATGTCTGACAACAAAGTATCAAAGACAGATATTTCACTTATGAATCGTTCAGGTCTTCTGAAATTGCGTTGCACATGCAACTCCAATAAAGATCATGGCGAAGACTTTGATTAGCCAAACCGTGCCGATCGACGAGTCTGAGTTGGTGGAGCGATTTGTGCTCTCCTCCGGGCCAGGCGGTCAGAACGTCAACAAGGTGGCGAGTGCAGTGGAGTTGCGGTTCGACGTCGCGCACTCGTTGTCGCTGAACGATGAAATTCGCGCCCGCCTGCGCACGCTGGCGGGACGCCGTATGACGAAAGACGGCATTCTGGTCCTGCATGGGCGCCGTTTTCGCGATCAGCAGCGCAACCGTACAGATGTACGGGCGCGGCTTTTCGCGCTTCTCGCCGAGGCTGCTGTTGCGCCCAAGCAGCGCAAGCCGACAAAGCCAAACAAGGCGAGCCGCGAACGCCGCCTTGAAGACAAGAGGCTTCGCGCGAATGTAAAGAGAACCCGCCGTAGCCCCGTAAGCGCGGAATGACTCGACCGGAAGACGCCGACAATGAAGCTAGGCGCAATCGCACAAACCTCATCGGGGTTATTGCGGTTGTCTTTCTCGTGGCACTGGGGTTCTGGCTGATGCGGTGGCTCGCCCAGTACGAGCAGCTTTCGGATTGCGTAGCGGCGGGTCATCGCGACTGCGTGCCAGTTCAGGAAACGGAGCAGTAATAGCTCGCGCCTCTTGCACACGATGAAATATCGCGCAAGGAAGCGCCGCTCACTCGAGGAACATGCCATGGATTACGCGAACATTATCGCGACGACGGAAGGCGCCGTTGGGATTGCGACCCTTAATCGGCCGAACGCGCTTAATGCGCTGAATTCGGAGCTGCTGCGCGAGCTCTGCGAGGCATTGGAAACGTGGGATGCCGATGATGCCGTGCGCTGCATGATCGTCACCGGTTCCGATCGCGCCTTTGCTGCGGGCGCCGACATTAAGGAAATGCAGCCCCGCTCATACATGGAGATGTTCAAATCGAATTTCTTCGCCGGCGCCGCCGATCGCATCGTTGCCGTCCGCAAACCGGTCATCGCGGCTGTGGGGGGATATGCTCTCGGCGGCGGTTGCGAGCTCGCGATGCTCTGCGACTTTATCATCGCTGCAGATACTGCGAAGTTCGGTCAGCCGGAGATCAACCTCGGCGTGATGCCAGGCATCGGCGGCACGCAGCGTCTCACGCGATTCGTGGGCAAGTCCAAGGCAATGGAGATGTGCTTGACCGGCCGCAATATGGATGCCGCCGAGGCGGAGCGCAGCGGGCTGGTCTCGCGTGTCGTTCCGGCAGCGGAGCTGATGTCTGAAGCGCTGAAGGCCGCGCAGCTCATCGCGGAGAAGTCCATGCCGATCGCGATGATGACGAAAGAAACCATCAATCGCGCCTATGAAACCACGCTGGCCGAAGGCATTCGCTTCGAGCGCCGCGTGTTCCACTCCATGTTCGCCACCGAAGACCAGAAGGAGGGCATGGCAGCCTTTTCGGAAAAGCGCAAAGCCGACTTCAGGCACCGCTAACGGACAGGTTGCACGGAGACGGCCAACAGGCTAGAAGCCCCGCCTTTCCGGAGATATCAAGAGAACCGCATGCCCAATATCGCCTCTGCCAAAAAGCGTATCCGTACCGCCAAGAAGCGCACCGCCATCAACCACGCCCGCAAGAGCCGGGTGCGAACCTTTACGCGCAAGGTGGAAGAGGCAATCGCTTCCGGCGACAAAAATGCAGCCGAAACGGCTATGAAGGCGGCGGAGCCGGAAATCATGCGTGGCGCCGGCAAGGGCGTTCTCCACAGGAACACCGCCAGCCGGAAGGTTTCGCGCCTGGCGCACCGGATCAGCGCCCTTTCGGGCTAATAATTTTTCGCTCATTTCCGGCATTTCGGGAATGCAAGCGAATTCTTTGTTCCCGCCCCACATTTTCTTTATCAGTAGACGGACTGTCGCAATTGTGTTGCGCGACAGTCATAAATCGTTGATTCGGCGCATTTCAAGAAAATGACCTTCCGCCAACTGACGAATATTGCACACAGCCAATACTCGAGCCAGCCGATATTCGACTTTTGTTCACGTTGAAAGGCGCTGGCGCCGCTGGTTAATCTCACTTTCACCGATGTGGGGCACAAAGGAATTACTGGTCGAGCGGGCACCAATCTCAGTAAAAATCGCTCTCCAGCAAATCCTTGAGGCTTAAATCAAGTAAATAGTCAGTTTTGGCGCGATTAACTCTGCGCGAGCATTTGCTCGCGTGGCCGGGAGAGTCTTGTCCATGGCGGATCGATCATTCCCGGGCGGTTATGCCGGAGATCTCGAGCCGAAAGAAGCCTGGAGGCTTCTTTCCGAAGACAGCTCCGCCCAGCTGGTCGATGTAAGGACGGCTGCGGAATGGATGTTCGTGGGCATTCCGGATCTTTCCGTCCTGGGCCGCGATCTCTGGCGCATTGAGTGGCAGAACTTCCCGAGCATGGGCCTCCATCCCAGCTTCGCCGCCGAAGTCGAATCCGCAGTGGAGCGAATGGAGGGCGATTGCAGCACGCCGCTCCTCTTCCTCTGCCGCACCGGCGGCCGGTCTCAGGCAGCAGCTATGGCGATGACGCAGGCAGGATTTTTGCGTGCTTACAACGTCGCTCACGGTTTTGAAGGCGAGCTGGACGAGACACGCCATCGCGGCAATCGCACCGGCTGGAAAGCGTCGGGCCTGCCATGGCGGCAGAGCTGACGGAAAGGGGGCAGAGGAAAAGCAGAGATAAGCAGAAAAAGGCGCGTCAGGCTGGACGCGCGCGTGAGTCGAATTGTCGAACGAAAGGGGCGCCGGCGGAGCCGGTTAACAAGAAGAAAAGGCAAAGGGACGATGGCACAAACGACGAGCAGAGACATCGACAGAAAGACGATGTGGGCTTCGGCACGCGAGCGGCTGCGCCGCGAATTGGGCGATCCAGTGTTCGACGCATGGATCGGCGCGCTGGAGCTTCTGAGCATGGAAAAGGGCGATGTGAAAATCGGGGCGCCCAAATCGTTCGTCCGGAATTGGGTGGCCAACCACTACACCGCGCGCATCGAACGCGCGCTGCGCGCCGAAGGCAGCGATCCGCGGTCGGTCTCCATTGTGCTGGCGCCGCCCAGCATCGGGGCGAGCCTGGAAGCCATAGCGCCGAGGCATTCTTCCAATGTTGCCGTGGAATTTCCGCAGGGCAACGCCGAACCGCGCCGCACCCTTTGGAATCGGGTTCTGCATCCGACCCAGACGTTCGAAACCTTGGTCGTCGGTTCCGCCAACGAATTCGCCTGCCAGGTGGCGAGACGCTTTGCGGACGGCGATGAGAATACTGCTTCGTTACTCTACCTGCATGGCGGGTTCGGATACGGCAAGAGCCACATTCTGAACGCCACCGCACTGGAATCCCGCAAGCGCGGCCGCAGGGTTTTGTTTCTTGGCGCCGAAGACTTCATGCGGCAGTTCCTTGGCGCATTACACCGCCGTGAGACCTTGTCGTTCAAAGACGAGGTGCGCGCCGCCGAATTGCTGCTGATCGACGATCTCCAACACATTTGCCGCAGCACTTCGACCATTTCTGAATTCCTGCACACGGTGAACGCCTTTTCCGATCTTCGCCGCCGCGTTGTGATTGCGGCCGATCGCGCGCCGGAAGGCTTCGATTCGTTGGGGCCGGACATCCGCTCCCGTCTCACCGGCGGCCTTGTCATTGCGTTGGCACAGCCGGATCGCGACATGCGGCTCGCCATCCTCAAATCCCGCGCGCAGGAGTTTGCCAGCCAGCGCCCACACGTCACGATTCCCGATAACGTGCTGGAACGTATCGCCGACATTGAGGAAGCAAGCCCGCGGGAGCTGATCGGCATGTTCACGAAAATTGCGACCTATGCCGACCTCACCAAGAAGCCGGTCACCATGGAATTTGCCGAAGATACGATCCATCAGCGCGGGGCGCCACCGAAGAAGACCGGTATTGAGGACATCCAGCGCAAGACCGCGGAATTCTACAAGCTCGATTTGCGCGATTTGCACTCGAAGGAGCGCAGCCGGCGTGTGGCGCGGCCGCGGCAGGTAGCGATGTATCTCTCGCGGGAACTTACCATGCGGTCGCTGCCCGAGATCGGCCGGCGCTTCGGCGACCGCGATCACACGACGGTGCTGCATGCCTGCCGGCGCATCGTCGAACTGTGCAGCACAGACGCGGTACTGAAGCAGGAAGTCGACTTCCTGAAGCAGGTTTTGTCGAAGCCCAGGAGTGTGTAAAGCGTCTGAAAACCCCACCTCGAGAGGGCTGCGAAACGCAGGTTCCGCAGCCCTTTTTTTGCGGGCCGTTGGCCCTCGTCGAGCCTGTTCATAGCGGTGCAGAAACCTGTTCACCCGTCGCCACGGCTGATATAGTGGGAGGCTTGAGTCGAGAGCCTCGAAAATTCTCAAGCGTTTCAGGTGCTTAGTTGCCGCAAGGAGGGGCCTTGCAGCAGATTTCAGGTGCCATTCAAGCCGGATGCAGAAGCCATGAAAATTACTGTCGAAAGGGGCGCATTCCTGAAGGCGCTTTCCCACGTGCAAAGCGTCGTCGAGCGCCGTAACACTATTCCCATTCTGTCGAATGTGATGATCGAGGCGGCGAAGGGCAGTCTCAAGCTGACGGCGACGGATCTCGATATCGAAATTGTCGAGTCGCTTTCCGCCGACGTGTTGCGCAATGGCGCGGCGACGGCGCCTGCGCACATGCTGTACGATATCGTGCGCAAACTTCCCGAGGGTGCCCAGGTGCAGGCGGAACTGCTGACCGCCGAAGGTGGCCGGCTGGCTGTTTCATCCGGCAGCGTTCGTTTCGAGCTCGCGTGCCTGCCCAAGGAGGATTTCCCGCAAATGGCCGCGGGCGCGCTGCCGCACAAATTCCGGCTCGGCGCCGAAGAATTGAAGCGGCTGATCGACAAAACGAAATTTGCGATCTCAACGGAAGAGACGCGGTTCTATCTCAATGGCATTTACGTCCATGCGGCGAAGGACGGTAAAGCGCGCGCGCTGCGCGCGGTAGCGACCGACGGGCATCGGCTCGCGCGTTTTGAACTCGATCTCCCAGACGGCGCTTCTGACATTCCCGGTATCATCGTACCGCGCAAAACGGTGACGGAACTGCGCCGGCTGCTGGATGACACCGAAGATGCGATCGACATCTCCTTGTCGGATACGAAGATTCAGTTCGTCTCGAGCGGCATCGAGCTCACCTCCAAGCTGATCGATGGCACCTTCCCCGATTATCAGCGCGTTATTCCTGCCAACAACGACAAGTCGCTGTCGCTGGATTCGCGCGAGTTCTCGCAAAGCGTGGACCGCGTTTCGACCATTTCGGCCGACAAAACGCGGGCCGTGAAGCTCAATATCGGCAAGGACAAGGTCACGCTGTCGGTGGTCAATCCGGATTCCGGCACGGCCACGGAAGAGGTGGGCGCCAGCTATTCCGCCTCGCCGATCGAGATCGGCTTTAACGCGCGGTATCTGCTCGACATCACCGGGCAGATCGAAGGCAAGGATGTGCGTTTCCTTCTGCACGATGCGGGCTCGCCGACCCTCATTGAAGATGCCGGCGACACCCGCACGCTTTACGTGCTGATGCCGATGCGGGTGTGAGTCTTTTGAATCGCCCTATGCAGAGCGGTGAGTTCCCCCTCCCCTTGCGGGAGGGGGGTTGCGTGAAGCATGCAACGTTGGCCGTCACGCAGCTGCAGCTGGCGAATTTCCGCTCCTATGTTTCCGTAGAAATCGCAGTAAGTGGACGGCTCGTGGTGTTTGCGGGCGCCAACGGTGCGGGCAAAACCAATCTGCTGGAAGCCCTGTCGCTTCTCGCCCCGGGCAGAGGATTGCGTGGCGCAACACTCACCGAACACATCCGCAAAGGCCCTGTGCCGATGGGACCGCTCTGGGCGGTTTCCGCGACAGTGCAACGCGGAGCCGAAGCGTATGACATCGGTACTGGCCTGGAAGCGAGCGGCAGCGGCACGGCGCGGCAGGTGCGCCTGAATGGCGCTCCGGCGCAGAGTTCTGCAGATCTGAGCGAACTCATCCAGATGGCATGGCTCACGCCGGCGATGGACCGCCTGTTCATCGAAAGCGCCAGCGGCCGGCGGCGTTTTCTGGATCGCCTGACACTTGGATTTGCCCCGGCCCACGGGCGGCATTCGCTGCGCTATGAACAGGCGATGCGCGAGCGGGCGCGCCTGCTCAAGCATGGACCGCGCGATCCTGCGTGGCTTTCCGCTCTCGAAGAACAGATGGCAGAGCACGGGCTCGCGGTCATGGCTGCACGGAGCGGCGCGCTCTCGTGCCTGAACGCCGCGCTCGCGGAACGCCGGGAGGCCGGCGCTTTTCCGTCGGCCCAGCTCAATCTGGACGGCGAGGCGGATCGGCTCTTCATGGAAAACGGCGAAGGTTCGGCAAACGTCTTTCGCGAAACGCTGGAGCGCGGCCGGGTACGCGATGCCGAAAGCGGGCGAACCGCGTTCGGGCCGCATGTCAGCGATCTGCTGGTGCGCCACACCATCAAGCGGATGGAGGCGCGGGACTGTTCCACAGGCGAGCAGAAGGCGCTTTTGATCTCCATTGTGCTTGCACAGGCACGGCAGCTTTCCCATATAAAAGAAGGATTTGCGCCAATCCTGCTTCTCGACGAAATCGTCGCCCATCTGGACACTACGCGCCGCTCAGCCCTGTTCGAAGAAATTCTGGCGCTGGGCGCACAGGCATGGATGACGGGGACAGAGCTTCCAATGTTCGCGCCGCTTTCCGGCCATGCCGACATTTTCGAGGTCGCGGATTCGCGCCTTTTCCGCATTCCAGAGTGAGATAAATGGTTTCTTCTTCTGCCTTGCCTGAACCGAACGATTATGGCGCCGCCAGCATCAAAGTGCTCAAGGGCCTTGACGCCGTGCGCAAGCGGCCGGGCATGTATATTGGTGATACCGACGACGGCTCCGGCCTCCACCACATGGTTCACGAAGTGGTGGACAACGCCATCGACGAAGCGCTGGCGGGCTTCGCGGATAGAGTGGATGTCATCCTCAATCCGGATGGCTCCTGCACCGTGCGCGACAACGGCCGCGGCGTCCCCACGGACATTCATGAGAGCGAAGGTGTGTCCGCCGCAGAAGTGATCATGACCCAGCTGCATGCCGGCGGGAAATTCGAGCAGAACGCCTACAAGGTTTCCGGCGGTTTGCACGGCGTCGGCGTGTCGGTGGTGAACGCACTCTCCGAATGGCTGGATTTGCGCATCTGGCGCGACGGCCAGGAGCACTACATGCGCTTCGCCGACGGCGATCCCGTCGAGCCGCTGAAAGTGGTCGGCAGAGTGGATGGTAAGCGCGGCACGGAAGTCACCTTCCTGCCCTCGCCCCGCACCTTCACGAAAACGGAATTCGATTACGCCACGCTGGAACACCGCTTGCGCGAGCTCGCCTTCCTCAATTCTGGCGTCACCATCGTGCTCGCCGACAATCGCGGCGTGGAGAAGAAGGAAATCACGCTGCATTACGATGGCGGACTGGAAGCGTTCGTGCGCTATCTCGATCGCGCCAAAAATTTGCTGATCCCCGCGCCGGTGATGATCGGCGCCGAGCGCGACGGCATGACGGTGGAAGCCGCGCTCGCGTGGAATGACAGCTACCATGAGACGACGCTTTGCTTCACCAACAACATTCCGCAGCGCGATGGCGGCACGCATCTGGCCGGCTTCCGGGCCGCACTGACGCGCGTGGTCACGAAATACGCCGAAGAAAGCGGTGCGCAACGCAAGGAGAAGATCGCGCTCACCGGCGACGATTGCCGCGAAGGCCTCACCTGTGTGCTGTCGGTGAAGGTGCCGGACCCGAAATTCTCCTCGCAGACCAAGGACAAGCTGGTTTCGTCCGAAGTGCGCCCTGTCGTGGAAGGCGTCGTCATCGAGCAGCTCGGCCGCTGGCTGGAGGAGCATCCGTCCGAAGCGAAAACGGTTGTCGGCAAGGTGGTGGAAGCTGCTGCTGCGCGCGAAGCGGCGCGGAAGGCGCGCGAACTCACCCGCCGCAAAGGCGCGCTGGACTCCGCGTCACTGCCCGGCAAGCTGGCTGACTGCCAGGAACGCGATCCGTCGAAATGCGAAATCTTCATCGTGGAGGGTGACAGCGCCGGCGGCAGCGCCAAACAGGCGCGCAACCGCAAGAACCAGGCGGTGCTGCCCTTGCGTGGCAAAATCCTCAATGTGGAGCGCGCCCGCTTCGACAAGATGTTGGGAAGCGAATCCATTGCGACACTCATCACCGCGCTCGGCACCGGCATCGGGCGCGAAGAGTTCAACCCGGACAAGGTGCGCTACCACAAGATCATCATCATGACGGACGCCGATGTGGATGGCGCCCATATCCGCACCTTGCTGCTCACCTTCTTCTACCGGCAGATGGCGGAGCTGATCGAGCGCGGGCATCTCTTCATCGCGCAGCCGCCGCTTTACAAGGCGACGCGCGGCAAATCCGAGCGTTACCTGAAAGACGAGCAGGAGTTCGAGAATTATCTCGTTTCCGAAGGCTCCGAAGGCCTGAGCATCGCGCTGCACACCGGCGAAACCATGGCCGGCGAAGACGTGCGCAATGTCATCGAAAAGGCGAGAGCGGTGGTGGCAGCGCTAAAGGGCTTTCCGCAAGCCTATCCGCGTTTCGTGCTGGAGCAGGCGGCGATCGCCGGCGCCCTCAATCCGGAAATTCTCAATGATCGTGAGAAGGCCACAGCCGCCGCCGCCTACATCGCCAGGCGGCTTGATTCTTTATCGGATGAGATCGAGCGCGGCTGGCATGGCGAGCCAACACCGGATGGCGGGCTGAAATTCTGGCGCGAAGTGCGGGGCCTGAAAGAAGCCGTCGCCATCGACGGCGCGCTGATCTCCAGTGCCGATGCGCGCAAGCTCGATAAAATGGGGGGTGAACTACAGGCGGTGTATCTGCATGCCGCCAAGCTGCAACGCAAGGGTGAGACGCGCGAGGTCCGCGCGCCATCGCAACTCCTGGACGCCATTTTCGAATGGGGCCGCAAGGGGCTCACCTTGCAGCGCTACAAAGGCCTCGGCGAAATGAACCCCGAGCAGCTGTTCGAAACCACGCTGGATGAGAACGCCCGCACCTTGTTGCGCGTGAAGGTGGAGCATGCCGACGACGCAGAAGACCTGTTCACCAAACTGATGGGCGAAGTGGTGGAACCGCGCCGCGAATTCATCCAGGACAACGCGCTATACGCCGCGCTGGACGTGTGATGGAAAGTGATCTTTCCTTTTCATCCGAAGTCGCCGAACGCCTGAAATTCTATGTCTATCGCCTAATTGACCCTCGAAATGGTGAAACGTTTTACGTGGGCAAGGGTAAAGGGATTCGCGTGTTTGCCCATGTCAGGGGCGAGCGAGGAGCCGACGGCGATGATGTGACCGACAAGATCAAGCGCATTCGCGATATTGTCGCTTCTGGATTTGAGGTGGCCCACGTCATTCGCCGTCATGGGATGGAGAACGAGGTAGCGTTCGAAGTTGAAGCTGCACTTCTGGACGCCTATCCCGAAGCAACAAACATTGCGGGCGGACGCGGGTCGGATGAGTTCGGCGTTATGCACTCAAAGCAGATCATCGAGCGTTATCAAGCGAAGGACGCAGAATTCGCGCACAATGCCATTCTCATTACGATCAATCGATCGATCACCGAGGGAAAGAGCATCTATGACGCTGTGCGATATGCTTGGAAAATCGATGCAAAGAAAGCTCAGAAAGCGGAACTCGTGCTTGCGGTCCAGCAGGGCTTGATCGTGGGTGTCTTTGTTCCGGAACGTTGGCTGGAAGCTACGACCGCGAATTTCCCCGGCACCGTGTCGGACCGATCCGGCAGGCGCGGCTTTGTCGGGCGCGAGGCTCCGCACGACATTAGTTCGGTATATCTACGCCGGAGGATACCTGATCATATGCGCAAGCCCGGTGCAGCCAATCCTGTGCGATACACTTTTTGAGAAGTCTTGCTGTGAGTAGACCTCGGTCCATTTTAGAAATTGCAGCGCGCGCGGACACAGTATTCCAGCAGTTCGATCCCGCTGTCCGCGAGTTTCTGGACGAGTGGCAGCTCATGTCCCGCGAACAGCGCAGCATGGCGCTTGAGGGCGAGCCGCAAAGGCTTGGTGACGTGAAGGATGCCTACCTGGCTGCCCTTGCCGAGCACCTTGCGCTCTCGGATCGGCTCTCGGTGCCCGCGTGGACGGAACAGCCGGGCCGGTTTTTGTCCGAACCATTCTTCGCCGGTGGCCTGGAGTCGCTAAAAGCCATTCTGCTGGTCGAGAGTCCGTTGGCTTTCCGCCGGAGATTGATCTTCATCAGCGCCAACGGTCTGTCGCGACCGTCGCGGCAACTGATCGAGGATACCGCATAATGGGTCTGCGCTTTCACCGCGTCTTCAGCATTTTGCCGGGCGTTCGCATCAACGTCAGCAAGAGTGGTGTGTCGACGAGCGTGGGCCCGCGCGGCGCGGACGTGAATATCGGCCGCCACGGCGTCACGACCAACGCCGGCATTCCCGGCACCGGGCTTTCCTACCGGCAGAAGATGGGCTCCCGCGGCAGCAAGCTGGGTATCATCGCGCTCGTTGGAGCGCTTGGTTTCGCGGCGGTCAAGAATGCCGACAAGATCATCGCCTTCTTCCATCCGCATGCCGCGACAACGCCCGCGACTGCCTCGCAGCGCGCGGCTTCGGCAGCGGGGGCACAGAGCGTTGTGCAAGCTGCAAAGCCGGTGACCGGCGTGCGCTATGTGCATCGTGGCGGATCGGATTTGCGGGAATTGCCGAAAACGTCCGCCAAGGTTCTGAAGAAGGAGCCCAAAGGCCAGCAGGTGCAGCTGGTCGCATTGTCCGGCGCGTGGGCCGAAGTGCGCGACGGTCAGCTCACCGGCTGGATGCGCGCCAGCGTGCTCGGCGCCGAACCGCCGCAATAAAGAGAAAGCGTCAATGACATTTTTGATGCCCACCAACGCTGCAGCTAGGTTCGGCGTCGATGTTCGAAGGTTTATGAAGCCCGCGAGCAAATGACCGACTGGGCAGACCGAGAGCGGCGAACAGGCCAGCTGGTACGGTTGTCTGCCGATCATATGTTCAACACGTCTGTAACCGCGAAGAAGGTATATTGCTTGTGCCGGCTCACGTGGATAACGAAGAGCCATAAATCCAAATACGCAACCTATATCCGAAGCGTCAAACTTCCGGCATTGAGTGAGATTTTTGGCCGAAGTTACTCGTCAATTGAGGCCGCCGCGAATCATCTTGTTTCTATCTCTGGTGACACTGCTGCTCGAGAATTGGTGACGCAGCACACTGGCTTTACAAACACCTACAACGCATATCGAAATTCGTCGGGAGATTGGATCGGTCAACACTACAAAAAATTGCTGCCATTGTTCAGAATGGCCTACACGATGACGAGTGACGAAGAGCGACGTCGGCTAATGCGTAGAATAGCCGATTTACCTCCGATACCAAATCCGAATGACCGCAGAGGTCCGCTCAAACCAGAGTATCTGCTAACTCCGGTATTCTTCGCGCTAGATCAAGGATGCCGGTTTCCGATCTTGAATGGTAGACCGGAGGTGCGCCGCCTGCTCTCCAAGAGGGGCGTCCGGTCAGCGACTCTTTCTGATCAATTTGACAGCTGCGTCAGTTTATACGGAACCAAGGGCGTTACTGATGCCGCGGATCTTGATGTACTTGCTAGCAATCCGGCGAAACTCAAAGCCGTAGTTGATACTCGCCGAATTGAAACGCTTCTCCACGTAAAGCCCACTGTCGGCAATGAGCTGCCGCTCAAGGATGAGGCTGACATCAAAGTCATTCGAGACGCACTCGTTCTTAGCCGTCGACGAACGCACAATCGACTCACAAACGCCCTAAAGGAACTGCTTACGGAATACACAGTGCGGGAAGGCAATAATCCGTCAGCGATGTATGACATCGTGATAGAAGACTATAATGGTGCAAACGCTGACCTGCTCGTCGAGGTGAAGGGTTCTACACATCCAGCAGAGATCAGAATGGCGATCGGGCAACTATATGCGTACTGGTTTGCCCTGAAAGGCGACTGCGATCCCAATCTCGCGCTGTTGTTGCCTGAGGCTCCGGAAGCACAACTTGTCAACCTGCTAAGATGGCTTGGCATTGGGGTGCTATGGTTTTCAGGCAACTCACTTAAGACCAGTACACCCAGTCTACGATGCCTCACACGGATCGGGTGACGCACTCTTTTAGTTTCGCGCGGTGACGAGCCAGACGGCAGCGGGCGCGACAATTCCGTAGCTTGTCTGGTGCCTCGCGATGACCGGCCGGATGCGCGCGCGGATTTTTTCGCGCCTGGCTTCATCGAGTTCAGCGGCCGCGCGGGCCAGCGGGCCGATCGTGAGCGCTTCGGTTAGCGCTTCGTCGAGAGTCGCCCCCATATTCACGGTGGTATCGAGCGGTTTCACGGCGATGTCGCGGAAACCGGCGGCGTCCAGGATCGACCGAACGCGCGCATCGTCAGCAAAGGCGAACGGTCCCGGGGCATGCGGGTCCATTGGTTCCTGCGGCGGCAGCAGATCGAGCGCTGCCTCGTAAGGCTCGAACGACCAGTCATTTTCCTTGAATGTCCGCCAGCAGACGAACACTAGCCGCCCGTCTTTCAGCAGCGCCGTGCGGAAATTGGCGAAGGCTGCCGGCGGATCGTCGAAGAACATCACTCCGAAACGCGAAAAGGCGAGGTCGAACGCGGGCTCGAATTCGTACGTTGCGGCGTCAGCATCGAGGAAAGTAACATCGGCCATTCCGGCATGGGCGCGGGCCCGCGCCAGCGCGAGATTGGGGCCAGAAATGTCGATGCCAGCGACGGCGCCATCTGGTCCAACCCGCTCGCGCAGGATCAGCGCCGTGGTGCCGCCACCGCAGCCGATGTCGAGCACGCGCTCGCCTTCGCGTGGCGCCGCCACCGCCAGCAACGCTTCGGTGATCAGCCCGAGGTGATGATCGATGCGGTCTTGCGCCTTCGACCAGCGCTCTCCCGCCGGCCCATTCCAATACTCGATCTGCTTGGTATTTGCGCCGGGACGCCTGTGAACCTTTGGCCAATTCTCCATGCACATCCTACACTTGCATTTGATTCGGTTGAACCGTGCGGCGGAGTCTTCGCACCCAAAAACAGTACGATAAAATGCAACCGCTAAAAATCGCTGTCGCTAGCATGCCGTTCGATGCTGTCGCGTCGATACTAGTGCCGTTGTTTGCTGCCTTCTTCGGTGCGCTTGCTGCATTCACGTTAAGCTGGCTAGAGCGACGAGAGCAAGTCCGGCAAACACGGCGTGAGATGATTAATCGCTCCGCATACTCGCTTATCATCACCAGCAACACGCTTCTGAATTTCAAGCGCCAATTTCTCTTTGAGTATTTAGCCGAATTTCAGAAGGCCTACACAATCCTTCAGGCGATGAATGTGTCAGGAGATACGAGTTATTATCGTAGCCTCTTCGATAAAGTTAGCATTGTCTTCACCTCGGTCGCTTGGCAGGACCAGCAGCTGAATGGATTGCTCAAACCACTAGAAGAAATTCAATTTCTTCAACTTAGTGCAGCGGATGATCTTATGTTCACCGTTGAGGGCGATACGGACCTAGTAAGGCTCCTGCTAGTCGTTCAAACTCAGCTTCACCAGATCTCAAAGCGTCTCGTCGAACGTAACGCCGAGCGCAAAAGATTGGTGGATGCATCTCAATTTGAAATTGCGAACGCGGCGCCTGGCAGAGCCAGCCTCATGTTCTATTTTGAAATGTTAGATGCACGGAAAATATTATCCGAATATGTCAACCTCGCCTTGGTGCTAATTGAAGTAGCCACCGAACGGTTAGACTCCTACAGGAAAAAGCATTTCAAAGGCCGCACGCAGTTTCTCCAGTGGCTGCTTGGCAGAGAACGCTGGACAACGACTTACACAATTCCCGCGGGTTGGAAGTATTTGATTCCTGACCGCAAAGACTATTCAGACGTAATCGACGGGGTCCGGGCAAACTGATGGCCGCTAGCCCGGCATTCGCGCCAGTTCTTGCGAGCGCAGTTGGGCCATGCGTTCGCTGGCGCGCTGCTTGATGCTCTCGCTTTTCAGCTGGCCGCAGGCGGCCATGATGTCCCGGCCGCGGGGCGTGCGCACTGGCGAGGCGTAGCCGGCGCGGTTCACCACATCGGCAAACTTTTCGATCTGCTCCCAGTCCGAACATTCATACGGCGCGCCGGGCCAGGGATTGAATGGAATGAGATTGATCTTCGCCGGAATGCCTTTGATGACGCGCACCAGCTCGCGGGCATCGGCCAGTGAGTCGTTCACATTCTTCAGCATCACATATTCGAAAGTGATGCGCCGCGCGTTGGAGAGGCCGGGATAATCGCGGCAGGCCTGCAGCAATTCGGCAATCGGATATTTCCGGTTCAGCGGGACGATGATGTCGCGCACCTCGTCCCGCGCGGCATGCAGCGAAATGGCGAGCGAGGAGCCGATCTCCTCGCCCGCCCGCCTGATCATCGGCACCACGCCCGCGGTGGAAAGCGTGATGCGGCGTTTGGAGAGCGCGAGCCCATCGCCATCCGCCACAATGGCGAGCGCCGCCTTCACATTGTCGAAATTGTAGAGCGGCTCGCCCATGCCCATCATCACCACATTGGTGAGGCGGCGATTTTCGCCGGTTGATGGCCAGTCGCCCAGGGCATCGCGCGCGATCATCACCTGGCCGACGATTTCCTCTGGCGTCAGGTTGCGCACCAGCCGTTGCGTGCCGGTGTGGCAGAAGCGGCAGTTCAGGGTGCAGCCGACCTGGCTCGAGACGCACAAGGTGCCGCGGCCCGGCTCCGGAATGAACACGGTTTCGAATTCCGCCCCGCCCGTCCCGCGCAGCAGCCATTTGCGGGTGCCATCATTGGAAATCTGCTCGGTGACGATTTTCGGCCGCGCGAGCGAAAAACGCTCCACCATTTGGGCGCGAAAGGTCTTCGCCAGATTGTTCATGCCGGCGAAATCGCGGGCACCATGAACGTAGATCCAGTTCCACAGCTGGCGCGCGCGCATGCCGACAGCCCTTTCCGGCACGCCGGCTTCCCTGAGCGCCGCTTTCAGGCCATCAAAAGGCAAACCGATAAGGGGAGTAAGAGCCATGCGCTCCATATAGGCGCTTTCGCTACGCTTTGCCTACCGCTCGGCGTAGGTGATGCCGACCCATACCTGTCGCGGCTGCCCGTAGGAAGTCACCGTGCCGAGCAGCGGATCGGTGGCTGCGGCGGTGGCGACATTCGCATCGGTCACGTTATCGGCGGCGATGTACACGGCAAACGCATCGGTAACGGCATAGGTGGCGCGCAGATCGAGTGTCAAAGCGCCGCCAAGACGCAGCGTGTTCCGGTCATCCTCGAAGCGCAGCCCTTCCCAGTGCAGCTGGGCTTCCAGCGACACCGCAGTGATTGGTTGCCATGTTGCGCCCGCCGTCGCCATGGTGCGCGGCGCCTGCGCCGGCCGGAGACCGTCCAGTTGTCCCGACACGAACTGCGCATCGGTGTAGGAAAGCGCCAGCCAGCCGCTGAGATTATCGCTGAACGCTTCCCTCAGTTGGCCCTCGAAGCCGTAGGCCTGCACGTCGCCCGCGTTCTGCCGCTGCTGCAGATTTTCCGCCAGCGTGACATTGGCGATGGCGTTGTGCAGCTCATTCCAGAAGCCCGTCGCATCCCAATGCAGCGAGTCCCATGCGCCGCCATAGCCGATCTCCGCGCCATACAGTTTCTCCGGCCGCAGATCGGCATTCGCGTTGGTCACCACATTGCCCACGCGGAACGGACGATAAAGCTCGTTCAAGGTCGGCGTGCGGAAACCGACATACCCCGCGGCACGCAGATATTCGCCGTCGTTGAAATTCCGCCGGATGCCACCGCGCGCAGTCGGCACGATGCCGTGCTTGCCGGCGAATTCCTGCTGGTTGGTGACGTCACCGCTGAGGCGGTCAATTTCCACCAGATGCCCCTGCGAAGTTGCCCAGTAATCGGCGCGGCCGCCCAGGGTCAGCAGCCATTGGCTGGTGTCGATGGCGCCTTCGCCATAGAGGCCGCCGCCAATCGAACGGCCGCCGGAACGCCGAAAACCTTCGAACGTAGTTCCGTCGAAATGAAACAACTCGCGCGACTCGCCGGAATCGTCGCGCAGGTCGGCGCCCGTTTCCCAATGAAAGGCGCCGCTTTCGCCCAGCAGGGCGGCGTTGAAGCCAAGGCCCAGAGCAGGCGTGGCGAACTGGTCGTTCGCTGGCGTGGTATCGACCCGACCCGGTGCAACGGAAACCGAGTCGTTGGAGAAATTGCTGCGCAACAGCCAACCCTGCACGCGCCAGCCGATATCGCCGGCGGGTGCTTCCGCAAAGGTGAGGCTTGCCGTGTATCCGCGCGCCGCAGAGGTGGCGCCTTCGATGCCGGCGCCGCGCCCTTCGTCGTAATAGCTGATGCGCGCGGACGAAAGCACATCGCCGATTTGCGTCTGCGCCCGCAGCGATGCCGAGCCGCCATCGAACCAGACGTGATTGTCGGCGGCGCCGCGGTCCGGCTCGTGAACCGGAATCCAGCCATTGGTCCGCTCGCCGGAAACGCTGGCGAACAAGTCGACATCGTCGATGCTCGCGCCGCGCGAAATGCCGCCGCGCGCGGAATCGAGCGAGCCGCCTTCGATATCCGCGACGCCCTGCGACGCATCGCGCTCCGTCAGCAGGATGGTGCCGGTGAGCGCGCCCGCGCCGTAGGGACCAGCGCCGGCGCCACGAATGATTTCGGCGCCCCCGACATCTTCTGACGGCAGCTGCGTCCAGATCACCCAGCCGCCGAAGGGGTCGTTCATCGGAACGCCGTCCAACAACACGAGCGCGCGGCTTGTGCCCGAAGGCGCGATGGCGCGCAGCGACACGCCCTGCGTGCTCGCATTGGCGCTGACGCTATTGGTGCGGCGGAAGAGCGACAGGCCCGGCACCTGCTCGAGCGATCGATCAAGCCGGTCGGATGTTGAAAGCTGATCCGCATCCAGCGTGACGCTGGAGAAAGCGGGACTGCCGACAGCTTCCGGAAGCTTGGTGCCGGTCACCACCACCTGCTCGACATCCTGCGCAGACACCGATTGCGGCGCGACCACAACTGCGAGCGCGCCGAGAGCGAGCGCGGCAAGGCTCCGCGCGCGCGGTTCCGATATAGAAATGGATTTCCTCCCGCTCCGGCCCCGAAATGCCTTCGGCTTGGCGCAACCTTACGCTATGTTCGGTTCATCAGGGGAGATGCTCATCATGAAATCTGCAATCGGGTTTGCGGCGCTTCTTGCGGCCGCGATTTTCGGCGGCGCCGCGGCAAGCCCCGTTCCGCCCTATGCGGCGGCAGCGGTAGCGGACAAGACGCGGCCGGCGGAAGACGCCGCCCGCGATGCCGACCGGAAGCCCGCGGAAATGATCGCCTTTGCGGGCATCAAACCGGGCGACGTGGTGGTCGATGTGGTGCCCGGCAAGGGCTATTTCACCCGCATTTTCGCCAAGGCTGTGGGGCCAAAGGGGCATGTCTATGCCTACTTCCCGACGGAAATCGACTCCATGCTGAAGGGCAAGCCGCCTGCGGTCACCGCGGTCACAAACGACACGACGAATTATCCCAACGCCACGCTCGTCCACGCGCCGCTAGCCAAAATGGCGGTTCCGCAAAAGGCGGACGTGATCTGGACATCGCAGAACTACCACGACTTCCACGATTCCTTCTTTGGTCCCGCAGATATGGCCGTGGTAAATAAAGCCGTTTACGACGCATTGAAGCCAGGCGGCGTTTACATTGTATTGGATCATGTGGCTGAGGCCGGCTCAGGCGTGCGCGATACAAATACGCTGCATCGCATCGATCCAGCTGCTGTGAAGAAGGAAGTGCTGGCTGCCGGTTTCACCTTCGAGGGCGAAGACAACACGCTTCGCAATCCGGCGGACCCGCACACCAAAAACGTGTTCGACCCGTCCATCCGCGGCAAGACGGATCAGTTCGTCTACAAATTCAGGAAACCGCTCCATTAGTATCGGACTTATCGGGAGCGAGTACGGCGCGCGACTGCGCATCTAACACGCCATCAACGTGCCGCAGGCCGGCGCCGGAAAAGACACCGGCCTGGCGGCAGAATGAGATTCGCTATCGCCCAGTAATCCGCCGCGCCGCTGTCATGCCAAGAATCAGCAGCACGAGGAAGATGGCGATAAACAGGAAGAACAGGAATTTGGCGATCGCGATGGACGCGCCGGCAATCGCGGTGAACCCAAGCACGCCTGCGACCAGACCCAGAATCAGAAAAATCACTGCCCAACGAAGCATCGTGGCCTCTTCCGGAAATCTCGCAAAAGACAACGTCGCCTTCGCAAGAACGTTCCGGCAGCCACTCCGGCTGACGCGCGCCTTAGTGCCGGCTGGAACGCATGCCTCCGCCGCCATTGCGCTTCGCCGCGATGTATTCATCCACCACGTTCTCCAGCACGGTAAGTGGCACCGCCCCAGATAGAAGGACGGCATCGTGGAAATCGCGCAAGTCGAAGCGTGGTCCCAGCGCTTTCTTTGCCTTGTCGCGCAGCCGCAGGAAGGTGACCTTACCCACCATGTAGGAGCACGCCTGCCCCGGCCATACGCAATAGCGCTCCACCTCCGTGGTGGCAGAGGCTTCCGGATCGCCAATCGCGCCCGTGTAGTATTTGATCGCCTGCTCGCGGCTCCACTTCATGGCGTGCATGCCGCTATCGACCACAAGGCGCACGCCGCGGAAGATGGCATCGTGCAACTGGCCGAGATGGCCCCAGGGATCGTCCTTGTACATGCCGATTTCGACGGCCAGCTGCTCGGAATAAAGCGCCCAGCCTTCGACATAGGCATTGAAGCCAGTGATCTTGCGGATGAGCGGCAGGTTCGCTTCCTGCTGAATCGAACCCTGCAGGTGATGGCCGGGAATCGCCTCGTGATAAGTGAGCGTCGGCAACGTCCAGCTCGGCACTTCCGCCGTGTCCCGCAGGTTGATGTAGTAGCGGCCCGGCCGTGAACCATCGAGCGACGGATTCTGATAATACCCACCGGGTGCGCCCGCTTCGGTGTATTTCGGCACCCGCACGATCACCACATTGGCCTTGGGCAATACGCCGAAATACTCCGGCAGACGCGCGCGGACTTGCTGCACTTTTTTGTTGAGATTGGCGATCAGCTTTTCCTTGCCCTCATCGGTGTTGGGATAGCGGAACTTCGGATCGTTATACATTTCGCGGTAACGCTGGCCGACGCTGCCGCGCGTCAACCCTTGCGCTTTCATGATCGTATCCGCTTGTGCGGACAGCCGCGCGACGACATCGAGGCCAAGCTTGTGGACGTCGGCAGGCTTCATCGTGGTGGTCGTCGCCTGATCCAGCGAATCTGCGTAGTACGATGCACCCTCGGGCAACCGCCACACACCGGCATCGTGCACCGCTTTGGGCTGCAGCGACGTCATGTAGTCGATCTGCCGCTGCAACGCGGGGTACACTTTCTCGCTGACGATCTTCTCCGCGTCCGGGCCGTAATTGCCGGCGATGTTCTTTTCTTTCGTGCGGCGCACGACCGACTCCACGAGTACGGATTGCGCCACCGGCGTGTTGCGGATGCCGGTCATCTGTCCGAGCGCGCGGCTGATGACGAAATCCGGTGGCATCACGCCGAGGCCAACGTCGTGGCGGGCGAAATCCGATTCCTGATCGAGCACGCGCGCGAACGCATCGAGCCGCGCCATGTAAGCGTCGGCATCTGCCTTGTTTTCGATGGGATGCTGGCTATCGAGGAAATCCGGCAGCTGCTGATATGAGCCGGTCAGCTGCGAGATAACGTAGGGCCCCTGCAAATTTCCGCCGGCATAGGCGTATTTCCGGTCCGCGGCATCCTGCGTCTTCAGACCATACATCACCACGTCATATCCGACTGCATCGCTGGCGCTGAGCGACGCGCGGTTGAACGCTTCCAGCCGCTTCAGTTGATCGGCCACCAACGCCTTCATGCGACCGGCTTCCGCCAGCGAACGATCGGACAATTCGCTTCGCTGATGCGCCCGCGCACCGGTATCGATACCAAGACTGGTCGCCCCTTCCGGCGCGTGATCCAGCTGTTCGCTGACAAAGGCGTCGAACAGGGCGTTCAGCCTTTTGGAAGCCTCGGCCGTATCGGCGGTATTACCGGGGGCGTCGGCTGCGAAGACCCGCCGGGGAATACCCGCGGCGATTGCAGCAGCAGCACTTGTGGCAAGCAGATTGCGTCGATCCAGCATGGATGGTCTCCCGGTACGCCTCCCGGCATCGTTAGTGGCGGCATTCCTGGCTGGCAAGGCGTGAGCCACCCGGCAATTCCCTGTGATCTTCAATTTGGTGTGTGCGGACCCGTTCACTGCCATGCGGCAGGCGCAAGGCCCAAGTGCGCCAGCGGATCAGCCAGCGGACAACCGATGTGACCTTAGCCTCTCGTAATGGGGTCGCGCTGCCCGCGCGATGGGCTTCAGATCATCCCGCAAGGCGTCGAACGGCACCAGCGGACGCGACGGCGCGAAACCGGTGGAACGCTCGACGGCATCGTACCATGCTGGCGCCCAGGCGCCGTCTGTTTCGCGGCGGCCAGGCGGCCAATGCAGCATGTTCTCCGTGAACGGAATGTCGAGCGCGCGGCAGAGGGCCGACAAGGTGCCCCGCGGATCGGCGAGCACATCCGCGGCGTCGATCACCGGTGGCGCGAAACCGAGCCGCTGCGCCTCGACATCGAAAATTTCCGCCTGCTGCACGAAACCGATATCTTCGAGCGCCACGTCGCTCCGCTTTTCCGTGTAGGAGGCAAGCACATCTTCCGGCGCGCGAATGAGAAAGGCATTGCGGCACCGGGCGATCCACTCGCGTCCGAATTCCGGGCACATGTGATGCGTCATGTGCTTCTGGTAAAAAACCGGATGGTTGCCAGGCACGGGGCCCAGAATGGTTTTCACCACTTCGTGCCAGTCTGCCGGCTGACTTTTCAGCGACTCTTCCCGCAACGGATGATCGATTCCGGTCACCGCCAAATAAGCAGCGTAGAACGGTTCATCGATCACCGCCGTATCGGGACGGTTGCCGAAACTACGCATCATGGCGGTCGAGATATTCCGCGGCCCCGACCACATGGCGATACGAACGGCTTCAGCCATGCGCGCGGCCGGCGCGCGCCGCCTCTTTATCCTTCAACTGCGCATATAGGTCGCGCATGCGAAGTGTGATGTCGCCGGGAACGCCGCCCCGCAACGCGCGCCCATCGATCTCGCGCACCGGCGTGATGCCGCCGAAGGTGCCTGTCACGAATGCCTCGTCGGCATCATGCACCTCGTCCAGGGTGAAATTGCCGAGCCGAATGGGAATGCGGCTGTCGTGGCAAAGTGCGATGACGTTTCCACGCGTCACGCCATTGAAGCAGTATTCGCCCGTGGATGTGCACACCTCGCCCGCTCGTACGAAAAAGAAGTTGGTGGCGTTGCAGCTGGAGACGAACCCGTGCGGATCCAGCATTAGTGCCTCGTCGGCGCCCGTCTTCAGCACATCGAGCAGCGCGCGGACGAGATTGAGGCGGCTGTGCGAGTTGAGCCGCATGTCGAACATGTTGGCCGGCGTGCAGCGGATGCTGGACGTGGCAAGCGAGAGCCCGCGCTTTGCGATCTCCGGGCTTGGCTCCTTGTGCTCCGCAACGATAACGATTGTGGGACGGCCCAACGCATTTCGTGGATCCTGGTTGGGTGCCTTCTTTAGCCCACGCGTCGCCATAAGGCGAATATGAACACCCGATTCCATCTTATTGGCATTCACGGTCTCGCGCAGCGCCACTTTCACGCCATCGCGATCCAGTCCGATGTCGAGCTGAATGGCCCGCGCACCTTCGAACAGTCTGTCAAGATGCGCCGCTTCGAAAAGAAATGCGCCTTTGTGGAGGCGGATGCCTTCCCAGATGCCATCGCCCAGTACAAAGCCCGCGTCGAAGATCGAAACCGTGGCTTGGCCGCGCGGCACCATCCGCCCGTTCAGATAGATGAGCACATTCTCATTGCGCGGATCGGCTGCGAAATCCTGACTGCCTCGCATTGCAACATCAATCGGTGAAACAAGGCGGACAATAAGACCGAGGTGCTTGCGAGGAAAGCGGAACTGTTTGGACAAGATGCAGCTTGAGACGCCAGCGTGCCCATTCTGGCGGGCGCGTTCAGGCCGCAGGAGCGATTTTCAAACCGGTGTGGCCGTTCAGTGCGGTGTTTTGATCGTCACTGCCGATTACGCGTTCTCTGGGCAAATGTAGCCGCGCCATTGTCCCGTGTCCGTAGTCGCTCTCGACGGTGAAGCGCCCCCCATGCAGTTCCGCCAGTGATTTGACAATCGGCAGCCCAAGCCCAACCCCGCCGTGCACCCGCGCATAGCTGTTCTCCACCTGCCCGAACGGTTCCATGATGACGGGAAGTTTGTCCGCCGGAATGCCTTCGCCGTTGTCTTCAACGACCAAATCCACCCCATCTTCAACGCGCTCGATGCGGATCTCGATGACGCCGCCTTCGCCCGTGAACTTCAGCGCATTGGACATGAGATTGATGACGGCCTGCCTAAGCCTCACTTCATCGGCACGCACGAGGACATCGCAGCCCGATGTGCGGACATCCTTGCCTTCATGGGCGTCGCGTCCGCCCAGCATGGAAAGCGCATGCTCCACGACATCGCTGAGCCGGACAACGCGATCTTGCAGATCCACTTTCCCCGATTCGATTCGCGCCATGTCCAGAACGCTGTTCAGTACTCCAAGAAGGTGGCGCCCCCCCTGCGCAATATCGCCGGCATATTCCCGCGACTTTTCTGGCTGCAGGCGTCCGCCGAAGAGCAATTCCGAAAAACCGATGATGGCATTCAACGGCGTACGAAGCTCATGGCTCATATTGGCGAGGAACTGGCTCTTGGCCCGGCTCGCCTGCTGGGCGGCATGCATGGCGACGCGCAATTGGGATTCAACTTGGGTCCGCCGCTGGATTTCTTCGTCCCGCTCCGAAAGCGTTTCGGTGAGCGCGACATTCTTCTGCGCGATCGCGTTCTGGTGCCGCTGCAAAAGTGCATGGCGCCAGGCGATCCAGACGAGCAGCAGAAGCACGGCCAGAATGATCCCGGCGAACACGACCGACTGAATTTCGGCCTGCGATTTCCTCAGCCGGATATCGCGCTCCAATTCAGCGGCCCTGAGATGGGCAATTTCCAGATCCTGCCGCTGGAAATCGAACTGCGCTCCGAGCAGCGCAAGGTTGGCCGATGCAGCGAGCGACCGGCCCTGATCGTCCAGCCGCTTGAAGGCCTCGAGATGGGCCATGGCAAGCGGCAGATTGCCTTCCGCGCGATACACGTTGTACCCGACTTGATGCATATCCCGGAACGTTGGCGTCGTGGTCTTCAGATCGAGGCCCTGAAATGCCTCCTGAAGATCCGCCGCCGCGGCCGCCAGATTGTGGCGGCGGTATTCGATCTCGGCTTTTGCACCCCAGACAAAGCGCAGCTCACCCCCTTCATCTCCCTTTCGCAGCAGCGACAATGAACGATCCGCCGCGCGTTCAGCCTCCACCAATTTCCCCAACCGCGCGTAGCTGACGGCCAGGCTGTCCAGAATGCTTGCCTGGAGAATCGGACTTTTGAGGGAGTCGGCAATGTTCAGGGCCTGTTCGAAGCGGGGAACCGCTTCGCGATAGCGTCCCATCTGCTCGTACGCGAAACCGAGGTTGTTCGCTGCCGCAAGGGCGATCGCGGGATCTCCGGCATAGACTTGTGCCGCTTCGCGGTAGTAGCGAATTTCGCGCGCGAAATCGCGCGCCTTCTCGTAGAGATCTCCCAGGCCGAGCAGTGCAAGCGATTGGCTTCTGGCAATGCCAAGCTGCGCAAAAATGTCATGCGCGCGCTGGTAGTTCTTCAGCGCGTTTGCGAAATCTCCGCTCGATTCGGCGATCCGCGCGCGGGTCAACGCGAGGTCTCCATCCAGCTTGCTGAGCCGTCCGTCATACGCCAATCGCGACGCGGTCGTCGCGGCGGCCCGGGCCTCCGGAATACGGTTCGTTCGGGTCAGCGTCTCCGCCTCTAGCCACAACGCTGTTGCAAGCGCCTGCCGGTAACCCGGCTTCCCCTTTTGGGACTGTGCGATGGCAGCCGCCCGCTGCGCTTCCTGAATCCCAATTTCAGGATGGGTCATCGCAACCGCCTGCGCGTGGGCAACGAGACGATTGAACTCATTCCATCCCCGCTGCCGGGTGTCCGCTGCGGAGGCTGCCCCGGCATGAAGAAATGTTACGGCGAAAACCAAAAGAGGCAGCCGAGCCAACACGGCAGAGAACACCCACGGCCGCCGCAATGGATGCGGGAACCACGGCTCGTTCTTTGCGAGCATTTCTGTGCGCTCCGGCTTCAATGTCCTTCTCGGCGTTTGGTCAAGCCATCCGCCACTCCTGGCAGACTGGGTTCCCGAACTCACAAGTGTGAAACAGGGAACTTTATGCCGCGTAAAAATTAAGGCTTTTTGGCAGGGATTTGTGACCCAGCAAGACACAGCATTCGAGGGGGCACGGGGGATGCATGTAATCCGGCGGTGAAATTTTGCTTTAGGAATTATCGAATAATTTCAGCGAGTTATTAGGTATGGTATCCGATCCATTGCCATAAAGGTTAAGATTCAAGTCATCGGTTTAGGGTGTTGACAAGCATTAATATTTCGTTGAAATTGTGGCCAGCTCAAGCCGAGTGGCTTGGGTGGGGACGGTCGTTTGGGCGCTAAGGGCGTCGTCTCTGCGATTTGCAGGAAATCGTAAGCGCACGGGGAACAAAGATGATTAAGATTGCAGATTTGGATGTCGAACTGTCGGCGATCGGCGGCTACGATTCCGTCAGTGGAATGCCCTGCGGCTGCCTCCATGGGCCAATCCGCCCGATGCTGCGTCCGGAAAGCACAAGCGACGTAACGAGCTTGGTACCGGTCCTCGGCGAATAAGACTTCGCTGATTTCTTTAGAGTTTCTACCGCACATCGCGACGTGCGCTTCGCGATGTGCGGTGGTATGTCTGCTGGCCACATTCAGTGGAAGCCGGTTATCGCGCCGACACTTTTTCAGGCTTGCCTTCAGCATGTGACCGGCGGAGGGTGGCGGGCTGAAGCAATTGCGCTTAACGGCGTTGTAAGCAGTAAGAGGGCGTACGGTGTCGGGCGACACGGACAAGTTCTACCGAATTATCGCGGAGCTCGATCGCCTTCTGGTGCCTGGCGCCGGTGAGGCTTTTTGGCTGGCAAGACCCATCTTTGCGGAGATGGATCGCGCGTTCTTGTCCGGGTGGACCACGCTGCGCCTTCGAGAATTTCTGGAGGACAAGGAAGTATTGGTCTTCCGCGACCGCAATGCGCTGACGATCAACATCACCAAGGGCTACGCCATTTCGCTGGCCTTGATCGCAGAGCCCTCGCCTGGCCTCTATCTCTACCCGCAACATTACATGGCCAGGAATGTCGGCCGCGTACCCGTCAAGGTCCGTCGCTACACGCCGGACCGGCAGATTCGAAACGATATTTACGATCCTGCTGCCCGCCTGATGCTTCGCGATGAAATCGACCTTCAACCGGGAGAATTGCTGGAGCGGAACGGGCATACCGATGTCCTCGACTGGGATATGCAGGGCGAACCCGGCCACGTCCTCCGGCTGCATTCGGAGTCGCTCGGCAACTACGAATGGAGCTTCGACAGGGAGACGCTGGCGCCGAAGGGGGTTACGGTTCTCGACAGTTTCTCGAGCCAGATGACAACGGCCATGCAGATGCTCGCCACGCTGGGCGCGCCGATCGAGCCGAATTTTATAGAGATGGGCCTCGGTTCGGAATACTTCCATGTCCGCTGGGAAACGCTGAAAACGATCAGCCAGATCGCGCCGGAACGGACGTCAGAGGCCCTTGCGCGTCTAAAGGACGACCCGCACCCGTCCATTCGGCGCGCCGTCGAGAAAACGCTGCAGATGAATGCCGCAAGCGCAGGTGCATGAGCAATGGCGTTCTCATACCAAGCAAAGGAAAGTACCACGCCCATCGAAGTCGGGGACCTGATCGACACGGTAAGCAGGGCCTACAGAGGTGACGGCGTTGAAGCGATGCACGCAGTCGCCGGGAAGCTTCAGGCGCTGGCGGCAAATCGCGAATATCTTCGCGATGCCCTTATCGCGGAATTGAAGCGCATTGCCAGTGAGCAGAACCTTGTCAGCTTTGCGCCGCAATCTTTCATCATTCATCGGGCTCCGCCGTTTTCATTGCGACTGAATCTGTGGCTGCCACCGACGGGAAGCGCCCGCAAGATCGCGCAAGAAGCACGTGTCTATTCATACGACCAGGCTCACGATCACAATTTTACGTTGCTTACGGTCGGTGCAGGCGGCCCCGGCTATAAGACGAGAATCTTCGAATACGATATCGATTCGATCCAGGGGTATGGCGGCGAGCACGTCGAGATGCAGCATCTGGAGGACACGATGCTGCCGATGGGCAAGGCCATGATCTACCGGCCGCACCGCGACATCCATGTGCAGATCCCGCCGGAAGCGCCCTCGATGTCGCTCAATCTGCTCATCGAAGAGAAGGAGATCGTCGAGACGCCGCAATATTATTTCGATCTCGCGACGAGCTCTGTTGTACCTATGAACGACAACGAAATCGGCCGCCGGGTGAGCTTTCTCGAGTCCGTCGGACATTTCGCCGGCGAGAGCTGTACGCCCCTGCTCTTCGATGTGGCGCGCCAGCACCGCAATCCCGAAGTCCGCGCCGCCGCCCTGCATGCAATCCGCACCGGATTTCCCGAACGCCAGCCGGAAGTCGAGACGGTCGCGCAGGCCGATGGCCATCCCCTGGTGCTGCGCGAAATTGCGCGGTGCTGAAAGAACGCCGGCTTAAGTTGCCATCGGCAGTCGCCAGCAGATCAGGCCGTACGCGCTCCCTACATCACGCGCAAAACACAAGATTCATTTGACATTCCCGGCGCTTATCGCGATTGCAGCCTTCGAAGCGGCGGTGGTGGGCCGGCGCTCGGATCGACGGAGGGTTTGAATAATGAGTTGTTCACAGAAGCCCGGCGCAGGCGCGGGGAAAAAAACTTTGCGGCACATCGCGTTGGCATTCGGTGCTTTGGCGCTTTTCGCTTCGGCCGCTTCGGCCCAGACCGGTTATGTCGGGATTTTGGGCGGCGGTCCGATCTACATACGCAATCTTACGAACATCAAGGAGCTCAAAAACGCCGGCTTCAACGAACTGATCGTGTGGAGCGTCGAGGTGAATGCCTCGGGGGATCTGAACCTCAACGGAGAGTTTCCGCTGACCTCAGGCGGCAAATATATCGGCGACCAGAAGTGGCCGAAATTCGCGCACGATCTGCGGAACATCAAAACAGGAGCGGTGAAGCGGATTACGCTCAGCATCGGCTCCTCCAATGTTGGCGATTGGGAAAATATCAAGGCGCTGGTCGATTCCCAGGGCACCGGCAAGAAGAGCATTCTGTACAAGGATTTTGCCGCGGTCGCTGCAGCACTGCCGGTAGACGCGATCGATTTCGACGATGAGAACGGCTACGATAGCGAATCCACAATCAAGTTTGCGCTGATGCTCGGCAAGCTCGGGTATCACGTGACGATGAACCCCTACACGAATAACAACTACTGGACATCGGTCGTTTCCCAGATCAACACCCAGATGCCCGGCCTGGTCGACGGCATCCATCTGCAAACCTTCGCTGGCGGCGGCGGCAACAACCCATGTTCGGGTTGGGATTTCGGCGGCGTGCCGGTGTTCCCTGGACTCTCAGACCAGCCCTCCGCACCGCCATACATGACCCCCAAGCAGGCAAAGGATACGCTGCAGAATTGGCACAACCAGTGCGGGATCACCGGCGCGTGGCTTTGGATCTTCGATCAGATCCAGGGCACCAAGCAAGTCAAGCAATACGCACGCGCGATGAACAACGGCGTGGGTGATGCGGGGGCACGCCAGTAGGGCCCCGATATGTAAGCGGCGGAGCACCGGATATTACTCCCGGTGTTCCGCTATCGCGGGTTGAATTCCCTCATTGGCGGCGGAACCTAGACTAAAAGAACCGCGTCCTGTTTTTTGAAGGCGCGGCCGGCAGCCCCCCAATAGGGGCGCATCGCGCTGCTGGCATCGAGACATTCAAACGCATTGCGCGGTGCATCGGTCTCAGTTGCGTGCCGCACTTGGTAATTGGCGGGAACTACTAACCAGTGGAACTGTGTGAGCGCTTGGCGTCTGGAAAACAGGAGGCCGCTGTCAGCGTGATCGAAGGCGCGCCAAGATATCTGCTGTAAAATGCGTAGGGATACGAGGCGCTGACCTGATCCCCGCAACTCGCGAGAGTAAAGGTGAATGTGCTGCCCGGAACCGTGATGCCAAGCGAATTGGCAGCGGCATAGGACTGGATGTTTGCCTGGCTGGCGCAAGTGGTAGGCGTGACGACGGCACAGCGCGCCGCCGCCTCGACGCCGTTTTCCAGCCCAAACTGAGTCCAGAGTGCCAGACCCGCATCGATAATAACAAAGATGAGGATCATGAAAATGGGTGCAGTAAAGGCGAACTCGATCGCGCTCGTGCCCTGCTGGTTTTTACGAAAGCTGTAGCGCAGGCTCATTGGGTTCTCACCGTCGCCTGTTTGCTCAAATTGATGCTGGCGGGAATCCCGGGGTACGAAAGCAGCGTCGTGTATTGTTTGGACGCGGTCACTTGCGCGAAGGTACCGGCCGTCAGGCCGTCGCTGCAGGTTGAGCCGCAAGAGGCGGTTGTAACGCCCGTATCTGTCGGGCAGCCGCAAAACTGGGCGGTCGTGACGTTTACGTTTTTCAAGTTGGTCGAAGCCTGCGCGGCGGTAGCCATCGCGTTCGAATCGTAACTGTACTGCACGGCATACGAAGCGCCGGAATGAGCCGCGTTTGCGAGCTGCGTGTCTGTGTACACGCCGAGGCCGAGATCGATGACGGCAATCGCTATTCCGATCAAAATCGGGGCGATCATCGCAAACTCGATTGCGGTGACGCCGCTGGTATCGCGCCGCGCCTGCATGAGCAGCCCAAGGCTGCGCGCTGTCAGCGTTCTCAAAAATGCGTTATCCGTTGAAAGTTGTCTCGGCATGTTTTTCTACTCCAGCAGCGTTGCCGGTGTCGTGATAGCCTTGGTCCCGTAACCGGCGCAGTTCACCTGCAGACTGCTGTTGCCGACCATCTGGACAGTGTCCGCAATGATTTGCGTGCAGGGCTGGTTGCCGCTCGAGTTGCCGGCCCACTGCAATGCGCCTTTGGCTACGTAAACGGCACCGGCGAAGTGTTGGGAATCGCCTCCCGCGAACTTGAATGATGTGCTTATGGGCATCCGCCGGTCGCCGAAGACAACAATCCCCGCAGTCGCTCCCGTTGTGGGCGCAGAAATGTTTATGGATGCCCCGCCAGTGATGCTGGCGCTGGCGTAATTCGATCCAGAAGACGAGGTGAAGACGAGGGTAACACCCGTTCCGGTCAGCGAGCTCTGACCGGACATCGAAAGGCTGCCGCTATCGAGGTAGTAAATGCCCGATTGAAGGGTGACACTTGCATGCGAGCCTATATTGATGCCGCCGCAATAGACGCCCGGCGAGATGGTGGCGTCGCTGTTTGTGGAATAGTTGTGCTTGCTGCAGCCGCTGTAGGACGGATAGTTTGCGCTGGCATACGGGTCCGGTACGGAACGGTAGCCCGTTACGACTCCGTTCGTCGCGGTGATTCCATTGTTGCCGGAAACGCCTCCGACCACCCCCACAAACGAGGTCGACAGCCGGGCAGATCCGCCAACATTCAGAGCCGAAGAACTGTTGGCCGAATCGTCGATGACCGCGCAATTGACGAGGCTCACGGTCACCGACCCTTGTTCGCTGTACGCGCCGCTCGCGAGCGGATCCAACGCAAGCACGCAGGGTTGTCCCGAGGGAATGGCCACAGCGCGCGCTTTCACGACGAACGGCAACGAACCCCACATACCGGTGAAGAGCCGCGGTCTGAGTTGCGTTACGATTACCTCTATGGCGCCCGAGTTGTTCTTGTTGGGACCGGATGCCGGTGGAGAGTTGACCGTGACAGCGGTTTGATTCTGCCCAGCCACAAAACCGTAGGAGGCTGCAACGGCCTTTGCCTGCGCCTTTCCGTGGTCATTGGCACCGCCGCTCACGGCGACCCCAGCGGTCGTCGCCGCGGAATCCGCTGCGTGCTGCAGACTCTTTTGGGTGTGCAGCAGCATGCCCTCTTCGGTGCCGTACGCCGCCATGCCCAGGAGCACCGGCATCGCTACGGCCGTGATGATCGCGTAATTGCCGGCCTCGTCACGGCTGAACCGCCTCAATACCGAGCGCACCATGCGGCCATTCCGGACAAGAAGACCCGAGCGGGACTTCGCAGGCGGAATGACCGGGTGCTCGCGGTGGAAATCGTTTTTAGCCATTTTTGCGCGTCCGGCTGGTTATCCATGCAAGATGGGCCAGCGCCCATTAAGGTCGCGTAAAATAATATGGCTGATTTTTGGTGTAACGAGATTTGCTCGAATATTGTTAAGATGTTCCTAACCTTTGCTGTCGCGTTTCGCGTGACAGCAAATTTGTCCGGCAGTTCTCAACTACCTCCGGCCAATCTCCAAAAATACTGCGAGGTAGAGGGAAGCTTCACAAATGGGCCGACAGGGCGATAAGCACTGAAAGCAGTGCTCCGACGAGCGCTCCGCCGGCGATCGTAACCAGATTTGTTCGCCAGGAGGCCCGCTCTGGCGCGGTGACCGTCCGAAGGCCATCTCTTAAGGACATGCCGAAACGTTAGCTCGGCGAGTGCAAATTTTTGGTTAGCAGTCGATTCGAAAACCAGATTTTTGGATCGGCAGAGCGAGACGCGTCGACCTCATGCCCGCGCAAGCCTTCGCTTTGGAGCCTCGAAATCGTTCTTTCGCAGCGACTGCGAGGTAACCCTAGAGGCAAAAAAAAGTCGGCGCGGTGTTTGCCACCGCGCCGAGATACTTCGGTTGTTGCGATCCTCAGACTTTGGAAGCCGTCTTCCTCCGCCGGCGCCCGAGCGCCCCCATGGCGATCAGGCCAACCCCAAAGAGAGACAACGAAACGGGCTCCGGCACCGGAGTACCGCCCTGTGTGACGACTGCGTCCCCAGTGACGCCTGGGCGGCCACCACAAGTCAATTTGCCCCCGCTGACCGATGTCCCCACGCAAATGTCGGCTGCGAAGGAATTTCCCAAATCGTTGGCGACGAAATCTGCAAGCTTGATGCCGGCCAAACTGATTTTGACGTCCAGCTCCGTCCAGACCTGCGATCCGCCATTACAGCTCGAGCAAAAGATCCCGTATGTCCAGTCTCCGGTGCCATCCTGGTGGCCGGCGGGCACCTTATCGAGCGCAAACGCCTGGGAATTGCCCAAGCCGTCGGTCGCGTTGGCGGTTATATTCGCCGCGGTAAGCGTTTTCGTAAGATCGAACAAGAAAGCATCGCCCGCGCCGGTATTCCCGAGGAGTGCGTTGCCAGAGTTCATCAGAATCTTGACGTCGATGAACCCGCTGCCCTGGGTAAGCCCGATGGTGCCCCACGGAGCGTTCACCGGGGTGTTGCCCGATCCCTTCCAGGTGTCGATGTTGTAGCTGCAACTGTTTGGATCGTTGCAGACCTGATCGCCTTGATTCAACATCATGTTAGCCTGCGCCGGCATTGCGAACGCTATGCCCAGCAACGCTGCTCCAAGTGCTATCTTCACGCCCCGACCGCCCATAGAAAATCTCCTTCGACGACTGAATTTTCACGAGTAGAAGCAAGAGCCATACCAACTCTTTAACAATTTGAACTTATTGCATAATACTTGTTAACCACATTGCACTCAGCCCCGGGTGTTAAATTCTTCGACAGACGGATAGCCGCGGAAGCCTTCCCACGATCCCTACAGAGCGACGAGTCTACAGCCGACGCGCTCGATCCTGCGGATGTGGGAAAACCACGCTCCAACTCGCCTCAAATTCCCGGATTAATGGCTGTCGAAAGAGGGCTTTCGGCGAGAGGAATGTTCAGACCGTGGCCCGCGCCTGCTCCCGGATAATCATGCCACTGCGTGATGATGCACCTTTTTCCGTGTGGGTCACTCGCTTCTCCACCGCGCGCAGCAGCACGTAGAACACCGGCGTCAGGAACACACCGAAGAACGTCACCCCCAGCATGCCGAAGAACACGGCAACGCCCATTGCGTGGCGCATTTCCGCGCCGGCGCCCGATGACAGCACCAATGGGGTCACGCCCATGATAAAGGCGAAGGAGGTCATCAGGATCGGCCGCAGCCTGATCCGCGCTGCTTCGATGGCTGCGCTCACGGTATCCCGCCCCTGAATCTCAAGCTCGCGGGCGAACTCCACGATCAGGATGGCGTTCTTGCAGGCCAGACCGATCAGCACGAACAGCCCGATCTGGGTGAAAATGTTGTTGTCGCCGCCCGTGAGCCACACGCCGGTAATCGCCGAGAGCAGGCACATCGGCACGATCAAGATGATGGCCAGCGGCAGAAACAGGCTTTCGTACTGTGCCGCCAGAACCAGGAAGACGAGCAGCACGCAAAGCGGAAACACGAGCATCGCGGTATTGCCTGCCAGGATCTGCTGATAGGTGAGGTCCGTCCACTCGAAGCTCATCCCCTTCGGAAGCGTTTGCGAAAGCACCCTGGTGATCGCGGCTTGCGCTTGGCCGGAGGAATACCCGGGCGCCGGCGCACCGTTCAGGTCTGCAGACCGAAAACCGTTGTAGCGCATGGCGCTGTCCGGCCCTGTGGTCTCACTGACCTGCATGAGTGAGCCGAGCGGAACCATCTGACCGTCCGCATTGCGCGTCTTCAGGCGAAGAATGTCTTCGGCTTGCGTGCGGTACGGCGTATCGGCCTGGGCGATGACTTCGTAAGTCCGCCCGAAGCGATTGAAGTCATTTACGTAGATGGACCCGAGATAAGTCTGCATGGTGTCGAAGACGTCCTGCGTATCGACACCCAATTGCATCGCCCGCGTGCGATCCAGTTTTGCGTAGAGCTGGGGCACCCCAATGTTGAAGCTGGAAAACACGCCGGCAAGGCCGGGCGTCTGCGCCGCCTTCTGCTGAACCTGTTTCATCGCGCGATCGAGCGCCGCGTCGCCCTGATCCGTCCGGTCCTCCACCTGCAGCTTGAAACCGCCGATGGTGCCAAGTCCCATAACCGGCGGCGGCGGGAATATCGCGATCATCGCATTATCGATGGCGGCGAATTTCCCCTGCAGCTGTTGCGCGATGGCGAGGCCGGACAGTTCCGGCGACTTCCGTTGCTCAAACGGCTTCAAGGTGACGAAAACGATGCCGGCCGACGGGCTATTGATGAAGCCGTTGATCGAAAGGCCTGGGAACGCAACTGCGCTCTGCACGCCTGGCTGCTTCAGAGCGATGTCGGACATTTTCCGGATGACGGCTTCGGTGCGATCGAGCGTGGCGCCTTCTGGCAGCTGCGCGAACCCGACGAGATAGGCCTTGTCCTGCGTGGGCACGAAACCGGGCGGCACCATGCGGAAGCCAACGACCGTCAACGCAATCAATGCCGCATAGATAAAGAGCGCTGCCGATTTTCGCTTGAGAACGCCCCCTAGCCCGATGCGGTAGTTTTCGGAGCTTCTGCGGAACACTGTATTGAAGCCACGAAAGAGTGGACCGAGAATCTTGTCCATCCAGCGCGACAGGGTGTCCTTCTTCGTGCCGTGCGCTTTCAGGAGTGTCGCGGCCAATGCCGGCGAAAGCGTGAGCGAGTTGAAGGCGGAAATGACAGTGGAAAACGCGATGGTGAGCGCGAACTGGCGGTAGAATTCTCCCGTGAGCCCACTGATGAACGCGATGGGCACGAACACCGCGCAAAGCACCAGCGCGATAGCGATAATCGGGCCGGTCACCTCCGACATGGCCTTCAGCGCGGCCTCGCGCGGGGCAAGACCGGCCTCGATGTTGCGTTCGACGTTTTCCACCACGACGATGGCATCGTCGACCACAATGCCGATCGCCAGCACCAAACCGAACAGCGACAGCGCGTTGATCGAGAACCCGAACAGCAGCATGAAGGCGAAGGTTCCGACGATTGAGGTCGGCACTGCGAGCAGCGGAATGATCGAGGCGCGCCAGGTTTGCAGGAACAGAATCACCACCAGCACGACGAGCGCCACGGCTTCCAACAAGGTTTCGACTACAGCGCGAATGGAATCGCGCACGAACACGGTGGGATCGTAGACGATGCTGTAGTCGAGCCCCTGCGGGAAGCTCTTCTTCAGCTCCTCCATCGTGGCGCGGACATTGTTGGAAATCTGGATGGCGTTCGATCCCGGCGACTGAAAGATCGGGATGGCCACTGCCTGTTTGTTATCCAGCAGCGAGCGCAGGCCATATTCCGAGGCCTCGATTTCCACCCGCGCGACATCGCCGAGCCGCGTGATCACGCCATTGTCGCGCTTGACGACAATGTTCTTGAATTCCTCCGGCTCGCTGAGGCGTCCCTGAACATTGATCGGCAACTGCAGGCGTCCGCCCTGCCCGTACGGCGGCCCGTTGATAACGCCCGCGGCCACCTGAAGATTCTGTTTGCGAATGGCGGCGACCACATCATCGGCCGTCATATTGCGGGCGGCGATCTTTTCCGGATTGAGCCATATCCGCATGGCGTAATCGCCGGAGCCGAACAGCTGCACGCTGCCTATACCCTGGATCTTCGCCAGCCGGTCCTTGACGTTCAGCAGCGCATAATTGCGCAGGTACAGCATGTCGTAACGGCCGTCCGGCGAGTTCAGGTGGACGACCATAGTGAGATCGGGCGAACTCTTGGTCGTGGTCACGCCCAACGCGCGGGTGACATCCGGCAGACGCGGCAGCGCCTGATTGACCCGGTTCTGCACCAGTTGCTGTGCAAGATCGGGATCGGTGCCAAGCTTGAAGGTGACGGTCAGCGTCAGCGTGCCGTCGGATGCGGCTTGCGAAAACATGTAGAGCATGTTCTCCGTGCCGTTGATCTGCTCCTCCAGCGGAGTTGCGACGGTCTGCGCAATGACATTCGGATTGGCGCCGGGGAATTGTGCCTTGACGATCACAGAGGGGGGAACGACCTCGGGATATTCCGAGATCGGCAGCTGGGTCATCGCGATCAGTCCCGCGAGGAAGATCACGATGGAGATCACGCCGGCAAAGATCGGCCGGTCGATAAAGAACCTGGACAAATTCATGTCGCTGTCCCGGAAGTGGCGTTGAAGATTCAGCGTGACGCGAATTCGCGCCGCGCGGACGGATGTGGATCGACGAGCACGCCCGGCTGCACCCGTTGCAGCCCATCGAGGATGATGCGCTCGCCGGGCCGCAAGCCTGAGAGAACCACCCGCTCGCCGCTAACCTGCTGGCCCAGCGTGACCTCGCGGAATTCCACCTTGCGGCTGGGGTTCACCACGAGCACGAAGCGCTTGCTTTGATCGCTGCCGACAGCATCCTCCGGTACGAACAGCGCTGTCTTGTCGGCTGCATTTGCAAGCCTGACGGATGCAAACATACCTGGCACCAGCGTGCCGTCTTCGTTGGCGAAGCGCGCCCGCGCGCGGATGGTGCCGGTCCCGGTAGCAATCTGGTTGTCGAAACTCTCGATGTTCCCCTTGTAAACGTGTTCGCTATCGCCCTGCAGCGTCAGCTCGACGGGGATGCGCTGCTCCTGGGAAAGACTCTTTGCGTGCGCGCGCACCGCCTGCAAATAGGTTTGCTCGTCCACGTCGAAATCGGCGTAGATTCCATTGTTGGATACGATTGTGGTCAGCAGCGGCGCCGGTGCATTTTGCACCAGATTACCGAGGGTGATCTCGGCGCGGCTCGCGCGCCCCGAGATCGGCGCTTTCACATAGGCGTGGTCCACATCCAGCTTCGCCTGCACCAGCGCTGCCTGCGCGGATTTGATCGCGGCTTCCGCCACACCGCTCGCGTTGGCGCGTTGATCGTAGAAATCCCGCGCGACAGCCTGCGCATTCATAAGGCGGGTTGCACGATCCAGCTCCACATGCGCAAGACGCGCGTTGGTTTGCGCGGTGGCAAGATCCGCTTCCGCCTTCGCCACGGCAGCCTCATAAGGCCGCGGATCGATGACGAAGAGAATGTCTCCCGCTTGCACCTGCTGCCCATCCCGGAAACGGATTTCCGTGATGCGGCCGCTGACCTGCGGGCGCACTTCCGCCGAATCCACTGCCGTCAGGCGGCCGGAAAATTCGGACCATAGCCGAACGTGGCGCGGTTCCACCGCTGCAGTGGTAACAGGGATGGCAGTTTGCGCGGCCACAACGGGCGCGCCCCCTGCCGCTTCCCGCCGAATGAATATCCCGATCGCGACGACGAGGACAAGCACGGCAAACGCCCACAGGCCGCGCCGCCGCCAAAACGGCACAGGCCGCGACGGCCGAAATTCGTCCTTTCCCGCCAGGTCGCGAATGTGAGACATCGGAAACTCCCTCTCATTTTTGTAGCGAACGCTACGGATGTAAGGGGTGGATTCCGGGGTTCAAGGCCTTTATGTATTGTCCGATACAGAATTAAGGTCCAGCCCGATGCGGACGGGTCGTCCCAGGAGTTTTTGCACCGACACGGTCCTAGACCGTGCGCTTACCGTCTTTTGGCGACACGGCTATGAAGGTGCATCCATTGCCGAACTTACCGCGACAATGGGTATCAACGCGCCCAGTCTCTACGCAGCCTTCGGAAGCAAGGAAGGGCTCTTCCGCGCCACACTAAAGCGCTACGACGACCGGCGTAAGGTATTTATGGATGAAGTTCTCGCCGCTACCAATGCAAAAACCGTAGCCCGCCTATTCCTTGAAGGCGTGGCAGGATTTGCGGCCGACACAAACGGGCGCGATCCGCCCGGCTGCTTTTCTGTGCAAAGCGGCTTGTCATGCACAGAACAAGACATTCCTGAGGCGCTGGCGAAATATCGTGCCGGCAAAGAACGACTGTTGCGTGAACGATTCGAGCGCGCGCGGAAAGAGGGCGATCTCCCGAAAAGTGCCGCCCCCCTGGCCCTTGCCCGTTACCTGATGGCGGTCGCAAATGGCATGTGCGTGCAGGCATCCGCCGGCTCGAGCACCAGGGAACTTCTCGCCACGGCGAAACTTGCCCTTGCCGCTTGGCCAGTCGCTGACGAGGCGAAATCGAAAAGGCGCAACGTTCGGCCGCGCGCTACGGCGGCCCGCGCATAGCTGCCGTTCCTCAGACAGATGGCCGGTGTTCTTGATATTGTAGCGTTCGATACACAAGTGCTCCGTCGTGGAGCCCATTAGGCTCCGGACGAGGAACTCGATGATCAGCCTGACAGTCTCGAACTTCATCGCCGTAGCAATCTCTGCGCTGTTTGCGGCGAGCGCGTTGCTGCATCTGGCCGGCCCGCGCGTTGTACGCGACGCGTATGCCCGCTGGGGTTTTCCGGCGGAGTTTCACCGGGTCGCGGGGGTGGCGGAACTGTTGACGGCGATTTTTCTGGCCGAATCCATCACGCGCATCTGGGGGGTGGTGCTGGGCGGAATGGTGGTTTCCGTTGTGGTCGTCACCTTGCTGAAGAATCGCCAATACGCCTGGATGATCCTGCCACTGTGCGTGCTGGTGGCGCTGGCTCCCGCCTCACTTAGCGGGATCTACTGAGCACGGAAAAACTTCTGGCATCTACGGCCTGAAAGTGCATGCCAGAAAAACGGTGCGGCCGAGGAGACCGTAGCTTTGCAGGGTGGCGGACAGGAAGGGATTCGAACCCTCGAACGGCTCATCACCGTTACGCACTTTCCAGGCGCGCGCCTTCAGCCTCTCGGCCACCTGTCCGTCAGAAGGGCCGCGAATATAGCGACCGGGCTCCGCTCCGCAACCCGCGGGCAAATCGCCTGCTTGAACCTGCCACTCGCGCGGCCAATATCGGAAGAACAACGCTCGCGGGTCCGCGAGCCCGCGAGTTTCTCCATGCACGGACCATTGCCCGCCATCCTGCTCGAAGACATTCGGCTCACGCTCAAAAGCGCGGCGGGGGCGGTGAACATTCTTTCGGGGGTCTCGCTGATAGTGCAAGCGGGCGAGGCGGTGGCGCTGGTGGGGCCGTCTGGGTCCGGAAAATCATCGCTGCTGATGGTGGCGGCGGGACTCGAGGCGCCGACCTCCGGCCGCTCTATCGTCGCTGGCGAAGACATCACCCGGCTTGGCGAAGACGCGCTGGCGCGCTTTCGCCGCGGCAATGTCGGCATCGTGTTTCAATCCTTCCATCTCATTCCCACCATGACGGCGCTGGAGAATGTCGCCGTGCCATTGGAGTTGGCGGGTGCCGCCGATGCGTTCGAGCGGGCGCGAGCGGAACTGGAGACTGTGGGATTGGGTCCGCGGGTGGACCACTATCCGGCACAACTCTCCGGCGGTGAGCAGCAGCGGGTGGCACTGGCGCGCGCCATGGCCCCGCGGCCGAAAGTGCTGTTCGCCGACGAGCCCACCGGCAATCTCGACACCCAGACCGGCGGTGAAATTGCCGACCTGTTGTTTGCGCTGCAGGCGCGCGCGCGCACCACACTGTTTCTCGTCACGCATGAAGAGACCCTGGCGCGGCGCTGCCATCGTATCCTGCGGCTCAACGACGGTAAGATCGTCGCGGACGAGCGCGTGCACGCATGACGGCACTCGTGCTGGCGGCACGGTTTGCCCGGCGGGAATTCCGCAGCGGGTTTTCCGGATTTCGCATTTTCTTCGCCTGTCTGGTGCTGGGCGTGGCGGCGATTGCCGGGGTTGGTTCGGTGGCACAGGCGCTGTTGACGGGATTGGCATCGCAGGGGCGCGAGCTGCTCGGCGGCGATGTGTCGGTCGAGCTGGTGCATCGCCCGGCAACAGCGCAGGAGCTGGCGTTCCTCTCGCGTTATGGGCGGGTGTCGGAGATCACCTCCATGCGCGCCATGGCGTATGCATTGAAGGACGGGCGCGAAGGCGAACGCCAGCTGATCGAGTTGAAGGCCGTCGATCCTGCCTACCCGCTTTACGGATCGCTTGGCCTCGCACCAGCGATGCGTCTGCCAGCGGCGCTTGCGTGCCGGCAGAACGTGTGCGGCGCGGTGGTGGAGCAGACCTTGCTGGACCGGCTGCATCTCTTTGTAGGCGGAGCGATGCGCATCGGCAGCCAGAATTTCCGCATCGCTGCGGTGCTGCAAAGCGAACCGGATCGCATCTCCGGCGGCTTCAGCCTTGGACCGCATGTGCTGATTTCGACAAGCGCCCTTCAGCGCACCGGCCTTGTCGTAACCGGCAGCCTGATCGAATACCGCTACCGCGTTGCGATGCCGCCAAGCGCCTCCATTGCTGCCTTCAAGTCAGCAGCGAAGCGCGCCTTTCCGGATGCCGGATGGGAAATCCGTGACCGCAGCGACGCAGCGCCGGGCCTGCGCCGCTTCGTTGAGCAGATCACGATGTTTCTCACCTTGGTGGGGCTGACAGCGCTAGCAGTGGGCGGCGTGGGCGCAGGCCAGGCGGTGAGCGCCTTTCTCGATCGCAAGCGCACGGAAATCGCCACCTTGAAATCGCTCGGCGCCGGCGGCGCGCTGATCTTCCTTACATTCTTTCTTCAGGTGATGGCGATTGCGTTTGCTGCGGTGCTTTCCGGCCTGTTGATCGGTGCGGGGCTGCCGTTCGTGCTCGAGGCCACTTATGGCGCGGATATGTCCACGCCTGCGCGCTATGGCGTCTATCCCGGCCCGCTCCTTCTCGCCGCCACGTTCGGATTGCTGTCAGCGATCATATTCGCCGTGCCGCCGCTCGCGCGCGCCCGGGAGATCGCGCCGGCGTCACTGTTTCGCGACATAGTTGCGCCGGCGCAGCATCGCGGACGCCTCCCGTATCTGGCACTGACGGCGCTTGCCGCATTGATCGTGATTGCGCTGGCGTTATGGCTCTCACCCTCGCCCATGTTCGCGGCGTGGTTTCTTGGGGGCGCAGCAGGCGCGCTAATTGTGCTGCGGTTAATTGCGGTCGGGTTGCGCTATGTCTTGCGCAAACTGCCGCGGCCGCACCAACCTGGATGGCGCCTCGCACTGGCCAACCTCACGCGCCCCGGCGCTGCCACCGCTGGAGTCGTTGTTGCACTCGGGCTTGGCCTGACATTGCTCGCGGCTGTCACCCTGCTTGACCGTACGATCTCTGCGCAGGTGATGGATGCGCTGCCCGGCAAGGCGCCCACTTTCTATTTCGTGGACATTCAGCCGGATCAGGCAGCGGCGTTCGACCGCATCATCGCGCGCTTCCGTTCGGCGGAAGACTACCGGCGCACGCCGATGATCCGTGGGCGGATCACTGCGCTGAACGGCGTTCCGGCGGCGCAGGCGAAGGTGGATTCCGGCGCGCGCTGGGCGCTGAACGGCGACCGCGGCATCACCTACGCAGCCACGCCGCCGAAAGGCACCGACATCACCGAAGGGAAATGGTGGGCACCGGATTACCACGGGCCCACGCTCATCTCCTTCGATGGCGAACTTGCACAGGGCATGCATCTCAAGCTGGGCGATACCATCACGCTCAACGTGCTTGGCCGCGAGATCGAAGGCCGCATCGCCAATTTCCGCGATGTGAATTTTTCCAACGGGCGGCAGAATTTCGTGCTTATCGTTTCGCCGGGCTTGGTCGACAAGGCGCCGCACAGCTTCCTCGCCACGGCGCGCGTGCCGCCGCGCGATGAGGAGCCGATGTATCGGGCCATCACCGATCGGTTTCCCAACGTCTCCACCGTACGGGTAAAGGATGCCATCGCGCAGGTGAATGGGTTGTTGCAGGAGTTGAGCGACGGGGTGCGCGCGGCGAGCCTCGTCACCATTCTCGCCGGATTGCTGGTGCTGGCAGGTGCCATCGCGGCAGGCCAGCGCGCGCGGACTTACGATTCCACTGTGCTGAAAGTGCTGGGCGCCACGCGCGCCCGCATCGCCGGTATCTACGCGCTCGAATATGGGCTGCTGGGAGTCATCACGGGTGCCTTGGCGCTGGCGGCGGGAACGCTTGCCGCCTGGCTGGTGGCCTGGCGCGTGTTCGACGTGCCGTTCGTGTTCGACCTTCGCGCGGCGCTGCTCACCGTGCTCGGCGGCGCCGCCGCGACATTGCTGTCGGGCCTGGCTGCCGCCTGGTCCGCCCTTTCCAGCCGCCCTGCCCAGCAGCTACGCAATCCCTAGGCCCCCGATCCGCGAATGAATTCGGCGTAAAGGCGATTGCGGCGGCGACGGAACGGCACCATGCTCCCCTTGCAGGCGCGAGCCAAAGCGCAATTGGGGGGAAATCATGCAGCGAATTTCACACGTGGGTGCGTACCTATCGATGGCGACAGCGATGCTGATCGCGCTTGCGCCGGCCACCGCAGAAGCCGCAAAGGAGCGCGTGCTCTACAGCCTCAAAGGCGCCACCGACGGCGCTTCTCCAGAAGCCAGCCTGTACATGGACGCGCAGGGCAATCTCTACGGCACCAATGAAGTGGGAGGCAGCGACGCTTGCTTCAATTCCGGCTGCGGCACCGTGTTCAAGCTGTCGCCGGACGGGAAGGAAACGACCCTCCATGTTTTCACCGGCGATGACGGCGCCTATCCGATTGCCGAGCTCACGGCGGATACAAAAGGCAATCTCTACGGCACCACCAACAATGGCGGCGCGAACATTGCCGGCACCGTTTTCAAAGTGACGCCCAAGGGTAAGACCACGATCATCTACAACTTCACCGGCGGTGCCGATGGCGCCAATCCTTATGCCGGGCTCGTTGCTGACGATTCGGGAAACTTCTACGGCACGACAACCGGCGGAGGTGCGAATGGCTTCGGCACCGTTTTCAAGATCACGCCGCGCGGCAGGGAGACGGTGATCTATTCTTTCACCGGCGGCAGCGACGGAGTCGAACCGATCGGAGCGTTGTTGCGCGATAGCGCAGGCACTCTATATGGCACCGCCACCAATGGGGGCATCGATTGCGATGGCAGCGGCTTCGGCTGCGGCATCGTCTTCAAATTGACGCCCAAAGGAAAAGAGACGGTGCTCTACCGCTTTGAAGGCGGTGACCACGGCGCCGACCCCGGCGCGGGCCTCGTCATGGACGATACCGGCACCCTCTACGGCACCACCAACAATGGCGGCGACGTCAATTGCGTTTGCGGTGTCGTGTACGAACTTACGCCAAACGGCAAACAGACGCCGCTGCACGTGTTCACCGGCGGAAGCGACGGGGGCAATGCCAGATCGCGGCTTGTGGCCGATGCAAGCGGCAATCTTTACGGCACGGCCTCATCAGGCGGCAGCGACAGTTGCGGTTGTGGCGTGGTGTTCCGGGTGACACCCAAAGGCGCGATGAAAATCCTGCATGCCTTCGACGGCAACGACGGCGGCTATCCGTTTGCCGGACTGATCGCGGATGCGGCAGGCAACTTCTACGGAACCACCGCCGGCGGCGGCGCAGAAAGCGACGGCACGGTTTTCAAGCTCACGCCGTAACGAGACGAAGCCGACGGCATCTTGAAGTGACAGCCGACCCTGCAGGTGGGGCGTTTCATGCGAGATCCGATCCGCCATTGGATTTCGGCTGGCCTGCCGATCGTAGGATCGGAACTCTCGATCGCGATGGTCATCCTGATCGTAGCCCATTTCACCTAGAACCGCTCAGACGCCGCTTACGAGGCTCATCGCCGACCGCAACTTCACAATCGCGCGCGCGCCCAGACTACCGCTTCACCAGCATATTCCGATTGGCCGCCCAACTATCGAGCAACCATGTCGGCTAGCGGGAATGCGAAGTCCGCGCTGCCCGCCGGGCCGCGACCAATTCCGCAACCTTGGCCGTGGTCGCTACACCCGTCCGGTGTTCAGCCGGGAAGCCCTTCTCATAAAATCCCTGGTTGATCATGAAGCACGTCGTCCCGCTTATGCAGACCCATAGATCCCACGCGCCGCCATTTCTGATCGGCTTATAAATGTCGTACGCGACCGTTTCGAAAGCACTGACGCTTTCGTTCAAGGTGTATTGCGTCTTGTTGACCGTCCCGCTCACTTGCCCGTTCGTGCCGGCACAATCCTCGTTCAGGTGAAGGCCCACGGCCATATGCTTGCCGGATTTCTGGAAGCTCATGCCGTCGCAATAGGAATTCCCATTGGCGCTGAAGAAATGAATGCTGTGCGACTTTGACTGGTCATCCGCAAGTGCCGGCGCGGTGGTTCCAAGCAACGCCGCTGCGCTAAGCATGAAAAATTTGTTCATAGTCTTGCCTCCCCTTTAGACATTCAGAGTATTCAAAGATGAGCCCATTTGCCAGAGCGATCCGCCGGAAATCTCGCCCGCGATCGCTTAGGCTCTCCTTTCCGAACGCAGCAGCAGGCGGCGTGTTGGGGGTCCTGACAGTTTCTGGCGATTGCATTTATCGACGGTTCCTTAACCGGCAGCGGTCTATCGTTGCCTCCCCCTCCAGCTTAGACAAAACACCCTAGCTAAGTGGGCTTGGGGCCGGGGTGTTGGGCGGTTGCCCCGCCCCCACCCATCCTTCCATAACTGTCTTGAAACGTTGAAAATGCATGCTTGGCGGAATGTCTTGATCCCGCAGCGCCAAACACCGATATTACTAAAGTGAATCCCGGCCAAATGCCGGGCGAAGGAGATTCCGTCAGATGGCTGACTACAACCCGCGCGCTGTCGCAAGCCCCACGGCTGTTGGCGTTATCGACGCCGGCCTTAGGGCCTACATGCTGCGCGTCTACAATTACATGCTTGCCGGCCTTCTCATCACCGGCATAGCGTCTTACGCGACATTCCTGGCATCGGTCACGAGCGACCCATCGCAGGCGGTGGCGAAACTTCGCGGCGGCATTATGCTCACCAGCGTGGGCGCGACGCTTCTCGGCCCGTTCATGTGGGTGCTGCTGCTGGGCTCGCTGGGCCTGGTCATGTTCCTCAGCTTCCGCATCCAGACCATGAGCGTAACGGCGGCACGGACGAGCTTCCTCGCCTACGCGGCGCTGATCGGCGTCACCTTCGGCTCGCTGTTCATTGTCTATACCGCCGCCAGCATCGCGCAGGTGTTCTTCATCACTGCCGCGACGTTCGGCGCCATGAGCCTGTGGGGCTACACAACACAGCGCGATCTCACCGGCATGGGCTCGTTCCTGTTCATGGGCCTGATCGGCATCATCATCGCCTCGCTGGTCGGTTTCTTCGTCAAGTCGACCATGCTGCAATGGGTCATTTCGGTGGCCGGTGTGATCATCTTCACGGGCCTGACCGCCTACGACACGCAGAAGATCAAGGAAATGTATGTCGCGGGCGACGACGGCACAGTGATGGGCCGCAAGGCGATCTTCGGCGCGCTGAGTCTCTACTTGGACTTCATCAACCTTTTCCTGATGCTGCTGCGCCTGCTCGGCAGCCGCCGCTAAGACAAAACCTTCAGACGAAAGGCCCCGGTGAAAACCGGGGCCTTTTTTGGTGTTACCGCTTCCGCGCCAGCATCACGCCGTCGCCCAAGGCCAGCATGGCCATGTCCACCCGCGGATCGTCGTGGATTTTCTGGTTCAGCGCGCGAATGGCGGCCGTATTGACGTCCATAATCTCCGCGTTGGCGACATCGCCGCTCCACAACATGTTGTCGAGCGCGATGAGCCCGCCAGTGCGCACCAGCTTCAGCGCCCGTTCGTAATAGGCATCGTAGCCGGGCTTGTCGGCGTCGATGAAGGCAAAATCGAACGGCTGCTCGTTTTCTGCGATCATGCGATCCAGAGTCGCGGCCGCAGGCCCAACCCGCAGATCGACTTTCGAAGCAACCCCAGCCTCTTGCCAATAGCCGCGCGCCAGGTCGGTGTACTCCTTGCTGACATCGCAACAGACGAGCCTCCCCTCCGGCGGCAACGCCAGCGCCACAGCCAGCGCGCTGTATCCTGTAAAGGTGCCGATCTCGAGATAGCGCCGCGCCCCGATCAGTTGCGCGAGCAGCGCCATCACCGCGCCCTGGTCCGGCCCGATCTGCATACCGGAATGTGGATGACGTGCCGTTTCTTCGCGACACCTGCGCAACAGCGGGTGCTCACGCGCGCCAACGCGCACGATGTAGTCGAACAATGCGTCACTCGCGGGAAGCATGCGTGTCATCAGAGCCGATCCTTAAACTGCAAAATATAATGCCACGAAAAGATCACGATTGGGCCATTGCACAGCCGGTTTCGTTCACCAATATCACGATTGTCGGTTGGCGGTGTCGAGACGCTCCGGAAGCGATCAGCCCCCCAGCCCCTCCAGGGTGTGTCCCCTCCAACCGGCATTCCTCTCACTTCCGTTGCTGATTTTCGAAGGCGCGCCAGTTCGCTGCCATCTGGCCGAACAGGCCTCCCACAGCGCCCGTCAGCACGCACACAGCTGTGCCAAATGGAATGAATGGCTTCGCAATATCACCCAGAGCCACAGACAAACTGATGCCTGCAAGGGCACATCCGCCGCCGATCACGGCTCCCGCCGTCGCGCCTGGAAAGTATCCCTTCCCGGAATCCATGGCGTAGAGATACCCGGCCGTGGCCGAGATCATCATGCCACCGAACTCGAATACGTGAAGAATGACCCACGGGACGAAATGTCCCAGCATCACCATCGCCACCTGCAGCACAACGCCCACAATGAAGGCCCGCAAGAGGATTCGGGGATCGATCACGAGGATTCCTTTCTCCTCCGGGTAACAAAACTATGACGCCGGAAACCGGCGGAAGGTCTTGATCGCCAAGTAGTAACGCTTTCCGGTCTTGCGAGGGGCGCACAATTTCTCTAATCACGCCGCGCAAGAGCACCCCCGCCTCCTTTATCCATGATCGAAATCTCCGGACTGACCAAACGCTTCGGCCCGATTACCGCTGTCGCAGGCATCGACCTGACTGTCGGCAAGGGCGAGGTGCTGGGATTTTTGGGCCCCAACGGAGCGGGGAAATCGACCACCATGAAGATGGCCGCAGGATTCCTTGCGCCGGATGGTGGCTACGCCCGCATCTGTGGCCATGACATCGAAACCGATACCTTGGCGGCGCAGCGGCAGCTCGGTTACTTGCCCGAAGGCGCCCCGGCCTACCCCGACATGACGCCGCGCCAGTTCCTCGGCTTTATCGCACAGGTGCGCGGTCTTTCCGGCGACGCGGCGCGGAATGCGATCGCGACCGCCGTGAGCAGAACGGAACTCGATCCGGTTCTCGAGCAGCCGATCGATACGCTCTCCAAAGGCTTCAAGCGCCGCGTTGGCGTGGCGCAGGCGATTCTGCACAATCCGCCGGTATTGATCATGGACGAGCCGACAGACGGCCTAGACCCCAATCAGAAATATGCAGTTCGCCAGCTGATCAAAGCGATGTCGCCTGATAAGGCCATCGTGATCTCCACCCACCTGCTGGAAGAGGTGGAGGCGGTTTGCACTCGTGCCGTGATTATCGATCGCGGGCGTGTCGTGGCTGACGGGACGCCGGCGGAATTGCTGGCCCGCTCGCACCATCACAATGCCGTGACCGTGATCCTTCCAACCGCTCAGGCGGCCACGGTGGCGGCACGGCTCAAATCCATTCCGGCCGTGGCCGAGGTGCAGCAGGCGGTTTCGAACGGCGATGCCAGCGTGACGGCCTTCGCAAAGGAGGGTGCGCTCCTCATCGAAGATGTGAGCGCCATGGCGGCCCGCGAACACTGGGACGTCAAGGAGCTGTACGCCGAAGCCGGCCGGCTCGATGAAGTGTTCCGCGCCATTACCACCCACGATGCCACCCGCGCCCGGGAGAGCCGCGCATGAGTTCGGTCTGGGCGATCTTCAAGCGCGAGTTCACGGCCTATTTCGCCACGCCGCTCGCCTATGTGTTCATCATGATCTTTCTGTTCACGATGGGGGCCTTCACCTTCTACATCGGCCGTTTCTACGAAAGTAATATCGCCAACCTCTCGATCTTCTTCTCCTACCAGCCCTGGCTGTATCTCTTCTTCGTGCCGGCGATCGCCATGCGGCTGTGGGCGGAAGAACGCCGCACTGGCACGATGGAGCTGCTGCTCACCTTGCCGGTGCCGCTTTGGGCGACTGTGGTCGGAAAATTCCTGGCAGCGTGGGCCTTCACCGGCGTGGCGCTTGCCCTCACCTTCCCCATCTGGATCACCGTGAATTATCTGGGCCAGCCCGATAACGGCGTGATCCTGGCAAGCTACATTGGCAGTTTCCTGATGGCGGGCAGCTATCTCGCAATCGGCGCCTGCATCTCCGCCACCACCAACAATCAGGTGATTGCGTTCGTGGTGAGCGTGGTGGTGTGCTTCCTGTTCACCGTTTCCGGCGCGCCGCTGGTGATCGACTTCTTCCGCGCCTGGGCGCCGATGGCACTGATCAACGCTGTGGCGTCCTTCAGTTTCCTGACGCACTTCCTCGCCATCACACAGGGCGTGATCGATCTGCGGGATATCGTCTTCTTCTTCTCGCTGATGGCGCTGTTCCTCGCGGCGAATATCGTCATCATCGATTTGAAGCGGGTGGGCTAGCCATGCATTCCCTTTCCCGCCGCACATACGCTATTGCCGCCATTGTATTGGCGGCCATCATCTTCGTGGCACTCAATATCGCTGCCGATGCCACCTTCACGACCACTCGGCTCGATCTGACGGAAAACGGCCAGTACACGCTGGCGCAGGGCACCAAGAACATTCTCGGCGATCTGCAGGAACCGATCACCCTCAAATTCTACTACTCGAAAAAGGCCGCGGCGGATTACGCGAGCGTCACGTCTTATGCCGCGCGCGTGCGGGATCTGCTGAACGAGTATGTGGCGCTTAGCCACGGCAAGATCATGCTTCAGGAGTTCGATCCCGAACCGTTCAGCCCGGCCGAAGATCAGGCGCAGGCGAATCGGTTGACCGCGGCGCCCACGCAAAATGGCGACCCGGTTTATTTCGGTCTGGTCGGCACGAACACGATCAATGGCACGGAGACGATCCCGTTCTTCACGAACGACCGCGAACCCTATCTCGAGTACGACCTCTCCTCGATGATTTACCGCCTCTCGCATCCCAAACGGCCGAAGGTGGCGATCCTCTCGAGCCTGCCGTTGCAGGCAGGTCCCGGCGGCATGATGGCGATGCTGCAGGGGAACGCCCGCCCCTATGTGCTTTATCAGCAGCTGACGCAGACCTACCAGACGGCGATGATGCAGGGAGCGGATGCCAAAATCCCTGATGGCACCGATGTGCTACTAATTGTGCACCCCGCGCCGATGAGCGATCAGCAGAGCTACGCCATCGACCAGTTTGTGCTGCGCGGTGGACGCGCGCTGGTGCTGATCGATCCACGCTCGGATCTGGCAGCCACCGCAAGCCAAGGCTTCCAGCGCAGTATGGGGGCGACTCCCTCTGACATGCCCAAACTCTTCAAGGCATGGGGCATTGATTATACGCCGCTCAAGGTGATCGGCGACCGCGATCTCGCGCAGCCCGTGCAGTCGAACGATCCGCGCAGTCCCATTCAATCCTATCCGATATGGCTGCATCTGACGGCGGATCAGTTCAACCACAGCGACCAAGTCACGGCGAATCTGCAGACGCTGAACCTGGCCACGGCGGGCGTGCTTTCACCGCTCAAAGGCGCAACCACGACCTTTACGCCGCTGATTTCTTCGTCGGCGGATGCGGGGCTTCTCGACACGGCGCAACTTCGTTCGGCGCAACCCGATCAACTGATGGGCGAAATCGTCCCCACGGGACATCCTTTCACGATTGCCGCTCGAATTTCCGGCGAGGCCAAGACAGCCTTCCCCAAGGGGCCGCCGGCAAACACCCCTTCCAAGGACAAGCCGGACGCAAAGAAGCCACCTGCAAAGCAACCGTCGCAAGCCATGAGCTCATCGAAGGCCGGCATCAACGTGATCGTGCTGGCGGACAGCGACATCTTCGACGACAAATTCTGGGTCCGGCTTCAGAGCGCCTATGGCCGGCAGATGGGCGTACCGTTCGCGGACAACGCTGCTTTCATTCTGAATGCGGTGGAGAACCTTACCGGCTCCGGCGATCTGATCTCGTTGCGGACGCGCGCCGGCAATGACCGGCCGTTCACGGTCGTGCAGAAGCTCCAGCAGCAGGCGCAGACAAAATTCCAACAGCAGGAGCAGGTGCTTCAGCAGAAACTGTCGGACACGCAGGATCGTCTGCGCGCATTGCAGCAGGGCGCCACACAGCCCGGCAAGGGAAACAAGGCAGCAGGACTTTCCGCCGAACAGCAGCGGGAGATTCAGCGCTTCCGCCACGAAGCGCTGGATATCCGCAGCAAGCTTCGCGAAGTACAGCGCAATCTGCGCGGCAGCATCGATCGGCTCGGCGATATTCTCTCCTTCGTGAACATCGCGCTGGTGCCGCTGCTGGTGGCCCTGTTCGCGATCGTGCTTGCCGTGCTGCGCCGGCGCCGGCGCGCTCGCGCAATTGCATTCTAGGATGGCGGCGATGGAACAGGTTCTCAGCGATCCCCGCAGACGCCGCCTTGGCATTCTCGCCGCGCTCGCCGTGCTGCTGGTGGTCTGGGCCATTGTCGCCCTGTGGCAGCAAAGCGAGCAGCTTGCGCCAAAATCTCACCCGTCGCCGATGTTTCCCGATCTTGCGCATCGGGCGGGCGACGTGGCGCGAATCCATGTCGCTGCGAAATCCGGCAGCTTCGACGTGGCGCGCAAGGCGAATGGGAGTTGGGTGATCGCTTCCCGCAACGGCCTGCCCGCCTCATTCGAGCAGGTGAACCGTACGGTCATCGGCATCGCGGGTCTCGAAACGCTCGAACCCAAAACCGCGCGTGCGGACTGGCTGCACTATCTCGATCTCGGAGCCCCGCCAAAAGGCGATGGCGTGCTGATCACCCTGACGGACGCGAAGGGCCAGACGCTTGCTTCCGTGATCACCGGCAAGAGCCAGGAGATTGGCGATCAGTCCGGCGCAGGCGGTTTGTTTGTGCGTAAGCCGGATTCCACACAGAGCTGGCTGGCGAAAAGCACCTTCGAGCCGAAGAGCGACATGTCGGACTGGTTCGACAAGAGTCTGCTCGACATCGATCGCAAACGCATTGCGGAAACAGATGTGACGCCAGTCGGTGGCACTTCGTTTTCAGTCAAGCGCGAGAAGCCGGCGGACACCATATTCAAGCTGCAGAATGTGCCGCCCGGCCGCGAGCTTTCCTTCCCCGGTGCAACGGACCAGGTCGCCACTGCCATCGTGGGGCTGACCTTCGATGACGCGAAACCGGCAAAAGGGTTCGATCTCTCCAAAGCCTCGCGTCTCGTGACGCACACCTTCGACGGCTTGACCGTGACGGTGCAGACCGTGCAGCAGGGCGAGGACTATTGGGCAACCGTTTCTGCGCAGGCCGCTCCGGGCAAGCCGGCCGCCGCGCGCGAGGCGCAGGCGATCAACGCGAAGACCTCCGGCTGGATGTACAAGGTGCCGCCCTTCAAGGGCCAGGCACTGACGGCGACAGTTGACAGTCTGTTGAAGCCGCTGCCCGGTGCGAAGGGCGCAAAGCCAGATGCCGACGAGTCCGGCAGCGACGACTCGGACCAGTAGGCGCAGCCTGGCTGTCTCCTAGGTCGGCAGGAGAAGTAACCGGCCAATCCTCCTTCGCGCTCCGCGGGCAAGGGCCAAACTCCGGTCCCTCGCGCGTTTTGCACGTCTGTTGATGGCGCGCGAAATAGAGGTGCGCGGGATATAGTAGGGTTCGCCGCGTATCATGGCCTCGAAAAGGATCGAATCCTCCTCGTTTTGGCCGAGTACCATATCACGGAATTTGGGCGTGATCTGGGCATCGTACCGCACCGCGTCCGCGGTCTTGCGTTCCACCTGAATGCCAGACCAGCCGAAAATGCCAGAAAGCGCCTGAGCGAAATCGTCCAGATGGCTCGTAAATCCTACTGCCAGGTATTTGGTGCGTATGTACTCCAGCGCCAGCCGAGCATCGGCATGAGCGCAAATGCAGGAGACCTGCACGTTGCGAAAATATCTTGGATTTATTCTTGAGCCGGTCCGATAAAAATCTTCCAGGGACTCGCGCGTCGCGAGACGATGGAACTCATGCGTCTCCTTGCGGCGGACGAAATGGTACAGCGATATTGCACGGTAGACCGGATGGCGCAGGGAGACGATCGGTAGGCATTTGCGGCCGAGCGGTAGCTCGCAGTAATCGGCGTGGTCGGTATAGGCGAGGTATCCGCGGAGGTCCTCGTCTGTCAGCTTCGGCCAGTGTTTGAAGTTCTTCACGAACATCCGGCTATAAACGCGATCTTGCCCAAATCCCCCGGCGAGTATCCGGTTGCGAATGGTTCCGCCGCCGGTGCGTTGCGCGTGCGGATGAACGATCAAGGCTTCCGGAGCCGATACAAAGGGGAGCAGCCGCTGATTAAGGAAAATGGTTTGCAGAACAGCCTCGGCACGATACCTTTCGGCCTCTTTTACTGTGCCGCTTCTCTCCGATTCAATGAGGCTCCAAAGAACGGCAGGGGGAAAGCTTGACGATCAACGGCCGCGCATCAGCTATCCCTCATTATCGCCGGCGCTTGCAGAGGCTCGGCAAAATTATCCGGGACTCGGCAGCGCAATCCGGTCCGCTCAATCTGCGGCGTATCGCGACCGACGTGTTGCACGAAACCAATCTCGGTCAAACGCTGGTGGGCCGTTTCGCCCCGGGCGTCGCGGCGGGCCGAACCCGGGAATATGTGACGGCGCTGCCTGATGGCTTTTCAGCCCGGCAGGTTCGCGTTCGCCTGTCGGTACCGAATGTGCGGACGTCGTCCCTGGCCGGATTCTCCGATCATCTGCTGGATGCCAGCGGAGCTGCCACCGACACTGTGATCGCAACAATGATCGGCGCGTTTGCTATCTCGCACGATCTCGGAAGCACCTGGCAGACGGTAAGAATTCGCTCCGGGCGCTTTCGACGGCACCGCCTCCTGCACATGAAGCACATCGGCGGCGGCGAATTTCTTGTGCAGGCCGAAGCGGAGCGGTGGCATCCGGGCGCGCCGCGGAAAATCGACAACCTTGTTGTCGACGTAAAAGGCAATGTGCTCACGGCGCAGCAGATGAACGGCTCCCATTGGCACGGGCCCCGTTCGGTGGATATCGCCGATGGGACGCTGATGTATGCTGAATACCCGTACGAAGATCCGGATGCCGGCGTGGAGGAACGGGCTTCGTCGCGAGTGTTGCGAAGCCGGGATTCTGGCCGCACCTGGGAGGTCGTATTGGAATTCCAGGGCCACCAAGTGCGGCACTTTCACTTTTTACAGGCGCGGCCGGGTGTTCCCCGCGAATGGTGGCTCACCTCAGGCGATCATCCCCTGGAGTCGCGCATCTGGGTATCACGCGACGATGGCGACAGCTGGGAAGACCTGACCCGCGAATTTGGCGAGAAGGTCCCAATTGCCGGCCTGGAATTTCCCCGCACTATTTTCCGGCTTACCGACCTCGCTTGGGAACAGAACGATATTGTCTGGGGAACGGACGACTTTCTGGCGCGGAACCAGTTTCCGATGCCGGGGGCGCGCGTCTTTCGCAGCCCCAATGGGAAGCTCGCGCCGGCTGTCGTCGGAAAGGCGAAATGGCCTATCCGGAATATCGTAGATGCCGGCGAGTACTATTTTGTCTTGACGCAGGGATGCTTTCAGGCGGACGCCCCCGCTGCCGAAAAAATGCCGGGGGTGTATTTGATGAGAAAATCGGGTGACTCCTCGCCGGGCCTGGTGCACCTGTTCGACGTGGACATCCACTCGCGAGGACGGACAGGATTCACCTACTCGCGCGCCAGCCGCGCTGCCAGGAACGGAACGTTCTTCACCTATCGCGGCAGCACCGACGCCTTTCCTTACGGACACAAAATTCTGAGATGGGATGTCTCGTTTTCCTGAATCGCCCCGGTTCGCCGCCCCGACATCAGCGGGAACGCCGGGTATGCGCGAAGGCCGCGAAACTACTGAAAGGCGGTCGGCGATCGATTTCGATCTTCTCGCCACGCTCAACGGATATCCGGAGACCTTTTCGGTCTTTGCGGGCGAACAGGTGGTCCTTCGCGTGGCCCGAAAACCGCGCGAAGTGGTCCGGCTGCTGCCCCGGCTGCTGGTCCGACTTATCTGGCTAAACAAAGTAGCGGCGACACTTCGTCAGAAAATGCTGCAGAACGGGACCGCGCGCAGCCTGAAAGCTGGCAGAGTGCCTGTTGCGCGAGCGGTCTCGGTAACAGTGCGAAACCGGATAACGAACGAGCTGTTCCACAAGAAGAATCTCGCGGAACCAACACCGATATTCGCGGAATTGCCGGCGAGGTATAAAGACAATGGGGCCGATTACACCTGCCGGATTTCGCTCAATACGCAAGCGTGGCCTCCCGGCGTATATGAGTGCACCGTCCACGACGATCGCGGCGCTGCCTCGCAGGACATCTACGTCAACATCAGGCCGCGAGCACTCGACAAGATCGACCTGCTCTGTGTGCTGCCCAGCTTCACGTGGCAGGCCTACAACCGCATCGGTGGCGGCTCGTTCTACAGCCCAGAACTCGGGCATGTGCGCACGATCTGTACGCAGCGGCCGATGCACCACCTGACCGACAACTCGATCGCGCCCTCGCTGGCGTTACTCTCTCTCTTTCAGCGCAGCGGCATTCGGCTGGCCTGCGTCGATTCCTGGGACTTGCACGAAGGCAAAGTTCCAGATGGGGATGTTCCGGTGCTCGCAATCCTCGTGCACGATGAATACTGGTCCGGCCCGATGCGCGCGAAGATAGACCGCCTGTTGGATCAGGGCACGTCGATTCTGGTCCTTAGCGGCAATACATGTTGGTGGCGTGTGGACGTCGACGCGCCGAATATTTCTGTCTGCAAGGATCCACGGAAAAGAAGTCTCTGGCACCTCGTTGACCGGCCGGAAGAACAGACCTTCGTCTCTTCTTTCCGCTTTGGCGGATACCCGATAGAGCGCGCAGCCCCAAACAATCGAGGGATAGCGGCTCAGATCGCCCAGCTGCCACGCAGAAAACTGCGAAAGGCGCGAGCGATTACCGTCGTAGATCCTGATCATCCTCTTTTTCGGGGCATTGCAGTGGGTGACGATCGCAGTTTCGGCGGGAATGTGCCGATCACCTATCGCGAGATCGACGCCGTTCCGCTGAACCGCGATGGCAGCATCGATTTGGCTGCATACAAGGGCGACGGGTTGGCACCGCACATCATCGCAAGGGGACTTGCTTTTCGTGGAAAACATGTTCGCGAGGGCGGCATGGTTGTGGAAGCGGATGTTCGCAAAGGCTATGTCCTGCACATGGGCTCTATCGGCTGGGCGCGCGGGGTGTGGCGGGGAGATGAGGAGACCTCCAAGGTAGTCCTCAATGGCTACAAGCACTGCCTCACAAAGGCCGCTGCAAACGAAGACGTGAGAGACAAAGGGCCGGAGTGCTCTGGTTGAGCATCCAAGTCCGCCGGTGCCAAGTGGAGCGCGGACGTACGGTTCGGCTTTATACCGACGACGAGCCGCTCACGATGAGAGATGTGCTCGCGGGTTGGCGGATCGACGAAACGTTTCGCGACCTGTTCACCGCAGAACTGGCTGCCTCGCCTTACCGGGCGTTTTTCTGGGAGATGCCGGCCGTCTCGCACGCGGTGTTGGCAAATCCATTCGAATGCGCCGTGATCGGGAGCGAAGCACTAGCCGGCATGCGCGCCGATGACTCTGATTTCGCGGAGTACCTGATCAGCGCAGCGGATTCGGTTGCAAGCTTCCCCAATCTCGGCGGCGATGCGTTGCTGATCGCGCCATCGAAGATTTCAGGCGCCGATTGCTACGCCCACTTCGCCGCCTTTCTCCGTGACGGGCCGCGCGAACAGCAGCACGCGTTGTTTCAGCGGCTCGCGAAGAAGACGGAGAATTTGCTGAATGCGGGACACCGGTTCTGGATCAGCACCTCAGGCCTCGGCGTGCCGTGGGTTCATGTGCGGTTGGATTCGTATCCGAAATACTACCAGTACCGTCCTTACGCGGACGGCTAGTTCTTTCTGGCGCCACGTTCATTGGCCTCTCAAACGACTCCTTCGCGTTGGCAGCAGTCGCAAGGTCTCTGGCGGACGGGCGAAATGATGCTCCAGTTGTTCGGGAAGCTGAACCGGATGCGCCGCATCCAAATCGGGGATAGTTGCGAACCACACGAACGCATTCTCGCCCTCGCGGACTGGAAGCGCGGGAAACGTGTTCCCGGAGTGGTCCGTCACGAACGCGGCGACAAAGCGTGTTCCCCTTGGCAGCAGCGGGAGCGACTTTCGAAAGACGTTAAGCGCCGCATCGGACACCGGGGCGTCGAAGTAGCGGATGGTTGCCACGATAATGGCCGCCTGCCCGCCCGGAACCTGCGCAATGCCGCTCTCGAATCCTGAACCGCTCCAGGCCGGGCGCAACAGCAGCACGTTATTAGAATCGAGCATCGTCGCGTTCGCGGCTTCGCGATGCGCTTTCCAGACCGGCCCGCCGTAAAACGCTGCAAGCGCCTTTGCGCGGCTCTCCATATCCGGAAAGCCGCGCAGCCAGACAAAGCGATCCGGATTGCCGGCGTCGCGAAACGTGGCGATGATTTCCATGCCGGCCGCTTCCTGACTTTCGATGAATTCGCGCTCGAACAAATCGATCAGCACATCGCGCTGACCGGGCTTCAGCGTGTACTGGCGCAACTCGACGATCGGGCTCATTCGACCCTCGTAAGGTCCATGCGCCAGTTGACTTCCCAAGTCTTGCCGCCGTCCGGTGAGAACGCCTGCTCCCAATGGGCAGAGGTCTTGGTGATCTTCGACCAGGTGTAGTGGCACCGCACGGTCTTGCCGTTGTTCACGGTGTCGCCGTCGAATGTGCCGACACCGTCGCGGAAATCGAAATTGCCGATGACCGGCGGATCGAGCGGACCGTTGGCGTTGCGGCCGTCGAGCCACCAGATTGCCCAGGTCTGCGTCTTGGGATCGTAGCCGCGAATACCGACGGCGCGATAAGGACCGGATGGCAGGCCGATGTAATTGTCGTCGATGGTGCCGTGGCCGTCCATCGTCATCCAGAGTTGGGATGTGCCATCGAACTCCACCCAGTCGTGGCTGCCGACGAGCCGGCCGTTGAGGCGGTGGTGATGAACTTTCCATTTGCCGATAAGAAAATCGAAATCGTGGGCGTGATCCGTCACGGCAATGTCTCCTGTGGTGGCGTTGCCGGCCAGCGCGGGCGCGGCGATGAGCGATGCAGCAATAAGTGCAGCGGCGATTTTCATGGGGGTCCCTTTCGGTTGCGCGCGCAGTCATAGCCCTCTAATCATGACACCGAATGTCATGTATTCGTGGTAGCCTCAAAAAATGCTGGCCAGCCGCCTGCTCTCAATCCTGATGCTGCTGCAGACCCGCGGCCGCATGAGCGCGAGCGCGTTGGCGCGCGAGTTCGAGGTCACCGTGCGCACCATTCACCGCGATATTGACCAGCTGAGCGCGGCGGGAATTCCCGTCTATGCCGATCGCGGACGCAGCGGCGGCTTTCAGCTGATGGACGGCTATCGCACCAAGCTGACGGGCATGTCCCAATCGGAAGCCGAAGCATTGCTGCTGGCCGGACTTCCCGGGCCTGCCGCGCAGCTCGGCCTATCCGATTTGCTGTCTGCGGCGCGATTGAAGCTGCTGGCGGCGCTGCCTGCGAATGTCCAGCGGGAGGCAGAGCGTATCGCATCCCGCTTTCATCTTGACCCCGTGAGCTGGTTTCGCGGCGCCGATCTGCTGCCCGCACTGCAAACCGTGGCGCAGTCGGTGTGGACCGCGCGATATCTGCAAATCCGCTATCGCAACAATGGTGAGGTATATCCGCGCAAGTTGGGGCCGCTCGGCCTCGTGCTGAAGAGCGGCGTCTGGTACCTCGTCGCGCAAAGCGGCAAGTCGATCCGCACCTACCGTGTCGCGCAAATTGTGGAAGCGGCTGTTGCGGAGGAGGCATTCGCCCGGCCGAACAATTTCGATCTCGCCGCGCATTGGAGCGAGTCATCACGTGCCTATGAATCCGGCCTCTATTGCGAGCAGGCGGAGGTGAAACTCTCGCAGCGCGGGATGGAGTTGCTCAATCTACTTGGCGCATATGTCGTCGAGGCTGCAGCGAAATCGGCCAAGCGCGAGCGCGACGGCTGGACGCGTTGCACGGTGCCCATCGAATCCGTTTCTCAGGGCGCTCGCGAATTCATGCGGCTGGGTGGAGAGGTTGAGGTGCTGGCGCCCCCTGCCCTGCGCGCATCGATCGCCGAAACCGCGGCCGCCATGGCAAAGCGGCACTTCGCGTAGCTTAGATGCAGGAAACCAGCAGCAACGCACCCAGGGTGCAGACCAGGACAACCTTGAGGAAGAAAAAGCCGATGCGGAAAAACACGGCCAGCAGGATCAGCGGAATCAGGAAGACGGAGAACAGCGCGATTCCAACCGCCGCGAACGCGCCGGAAATCAGGAAACCCAGCAGAATGAACGGCAACGCCAGCAGATGGAACATCGCCGACCCTCCTTCCGCGCGGCCGATACGTAAGCCGTGGCCACCGACATTCAAGAGCGAGGCACGACCCGGCCTAAATGACGCCCGCCTGTTTTCCGACCCTCTCGAATGTGCGCAGGGCGAAATCGATCTGCTCATCGGTGAGCGCGGCGCAAGCCTGGATGCGCAGCCGCGCCGTCCCTTCCGGCACCACCGGATAGCCGAAGCCGGTAATGAAGATGCCGTCCGCCAGCAGCATCTGGCTCATCTTGATGGCGAACGCCGTATCGCCAACGATGATCGGCACGATGGCGCTATCGCCTTCCAGCGGCTTGAACCCGAGCTTCTTGAGGCCCTCGCGCAGGTTGCGCGTGATCTCGTGCAGGCGCGCCACGCGTTGCGGTTCGCGCTCGAGGATTTCAATCGCCTTGCCCGCGCTGGCGGCAATGGTCGCCGGCAGCGCGTTCGAGAACAGCTGCGGCCGCGACACCTGGCTCAAATACTCGATCAGCGCCTTCGATCCGGCGACGTAGCCTCCGGCAGCGCCGCCTAAGGCCTTGCCGAGTGTACCAGTGACGATGTCGATCTGGCCTTCCACGCCGGAATGCTCGGCCGTGCCGCGGCCGTGCTCTCCCATCACGCCGGTGCCATGGGAATCGTCCAGAATGACAGAGGCATTATGTTTGCGCGCCAGCGCCACGATCTCCCGCAGCGGGGCCAAATCGCCCTCCATGCTGAACACGCCGTCCGTCACGATAAAGATGCGGCGCGCGCCTTTCACCTGCTCCAGCTTGTCTGCCAGATCGGCCATGTTGGCGTGCTTGTAGACGAGCCGCTTCGCTTTCGAACCGCGGCAGCCGTCGATCAGCGACGCATGATTCAACTCATCGGACACCAGCGCGTCCTGTTCGCCAGCAATAGCGGGAATGAGACCAGTGTTCGCCGCCCAACACGACACATAGGTGAGCGCGGCTTCCGTATGCGACAGCCGCGCCAACGCGCGCTCAATCTGGTCATGAATCGAAAACGTGCCGCAAATGAAACGCACCGAGGCGGTGCCGGCGCCGAATTCATCGAGCGCCTGCTTGCCGGCGGCGATCACTTCCGGATGATCCGCCAATCCCAGATAATTGTTCGACGACAGCACCAGCACCGGGCCGGATTTCTCCGCCATCGTCACCTGCGTATCCATCGGCCCGGTGATGTGACGGAAGGTCTTCAGCGTGCCTTTGGCGCGCATCGCCTCCAGGTCCGTGCCGAGGCTTTGGTCCAGCGCCGCACTCACAGCTCGCTCCAATCGAGAATGACCTTGCCGGAATTGCCGGAGCGCATGACATCGAAGCCCTGCTGAAAATCCTTGTACGAATAGCGGTGGGTGATCACCTTGCCGATATCCATACCGCTGCGGATCATCTGCGTCAGCTTGTACCAGGTCTCGCCGAACATGCGGCCGTAGATGCCACGAATGTTCAACCCCTTGAACACCACCGCGTCCCAGTCGATGCCCGGTTGTCCGCTCTGAATGCCCAGCAATGCCATCTTGCCGCCGTGCGCCATGGTATCGATCATCTGGCGCAGGCCCGCGGGGTTGCCGGACATCTCGAGCCCCACATCGAAGCCTTCCTGCATGCCGAGACTGTTCATCACCGCCCGCAAGTCTTGCTTGCTGACATTCACCGCCGCCGTCGCGCCCATCTTGTCGGCAAGCCCGAGGCGATAATCGTTGACATCGGTGATCACGACGAAGCGCGCGCCCGCCTTCAGCGCCATGGCCACAGCCGCAATGCCGATGGGCCCAGCGCCGGTGATCAGCACATCCTCGCCCACGAGATCGTATGACAGCGCGGTGTGCGCAGCATTCCCCAGCGGATCGAAGATCGCGTAGATCTCCAGCGGCACGTGCGGATCGCAATTCCACACATTCAGCGCCGGCACCGCGACGTATTCCGCGAAAGCGCCATCGCGGTTCACGCCGACGCCCAGCGTGTTGGCGCAGAGGTGCCGCCGTCCAGCCAAACAGTTACGGCAGCGGCCACAGACGATATGGCCTTCCACGCTGACCAGATCGCCCACATTGTGGCCGTGCACGTTGGAGCCCACGGCTGCGATCTTGCCCACGAATTCGTGGCCGATCACCGTGCCCAGTTTGAGGGTCTTCTGCGCCCACTCGTCCCAATTGTAGATGTGGACGTCGGTGCCGCAGATGCCCGTCTTCAGCACTCTGATGAGCACGTCATCGATGCCGTAGGACGGTTCCGGCACCTCCTCCAGCCACAAACCGGCCTCCGCTTTCGCTTTCACCAGTGCTTTCATCGATGTTCTCCGTGAGCAGCAGAAGTTAGAAAATGGGGCGCAGGCCGTCGAGAGCGGCGCCGAGGTCGGACCACAAATCCTCGAATGCTTCAAGCCCGATGGAAAGGCGGAACAGCCCATCGCCGATGCCGGCCTGTGCCCTCGCCTCCGCGCTCATCGAGAGATGCGTCATGGTGGCGGGATGGGCGATCAGGCTTTCGAAGCCGCCAAGCGACTCCGCGAGGATGAAGCGCTTCAGCCGGCGGAGAAACGCGGCGATCTCATCCCCGGCGATTGCCAGCTCGAAGCTCAGCATGGCGCCGAAGCCGCGCTGCTGTTTGGCGGCGATAGAATGGTTGGGATGCGAAGGTAGGCCGGGGTAATGCACTTTCGCGACGGCGGGATGCTGAGCCAGCCGCTGTGCGATTTGCCCGGCAGTCTCTTGCTGACGTTCTACGCGCACCGAAAGCGTGCGCAGGCCGCGCAATGTGAGCCAGGAATCGAACGGCGCGCCGGCGGTGCCCAGGCAATTCGCCCACCATTTCAGCTGCTCGGCATCTTCCTCGCGCGCCGCCACCACCGCGCCGCCGACAACATCCGAATGACCGTTGAGGTATTTCGTCGTGGAATGCACCACGAAATCGGCGCCAAGCAAAATCGGCTTTTGCAGCACCGGAGAGAGAAACGTGTTGTCCACCGCCAACCGAGCGCCACAGGATTTCGCGCGCGCACATAGCGACTCGATATCCACAATACGCATCAGCGGATTGCTCGGCGTCTCGATCCACACCAGCGCCGGCTCGCGCACCAATGCCTTTTCGAGCGCCTCCGGATCGCTTTGATCGATGAACAGCACCTCGAACGCGCCACGCTCGGTGCGCGCTGTCAGCAGCCGCCAGGTGCCGCCATAGCAATCGTGCGGTGCGATCACGAGATCGCCGGGTTTCAGCAGCGCCAGCACAAGATCAACGGCAGCAAGCCCGGAGCTGGTGATCACGCCGCCCGCGCCCTGCTCCAGCGCGGCGATAGCCTCCGCCAGCTTGTCGCGCGTCGGATTGCCGGAGCGCGAATAGTCATGCGCCCGCGGCTTGCCGTAACCCTCGAACGCAAAATTGGCGGAAAGATAGAGCGGCGGCATCACCGCACCGTACGCGCGGTCGGCATCCACGCCGGCGGTACAAAGGATGGTGTCGTCGGAAAAAGGTGCGCCGGTCATGACAAAGCCTCATCGCTCGTTGTGCGTCGGAATGAGGCTGATGCTTGCGGGCCTTAGGCGGCCGGCATTTCCGCCGACTCTGCCTTCGCTTTAGCGTGCATTTGTAACGCGCCCGCAAGCTGAGCTTCAAATCGGCGCGAAGATAGCGAGGTAGCAAAGCGGTCCTAGGTTGTCACGCGCTTTCTTAGGGGCAGTCGCCGCGGTGGCCTTGAGTCAGAGTCGCTCAGAAACGTGCGGCCGCTTACGCCGAATCTAGAATGTCACAGTTTAAGAGTATCGACGAGGACATGAGCGTCGATTTGCATGAAGCTCATTGCCGATTTCGCAGCGGCATAGGGCCGAGCGACGCGCTTTCGTTTGCAGGAGTAAAAAGATGTGGCAGCCATCAATCATCGACAGGTTGATTAGGCTTGTGCGGCAGGCCGGACCTGGTTTGCGCACTGGCGGACTATTGCTTTCTATGACAGTTGCAACCCTGGCATCGGGTCCGGCCGCTCAGGCCAAGACGACATTCACAACGTTCGACCCTCCCGGATCGGTACACACGGTCCCGACCAGTATCGCCGCGGGCGCGATCACGGGCTGGTATGAGGACAGCAACTATGTCGACACGGGCTTCGTGCGCGCCGCCGATGGAACAATCACCTCGTTCGTGGCTCCCGGAGCCACCATGACTATTCCCGAGAGCATCAACGAAAAGGGCGCGGCCGCGGGGTACTACTCGGACAGCAGTGGCAATCCTCACGGCTTTCTCAGGGCCGGTGATGGGACAATTACCACGTTCGCCGTACCGCATGCGGTTTACACCTACGCCTACGGCATCAACAGCAAAGGCGCGATTGCGGGTTCCTGGTGGGATGCGAACTACCAGTATCATGGCTTTGTGCGGACCCCGCATGGGAAATTCTCCACCTTCGATGCGCCGGACGCGTATGGCAGCGTTGCCCAGAGCATAAACAAACAAGGCGTGGCTACGGGATTCTACTACGATTGGGATTCCGCTTATCATGGCTTTGTGCGGGCGGCCGATGGGACAATCACACCGTTCGATTACCCGCAAGCGACCAACACCGAGGCCGCGAGCATCAACAATAGCGGCACCATTGTGGGCGCTTACGAGGATGGCGCCTATGTCAATCACGGCTTTGTGCGGGCGGCCGATGGGACGTTCACTTCGTTCGACCCGCCGGGATCTGTGACGACCGTTCCATACAGCATCAACAGCAAAGGCGCGATCACGGGAGTCTACACGGATAGCAATAACCTGCATCACGGTTTTCTGCGGCGCCCGGACGGGACGTTCAAGTCATTCGACCCTCGAGGATCGGTCTCGACGTGGCCCCAGGGGATCGACGGCCATAAGATCGCGGGATTTTACTTCGACAATAGCGGCACGTATCACGGCTTCCTGCGAAGCCCGTAGAGCTTGTCCTCTCACGTATCGCACAGGGCTGGGCTCGCTGCCCGGCCCTGTTTGTTGAGCTGCACGGCTGAGTATCGGATCAGTCCAACACCGCGTGCCATGTTTGCTTGCCGCTGAGGGTATTACGTAATACCTTCAGGCGCGCCGACAGCCAGGACGCCGCCTTTCTGAAGCTGTCCGAAATCGCTTTTGAGGAATGGAACAGCCCGGAGGACGAGGCCGCCTTCCGTGACCTATGAGCGATAGACTGTCGTTGCCGTCCCTTCCCCGAGGGTTGCTGGAAGCAATGACGCAAAGGCAAACGGCGGCAAAGCGTAGCGCTTACAAGAAGAAGGCGGCCTAAAGTGTCGAAAGCCTACGCACTGGACGGGAGCGAGATTAAGCCGCTCGCCACAGGCCACGGCTCATGTATCGCGTCTGACCGCATCACTGTCGATGGCCGTCCTGTGGGCTTTATGTACCGCGAGAGAACCGATAGCGATCTGGACAGCGGCTGGAGGTTTATGGCTGGCGATGAATCAGATGAATATCTAGCCAACCCTGATAATTTTGGACTCCATGACGTGAATACCGTCGCAAACTACGATCCGGCCATTGTTCCACTACTGACAGCCCCAATCGGCAACGCATATATGCGTGACGAGGCCGGTCGGCTGGCCACCGTAAACCACTGAAACTCAAAATGCGTCGTTACCCGGAAATGGCGAAACTTGCGTCCCCGGCGACTCGTAGCTAAACGATCCTCTTAACCTGCAAGGTGGTTTCGATTCGGCGCGCGGTTTCGCGCGCGGCCGCTTGCGCGCGAGGCACGATGCCCAAACGGCAAGACATTCACTCCGTTCTCATTATCGGCGCCGGCCCGATCGTCATCGGCCAGGCGTCGGAGTTCGACTATTCCGGCGCGCAGGCCTGCAAGGCGCTCCGGGCCGAAGGCTATCGGGTGGTGCTGGTGAATTCCAACCCCGCCACCATCATGACAGATCCGAATATGGCGGATGCCACCTACATCGAACCGATCACGCCGGAATTCGTGGAGAAGATCATCGCGCGCGAGCGGCACCACGTGCCGGTGGGGCGCGTGTTTGCGCTGCTGCCCACCATGGGCGGACAGACGGCGCTCAACACGGCGCTCAGCTTGCGCAAACGCGGTGTGCTCGACAAATACAGCGTCGAGTTGATCGGCGCCTCCGCCGACGCAATCGACAAGGCGGAAGACCGCGAACTCTTCCGGCGCGCCATGCTGAAGATTGGCCTGGACGTGCCGCGCGGGCAAACGCTGAAAGGCTATCTCCGCCACAAGAAGGACGAGCGCGGCAACTTCCTCTATGACGGCCAGAACAATCCGATTATGGAGCTGTCGCCGGAAGCCTTCGCCCACGCACTGCAGGCGCTGGAAGAAGTGGGGCTTCCTGCCGTGATACGGCCATCGTTCACCCTGGGTGGCGCTGGCGGTGGTATTGCCTACAACCGTGAAGAATTCTTCGACATTGTCGAGTACGGGCTCGACATCTCGCCCACCAACGAAGTGCTGATCGAAGAATCGGTGCTCGGCTGGAAGGAATACGAGATGGAGGTGGTGCGCGACCGCGCCGACAATGCCATCATCGTCTGCTCCATCGAGAACGTGGATCCGATGGGTGTGCACACCGGCGATTCCATCACCGTCGCCCCTGCCCTCACCCTCACCGACAAGGAATACCAGCGCATGCGGTCGGCCAGCATCGCGGTGCTGCGCGAGATCGGCGTGGAGACCGGCGGCTCCAACGTGCAGTTCGCCGTCAATCCTGCCGACGGCCGCATGGTCGTGATCGAAATGAATCCGCGGGTATCCCGTTCCTCGGCGCTCGCCTCCAAGGCGACGGGATTTCCCATCGCGAAAATCGCGGCGAAGCTCGCCGTGGGTTACACGCTGGACGAACTGCAGAACGACATCACCCAAGTCACGCCGGCGAGCTTCGAGCCCGCCATCGACTATGTGGTGACGAAAATCCCGCGCTTCGCCTTCGAGAAATTCCCCGGCGCGGAGCCGGTGCTCAGCACCTCTATGAAATCGGTTGGCGAAGCCATGGCGATCGGCCGCACGTTTGCAGAGTCTGTGCAGAAGGCGCTGCGTTCACTGGAAACCGGCCTCACCGGTTTCGACGAAATCGCCCTGCAGGAAGATCCGAACGGCATTCGCGCCGAACTCGCCAAGGCTTCACCCGATCGGTTGCGCGTGGCGGCCCAGGCGATGCGAGCCGGGTTCCCGCCCGACGAGATCGCGGCGATCACGAAATACGATCCGTGGTTCCTCGGTGAAATCGAAGCGATTTTGCACACCGAACGCGACGTCGCCGCGAACGGGCTGCCGGATGATGCCGAAGGCCTGCGGCGGCTGAAGGCGATGGGTTTTTCCGACGCGCGACTCGCCACGCTCACGGGACAATCGGAAAAGAATGTTCGCGAGAACCGCCAGCGTCTGAACGTGCGTCCCGTCTTCAAACGCATCGATACCTGCGCCGCGGAGTTCGCCGCCCTCACGCCATATATGTATTCGACTTACGAAGCCGCAGCAGGCAGCGCAGCGGAATGCGAGAGCCGCCCCAGCAACAAAAAGAAAATCATCATTCTGGGGGGGGGCCCTAACCGCATCGGCCAGGGAATCGAGTTCGACTATTGCTGTTGCCACGCGGCCTTTGCGTTGTCGGCGCAGGGTTTCGAAACCATCATGGTCAACTGCAACCCGGAAACGGTCTCGACAGATTACGATACCTCAGACCGGTTATACTTTGAGCCGCTCACTGCCGAAGACGTGCTGGAAATCGTGCGCAAGGAACAATCCAACGGCACATTGGCCGGGGTAATCGTGCAGTTCGGCGGGCAGACCCCACTCAAGCTTGCCAACACGCTGATGGAGGAAGGCGTGCCGCTGCTCGGCACCTCCGCCGACGCCATCGATCTGGCTGAAGATCGCAAGCGTTTCCAGGTGCTGCTGCAGAAACTCGATCTCAAGCAGCCGCGCAACGCCACCGCCTTGACGGCCGACGAAACGCTAAATGCCGCGCGCGAAATCGGCTATCCGATCATTCTGCGGCCGTCCTACGTTTTGGGCGGGCGCGGCATGGTTGTGGTGCCGGATAAAGCAACGCTGAAATCCGCCGTGCAGTCCGGCGATGTCTTCCGTATCTCGGGCGCCAATCCAGTGCTGATCGACGCGTTCCTCAACAATGCGGTGGAAGTGGACGTCGATGCGATCTGCGATGCCAGCGGCGATGTGTTTATCGCCGGCATCATGGAGCACATCGAGGAAGCCGGTGTGCATTCGGGCGACTCTGCATGTTCCTTGCCGCCGCACTCGCTGAGCAAGAAGACCATCACGGAAATCGAGCGGCAGACCATTGCACTCGCGCGCGCGCTGGAAGTTCGCGGCCTGATGAACGTGCAATATGCCGTGCAGAACGGCGACATATATGTGCTGGAAGTAAATCCGCGGGCCAGCCGCACGGTCCCGTTCGTCGCTAAAGCGATAGGCCTGCCGGTTGCCGCCGTCGCGGCCCGCGTTATGGCGGGCGAGCGCCTTGCCGAGTTCGATCTGCGCCGCGGCGAACGCACGCACATTGCGGTGAAGGAATCGGTGATGCCGTTCAACCGCTTTCCTGGCGTCGATCCCATCCTGGGTCCGGAAATGCGCTCGACAGGCGAAGTGATGGGCCTGGATGAGAATTTCGGTCTCGCATTCGCAAAGAGTCAGGTTGGCGCCGGACTAAAGCTCCCTATGTCCGGCACCGTGTTCATTTCGCTCAAGGAATCGGACAAACCGGCCGCGGTCGCACCGGCGAAACAGCTTCAGCAGATGGGCTTCGACATCATCGCAACGCGCGGCACGGCGAAATTCCTGCGCGAGGCAGGTCTTGAAGTGCGCCTGATCAACAAGGTGCTGGAAGGCCGCCCGCACATTGTGGACGCACTGAAGAACGGCGAGGTTCAGCTGGTGTTCAACACCACGGAAGGGGCGCAGTCGCTGGCCGACTCCTTCTCGATCCGCCGCACGGCGCTTCAGCAGAAGGTGCCCTATTACACCACGATCGCGGGCTCCATCGCGGCCACCCAAGCCGTCGCGGCCCTTCGGGAAGGGGCTTTGGAAGTGCGCCCGCTGCAGGCCTACGGCTGAGCGGGGAACCTTTCGCGGGGCCGTGCGTCTCTTGAAGTCGCTGTGAGCCCCTCCTACAGTATTCGGGAGGATTTCGGATAGCGCAGAGCTTCGGCACCGGCTGGGTCCAGCCGGACGGAGTGCTTTTGCCACGTATAGGACGCCAGATCGATGGAACGGATACCGATGACAGACGAGGGGTATAAGGCCCTCGAAGACGAGATCAATCATCTGAAAGTGGTCGAGCGGCCGGCCGTCATTCGCATGATCGAGGAAGCGCGCGCGCATGGCGACCTTTCCGAAAACGCAGAGTACCACGCCGCGAAAGAGCGGCAGGCTTTCATCGAAGGCCGTGTGGTGGAACTGGAAGACAAGCTTTCGCGCGCCGACATCATCGATGTTTCGAAACTTTCCGGCACGACCGTGAAGTTCGGCGCCACAGTAACGCTTGTCGACGAAGACACCGACACGAAGGTGAAGTATCAGCTGGTCGGCGATCTTGAAGCGAATGCCAAGAAGGGCCGGATTTCCATCTCCAGCCCGATCGCGCGCGCGCTGATCGGCAAAAGCAAGGGGGACACAGTAGAGGTGGCTGCGCCCGGCGGCGCGCGCTCCTACGAAATCCTCAAGGTGGAATTTCGCTAGGTTCCGTCGGGCCGCTCAGCTCCTCGAGCTCGCGCACTTCGGCCATCCGCCGTTCCTCCGTCAGTCCGCCGAGCCAGTCCATCAGCGCGAACATCACGCCGGAAAACAGGAAGGTGACGTGCAGGACGACAAGCCAGAAGAGCTTGCGTTCGTTCAGCGGGGTGGCAGGTTCGGTGAGGCTGACAAACGCCCGCAACAGGGAAATGGCCGAGATCGCCACCATCGATCCGATCAGCCGCATTTTCAGCCCGGAGAAATCGAGCGTACCCATCCAGGAGGGCCGGTCCTCGCTGTCTCCGGTATCGATCTTGGACACGAAGTTCTCGTAGCCGGAAAAAATTACGATCAGGACCAGGTTTCCGGCCAGCGAAAGATCGATCAACGTCAAGACCGATAGGATCATCTGCTCGGCATCGAGGTGCACGATTTCCGGAATGGACGTAATCAGTTCCCGTACGAAGACGACCAGCAGCATCGCCAGCGCGACCACCAATCCCACGTAAAATGGCGCCAGCAGCCAGCGCGATTTGAAAAGGCCGCCCTCGAGATATTTTTCTAGCCAGGTTTCGCCCATTCCGTTGCCGGCTCCGCGATTTCCGCGGGCTCCCTCTATCCGATGCTTTGGCAAGCCGCGAGAAAATTCTTCAAGCAATCGGCTGATTCCAACGCTCCACTCGGCTGCTTTGCCCCTTCCGCCAAGATGTCTATATTGTGACCCGAGCACCCGGGCTGGAAAACGACGAATGGCCACCATCGCGCTGGTCGATGACGACAAGAACATTATCACCTCCGTCAGCATGCTGCTGGAGCAGGAGGGTTACGACGTGCGCGCCTATTCCGATGGCGCGACCGCATTCACGGCGTTGACGGAAACACCACCCGACCTCGCGATCCTCGACATCAAAATGCCGCGGATGGATGGCTTGGAACTGCTGCGCCAACTCCGCCAGACAAGCGATATTCCGGTGATCTTCCTTACCTCGAAGGACGAGGAAATCGACGAAGTCGTCGGACTGAATGCCGGTGCCGACGATTATATCCGCAAGCCCTTTTCGCATCGTCTGCTGCTGGAGCGCGTGAAAGCGGTGTTGCGGCGCCGCGAGCCTCCATTGAAGGAAGTTGGCGAAGCGGGAGAGGCCAAGCGGGACGTTATGGTGCGTGGCAGCCTCGTCCTCGATCCGCAGCGCCATGAATGTACCTGGGACGGCAACCCTGTCCGGCTCACCGTCACAGAGTTTCTGATCCTGCAGTGTCTCGCGCAACGCCCCGGTTTCGTGAAAAGCCGCGACAATCTGATGGACGCCGCCTACGACGATCAGGTGTATGTGGACGACCGCACGATCGACAGCCACATCAAACGGCTGCGGAAGAAGTTCAAAGCGGCCGACGACAACTTCGATGCCATCGAGACGCTTTATGGCGTGGGCTATCGTTATCGCGAGAGTTGAGCCGGAGTGTCTGGCGTCCTGAGCGATTCATTGTTCCGGCGCGGAAGCTGGCGGCCGCTTGCGTCGTTGCGGCGTGCCTTTGCCGCGCCGATCGAAGGCCGCCCGCATATGGGCCTCACGAAGCGCATCATCGCGCTCAATGCGGTGGCGCTGGTATTCCTGATTGGCGGCGTGCTGACGGTCGAATCGCATCGCGTGGGCTTGGTGGACGAGCGCCTCGCCGGAATCCGGCAGCAGGCGCAGATCGTCGCTTCGACGCTCGCCGAGTACACCACCGACGAGGAACGCCACACCGTCAATCTCGATGAAGCGGAGCCGCTGCTAAGCCAGCTGATCGCGCCGACGCCATTGCGCGCCCGCCTTTACGGTACCGACGGAAGCCTGGAACTCGACACCCGAAATCTGCTGGCCCGCAACGTCGTGGAGGTTTCCGAATTGCCGGCGCTGGATTTCTGGAGTCGCGCCCGGCAAACGTGGAACCGAATCTACGATGGCGTCATGGGCGTGCGCCCTTTCTCGCGTCTGGAGCCCTATCTGGAAACCGGCAATGACGGCCGCGTCTACCGCGAGGTCAACCAGGCGCTGAACGGAGAACCGGCGACCGCCGAACGCGTCGATGAACGCAACCGGCTGGTTCTCTCCGTTGCCGTTCCGGTGCAGCGGTTTAAGGCGATTTACGGTGCCTTGCTGGTCTCAACGGAAGGCGGCGACATCGACAGCATCCTGAGGGGCGAGCGGGCCACCCTGATCGAGGTGTTCCTGGTGGCACTTATCGTCATGCTGATTTCGTCGCTCTATCTCGCAGGTTTTATCGCCGAGCCAATCCATCGGTTAGCCGCCGCCGCCGATCGCGTGCGCGGCGGCCGCATGGGCCGTGAAGTCATGCCGTCGATGCCGGGCCGCCAGGATGAAATCGGCGATCTGGCGAAGAGCCTGTCTGAGATGACGCGGGCCCTTTACGAGCGGATGGATGCAATCGAAAGCTTCGCTGCAGATGTGGCGCATGAGCTCAAGAATCCGCTGACGTCCCTCAGAAGCGCGACAGACATGCTCCGCCGCGCCAGCGATGAGGCGTCGCGCGAGCAGTTGATGCAGGTTGTGCGAAATGATGTCCGGCGAATCGACCGGCTGATCACCGACCTTTCCGACGCCTCCCGGTTGGATGCCGAGCTGAGCCGCGAACCGTCCACGCCCGTGGACCTCGGACATCTGCTGGCGACCATTCTCGAGGTCTACCGGGTAATTGGTTTGCCGCGAGGTATCACGCTGGAAACCGATCTGCCGGAGAATACTCAGATCAGGATCATGGGCCGCGATGAACGCCTTGGTCAGGTCTTCCGCAACATCATCGATAACGCGATCTCCTTCAGTCCGGACAACGGCAAGATCGCTGTGGCCGCGAGCACGACGGACAAACTTGTACGCGTCACGATTAAGGACGAAGGTCAGGGTATTCCGCCGGACAATCTCGAAACGATTTTCAAGCGCTTTTACACCGAGCGCCCACATGAGCAGGGGTTCGGCAAGAATTCCGGCCTGGGGCTCTCCATTGCGCGGCAGATTGTACAAGGACATGGCGGGCGCGTTTGGGCAGAGAATTGCGATGGGGCCAAGGGCGCACGGTTTGTGATCGAATTGCCTCTCGCGGAGAATTCATGAGCGCAAATATCCATGCCACTTGCGTACTCATAGGACCCGCGGGTGCGGCGTTCGGCGCGCCCGCACATGCCGGTATTTTGCTGAAAGGGCCAACCGGTTCAGGAAAATCCAGCCTTGCGCTTCGCCTCGTCGACCGCGGCGGCACGCTTGTTGCGGATGATCGCGTGGACTTGTTCCTGGATGGAACAACCCTTGCCGCCCGTGCCCCGCGCGCTCTGGCAGGCTTGCTGGAAATCCGCGGGGTTGGGATCGTTGAGCTTCCGCATGCGCCAAGCGCCCATATCGCTCTGGTGGTCGAACTCGTGGAATTGGGGCTGGTCGCACGCCTTCCGGAGCCGGAACGCTATGCTCCACCGCCTTCCCTCAATCTGCCGCGCGAATATTGGCCGCCCCTCATGCGATTGAATGCTTCCGAATCCTCCGCTGTGGCACGGATCGCCGCGGCAGTCGCAGCGCACGCGCACGGCCGTTTTCGGCACGTCTGCCCGGCGGAATAAGGCCAGCGATTATGTCTCATCAACAGGTTCAGCCTTCGGCACTCTCGCGGTATTCCAGATGATCGGCATCGTTCTCGTAACCCATGGCAGACTTGCGCAGGAAATCATCGCGGCTATGGAACACATGGTCGGCCCGCAGCCACAGCTTCGCGCTGTCTGCATTGGCCCGGAAGACGATGTAGAGCGCCGCCAGCGCGAAATCGCAGCGGCCGCGCATTCTGTCGACACCGGCAGCGGCACGGTTCTCGTGACCGACATGTATGGTGGTACGCCCTGCAATCTCGCGCTCACGCTTCTGCAGCGCGGCAAAATTGAAGTCCTTGCGGGCGCCAATCTCCCGAGCCTCATCAAGCTGATCGACATTCGCGGAAAGCTCCCGCTCGAGCAGGCGGTGAAGGACGCCATCGACGCCGGGCGAAAGTACATGCGTGCCGGGTCAGCCGATCTTGCGCCCGGACCGAAAGCGTGAGCGAGCGGATTGCGGCCACCGCTCTCATTCTGAACAAGCTTGGGCTGCACGCCCGGGCTGCTGCCAAGCTGGTGGAAGCTGCGGCGCGCTTTCAATCCACCATCGAGATCAAGAAGGGCGACGAGACAGTGGACGCCCGCTCCATCCTCGGCCTCATGATGCTGAATGCGCGCATCGGCAGCCAGATCGACGTGATTGTCGAAGGCAGCGATGCGCAGGAGGCGCTGTCTGCCGTCCTCGCGCTTATTCAGGCAAAATTCGGCGAAGATTAGTTTTGCGGGAATACCCGGGAAATAATGGGAAATAGCGCTTACATTTCGGCACTGAAAACACTGGGCGCTATATTGCTGGTAGTGTCATTGGTAGTGGCGATTTGTGGCCCTGCCGCCTTGGGGGCCTTAGCCCGAAGGCATAATCCGCTACCGCCCTTCTGGGGACCGCTATTCAAGCGTATGCGGCGCAAGTTGCGGCTATGACTGACACACACACACGCGCCATATTAAGGTTCGCGGCTTCCGTCTGTCTCACCTGCGAACAGCAAGCGCTGCCGCTGTTCGGCGCCGCCCGTGCTCGCGGTCGAATACCGATCCGCAAATTGCACCACCGGCTGGGCATCCGGAAACATCCACTGAAGCGGGTCTGATCCCGCCGGACTGCGGAAGGCAAACTCATCCGTGTCCGCAACCTGAACAGCGGGCACGGTTGGGCTCGGCGCCGCATCCCGCGAAGAAGGAATGCTCCACAACGCAGCAATCACGAGGCCCGCAGCCCCTATCGTAATGCCCGCGGCTCGCCAATCGCGGCGGCGGCGGCGAACAATGGTGTCGGCTTGCGCAAGAATGCGTGCCGTGAAATCCGGGCTGAACGGTACGTCGGCGCTGTCCTGGTTCTTCATTCCGCATCCCTCGCAAGCAAAAGCGCCCGCAGATTCTCCCGAGCCCGATGAAGGCGGGACTTCACCGCCGATACGCTGGAGTGGGAGAGCCGCGCCATTTCTTCGTAACTGCGTGGCGCTTCCAGCGACAGACGCAATGCCTCCCTTTGCGGCGGCGGCAATTGTCCGATCTGTGCTTCCATGGCTGCCGAGCGATCTGGCTGCTGTTCCGGTGACGCAACTGTTTCGTGCAATGGCTCAAAGGCCGTGAACAGCCGCCGCCATCCGGTGCGCGCCCGCAGATGATCGCGGCAGACGTTCCGCGCAATCTGAAACAGCCAACCCTCGAAGTGCTCCGGTGCACGCAGCCGCGGCAGCGACAGCACCATCTTCACGAAGACCTTCTGGCATAGATCTTCGTAATGCACATCGTCCTTCGTCTGCACGATCACGAATCGCGCAATCCGTTGCTGATAGTGCACGATCAACTGTTCCATGGCGCGGCGATCACCGCTGCCGGCCTGCGCAATCAACGCAAGTGCCTCGGCCGGCAGCGGTTCCTCAAGCGACACGCGAATGCCTGCTCAATCGTCTGTATCGGGAGCACCCGCGCCAGATCCCAACAGGCTGCGGACCTGCGTGTGCAGGGACCGCAATTTGCGGTGCACCTCCGCGAGCTTCTTCACCTGCTCCGGCGTCAGCACGTTGCGAACGGCCACAGCCGTGTTCGCCATGTTCTCGGTCAGCTGGGCTTCCGCGCGGGACGCCTGTTCCACCAGCGGCTTGAGGTCGGCGGCGCTCACGCTGCCTTGCCCCAGCAGCTTCGCGGCAAACTGCTCGTGAATGCTCTGGAGTTGCGCGTGAAGCGCCTCCATCTGGGCCTTGTTGGAATTGAGAATCAATTGGACCTGCGATTGCTGCGCCGGCGTGAGCTCGGCCGAGCGAAGCAGCATCAGGAACGGTGAGCCGCGCATTCCGCCCATGCCGTGATGAACGAATTGCCCCATGCCCATCGGTTCGGCAGCGCCTGCCTGTGCTGCTAGCGGCTGGGCGCAAAGAAGACCGGCGGAAAGGGCTGCGATGACAAGTTTGTGAGACACGATATCCACTCCGGTTCAGGCTGGTTGCACACCAGGGACGGCGCGGCTGGCCAAAAGTTTCTCATGCCAAACAAAAAAATACCCGCTATCGCGCATTGTAACGCCTTTTCGGTTGCGCGAACGATCCAGCCAAGCAAGTCTGCCCGCCGCGAATTTCCGGGGTGAGGGGTGATGCCGTCGAAACTGCCCATCTGGGGTGCCGCAGCGATTGTGGTGCTCACCCTCGTTCTGGCTTGGGCGATCATCCCCAACCTGCATCCCACGCCGAAGGATGAAGCGGTCGCCGATCAATTCCCCAACGACCAATTCCCCTCGACCTACAAGCCGCTTCCCTCGCGCCCCACAATCATTCGCGGCGCCACCATTCTCACCGGCACGGATCGCGAGCTGGCGAACGCGTCTATCCTCCTGCAGAACGGTAAGATTGCCGCCATCGGCGCGAAAGTGCCGGAGCCGCCCAACTCTGTCGTGATCAACGGCAAGGGAAAGTTCGTCACGCCCGGCATCATCGACATCCATTCCCATTTGGGCGTCTATCCGTCGCCCGCCAACGAAGCCACCAGCGACGGCAACGAAGCGACCAAGCCCACCACGCCGGAGGTGCGCAGCGAAAATTCCGTGTGGCCGCAGGATCCCGGCTTCACGCGCGCGCTGGCCGGCGGCGTGACCGCGATGGAGATTTTGCCTGGGTCCGCCAACCTGATCGGCGGCCGTTCCGTGGTGCTGAAGAACGTGCCGTCGGTCACCACGCAAGGCATGAAGTTTCCCGGTGCGCCTTACGATCTGAAGATGGCATGCGGCGAAAATCCCAAGCGCGTCTACGGCGAGAAGGGTGGCCCGCAGACGCAAATGGGCAATGTTGCCGGCTATCGCGCCGCTTTCGAAAAAGCGACGGAGTATCGTGACAAGTGGCGCAAATACTGGAAGTCGAAAGGCGGCGACAAGCCGGATCGCGACATCGGCATGGAGACCCTGGCGCTGGTGCTGGACAAGAAAATTCCGGTGCAGATGCACTGCTATCGCGGCGACCAGATGGCCACCATGATCGATGTGGCGAAGGAATTCGGCTTCCGCATTGCCGCCTTTCACCACGCCACGGAAGGCTACAAGGTCGCTGACCTTCTGAAAAAGAACGGCATCTGCGCCGTTATGTGGGCGGATTGGTGGGGCTTCAAGATGGAGGCCTATGACGCGGTGCCGGAAGGCCTCGCCATGGTGGATCATGCGGGCGCCTGCGCCATGATCCATTCCGACGATCCCATCGGCATCCAGCGGCTGAATCAGGAAGTCGCCAAGGCAATGGCGGCCGGGCGGCGCATGGGCTACCGCATCACCCGCGCCCATGCCGTGAGCTGGATGACCCGCAATCCGGCCTACGCGCTTGGCATTCTCAGTCAGACCGGCACGCTCGAAAAAGGTAAGATGGCCGACGTGGTGATGTGGGATACCGATCCGCTCAGCGTCTACGCGCACGCGGAAAAAGTCTTTATCGACGGCGCGCTTCTCTATGACCGGGACAATCCGAAGATCAGCCCGCGAACCGATTTCGAATTGGGCCAGGAATCCAACGGCAGCACCGGCGGAGCGGGACAATGAGCAAACTCCCTGTTCCCCACTCGTCGTCATCGCCCGCTTTATGCGGGCGATCCAATTTTCTTGTCCGCGGAAAATGGGTTGCCCGGACAAGCCGGGCAATGACGGTGTTTGTTGCGATTGGTGCCGCCGCACTTACGACGATTGCGTTCGCCCAACCGGCACACGCACCGCGCGATTTGCAACCGGCGGCACCCGCCGCTGCTCCGGCGCCCACGCAGAATCCAGCCGCTGGCAAACCAGCAGCGCCGGACGGCGCGGCAACGCTGATCCAGCACGGTCATCTCTACACGGCCGGTGCGGCCGGCGCGGTGAACGATGGCGACGTGCTGATCCAAGGCGGCAAGATCGTGCAGGTCGGCCCCAACCTGTCGCCGCCGGATGGCGCCAAGATCATCAATGTGAAGGGCCGCCCGGTCACGCCGGGACTGATGGCATCGTGGACGCAGCTCGGCATCGACGAAGTCGATCTGGTTGCCGAAACCAACGACACCGGCGCCAACCAGAAGCTCGACAGCGCCGCGTTCGATGTGGCGGACGCGATCAACCCGAACTCCACGCTTATTCCCGTCGCACGGATTGCGGGGGTGACGCGCTCGCTCACCGCGCCCACCGCCTGCGGCGAAGTATTCTGCGGCACGGCGGCGGTCATTCACCTCGGCAATGGGCCCGACCTGATCGTCAAACGGCAGGCCGGCGTGCTTGTGGATCTGGAGCCGACCGGCGGCGAGAAGCAGGCGAACTCGCGGCCCGACATCTGGGCCAAATTCCGCGAAACGTTAGAGGACGCACGTGAATATTGGGCGCAACGTTCCGGCTTCCATCGTCCGGGCGGCGCACGCGACCAGCGCAGCATCCGCATCGATCTCGATGCGCTTGGCCCCGTGATTCAGGGGCAGGAGCCCCTGATCGTGCGCGCGGATCGCGCGTCCACCATTCGGCAAATCGTGCAATATGCGCAAGGTGCCCACCTGAAGCTCATCATCGTGGGTGGTGGCGAAGCCTGGGAAGTGGCGCATGATCTTGCGCAGGCCCAGGTGCCGGTGGTGATCGATCCCGAAACCAATCTGCCCGCCAGCTTCTCCGATCTCGGCGCCACCTTGCGGGGCGCGGCACGCCTCGATGCCGCCGGCGTGACCGTCGTATTGCAGCCGCAAAGCAACGATCCGTCGCACTATGCCCGCACCATCACACAGATCGCGGGAAATGCGGTGGCGAACGGCATGCGCTGGGATCATGCGCTTGCCGCCATCACCCGGAACCCGGCGCAGGTCTGGGGCATTGCCGGCCAGTATGGGACCCTGGAGCCGGGCAAGGATGCGGATGTGGTGATCTGGGACGGCGACCCGCTGAATGTGACAAGCGCGCCAACCGCCGTGTTCGTCCGCGGGCAGAGCATTCCGCTGGTGTCGCGGCAGACGAAATTGCGTGACCGCTATCGCGATCTCAGGCACAAGGATCCACCCTTCGCCTACCGGTAAGCGATGCATTCGTTCGTTCGTGATCTCTCGCGTGTCACCGCCGTCTTTGCTGCGGCACTTTTCTTTCGCGCAGCAGCGCCAAATCCCGCGCCCTCAGTTCCCTCGACATCACCAACGCCACCACCAGCCGCGACAGCGCCGGTGCAAGCGCATCCAGCGCTGTGGACGGTGCATGGATCGAAAGCCACCATCTACCTGCTCGGCTCCATCCACGTTCTGCCCTCGAACATGCAATGGCGCACACTGCAGATTAACGCCGCGCTGAATGCCGCCGACACTTTCGTCTTCGAAATTCCGATGGATGCCACCCAGAAGGCCGATATCCAGCAATTCGTAAAACAGAACGGCTATCTCCCGAAGGGGAGCGAACTGTCCTCTCTGTTGCCGCCCGAAACGAAAAAGGATTACTCCGCAGCGCTCGCCCTCACCCATGTTCCGCCGGAGAAGCTCACGCGCATGCGTCCGTGGCTCGCGCTGCTGGTGCTGGAAGCCGGCATGGTGAACCAGCAGCATTTCTCGGTGGACAGCGGTGTGGACAAGCAGGTGTACGCCATCGTCGCGAACAAGCCGGCTGTGAGCTTCCGCGCCTTTGAAACGCCGGAGCAGCAGCTGCGCCTGCTCATGCCGGAGGACCAGTCGCTGGAGGTGCAGGAGTTCGATGCCGCGCTCAAAGACCTGCTGAACGAAACCACCTCAATCAGCGATCTGATCGACGCCTGGGCGCGTGCGGATATTCCGAAACTGAATGATCTCATGAACAGCGGCTTCAAGGATAACCCGCGCGCAGAGAAATCGCTGTTCGAGGACCGCAACCGCACCTGGGCCAGACAGATCGAAACCATGCTGAATCAGCCGCACGTGTTTTTCGTGACGGCCGGCGCGGGGCACTTTGCAGGCCCCAAGGGCGTCCCGGCGCTGTTACGTGCAGACGGCTACAAGGTCGACGGGCCGTAGTGGACGGCGCTCGCGTGCGTATTGTGCCCGCGAAGATGCCTGAACCTTAAGCGTGGGAGCCGAGCTGCCGCTTCAATGCAGAAACGGCGTCTCGCAGCATTGGCGCTCGCCCCTTGATCCGCCGGTAAACATCCCGCGCGAGGGCTTCGCGATACGTGTGCGAGGTGGCGTTTCGCATATCCAGCAGATCGAGCCATGCACTTTCGTCTGAGATCCAACCCGCCGCATAGGCGCCTTTGATGGCGGCGCGCGCGGTGCCGAACTGCTCGGATGGCGTCGCAACCTCCAGCAGCGCCTTCATTGTCTTCCAGCATAGTTCGAATACGAATTCGAAACGCTGAATGGTGCCGTCGATTGCCAATGGCGAATCCTCTGGCACGGCCAGTGCATCTTCGAGGCGCGCCAGCGCGCGCTCGAGGTCTTCAAGCCGCCGGCTGGCGTTCGGCGCGTTCATAGAGAACCTTGCCCTCGCGGCGGATATTGGCGGCCAGCTCGGCCGGCGCGCGGTCGAGTCTCACGAGATCGATTTTCAGCAATGTTGGCGCAGCCTCCGCTGCATCTTCGATTTCAAACCAGCGCTGAATGTCCGCTGTCGGACACTCAATGGCCACGTCGATATCCGCGCGCGGAGCGGCATCGCCGCGCGCGCGCGAGCCGAACAGAATGATTCGCTCCACCTCCGGAAAGGCACTGAGGCGGCGCGCAAGCGTGAGCTCCGGCGCAGTCATTTGGCCATGATGGAGCAAATTGCTCCGGCGGAAAAGCCGCGATTCCCGCGCCGGGATGGACCGTCCTACGGTTGGCCGCTGCCGCCAGATGAGCCGTAGACTTGGCCGTTGGCGTAGCTGGCATCGGCCGCCGCAAGCTGCACATAAATGGACGCAAGCTCGGCCGGCTGGCCAGGGCGGCCAAGCGGCGTCTGCCCGCCGAACTTCTCCAGCTTCTCCATCGGCGCGCCGCCGCTCACCTGCAGCGGGGTCCAGATCGGCCCCGGCGCCACGCCGTTCACCCGAATCCCTTTCGGCCCCAGCTGCTTCGCCAGCGACTTCACGTAATTCATCGTCGCCGCCTTGGTCTGCGCGTAATCGTACAGATCGGGAGATGGATCGTAAGCCTGCTCCGATGTCGTGCCAATGATGACGGAGCCGGGCTTCAGATGCGGCAGCGCCGCCTTGATGATCCAGAACGGCGCATAGATGTTGGTCTTCATCGTGGCGTCGAAATCTTCCGTGCTGAGATCGAGGATCGACTCGCGCGATTGCTGACGCCCCGCATTGCACACGACAATGTCGAGTCCGCCTAGCTCCTGCACCGCGCGCGCCACCAGCTGCTTGCAGAAATTCTCATCCCGCAGGTCGCCGGGAATGGGCACGCCTTTGCGTCCCGCCTCCCTGATCAGCGCAATCACTTCTTTCGCGTCCGGTTCTTCCGTGGGGAAGTAGTTGATCGCCACATCGGCGCCTTCGCGCGCGTAGGCGATGGCGGCGGCACGGCCCATGCCAGAATCGCCGCCGGTGATCAGCGCCTTGCGACTGGCAAGCCGGCCGGAACCCTTGTAGCTGTACTCACCGTGATCCGGCTTGGGGTCCATTTTGCCGGCGAGGCCAGGCCAAGGCTGCTCCTGTTTCTTGAACGGCGGACGCGGATATTTGCTGGTGGGATTTTCCATCGGCTTCGCTTTCTGTTGCGGCGGTGCGGCATGGGCCGAAGAGGGCGTGGCGCCGGCCGCGATCAGCCCGGCGGCTGTGCCGATCGCGCCACGGCGCGACAGCGTATTCCACTCGCCCATGGGCGCCATCCCTCCGCGTGTTGAAGAACAACGCCCACAACGCCAAAGACGTTGCTTGAACCAGGCAGCGCGCATCGCGCGCTAAAGCCCAAGTGCCTCTTTCGCTGCAGCGGACAGGCCGCTCGGTCCAAATGGATTCCGCACCACGAGGCTGCCCAGTCCGGAGCCGTCAGCCACATCTTCCGAGAGCATCAGGGTGCACCCTGCCTCTTCGGCTGAAGCCAGCAAAACGGCATCCCAATACGAGAATGGGCCGCGGGTGCTCTCCGCAATCGCGTAGCCAACGGCAGCAGGCGTTTGGTGAAATGTTTCGAACGTCGCTAACAGGTACTCGACACGCTGATGCGCAACTTTGGCCGGTACGTGAATTTTCCACGTCGAAGCGACGAAGAATTCTCCGCAAACCTGCAACCCAAGTTTCGAAGGCACACGCGCAGCGCTGGCGACGATAGCTATTGCGGCGTCCCGCTTGAGCGCATCGCGCGCGTCCACCGCATAGACGAGAATGTTGCTGTCTAGCGTCAGCAATCAGCGCTCGTAGAGCTCGTCACGTGTCCGCGGACCGTCGGACCTTGCAGTGCTGGCGCGTGCCGAGTCCAGAAAGGGATTTCGGCGCCGCCTCCTGGGCAGCCGTCAGTGTGCGCTTGCCCGCTTGCTCAACCGGTACGATTTTTACCGCCGCCTTGCCGTTGCGCAGCACGACGACCTCCTCGCGCGTTTCGGCGACTTCCCGGACCAGCTTCGAGAACTGCTGGTTTGCGTCCCGGAGTGTGAGCTCTTTCATTTTTTTGGCTCGCGTGTTCGCGATCATTGTAGCACGTCCGTGCTACAAGAAAACGCTAGGGGAAGGCTAATGTGCGTCGCGTTCGATGGATTGTTCGGCTAAGGGGCATTGTCGTGGTCATTCTCGGACTTGTCGTGCTGATTCTGGTCGCTGGAGTTGCTGGTTACCTGTACTTCTCTCGTCACGGGGGAGCCGATGTTCGCGAAGCCGGACTGATCGGGCGCTTCTACGCGCCAACGGGGGCAAAGCACCATACGGCCGTTCTTATCCTCGGAGGATCGAACGGAGGCTTTCCTTACGATAGTGCTGCGCAAGATCTGGCGAATGCAGGATATCCCACATTCGCCGTCGCCTATTTCAAGAATTTCATGAAGCAGCCAGACGGCGTGCCCGGACATCTATCGAACATTCCGCTCGAATATTTTTTTCACGCGATCGACTGGATGAAGAAGCGCCCAGAGGTGAATCCCGGCAAGATCGTCCTCATGGGCGAATCGCGGGGCGGCGAACTTGTCCTGCTGCTCGCTTCACTACGGCCGGATATCGCCGGAGTTATCGTCTACTCTCCGAGCAATGTGGTTTGGGCGGGGATCGAATCGCCGTGGAACAAGCCAGCATGGACGTTGCAAGAGAAGCCGATAGCGTTTTTGACCAGCACCTACACGCAAGGCGACGGCTTGCTCCACATGTTCAAGACCGCGCTCGCGAAAGCCACGCCCCAGCAACTCGCCGCAGCGGCGATTCCGGTCGAAAATATTCACGGACCAGTGCTTCTGATTTCATCGAAAAGCGACAAACTGTGGCCGTCGTCCAAAATGGCCGACAATGTTGAAGCGCGGCTGACGGCGCATCACTTCGGCTATTCCGTTCAGAACCTGCAATTCAGCGACTCCAGCCATCTCCTCATGGGTTACGGGCCAGGAATCGTGAAGATGGGTATACCGTTCCTTTTCCAGATGGATTTCGGTGGCAGCAAAGAAGGCACACGCAAGGCGCGTGACGCCGGTTGGGCGGCCGCAAAAGCGTTCCTCCGAAGAGTTGATAACAGCGCAGAAAATCGCCGTATCGACCCGTGACTATATGCGGTTTGCAGCGCGCGCCGCTGCAGGTCTTCGATATCATTTTTGGTGCCGACCAGGCCGCTTTCCGATTCCGCCAGCTTTGGCGACAAGTCTGTCACGGGCGTGACCGCTTCAAAAGCAGAAGGCCGCGCAATTTTCCACGGCGGTCTTATCATGGGTGATTGCTCATCGCTCTCCCGAGGCCGATGTGACAATCCCACTCTTGGAGAAGACGCGCGGCAGCACCCCCCGTGCCTGTCGCGCAATTTGGTGGGGGAGACGTGGCGGCTTCACTGAAGCTGCCGGTCACCCGCCCGGCAGGACTCACCGGCGAGATCCCTACGGTAGGTCTTCGCCTTCCCCGGGTTCTTCGGCAGTCAGCTTGTCTTTATCCGGGATGACGATTGGATTTTCCCCCGCCCGTGCCAAGGCCTCATTCAGGCTCGCCAGCGATCCAAGTTTCGCCTGTTCCCATTCACGCTTGAGAACCGAAAGTTTCACGAGTGCATCGTCGACGAACTGCTCCTGTGCGCGCGTGGGCGCAGCATCGGCGGATTCCAGCGCGCGCTCGACGCCGGAAAGCATTTCCGCGACAGACTGGAAGGTGGGCTCGCCTTCCGCTGGTTTGGCGCGCAACGGCTCCATCAGCTTTCGCGTCTCCTCACGGATTTTGGCCGCTTCGGGATAGCGCTTATCCAGCAATGCCCTGAGCGCGCGCTGCTCGCGATAGCCGAGCGCTGCCTCGGCCAAGGCCGGCCCGATCTTCTGCGACAAGGCAAGGGAGGCCTGAAGGTCCGCGGTGCTCACCTTTACCCGCGGGTCTTCAACAACGGTGAGTGGCGCGGTATAGCGCTTGCCATTCACGGTGAGCGCCACCGTATATGTTCCCGGCAGCGCCCATGTGCCTTCCGGCTCGATGGGCGTGGGGCGACCCCAGACGGCGGCGATGCTGTACGAATACTCCGCCGCATCGGGTCGCTCATAACGGAGATTCCAGACGAAGCGATGCATTCCCGGCGTGGCGCTGAGCGGCCGCGGTGGCTTCGTCCACGCTTTGGCGAAGTAGCGTTCGGCCGGCGGAGATCGCGCAACATCCGAGCTCGAGAAGCGGCGCACCAGCTGTCCATTTCCATCGAAGAATTCGAGAGTCACAGGACTGCCCGCATCCGCGCCAATCCAATAATCGATCACAGCGCCCGACGGTGGATTTTCACCGGCCGGTGTTTCCGGCGGCAGTGGCGTGTCGTTGTTGTTGTCGGGGTGAACGCGCCAGGCTGTAACCGGCGCGAACAGATGCACAGGTTCGAAAACGCCTTTCGCAATCTCCCGCAGTGGTTCCACATCATCGAGCACCCAGATCGCGCGCCCTTGTGTTGCGGCGATGAGATCGTCGCCATGAACGGCAAGATCGGTTACCCACGCGCTCGGTAGGTTGAGTTGCATCGGATGCCAGCTTCCGCCGTCATCAAACGAGACAAACACGCCATTGTCGGTGCCGGCATAGAGAAGGCCGGGCTTCACCGGATCGGCGCGCACGACGCTGACGAAGTGCTCCCGCGGCAAGCCAGCGCTGACATCTCGCCAGTTCTGGCCATAGTCGCGCGTGACGAAAATATGTGGCTGGAAATCGTCGGTGCGATGGCCGTCCACGGCGGCGTAGGCGACGCCATCCTGCAACGAAGAGCCATCGATCGTTGAAACCTTTGCCCAGACCGGAATCGATGGCGGCGTCACATTGCTCCAGTGCGCGCCGCCGTCGCGCGTGAGATGGATGAGACCGCTATCGGAGCCAACCCAGATCTCCTGCGCGCTGCGCGGCGAGGGCGCGATGGTGGAAATCGAGCCGTAGCCGCAAGGTTTAGCATCGGCGAGCGACACGTCTCCATCGCAGTCCTTCGCGTCAGGCTGCTTGCCGGTGAGATCGCCGCTGATCATCGACCAGCTACTTCCCTGATCCTGCGTGCGGAACAAAACCTGCCCGCCCAGGTAAATCGACGGCGTGCCGACGCGCGATGGCACCAGTGGCGTCACCCACATGTAATGGTATTTCGTGAGCGTGGGCCGCTTGCCATAATTGCTTTCCGGCCAGGGTGTCACGTCGGTAACCTGTCCGGTGCGCGCATTCCATTTCGTCACCCGACCGCCAAGTCCGGAGCCATAGACGATGTCGGGATCGGTGGGATCTGGCACATCGTAATCGCGCTCCTCGCCGCCCACGGGATGCCAATCGCGAAAGGTGAGTTGTCCGTAATCGCTGCGGCTGGCGACGGCGACGGTGCCGCTGTCCTGCTGACCGGAATAGATCCAATAGGGAAACCGGTTGTCGGTTTCGAGATGATAGAATTGTCCCGTCGGCTGATTGTACCAGCTGCTCCATGTTGCCCCGCCATCGACGCTTACCACCGCGCCTTGGTCGGAGCCGGTGATCAGATGATCCGGATGCAGCGGATTGATCCAGACGTGATGGTAGTCGTCCCCGCCCGGCGATCCTTTGATGATCTCGCATCTTGCGCCGGCGTTCGTGTAGCGGCGGATCGATTGCCCGACCTCGTAGACCACGTCCGGGTTCTCGGGCGCGACAGTCAACCGGCTGAAATACCAATTCGCCACCGCCTGCGATGTGTTCAAATGCACCCAATTGGCCCCGCCATCATCGGAGCGGTACAGACCGCCGGCCTCCTTGGAATCCACGCTCGCGTACACGCGCGTGCCCTTCGCGGTGTGCGTGACCGCAAGCCCGATGCGGCCAACAGGAATTTTCGGCCAGCCTCCACTCGCAAGCCTGCGCCAGGTCTTGCCTTCGTCGACCGATTTGTAGATCCCGCTGCCGGGACCGATTGGCGGCGTGAAATAGCTGAGCCAGGGATATTGATGGCTTTCCCAGGCGGCTGCGAAGATCACGCGCGGATTTTTCGGATCGCTGGCAAGATCGGCGACACCGGTCCAGTTACCGGTCTTCAGAACATGCGACCACGTTTTGCCGCCATCGGTGGAGCGATAAATGCCGCGCTCTGCGCTCGCCCCGAAGAAGTGTCCCTGTGCTGCAACAAGCACCACATTTGGATTCTTTGGATCCACCCAAATCCGGCCGATGTAGCGGGTGCTGGCGAGACCCAGCGACTGCCAATGCACACCGCCATCGGCGGACTTGAACACACCAAGGCCTGCGGCAACGTCATAGCGCGGTTCCGGCTGGCCCGTGCCGATGTAGATGATGTTGGGATTGGATGGCGCAATCGCCAGCGCGCCGATCGAAGCGGCTGGGCCATTCTGAAACAGCGGCGTCCATGTGCGGCCTGCATCGTCCGTCTTCCACACGCCGCCGCCAGCCGCACCGAAGTAAAAGGTATTCGGCTTCGCCGGCACGCCCTCTACAACTGTCGCCCAACCCGCGCGAAACGGACCGAGCTGCCGCCAATGCAAGTCGCCATACAAGGCTGACACGCCTGACGTCGGTGCTTGCGCTGCCGCGGCCACAGCGCTGGCGAGAAAAATCGTAATTCCCAAAACTCGCATCATCCGCCTGCCTCGATTGTCCGTTCCACAGCCGCAGCACGCTAGCGGCCCAACATCGCGCAAGGCAATTGCTTCAAACAGCGCAACCTGACATTCAGCATGCGGTTGGACTAGCTTCACCCGCCGCGGTCGATTTCGCATTTACAAGGGCTCACAAATGGGAAGCCGAATTCGCGCTATCTCACTCGCGCTTCTTACAACGCTAATTGCCACGGCTGCCGCGGCCCCCGACTCTCAATCGCTCGTTTCGCCCTCCTGGTATCAAGACCTGCACTGGCGTTTCATCGGTCCGTTTCGTGGCGGCCGCGTGCTCACGGTGGCCGGTGTTCCAGGCGACAGCCGCCATTTCTGGTTTGGCGCGGTCGATGGCGGTGTCTGGGCGACAACCGACAGCGGCCGCACCTGGTCGCCGATTTTCGACACTCAGCACGATGGCTCGATCGGCGCGGTTGCTGTGGTTCCGTCAGACCCGAATACAATCTACGTGGGCACAGGCGAAGCGGACATGCGCTCCGACATTGCACACGGCAACGGCGTTTACAAAACGATAGACGGTGGTGCGCGCTGGTCATTTCTCGGTCTCGCCGACACCCGGCAGGTCGGGCGCATTCTGGTCAATCCGAAGAATCCGAACATCGTCTTCGTCGCGGCGCTTGGCCATGCCTATGGTCCCAACAACGAACGCGGCGTGTTTCGCTCGAAAGACGGCGGCGCGCATTGGCAGCGGGTGCTGTTCAAAGACGAGAACACCGGCGCCATCGATCTCGCGTTCAAACCGGGCGATCCGAACACGGTATTCGCGGCCTTGTGGCAGACCAGACGGCCGCCCTGGAGCGTCTACCCGCCGTCGAACGGGCCCGGCAGCGGGCTCTATGTTTCACACGATGCCGGCAGTCATTGGACGCAAATCGTGGGCAATGGATTCATCGCGTATCCGGGCCGCATCGGGATCGGGGTCTCGCGTGCGAAACCGTCGCGTGTTTACGCGCTCTCCGACGGTCCATCAGCGGAAGCTGGGCTGTATGTCTCCGAAGACAGCGGTGTGCACTGGTCGAAGGTCAACGGCGACAAGCGCATCTGGAACCGCGGCTGGTATTTCTCCGGCATCACCGTCGATCCCAACAACGCCGACCGCGTCTATGTCATGGACACCGTCGTTTTGCGCTCTGACGATGGCGGAAAACACTTTATTGCGCTGAAGGGCGATCCCACGGGCGACGATTTTCACGACATGTGGATCGATCCTACGAATTCCGCTCGGCAGATCATCGGCAGCGATCAGGGCACCATCGTCACGCTGAACGGGGGCAAGACCTGGAGCAGCTGGTACAACCAGCCGACGGCACAGATTTATCACGTGAGCACCGACAATCGGTTTCCCTACTGGGTGTATGGCGCGCAGCAGGATTCCGGAGCGGTGGCACTCCCCAGCCGCGCGACCGGTTATGACGGGATCACCATGGAGCAATTCCACGAAGTCACGGCCGGTGGCGAAAGCGACATGATCGCTCCGGATCCCGACGATCCGGATCTCGTCTATGGCGGACGCGTAGACAAGCTGGACCTGCGCACCGGACAGACGCGGCATGTCGATCCTACGCTGTTGCTTCCCGATGGCGAGCATCGCACCGCCTGGACCTTGCCGCTCGCATGGTCACGTGTCGGTAAGGACACCTTGTACTTTGGCGATCAGCGGCTCTACCGAACCTCCGATGGCGGCATTCACTGGGAACTTATGAGCCCCGACCTGACGCGCGCCGATGCGGGCGCGCCGCCGAACCTCGACCCGTCAACTGCTGCAGACGACGACCATTTCGGACGAGCGCGCGGCGTGATCTATTCAATCGCACCCTCGCCTTTTCATGAAGGAACGCTTTGGGCGGGCACCGATGATGGGTTGGCCTGGACAACACTCGATAACGGCGCACATTGGACGAACATCACGCCCGCGGGGTTGACGCCGTGGTCGAAGATCGCGGGCATCGAGCTTTCGCATTTCGATACCAACACCGCGTACCTGGCCGTAGACCGGCATCGGCTCGATGACGACGCGCCATACCTCTACCGCACGGGCGACGGCGGCCAGAGTTGGCAACGGATCGACCACGGATTGCCGGGAAACGCGTTCGTCAACGTCGTGCGTGAGGACCCGGCCCGGAAAGGACTGCTGTATGCCGGCACCGAGCGCGGCATGTTCGTATCCTTCGACGATGGCGGCCACTGGCAATCGCTGCAGCAGAATCTGCCGATGGCCTCGGTGCGCGACATCGAGGTGCATGGCGACGATTTGGTGATCGCTACCCACGGCCGCGGCTTCTGGATCATGGACAATGTGACCGCGCTGCGACAGATGGATGCTGCGCCGTCAGCTCTCGCGGCCGGCGCCATGCTCTTCAAACCCGCGGATGCCATCCGGCTGCGGCCAACCGGTTTCACCGGAACGCCGATGCCGAAGGACGAGCCCATGGCGGCAAACCCGCCCGACGGTGCGGCTATCGACTATGTTCTTCCCGCAGACGGCAAAGGCCCGGTGATGCTGACCATCTACAATGCGGAAGGAAAGAAGGTCGCGAGCTTCAGCAGCAGCGACAAACCGGCCACGCCGGATGCCGCAAAGCTGACCTATGCACCGGAATGGGCGCCTCCGAAGCCAAGTCTTAGTGCCGAACCTGGCATGCATCGCTTCGTTTGGGATTTGCGCTATGGCACTCCGGCAAACCCTGACGATGAGTCCGATCCCAAAGGTGTTTGGGTTCCGCCGGGCGTGTATATGGTTGAGTTACGTGCCAACGGAAAAGCGGTCCGACAACAACTAACACTCGAGCCCGACCCGCGGGTGAAGGTCGAGCCTGCAGCATTGGTGCGTGAGTTCGAATTGGCCGTGCAGGTACAGGAGAAAGCAAAGCAAGCGGCTGCCGCCGTTAAAGACGCCACAGCGCTGCTCAAGGCACTTGACGCGCGTCAGGCCCAGGATACCAGGTTGCGTCCGCGGATTCGCGATCTTATGGACAAGGTATCGGAGTTCTCGGGGATTCCGGTGCCCGGGAGTGTGCGCGCGGATCGGACCACTGCGCCGCCGCCACCCGCCTCCTTGAAGAATCTGTCCGACGAGTTGGGAAAGCTTCAGGATGCTGTCGATGGCGCAGATGCCGATCCAAGCCCTGATGCCCGCGCAGCATTTGCGACGCTGTCCCGCTCGCTCGACAGCAAGCTCCAACAATGGCAGCAGATGAAACTGTCGAACCTCGCGCGATTCGACACAGGCATGAAGCGGCAGCAATAGGTTCGCAGAAACGGCGGTCTGGGACCAAGCTGAGATTCAGATCTGTCTAGCGACGAGTTCGCCGCGATATTGGGGGGGTGATGAAAATCTGTTTGTCGGCATTGGCCTTATCGCTGGTCTTTATGGCGAGCGCCGTTTCGGCAGATTCGGGTCCAGAAATCGTTCAGGTCACGGCAACGCGGCTACCGGAGTCCGTGGGTGACGTGCCGGCGGACGTATCCATCATCACTGGCGAGGAATTGCGCGAACGGCAGGCACGCGACTTGTCGATCATGCTCGCGCTCACTGCCGGCGTCGAAGCGCCGGCGGGCGGCGATGCCGGACCTTCAAGCGCCGTTCCCTCCTTCTGGGGCCTGCACGAGTTCGACGCTTTCCTGCTGGTGGTTGATGGCGTGCCCTGGGGTGGCGCGTTCAATCCCACGATTCCAGATCTCGATTTCAATGACGTCCAGCGCGTGGAGGTGCTGAAAGGCAGCGCGCCCGTTGCGTTCGGCGCGACATCTTTCGTTGGCGTTATTCAATTGCTGCACTATCCGCCCGGCGAAGCCGCCAATGAAATCGAAGCCGCGTACGGCAACTACGATTCCTGGCGCGCGGCAGGGTCGGTCGCGCTGCCGGATTGGGATGCGTGGCGGCACTCCTTCGCCGCCGATTGGGAGCAGCGCGGCTTTGCCGACAAGCGCGAATCCGTTGAGGACGGACATTTCCTCTATCGCGCGGAAACCGCGCTCGGGCCCGGCACATTGCGTTTCGATGCCGACATTTCTCTGATCAACGACGTGCCGCCGAGTCCTGTCGTTCGCCAGGGCGACGCGCTCACCAAGCTCACGCCGATCAACGCCAACTACAATCCGGCGAACGCGAAGATCGATGAGAACCACTATCATGCGAGCCTTAGCTATGTGCTGCCGACAGCGTGGGGCGAATGGAGCACGCTGGCTTCGTTCGCGCATTCCGACATTCGCGACATTCGCGGATTCTTGCGCGCCGATCTCACGAATGATGGCGATCCCAATGCGGACTCACAGGACCAGAACCGGCTGATTCAGGACGGCTACGTCGACACCCATCTCGCGCACGCAGTGGCCGAAAATGCCGAACTGGTGATCGGCGCCGATCTTCTCTACGGCCTAGGGCGGCAGCGCAGCCTCAATGGCGAGTATTTCGCACCGCTCTCGGGGCTCGTCCTTCCGCCGCCCACGACGGCGCTGCATGTGGACGAAATCAATACCATTCGCGACCAGCGCGTGTTTGGTGGCCAATACGCCGAGTTCGATTGGCATCCGGAGCCTGCGCTCGACATCCTTGCCGGATTGCGCCTGAACGAGACCTTTGAAGATAAGACGTCCGCGCATTTCGATGGCTTCGATTCCGCCGACAATGAATTTGCGCGCGACAAGAACAGCACGACACGTCTTTCCGGCATGGCGGGCGCCAGCTACCAAATGTGGAGGGATGGCGGTAACGAAGCGGTGCTCTATGCCGACTACCGCAACGCATTCAAACCGGCGGCCATCGATTTCGGGCCGGACTTCACGCCAGATGTGCTCAATCCCGAGACTGCAGAGAGCTATGAAGTCGGTTTCAAGGGCGCGGCAGCAGGCGGCCGTTTCACTTACAGCGCAGAAGTATTCCTGCTGAATTTCTCCAATCTTGTGGTCGCCGAGACCGACACTAACGGTGAGCCGGTGCTGCGCAATGCCGGCGGCGAGCGGCTGAGAGGCGTGGAGCTGGAAACCCGCTTTCTGCTGGCCCCCGATTTGTCGCTAGCCGCAAACTTCGCCTATCACGATGCCCGCTTCACCAATTTCATCCTCGGCGATGAAGGCGATGCTGCAAAAGCAGCGCCACCCGACGGCGGGCCGGTCAATGTGAGCGGCAATCAACTGACGTTGGCGCCACACATTCTCGCCTCGGCGGGTCTGCTGTACACGCCAGCGCAAGGCTTTCACGGCACCGCAGTGGTAAATTTCGTCGGCCGCCGTTTCCTCGACGAGGAAAACGAAGCACCGGCGCCGAGCTACACCACGTTGGATATCACCGCAGGCTATCGCTTCGACCGCTACGACATCGCCGTCGCAGGCACAAACCTGACGAACGAGCGCCCGCCGGTGACGCAAAGCGAATTCGGCAGCTCATCCTACTATCTCCTCCCCGCCCGCACCGTTTGGCTGCAACTCAGCGCCGCGCTCTAACGGCTGCTCTATCGCATAGCCCTGCGGCCACCGCACGGGTGCGCCAGCCGCCCGCCGCATTGACGAGCCGAGTTTCATGGGAAAGAGTTTCGCGCCGTCAATCTGCGGCCACCTCGAAGGGGACAAAACTTTGTACCGAACCATACAGGCGGCGCTCATTCCGGCGCTCCTTCTCGCGATTTTGTCGTCCGCATCGGCCGAAACCGCGCAGGAACTGGTGGCGAAGAATCTGGCCGCCCGCGGCGGTGTAGAGAAAGTGGCGGCCATTCACACCTATGTGACCAAGGGTGAGTTGCGCTTCCCGGGCGATTTCAAGCTTGCCTACACCGAGACGCGCATGTGCAGCGATCCCAAGACCTGCTCCGACCGCGTGGACGCATCGCTGCAGGGGCTGACCTTGGTGCAGGCCTACAATGGCAAGCTGGGCTGGCGCATCAATCCGTTCGAGGGGCGCAAAGACGCCTCGCAAATGGGCACGGACGAGGCACGCTCGCTGGCTGACGAGGCCATCATTCAGGGTGCCCTGCTCTCCGCCGCGATTCGCGGTTCCAGCGTGGATTACCTCGGCCGTGAGGACATCGACGGAACGCTCACCTACAAGCTGCGCGTCTCCCAGAAAGATGGCACTGTCTACACCTACTACCTCGATCCGGACGTGTTTCTGGAAATCCGGGTTCTGGAGCGGCGCACCATCCGCGGCTCAGAACAGGAGACCGAAACCGATCTGGGCGATTATGAGCTGGTGCACGGGGTTTACTTCCCCTTCTCGATTGCCTCTGGCCCGCTAAATTCGCCGGCTGCCAACAAGCAGGTGATCACCGTCAAATCGGCGGAGGCGAACGTGGCCGTCGATCCCGCCATTTTCCAGATCCCGGCGCAGCCCAGCGCCGCACCGCATCCGAAGTAGAGGGGACATTCCTTGCGCAATCTTCTTCTGGCGCTCATCGCGGCGTCGTCTTTTCTCAGCGTGGCAACCTCGGCGCAGAGTATGGACAGCGCCACCATTTCGGGGCTCGGCATCCGCAACATCGGCTCTGCCGCCATGAGCGGCCGCATTGCGGCGATCGCCGGCCGTCAGGAAACCGACGGGAAGGTGACGTTGTTCGTGGGCGCAGCCTCCGGCGGCGTCTGGAAGTCGCTGGACGGCGGCACGACCTTCAAGCCGGTGTTCGACCGCGAGCCTGTGCAATCCATCGGCGCCATCGCCCTCGATCCCACCAATCCGAAAGTCGTGTGGGTGGGCACGGGCGAAAGCTGGACGCGCAATTCGGTTTCCATTGGGGACGGCATCTACAAATCGACCGACGGCGGCGAGACCTGGACCAACATGGGCCTGCCCCAGTCGGAGCGGATCACCCGCATCGTCGTCGATCCGCGCAACGGCAATGTGGTGTACGCCTGCGTGCCGGGCAAATTGTGGAGCGACAGTGCGGACCGCGGATTGTACAAGACGGTCAACGGCGGCCAGAGCTGGTCATTGGTGCTGAAGGGACCGAACCTTTCCACCGGCTGCTCCTCCGTCACGCTTAGTCCGAAAAATCCAAACGAGATACTGGCAGGCCTCTGGGACTTCCGCCGCAAAGGCTGGACGTTCCGCTCCGGCGGCGATGGACCAACGGCGTTCTCCGGCAGCGGTATGTTCCATTCCACAGATGGCGGCCGCAGCTGGAGACCCATGACGGCGCAAACAAACAAGGGCTTGCCGGCCACCCCGTGGGGCCGGGTCGAGGTTCTGTACGCGCCATCCAATCCCAAGCGTGTGTACGCCTTCATCGAGAATGTGCGTTCGGCGCTGTACGTGTCCAATGACGGTGCAATGACATGGGAAGAGCGCGACAGCAGCCGCAACATGGTCTGGCGCCCGTTCTATTTTGCGCGGCTGGTGGTCGACCCCACAAATCCCGACCGCTTGTTCAAAGTGAATCTCACCCTGATCGCCTCGGAAGACGGCGGCAGGAGCTTCACCGAGGCATCAGGCAACAACGGCCACGGCGACTGGCACGATGTCTGGATCAATCCGAAAAACCCGAAACAGGTGATCGGCGGCGACGATGGCGGCTTGTGGCTGTCCTATGACGGCGGCTCGAAATGGTGGAAGGGCGACAATCTCCCCATCAGCCAATTCTATCATGTCAGCGTGGACGACAAGGACCCATACCAGGTCTATGGCGGCCTCCAGGACAATTCGGATTGGGTGGGCGACAGTGCCTATCCCGGCGGCGTCAGCAACTACCGTTGGGAAAACCTTTACGGCGGCGATGGCTTTTTCACCTATCCGGATCCGGCCGATCCGAATTACGTCTATGCGGAATCCCAAGGCGGCTATGTCGGACGGGTGAACCGGAAGACGCTGGAACAGCGCGATATCCAACCCAAGGCGAACTACCACGAAAAGCTGCGCTTCAACTGGAACACACCCATAGCGCTGTCGCCGACGAACAAGGGCGTCGTCTACATCGGCGCGCAATTCCTCTTTTGCTCGAAAGACCACGGCGTCACCTGGGACCGCATTTCTCCGGACCTGACGACGAACGATCCGGAAATGCAGAAGCAGGAGCAGTCCGGTGGCATCACCGTCGATAATTCCGCCGCCGAGATGCACACGACGATTTACTCAATCTCCGAGAGCCCGTTGAATTCGGATGTGATCTGGGTAGGAACGGATGACGGCAACATCCAGGTGACGCGCGACTCCGGACGCAGCTGGACGAATACGGTTGCCAATGTACCGGGCCTGCCGCAAGGCAACTGGATCAGCTGGGTGGAAGCGAGCCGCACCGATCCGGCGACCGCCTACGTTACCATGGATCGCCACAACTTCGGCGACATGGCCCCCTACGCCTATCGGACCCGCGATTACGGCCGCACCTGGCAGCCGCTGATCACACCCGCGACGGCCGGCGTGCGCGGCTACGCGCATGTGATCAAGGAAGATCCCAAGAACCCGAATATCCTGTTCGTGGGAACAGAATTCGGACTCTATGCCTCTCTGGATGGCGGCAACACATGGTCGGCTTTCGCGCCGAACAATCTCCCGCATGTCCCCGTGCGCGACCTCGCCTTCCAGACACGCGATGACGATCTGGTGCTCGCCACGCACGGCCGCGGTATCTGGATCATCGATGACATCTCTCCCTTGCGCGCGCTGAGCCAGAATGTTGTCGCATCGGAAGCGGCGCTGATTCCGGGGCGGCCGGCACAGCAGCGCATTCAGGGCAATGGCGGCTATGGCAACGGCGACGCGTCCTTCACCGGACAGAATCCCGCCGACGGGGTTGTCATTACGTATTATCAGAAATCGCGACAGGTGATCGGCCGCATCGGCATCGAGGTGCTGGACGCGAACGGCCGCGTGCAGACAACCATTCCCGCGTCCAACCGCAAGGGACTGAACCGCGTGGTGTGGAGCATGCGGGACGATCCGCCGCAAACGCCACGCGGCGCCACCTTGGTGTTCCAGGCAGCCCAAGGTCCGCGCGTGCCGCCCGGCACATACGCGGTGCGGCTCACGAAGGGCAAGAACACCTACACCATGCCGCTTACGGTAACGCTGGACCGCCGCGCCACCTTCACGATCGCCGACAAGGAAGCACAGTATGCCGCCGCCAAGCGCGCGTCTGCCCTCTTCGGGCGCATGAGCGTGCTGAACGACAAGATTGTGGATGTAAGTGCGCAGGCGCAGCAGCGATCAACAGGATTGCCGCCAAGCGACGCGCTTCGCGCCAAGCTTGATGCTCTGACAAACAATGCCACCGACCTTCGCAAGAAAATCGTGGCGACGACTGAGGGGGGCGCCATCACCGGCGAAGAGCGCCTGCGTGAGCATATGGGGTACGTGTACGGCGCGATTCTTTCGACGGAAGATCGGCCCACGCCATACCAACTCGCGCGCGTTGACGTGCTCGCGCGCGAACTCGGCGATGTGGAGCTCTCGTTCGGCACCCTGACGAGCACGCAGCTGGCAGACGTGAACCGCGATCTGAAGGCGCGAAACCTACAGGAAATCACCGTGCATGCGCCGGAGCCCGAGCGAAGCGAAGGCGGTGGCCCTCCCGCCAGAGAAATCGCAAAGGACCTTGTGGGATTGCACCTGTTCAGTGAAAGCTTCGTCGCGAACGAGGAACACGAAGAGCGCGAGTGATTGGCACGGATCCGTCAGGTCCGGTGGCAAGCTGCAGGTGCTCGGCGTGGACTCCGGCCGAGGCGGGCGCATCGATAACCGCGATGGCAGCGTTGATGGCCTCGCCGGTGTCGTCGCCCGTGACCACACCTGTCAGGACGCCTGGTCTCGGCAGCAAGCTGGAAATCCGGCTACGCAAGGCAAGCTGAATCAACTTCCCAATGCAATGCTGCCAGCCTGAATCGCCGATTGCCCGTGGGCAAAATCCGGCGCTAGATTTCCACCAGCCGCGGGGGGAATTTCCCCGCGGCAAACGCCAAGCCAAAAACCAAGGGGGTTTCCATGAAAGCCATGCTTCTTGTCACCGTCGCGACTCTGGCCTTAAGCGGCAGCGCCTATGCGGCCACTCCGATGTCGGCCGCCGGCGCGCACGGCACGGCGCCGCACGTCATTCATGCACCGCCGCCAGGGCTCACCACGCTTTACGATCAGAACATCGGCGATGCGTCATACGGCTGGTTTTCGCAGACGCTCAGCTCCTATCCGCAATACGACGAGTACCTGGCCGACGATTTCGTGGTTCCCACCGGCCACACCTGGAAAGTGAAGGAAGTCGACACCAGCGGCTTCTACTACACGGAGCCCGGGCCGGCCTCGTCGGTGAATGTGCTGTTCTGGAAAGACAAGAAGGGCCTGCCGAACAAGGACGCGAAGGTGGTGGAGTGCGATAACCTCACGCCGCAATCGGGCCTCGATACCGGCTCCTTCCACATCAAACTGCCGAAGAGCTGCAAGGTGAATCTGAAGGGCGGCACGAAAGGCGCCCGCTACTGGGTGAGCGTGCAGGCGAATTTGGCCGGCCTCTTCACGAGCGGCTACTGGGCCTGGCTGCAGAATGTGAACGTCGCCAACAAGCCGGGCGCGGGCTATTACTATGGCGGCGGCAACGGCGTTGCCGATCCGCAATGCCTGCAGCAGTTCGAAACCATTCAGGATTGCTGGAACGCTGCCGGACCGGTCGATCTCGCCTTCGCGCTGCTGGGCAAGGACAAAAGCTGAGGCACAGCACGCGCTAACGCGAAGACGATTTATGTGAATTGGAAGAGGGCGGCTCCCACCGCCCTCTTTGTTTTCCACAAGCGCCGTCGTTCGCTTTGTTGAATCATCTCCACAACACGGGGACAGCCTGCCCCGCACTCGATGCGGGATCGAAGTACCGAAGTGCTCCTGGTAGGGGAAAAAGGTGCAGGAAGGCCGAATGTGCCAACGCCTTTCGGCGGTCGATGTCGTTGGCCCCAACGCCTGCCCACCCCAGCTTCAGCGAAGGCGGGCCCCCAAAACCTTCGGCAGCAGAAGCCGTTGACCCACCTCGATCGTACTAGTTGACCTAAGGTCAATCTCTATAGAAAGCTCTCACGTCTTAGCGAGATCGCTGGAAATGCCTTGAGGGGGGCTCTGCGCACCGGATGACGTCACCTAACCTTGCGTTGAGTGTCGCTTGCTGATGGCGCGCCGATCACTCATTGATGATGATTCAATAGAAGCTGTCTCACGAGCCATTTATGAAGTGGCTTTTATCACCGTTTTAAGTCTTCTGCCCCTCGTCGCTATCGCCTACTACCAATACGTTGAACAACCCCATCTGGCTCGCCATGCGTACCACCACCTTCTGACCTTATGGGATTTTGTCTACAATAATACCGCAGCCGGACAACTCGCTTTCTACGCTATTGCGAATTGGGCGGCAGTTGCTTGGATATGTGGCATCGAAAAGAAGCTGCACATTCCGGGGCGGCCGATTTTTATCTTTCTCTGCATTGTGGGGTTTTCGTACTGTGGAATCCTTATCGCCGTAACGGCAGCCGCCAATTACACGCCCTCTGGTGCAGTCACCTTTCCATCCGGCCTGCTCTATTCGGCTTCGATCGTTTGCTACGTCTTGCTCTTGATATTTCAGAAGCTAAAGCCACCGACAGTCGAAGCTTCAAATATCTCGGAAGCCAGCAGTTTGCATAAGAAAGTGAACGCCTTGCGCGGAGATCACAATGGCTAGCATCAATTTGAAGGAGGACTTCCGCTCCGTCACAATCCCCGTGATGACGGTCTCGCAGCCGATTGGTGATTTTTTCATTGGCGTGATCCCACGTCAGATCGCAGTCGACATTTCCGAATTTGATATTCGCAGACTTGTTGACAGAGAACGGTTCACAGATTTCCTTGGAATTCAGCGGGAAGTGAGTGAGAAGCGAGTCAAGGACATTGTGCGCTATCTAGGTACGACAGATGCCACCTTTCCAACTGCCGTGATCTTGTCCGTCAGGGAGGAATGCGTCGAACTCCATTCGAGCGGCACTCAAAATTCCAGCATGATGCAAATGAGGCTTTCCAATTATCCGCATCAGGATTCTTCAAAGCGCATTCTGTTTAAACAGATCGCAACGGTGATAGATGGTCAGCACAGGTTGGAAGCCCTTAGGCGAATCTCCCGTGAGTTCGACGTAAACGTCGCCATCTTCGTCGGTTTAGACAAAGCTACAGAGGCGGAGATTTTCTCGACGGTGAATTTGGCCCAAACTAAGGTAAATCGCAGCTTGGTATACGATTTGTTTTCCTACCGCGATGCGCGGAGTCCGGAAAAGACATGCCATGAGACGGCTGTAGTACTGGATCGCGACAAACGAAGTCCATTCCATCAACGCATCAAGCGACTGGGCGTAGCAACTGAGGGAAGGTTCGGAGAAACCCTTTCTCAGGCAACTTTCGTTGAGGGGTTAATCCGTCATATCTCCCGTGACCCAATCCAGGATCGTGAAATCGGCCGAAGAGGTGGAAGCTGGTCACCGGTTTCCCAGGAGGAATTCGAGCGCTGCGTGCTACGTCCATTCTTCGTAGCAGACGAGGACGAAAAGATTGTCAGTGTCGTTTGGAATTTCTTCGACGCCGTCAAGGAGCGTTGGCCCGTCGCCTGGGAGGATGACGGAAAAAACTATGTGCTAAATCGCAGCACCGGTTACCTCGGTTTGATGCGATTTTTCAGGGACGCTTATCGGCACATCACCACAAGGCCGAAGGTCGTCTCGACACAATCATTTGTCGACGTACTAAATAGGTCTAAGCTAAAAGACGCAGACTTCACGAAGGATATTTTCATTCCGGGATCGTCAGGGCAAGCAGCACTCGCAGCTCGGTTGCGTGCAGACTGTTTGTAATGCTGGCTTGCTCATGATTAGGGCTGGGCCAGCTCTGTTGCCGCCGAATTGAAGGCATAGGTCCGCCAGCTTGGACGATAGCCATCGTCGGCTTGCGCGCCCCAGGAGGTCCAGCCGTCGCGGCGGCCGCGCGCGAACAGTTCCAAGTAAGGACCAGCCGAACAGGACGCGACAATGGCGTATTGCTCATCTGGCTTGCGCGAATGCTCCTGCTTACGCGAAGCTATGAAATTCACTTGGCTGCGGCCGGCCTTGAGGGTGCGAATGTTTTTTCCGCGGACCCCGAACAGAACAATTTCGGTCACGTTGCGAAAATAGAAACCGACGCCCCGTCCGTCAGGCCCCCCATCTTTTCGGATTTTGTGCCAGATGAGATTGCTCTTGTAGGTGAACCCCCACATGGCCATCGCTTGTAAGCCCCACGGCAGCAGCGCGTTCGGTACCCAGAGATAGAGATGCGCGCGTTCGCGCGCGACCTCGCTCACGGGCAGCGTGCAAATGTCTTCGAGGCTCATCGTGCCGTAGCGCGTCAGCTTCTTGTACTCTGGTGCGATCTTCCCCGTCCGGTTCGTGAATTGCCACGGGGGATCGGCCAAGATGGTGGCGAACTTCTTCTTTCCCACGAACCCGAGAAGGTCTGCGCCGGCGTCTGACATTCGTTCTGCCCTGCGAATCACGCGGCAGTGAATCACAGGCGGGATCCCCTGTGAATCCGGCAGGCATGTGGCAGTATCCCATTGCGTTCAAACTTACCGACGGGAGGGGCGGTTGGTTCGACTTTGGGTGGCCAATACCGATCCAGACTGGTTTGACTTCTTGTCAACGCAAGCTCGCATCGATGAGGTCAACTTCTGGCAGCCGACTGGCAGTTTCACCTTTGGTGCGATCCAGCCCGGCGAACTTTTTCTCTTTCGGCTGAAATCTCCGCGCAATGCTATCGGTGGCTACGGCGTATTCAGCCATGCATCCAACTTGCCGATCTCGTTGGCCTGGGAAGCATTCGGCGTCAAAAACGGGGCTCCAACGCTTGAGACAATGCGTGAACGGGTTGGCCGTTATCGGACCGTCGACAGCCCGCATGAGGATTACATGATCGGATGCCGAATTGTCGTCCAACCCGTGTTCTTTCCTTCGGACAAATGGATTCCGCAGCCTGCTAGCTGGAGCAGATCAATCGTTGTAGGGAAAACATTTTCCACGGACGAGCGGGAGGGTCGCGCTTTGTGGGATGCGACTACTGGCCTGGATGCGCCCGCTCCTTACGCTGGACCCGGATTCACGGAACACGAACAACCGCGATTTGGTGAGCCAACGCTAATCGCACCTCGCCTCGGGCAAGGTGCTTTCCGGGTCGCTGTGACGGATGCATATCAGCGTGCGTGCGCCGTATCACGCGGGAAAGTGTTGCCCGCGCTCGAAGCCGCTCACATCCGACCTTATGCCGAGGGTGGTGGCCACCAGATTTCAAATGGCATCCTGCTTCGCCGCGATATTCATAGCGTCTTTGATGCCGGATACGTGACAGTTGATGAGGATTTCAGGTTTGTGGTCAGTGATCGGGTCCGAACGGATTTCAACAACGGAAACGAATATCGCAGGCTACATGGAACGACGCTTTTTCTTCCCCAAGCCCCTGCAAACCAACCGGATCGCACTGCTCTGCGATGGCATAATCAAGAGAGATTCCTCGGCTAGTTCGAAACCGTGGGCTCGAATTCGCTGATCACACAGGCGCGTCCGTCCTCATCGAAACTGAGGTCATCCACACCATCGATGTCGTAATCGTAGAGGCGCACTGGAAACGGGTTACCCGCGATCTCCTCCACGAATCCGCCATCGACCCGAATGGTCACGCAGGGCTGCGGCTTCGCGCGCTCGATCTTCCGCAGCATGGCGTCGACCTCTTTCGCTTCCGCGTGCCTGCTGCCGGAGTAGTGCGTCAGCGCTTCCAGCAGCAGGCCCCGCTCGTTTGCTGTCAGTGGCAGCCAGATTTCCGATGCCATTTGTCCCCCCGCGCTTGACTATTTCCCTAACCGCTCGTACTATTTCTGTTCCGGACATGCAAGCGTAGGTAGTATCTTCTGGCCGCCCCGCAATTCAGATCCGGGAAGCATCTGTGCCAGCTTGGCAAATCGAGACCCGGGCAGCCACAATGGCACAAATGACGAATGGGCTGGACATTCCGGCGCTGGTTCCAGCCGCGGGCGGTGCGGTACTGGGGGCGCCGTCCGGCGAAACGCGGTACACCGGGGCTGACGAAGCACAGCGGCTGTTTCGCTCCGGCGATGTGCTGGTGGCGCATGCGATTTTCGTCGCGGGGCGGCTGAAGGCTGCGCCCAATCGCCCGCTGTTCGACGTGCTGGAGCTGTTTGCCTTTGTGCGTCCGGCACAGCCCTGCATCCCCAGCCCCCTCGGGCTGGCCCGCGCGCTGATGCTGCCGCTGCCTGCCACGGCGGAAGAGTCCGCGTGCACCCTGCATGCGGCCATGCGCGCGTTGCTCGCAGAGTTGACTGCATTGCCCCTTTCGGAACGGGAGCGCTTGCAGCCGCTTGCGTCGTCGATGCTGAAAGCCGGCTGGCGTTGGGCGCCACTGGTGCTGCAAGCCATCGGCCAGCCCGACCGCGCCCAATCGCCCATCGCCGGATTCGATGCGTGGCGCGCGCTGCCGAAATGGGAAGACGAGGCGCCGCCCGGCAAACCGGGCTCGGCACCGGTGCTCCCCGCCGAAGCGGCAACGCGGCTGCACCAGCTGGTTGGCGAGCGGGAGCTTCGCCCCGAACAATCGGCCTATGCGGAAGAAGCCACGCACGCGTTCGCGGCCCGCGAGCGCGCCGGCGCGCCAAAGATCGCCTTGATCGAAGCGGGGACCGGCATCGGCAAAACGCTCGGCTATCTCGCGCCGGCAAGCTTGTGGACGGAGAAAAACGGCCCCGGCCTGTGGATCGCCACTTACACGCGCAACCTGCAGCGGCAGATCGTGCAGGAAGCCGTGCATCTCTATCCCGATCCCGCCGAGCGCAACGACAAGGTGGTGGTGCGCAAGGGCCGCGAGAATTACCTCTGCCTGCTCAATTTCGAGGAAGCCGCAAAGCGCGTTGCGCTGGCGCCGGGGCAGCGCGCGGTGGTTCTCGGGCTCGTCGCGCGCTGGCTGTCGGCGACTGCGGACGGCGATGTGTCTGGCGCGGGCTTTCCCGCTTTCCTCGCCGCATCCTTTCCACTGAGCGAAATTACCGACCGGCGCGGCGAATGCGTGTACGCGGCGTGCCCGCATTACCGCACCTGCTTCATCGAGCGCGCGGTGCGGCGCGCGCGGCACGCACCTATCGTCATTGCCAACCACGCGCTGGTGATCGCGCAAGCGGGACAGGACTGGCTTGCCTCCGATGACGAAGACGCCGCGCCGGAACGCCGCGTGCGTTACGTGTTCGACGAAGGCCATCACCTGTTCGATGCGGCCGACAGCGGCTTCTCGGCCTTTCTCTCTGGACAGGAAATGGCGGAGCTGCGCCGCTGGATACGCGGGCCGGAGGGCCGTGCCCGCACCCGCATGCGCGGCCTCGAAGAGCGGTTGAAGGACATTGTCGCTGGTAATGAAGAAGCACAATTCGCGTTGGGCGAATGTATCGCGGCATCCGGGGCGCTCGCCGGCGAAGGTTGGATGTCACGCCTGCATATGGGTGGCGTGCGCGGGCCCGGTGAAGTTTTTCTCGCCGAAATCTACCGGCACGTCCGCGCGCGAAATGACGCCGACGATCGCTTCTATGCGCTGGAAGCCGAGACTGTGCCGCTGGATGACGGGTGCATCGGCGCGGCACGGCGGCTTGCAGTCACGCTCCTGCGCCTGATCGCGCCCCTGCTGGCGCTGTCGCGGGAGTTGCGCAAGCAGTTCGACGACAAAGCGGCGGAACTCGAAACCTACGAACGTGCGCGGCTCGAGGCGGCCGCCCGCGGTCTCGATCGCCGCGCCAAGCTCACCCTGCCCGCGTGGCTCGCCATGCTGGAGACGCTGGAAAGCGATTGTGCTTCCGCGGAGTTCGTCGACTGGTTCGAGATTGTGCGGGAAGACGGCCGCGAGAGCGACGTGGGACTTCGGCGTCACTGGATCGATCCCACCATTCCGCTGGCGCAGGAGGTGCTGCTGCCGTCGCACGGCGCCCTCATCACGTCCGCAACCTTGCGCGACGCGCCGCTCGATGCGGAAGACTGGCAATCGGCGGAGGTCCGAACCGGCGCCGCGCATTTGCCGGAGCCGCCGAAACGGGCCTCCTTCGGCTCGCCGTTCCGCTATGCGGAGCAGGCGCGGGTGTTCATTGTGGGCGATGTCGATCGCCGCGATGTTGATCAGCTTGCTGCCGCCTATCGCGAATTGTTTCTGGCGAGCGGTGGCGGCGCGCTGGGGCTGTTTACTGCGGTGCGAGCGCTGCGGGCAGTGGAGCAACGTATCTCTGCGCCGTTGGCCGAATCCGGGATCAATCTCTACGCGCAGCATGTGGACCGGCTGGATACCGGCGCGCTGGTCGATCTGTTCCGCGCGGAGGAGAATGCCTGCCTGCTCGGGACCGATGCGCTGCGCGATGGCGTCGACGTGCCGGGGCGCTCGCTGCGCCTGGTGGTGTTCGACAAGGTGCCGTGGCCCAAGCCGACCATCCTGCACAAGGCGCGGCGCGCCCGCTTCGGCAAGAGCTATGACGACCTGCTCACGCGCCTGCGCCTCAAGCAGGCGTTCGGCCGCCTCATCCGCTCGCAGAACGACAAGGGCTGTTTCGTGATTCTGGAACCTGCAACACCTTCGCGCCTGCTCTCGACCTTTCCCGCCGCCACGCCTACCCGCCGCTGCGGCCTCTCGGAAGCGATCACCGAGATAAGGGGATTCCTTCACCACCGTGGCACTTGGCCAGCCATCGACGCTGAGAGTATGCATCCACCATAAGTGGAAGGGGTCAACGTGTCGAACATTTCCGGGGTGCTAAAAGTGGGCGAGGCGCAGGCCGCAATGCGCGCAATCGCGACACGGCAGCGTGGGCCGGCCCTTGTATATTACGGTCTTCTGTGTGGCCTGATGATACTTGGCGGGCTGGGTGGAGCGGCTGTCGACATTCTTCTCAATCCGCCGGATGCCCACATGGGGTTTGCAATCGGCCTGATGGTGGGTTCGGTTTTGTACGTCCTCTTTTGCCGAAGGATCACTCTGTCGCGCTTTCGGAAACGCTTGTCGGCTCGCGGCATATCGCTCGACCTGCCGCTCAACATGGAAGTCACGCCCAATGCGCTAGCTTACACAGTCGGCGATGTGCAGCAGCGCGCGAAGTGGAACGCGGTAACGGAACTGTTTCAAAGTCACGGTTATTGGATATTCCTCGTCCAGTCGTCGCCGTGGTTTGCGCCGAAGCACTTCTTTGCCGATGCCCCAGCGGAGCGCAGCTTTGTTGAAGCAGCACTGGCGCGGATGGGCGAGGAAGCGAAGCGAAGGAGTTCTGACGCCGTCAACTTCATCGAAGGCTAATTTTCCCCGCCAATGCGGCCTCGCCAAGCAATCACAGAAAATCCGTGGACGACCTGCTGAACGGCGGAGTCCGCGCTCCAGCGTCTTGCCGAAGCGGCCCTTCAGTTCCCGTTTGTAGTCACGTTTGAACTGGGTTGTGCGCCTAATCGTCCGCATCAAGGCCGGACATCAGTTCGTCGATGTTGCCGGCCTTCTTGAGCTCGCCCCGGCGTGCCGCCTTGAGCGCGCGAATGGTCTTTGCGTTGGGCACCAGCGGATCGAACGGAAGCGCCTTTTCGGCGACCGTGCGCACGAGCATCATGCGCACGGCGTCGGACACCGTAAGGCCAACCGCGCCCAAAATGGCGCTTGCTTCATCTTTCGTGCGTTGATCGATCCGGGCACGGACCACAGCATTGGCGCTCACGGCTATCTCCTTGGGCTACAATGTAGCTACCGGGGGTGCTTCTATCAATCGGAACAGCAGACGGGCCGCTTGGTGAAAAGCCGTGGACGAAGCGGTGACTGGCGGTGACCGCGTGGGTTGGCGTATCCTATAAGGCCGGCATGGCTGAGACGGCGGAAAATCTGTTTGGCGAGGGCGATGCGGAACTCGGCGAAAGCTATGGCCGCCATTCTACCGGCATTCTGCCCAGCCATGTGCTGAAGCGGCTTATCCGGGGGCGGCGAGAAATTCTTGCCGCCGAGGAGATTGAAGACGCGCAGATCCAGCCTGCCTCCATCGATTTGCGGCTCGGCCCGGTCGCATGGCGGGTGCGCGCCAGCTTCCTGCCCGGCCCCAATGCAACGGTGCGCGACAAGCTCGGCGCCGTCGCCATGCACGAAATCGATCTCACGCAGGGTGCAGTGCTGGAAACGCACTGTGTATATGTCGTGCCGCTGCTGGAGAGCGCGGAGTTTTCCTTCCGCGTTTCCGGGATCGCCAATCCGAAAAGCTCCACCGGCCGGCTGGATGTTTTCACCCGTCTCATCACTGATCGTGCGCAAGCCTTCGATCGCATTGAACCGGGCTACCGCGGACCGCTCTATGCGGAGATCAGCCCGCGCACCTTTCCCGTGCTGGTCCGCAAGGGCTCGCGCCTGAACCAATTGCGGGTGCGCCGCGGCTCGCCGCAATTCACCGACACGCAACTGAAGCGCCTGCACGAAGAAAGCCCGCTGGTGAACGGCGCAGCGGATATCGACAATGGTCTGGCGCTGACTGTGGATTTGGAAGGCGATGCACAACGCCAGGTCGGCTGGCGGGCGCGCCGCCACACCGGAATCATCGACATCGACCGGCGCGATGCCCTGGAGCCGCTGGATTACTGGGAGCCGATTACCGCCAGCCGCAATGGCTCGATCATACTTGACCCGGACGAATTCTACATCCTCGCCTCGCGCGAGGCGGTTTCCATTCCGCCGGACTTCGCCGCTGAAATGGTGCCGTTCAATCCGCTGGTGGGGGAGTTCCGGGTCCATTACGCGGGTTTTTTTGACCCCGGCTTCGGGCATGAAACAGGCAAGGGCGGTGGCTCGCGGGCGGTGTTGGAAGTCCGCTCGCGCGAGGTGCCCTTCATCATCGAGCACGGCCAGATTATCGGCCGGCTGGTGTTCGAGCGGCTGACCGATCCCCCACCGGAGGTCTACGGGCAGGGCATCGGCTCACACTACCAGCGGCAGGGCCTGCGCCTCTCCAAGCATTTTCGGCAAGATTGATCGTGCTGGTTAACATAGGATTGGCCAAATTGTTGCGGCGAATCCACACTGTTGCGGAATCGGTAAGAAAGCCCCTTCACCCCGTTGCGTCTGACCGTGCGCATAGCACACTTGCACTTGCCGCGGGTCCAGAGGCGCGGGGAAGAGTATGGCGCCTCGCGGTAGTAAGAGGGTCCGCATTGCAGGGGGCAGGATGAGGCGGCTGCAGCGCATATGGCGCCGGCCGCCTCATCAATTTTTCAGCCGTGGTTGATGCCGTGAACTCTGTCACCCCTCTCCTTCATACCAAACGTTTGATTCTCCGGCCGCTGACGCTGGCCGATGTGCCGTCGCTGCTAGAGGCGCGCAGCGACCCGGACGTGATGCGCTATTGGGACTGGCCGCCGCAGAAGACAGCTGCGGACGTGGCGGAGGTCGTCGCCAACCACCGCGCGCCGGTGGACGAGGGGCGGGTGCTGTGGTGGGCGGTGCTGCAATCGCCCTCCGGTCCCATCATCGGCGAATGCGATCTCTCCGATATCGATCGGCATCACCGGCGCGCGGAACTCGGTTTTATCTTCCGTCGGATTTCCTGGGGCAAAGGTTACGCGCGCGAGGCGACAGAGGCGGTCGTGAAATATGCCTTCGGCCCTCTTGGCATGGAGCGCCTGTTCGCGCGCATCCATTCCGGCAACGAGCGGGCGCGCCGCCTGCTCGAACGGCTCGGCTTTACCTATGAAGGAATGTTACACTCGCACGTCTGGCGCGAAGGGGCACGCATCGATTGCCAGATGTTCGGGCAACTGCGGGAGCGTTGAGCAACCGCGTTCGGGGATGCGAAGGGGAAGCATATGTGGAGTTCAATTTCGGTTTTGATGCTGGGCGCCACGCTCGCTCTTGCGGGTTGCGATCAGAAGAATGCTGCGAACGTCACCATCAAGAACAAGGATGGCAGCGTCGTCATTTCGGCGAATGGCCAGCACTTCAGTGTGCAGGGGCATGATGGCGCGCAAAGCGAGGTGAACATCTCCGGCAATGGCGGGAATTTCACCGTGCATGCCGGCGACGGCAAATCGGTGGTGGAAGTCAACGCTGCCGGTGTGAAGGTCGGCGGCAAGCTGCCGGCGTTTGTTGCCATTTATCCCGGCGCGAAAGTGGTTTCGACCGTGAGCGGCGGCGACGGCAAGAGCGAGGGCGGAACGGTTACGTTCGAGAGCAACGCCGCGCCGGCAGCGGTGATCGGTTTCTACAAGCAGCAGACGGCGTCAGCCGGTTTTCGGCAGAATGTCGATATCAACAACAATGGCTCGCTGATGTATTCCGCGAGCGCGGGCGATCGCACGTTGCAGGTGCTTGCCTCCAGCGACAGCAGCGGCACGCACGCGCAAGTGACCTGGTCCGGGCAGTAGCTACGGCTTCGCTCCGAGGCGGAGCTGTGTTATGCGTGGACCGATGCGGGCGTAGTTCAATGGTAGAACGGCAGCTTCCCAAGCTGCATACGAGGGTTCGATTCCCTTCGCCCGCTCCAAGCTTTTCCAAGCACTTACGAGCAATTTTCCGTCAGTGTACGAAGCAGCTTTTCACCGAGCTTTCCCGGTTCGTTCTGTTCTTTGGCACCGGTTTGGCAAGTTTGCATCGTTTCGTCGAATCAGCACAGGACAATGGCGAATGAGGGGACGGGTAAGCCTTGCGGTGATGTTCATAGCTCTCGGCGCGCAACCAGTTTTGCGCGGGCAGACGCTGTGAGCGATGGAGACGCGGCATTTAGGAATGGCGATTACACTACTGCCGTAAGATTGCTAATGCCGCAGGCTGAACGAGGCGACGCGGTCGCTGAGCTTGATATTGGACTGATGCATTTCAGCGGGAATGGACTTCCGAAAGACTACAGCGAGGCGGCGAAATGGTTCGCCGCCTCAGCCCGCCAAGGACAGATAGGCGCTCAGGTTAATCTCAGCGTTCTCTATGCCACCGGAAACGGAGTTCCTCAGGATCGTGTCCGTGCCTACGTCTGGTTCAGCGTTGCCGCGTCCCGGAACAATTCCACTGCGGCCAAGTATCGTGATCACATAGCGAGCGAGATTACCCCAGATCAGTTGCAAGCGGCGCAAGCCATGGCGGGCAAGTGCGAGGCTTCAAACTACAACGACTGCGGCGAGACAACGCTTACGCGGTAGAGCGGGCAGCATCCATCCGCTGAGTCTTCTGCTGCAGGATCGCTTCACGGTTGACGCCAACGATGTTCTCCACACGATCCCCGGAATCATCTGTGAAACGTGAGGCTCCAGGCCATTGGGCGGCCCATTGGGTATTTCAGTTCCTGCAGCGTACCCACAACGGCACCGGCGTTCGTCAGGTGCTTCATGAACTTGCCGATGCCGTCCCGGTCCAGCGCGGCGTCGAGCTGCGCCTGTTTTCGCAATGTGCGCGCCCGATTGTGTGCCTCCACCGTATCCAGGCGGTGCAGGGCTTCCGCAGGCGGAAGCGCGTCTGGTTGGCCCGCGAGGCGGGTGAGAAAGCCGACCACATTGCGCGCGGTTCCGAACGCGCGGTCATTGCGCACGCGCGACTGCAACAGACCGACTGAATTGCGAAATTCTGCTTCCGCACGCATGATCTCTGCGGATGGCGCGGAGCGCTGCCGGAGTTCAAAAGCAATTCGCCCTAGTCGGAAAGCATTGCTGCCGGCAAACACGGCGCTATCAGCTGCCAGATTGGCAGCGACGCCTTGCGTGATTGCACCGCCCGAATGATGGATCACGAAATGTCCGTGACCTCCCGGAATCAGAACCCGCACCGCCTCGCGCGTGGCAGCCGCCGGGTCGGCATATTCAACGCCGAATTGCGAGGCGACGGCATCGAACGCAGCATCCGCGAACGGAAGCCGTGAAAGCTCGGTGTTTCCGACCAGCTCGATCCCCGGCAAGGTGGCGCTGACAGCCGAGAGATCGGCGATATCGACTCCCGCAACACGTAAGTTCCTGTTCAACGCGATCGCCCGGCGAATCACATCGCCGCCACCGGTCGCCAGATCCAGCAGCCGGGCTCCACCTGGCAGTCGCAGAAAGAAATCTGCCCAGGCTGACTCCAGTTCACCGAGGCGCCCGGCCGCCTGATCGTCCGGTAGACTCTCGAAATTGCCTGTCTTCCAATACTCCGTCCACGCCGTCTGCATTTCCGGAGAGATGTGCATTCTGGAGATGTCCCATTGTGCGGCCGCGCCCGACGGAAGCCGCCACATTATTCCTTACAAGCGCGGGAGCCGTCAGGGCAACATTCTCGGCGGACATGCGTTCTCGATCCAGGTTGACCCTTGCTGGCAATCGAGGGAGTGTCGCAGAAACTCCGGCGCCCGAATGCTTTCAGCCCTTGTCTCCCGAATCATTCGCACCAGCAGCCGCTTCGCGTGGCCGATCGCGCTGATTGCTGTTGTGGTTGGGTTTGCCGCCCTCGCTTATGCCGCGACGCATTTCCAGATGGATACCAACAGCGAGAATCTGATTGCGCCCAATTCTGCCTGGCGCGAAAATGAACTGCGCTACGACCGCGCCTTTCCGCAGCAGAACAACACCATCGACATCGTGGTGGACGGCGCGACGGCAGAACGCGCCGACGAAGCCGCCGGCGCGCTTGCCGCGAGGCTGGCGCGGAACCATGTGCGATTCAGTTCCGTGCGGCGGCCGGACGGGGGGCCGTTCTTCTCGAAAGAGGGCCTGCTGCTGATGCCGCTGTCATCAGTACGGCAGACGACGGACGCGCTGATCAAGGCACAGCCTTTTCTCGGCGGATTGGCTGCCGATCCCAGTCTTCGCGGCATCATGAAAACGCTCGACACTACGCTGCTCGGCGTCACAAGCGGTCAGGCGGCACTTGCCAGCCTGGACCGGCCGATCATCGCGTTCACCGAAACGATTGACGACGTACTCGGGAACAAGCCGGCGTTCTTTGGCTGGAGCGCAATGCTCGGCGGAACCTCCAACCTTTCCCGCACCCGCCGCTTCGTGGAGGTGCAACCGAAGCTCGACTTCGATGCGCTGATGCCGGGCCAGCGCGCCAGCAAGTCCATCCGGATAGCGGCGCGCCAACTGAAACTGACACCGGCCAATGGCGTGCGTGTGCGCCTAACGGGCACCGTACCGATGGCGGATGAAGAATTCGCCTCGATCACAGAACATGGCGCCTTGCTTGGCGGGCTGATGCTGGCGGCCACGCTGCTGATGTTATGGCTGGCGCTTCGCTCCGTTCGCATGATCGTCGCGGTTCTGGCGACCATCGTCATCGGTCTTGGCATCACCACCACGCTCGGTTTGCTGATTTACGGCAGGTTCAACATCATCTCGGTGGCGTTTATCGTGCTGTTTGTCGGGCTGGGAGTCGATTTCGGAATTCAGCTCTGCGTGCGCTTTCGCGCCGAGCGTATCCGTTTCGGCTGCATCGAAGATGCTCTCGGTCACACCGGTTCCTGCGCCGGACCGGGTTTGACCCTGGCTGCGGTGGCCGCCGCGCTGGCCTTCTACTCATTCCTTCCGACCAACTATGCGGGGCTCGCGCAACTGGGATTCATCGCCGGAAACGGCATGATCGTGACGTATATCCTGACGATCACCGTTTTGCCTGCGCTGCTGCGCCTGTTTCAGCCGAACGAGGAGGCCGCCGAGATCGGCTTTCGCGAATTGAAACCGCTGGACGAGTTCTTCACCCGCAACTGCCGCCAGGTTTTGAAATGGGCGGGCATTGCCGCGCTGCTTGGGATCTGCCTGATCCCTTTCATGCATTTCGATTCCAATCCGCTGGATTTGCGCAACCCCAATTCCGAGTCGGTATCCACGGCGCTGGAGCTGATGAAAAATCCCGACACCTCGCCCAACACGATCAACGTGCTGCGCCCGTCGCTAACCGAGGCCCGCGCGACGGCTGCGCGGCTGTCGAAATTGCCGCAGGTTTCGCAAACCCTCACCGTCGAAAGCTTTGTGCCGGATGAGCAGGACCAGAAGCTCGCGCTCATCCGCGATGCGGCGAACCTGCTGGACACCATCTTCAACCCGTTCCTGGTGGCGCCGCCGCCCAGCGATGCGGAAACGATTGCAGCTTTGCACGGCACGGCTTCCTCGCTGCGTTCTGCCGCGCGGATTAGCAAGAGTTCCGCCGTGCAGCGCGCGCTGGCGCTTGCACACACGCTCGACGCGCTGGCCGCATCCGGCCCGGCGGTGCGCGCCCGCGCTACTGCCGCCTTCGTGCCGGGCCTCAAGAGCTTGCTGGCACAACTGCGTGCGCTGATGCACCCCACCACAATCCAACTGAACACGTTGCCACGCGAACTTGTGCGTGACTGGGTTTCATCCGATGGGCTCTATCGGGTTCAGGTGTTTCCGCAGGGCATTCCCAACAATCGGCAGCTGCGGAATTTTACGAAGGCCGTGATGGCGGCGGCGCCCGATGCAACGGGCACACCGGTTATTCTGCTGGAATCGGCACGCACCATCGTTTGGTCATTTGTGGAGGCCGGTGCGATTTCCTTCATTTCGATCGTCATCATTCTCGTGCTGGTCCTGCGCCGCATCGGTGACGAATTGACAACTTTGGTGCCACTGGTGCTGGCAGGCCTGCTAACGCTCGCCACCGCTGTGCTCTTTGGCATCCAGCTGAACTTCGCGAACATTATCGCCCTGCCGCTGCTGTTCGGCGTGGGCGTGGCTTTCGACATCTACTTCGTGATGTGGTGGCGGGACGGCGGCCGCAACCTGCTGCAATCGCCGCTCACCCGCGCGGTGCTGATGAGCGCCGGCACGACCGGCGCGGCATTCGGTACGCTCTCCCTTTCCAGCCATCCCGGCACAGCGAGCATGGGAAAGCTGCTGCTGATCTCGCTGTTCTGGATTCTCGTCATGATGCTGGTGCTGCTGCCGGCGCTCCTGCACCGTTTCCTGCCCTATGAAGGATTGGAAAAACCGTCCGCCGCAGCGCCTGCGGAATGAATATCAACTGCCCTTCAAAGTGGCATCGGCGAGTGCATTCAGTTTCTGCGCAAGCGCCGCAGCCCCACCGCTTCTCAGAGTCGCCGCGTATTCAGACCTCTTGGTCGCCACCTGGCTGACGAACCCGTTGGCATAGACATCGTCGATCTTCCAGCCGCCGTGATTGTCGAGTTTGTAAATGAAGGAAACGGGCGAGTTTCCTTGCCGCGTCATCTGTGTGGAGATGATCTTCTCGCCGCCGCGATCCTGCACCTGCGGGCTGGTAACAAACTGCTCGCCATTATAGCCGTCGAAGTTCCGCGCGTAATTGGCGATGGTGGTGCGCCGGAAGGCATCGATGACGGCTTTGCGATCGGCCGCCGAGATGTTTGCCCAGTCCGGCCCCACAATGGCCTGCGTCATCGCGGGAAAATCAAACGCGGCATCCACGGCAGGCTCCAGTTTTTTATAGCGGCCCTGCACGCCCAGCGTCTTGGCCTGTTTCATCGTCTCAAGCAGCACGGCGTGAAAGGCATCCACAGTTTTTGCGGCAGGATCGCTTGCGGCTGCCGCAGGCGCCGCTGTGCTTGCGACGGGAGCGGCTTCGGCTCCGCCTCCAGAGATCAGAACCAATGAAAGCGCGGCCATACGGATGAATGTGGTCATCGTACTGTCCCTACGGGCGTTGGCAGACCAACCGGCGGTCCATGTTGAAACCCGCTTATCTTATCGAAAGTTGCAATCAATAACGCGCGGCACGTGCAATTTTCCGTTGGCAGCGGCCTTCAACTGGCGCAAGGATTCGATTCGCCTGTGGGTATGGGGAGGCTGTGATGCAGTGTGGCTGGCGCGCGTTCATCTTGATTGTGGTCTTGGCGATCGGAGCCGCCGCCCGGCCGGCTTTCGCTCTCACGCTAGCCGAGACCTTCGTTCAGCAGAGCATCGACCGGGGCATCGCTGTGATGAAGGACAAATCTCTGGACGACACCGCGCGGCGCCAGCAGATCGGCGCGTTGCTCGCCGAGGTCCTCGATACCCGCAAGATGGCGCTCTTCATGCTGGGCGACGTCCGGGAGAAAGCCGCCGCCTCCGATCTCGACGTGTATGCGGAAGCGTACAGGGCATTTACTGTCGCCAATTATGAATCGCAATTGAACGGTTACGGCGGACAAACCCTCAAGGTAACCAGTTCCATCGAACGAGCGCCGGGCGACTTCATTGTGAATGCGGTGGTTGTCGATCCCGCGATGCCGAACGATCCCAATCCGTTGCCGGTTGCGTTCCGCGTGATGGACGAAGGCGGCGGGAAATTTGCCGTGGTGGACGCATCGCTCATGGGCATCTGGCTGGGTGTGGCACAGCGCTCGGAATTCACCGCCTATCTGAGCCAGCACGGGGATGATGTTGCCGCGCTCAGCGCGCATCTGCACGAAATGGCCGTGAAATTTTCGCCAATCTCAAGCGCTCCACGATAGTCTTAGCGCTGGGCTTCGATCACGATCCCCCGAATACGTCCTTCAATCGCGTTCGGTCCAAATCGTAGCGCCAAGGCGCGAGCAGCATCATCCGTCGCGTCTTCCAAACCGAATGGATCGCGGGATTCGATCTCCGCCCGCAGCGGTGTGCCCTGGCAATACGCGACCGCGGGCACCCTTGGTGAGGATGCTTTGCTTGTCTCGTCGATCGCCTCGGTCGCGATTTCCATAAACCCTGCCGCGTTCAGGTCGGCACGAATTCGCTCGACATCGTAATAGCCGTGCGGGATACGGGCCATGAATCGTGGTGGATCAGCCGGAAAGCGTTCGGCCAGGGCCGCGGTTACCACATCGGCAAATTCATTCTCGGAGATGCGGTCCCAGACATTGAAGATGAAATGTCCACCGGGCCTCAGCACGCGGCGCGCTTCACCGAACGCCTTCACCCTGGCGGGAAAGAACATCGCCCCGAATTGGCAGACCACAACATCGCACGAGCCATCGTCAAACGGCAGGTTCAGGGCGTCCGCCTGCCGCCATTCAACAGGTGCGTCCGTCAGCTTTAACTTTGCGTAAGCGAGCATCGGCCCGTTCAGATCCGTCGCGACAATGCGCGTACTGCCCGGCAGCCGCGATGCCAGCGCGCGTGTGACGACGCCTGTACCCGCCGCGATCTCCAGCACGTCGCGCGGCTTGAGCTTTTCCACGCGTTTTGAAAGGTCGTCCGCGTAGGCTTCGAAAATCAGCGGGACCAGCAGCTGATCGTAGATTTCCGGAATGGAACCGGAGAATGCCGTATCCGAACCCGTGGCCATTTCAGCTCTCGCGCGTCAGCAAATAGAGCGGAAGCATCTGTAGCAGATTGGCGGGTTGCCCGTATAACGCAACCTGTTGCGCTGCACTCACCGCCAACTCATCTGCCCGTGCGCGCGCCGCTTCGATCCCCAGCAGCGACACTAGCGTGGCTTTGCCCTGCTCTGCATCCTTGCCGACGGCTTTGCCCGTTTTTTCCACGGAACTCAGCACGTCCAGCAGATCGTCGGTGATCTGGAAAATGAGGCCGAAATCGCGGGCGTATTCGCGCAGCCGATTTTCGTGCTCCGCGCCGGCTTCAGCGAGAATAGGACCTGCCACGCAGCAGAATTCGAACAACGCGCCGGTCTTCAGCCGCTGCAGCTGGATGACTTCCTCGACGCCGAAGGCATGCACCGGCGCTTCGATATCGATCATCTGGCCGCCAATCATGCCGAGCGTGCCGCCGGCCCGTGCGAGTTCTGAAACCAGCCGCGCGCGCACCTCACCCGAAGCGTGTGTCTGCGCGTCCGCCAGAATTTCGAACGCAACCGTCAGCAACGAATCGCCAGCGAGCACCGCGGTTGCTTCATCGAAGGCGCGATGAGCCGTGGGCCGGCCCCGGCGCAGATCGTCATCGTCCATGCAGGGCAGATCGTCATGCACCAGCGAATAGGTATGGACGCACTCGATGGCCGCCGCCGCCCTCAGCGCCCGTTCGAGCGGGACACCAAACAGTGCCGCACTCTGCAGCAGCAGGAACGGCCGCAGGCGCTTGCCGCCGGCAAAAATCGCATATCGCATCGCCTCCTGGACCCGGGACTGGAGCCCCGCGGGGTTTGGCAGCAGGGCTTTGAGGGCGGCATCCACCTGCTCCCCAGCCGCCTTCAAGGCCACGAGAAGGCTGGAAAAATCCGTTTCCGTTCGGTTCATCTTGCCCCTCGCGCTGCAACATTGCCGCGGGGGCAGGAGTTCCCTAGAAACGGGGGGCTTGGCAACTCATTTCTATAGAGACGCCGCTTCGGCGCGGCACAACACGGCGGAGCGTTCATGCGCGTGATCCTGGCACAGCCCCGAGGCTTTTGCGCCGGCGTGGTGCGGGCCATCGATATCGTGGAGCAGGCGCTTGATCGCTACCACGCTCCCGTCTACGTGCGGCACGAGATTGTTCACAATCGCCATGTGGTGGATGACCTCAAGAGCAAGGGTGCCCGCTTCGTGGAGGAACTGAGCGAGGTGCCCGACGGCGCCATGACTGTGTTCAGCGCCCACGGCGTGCCGCGGTCAGTTATCGACGAGGCCAGCGAGCGCGGCCTGCCGGTGCTCGACGCCACCTGCCCGCTGGTTTCCAAAGTCCACAACCAGGGCCGCCGCTATGTGGGCGACTCGCGCACGCTAATTCTGGTCGGGCACGCCGGGCATCCGGAGGTGGAAGGAACCATGGGCCAGGTTGGCGGACCAACCTATCTCGTTTCCTCCGAGTTGGATGTGGAAGCGCTAGCCATCCCCGAAGACACACGCGTGGCCTATGTGACGCAGACCACACTCAGCATCGATGACACCAAATCCATCATCGCGGCGCTGAAGCGCAAGTTCCGCGACGTGGTAGGGCCCGACACCTCCGATATCTGCTACGCTACACAAAACCGGCAGCAGGCGGTGCGCGCGCTCTGCGAAGTGGCGGATGTTGTGCTGGTGGTGGGCGCGAAGAACAGTTCGAACTCGAACCGGCTGCGCGAGATCGGCCACGAAACCGGCAAGCCAAGTTACCTCATCGCCGATGCCAGCGAACTGGATCCGCGGTGGTTGCGCGGTAAGGAAATCGTCGGGCTCACCGCAGGTGCCTCCGCCCCGGAAAAACTGGTGCAGGAAGTGATCGAAACGCTGCGGCTGCTCGATCCCGACCTGGAAGTGGAAGAACTGGACGGCAAGAAGGAACACATCGCGTTCCGCCTGCCGGCCGAATTGCGCACCTGATCGCTGCGCGTACAGGAGAGATTGTTTTGGGTATTCCGTTCCGACAAGCCGCGAAGATCGGCGCCTATGCCGTGAAGCAGCATTTGACCGGCCGCAAGCGTTACCCGCTGGTGCTGATGCTGGAGCCTTTGTTCCGCTGCAATCTCGCCTGCGCCGGCTGCGGCAAAATCGACTACCCGGACGATATCCTGAACCAGCGCTTGTCGTACGACGAGTGCATGCAGGCGATCGAGGAATGTGGAGCGCCCGCCGTTTCTATAGCCGGTGGCGAGCCGCTGCTGCATCGCGAGATGCGGAAGATTGTGAAAGGCTTCATCGAACGCGACAAGTTCGTGATCCTCTGCACCAACGCGCTGCTACTGGCGAAGAAAATCGACGATTACGAGCCGCACCCGAATTTCACCTGGTCCATCCATCTGGATGGCGACCAGGCGATGCATGATAAATCTGTGTGCCAAGAAGGCACCTATGAAAAGGCGGTGGCGGCCATAAAGTTGGCGAAATCGCGCGGCTTCCGCACGCAGATCAATTGCACCCTGTTCAACGATGCGAACCCTGAACGCACCGCGAAATTCTTCGATGAGATGACGGCGCTGGGGCTGGACGGCATCACCGTTTCGCCCGGCTATGCCTATGAGCGCGCGCCGGATCAGCAGCATTTCCTCGACCGCGAACGCACCCGCAAACTGTTCCGCGATATCTTCGCCCGCGGCAATGGCGGCAAAAACTGGGAATTCACCCAATCCGAACTGTTCCTCGACTTCCTGGCCGGAAACCAGACCTACGAATGTTCGCCGTGGAGCATGCCGCTGCGCTGCGTCTTCGGCTGGCAGAAGCCCTGTTATCTGCTCGGCGAAGGCTACGCCAAAACCTTCAAGGAACTGATGGAGGACACCGACTGGGACAAATACGGTGTCGGCAATTACGAGAAGTGCGCCAACTGCATGGTGCATTGCGGTTTCGAAGGCACCGCCGTGGCCGATTCCATCAAACATCCGTGGAAAATGATTCCAATCGCGCGGCGCGGCGTGAAAACCTCCGGGCCGATGGCGCCGGATATCTCGCTCGCGAACCAGCGGCCTGCGGAATTCGTGTTCTCACGTCATGTCGAGCACAAGCTGGACGAGATTCGGACAGCCAAGTCCGGCCGGAAGACGCTCGAGGCAGCGGAGTAGCCGCCGGTTATCGTGCTTTTTTGAGCGCGCTTTTGACGTCCATTTTGGCGAAATCTTGTCCGACATACAGCAACGGGCAATCGTTGGCCTTGGCCAGGTCGTAAGCAAAGCAGTCGCCGAAATTGAAACCCGCCGTTTTGGCGCCCCTTCCCCATTTCCATGCGCGGCGGCAATGCGCCGAGCCTGATCTGCCGTAACCGGAACGACATCAAACTCCGCTCCTGCCAGCAGAGTCTGCATCTCCTCGCCGGCGTCGCGCCAATAGGCGACGATCAGCGCCTCAACCATTATGGCCGCTGAAATCAGAAGCCGATCCTCGTTCTTCATGACTGCGCTGCAGGCCGGCCCAGGCTCTTCATGAAGAACGATTGCTATCAGCGCCGACGTGTCGACAGCGATCACTTCGGCAGGCCGTACTCATCGTAAAGGAAATCCTGGCTGCGCGCGGCACTTGGGCCCTTCTTTTTCTTCCTTTTGCCCGCTTCCCAGACCGCATCCAGAACCGCAGCCCGCTTTGCTCGATCAGGTTTCGGCGCAGCTGAGACCAGTCTCACTGCGGGCTGTCCATGACGGGTGAGCACGACCTCCTCACCGGCTTCCGCGCGGCGAACGAGCTCGGTGAGTTGCCCTTTGGCGTCCGTGACAGCGATGCGCATGCATGAATATTAGACCATTCAATGGTCCATTTCAATACTCGCCAGATGGATACGGACAGCCAAGGCCGGCCGGAAGACGCTCCAGGCAGCGGAGTAGCGCTTTCATCGCGATGTTGGTGTCGCGTGCCGTTCGAATGAGCGCGCGGAATTGCGACGGCTCATCCAGCAGCGACAACATCACGGCCGAATAATCCACGCGGCCTTGCTCATCCAGCGCGAATGCGGCAGCTGGCGGCAGCGCATGATGCGCATCGTCTGAGACGGCGCGCAGCACCGCAAACGGGAACCCGCGCGCGCTCGCCACCCGCGCCACGATATGCGACTCCATATCGGCCGCCACCGCGCCGGTTTCCCGATGCAGCACGGCTTTGGCCGCTCCCGTGAGCAGAAGGGAGTCACTGCCCGCGATCACGCTGCTCGTAGCCTCGCATGCCCGCGCAAGCGCATCGGACCATTTTTTATCCGCGCGCCAGCGCGCATCGGTGGAAACTATCTCTGTTCCGATCACCACCGCTCCGACAGCGAGGTCAGGCGACAGGGCTCCACAGATGCCAAACGAAAGAATCGCGCGGGCTCCACGCGCAATCGCCGCTTCGATTTTTCCCGCGAGCGTGGAATTATCGCTGCCCGCTACGATCCCAGCGCAGCGGCCGCGCAGCAGCTTCGCCTCGCGTTGCATTCCGGTAACGGCGAGAAGCCTCACCGATCCTCGTTGTTCTGGCGTTCCAACTCAACGCCCATCGCTCTACGAAATACCGCAATCGAGGCAATGCCGATCACGAGGCCAGCGGCAAACACAGAATCGTCGTAGGGCCAGAACCAACGCATCTTGCCTAACTTGTCAGCGAGAATGACCAGATCGCCGACCAGCAATATCCCCGCGGCCGTCCGAAGAAACAGGTGTGAGTTCTTCTTCATCATAGTCCGTGAGCCACGTGGCGCGCGTTGCTGGCCTTGAGATTGCGGTAGCGGGCCAGCGCCCACGGCGGGAAGAATTTCGGGTAGCCGTGATAGCGCAGGTAGAACACGCGCGGGAATCCGCCGCCGGTGTAGTGCAGCTGTTTCCACAAGCCGTCTTCGGCTTGCGTCTCCTGCAAGTAGGCAATGCCGCGCGCCACCGCCGGATGGTCGACTTCGCCCGCCGCCATCAGGCCCAACAGCGCCCACGCGGTTTGCGATGCCGTTGAAAGTGCGGGCTCATAGCCCGCGTAATCGAGCCTGTAGCTGTCGCAGGATTCGCCCCAGCCGCCATCGGCATTCTGGATCGCGACCAGCCACTCCGCCCCTTTGCGCATCATCGGATGCTTGGGGCCGACGCCAGCCGCGTTCAGTCCCGCCAGCGCCGACCATGTGCCGTAGATGTAGTTCACGCCCCAGCGGCCGAACCAGCTGCCATCCTTCAGCTGGACGCGTTCCAGATAATCGATGGCCGCTTTCATGCGCGGGGAATCGGGCGGCTCCCCCAGCTGCGCCAGCATGCCGAGGCAGCGGCCGGTGACATCCTCCGTCGGCGGATCGAGCAGCGCGCCGTGATCGGCGAAGGGAATGTTGTTGAGGTAGGAGTATGCATTGTCGGCATCGAAGGCGCCCCAGCCGCCGTTCCTGCTCTGCAGACCCTCCACCCATTCGCGGCCGCGGGCGATGGCTTCGGCAGCGCCATCACGCTTCGCTGCGCGATCGAGCGCCATCACCACCACCGCGGTGTCATCGAGATCGGGATAGTATGCGTTATTGTACTGGAACGCCCAGCCGCCGGGGTGGACATCGGGCCGCGCGTCCGCCCAGTCGCCTTTCACGTCCAGCACCTGCAAGGGCTTGAGCCATTTCAAGCCGCGCGCCACCGCGTCTTCCGTGCCGTGCGTCTCCATCAGTGCATGGCAAGCGAGCGCGGTATCCCACACCGGCGAGACACAGGGCTGGCAATAGGCTTCGTCGTCCTTGATGACGAGCAACTTCTCCACCGAGTGGCGCGCAGTCGCGCGGTGCGGATGCTCGGGCGGATAGCCGAGGCAATCGAACATCGTCACCGAATTGGCCATGGCGGGATAAATCGCGCCGAGGCCGTCTTCGCCATTCAAACGTTCGATGACGAAATCCTCACATGCCTTGATGGCGCGGTGCCGTAGCGTCTTCGGCCAGAACGGACCGACGCGCTTCAGCACCCAATCGAGCGCGCCGAAAAATACAGACCAGCCACGACTCTGATGCGGCGCGCGTTTGGGTGCGGGGGGGCCGTCCGGCAGAAACAGCTCCGGCACATGCACATTGCGGGGATTGCGCGCGCGGGGTTTGACTACCTGCAACACCAGCAGCGGCACAATCACCGTGCGCGCCCAATACGACATTTTCGACAGATGAATGGGAAACCAGCGCGGCAGCAGGATGAGCTCGGGTGGTACGGTGGGCGTGTTGCTCCACGCCATTTCACCGAAGAGCGCGAGTTGGATTCGCGTGAACACATTCGTGCGATCCGCGCCCCCGCAGGCGAGAATGGCCTCGCGCGCACGCACCATGTGCGGCGCATCCGGTGAGTCCCCGATCATCTTGAGCGCGAAATAGGCTTTTACCGTCGCGCTGATGTCGAAAGCGCCGTCGTAATAGAGCGGCCAGCCGCCGCGGCTACCCTGATTGCGGCGCAGGTATACGCCGATCTTCTGCTCGAGTTCGAGGTCTGGCGTTTCGCCGAGATAATGCGTGAGCAGGATGTATTCCGAGGGAATGGTGGCGTCCGCCTCCAGCTCGAACACCCAATGACCATCGGCGCGCTGCTGTTTCAGCAATGCGTCCGTTGCGCGCGCGATGGCCGTATCGAGTTCGGTCCGGTCGATAGTGAGCGCTTGATCCATGACCGGAAATTACCGCGCCAGCGGCCGCAGCGCCAATTCCGCCGCCCGATTGCCGGAGCGCACCGCGCCTTCGATGGTGGCGGGCAGGGCGGTATCGGTCCAGTCGCCGGCAAGAAAGAGGTTGGACCAGCGGGTCTCCGCTTTAGGGCGGCGTTTCGCCTGTTCCGGCGTGGCGGCGAAGGTGGCGCGGCGTTCTTTCACGATCTGCCACGCCGGCAATTCTGGGCCGAGCCCATGCGCGGCTGCCACATCCCGCCACAACGTCCTCGCCAGATCTTCGCGATCACGATCCACGATGGCGTCTGCGCCGGACACAGTGACCGATACCCGGTCCGGAAAGGCGAACACCCATTCCGCCACCCCTCCGATGAGGCCGATCATCAGCGGTGCGTTGGCCGGCCGAGCAATGGCGAAATGCGCGTTGACGATAGAGCGAAATTCTGTGGGTGCAACCACATCGGGAAGCAAGTCTCCCGTCACCCACGCCGGTGTGGCCAGCACCACGCGATCATTGTCGCCAAGCGTAATCGAACCATCGGCTACTTCGAGCATCGTTGCGCGCTTGCCGGCAACTTCGACGTGGCGCAATCGCGAACCAAATCGCACCTCTGCGCCCTTTTTCTTGAGGTAATCGAGGGCAGGATCAATGAAGGTGCTGCCAAGGTGGGGCGAGGCAATGCGCGGCCGGTAGGCGCGCCCGCCTTTCATCAGAGTTTCGCGCAACACGGCCGCGGCCAAGCCGGCGCACGCCGCTTCCGGCTCGGTATTCAGTGCGGCCAGCAACAGCGGCCGCAGCAACCGTTCCCACAACGCGCCATCGCACCTGATGACTTCACCGATACGCCTGCTGGATGAAGCCCCAAGCAGCTTCGCGATGGTGAGGTACTCCCCAAGGGATGTGCCGGGCACGCGGCGCGAATCCGAGAACACCCACCACGGAATCGTGCCCTCATTCGGCGAAACCGTCCAGCGCGCGCCGCTGCGGACATCCACAAACGCGAAGCACGCTCGTTCCGGCCCCGCCAGTCTGTCTGCAGAACCAATGGTGCGCAGATAGGCAAAGGTCGCGTGATTGCCGGAAAGGATGAGATGATTGCCGTTGTCGATCGTCTGGTTCAGCACCGGATCGACATACGACCGGCAGCGGCCGCCCGCCTGCCCTGCCCCTTCGATCAACACCACGCGCGCGCCGCGGCTTGCGAGCGCAACGCCGGCGGCGAGGCCGGAAATTCCGGCCCCAACAACGTACACCGTCCCGCTGCTCATCCGATCAGACCATGCGTGAGCACAATGGCGGCGAGCCGTGCCTTGGAAAGGCGCACGCGGCGGCGCGGCGGCGCCCAACCCTGCTTCTCCATTTCCCGCAGGATTTCGGAATAGACGGCCGCCATCAGCTTCGGCGCCCGCAGGCGGCCCTTTGGCCGGGCGCGAAGAATGCGCGTGGCCTGTTCGAAATTCCCATGCGCGAGCTGCGCCACCTTGCGGCAGACGCTATCGACCGCGGAATCCCGAATGGTGCGTTTGGGTTCGCGCAGGGCAAGGCGCGCGTCATCGCAATACTCGCGCGGCAGATACAGGCGCCCCATCCGCGCATCGGCATCGAGATCGCGCAGGATGTTGGTGAGCTGCAGCGCGCGCCCGAGATGATGCGCAAGCCGGAAGCCGGGCTCTTCATCCATTCCGAACACCTTGATGGACAACCGGCCCACCGCGCTGGCCACGCGTTCGCAATAGAGATCGAGTTTCTCCAGCGACGGCGCGACGATGTCTTCCGCCACGTCCATATCCATGCCGTCGATCACGGTGAGGAAATCTTCTTTGCGCAGGTCGTAGCGCTGCACAGCGTGACTGAGGAAAGCCGCGAGGCCTGGCGCACCGCCCCCATACAACGACTCCAGATTGGCGCGCCACGCATTGAGCGCGGCGTGACGCTCGTCACGCGTTCCCACGCCATCGTCCGCGATATCGTCCACTGCGCGGCAGAAAGCGTAGATCGCGAACATGGCTTCCCGCTCGGGCTTCGCCATCAACTTCATGGCGGTGTAGAAGGAGCTTCCCTGCGCCTTCTGCTCGATCGCCTGAATTTCCGGTGCCGTTTCGGCGGCTTCCTCTGTGCTCATGGCGAATGCCTCAATGCCGGCGCGCGCCTGTCACCTGCGATGCGGCTCTGCGCAAACCGTGCGGTGGCGCGCAGCAGGAGGGGAACAAGATCGGCTTTCCTGTGATGCACCCGTTCGCATAGCGGATCCCGATACATCAGTTTGCGCGCCAGATCTTCCGCCAAGTGCTGGATAATGGTGACCTCGAACGAGAGCCGCGCATCGCGGATTCGATTGGCGAAAGGCGATGCCTCGTCGAGGAGCTTCTTCGTGCGGCGCGCAAGATCGGAGATAACGCGCCGCAACCCTGGCGAGGCGCGATCCGCCCTCAAATCCTTCACCGTTACCCCGGCTGCAGCCAGCGCATCCTCCGGGAGATAGACCCGGCCGAGCGCGCGATAGTCGTTACCGCAGTCCTGCAGATGGTTGATAATTTGCAGCGCGGCGCACAGCGCATCGTTGGCGGGCCAGGCGTCGCGGCTCTCGCCATGCACATCCAGCACGAAACGGCCAACCGGCATCGCTGAGTAGCGGCAGTACTCCATCAACTCTTCCCAGTTTTCGTAACGCAGTTTGGTCACGTCGCGACGGAATGCTTCCAATAACATCAACCCGTGCTGCGCGCTGAGTTCGCGCTCGTTCAGAATGCGTCGAAGCGCCAATGCTTCCGGCGCGCTGTCGAGCTCGCCCGTCAGGGTACGATCCATCTCCTGCAGCAGAGTTAATTTCTCGGCGGAGGAGGCGGTCGGATGATCGGCCACATCGTCCGCCGCGCGCGCGAAGCGGTAGAACGCCAGAATGACAGGCCGGTGACGGCGCTGAATCAGCAACGACGCAACCGGGAAGTTTTCGTCCCGGTGCCCTTTCCCCGATTGCAGTTCCGCTGCCGTGCTCATCGCGCCATCGCCTGCGGCCGGCCCTTCCACATCCCGCCGCGTCCATGCCAGTGTTGCACGGCGGAATCCAGCGTGAAGGCGGCGTACAGCAGTCCGATCGCGGGCAATACCAAGGCCCAAAACGGCCTGCGGTTGTAAAACCGCAGCATCGGAATGAAACTGCCCGCCATAATCAACCATGCCGCGATGCCTGCGAAACGCACCACGCCCGTCGCACCCAGCGCGAGCAGAGCCGGCGCAACGAATATCATGAGCAAGCCGGCAAACGTTCCAGCCAGCAGTAGCGGTGAGTAATCCAGCTGCGCATAAGCCGAACGCGCCACCATGCGGCGAATGGCAGTCATACCGGCATAGGGCCGAATGGAAACGGAGCGTTCGGTCAGACCCAGCCAGATCGGCCCCTGCCCCTTCATCAGTTTTCCCAGGGCGCAATCGTCGATCAGCGCATTGCGGATGGCCGGAAGACCGCCGGCGCGTTCCAGCGCCGCGCGATTCACCAACATGCAACCGCCAGCCGCCGCCGCTGTTCCGTTCCTTGCATCATTCACCCACGCAAACGGATACAGCATCTGGAAGAAATACACGAAAGCCGGAATGAAAAACCGTTCAGCGGGCGTCGCACACGACAGCTTTGCCATCAGCGAAGTGAGCACAAGCCCATGACCTTCTGCGCGCGCGACAAGCCGGCGCAGACAATCGGGCGCGTGCGCGATATCGGCATCGGTGAACCATAGATAATCAGGCGCCTCCCTTCCCGCGCGCGCGACACCCAGCGACATCGCCCACAGTTTTCCCGTCCATCCCAGAGGGCGCGTTGCTCCCGAAATTACATTCAGCTTGCCGCTCGAATCGAGAGAGCGTGCAATCTCGCCCGTCCCGTCGTCACTCTGATCGTCCGCCACGACGATACGGAAGGCGCCGGGATAATCCTGCGCCAGCAGGCTGCCGATCGAGCGCGCGATCACATCGGCTTCGTTTCGCGCGGGAACCACGGCAGTCACCGATGGCCACTGCAACGGTTCGGGGATCTGCTCAGAGTCGTCGCGCTCACGCGCGAGCCAGAACATACCGCGGCCGAGCAGGATATAGAGCCACACCGTCAACGGCAAAAACGCGAGCAGCGTCAGCGCACTCATTGCAAATAGCCGGAAACCTTGAACCAGTTTACCGCATCGGCAAGCGCCAGCCGCCACGGCCGCGTACTGTGACCCAGTTCCTGTTTCGCCTTGGCGGAGGAAAAGAACATCTTGTGCTGCGCCATCTTCAGTGCATCGACCGTCAACATCGGCTCCTTGCGCGTAAGGCGCGCCAGCATTTCAGCAATATATGCCGGCGGATAAAGCGGTACGCGCGGCAAGCTCCAGCGCGGCGGCTTGCGGCCCACCAGCCGCGCAATCTCCGTCAGCATATCCTTCAGCATTACATTGTGGCCGCCGAGGATATAGTTTTCCCCGATACAGCCCTTTGTGAGCGCCAGCACATGAGCTTCCGCGACGTCATCCACATGCACAAGGTTGAGCCCCGTTTCGACATAAGCCGGCATGTGGCCCCTCGCAGCTTCCACAATAATGCGGCCGGTTGGCGTCGGGCGAATATCGCGCTGACCGATCGGCGTTGAGGGGCTGACAATCACGGCGGGCAATCCCTGCGCGATCAGCTCCTCCACCACGCGCTCGGCCGCCACTTTGCTTTTCTTGTAGGCGCCGATAGCGGATTGCATATCGGCGCGGTCGCGCTCATCGGCATCGCTGCCGTCTGCACGCGGCTTCAACGCCGCAACAGAGCTGGTGTAGACGATGCGCTCCACACCGGCTCCGTGCGCGGCTTCCATCACCAGCCGGGTGCCATCGCGGTTGTTGCGGATGATCTCGTCCGGATCGCGCGCCCATAGCCGGTAATCCGCCGCCACGTGAAAGAGATATCGCACGTCTCGCAACGCAGCTGACATTGCGGGACGGTCGCGAACATCGCCAACGGCAATCTCACAAGGAAGGCCGCTGAGGTTGGCGCGTGGGCTGTTCGGCCGCACCAAGGCGCGCGCCTCAAACCCGCGCTCGATCACCTTGCGCAGAACGGCGGAGCCCAGAAATCCCGAGGCGCCGGTGACGAGAACGCAATCGCTCACGGCGTACCTTGCCAATTCGCATTGCGCGGAAGGAACGCGGCGCGGCCTTCGGCAATCTGCCAGGTCAGCAGCACCGGAACCGCCAATGCGATCTCCCGCGCACGCTTCAACAGCGAAACGCCAAGACCGATATCCGCGGGCAAGCCAAACAGTGGCATCATCAGGGCGTATCCCGCTTCCTGCACGCCAAGCGCGGCGGGAACGAACACCGCGGCGCTGCGCACCGCGCAGAGCAGGCTTTCGATGACAATGGCGGAGCTGAACGACAGCGGGTGTCCGATCAGAAAAAGCGTGAGCCATGTGCCAAAGGCGGCGGAGAGCCAGCCCAATAGATGCGAGGCCAATCCGCCGGCAAGCCGCCATGGATGCGCATGAATATCGTTGACCGCCCGTTCGAAATCGCCGGCATGCGCTTCGGCGGAGGGAAGCAATCTCCGCGCGATCCGTTGCAACAGCGAAAAACCGCGTCGCTGGGCCACCACGAAAGCTGCCGCGAAAGCGACGGCCACGACAACGCTAATCGCTGTGATCTTCACTAGCGGCAGCGCTCCGGTATCGGGCAGCTGCACACCTAAAATGACGAGGCCGGTCACGATGAAAGCGATTTGCGCGATCATCTCCATGGTGATGTCAACGATCGTGGAGCCAAACGCGAGCGGCGCGGAGATGCCCTGCAGCATCGCCGCGCGGGCGCCGATCAGCATGCCCCCGAATTGCGAGAATGGCAGGACGTCGCCGGCAGAATCGCGCACCGCGCGGGCCCAGCAGAAGATCGCCGCTCGCGCAGCACTGGAGGGCGGCGTCAGCGCCAGCCAGGCGAACCCAAGCAACGCAAAATTCGCTAGACCATAAAGACAGAGCAGTAGAAAGCCATGCCATCCGACAGACAACGCAGCATCGGCAACCCCGTTAAACCCGAGATGGAACACAAGCCACGCTGCGCCGGCGACTCCGATCAGTCCAGCAACAATGGGGCCGGTCCGCGCCGGCCGTTTTGGCGCGCTGTCACTCACGCGTGCGCAGGATTACGAAGAAACCAGCGCGCGAACCGCACCATGCGGGGCACGAAAGCGGGCCGCAGCAATCGCGCATCGTAAAAGCCCAGCCGCCGATCGTTCTCGGCGAGGCAGGTGTCCATCAGCTCCGCGATGGAAATGTCGACACCCAGCTCCTTCGCGCCATTGACGGTGAAGTTGTTGTCCTGCGGCGCGCCGCCAACATCTCTGGCGATACCGATGCGCTCCCACACCAGAAACGCCCACACGGCAGCGACTTTCAGCGCGAACCACGGACGGCGCCACAATGGCATGTTCCGCCGGTGCCAGGCCACCCAATTCACAAAGAAAAGAATGTGACGCCCTTCTTCGCGCATCACCGGCTCGAACGTCTCGACCAGTTCGCTCGGGAAGAACCCCGAGCGGCGCGCGGTTTCGAACAATCCAAAGGCGAAGAAACTGTCGATACATTCGCTGTAACCGGTGACCATAAAGGCCCATTCGGGATCCCGCGGCTTCGTATAATGCGGCTCGGGTGCAAGCCGGATTCCATACGCCTGCACCATATTGTGCAGCACGTGCTTGTGGCGTCGCTCTTCGAATGCATTGAGCGTGACGGCCTGGTTGAGCAGCGGATCGGAAAGCGTATCGCCATAAGTGGCAACGCGCAGGCCCGCTTTCCCTTCCGTCTGCACCGCGATATCCCAGATGGGCAGGGATACAAGGCGCTCAAGTGTAGTGGGCTCAAGCTTCGGCCAGTCAATCACCGTCGGACGATAGGGATCGAACGTCGACAGCAGTGTACGACAGAACAGTTTCTTATGGTCGTCGCTACCCAACCGGATGGGCCCGGCAGATGGCGAAACCATCTCCTCAGGCAAATCGGGAAAGGTGAGCGGCTGCAGAGTCATGGCATCAGGCGGCGTGGCGCCGCTCGCGCAGGAAATGGAAGAATTCGACGCCTTCGCGCAAGCGCCGTTTCATCATGTCAGTTGAGCGCACCATCTCGCCGACAATGGCGGCGATCTTGCCGGGACGGAAATAGAACTCGCGATAGAAGGTCTCAAGCGAATCGAAGATCTGCTTGTGCGAGAGATGCGGGTAGTGCAGCGGCGCGATCTGAATGCCGTGCTCGTCCACCAGCTCGGCATTCGCTGCATCCAGCCAGCCGTTCTGCACCGCCTGATTGTACAGGAAGGTGCCGGGATAAGGCGCCGCCAGCGACACCTGGATGGTATGCGGATTAATGCGCTTGGCGAATTCTACGGTTTCGCGAATGGTGCCTTCGTTCTCGCCAGGCAGGCCGAGAATGAAGGTGCCGTGGATGGTGACGCCGAGATCGTGGCAGTCTTTGGTGAAGCGCTCGGCGACTTCGATGCGCATTCCTTTTTTGATGTTATGCAAAATCTGCTGGTTGCCGGATTCGTAACCGACCAGCAGCAGGCGCAAACCGTTATCGTGCAGCACTTCGAGCGTCTTGCGCGGTACATTCGCTTTGGCGTTGCACGACCAGGTAACGCCCAGCTTGCCCAATTCTTTCGCAATGGCTTCGGCGCGGGGCAGATCGTCGGTGAATGTATCGTCGTCGAAGAAGAATTCCTTCACCTGTGGGAACGCGCTCCTGGCGTAGCGGATTTCGTCGATCACATGCCCCACGCTGCGCGTGCGATAACGGTGTCCACCAACCGTTTGCGGCCAGAGGCAGAAAGTGCAGCGCGATTTGCAGCCGCGGCCCGTGTACAGCGAAATGTACGGATGCTTCAGGTAGCCAATGAAGTAGTTCTCGATTTCCAGATCGCGTTTGTAGACAGGCGTCACGAACGGCAGCGCATCCATATTCTCGATCATCGGCCGGTCAGGATTGTGCTGAATGGCGCTGCGCTTATCGCGATAGGAAATGCCTGCGATGTCCTTCAGTGCAACCCCGTCCGCGACATCCTTGATGGTGAAATCGAATTCGTTGCGCGCGACGTAATCCACCATCGGGGCTTCACGCAGAGAGCCTTCCGCATTGACCGCCACCTTTGCGCCGATCAGCCCCGCCAACAGATTGGGATTTCCCTCTTTCAGCGCGGCGATCGTTGCCACGTCGGATTTGAACGACGGCACCGAGGTGTGCACCACCACGTGGTCGAAATCGTTCGCCTGCGCGACCACATCGGCCAATCCGATATTGTGGGGCGGTGCATCGATCAGCTTGGAATTCTCGACCAGCGCCGCCGGCTGGGCGAGCCAGGTCGGGAACCAGAAGGATTTGATTTCCCGCTTGGCCTGATAACGGGAGCCGGCGCCCCCATCGAAACCATCGAACGAAGGGGCCTGAAGAAACAGCGTGCGCATCTAACCACTCACCTGTGAAATCGCCCCATCTTTGCCAACACGAAGCCGGTCGCCGCGCCAGCTGACATTCATGCCGGCCAGCGAAGCCAGAAAGGCTGCGAAAGATAAAATGTCCCGAAGCGGCAGAAGCCACAGCGGCCCGGCGCTCGCGCCCGCTATATCGTCGATTCCCATCTTCAGGAAGAGGCGGGCAAGCACGACGGTTGCCAGGGCCATCACGGCGACCGGAGAAAAGCCCAGTGCGGCCGAGCCCAGCAGGGCCAGCGGAAGCGCATGGCTTGTCAGGCTGCCCCAATGGCCGGCCGCACTAACCGAACGCACGGTGCGCGCCCAGCGGAATTCATGCCGCCATAGATCGGTCCAGTTGGCGTCCACGCAGTCGTGGCGGACCAGTATCCGAGGATAAGCAATAGAGTAGCCGGAAGAGCGAACGCGGCGGCCGATTTCGTAATCGTCGGCGAGACAGTTGCGCAACGCGCCGAACCCGCCGATTTCCTCCAAGACCACCCGGCGGAGGGCCATTGTCGCGCCAAAAAAGGGACGCGTGAGATTGAAGCTGGTCCCGAACACGGCATTGGGCAAGAAATGATAATTGATCCCCATCGCCGAAAGCCGCGACCAGAGACCCCGCCCCTCTCCAGTGTAGAAGCAGGTGGCCGCTCCGGCACCGCCCTCATTCAGCGAATTGGCGACCGTTGCCAGCCAGTTCCGCGGCACCGCAATATCGGCGTCGGCGACGACGAACAGATCGTGTTTCGCGGCGGACATCATGTTCATGAGATTGGAAACCTTGCGGTTCGCCCCATGGATCCGCGCGTCGATAATCAGAGAAATGTCCCGGTCTGGATAGCGGCGCTGCAGTTGTTCCACGACCAGCCGCGCCGGATCGCCAGCGTTCTGAAGTCCGCAGACCAGCTGGATGGGCCCGCCGTAGTCCTGGTCCAATGCGCTCGCCAACGCCTCTTCCAAACCCATGTGGGAACCATGCAGCGGCTTTAGGACTGTGACTGCCGGCGCCGTAGACCGCGGAGCCAGCTGTTCCGGACGGAATCGGTGCCGGATGAGCAGCGCGCCTACGGCGGTGCAGGCCGCCCCCACCAACGCAAGCGCCAGCGCGATCCATCCAACATATAACAACGCCAAGGCTGTCTCCGGCGCGTGGCTTCCCCCGAACATGTATTCTCTGCCAGAAGAAGCGGAAGGGGCAACGGAGAATTGACGCACACCCCTTTGGGCCGGCGGCAGGACATGATAGGGTTTTTGGGCGGCCGGGCGCGGCCGTTTCTCTCTCTAGGGTCAAATTGGCGGGCAGGTCAGCGCAAACCTGCGAAGGGTGGTTGAAAATGGTTCGCATTATCAGATGGTTCGCGGCTGCTATGCTGCTCGCGCTCGCCTTCCCGGGCATCGCCGCCGCAAATGGTCATTGCCCGCGACCCAACCCGAGCAGCGAAGTCGTTCCGCCTCCCGATCTTTATAGCAAGGACGGCGTGCTGAAGGTCGCGATGAACTATTGGTCCGACATCGATGCAGCCAACAGGACGCTATTCTGCTTCAGCACCGCCGGCGGACAGGAATCGCCGACGCTGCATGTAAACCCCGGCGACACCATAAAGATAACGCTCACGAATCGTATCATCCCGCTCGTCAATGGGCCCTCCGAAATTGTCTCCAACCGCAAGAATCGCTGCGGCGACAAGTTGATGACCCTGTCGTCAGTGAACATTCATTTTCACGGCGTGAACACATCGCCGAAATGCCATAGCGACGAAGCGATCCACACGATCGTCAATTCCGGACAGACCTTCGAATACGTCGTCAAAGTGCCAAAGGATGAACCGCCGGGACTCTACTGGTATCATCCGCACGTCCACGGCATTTCATCGATGGCCGTGCAGGGCGGAGCCTCCGGCGCGATCGTCGTCGAAGGCATTCAGAACATTCAGCCAGCGGTGGCCGGCCTTCCGGAACGGCTCATCATCATCCGCGATCAGCCGCTGCTGAACGGCGGCGCGCCGGACGATGGACCGATGCCGAACTGGGACGTGAATGTGAATTACGTGCCGGTGCCGTTCCCGGGCTATCCGTCTGCGATCATCAAAACACAGCACGGCACGCAGGAATTCTGGCGGATTGCGAACGCCTGCGCGAACACGATCCTCGATCTACAGGTTGTCTACGACCAAAAGCCGCAGGCCCTCCAGGTCGTGGCTTTTGATGGCGTCCCGACGGGCTCCCAAGACGGAAAACGGCAAGGCACGATCGTAACGGAAAAGCACTTGCTCGTTCCGCCGGCCGGACGCGTGGAATTCATCCTCAACATGCCGAAGAACAAGACCCAGCAAGCTCATCTCGTCACGCGCGCGATCAAAGGTGGACCGGCATCGGACACCAATCCCGCCCGGACGCTAGCGCAGCTGATTGCGACGGACCAGCCGGTCAAATTGCGTCGCATGCCCGAACGCTCGGGGCCGCCCAATCCGCAACGCTTTGAAGGAATCGATAATGCAAAAGTGACGGCAAAGCGGACACTCTTCTTTTCCGAAGTCCCAGGCCACGCGAACAAGGCTCCAGCCGGCGAGCCGGTGAATTTTTTCATCACGGTGGATGGACAAGCCTCGAGGCTGTTCGATCCGAACAATCCGCCCGCCATCGTTACCACCAAAGGCGCAGTGGAGGACTGGACCATCCAGAACCGCACCTTCGAAGTGCACGAGTTCCACATCCACCAGATTCATTTCAAGTTGCTGGAAGAAAACGGCGTGCCGGTGCCGAAGGATCAGCAGCAATGGTACGACACGTACCAGGTCGGCTACTGGGACGGCGAAAGCAAATATCCCTACATCAAAGTGCGGATGGATTTCCGCGGCGCTGTGGTGGGTGACTTTGTCTATCACTGCCACATTCTCGATCACGAGGACGGGGGCATGATGGCGATCATTCGCGTCAAGCCTCCAGGCAAGAAGGCATAAGGCGCGGATCTTTTTCTACCAAAAGGGGCCAGGTATGAACGGGTGGAAGATTTGTCGAAGCGTGGCCACGGCAGCAGCGCTGATTGGCGCTACTCTGTTGCTGGCTGGTACCGCGGGGGCTGCCGATATTTGCCCGCGAGGGGTTGCGGGTGCTGACGTGCCGGTCCCACCCGACCTGTACAGCAAGAATGGCGTCCTTCGTGTGTCGCTCAATTACGATACAACGGTCGATCAGGCCGGCAGAACACTCTTCTGCTTTCAAACACCTGATGGTTTGGAATCTCCGACACTGCATGTGAACCCTGGCGACACGATTATCGTCGAGCTGACAAATACAGTGCCAGATGATCACGCCCGCAAGGAAATCGTCTCCAACAAGACGGACACATGCGGCGATGCAGTGATGACTGACTCGTCCACCAACATGCATTTCCATGGCGTCAATACCTCGCCGAAATGCCACAGCGACGAAGTCATCCATACACTGGTTAATTCCGGCGAAACCTTTACTTATAGAATCAAAGTTCCGTCAGACGAACCACCTGGCCTGTACTGGTACCATCCGCATGTGCACGGTATTTCGTCCGCGGCCGTTCAGGGCGGCGCCAGTGGCGCCATCATTGTTGAAGGCATCGAGAACATTCAGCCGATCGTGGCTGGCCTGCCGCAGCGGCTGCTGATCATTCGCGATCAACCGTTGCAGAATCCCATGTCACCTCGCTCCGGCCGCGCAGGCTTGGCTCCGTTCTGGGATGTGGATGTCAATTACGTGCCTGTGCCGTATCCAGATTATCCGCCTTCAGTCATACGCATGACCGCCGGAAGCCGTGAATTCTGGCGAGTGGCCAATGCCGGCGCAAACACTATCCTGGATCTGCAGGTTGTGTTCGATGGCAAGCCTCAGCCGCTGCAGGTGGTGGCACTCGATGGCGTTCCAACGGGTTCGCAGGATGGAAAACGCCAAGGCACCGTGCTCACGGAGAAGCACATCCTGCTTCCGCCGGCAGCGCGCGTGGAATTCGTCATTGCTGCGCCGGCGGGCAAGGTGGCCGACGCCAAACTCGTCACGAGGACCATTGATGGTGGCCCGGCCAGCGACAGCAATCCTAAGCGGCCACTGGTCCGGATGATTGTGTCCAAGGCGGGCAAAAAGCTTCCGCGCTTGCCGGAGCGCAGCCGTCCTCCCCACGCTCAACGCTTCGAAGATATCGATCACGCAAAGGTCACGGCGCACCGGCACCTGTACTTCTGGGAAACCAGCTTTGCGCCAAAAAAAGGCCCGGCTGAGCAGGGCCTTTTCTACATAATTGTGAAGGGGCAGGATGCGCAGCTTTTCGATCCCAACAATCCACCGGCGATCACCACGACTAAAGGTGCGGTGGAGGACTGGACCATCGAGAATCATACGCTCGAACTCCACGAGTTCCACATCCATCAGATCCATTTCAAGCTACTTGAGGTAAACGGCAAGCCGGTGCCGAAGGAGCAGCAGCAATGGTATGATACCTATCAGGTCGGCTACTGGGACGGCGTGAGCAAGACATACCCCAGCATCAAGGTGCGGATGGATTTCCGTGGTGCGGTGGCTGGCGATTTCGTCTACCATTGCCATATCCTCGATCATGAAGATGCCGGGATGATGGCGATCATCCGTGTACTTCCGAAAGGCTGAGTTGTGATGCGCGTATTTCGGGTTTGTGTTGGCGCGGCAGCGGGGCTGGTGCTGCTTGCCGGTGCTTCATCTGCGGCGACGACGGTGGAAGAGACGTTGCCATCTCCTGCAATGACCGGACATTTCAGCCTGCACACGCTCGATGCGCGCACGGTCACCAACGACAGCTTTCACGGCAAATGGCTGCTAGTGTATTTCGGTTATACAAATTGCCCCGATGTCTGCCCCACGGTGCTTAATGAAATAGGCATCGCGCTGCATGAGCTGGGACCGCTGGCCGCCAAGGTCCAGCCGGTTTTCATCACAGTCGACCCCGCGCGTGATAAAACCCCGGTCCTGAAGAAGTATCTTTCATCGTTTGATCCGCACATCATCGGGTTGCGCGGAAACGGTGAGGAAACGGAAGCGGCGGCAAAGGCTTTCCACGTCTACTATCGTCCGGTGTCGCTCGGCAACGCACAGTACACCATGGACCATAGCGGCTTCCTCTATCTGATCGATCCGAAGGGAAAGTTCTCATCCCTGATCACCGGTAACCTGCCGGGTCATGACATGGCGCAAACGTTGCGCAAGAAAATCGCCTGATGCATCGAAGCTGGTTTGCAGTTTGCGCGGCGGCCGGCGCGCTTCTTTCGATTTCGGCAGTGGCCACGCCGGCGCCCACCTCGCATTTCGCCAATGCCGATGACGGAGCGGCCGTGCTGAAAGGCCGCCAGATCTATCGCGAGCGATGCGCGTCCTGCCATGGGCGCAGTTTGGAGGGCCAGCCCCTATGGCAATTGCAGGATCAGTATATGCACCGGCGCGCGCCCGCACATGACGCGAGCGGCCACACCTGGCAACACTCCGACGAAGATCTGTTCACGATGACAAAGAATGGCCGCTTTCCCGGCGTGCCGAACAGCATCCATTCGTACATGCCCGCTTTCGGCGGCCATCTGACCGATGCCGAAATCCTTGACGTGCTTGCCTACATCAAGGCGACGTGGCCGCTGGGCATCCGGGTTTCGCAATCGATGCTGAACCCAAACTTCCGGGGCATGCCGCGCGATGCAAACAAGGTGGAATGGACTTTGCCGCCCACCTGCACGGAATCCTACAAGCGCTGGAGAGTGATCTCGCGCTAGCTGACCGTTACCACGCGAATGTTGCCGCGCCGGTTCAGCACATCCACCACCACTTCGCGGCCATGACGTTGCAGAAGTAGGTCGATGCTGTTCACGCCCAGCCGCAGGTTACGGATGCGGATGTCGTCGATGAAATCCGGCAGCAGCGGCTGCTCAAAGCGGATTTCATTTCGCGCCGCGTCCAGCGTCATGCCCAGCGAAGCCTGCAGCAGCATCAGCGGCGTGCCGCTCGCCCAGGCTTGCGGTGAACATGCGACAGGATAAAGCGTGGGGCCGCTACCCGGCCTCCGGGGGAAGCCGCAGAACAGCTCGGGCAGCCGTTCATCCATGGTGCGCACGGCATCGAACAGGGCGGAAAAAATCTTGAGGATTTCATCCTTGAGGCCATAGCGTGCAAAGCCCTGCCCGATCAGTGCATTGTCGTGCGGCCACACCGAGCCATTATGATACGACATCGGGTTGTAGCGCTTCTCGCTCACATTCAGCGTTCGGATTCCCCACCCCGAAAATGCGTCACGACGCATGAGATTGGAAGCCACGCGAGCCGCACGCTCATGCGAGACGATGCCGCCGAACAAGGCCTGACCGGCATTCGATGTTTTGATTTTGCACGGCTCTTTGTGCCCATCGAGCGCAAGCGCGTAGGTGCCGAGGTCTTCGCACCAGAATGCCTCCTCGAAGTGCCGGCGCAGAACCTCTGCTTCTGCTGCGAGGGTTCTCGCCTTTTCGTCCTCGCCCAGCGCGCGCGCCATCCGTGCTGCTTCCAGCTTCGCGGCATAAACGTAGCCCTGCACTTCAACCAGTGCGATCGGCCCGTCGGCCAAGCGGCCATCCGCATGAGAGATGCAATCCTTTGAATCTTTCCAGCCCTGGTTGTTCAACCCCTGCGCGGTCTTCTGCTGGTATTCGAGGAAGCCGTCACCATCGGTGTCGCCACAGGTGTCGATCCATGTGAGTGCGGCCTCGATATTCGGCCACAGAGCCTTGATGGTTCCCAGATCGCCGGTGCGTTCCAGGTATTTGCCAGCCAGAAGTACGAACAACGGCGTCGAATCGATGCTCCCGTAATAGTGCTTGAACGGCACCTCGCCGAGCTGCGCCATCTCGCCATGCCGGATCTCGTGCAGGATTTTGCCCGGCTCCGCTTCCGAGATCTTGTCGAAGCTGTGCGCCTGATGCGCCGCGAGGAACCGCAAGACACCGAGCGCAACCTCCGGATCGAGCCACAGCATCTGGAGAGCGGTGATGATCCCATCCCGCCCGAAGGCCGTCGAAAACCACGGAATGCCGGCGTACGGATAGAGTCCTTGCGGCGTATCGGTGATCAGCATGTACAGATCGGCAACCGAACGGCATACCACTTCATTGAGGATTTCATTGGAGGCGCTGATTTCCGCGGCACGGCGGGCGCGGTTCTTCACGTCCTTGCGGCTGGCACGCAGCGCAGGCACGAATTTTTGCCCGCCGATCCGCGCCCCTTCGCCGAAGCAGACCGTGCTGAAGCAGGAGAAGCGGCCGCCCGGCTCCAGCCGCACATCGAAAGCCGCATGATGCTGATCGATCAACGAGGGTGCGGGCGAGAACTGGACATGGGTGTAGCGGTCGATGCCGTCGAGGCCCTTATACTGGAAGATCACGCGATCGCTGCCAATCTTCTCTGCGTGACAGGCCCCGCGGCGCGGGCGCTGGATGCCGCGCACTTCGAAAAGGTCGGCAAAATCGGCTGCAAACCAGATCAGCAACCGGGTATCGTGCGGCGAGGAATCGAAATTTTGTACCGCGATCCGCTCATGGCAAGACGCCTTCCACAGAAATTTGGTGCGGATCAGATGCAGCGTCTCGCGCGAAAGCGCGAGCTCGCCATCGCGATAGATGTCCGGGTTCGCCAGATCGACTGTCAGCACCGCGTTATCATCCTGCAGTGTGGAACTGAGGAGCAGCGGCCGATGGCCCTCGATCAGCAGGTAGCTGCCGGAAAGATACCGCGTGTCTTCGTGGAAGATACCGGCCGGATTGTTGGCGGCATTGAGAATATCGCCGTGCTGATCGAACATAGCGAACGTATCGCCATGTTTGAGCGTGCGCGGCCACGCCTCCTGAATAGACGTGGTGGCCGCAATGTAGAACGGTGCCGCGGCATCCAGTTGCGCGGCATCGGGAGGTTTGTTCATTGGCGATTGTCCCATCGCCCGCAATTCAAGCGTTATGCCGCCGCGACGGCGCCCAAACGGGCATCCATAAGCCGCGCATAAACATCGAGATATTTAGTGGTCATCTGTTCAACGGTAAACCGGTATTCGAAACGCCTCCGAATTGTATTCCGGTCGAGAGAGCTGGCCATCTTGGCCGCCGCGACCGCCGTATCCACATCCTTTACGATGAATCCAGTCACGCCTTCTTCGATGATTTCGGGAACAGAGCCGCATTTGTAGGCGATCACTGGCGTGCCGCAGGCCATCGATTCTATCATGACAAGACCGAACGGCTCCGGCCAGCAGATGGGGAAGAGCGTGGCTAAAGCATTGCCCATGAGTTCATTCTTTTGGCGATCGTTAACCTCGCCGATAAACTCAACCCACGGGCTCGAAAGCCGCGGCTTGACGCGCGCCTCGAAATAGGCACGGTCCACATTGTCCACCTTGACACCGATCTTCAGCGGTATTTGCATTCGCTCCGCGATATCGATCGCGTCTTCGATACCCTTCTCGGGGCAAATGCGGCCCACGAAAGCAAAGTAATCGCCGCTACTGTTCGAGCGGGGGCGATACAGATCCTTTGGCATGCCGTGATGCACGGTGGCAAGCCAATTGACCGGCGGCATCGGTGCGCGCTGCGAATGCGAAATCGAGACCAGCGGCATCTCTGCGAACTCGCGATAAAAGGCGTGCAGGTCCGGGAAATCGAGTTGACCATGCAAGGTGGTGACCACCCGGTCTGCCATGTCGCGGAACGAGGGGTAATGCAGCAGGTCAACATGGAAATGGATGACATCGAACTCGTCCGCACGGGCGCGAACGGCATCGATCAGGCACAAATTGTGCGGCAGGCATTCTCTTACGTTGGGATCAAGTCGCAACGCGCGCGGCACCACCGGCACCAGTTCCGCTTTCGTATTCGAGTCACCACTGGCGAACAACGTTACGTGATGACCGTGGCGTACCAACTCTTCCGTCAGCCAGGAAACGACCCGTTCCGTTCCGCCATACAGCTTCGGCGGTACGCTCTCTGCCAAAGGCGCAACTTGCGCAATTCTCATGTAAACACCCAAAACCTAACCGGACGCGTGAAGGCCCGACGCCGCTCCGCACATCAATAATCGCTTGATTGCGCTATGGTTCCGCGACGAAACCGCCGGAATTAATCAGATGCTGGAAGTGAGATCGCCAGCGCCGAAGCTGTGTGTTGCGCCGCAGAATTCGCAACGCGCGCGGATCATCCCATCCGCGTCTGCAAGGCCCTGCAACTCCTCAGCGGGATAATTGCGGAGAACACCTGCGATCCGCGCCGGATCGCAGCCGCAATGAAAGGCGAGGCATTCCGGCGTGTGCACCCGCACCGCATCTTGATGGAACAGCCGCCACAGCAATTCTTCCGACGCGACCGCCCCATCCAGAAGTTCGATGTCTTCCACGGTACCAACAAACATGGAAAGCCGCTCCCAGTCGTCTTCGTCCCGCTTTGAATCCGGAATCGCCTGCAACATAATTCCGCCGGCGCGCCACGCCGGATTCTTGTTGCCGGGCACGTAGGCAGGAGCGGCGCTGAGTTTTATGGTCGTTGGCAGTTGTTCGGATTGCGCGAAATAGGCCTCCGCGCTCGTGGCCAGGCTTTGCGTGGAGAGCGGCACGATGCCCTGGTAGCTCTGATCGCCAACGCGCGGCTCGATGCTGATGGCAAGCACGCCATCTCCAACGAGGCGTTCGAACGCACCGGCTTCGGGGCCCAGCTGCGCCAGCTTGCCGGCATCCACGCGGGCGTAGCCGCGCAGACCGGCGCAGACCCGCGCCTCATCCGCGCCGTAATAATCGACCGTTAGGAGATCGAGCGGGCCGGAGCCTTTCGTCTGCAATGTGAGTCTGCCATCCAGCTTGATGGACGATCCCAGCATCGCCGTCAGCACGAGGCCCTCTCCCAGCAAGCGGCCCGCGCGTTCCGGCAATTCATGCGCGGACAGGGCACGTTCCGAGACAGCTTCCAACCGCACCACGCGGCCGCGCACCCCGAGTTCCGGCATGGAGAACGGCAATACGAAATCAGCCGCCGGAGCGGGGCTGTAGGTCTCTTCGGTCATGGATGAACCTATATGGGCCGCAGCGGCCGCAAATTCAACCGGCAGGCCGAAAGCGCAGCGTCAGTGGAAAATGTAGCGGGCGATGAAATAGCCGCCCACCACAACGATCAGGAACCCAACCATCACCCATTCGAGATATTTCTCGATGGCCATGCGCACAGGCTCGCCGAAGAAATAGATCAGTGCCGCAACACCCATGAACCGGATGCTGCGCGTGATGACCGACAGCACCATAAACAACGCCAGATTCATTCCGGCAAAGCCGGACGCGATGGTGACGATTTTATACGGAATGGGCGTCAGCCCCTGCAGCACGATCAGCGCGCCGTATTTCTGATAGGCGGCGCGGAAGTTGTCGATATCGCCGCCCATCCCGTAGGCCTGGATCAGCCACGCGCCCACGGAATTGTACAACCACGAGCCGATCAGATATCCAAGAATCCCGCCCAACACGGAAAATAGCGTGCACCACGCCGCCAGCAGGAAGGCGCGGCGCCGGTCCTTCAGCGCCATCGGGATCATCACGATATCCGGCGGCATCGGAAAGAAGGAGCTTTCGGCAAAGGCGATGGCCGCCATGGTGGCCCACGCGTAACGCCCCTCGGCGTTCTGCATGATCCACACATAAAGGCTGCGCAGTGGGTTCCACCGCGTTCGCGCGTGCACGCCGTTCGCCATTATCAGCCCTGCGCTCCTCCGGGCCTACCTAGCAACAGGCGGCGGCCTCGTCCATCCTTGCCCGGCTTTCAGCCATTCACTAGTTTTTGCACGGGCTGGTAAAGAAATTCACATGGCGCAGCGCAAAGGCGAAAAGCCGCGGAAATCTGGGAAAGCCGCGCGAAAAGGCCGCTCCAAGAACTCGGCAAACAAACCGCTAGCCAAAAGAACGCCGATTCAAAAAAAGCAAACCCGTAAGCAGCAACCGCAAATCCCATTGCGGCCGCGGCGGAGAAAGTCGCTGTTGCGGCGGAGTGGCGACGCGGCCGCTCGGCTGGTGCGCCGGTTCAAACCCTCTGCCGGACGAAATCCCTACGAGACCGATCTCGATCGCAATCCGGCCAACTATCAACCGCTGACGCCGCTCACCTTTTTGGAACGGGCCGCCAGCGTATTTCCGGATCGCATCGCCATTGTGCACGGCAATGCGCGTTTCACGTATGCCGATTTCTACGCGCGTTCGCGACGGCTTGCTGCTGCGCTGGTGAAGCGCGGCATCGGGCGCGGCGACACGGTTTCCGTCATGCTCGCCAACACCCCGCCGATGCTGGAGGCACACTACGGCGTGCCGATGGCGGGCGCGGTGCTCAACGCGCTGAACACGCGGCTCGATGCGGCCGCCCTCGCCTTCATGCTGGATCACGGCGGGGCAAAGATTCTGATCACGGATCGGGAGTTCGCGCCGGTGATTGAGGAAGCGCTGAACCTCACGAGGGTGAAGCCATTGGTCATCGATTATGACGATCCGGAATTCCCGCAAACCGGCGCGTTGCTCGGTGATATGGAATACGAAACCTTTATTGCCGGCGGCGATCCGGATTTCGAATGGGCCATGCCGGCCGATGAATGGGACGCCATTTCGCTCAACTATACCTCCGGTACCACCGGCAATCCGAAAGGTGTGGTGTTCCATCATCGCGGCGCCGCCCTGATGGGTTACGGCAACATCCTGGCCGCGAATATGGGCCGTCATCCCGTGTATCTGTGGACGTTGCCGATGTTCCACTGCAACGGCTGGTGCTTTCCCTGGTCGCTGTCCGTCGTGGCCGGCACACATGTCTGCCTGCGCTGGGTCCGCGCCAAGGCGATGTACGACGCCATTGCCGATCACAAGGTGACGCATCTGTGCGGCGCGCCGGTTGTGATGTCCACATTGATCAACGTGATGGAATCGGAGCGCCGCCCGCTGACTCATCAGGTGGAATTCGTCACCGCCGCGGCGCCGCCGCCGGAATCCGTGCTCGCCGGCATGGCCGATGCCGGATTCAATGTCACCCACGTGTACGGGCTGACGGAGACTTACGGCCCCGCAGTCGTCAACGAATGGGATACGGCGTGGGAATCGCTGGAGCGCGGCGCGCGGGCCGCCCGGAAAGCACGGCAGGGCGTGCGCTATCACGCACTCGATGCGCTTTGCGTGATGGATCCGGAGAGCATGGAACCGGTGCCGGCCGACGGCGAAACGCTCGGCGAAGTGATGTTCCGCGGCAACATTGTGATGAAGGGATATCTCAAGAACCCTGCCGCCACGAAGGAAGCCTTTGCCGGCGGCTGGTTTCACTCCGGCGATCTGGGTGTGCTGCACCCGGACGGCTACATTCAACTCAAGGACCGCTCGAAGGACATCATTATTTCCGGTGGCGAGAACATTTCCTCGCTGGAGGTGGAAGACACGCTGATGAAGCATCCGGCCGTGATGTTCGCGGCTGTGGTGGCCCGCCCGGACGAGAAATGGGGCGAAACGCCCTGCGCCTTTGTGGAAAAGCGCGCGGGCCACGAGCAGGTCTCAGCGGAGGACCTGATCGCCTGGTGCCGCGAAAATCTCGCGCGCTACAAGTGCCCCCGGCACATTGTGTTTGCCGAAATCCCCAAGACCTCCACCGGCAAGATGCAGAAATTCAAACTTCGCGACCTGGCGAAGGCGCTATGATACGTCTGGGATCATGGATGCGCGGAGCACCAATGCGCCGACGAATATTTATTGCCGGATTAGGCTCCGCCCTGTCGGTCTGGTCCGGTCGAATAGATAAGAGCAAGGCTGTGGACGTCAACGAATTCAAACGGCGTGCGGAAGAATACAAAGCGAAGGCGTTGGCGAATTTCCCGTTCAAATTGATCGAGATCGATGGCTCCCACGCATATGCAAAATGGGAGGGGCTCAAGAGAGCGAGTCAGGGCACTCCCGTCATCATCGGTGGCGACGAGAACAGCTTTGGAAATTTACTTATGCCCTTTGGGCCGAATGGGCCCCGCATCCCTTCGCCGCCCGGCGTTGAGACGATCCTCACTGAAGCCTCGAGAATTCATTTTCCGGACGATCTGATCGCTAAGCGCAAGGCTGACGATCAACAAGCGAACGAAAACTTTCGAGCACGCTTGGCCAAAAGACCCGAACTGTTCCGTGATGAAACGCTGTCGCGAATCATGGAACAACCGCACGAACCACCGGTCGGCGAATGGCCCAAGGAAAAACAAGAATCGCCTGGCCTTACCGTCCTAACCGATCTTCTGAAGGGCACGCCGCTTCCCAAGGTCCGCATCGCACTTATTCCGACTACGGATTGGACGACAATTCCCGCTTATCTGCATTGGGGAGGTTGGAACGATTGTCCCCCACCCGAGTATCATGTCGCGGCATTCCGCACATGGCGCGATCGATACGGCGCGGAACTCGTGGGCCTGTCGTCAGATACACTGAACTTGCGTGTTCAACGCCGCCCATCAACGCGAGAGGAGGCCCTGTCGCTCGCGCGTGAGCAATATGTTTACTGTAGCGACATCGTAGAGCAGGGTACCCGAGACTACTCGACGTTGGCCGCAACACTCATGGACAGCGACTGGTGGTTTTTCTGGTGGGACTAGCAAATGGTCAACCAAGGCTACGTTGAGGTGATCAGCCTCTGTCATCCGAGTGTCTGACGACCTCACACGCGCAGCAGAATCTTGCCAATGTGTTCGGAGCTCGCCATGCGCTGATGCGCAGATTGCGCGTCGGCCAGCGGGAAGACGCGGTCGATCACCGGCTTGATCTTCCCCGCCTCAATCAGCGGCCATACTTCGCGGAGCACCGCATCGCGGATGGCGCCCTTCTCCGCATTGGTGCGAGAGCGCAATGTCGTCGCCAACAGCGAGAGCCGCTTCATCAGCACCGGGCCGAAATTCACCGTCGCCGTCATGCCGCTCTGATAGGCGATGTTGACGATGCGTCCCCACACTGCGGCCGCGCCGATGTTGCGCTGAATATACTCGCCGCCGACCATGTCGAGAATGACATCCGCGCCATGGCCGCCGGTTGCCGCCTTCACCACCTCCACGAAATCTTCCTCGCGATAGTTGATTGCGCGGTTCGCACCGAGGCGCTCGCAGGCGGCGCACTTCTCTGCGGTTCCGGCTGTTGTGAAGACTTCGTGCTCGCGCGCGGCGCAAAGCTGAATGGCAGCCGTGCCGATGCCGCTCGAGCCGCCATGAATGAGCACACGCTCGTCCGGTTTCAGCCGCGCCGCCTCGAACAGATTGGCCCAGACGGTGAAATACACCTCCGGCACGCCTGCCGCTTCCACCAGACCGATGTCCTTCGGAAGCGGCAGAATACATTCTACCGATGCGGTGCAGTATTCGGCATAACCGCCGCCAGCCAGCAACGCGCAAACCTGATCGCCGGCCGCGAAGCCGCGCACGCCTTCGCCCAGCGCGACAATTTCGCCTGATGCTTCCATGCCCAGAATGTTCGATGCGCCCGGTGGGGGCGGATAGCGTCCCTGCGCCTGCGCCAGGTCAGCGTGGTTCACACCCGCTGCCGCCACCTTGATCAGCACCTCGCCGCGGCCAGGTGCCGGCTGCGGCGCTTCCTCCAGCACCAGCCGGTATTCGGCACCGGGATTTTCGACGCGAATGGCTTTCATGCTTGCACCGAACCGGCGTTCACCCTGAGAATAGCAACGGACATGGGAGCGAAGCGATGCCAGCCGATCAGGATGATCTGGGCCCGCGCATCAAGCCAGTGGAATTTGCGCTGGGTCAGGATTTGTCGGCCTTTTCGGAGCACGAACTCACGGCCCGCATCGCAGCCATGGAAACGGAAATCTCCCGCTGCCGCGATGCCATCAGGGCGCGGCAAGCGACACGGAACACCGCGGCGGCCTTTTTCAAACCCTCTTCGTCCTCCGAATCGTGAAGCTTTAAGCTTTCGCCTTAACCTTTAATTCACCAAAGCGGTTGCCAACCGGCCGCCGCTTGCTAGCGTCGCCCGCGTGAGGATTGGAGAGTCGGGAATGTCGTTTGCCGAAATGGATGAGAGCGCGCTTGCCGGAATGACGTCGCAGTCGTTCGCCGGGTCCGCGCTTTTCGATCGTACCTTCGACGAAGGCATGTCGCTGGTGGCGGAAGCCGCGCGCTACTTCGACGGCCACGGCCGCGAGGAGGCGCAGCATCTGCCGAAGCAAACGGCCATGCTCTATTCCAGCGAAAGCTTGCGCGTCACCACGCGGCTGATGCAGGCGGCGAGCTGGCTGCTGGTCCAGCGTGCCGTCCATGAGGGCGACATGGCTGCGGAGGACGCGGCCGGCGATCGCTACCGGCTCGGCTCGAAAGACATCTGCTTCGGTGGCGCGAAGGAAAATACCACGAGCCTGCCGCGAACCTTGCGAAGTCTGCTCATGCGCAGCGATGATCTATACCGCCGGATTGCCCGGCTTGAAGACGCGTTGCGCAGTTCAGGCAAACGCGTGGGTGTTCACGGCCAGTTGGCGCGCCTGGAGCAGGCCTTCGGCGCCTAGCGCTCCCCAGCTAGCTCTTCACGTAATCCTTGAAACGCTTATTGAAGCGGCTCAGGCGGCCGCCGCGGTCCACCAGCTGTTGCTGGCCGCCAGTCCAGGCCGGGTGCGTGGTTGGATCGATATCCAGCGTGAGCTTACCGCCAGCTTCGCCCCAGGTGGTCCGGGTCTTGTAGCTCGTACCGTCGTTCAGGGTGACGGTGACGAAGTGATAGTCAGGGTGAATGCCCTTTTGCATGGCGAAAAGTCCCGGGAGGTCTGCGGCAAGCGCGGGCTTATAGGGGAAGGGCCTGCATGAGGCAAGCTGCGCGGCGATAGGCCACTGCTGGGCCGCAACGGGGAACGCTATATCTTTTGGCGTGAAGTTTGAGGGCGCCGATGTCCCAGTCCGGCCAGGAGTTTGCCAACGAAATCGCCCGTGTGGCTGCGGGGCGGGGAAAATCCCGCTCGCTGAGGCCACTGCGGACCTTGGCGCCGTTCCTGTCGCCCTATCGCCTCTCCATCGCGATTGCAGCGTTCGCCCTGATTTGTTCCTCCACCGCGAGCCTGCTGGTACCGCCGGCCGTGCGGACCATGATCGATCATGGCTTCAATCGGGCGATGGCGGCACAGATCGACCGCTACTTCGTCCCGCTGATCGCCATTGCCGGGGCTTTGGCGGTGTTCACCGCGATCCGGTTCTATTTCGTCAGCTGGCTGGGCGAACGGGTGATCGCCGACATCCGCAAGGCCGTGTTCGATCACGTGATCGGCCTCACGCCGGAATTCTTCGAGATCACCCGCACGGGCGAAGTGCTGTCGCGCCTCACGGCCGACACCACATTGATTCAGACAGTGGTTGGTTCGTCGGCGTCGGTTGCTGCGCGCAATCTGGTGATGCTGACCGGCGCCTTCACCATGCTGTTCATCACCAGCGTGAAGCTGACCTCGCTGGTGCTGGCGATTGTGATCGTGGTGGTGATTCCGCTCATCCTCTTCGGGCGCTGGATTCGCACCTTGAGCCGCCGCACCCAGGATCGCATTGCCGACACCAGCGCACACGCGTCTGAGGTCTTGAACGCGGTGCAGACGGTGCAGGCCTTCACGCACGAGAATTACGAGCGGGCGCAATTCGGCCACGCGGTCGAGAAGTCGTTCGACGTCGCCGTTCTGCGCACCCGCGCCCGCGCGGTGATGACGGCCTTTGCCATCGCCGCTGTGGCGTTCTGCATTGTCGGCGTGTTCTGGATCGGCGCACACGATGTGGTGGCGGGCCGGATGACGCCGGGCACGCTGATGCAGTTCGCGCTCTACGCCATCATCTTCGTGACGGGCATGGGCGCACTCAGCGAAACCTGGGGCGACATCCAGCGCGCCGCCGGCGCCGCGGAACGTTTGAGTGAATTGCTCGATACCAGACCGGCCATTACCACGCCCGCGCATCCGCTTGTGCTTCCGGAACCCCCGCGAGGGCAGGTCGAATTTCGGGACGTCACGTTTCACTATCCATCGCGGCCCGATCAGGCGGCGCTGAACGGCCTGTCTCTGGATATTACTCCCGGCGAAGCCGTGGCGTTGGTCGGGCCATCGGGCGCGGGCAAATCCACCATCTTTCAGTTGCTGCTGCGGTTCTATGCGCCGCAATTCGGCGCGATCCAGTTCGACGGCATCGATGTGGCGCAACTCGATCCGGCTACCCTGCGCAAGCATATCGCGCTGGTGGCGCAGGACCCGGTGATCTTCTCCGGCACCATCGCCGACAACATCCGCTATGGCCGCCCGGACGCGAATTCCGCTGCGGTGCGGCGCGCAGCTGAAGCAGCTGCTGCTGCCGAGTTTATCGAAGACCTGCCGCAGGGGTATGACACACCGATTGGCGAGCGCGGCATCAATCTTTCGGGCGGCCAACGGCAGCGCCTGGCCATCGCTCGCGCCATCCTGCGCGACGCGCCGCTGCTGCTGCTCGACGAAGCAACCTCTGCGCTGGATGCCGAGAATGAGCGGCTGGTGCAGACCGGGCTCAACAATCTGATGGCAGGGCGCACCACCATTGTCATCGCGCACCGCCTCGCCACCATCCAGCGGCTGAAGCGCATCGTCGTGATGGACCAGGGCCAGATCGTCGCCGAAGGCAGCCACGCCGAACTGGTGGCGGGCGGCGGCCTCTATGCCCGCCTCGCCGATCTCCAGTTCAGCCAGGGCATGTTGCTGGCGGGATAATCGTGGACTCAGCTCCCAATTCTAACCGTGACCGGAAGTTCATGCGCCGTTCATAATGAGGTTGGAAATTGCGCGCGGGCGGGCAACTTGAAAGGAGCAATGATGAAGAAGGCACTGCAGATACTCGCAACCACAACAGCACTGGCTGGACTTTCGCTTCCTGCACTTGCAGCCCCAGGCGATCGCGGCGGCAACGATCCCAACTACTGGGTTCGGCTTGGCGCCGAGCGCTTCGAGGGCGGCATGGATCGGGAATCCCGCTTCGCCGGTTGGGGCGGCCGCAGCGTGGATCGCATCGGCTTGAGAGCTGCCAACGGTTTCGCCCGTTGTGTGCGCGTGCAGGCAACGTTCGGCAATGGCCACACGCGCGATCTCGATACCAGCGCGCTTTCCCGTATGGTCCCAGGTCACACGTATCGCATCGACCTTCCAGGCGGCGATCGCAATATTGTCGATTTGCGACTGAAATGCCGTGCACTCGGCCAATACGCGGTGTCTATAGGAATCTTCGCGCGCAAATAAAGATAATAATACCGCTTGCTACAACGGAACGGCCGGGTTAGCTCCGGCCGGACCGTTCAACAGGGGTAAGCCATGTTTGGAATTTATGAAGCCTCCATTCCACCACTGATCCGCGGCCTCGAAAACTTGTCGAAGATTCTGGACAAGGCCGTAGCGCAGGCGAAGTCCGAAGATCGCGATCTGAATTCGCTGCTGGAGGGACGGCTTGCGCCCGACATGTTCCCCTTCACCCGGCAGGTGCAGGTGGTAAGCGATACGGCAAAAGGTTGTGCCGCACGCCTCACCGGCAGCGAAGCCCCCGGCTACCCGGACGAGGAAAAGACCTTTCCGGAACTGCAGCAGCGCATCGGCAAGACAATTTCCTACCTGAAAACATTTCGTCCCGAGCAATTCGAAGGGGCGGATGCCCGCACCGTGACGCTGAAATTCCCCAACGGCGCAATGTCGTTCTCAGGGCGCGACTACCTGACGGGATTCGTGCTGCCGAATTTCTATTTCCACATCGCGGCGGCGTACGCGATTCTCCGCAACAACGGCATCAATATCGGCAAGATGGATTACCTCGGCCCGCCCCCCAGCGCCTAGGCTACGAGAGCGGTTCTATCTTCCTGATGCGCTGATTTAGCTGAGCCAGCGCATGAGAAGATCCGGATGGAAATTCGAGCCGGCGAAGGCCAGCGCCGCCATAGTGATCCCGCAGGCACCAAAGCCCCAGCTCACGCACAGGAGCCAGAAGAAATCCGTCAGTGCAGCCACCGCCGCCAGCGAGATGCCGATCGAGTTGAAAGCCTCCGCCATGTCCAGCTGCTGGTGGTGCAGATCGAGCCGCTCATAATGCTCGTCCTCGCCTTTGGCCTTTTCCATCAGCTCTTTCGATTCGGCATTGTACTTGACGATCTTGTTCTGCAGCCGTTTGGTTTCGGCGCGCGCCGCATCGCCCGGTGCGGCCAGGGTAATAGCGCCAAGTGAATCCTCGTCCGTGTGCAGCTTGATGCGCGTCGCCTGATATTCGTTCCAGACGTCCACCGAGTTGCCTTTTGTGAAGGCCATCTGCTGGGCGATGTTGCTGTTTTTAATGCTTCCAATCGCGGTGATCACCGAAAGGATCGCGACGGTCACCGCTACATAGGCATTCAGGCGCGCGTTCTCCGCTTTCAGTTCCAGTTCCATGGCGATTCCTCAGGTGAGCCGAGTGGCAAATCAGTCTGTGCTTACGCGGGCGAGGCCGAGATTGTGCTCCGCGGCAATGATCGAGATGGTGTAGCCGCCCACCACGTCAATCAGGCACATCACCAGGATGAAGAAGAAGGTGCTGGTGGCAAATCCGTGCAGGACGATGAATTCGACAATTGCCACTACGAAAGTGAGCATGGAAAGGCCGTGGTTTACGATCTGCCGGGAGCTGGTGCGGGTGGACTTCACGATCTCGATGAAGAGGAGAACGAGGCTGAAGGTGACGAGCGCGTCGCCGAAGCTGTAGCGCCATTCATCGCCGGAGAACATGTGAATGGTCAGGGCGGAATTCAGCGTGGCATACACGTCATGATGCGTGAGCCCGGTCCCGAATGCGATGATGTTGTAGAGGATCACCGCGATCAGCAGCAGCGGAAAAAAGCGCATAACGTCTCCCGACTTCAAGGGTTCACCAGCTCATAGCACAATCAGGTGGCGGGATTCTCCGCCGCCGCCCGAAGCGCCGACCGTTCGCGGAATATAAGGTACAGGTTGCGGGAATATACAATCAGGCCGGAAGCCTGGCCGACGATGAACACCGCGTCGCCCACATAAATGGCATAGGCGAGCAACACCACCCCACCGCCTATGCTGCAATACCAGAAGGCCAGCGGAATGACGCTGCGCCCTTCCCGCTCGCTCTGAAACCACTGCACGATGAAGCGCGCCGCGAACAGCGCCTGGCCGCCGAACCCGATCACCTTCCAGATATGGGGCACGGTGGAAAACCACATCATCACGTGGCCAAGCATTCACATCTCCTCAGGCTCGGCGCTGCCGCGGAAGCGCTTCTGCAGCCAGCGTATGCCGAATGTGTCCACGACCCCCACCAAGGCCCGATTCAGATTGTTGTACTTCGACGCGCCGTGCGTCCTCGGACGGTGATTCACCGGCACCTCGCGCACCTCATAGCCTTCCCGCAGCATCAGCGCGATGAGAAAGCGGTGCATGTGATCGAAATAAGGAAGCGCCAGATAAGCCTCGCGCCGGAACGCCTTCAGCCCGCAGCCGGAATCGCTGGCGCCATCCTTCAGCATGCGGCGGCGAAACGCATTGGCGAGATTGGAGGCGAAACGGCGGTTGGAGGCGTCCTGCCGTTTGACGCGCACGCCGCCCACCAGCCCGAGTTTGCCGGTGTTGTCTGCGCGAAGCATGGAGAGAAGTTCAGGAATGTCCGCGGGATCGTTCTGCCCGTCGCCATCGAGCGTGACGACGAGCTCGCCCCGCGCAGCCCGCACGCCGGTACGCACCGCCCGGCTCTGGCCGAAATTGCCATTGTGGCGGATGGCGCGAAAGTTCGGGAGTTCGGATTTCAGGGTCCGCAATTCGCCTAGCGTGCCATCGGTTGAGCCGTCGTCGACAAAGATGATCTCCGCAGCTTCGCCGGCTGTTGCGGTGGCGATTTCGCGGGCAAGCGAGGCCACGTTTCCCGCCTCGTCTTTGACGGGCACCACCACGGAGAGCGTCACCATCGGAAAATCCGTTCAGTCCCGTCGAAGAATCAAAGTTGGCGCGCTTTGAAGTCGCGCGGCCTTATACAGACCAGCGCGGGTGGACAACAGCACCCATCATTTCGGCACTGTTACAGCGCTCCCTGGCCGCAATCCGCATAACATGGATGGTTAGCCAACAAGATAGGCCGGGCGTTTGGCACCTGTTGGAGTCTTGGACATGGGCTAGTATCTCACCGCGCACAAACAAATTGGAGGGGACATGTTCAGCGCCGCGAACCCGCAGAGATCGTGGAGTAAGATCGGTATTTTGGTTTTGATTGGTTCAGTCATTGCATCAGTGGTTCTGGCCATCTTGGACGGGATATTCGAGGGCGTCCTGTATAGCCTCGTTACCAACGAATCCCGGGGCTTCTGGAAAACGCTAGCGGTTTGGACATTGGACTTCCGATATTTGGCCGACCAATCCATCTATGCCTCAACCATTTTCACCGTGGGGGCCAAGTTCATTGAAATGAGAACCGTCCTTACCGTTGGCTTCGACAAGCTCGACGCGGACAGAACCGCGGTAAAGGGCCCAGACGATGACAACACCGTTTGGATCGGTCATCGCTACGGTACGCGCTTCGAGGCTGAGGCCGTTGCCAGCGTATTCGCGGAACGGCTCAAAGAAAGTGCGGCCTAGTATCCAAACCGTAACAGGGCCGCCATTTCCGCCCTGCGCGGCATGGCTGCTAGACAGGCGCCGGTGAGCGACTCGATTCCAGTAGACAGGCGCCGGTGAGCGACTCGATTCCAGCGCCGGAGACACGCCTGCTGCAGCGGCTCGCCCGCCGCCCTGTGCCTGTGCTTGTGTTCGTGTGTCTGCTCGCCTGGCTGCCGGGGCTGTTCGCCTTGCCGCCGCTGGATCGCGACGAGAGCCGCTTCGCACAAGCCTCCAAGCAGATGATCGAAAGCGGCAACTATATCGACATCCACTTCAGCACGGTGCCGCGCTACAACAAGCCGGCCGGCATCTATTGGGCGCAGGCGGCCGCCACGCGCGCGTTCGGCCATCCGCCCTACAACCAGATCTGGACGTATCGCCTCCCCTCGCTGATTGGCGGCCTGCTGGCCGTGCTGCTGACCTATTGGAGCGCCCGTGCTTTTGCCTCGCGCGAAACGGCGCTGCTTGCCGGTGCGCTGCTGGCGCTGTGCCTCGCGCTTTCCGCCGAAGCCGAGATGGCGACCACGGATGCACTGCTGCTGGCCACCATCGTGGCACCGCAGGGATTTTTTTTGCGTGTGTACCTTTTCGCCCGCGGCCGTCTGGAAGCCGCGCCACCGCTTTGGATGGCGCTGGCGTGCTGGGCCGCGGTCGGGACTGGCATTCTTCTCAAAGGCCCCGTGATCCTCGGGATTATCGGGCTCACGGGGTTGGCGATTTCGCTTTGGGACCGCGACTGGAAATGGCTGCGCGGCATTCGCGCGGGCAGCGGAATTCCGGTGATGCTGGCGGTTGTGTTGCCTTGGGCCGTCGCGATTGCCTTTGCCAGCCACGGCGCCTTCTACCAGCGCTCGCTGGGGCACGATTTCGCGGCGAAGGTTCTCTCTGGACAGGAAACCCACGGCGCGCCGCCGGGCTTTTATCTCGCGCTGTTCAGCATCACCTTCTGGCCGGCCACGCTGTTCGCCTTGCCGGGCATCGGGTACGGCATCGCGCAACGCGTGCAACCGGTATTCCGATATCTGCTCGCCTGGTCGGTGCCGGCGTGGCTGATGTTCGAGCTCGTTCCCACCAAGCTGCCACATTACATCCTGCCGGTTTACCCCGCTCTGGCGATCATGGCGGCGGTGTGGTTGAGCGCCCCGCGAGACACTGTGACGAAGCGATGGGCGCGTGTCCTTCCCATCATCGCGAGCCTGCAGTTCATCCTTATGTCGCTTCTGGCAGCGATGGCACTCGTCCTTGTGCCGGCCCGATTTGGCGACGGCACTGGCTTCGTCCCGATTGCTGGCGCACTGCTCGTGCTGGCGCTCTCGGCGGCAGCGTTCCTTCTTCAGTTCCGGCGCAGAAGAGTGGCGGCGGCCGGTTTTGCGCTCGCCTCTGGTCTGCTGCTTTATCCGCTGCTGTCTGCCGGCGTCGCGCCAGAACTGAACCGCGTGTGGATGAGCCGCAGCATTGCCGAGCATGTCGCGCATGATCGTAACGCTTACGATCCGCCCCCGGTCTTGTCGGGATATGTCGAGCCGAGCCTGGTGTTCTTGCTCGGCACCGACACGCAGCTTGAAACCGGCAAGATGGCGGGCAACACCATGGCACAACAGGGCGGCCTCGCGATTGTCGAGGATCGCGACCGCCAACGCTTTCTGGAATCATTGCGCGCAGGCGGAGGCAACGAGCGCGCGGTCAATCAGGTTTCGGGCTTCGATTACTCCCGCGGCCGGTACGAGCACGTCACCATCTTTCGGGTGACGCCAGCACCGGCCGAAACGACGCCGCCGCCGGAGTGACGATGCCGGTCCCTTCGAAGGAACACAGGCTCTTTCTCCTCGCCGTACTGATTGTGGGCGCAATCACGCTCGTCCGCGTCGCATTGCTGTTCGCCACACCGCTGCAGCTTTACCCCGACGAGGCGCAGTACTGGTGGTGGGCGCAAGCGCCGGACTGGGGCTACTTCTCCAAGCCGCCACTGGTCGCCTGGATCATTTGGTTGACCACGCGCCTGTCGGATGCGGAATGGGCGATCCGGTTGGCATCGCCTCTGCTGCACGCCGCAACGGCGCTCATCATCTTCGGCATCGGCCGCCGCGCTTACGATGCACGCGTCGGGTTCTGGAGCGCACTCGCCTACGCGACCCTGCCCGGCATCTCCTATTCCTGTGGCCTGATCTCGACGGATGTGCCGCTGCTCTTTTGCTGGGCGGTGGCGCTGTATGCGTTTTTGCGCGCCCGTGACGAGCCGGGCTGGCGCTGGGCGATCCTCTGCGGTGTGGCGCTGGGTTTCGGCCTCCTCGCGAAATACGCGATGTTGTACTTCCTGCTGGGCGCGTGCATCGCTGCGATCTTCGACAGGCCATCACAGCGACTGGTGCTGTCGAGGCGCGGGTTGCTCATTCTGGCTCTGGGGCTGCTGATCCTGTCGCCCAACATCCTCTGGAATGCGGCGCACGGCTATCCCACGCTGGCGCACACGGAAGCCAACGCCAACTGGGGCCGCGCCAAATTCAATCTGAGTAACGCCGCGGCGTTCGTCGCCGGACAGTTCGGCGTGTTCGGACCGTTGATGCTGGCGGGCTGGCTTGGCGCCCTCTGGCACCTGCGCAGAAGCACGCGCTCCGATACGGCAGCGATCCTTGCCGCGTTCTGCGCGCCCGTCCTTCTGTTGATCGTTATCCAATCCTTCATCTCGGACGCAAACGCCAACTGGGCCGCGCCCGCCTACGTCGCCGCCGTGCCAGTGGCCGTCGCCATATTGCTCCCGTGGTGGAGGAGCCGCCTGCTTTGGCTGTCACTGGCCATCGGTGCCGCCGCAATGCTGGCCCTTTGGGTTGCACAGGTGAGCCCGGCTGTCGCGGATCGGGCGGGCTTCGGCAATGCGCTCAAGCGTCAGGAAGGCTGGCGCGAACTCGGCGCCGCCGTCGCCGCCCAATCGCAGACCGCATCCTATGATGCCGTCGCCGCCGCCAACCGCAGCTTGCTCGCCGAGCTGCTCTATTATGCGCGGCCGCGGAGCATCCCGATAAAGGCGTGGGATCGGAGCGCCGTACCGCACGATCACTTCCAGATGACCATGTCGCTCCGCGCTGGAACCCAGCACGTGCTGCTCGCCGGTATGCCGGATGACACATCTGCAATGCTCGGCAGTTTCGATTCGCAGCACCTCCTGCGGCGCATCGCAATTCCGCTCGGCCAGCATCGGCAGCGCGTCGTCACGTTGTATGACGCACATTTTTATCGTGGTCCACAGGATGAGGGATCGCCGCAATAGGTAGTCATCGCGAGATGCTCCGAAAAATTGAGCCGCCTTTGGACCACAGCGTGCGCCATCCCGCGAAAAGTTTGGTGAATTTTCAGGCCGTCCATCGCCTGTTCTGTTTACGGACGGAAGGAGTAGCGCGAAACGCGTGGAGGGCACCGCGTGGCCCATGCCGCGCGATTACTTGTACAGATTTCAGTAATCCATGACTTATACTGTGCGGTTTTATTAGTAAAAATTCCCTGAATTCCAGTATTCGCACTGGTAACACTTGACAACCATACGGATGGCCCAAATATCGCGCCAATTGCTGCCTTGGGCACGGGAGACGCTGGGGTTTTCCGGGTTAGGGCGAAAGCGCAAGAGAGGACAATGAGTCTGCAGTTGTTGCGGGGGCGCGAGTTGAAGCCTCTGTTGCGGCCTGTTCCCCAACCGGACCTGCGGCCGAGCCCTCCACCTCAACAAGCGACCAAAATTCCGAGCATCGGCAGGGCCCGGCGCAAAGCCGCGTTTCGCTTCCCTGTGAATCCCGATACCAGAGCCTTCTACCGTCGCTTCTACCCCGGCACCTCAGCGACCGAGTGGAACGACTGGCACTGGCAGTTCCAGCACCGCATCCGCTCCCTTGACGAGCTCTCACGCATTTTCCGCCTGTCTGAAGATGAACGGGATGCTGTGGCACAGCACACCGGCCCGCTGCCTGTCGGCATCACGCCCTATTACGCCAGCCTGATGAGTCGCAACGACCCCCGCGAACCGCTGCGACGCACCCATATCATGACGCGGGCCGAAGGCATCCGCATGCCGGGCGAAGCCGACGATCCTCTGGCGGAAGATCACGATACGGCGGCGCCGGGCATCGTGCATCGCTATCCGGATCGCGTGCTGTTCCTCACCACCGGCACCTGCGCCACTTATTGCCGGTATTGTACCCGCGCCCGCGCGGTGGGCAACCCCGGCGGCGAGTATCAGTTCTCGCCCAAGCAATGGGAGAAGGCGCTCGCCTATCTCGGAGCGCATACCGAAGTGCGCGACGTGCTGCTCTCCGGCGGTGATCCGCTGTCGCTCAACGATGAGCGGCTCGACTGGCTGCTCGGCCGGTTGCGCGCCATGAAGCATATCGAATTCCTCCGCATCGGCTCCAAGATTCCAATGGTGCTGCCGCAGCGCATTACCAAAGCGCTGGTGAAGGTGCTGAAGAAATACCATCCGCTGTTCATGAGCCTGCACATCACCCATCCGCGCGAGTTCACCGATGAATCGCGCGAGGGGCTGGCGCGGCTCGCCGATGCCGGCATTCCGCTCGGCAGCCAGACGGTGCTGATGAAAGGCATCAACGACGATATCGCGGTGATCAAGCCGCTGATGCATCTGCTGCTGAAGAACCGGGTGAAGCCCTATTACCTCTACACGGTCGATCCGGTGCGCGGCTCCGGCCATTTCCGCACCAATGTAGAAAAGGGACTGGAGATCATCGAAGGCTTGCGCGGCTACACCACGGGCTACGCCACGCCGATCTTCGCCGTGGATGCGCCCGGTGGCGGCGGCAAGATCCAGCTGGCGCCCGATTGCGTTGTGGGCCGCGATGGCGACGACCTGCTGCTGCGCAATTTCGAAGGCGGCGTTTACCGCTATCCCGATCCCGGCGGCACATTGGGCGCGGGGAAATAGCAATGCGCACCGGCGTCACCTACGATCTGCGCTCAGATTACCTCGCCATGGGTTACAGCGAGGAAGAAACCGCGGAATTCGACAGCGAAGTCACCATTGAGGCCATCTGTGACGCGCTTGCTTCCATGGGTTGTCAGGTGCGGCGCATCGGCAATGTGAAGGCACTGGCGGAAGCGCTGGTGGCGGGCGAGCGCTGGGATGCCGTGTTTAATTTCTGCGAAGGGCTGAAGGGACTGGCGCGCGAGGCGCAGGCCCCGGCGCTGCTCGATGCCTACGATATCCCCTACGTCTTCTCCGACGCGCTCACGCTCGCGCTGTCGCTCGACAAATCCATGGCCAAGCGGGTGGTACGCGATTGCGGCATCGCCACGCCGGATTTCGCCGTGATCGAGCGCGTTGCCGATCTGCGCCACGTGAAGCTGCCGTTCCCGCTGTTCCTGAAACCGGTGGCCGAAGGTTCCGGCAAAGGCGTGAATGCGAAATCCAAGGTTGATGAACCGGCCGCGCTGAAGCGCGTAGCCGCCGAATTGCTGGCGCGGTTTCAGCAGCCCGTGCTGGTGGAGACCTTCCTGCCCGGCCGGGAATTCACTGTCGGTATTCTCGGCACTGGCGATGAGGCGCGCGTGCTGGGCGTGAGCGAAATTGTGCCCAAGGAACACTGGGTGGGCGACGGCTACGGTTTCGAAAACAAAGATGAAGGCTGGCAGGACAAGGTGGCGATTGTGGGCGCGGACCCGGCAAGCGCGCAGGCTGCGGGCAAGGTTGCGCTGGCAGCGTGGCGGGCGCTCCGCTGCCGTGACGGTGGGCGCGTCGACATCCGCAACGATGCGAACGGCCAGCCGAACTTCATTGAGGTCAATCCGGTTGCGGGTCTTCGCCCCGAATATTCCGATATGTGCCTGATCGCCGGGCGCGAGGGACTCACGCACCGCGACCTTATTGTCCGCATCATGGACTCATTTCTGAAGCGCAATCCGCAACTCGGCGCCCGCTTTCGCGTCGCGGCCTGAATGCGCATTCTTGTGCTGCATTCGGATGTGGCGCCGGATGCGCCCGCCGACGAACTGGACACGCTGATCACCGCACAGGCGATTACTGAAGCGCTAGAATCGGGCGGCCATCATGCAAGCCTGGCGCCGTTCGTCTTCGATCTGGAGGCGTTGCGCGCGCTGATCGCCGAACATCGCGCCGATGTTGTCTTCAACATGGTGGAAGCGATCTTCCGCCAGGGCGAACTCGCGCCCATAGTTCCCACTTTGCTGGAAAAACTGAACGTGCCCTTCACCGGCTGCCCGTCTGCCCCGATGGCATTGGCCGGCGACAAGCCGCTCGCCAAGACACTGATGCGTCTTGCTGGACTGCCGACGCCGGAATGGCATGAAGCGCCGTTCAATGATGCTCGCGATGACATCCGCTACATCGTCAAATCGGCCACCGAAGATGCCTCTCTCGGATTGGATGGCGCGGCCGTTGTGAGTGGACGCGATGCGATATGCACTCGTGCTGAACTCTGCCGCCGCGAACATGGCGGGCGCTGGTTCGCGGAAGAATATGTCGAAGGCCGCGAGTTCAATATCTCAGTGCTGGAAGAAAACGAGCAACCGCGCGTGCTGCCGATCCCCGAAATGGTGTTTCACAACTGGCCGCCGGACCATCCCCGCATTGTAGGCTACAATGCGAAATGGGCGGAGAACTCCACCGACTATAATGAAACAATCCGTCAATTTCGAAATGAAGCAGACGAACCTGTTCTCCACCAACACCTGATCCAGCTTTCACAAGCCGCATGGCGGCTGTTCCGGCTCAAGGGCTTCGCGCGCATCGATTTCCGCGTGAGCGAAGCGGGCGAGCCATTTATCCTCGAGATCAACCCAAACCCTTGCCTGGAGCCGGGCTCCGGCTTTGCCGCTGCCGCTGCGGAAGCGGACATGAGTTATGCCGAGATCATTGAGCGCATCCTAAAGGCCGCGATGTAGTGTACTTTCCCACCAACCGTCATCGCCCGCACGAAGCGGGTGATAACGATGGGGGCATTCGTTGGCGGATAGCGAACCTGAAAATTATTATCGTACCAGCCTCGCACCGGTGGCGCTGCAACCGCGGCTTGAGGGAGCGCACCGAACGGATATCTGCATCGTAGGTGGCGGTCTTACAGGCCTTTCCGCCGCGCTGCATCTCGCCGCGGCCGGAGCCCGCGTGATGCTGATCGAAGCCGAGACCGTCGGCTTTGCTGCGTCCGGCCGCAATGGCGGACAAATTCACACCGGCTTTCGCCAGACGCAGAAACAACTGGAGCGCTGGCTGGGCAAAGTCCACGCGCGCGATCTGTGGGCGCTTGGCGAAGAAGCGAAGGCGCTGGTGCGTGATCTGGCGGCGACATACCGGATCGATTGCGCGCTGAAGAGCGGCCTCGTGATTGCCGCGCATGATCGTGTGGCGTCGCGTGAACTCGCGGACGACACCGAATATCTGCGCTCGCATCATGGCTACACCGCCGCGCGCATGATGGACGCGGCCGAAACGGCGGCGCAGCTCGGCACAAATGTGTATCCGGCAGCGCGTTTCGACGCTGGTGGCGGGCATTTGCAGCCGCTTGCCTTCGCGCGCGGCCTTGCCCAAGCCGCCGAGCGCGCCGGTGCGCAGGTTTACGAATTCTCCAGGGCTCGCCGGATCGAAACTTCCAACACCGGTGTACGCGTGGTGTGCGGCAACGGCGCGGCTGTCGATGCCGAGCGGGTCATCGTGGCCTGCGACGCCTTCACCGGCGAACTGCTGCCGGAACTGGCGCCCTACATCGCGCACGTCGAAAGCTTCATCACGGCCACCGAGCCGCTGCCGGATGAACTCTACACGCGGGTTCTTCCGAGCGATGCGGCCGTCGCCGACACACGGCACGTGCTCGATTACTACCGAAAAAGCGAAGACCGGCGGATGCTGTTCGCCGGCCGCGAAAGTTATTTCACCGTGCCGTCCGATATCGCACGACTCGTGCGGCCGCGCATGGAGCGTGTCTACCCGGCGCTGAAAGCCGTGCGTATCGACTATGCCTGGCGCGGCACTGTCGGCATCACCCGCACTCGCATGCCGCATTTCGGGCGGCTTGGCGAGCGTGTGCTGTTCGCGCACGGCTATTCCGGACAGGGCGTGGCGCTCGCCAATCTCGGCGGCAAAGTCCTTGCCGAAGCGGCGATGGGAAAGCCGGAGCGCTTCGATAGTCTCGCGCGGATGCCGGCCAAGCGATTTCCCGGCGGCACCGCATTGCGCAAGCCGCTCGTTTCAGCGGGCCTCTTCTGGTTCAAGCTGCTGGATCATTTCTGACCGCCGTGCGGCGCCAGCATTCAGCCCCTCTTCCGCATCTTGAAGCCCGCGAATACCAGCAATCCGCCGATCGCCAGCGGAATACCGCCGAACATCAGAGCTTCCAGCAGGATGCTGAAGCCTTCGCTGCTTGAGCTCGTCACCATGTCGTAGATTGCGCCGACACCGAAGATTCCGGTGCACAATCCGGACGGGATGAGAATGAGAAGCCCGATGACCACCAGCGCGATAGCGCCCGCGCCCCAGTGCGGCCGGCGGCCCGGAGGCGGTGGCGGCGCGGTATTTGGATCATACATGGGCAGGCTCCCGAAGGCGCGGATCGATGCCTTCACGATAGAAAAGATTGTAGGTGTCGAACGGAATGATCTTTCGCTCCGGCGTCACGAAATGGATGCAGGAGCGCTTCACTGCGCCGATGCAGAAATTGTAGCGATCCAGAAACTGCACGATGACGATGCGGAACACCCTTTCGTAGCCGAGCTCCGCCGGCATCTCCACCTTCGGAAGGCAGCACAAGAGATCGCCCAGCGCCGCCTTGGTCGCTTCGCCGGTGGCTGACAGTGACATCAGATTGGTGATGCGTCTCTGCAATTCGGGATATTTCTCGAAGGAAATGGTGTTCGGTGCGGCGGCGAGCAGCTCGGCCTTCGGGATCAGCTTGGTGATCGGCGTCAGCTGGGTGCCGTCGCGCAATCCGTAGGCGATGGCGATTTCATCGGGGTTGCAGGGGAGCGGGATCACATCGTCCAGATCGAACACACGGGAGTTGAGCCCGATCTCGCGGCGGATATCGGTCAGCAGGAAACGATCGCGGTTTTTGTCGAAATTTTCGTTGCGGCCCGCGTCCTGCACCGGCTGAAAGGTAATGCCACGCACGCATTGGTACGTCAGCGCATGGCGCACGATGCCGCCGAGCTCCTCGTCGTTCTGCCCGCGCTTGATGACGCAGACAAGCGTGGTGGAAATGCCGAACTCCTCGAGATTGGCGAGCGCGCGCTCCCGAATGCGCCGCAAATCCGCGCCGCGAAGATTTTCCAACGCAGATTTCTTCATCGAGTCGAATTGCAGATAGACCTCGAAGCCCGGTGCCAGCTTCGCGAGATCCTCGACGAACGCACGATCGCGCGCGATGCGGATACCGTTCGTGTTCAGCATGATGTGGCGGACCGGCTTGCTCTTCGCGAGCTGGAGGATCTCAAGGATTTGCGGATGGATGGTGGGCTCGCCGCCGGAAATTTGCACAAGGTCCGGCTCGCGCTCGCTTTCGATCAACGTTTCGAGCATCGCGTCCACTTCCGCCAACGTGCGATTGCGCGTCTTCTTCGGCGACGAATCCGCGAAGCATACCGGGCACGTCAAATTGCACTCATCGTTGATCTCGATCAGCGCCAGGCAGGAATGCTGTTCGTGATCGGGGCAGAGGCCGCAATCGTACGGGCAGCCGAGATGGGTACGGCTTTGGAACGCGAATGGGCGATCGCCGGGCTTCAGCCAATCCTTCTGCGATTTGTAATAGGCAATATCGCTCGCCACCTTCGTTTTTTGCGCGCCGTGCTCGTTGCAGCGCTTGAGGAAGAACACGTCGTTGTCTTCGAACACGATCTTGGCCGGCACCAGGCGAAGACAAGTTTCGCACAGCGACGTCGTCTGCCCGTAGAAGGTGTAATCCTTAGATGGCCGCGCGAAGGTCATGAGAGCCCCGAATCATGAAGACGCTATACGCCAACAACGCAATGCAAATCAGGTGAAACAGATTGAACGGGCCGATAATCGCCGGATACGGCTTCAGGAATTCCCACGCGAAGCGCTGCAGAGCATACCACGCCACGAACAGGTAGAAACCGTTGCGGATGATCGCCGCCTCACGTGTGGCCAGAGCCCGCAGCCAGAAAGCGAGGAACAGCAGCATCGCGGCAGATTCGTAAAGCTGCACCGGGTGACGGCGGATGCCGTCGCCGAAATCCACACCCCAGGGCAGATGTGTGGGTGTGCCGTAGGTGTAATCCGGCAGACCGGCGAAAAAGCAGCCGAAGCGTCCGACAGCAATGCCAAGCGCCAGCGGCCCGACAAACGGCAGGCCTGTTGAGCCGCGAATGCCTTGCACCCATTTGTAGATTTCGACGGCCAGCACGCCACCGGCGATGGCGCCGGCAATCGAATGGCCGAGCGTCCAGAAGCCTGCGAGGTTCATGTTGAAGCTGCCGAACGCGACGGCGCCCGCCAGCGCGCCGAGTGCGAGCGCGATGAAGTACCAGGGATCGTCCTTGAAACCCGGCCGTGCTGAGAACCCGTCCAGCCAGCCCCGCAGCGCAATCCACCAGCCGAGCGCGCCCGCGCTCGCCCACGCCAGCACATCGAAGATGGTGTGAATCAGCACGCGCCGCCCCGACCCCGTGCTGCCACCCTACGCTGTCTAGCCGCTGGATGTCATCGGACCGGGATAATGATCGAACCAGCCGAGAATGCGCGCACCGCTGGCAAGGAACGCCAGTGCGTTGCCCTTGGGCGCAAATGCCGTATCCGAATATTTGCACGTTTGCACGGGTCTACGGCGTCAGAACAAATCCGTGCGAGAGCCCGCCCGCGTCCTTGAACCAGCCGGTGATCACGCCGTGCCTGTTGATGCCGGCGGGCGTGGTCACGACTGCATCCGGGGCATCGATGGTTTTGGTCGCGCCGCCGGGCTTGCGCAGGAATCCGTGCACCACATTGTCCGCGGTGCGATAGGAACCCAGCACTGTCCCATCCTCGACGATTGCCTGAATCATGGTTTCGGTGGAATGGCGCGGATCGAATTTCGTGAAGTGACCGGCGGCATCGCGCACGAAACCGTGGGTGACGATATTTGAATCGTAGTATTCGCCGGCAATCGTGCCGTCCGCGTTGATGGACCGGCCGCCAGTGGCCAGCGCGCCGGGCACATCGAAGCCCGTCATCGTGCCGTCCGGCGCGCGAACAAAGCCGTGATAGGTGTAATCGAAATTCGCGTAGTCACCGGTTACGGAACCTGTCTTGTTGATGCTGGTCGCGGCGGTGGCGGCCGCGCCGGGAAAATTGAAAGTGGCGAAACTGCCTTTGGCCGAGCGGATGAAGCCGCTCGATTCAACGATTTGCCCCGCATAGCTGCCAACGATATCCGCGCCGCCGTCCAAACCGGCGGCGGTGGTCTGCCGGGCATGCGGCGGATCGAACAGAGTCATCGTCCCATCCGGTTCGCGCACGAAGCCATGATCGTGTTCGCGGTTGTGGGTGGTCCAGTCGCCGCAGACGCGGCCATCCTTGTCGATTGCCAGCACATCGGTAATCGAGGCGCGATCAACGGCGAAAGTCGTGATCGTTCCGTCCGCCGCGCGGATAAAGGCTTTCGCCGTGTAGCCATCGCCGTACGAGCCGACCACCGCGCCGGCGTCGTTGATCGCGCGCACATAGGTCACCGTCGATCCGGGCGGATCGAACACGGTAAGCGTTGCGGCGTGTGCCGACGCGGCCAAGCACGCGGCAATCGCGGCAAAACTCGCGGTACGAGCAACAGATGCCGATGTCATGGGATCCTCCCCGCAGAGACCGCCTGAACATTACCACAAATACAGGCAAAGTCGGCAGCTTTTTTGTGTCGGTTCCGTGAACGGATTTACCGGGAGCGGCGCTGCTCAGATAGCTGATTTTATGACCGAATTTCCGTCAGTATACGCACGACGTCGGTGCCGATCACCTTTTCTGCCACCCGCTCGGTCAGCGCTGGACGACTACATGGCGCACATGACACGCGCTGAAGATTTACGGCGAGGATCACGTCGGCATCGGCAACGACAGCGATCTGATCCCTTCTGCCAATGTCTTCAGCCCACCTAAAGCGGGCGTTCCTGCAATGCTAGCTCCGCCCAAATTCATCCTGCAGGATCGACAGCTCAAGCCAACGCTCCTCCGCTTGCGACAAGCCCGCCTCCAATTTCGCGAGCTTCGCCGATGCGGCTGCAAACGCGGCCGGATCGCGCGCGTATAACCCGGCATCCGCCAGCCGCTGGTGTAATTCGGCGATCTTGCTTTCCAGACTCGCGATCTCGCCCGGCAGTGTTTTCAACGCATGCTGTTCGTGAAAGGAAAGCCGGCGCTGTGGCGCCTGGCGCCCGGCGCGCGGACGCGGCGCAGCTGCTGAACCCTGTTTCCTTTTTTGTGAGGGGCTGTTTCGGCTCTCCGCCGTTTTCGGAAGTTGCGCCAGCATGTCGCTGTAGCCGCCCGCATATTCCACAAAGCGGCCTTCGCTCTCCGCGCGCAGCACCGAGGTGACCACGCGATCCAGAAAGTCCCGGTCATGGCTCGCAACCAGAACCGCGCCCGGATAGGTGGCGAGCATCTCCTCCAGCAGATCGATGGTTTCAAGGTCCAGATCGTTGGTGGGCTCGTCCAGCACCAGCATGTTGGATGCACGCGCCAGCACTTTGGCCAGCATCAGGCGGGCGCGCTCGCCGCCGGATAGGATGCGCACTGGCGTCCGTGCCTGCTGTGGCGTGAACAGGAAATCCTTGAGATAGCTTACGACGTGCCGCTTCTCGCCGCGCACATCCACGGTGTCGCCGGAGCCGCCGGTGAGCACCGCGCTGACCATGGTATCGGGATGGAGCGCCACACGGCTTTGTTCCAGCATCGCAACCTCGAGCGTCGCCGCCCGTTTCACCGCGCCCGCATCCGGCGCAAGGTCGCCGGTGAGCAGCTTAAGCAGCGTGGTTTTTCCGGCGCCGTTCGGCCCGATGATTCCGACGCGATCATTGCGGGCGATGCGGATGGAGAAATCGCGGACGATGCTTCGGCCGTCGTAGGACTTGGATACGTTCCGCGCCTCGATCAGCTTGGCGCTGCCGCTTTCGCTTTCGCCGCCCGCGAACTGCACCGCTCCGGTCTGCCTGATCTGCTCGCGACGCGCGGTTCTCAGCTGCTGCAGCTTCGCGAGCCGGCCCTGGTTGCGCTTGCGCCGGCCGCTGACGCCGTAGCGCACCCAGTCTTCCTCGGCCGCGATCTTTCGGTCGAGCTTGTGCTGTTCGAGTTGCTCCTGTGCCAGCAGCTCGTCCCGCCAATTCTCGAAATGTGCGAAGCCGCGGTCCAGCCGCCGTGTTTGCCCACGATCCAGCCACACGGTGGCGCGCGACATGTCCTCGAGAAAGCGGCGGTCATGACTGATTAGCACCAGCGCGGAGGCGAGCGACGACAGCTCTTCCTCCAGCCATTCGATGGCCGGAAGGTCCAGATGATTGGTGGGCTCATCGAGCAGCAGGATGTCGGGCTCGGGCGCCAGAGCGCGGGCCAGCGCCGCGCGCCGTTTTTCGCCGCCCGACAATTGCTGCGGCGGCTCGCGCCCGGTGAGCCCAAGCTTGCCCAGCAGATGGAAGGTACGGTCGCTGTCGTATCCTTCACCCAGCCCGGCTTCGACATACGCGCGGGTTGATGCGTAACCCGCGAAATCCGGGTCCTGCTGGAGATAGCGGATGGTGGCGCCGGGCTGCGCGAAGCGGGTGCCGGAATCCGGCTCCAGCAGCCCGGCCGCGATCTTGAGCAGGGTCGACTTGCCGGAACCATTGCGCCCGACGAGGCACAACCGGTCCCCCGCCTCGATCGCCAGCGCGGCGCCTTCCAGCACCTGCGAATTGCCGAAACGGATGCGGATATTCTGAAGCTGAACAAGCGGGGCGGGCATTGGCGTTCTGTAGCATGCTAAGAGGGCATAACCAGCGTTGATGATCTGGAGGGACTATGTGGCTCTTAAGCGTGCATTGCCGCCGACGCATCCTGGCGAAATCTTGCGCGAGGATGTGCTTCCCGCCCTCGATCTTTCAGTGATGGACGCCGCCGCCAAACTCGGCGTGACGCGCCAGACGGTTCACCGCATCATCGCGCGGCGCAATCCGCGGCCGGTGACGCCGGAAATGGCCGCGCGGCTCGGAAAGCTATGCGGCAATGGCCCGCGGCTGTGGCTCAATCTGCAATCGGCTTACGATCTCTGGCACGCCGAACGCCGCATCGACACCCGCAAAATCCCCACCCTCCACGTGGCGGAGTGATATACAGTAGCTGTTCAAGAGGAGGCTGTGATGGCCGTATGGGGCGTAAGAGCGGGCCGGCACGGAGACCATGAGAATTTCGCCATCGATAATAACTGTGTCGTCGCGGGCTTTAGCGTTCCTGATCTGGCTCCCATACAAGTCGTGGCGCCCTGTTGGCCATGCTGAGACAGACTCATCCAAGTGAGAGCGAAGGCACACTGAAAAACTGCGAAGCGCAGCTTTGGGCGTTTGCAAAACGTATCGAAATTGGCGATCTGGTTGCGCTTCCGCGAAAGCTAACTTCCACGATAGCGTTTGGACGAGTGACTGGCCCTTACAAGTACGCCGATGGAGCGCCTGCGGGCGCTACGCACCAACGGCCGGTTGAATGGATTACTACCGATCTGCCACGCCAACGAGTCGATCAAGACCTTCTGTACTCGCTTGGCAGCGCAATGACCGTGTTTCAGGTCAGTAGGAACAACGCGGAAGAACGGCTGCGGCGCTTGTTGCACGTCACCGGTAATCCGCCCCCTGCTCAAATCGAAAGCGAAGCGGATTCATCTCTAGAGGCGAGCAGTTCGATTGATGTTGAGAGAATTGCGCAAGACGAAATACTTCAGCGCATCGACGCACGATTTCGGGGCCATGCTCTTGAGCGGTTGGTTGACGCAGTTCTCACCGCGCAAGGGTTTACGACCCAGCGTGCTCCGGAAGGGGCCGACGGGGGAGTTGATATTGTTGGAGGCAAGGGACCTCTGGGGCTCGAGCCGCCGCGAATTTGTGTTCAGGTGAAGTCCAGCGACGATCCTGCGGACGTGAGCGTCCTCCGAGAAATGCAGGGCGTGCTATCCACATTTGGCGCGGAGTTAGGGCTCATTGTCTCTTGGGGAGGGTTCAGGCGCTCCGTCTTGCAGGAATCACGCAGACACTTTTTTAAGATACGACTCTGGGATGCAGGCGACCTCGTATCGGCGGTGTTGGAGAACTACGAGAAGCTTCCTGAGGATATACAAAAGGACCTACCGCTAAAACGGATTTGGGTGCTTGTTTCGGATGAGCCTAGTTAACAAGGTTTGTTAGCATCGACGGCCCGCGGCTCGCATCCAACGGTGCCGCACACTATATTCCGGCTATGGCGCATAACAATGGGATGATGCCGCGCGTGAAAGGCGCGCGGGGCAACGGCAAGGGCTCACGCGGGTTTTCCGACAACGCGGCGAAATTTCGCGCCGCGGCCGATGCGGTGCCGATCGAGCCAGCGGGCACCGCCTACGATCCCGGTCCGCCCGAGACCGACGATCGTCTCGTCACACCGCGCGGCGAGCTCGACCTGCCGCTGCATGGCGCCACCGGCGCGGAGATCGCCGGCTTCGTGCCGCATCGCCCGGTGCGGCCGGAAAAATCGGAAGGCGGCAAGCGCTTCCAGCTCGTCTCTGAATATGAACCCGCTGGCGATCAACCGACGGCCATCCGAGAGCTTGTCGCGGGCATTCGAGGGTTGGACGCTTCGCGTCCGGAAGAAGGAAACAACACCATCGTCACGCCGCACGGTACCGCAGCGCAGGGCGAGCGCGACCAGGTGCTGCTGGGCGTCACCGGCTCCGGCAAAACCTTCACCATGGCCAAGGTGATCGAGGCCCTGCAGCGGCCGGCGCTGATCCTCGCGCCCAACAAAACCCTCGCCGCCCAGCTCTACAGCGAGTTCAAGCAGTTCTTCCCGGAAAACGCGGTGGAGTATTTCGTCTCCTACTACGACTACTACCAGCCGGAAGCCTACATCCCGCGCACCGACACCTATATCGAGAAAGACTCCTCCATCAACGAGGAGATCGACCGCATGCGCCACGCCGCTACGCGCGCCATCCTCGAGCGCGACGACGTCATCATCGTGGCGAGCGTCTCGTGCATCTACGGCATCGGTTCGGTGGAAACCTATTCCGGCATGGCGCTCTCGATCGCGCGCAAGCAGCGCTGGGACCGCATGGACCTGATGCGCCAGCTCTCCGCGCTGCAGTACCGCCGCAACGACGACAATTTCGTGCGCGGCGCCTTTCGCGTGCGCGGCGACACCATCGACGTGTTCCCAGCGCACTACGAAGACCGCGCCTGGCGCATCGAACTGTTCGGCGACGAAGTGGACAGCATCAGCGAGTTCGATCCGCTCACCGGCCGCAGCGCTGGCCAGCTCGACAACATCAAGGTGTATGCCAATTCGCACTACGTGACGCCGCGGCCAACCCTGCAGCAGGCCATGAAGGGCATCAAGCACGAGCTGATCGAGCGGCTGAAATGGCTGCGCGAGAATGGCAAGCTGCTGGAAGCGCAGCGGCTGGAGCAGCGCACCACCTTCGATCTGGAAATGATCGAGGCCACCGGCTCCTGCGCCGGCATCGAGAATTACAGCCGCTGGCTCACGGGCCGCAAACCCGGCGAGCCGCCGCCGACGCTCTTCGAATACCTGCCGGATGAAGCGCTGGTGTTCTGCGACGAAAGCCACGTCACCGTGCCGCAGATCGGCGGCATGTATCGCGGCGACTACCGCCGCAAATCCACCCTGGCGGAATACGGCTTCCGCCTGCCCAGCTGCATCGACAACCGCCCGCTCAAATTCGAGGAGTGGGACGCGATGCGCCCGCAAACCGTGTACGTCTCCGCCACGCCCGGGCCGTGGGAGCTGGAGCGCACCGGCGGCGTGTTCGCCGAGCAGGTGATCCGCCCCACCGGCCTCATCGATCCGCCGGTGGAAGTGCGGCCGGTGGAAACGCAGGTGGACGACCTCATCTTCGAGTGCCACGCCATCGCCAGGCGCGGCTACCGCGCGCTCGTCACCACCCTCACCAAGAAGATGGCGGAGGACCTCACCGAATACATGCACGAGCAGGGCATCCGCGTACGCTACATGCATTCCGATGTGGAGACCCTGGAGCGCATCGAGATCATCCGCGATTTGCGGCTCGGCGCCTTCGATGTGCTGGTGGGCATCAACCTGCTGCGCGAGGGGCTCGACATTCCGGAATGCGCGCTGGTCGCCATTCTGGATGCCGACAAGGAAGGCTTCCTGCGCAGCGAAACCTCGCTGATCCAGACCATCGGCCGCGCCGCGCGCAATGTGGACGGCAAGGTTATTCTGTATGCGGATCACATCACCGGCTCGATGGAGCGGGCGATGGCGGAAACCACGCGAAGGCGGGACAAGCAGCGCGCCTACAACGAGGCGCACGGCATCACGCCGCTCTCCATCAAGAAGAACATCGCCGACATTATGGGCAGCATGTACGAGCGCGACCATGTGATGGTGGGCGTGGGCGACGGCTTTGCGGAGGACGGCAAGGCATTCATCGGCCACAACATCCGCGCGCACATCGCGGCGCTGGAGAAGCAGATGAAGGAGGCGGCGAGCGATCTCGAATTCGAAACCGCCGCGCGCCTGCGCGACGAGATCAAGCGGTTGACGGCGGTGGAGCTCACCATCGCCGACGATCCCTTCGCCCGGCAATCGGCCGTTGATGATGCCGTGGATCAGGCGTTCCTCCGCGCCGTCCGCGACGGCAACACAAAGGATGGCGAGCCAGCGCCATCAGGCAGGCGCACGAGAATGAAGCGCGCCGGCCGCCCCAACGTCCCCAAGACATTTGGTAGCCGAAGCCGTTAAGCTTGCCGCAGCGATTTCTGATATCTTATGAACG
>DATASO010000008.1:0-3102 GCA_036269195.1 Rhizomicrobium sp.
TGAGTTCGCTACTCTAATTTGGCCCACTTTGATCGTCTAATTTGGCCCACCTGGACAGCCCGGATGGCAACATTCCGGAATGGATAGGAGGTCGAAAGTGGAGCTATTCGAAGAGATCCGGCGAGGCTATACGGCCGGAGAGACGATCCAAGGACTGGCGAAGAAGCATGGCGTGCATCGCCGCATGGTGCGGCAAGCCATCGCGAGCGCGATCCCGCCGGAACGCAAAAAGCGTGAACGGGAACAACCGAAATTAGAGCCGCTGAAAGCGGCGATCGACGCCATGCTGGAAGCAGATGGGCAGGCGCCGCGGAAACAAAGGCACACCGCGCATCGCATCTGGACACGGCTGGGGCAAGAGCAGCCGCAACACCCAATCGCCGAAGCGACGGTGCGCCGCTATGTGCAGCGGCGCAAACAAGAGCTTGGGCTGAACGGGCGGGTGGTTTGCGTGCCGCAAAGCTACGAACTGGGCCAGGAAGCGCAGGTCGACTGGTTCGAGGCAGTGGTGAAGCTTGGCGGCGAACTCTGCAAGCTGCAGTTTTTCGCGATGCGCAGCATGGCGACGGGGAATGCCTACCATCGCGCCTACCGGCAGGCGACGCAGCAAGCATTGCTGGAAGCGCACGAACACGCGTTCGCCTACTTCGGCGGGGTGTTCCGCACGCTGCGCTATGACAACATGGCGAGCGTGGTGAAGAAGATTCTGCGCGGACGGCAGCGGGTGGAAACCGATCGGATGATCGGATTCCGTTCGCATTGGGGGTTTCAAAGCGCGTATTGCAATCCGGCGAAAGGAAACGAAAAAGGCGGCGTGGAAGGCGAGTTGGGTTGGTTCCGGCGGAATTATCTGACGCCGATTCCGGAGGCGGCGAGTCTGGAGGAACTCAACGAGCAGCTGCTGGAGATGTGCTACCAAGCGCGCCAGCGCACGATCCCGGGGAGAAGCGTATCGATATTCGAGGCGAGCATGCAGGAATGCGGGGCGCTGCTTCCGCCTGCCGAGGAAGGATTCGCGCTAGAAGAAATCGTCGATGCGCTGGTCGTGGATGGCCAGGGCCGGGTGAAGGTGAAGGCCAACTGGTATTCGGCGCCGGTGGCGCCCGGACAGAGAGTGCGCGCGGTAGTATGGCCATCGCATATCACGATCAGTCACGGCGGCCGGCGCGTGGCGCAGCACGAGCGCTGCTACCAACGAGGCCACCAGATATTGAATCTGGAACATTATCTCGACGTCTTAGAGAAGAAGCCCGGGGCGATGAGCGGATCCACGCCGTTGCAGCAATGGCGGCAGGCGGGACGATGGCCTGCGTGTCTGGACCGCATCTGGGAACAACTGGAAGGAAGGCATGGAAAGAGCCGTGGCACGCGCGCGATGATCGCGCTGGTGCGCGCCGGGTTGGCAGGCGGATGGGAGCGGCTGATAGGGGCGGTGGAAGAGGCATTGCGCATTGGCGTCACCGACGCGGCGGCGGTGCTGCACATTCTGTGCATGCCCGACCCGGAACAGCGGCGGCAATATGCGATAGCGCTGAGCGAAGAACTGGCGCAGTTCGAACGCCCGATGCCGACGATGGACGACTACGACCTGCTGCTGGGAGATATCCAATGAAAAGCGTTTCTGAGAATCTGGAACACGCCAGCGTGAAGCAGTACTGCAAAGCAGTGCGCATGCCTACGATCGCGGCGAACTTCCTTGCCTTGGCCGAACAGGCGGTCAAAGAGAACCACAGTCACATCCGGTATCTGGAAGCGCTGCTGGCGATGGAGAGCGAAGAGCGCGACCGGCATGCCGTCACTAACCGGATGCGGGATGCACAACTGCCGCGCATGAAGACGCTCGAAGAGTTCGACTTCGCGCAAGCGCCGAGGATTCCAGCGGCGCGGATTCGCGAGTTAGCCGAAGGCGGCTATATCGATCGCAGCGAGCCGGTGGTATTGATCGGAGAATGCGGCACGGGGAAAAGCCATCTGGCGACAGGGCTGTGCGTGGCGGCGTGCCGGCAGAAGCGCAGAGTGCGGTTCACGACCGCGGCCGCGTTGGTGAACGAGTTGGTGGAGGCGAAACAGAACAATCAGGTGCGGCGGATGATGGGCCGGTGGCAGAGATACGAGCTGATCGCGCTGGATGAAGTTGGTTACGTGCCGCTAGCGGATGTGGGCGCGGAGTTTTTGTTCCAGGTGATCTCGGAGCGGGCGGAACGGGCGGCGATCATTGTGACTACCAACCTGCCGTTCTCGGAATGGACGACGGTGTTTCCGAATCCGCGCCTATGCAAAGCGCTGCTGGACCGGATTACGGACCGGGCGCACATTATCGAGACGGGCACGGAATCGTTCCGCTTCCGGCGGACGGCGGAAAGGAGGAAGAAAAACTGAAAGCTGCTCAAAGCCCACCAGCAGGATGGGACGCCCACCCCGCCGGAGCCGCCCGTCGAGAAGTGAGGGGAAATGCCAGAACGGTGCTCGCGCGCAAGGGTTCGCTACGCCGCGCCAAAAGCAGGCGCGCCCTTGCGCGCTGCGCGCCGTTCCGGCGGAGATGACCATGCGACGGGCGGCTCCGGCGGGATGGGCTTGGGGAGTCTCATCTTCGAGCCGAAAAAACGAGCGTACCTTCCGTCCTTGGTAGCGGACTTCGGCGAAAATGAGGCAGAATATCAAACAGCCAGGTGGGCCAAATTAGAGTAGCGAAGTGGGCCAGACCTGAGTAGCGAACGCAGGCTAAGTCTCCTCCGCGACGAACCTGGCGCCGAAGTAGTCGAAAATGTCCTGTCAGTTCCGGAGAAGTGTTACGCGCATGCTTTGAACCTATGCGAAGTTTACTACGACTTCTATAGGGCCTCAGATCAGGACGCGGCCGAGGCGGCGATTTCGGATCTGCTTGGCTTGGGAATAGAGGATCGAACCGAGATGGATCCGGCAATTCTGGAGGGACGGCGGGAGCCTCAAAGCTGTGCACCGCAGGGTTTCTCTCGCGGACTGCTGCGCGTTAGCATTGGCGCGTCGCCTTGGAGCCCGCTTGGTAACGGCCGACCGGCACGAGTTCGAGCCGATTCTCTCAGCCAACATTTGTCAAATCGAGTTCATGCGGTGATCGCCCAC
>DATASO010000009.1:0-1551 GCA_036269195.1 Rhizomicrobium sp.
CGCAGCATAGTATGGCCGTGCGTAACACACCCGAGACGCCCATCCAATGCGGCCAACGCGCAGCAGGCGCGGCCTTCGCGCGGACCCTAGCCCGTCTTATTCATCGAAGTTGTCTGAATGAGCGACGGATGTAGCGGAAAGCCGTCATTCGATTCATGATTCTGGTTGCGAAGCCGATTCATTTGTCGATTGAGGAGCGCCACACCCGTCATGAGCGAAGATACCGTACTTCCGTTTCATCTTCCATCGGTTTGCCGCAAGAAGGTGAGCGTTGGCTTCGATGGCGGGCAGCTTTCATCGGACGCGGGCGTGCTTTTGCTGCGGGGGATCGAGAAGCGGCTGGGAATTGTGGCGCGTCTGGCATCGTGCCTGAGAGACAAACGCGATCCGGGCCTGATTTTGCATACGGTCGAAGAAATGCTCCGGCTTCGGATGTTCGCGATCGCCGCGGGCTACGAGGACGCAGACGATTGCGATTCTCTGAGATACGATCCGATCTTCAAGATGGCGGTGGGCCGGCTGCCGAGAACCGGCGAGCCTCTGTGCTCGCAGCCGACGATGTCGCGGCTGGAGAATGCCCCCTCGAAGATCGAGGTCGCGCGGGCGATGGCGGCCATGGTTGACCAGTTCTGCACGAGTTACCGCCGCGCGCCGGCCGCGATCACGCTCGATATCGACGACACCTTCGATGCCGTGCACGGTCACCAGCAATTGTCGTTGTTCAACGCGCACTACGACGAACGCTGCTTCTTGCCGATCCACATCTACGAAGGAACCAGTGGCAAGCCGGTGGCGGTGATCCTGCGCGAAGGCAAGACGCCTGCAGGCCGGGAAGTGCGGACCATCCTCAAGCACGTGATCGGACGCATCCGCGGTCACTGGCCCGAGGTCCGCATTCTGGTGCGCGGCGATTCCCATTACGGCCGGGTAGAGGCCATGGAATGGTGCGAAGAACACGGCGTGGACTACATTTTTGGCTTTAGCGGCAACGCGGTTCTCAAGGCCATGACCCAGCAGGCCGCCGACGTGCTGTGCGTGGAGCGTGCCGCAAGGGCCGCGGCAAAGCTGCGCTCCTTCGCCACCCTCAGCTACGGCGCCAAGGGCTGGAACAAGCAACGCTGCATCGCCGCGCGCATCGAAGCAACGCCGAACGGTCTCGACATCCGCTACGTCGTCACCTCGCTCAACGGCAGGGCAAAGCATCTCTACGAAACCGTCTACTGCGGCCGCGGCAGGTGTGAGAACTTCATCAAATGGCACAAGGCGCAACTCGCCTCAGATCGCACCTCGTGCCGTGACCCGAAGGCCAACCAGTTCCGGCTGATCCTGCACACCGCAGCCTACTGGCTGATGCTGACCGCACGCCATGCGATTGCAAAGCGCTTGCCGCTCGCGGTTGCGGAGTTCACCACGCTGCGCCTTCGCCTGATCAAGATCGCCGCCCGCGTGATCGAAGGAACGGCCCGCATCCGTGTCCACTTGCCCACCGCATGTCCCGATCGTGCCGTCTTCCGCCAACTCGCAGGGCGGCTCTGCGCAGCCGGACCGTGA
>DATASO010000010.1:0-2136 GCA_036269195.1 Rhizomicrobium sp.
TCATGCATCAAAAGCCATTTGCTGTCGTATAGCATTCGTACTACCGGATCGTCGGGTCGAGGGCCCTTGATGACGCTGATGACTGAACCGGCAGGAAGTAGTGTCACGGAAGCTGGGGAATGAGTCTCGTCCAGTGCGAACGAAGGTGTCTTCAGCCGGAATCGCGTCCCAATGAACACGAGTGAGTTTAACATCTTAGATTCATTTCTCTTAGCCTTAGTCAACGTCATCCGGGTAGCCATCAAAAGCAATACACTTCCGTACCTGTTCCAGCCACTTCAGAAGAGAGCAGCCCGAAGCCCCTTCGTATCCTTCACCCGAGGGTGTCCCAAGCGTAGTTGAAGGTTGGTAACGGCGGGTATTTCATCTTAGGCTATCTGCTCCTGCGAGGGTTGAACCTGGGGGTGACGGCCGAGGATGGTGGCCAGGGCCCACAGATCGCGATGACCGTCAATCTTGCGGAAATGTGTTTGGGTAAGTAGCCAAGCCGAGGCGACCCAGCGCTCGACCATTTCCTGATCGCGCCAGCGCGTAACATTGCCTGTGCGGCGAGCGACGCCGCCTTGGGGGCTCTCGATCACGTTGGTCGTCGCCAGGCACTTATACAACGACGGCGGCAGGTTGAGCCGCTGCAAGGTGAACATCTCGGCCATTCCCTCGCGCAGGCTGCGCGCGGCCGATTCGTAGTCGCGCTCCAGGAACCGCGCTAATTGTTCCAAACGTTTTTCGCCTTCTTCCGGTGTTGTGACTTTCCAGGCCGCGCGCATGAGGTTCAGCGTCTGGCCTTGCTGCTCCTCCGGCAGTTCATCGAGCACATTGCGCAGTTTATGATTACGGCATCGCTGCACGTGTTGCAACGTGCCGAAGACCTCGTCGATAGCCGCGCGCAATGCCTTGGCACCGTCGATGACGAACAGATAGGTGCAATCCGTCGCCAGGCCGTGATCGCGCAGATGCGTCAGCAGGCGCTTGACCGCAGCAGCATTTTCTGTCGCGCCCGCTTCGATGCCCAGGATGTGCTTGCGGCCTTCGCGGTCCACGCCTACGGCGCTTAAAATGTGATGCGCCCCGAAGCGCTGGCCGTCGATGTAGATCACCAGAATCTCCGTCGCGTGCCAGCTTTTTTCACGCAGAGTCTTGAGCTGTTCGGCGCTGGCTTCGATGGCCTGCCGGCTCACGGAACTGCGCGAGACCCCCACGGTTTCGGCCATCTCCGGCAGCACCTCGTCATACTCGCGCGTGGATACGCCACGCATCAGCGCTCCCAACATGTGCTGTTGCAGACCCCGATCCTGGCGTAGTGTTTCATACGCCGGAATCTTCACTTCGCCCTCGGTTTTGTGGCGCAGGCGCGGACGTTTGACTTTCACTTCGCGGTCGGCGAGCTTGATCTTCCCCGCTTGCCGCCCGTGCCAACGGACCTCGCCGCTGGGCTTGCCTGGCGTGCGCGTGCCCGCGATTTGCTCGGCGCTGAGCGTGAAAATCGTCTCCAGCGCGTGAATCTGGATTTCGTGGATCACGTTCTCCACCACTTGGCTGGCACTTTCGATGAGGCTCACGATGGGCATCAAAAGCTGCCCATTGGCTTGGCAGAACTGCTCGACCACGGCCGCCGATTCCTTGGCGGCTCGGGTCACAATCTGATATGGTTTCTTCACGGCGGTTGGCTCCTTTTTCAGGGTCTTGTTTGGCAACCGGATTCTATCGAAACCGGCGCCACCGCCGTTACCAACCTTCAACTACGAATGAGACACCCTCGTCGTTGATGTCGACCTTGATTACCGCGCTCCCTCCAGCAACACCGCTGGTCGGAGTGGATGCGTCCAGCGTCGCCTGAATATCCGCCATGGTGATCGAAGCATTGACGCCGCTGTCGGCCGCAACATAAATCCCCGTCGCCTTCCCGCTTCGCAAGATGGCGGGGAAAGTAGTCTCGCCTCCTATAAACGCGATGGCGCGGACTCGATATGGTCCCCCCGCCGGCACACCGATGGTCATATTCAAGCTGGCTGTTCTGGCCGCAAAGTCTTGGCCGGCATAAGTGGTGCCCGTGATTCCAGGCCCATCCGTGACCGCCACAATTCGTGTCGCAGTCAGGGGAATATTCGAGACGGCAATAACGATCGTCTGTCCTTT
>DATASO010000011.1:0-27579 GCA_036269195.1 Rhizomicrobium sp.
CGGCGCTGCGCTGCCGCGGCCGACGAACGGACGAAGCTGCCCACGGACGAAACCGGTCGAGGCCACCCGCGCGAAACTCTGCGCGATTTCGCTCGCCACTTCCGACTTGCCGCCGCCGTCGCCGTGGCCGAGGTCCTCGTCATGCGCCGGCGGCACATGGGCGAGATCGTTGCGCCCAAGATACGACACAGCCAGCTCGCGGAAAATGTAGTCGAGCACCGACGTTGCGTTCTTGATCGAGTCGTTGCCGATCACCAGACCTGCCGGCTCGAAGCGGGTGAAGGTGAAGGCGTCAACGAATTCCTCCCGCGGCACGCCATATTGCAGGCCGATGGAGATCGCGATGGCAAAGTTGTTCATCAGCGAGCGGAAGGCCGCGCCTTCCTTGTGCATGTCGATGAAGATTTCGCCCAACCGCCCGTTATCGTATTCGCCCGTGTGGAGATAGACCTTGTGGCCGCCCACCACGGCTTTCTGCGTGTAGCTTTTGCGGCGGTGCGGCAACTTCTCGCGCTCGGCGCGATGGATCACGCGCTCCACCAGCTTCTCGACGATGCGTTCGCTGACGATGGTGGCGCGTTGAACCGCCGGCTGTTCCAGCAGGTCGTCATCTTCATCGTCGATGGCGAGGACCTGCGAGGCCAGCGGCTGGCTGAGCTTCGAACCATCGCGGTAGAGCGCATTGGCCTTCAGGCCCAGCTTCCACGATAGCATGTAGCTCTCGCCGCACTCCTTTACGGTGGCGGAGTTCGGCATGTTGATCGTCTTGGAGATGGCGCCGGAAATGAACGGCTGCACCGCCGCCATCATGCGGATGTGGCTTTCCACCGACAGCGAGCGCTTGCCGATGCGGCCGCAGGGATTGGCGCAATCGAACACCGGCAGGTGCTCGTCCTTCAGGTGCGGCGCGCCTTCCAGAGTCATGGCGCCGCAGACATAGAGGTTCGCCGCTTCCACTTGGGCTTTCGAGAAGCCAAGCGCCTTCAGCATATCGAAATCGAGCGCGTCGAGTTCGGCAGCCGGAATGCGCAACGTCTCCGCGCAGAACGCCTCGCCAAGCGTCCATTTGTTGAACACGAAGCGGATATCGAATGCCGATTCCAGTGCGGCTTCAATTTTGCCGATCTCGTCATCGCCGAAGCCAAGCGTGCGTAAACGAGCGTGTGTGACGCCATCCGGATTGCCGTCCAGGGTGCCGTGGCCGACGGCATACGTAACAATCTCATCGATCTGCGCTTGTTCGTAGCCGAGATTATAGAGCGCCTCTGGCACGCAGCGGTTGATGATCTTGAAATAGCCGCCACCGGCCAGCTTCTTGAATTTCACCAGCGCGAAATCCGGCTCCACGCCTGTGGTATCGCAGTCCATGACGAGGCCGATCGTGCCGGTTGGCGCGATCACGGTGGCTTGCGCATTGCGGAAGCCGAATTCTTCGCCCATCGACAGCGCATCGTCCCACGCTTTGCGTGCGGCGAGCGAAAGTTCTTCGTGCGCGATGCCGGCATGATCGAGTGGAACGGGCAGGGTGGCGAGGCTCTCATAGCCACCGGCTTCGCCATGCGCGGCGCGCCGGTGGTTGCGGACGACCCGCAGCATGTCTGTGCGATTTGCGGCGTATTCGGGGAATGCGCCCAATTCGCCGGCCATTTCGGCGCTTGCGGCATAGGAAACGCCCGTCATCACCGCCGAGATCGCCGCCGCGATGGCGCGCCCCTCGCGCGAATCGTAGGGAATGCCCGCGGCCATCAGCAGCCCGCCGATATTGGCATAGCCGAGGCCGAGCGTGCGGTAATCGTACGAGAGCTGCGCAATATCGCGCGACGGGAACTGCGCCATCATCACCGAGATTTCCAGCACAATGGTCCACAGCCGCACGGCGTGTCCGAACGCGGGCACATCGAACACCTGCTTGCCGTCCATCGGCTTCCTGAACGCCATCAGGTTTAGCGAAGCAAGATTGCAGGCCGTGTCGTCCAGAAACATGTATTCCGAGCACGGATTGGAGGCACGAATCGGGCCTCCAGCCGGGCAGGTGTGCCAATCGTTGATCGTGGAGTGGAACTGGATGCCGGGATCGGCGCAGGACCACGCGGCGCACGACACCGAATCCCACAACTCGCGCGCTTTCAGCGTTTTGGCAACGCTGCCGTCACGCCGATGGGTGAGATTCCAGTCCTCATCATTTTCTACGGCGCGCAGGAATTCATCGGTCACGCGCACGGAATTGTTCGAGTTCTGGCCGGAGACGGACAGATACGCTTCCGAATCCCAGTCCGTGTCGTAGGTGCGGAAATCGATCTGGCTGTAACCCTGCTTCGCAAAGGAAATGGCTCGCTCGATATAATTGTCGGGGATCATCGCTTTGCGTGCGGCCTTCACCTCGCGGCGCAAAGCCGGGTTCTTCTTCGGATCGAAGCAGTCGTCGCCGGAGCCTTCGCAGTTGATGCAGGCCTTCATCACCGCGTTCAGGTGCTGCGCCGTGAGTTTGGAACCCGCCACCAGCGCCGCGACTTTCTGTTCCTCGATCACCTTCCAATCGATGAATTGCTCGATATCGGGATGATCGATGTCCACGATCACCATCTTGGCGGCGCGCCGCGTGGTGCCGCCCGACTTGATTGCGCCAGCGGCACGATCGCCGATCTTCAGGAAGCTCATCAGGCCGGAGGACTTGCCGCCGCCGGAAAGCTTCTCGTCCTCGCCGCGGAGGCTCGAGAAATTCGTGCCGGTGCCGGAGCCGTATTTGAACAGCCTCGCTTCCCGCGTCCACAAATCCATGATGCCGCCTTCGTTCACCAGATCGTCGGCGATGCTCTGGATGAAGCAGGCGTGCGGTTGCGGATGCTCGTACGCCGACGCCGATTTGGTCAGCCGGCCGGTGACATGATCGACATAATGATGACCCTGGCTCGGCCCATCGATGCCGTAGGCCCAATGCAGCCCGGTATTGAACCATTGCGGCGAGTTCGGTGCGGCCTTCTGCGTCGCCAGCATGAAGCAGAGCTCGTCATGGAAGGCACGGGCATCCGACTCGGTATCGAAATAGCCGCCCTTCCAGCCCCAGTAGGTCCAGGTGCCCGCCAAACGGTCGAACACCTGTTTGGCGGAATGTTCGCCGGTAGTGGCGCTACTCGCCGCCGCTTTCTTGCGCCACAACCACGCGGGCACGCCTTCCTGCGCCACGGCTTCCAGTTCCACCGGCACGCCGGCTTTGCGGAAATACTTTTGCGCCAGCACGTCGCAGGCCACCTGGCTCCAGTCCGCCGGGACGTCGATGTCCGTCTGCCGGAAGACCACCGAGCCATCCGGATTGCGGATTTCGCTGCTGGCCGTGCGGAAGGCGATGCCCTGGTATGGGGATTGGCCTTCGGTCGTAAAATGGCGCCGGATACGCATGTTGCCCCCGTAAGCTCCCGTGTTGCCTTCCGGGCGCAGACGCAGCTTCCCTGTCGGCGTGCGCATGCCATCGCCCGCCGGATGTTTGAAGCCGCATCCGCCCAGATGTTGTGTCGCCAATTGCGACAGGCACCAAGTATGGATACGGGTCTTCCGGACATGCAAGGGAAAAGTGGTTAAGGCAATCTTACCCACCGTTGCTCGGAAGGCGCGAAGTCCAGCAAAATGGCCGGAGTCAAGGCGGTGTCCGAAAGCCGTCACAAAATTTTTCTTCCACACGGCCAACCTTCTTGTGCGCGGCCTGTGGACAGGCGAGCCGCGGCGTTCGGCGGCTTGGAAAAGATGAACGGGGCACTATATTCGGCCGCGATTCAGCACGTGGCCGGCGATGAAACAGTGGTTCCTGATGCTTTTCGTGTGGTGGCGCGGCGCCACCTGGGGGACGCTTCTCACGACTCTCCTCTATGGGCGATTCGTGGGCACCGACGAGTTCGGCAACCGCTACTATCAGAACCAGAGCGGCAGCCGCCGCTGGATGATCTACAACGGTACGGTGGAGGCGAGCCGCGTGCCGCCTGAGTGGCACGGCTGGCTGCACTTCACATTCCGGGAGCCGCCGACCGTCGCACCTCTGAGGATGCAATCCTTCGAGATCGAATACCTCCCGAACCTCTCCGGCACGGCCGGAGCGTATCGGCCAGAGGGAAGTCTCGCAGGACGCGGCGAGCGGGCACCTGCCACCGCCGATTACGAAGCCTGGTCTCCCGGTTGAGCGGAACGACGATGCGCAACAACAACCTGGTGGAAACCCTGATCGGCGCGCTGGTGGTGGTGATTGCGCTTGGCTTTGTCGTGTTCGCCTATTCGAACACCAATGCCAGCGGGTTGTCCGGATATCCGGTGGAGGCACGGTTTTCGAGCGCTGATGGAATCGTGCCGGGCACAGATGTACGGCTGCATGGGATCAAGATCGGTGCGGTCTCCGCGGTCGATCTCGATCCGAAAAATTATCTCGCGATCGTGCGCATGAACATTCGCGGTAACATTCCGGTGCCGGACGATTCGTCGATCAAGGTGACGTCGTCGGGGCTGCTGGGAAATCCGTATCTCTCAATCCAGCCCGGTGGCAGCGTGAAAAATTTGCAAGCGGGCGGCGTGATCGCCAACACGCAGGGTTCGGTGGACATCATGGGGCTGATCGGCCGCGCGATTTACGGCAACACCAGCAGCGCGGGCGGTGGAAGTTCGGCTGCGCCCAGCACCGCGCAAACCGCGCCGCCGCCGGCAGCAGGGCATCCGTGAACAGAGTATCGGCTTTCAATGTGGTTGCGGGCGTCATTGCGCTCTTCTCTACGAACGCGCTCTCGGCATCCACGCAGTACTCTCAGCCATCGCGGCAGTTGACGGTCAACGATGCAGTACCGGGCAAGGATGGCATCAAGCGCATGGTGATCCTGCGCGGGCTGGACAAGATCACTGCGCGCGCATCGACCATCTACGCACCCATCGGTGTTCCGGTTCGCTATGCCACGCTTACCATCACCGCGCGCTACTGCTATTCAACGCCCATCAGCGAAACGCCGGAAACCACGGCGTTCCTGCAGATTGTCGATCACCGGCCCGATGAGCCGGAGAAGAAAATCTTTTCCGGCTGGATGCTCGCCTCCAGTCCTTCGCTCAACGGCATGGAGCATCCGCTCTATGACGTGTGGGTGGTGAGCTGCAAAACGAACCAGCCGGGCCAGACGGCGCCAACCGTTGCCTCCACTGCGCCGGTCAAACCAAAATCGCCGGATGCTTCGGCCAACGAGAAATTGCCGGACCTGCCGGAAGGCTCCGGGCAGTAGAAGCTCGCGTCTGTCTCAAGTGCTTGCTTCAAGCGGCGCAGATATTCGCGGCGCGGAATTGCAACCGCGCCGAACTGCGCCAGGTGATCGGTCAGGAACTGCGCATCCAGCAGCGTGAACCCGCCGCGGATCAGCCGCGCCACCAGATGCACCAGCGCCACTTTGCTGGCATCGCGCTCGCGCGAAAACATGCTCTCTCCAAAGAACGCGCCGCCAAGCCTCACGCCGTACAATCCACCGGCGAGGCGATCCTCCCGCCAGCATTCCACCGAATGTGCGTGACCCAGCGCGTGCAGCTCGCCGTAGAGCGACAGGATTTCGTCGTTGATCCACGATTGCTCGCGCCCGGGCGTGCCTTCGGCACAGGCGGCCATCACCTCGGCGAACGCGGTGTCCACGCGCACTTCGAAACGATCGCTCTTCACCGTGCGGGCCAGCCGCGCGGGAACATGGAAGGCATCGAGAGGGATGACGCCGCGCTGCTCCGGCGAAATCCACATCAGCGTGTCGGAGTCGCGCCGCTCCGCCATGGGAAAAATGCCGGCTGCATAGGCGCGCAACAGAAGCTCGGGCGTGATGGAAGTGCTCATGGCTCGCAGCGGCATAACATGAGAGGGCCATCTTGGCTCCGCCGTCGATCCCTGTAAGGTGGGCCCAGAGGTTCCGTAGCGCAATCGGATAGAGCATCTGCCTTCGAAGCAGAGGGTTGCAGGTTCGAGTCCTGCCGGAACCGCCAGCCAGCGCTTCTACTGAAACTCCTGTCATTTACGGGGCGGAAAGGTGGCGCGGGTAAGCTCGGGCGTCCTCTTGAGTGCGCACGAATGGCGGAAAGCTCGGAACGTTCCGGCCTGGGGCTGATGATTGTTGTCACCTGGTGTTGCCTCGCCGTGTTGCTGATCCTGAAAGCGGCGACGGCGCCGGGCGGCCTTGTGCTTTCCACCGACGACGCCATGCGCCTTGTGCAGGTGCGCGATCTGCTGGGCGGGCAATCCTGGTTCGATACCACGCAATGGCGCATGAACGCGCCGTTCGGCCTGCCCATGCACTGGTCGCGGCTGGTGGATGGCAGCATTGCGGGCCTGATTCTTCTGTTCCGCTTCGTTACGGATGCGAAGACCGCTGAAACCTGGGCGCTGTATGTCTGGCCGCTGCTGCCTTTGTTGCCGGTACTGTTTGCGTTGACGCATGTGGCATTCCGGTTGGCGGGCCGCACGGGCGCGCTGCTGGCGCTGGCACTGGGTGCGAGTTGCGTGGCCGCCATGACGCCGTTCAAACCCGGCAACATCGATCACCACAACATGCAGTTGGCGCTTGGCCTCGCGTTCGTCGCGTTCCTGATCGATTTTGATCGTTCGCGCTGGGCTGCGGTGGTCGCCGCGATCATCGCGGCTGTCAGTCTCGCCATCGGAATCGAAACGTTGCCGTATATCGCGGCCGGTGTGCTCGCGCTGGCAGTCTGGTGGATTGCCGGCGGGCAAATTTCCGGAGCGGTTACGCGGTTTGGCGTGACGTTGTCCGTCACGAGCACGGTGCTCCTGATGGGCGCGACGGCCATGCCGTATCGCTTCTCGGTGGCCTGTGACACCTTTTCCGGCTACTACGCCGCGCTGCTGGTGGCGAGCGGCGTGGGCATGGCGGCGCTGCCGAAACTTGCGGTGTTGAACACGCCATTCCGGAAATCGGTCGCGGTCATCGGCATCGGCGTGGCACTCGTTTTGTTGACAGGACTGGTCGCGCCCGCCTGTTTGCACGGGCCGTATTCCGCAGTCGATCCGCGGCTTTATCCCATCTGGATGTCCGGTGTTGCAGAAGATCAGTCGCCGTTCTTGCTGGGCCGCATGGCGCCGGGCAATTTCATCGGCGGTTATTTCTATTGCGTGCTTGCAGCGCTGGCTTCCGTGGCGGCCGTGTTCCTCGTCGAACCGGACAAACGCCGGATCATGCTGATCGTTTGCGTCTTCGCTTTGGCGGGGCTCGCCATCGCCAGCCTGGAAATGCGCGGCCTTTCCTTCGCGCTGTTGTTCGCGACGCCGGGATTGATCGTGGTTGTCACCAGAGTTCTGGGCCGGTTGGCGCTTCCCAAATCGGCCAGCGTGATCGCAACCTTTGCCGCGGTCCTGCTCACCAGCAACGCCTCTTATGCATTCGTCGGGGAGCAGATCCAGAAATCGCTGCCGGTGAAGCAGCAGTTCGATGCCGTGCAGACAAACTGGACACAAGCCTGTAACGCGCCGAAGGCGTACCGCGAACTCGCGGCGCTTCCGGCGGGCCGGGTTGTCAGCTTCATCGATCAGGGGTCGATGATCCTTGCCTACACGCATCACGCCACCCTGGCCGGACCTTATCACCGCAACAGCGCCGGTATTCTGGATACCTATGCGGTGTTCGCGGGTTCGGCGGCCGAGCAACGTGCTGTGCTGAAGCAGCGGCGCATCGATTATGTGATCCTCTGCTCACCTGCGCCGGACTATGCGGAGTGGGGCGCAATAGCGCGGCCGGATTCGCTTCTGAAGCGCGATGCGAAAGGATTCGGCGAATCATGGCTGGAAGCGATCGTCGCGAAACCCAAGCTTGGTGCCATCCGCATCTATCGCGTGCGCCAGGACCGCCTCGGATAGCACCTCGCACAAAAACACAAGCGCCGGCGCGAAACACGCCGGCGCTCTGGGTTGGTCTTGCTTTATTCCGACGGCGGAGGAGGGGGCGGACCCTGATCCTCTGGCGGAGGCGGCGGGCCGCCTGCGCCCGGCGGTGGCACGCCGTGCTTGTAATACCAGCGCGGTCGATGCGGCGGAGCGCCCGGCACCTCATTGCCGCGCGAGGACATGCACGACGCGTAAGCCATATCGTAACGACGCTGCACCGCGCCCTGCTCATAGCCCGCGCCCGCCGTGCTCCCGATCAGCGCACCGATGGCGCCGCCGATCAACGCGCCCTTGCCGGCATTGTGAGCCGCCGCCGCGCCAATGCCGGCGCCGAGCGCGCCGCCGACGACGCCGTTGGTCACCTGGCGATTGTTCGCCGCCTGAATGCGGCCCTGCACCACGTCATCGGCATATTGTTCGCAGGCGCCCTGGTCGGCGTTGAACGCCGCCGGCGATTTGTGGGGGCCCGGCATAACGGGAATCATGGGCCCCGGCGGAGTCGTCGCGCAGGCTGCCAGCAGCAGCAGCGACGAACCCGCCAGAACGGTCACTCGAAATCGTTTCATATGTTACATCCCTGTTGAACGCATAACGCTTGAGGGCGGTAGCTCCGGTCACCCTCATCGATTCGGTATCGCCAAGGTGCGGCCAGTCACCTGAACCATAGATGAACCGGCAGAACGCATTGGAAGCGAGCCTTTCCTGAGGCTTACCGGCACCTGCTCAAGTTGACCGCATCGCCGCGAAGCCGCGCTCTAGATCCGCCTTCAGATCGTCTACGTCTTCCAGTCCCGCATGAATGCGGAGGAGGGGGCCTTCGGCTGCGAAATTGCTGGCGGTACGATGGAGCTTCGACGGCACGATCAGGCTTTCGTAACCGCCCCACGAGTAGCCCATCCCAAACAGTTTCAGGCTATCGAAGAACGCCGCGAGCGCGTTGTGCGGCAACGGCCTCAGCACCACGCCGAAGAGTCCGGTTGCGCCGGTGAAATCGCGCTTCCACAACGCGTGACCGGGATCGTCTTCCAGCGCCGGGTAGAGCACGCGCGACACTTCCGGCCGCCGCTGTAGCCACTGCGCCAGCGCCAGCGCCGTTTCACCGTGCCGCTTGAGGCGTACCGGCATGGTGCGAAGGCCACGCAATGCGAGGAAGCAATCGTCCCCGCTGGCATAAATGCCAAGATGATCGTGCGTTTGCGCCAGCCGGGCCGCGTGGCTCTCGTTGGCGCAGACGTAGCCGAGCATCACATCGGCATGGCCGCCGATGTATTTCGTGGCCGCCTGAATCGAAAGATCGGCACCATGCGCGAACGCATCGAAATAGAGTGGTGTCGCCCACGTGTTGTCGAGGAGCACCGAAGCGCCGCGCGCATGCGCCACGGCCGCGATCACCGGCACGTCCTGCACCTCGAAGGTGAGCGAGCCAGGGCTTTCGCAGAACACAGCTTTGGTTTTCGCGCGAAATAGCGCCTCGATCCGGGCGCCGATACACGGATCGTAATATGTGGTTTCCACCCCGAAGCGCGACAGCGTCTTGTCGCAGAACCAGCGGGTTGGTCCGTAACAGGAATCCACCATCAGCAAATGATCGCCCGCGCTGCACACCGAAAGAAGCGCCAGCGCAATCGCATTCAATCCGGACGAACAGATGACGGTGCGTGCGCCCCCTTCCAGCGCGTTCACCGCCGCTTCCAGACTGTGGGACGAGGGCGTGCCGCGGCGGCCGTAGATGTACGGCACCTTGCCGGATTCCAACGTGGCGAGATCGGAGTACAGAATGGTGGAGGCGCGGTACACCGGCGTGTTCACGGCGCCGAAATGCTCCGCGCTCATCCGCCCGGCATGAACCGCCCGCGTTTCCTTCTTAAGACCCTTCTCATCCACGGCGAGTGATGTCTACTCAGCTGGTGCAGGCTCGATGTGCGGGTCCGCCTGTGGCTCCGCAAGTTCCAACGGGTTGAGCGGTCCCTTCTTTTCCAAAATGGGCTTTAGCGGGAAGTTGAAAACCCATGTGACCACGCCGGCCGCCGCGGCGATGACTGCGCACAACTCGAAGAAATGTTCTTTCGTCATCATGCTGAAGAAGGTGCCGATATAACCCTGCAGCAGATTGCCCGTGAAGCTGGTGATGAACCACAGCCCCATCATTGCGGACAGAATCTGCGGCGGCGCAACACGCGCCACCAGCGCCAGACCGATGGGGGACAGGTAAAGCTCGCCGAGTGTGATCACCGCAAAGAAAATCAGCAGCCAGAGCCAGCTTGTCTGCTCATGTGGACCGGTAATATGCGCCGCGAACGCCATGACGATATAGGAAACCGCTACCATGAAAAGGCCCAACGCCATTTTGGTGACGGTTGAAGGTTCGCGGTTGCGCTTCGCCTGCCACGCCCAGAAAGCCACCACGCCCGGTGTGAAGGCAAAAATCATGAACGGGTTGAATGCCTGAAACCATGTGACCGGAATTTGCCAATCGATCAGTCCGTGAATGAGGTGCCTATCCGTAAAATCCTGCGCCCACAGATTGATGGTATTGCCCTGCTGTTCATAGGTCGCCCAGAAGAATGTCGTAGGAATGCACAGCAGGATAAGCGCGATCACTGCTTTCCAGTCTTGTCTCGACAGCGGCTTCTTTGTCTCGGCGGAGGAGCGGACGCGGGCGATGCGATCGGGCGGCAATGTGCGAAGCGTAAGCATATATGTGATCTGGCCGATGAGCATGCCGACACCGGCGGCAAAGAAGCCCCACTGATAGCCGTTGCTTTCACCGAGTGTGCCGCAAATCAGCGGCGAGAAGAACGCGCCAACATTGATCCCGACGTAAAAAATCGAATAGGCGCGATCAATTCGCGCATCGCCAGAGCGATAAAGGTTGCCCACCTGAGTCGAGATGTTTGGTTTGAAGAAGCCGTTGCCGACGATCAGCAAGAGCAGCCCTACAAACAAAAACTGCGGCAGCATCAGCACGAACTCGCCGATGGCCATAATGACCCCGCCCACAATCACGCTGTGCCGCTGACCTAGCCAACGATCGGCGATAATCCCTCCGAAAAACGGCGTGAGATAAACCAGCGCCGTATATCCGCCATAAATGGCGGACGAGAGTGGTTGAACCCCCAAAGGATTGCCGGCATTGAAGATCAGTTCCAGCACCCGCTTGATAGCGCCATAGCCGACCACGTTATCGACGGCAGGATGAAGCAGCAGGTAATTGGTCAGATACAGCACCAGAATGGCGCGCATCCCGTAATAGGAAAAACGCTCCCACATCTCTGTGGTGAAGAGGAATGTCAGCCCTCGGGGATGGCCGAAAAGTTGCGGCCCGCCTTCTCTGGTTATGTCCGCGTTCGCCATCGCTAAATCCCCTGTGCCGCCCTTTTGAGCACTCTGCCCTGTCCGTGCCGCAAAGGGAAAGGGGGATCGCAGGCTTGTGAGGCTTTACGGCAGTTCGATGTAGCGGTCTTCGCGGGCGTAGGGCACGAAACCCACGCGCTGATACAGCGGCAGGGCGCGGCGGTGGTCCAGGGTGCAGGTGTTCACCGTGTATCTGGCGATCGGCTTCGTCCAGGCCAGCTCCACCGTCTGCTGCAGGAAGAAGAAGCCCAGCCCGCGGCCGATGAACTCCGGCATCAGCCCGAAATAAGCGAGATTGCAGACATTCTCCTTGCGGAAATCCAGCTCCGCCATGCCCGCCGGGCAGCCTTCCGCATGCAGAACATACAGCTCGACCTTCGGATCCTGAATGATCGTCTCCAGTGTATCGTCCGGCACCTTCTTGCGGTCGACCCAGTGATAATCGCGCCCGATGGTGTCGTAGAGATAGCGGTAGAAATGCACCGGCGGGCGCTCGGCCCGGAGAATGGCAATTTTGCCTTTTGGCATCGGCGCCAGCACCGGCCCGCGCGCCCGCATCTCCAAAAAGGTGACGACGGTCGGGATGCGCTTGCCCGTGCCTGATTCTTCGTGCTTCGCGTTCATGCGGTTTCTATCGGTGCATCGGCGCGCGCGCCCCATTCTGCCCACGAGCCATCGTACAATGCCGCATGCTTTGCGCCCAAGAGTGTCAACGCCAACAGATCGATTGCCGCGGTGATGCCGGAGCCGCAGGTGGTGACCACAGCTTTCGATGGGTCAATTCCCTTCTCACGGAACAATCGCGCCAGGTCCTCCTTTGACTTCACGGTGCCGTCCGCGCTGACAAGCTCCGCGTAATGAACATTGGCGCTGGCGGGGATGTGGCCGGGCCGCACGCCGGCACGCGGTTCCTGTTCGCGGCCTTCAAATCTCGATGGCGAACGCGCGTCCACCACCTGTTCGGATCGGATGCCAAGGTTCTGGCGCATCTGCTCGAAGCTCCGCACCAAGGATTCATCGGGGCGTGGCGTGAAATGCCGGCGAGTGGGGTTGGGAATCAGGTCTTCGACCGGACGGCCTTCGCGCCGCCATTTTGGCAGGCCGCCATCCAGCACCACCACATCTTCGTGGCCCATGGCGCGCAGCATCCACCACGCCCGCGGGCTCGAATAGATGCCGGCGCTATCGTACACCGCGATCAGATTGCCGTCGCCCAATCCCAGCTTGCGCATGCGGCTGCCAAACTTTACCGGCGACGGCAGCATGTGCGGCAGATCGGATGTCTCGTCCGACAGATCTTCGATGTCGAAGAACACCGCGCCCGGAATATGCGCCGAGCGGTACTCCGCCTTCGCATCGCGTCCCGCCTGCGGCAGATACCAGGACGCGTCGGCAATGCGGATGTCCGGCGCGTTCAGATGTTTCGCCAGCCATTCCGTCGAGACAAGCGGGTTTTCGGGCGTCATTGCTCCAGAGCGTTATTCAATACCGCGCATTGCCCGGCGTTCGCGGGAAGGGAATGACATCGCGCACATTTCCGATGCCTGTGACATACGCAATGGTGCGTTCCAGACCCAGGCCAAACCCTGCATGCGGCACGGTCCCATAACGGCGCAAATCGCGGTACCAGCCGTAATGCTCCTTGTCGATGCCGAGTTCCGTCATGCGTGCATCCAGCACATCCAGCCGCTCTTCGCGCTGACTGCCGCCGATGATTTCGCCGATACCGGGTGCCAGAACGTCCATGGCGGCAACCGTACGGCCGTCATCGTTGAGGCGCATGTAAAAGGCTTTGATCTCCTTCGGATAATTCATCAGGATCACGGGCTTTTTGACATGCTTTTCCGTCAGATAGCGCTCGTGTTCCGATTGCAGATCGACGCCCCACTTTACGGGAAACTCGAATTTCTCGTTCGCGCGTTCAAGTATTTCGACCGCCTCGCCATAATTCATGCGCACGAATTCGGAGTCGGCAATTCCTTCCAGCTTCGCTGTGAGTCCCTTTTCCACGCGCTCGTCAAAGAAGGCGACGTCTCCCGCCCGCTGGTTCAGCAGCGTTTTGAAGGCATATTTCAACAAGCGTTCCGCCAGAGTCGCATCGTCCGACAGATCGGCAAACGCGATCTCCGGTTCGATCATCCAGAATTCCGCGAGGTGACGGCTGGTGTTCGAATTTTCAGCGCGGAACGTCGGCCCAAACGTGTAGACCTTCGAGAGCGCAAGACAGTACGCCTCCACGTTCAGCTGTCCGGAAACCGTCAGGAATGTTTCGCGGCCGAAGAAATCCTTGCTGAAATCGATGGCGCCATCATCGGTGCGCGGCAGATTTGCGAAATCCAAAGTCGATGCGCGGAACATGGCGCCCGCGCCCTCGGCGTCCGACGACGTGATGATCGGGGTATGTATCCAGTAGAATCCGTTCTCGTCGAAGAAGCGGTGGATCGCCTGCGCCAAAGTGTGCCGCACACGTGTCATCGCGGCGATGATGTTCGTGCGGGGCCGCAGGTGTGCCACCTCGCGCAGGAATTCCAGCGTGTGCGGCTTGGGTTGGATGGGATAGCTGTCCGGATTCTCCACCCAGCCCACCACCCTGATCCCCGCCGCCTGCATCTCGAACGGCTGTCCTTTGGCGGGCGAGGGCACGATCACCCCGGTGGCTTCAACCGCGCATCCCGGCGTGAGCTTCAGGACTTCGTCGCTGTAGTTCGGCAAGGTGCTGGGCGCCACCACCTGCACAGGATGAAGGGACGAACCGTCCACCACCTGTACGAAGGAAATGCCGGCCTTCGAATCGCGGCGGGTGCGCACCCAGCCTCTCACCGTGACGGGCGTTTCCGCCGGCGCCTTGCCCGCCAGGATCTCGCGGGCGCTGAACACAGGATTGCTCATGATGGAGAGGTAACGGGTTTTGCGGGCGGCTGCACAGAATTTTGATGGCTCCCCGGGCCGGACTCGAACCAGCGACCCAGCGGTTAACAGCCGCTTGCTCTACCGACTGAGCTACCGGGGAACAGGGGCGGTCTCTAGCGCGTCGGCCGCGCGATTGCCATATCAAAATGCACCGCCATTCGTTTGAGACACGATGCCACAAGCCCAATCCGCTGCCGCAAATCCGCACCGGACCATTCGGCCGGAGGTTCGATTCGGCCATTACCGCATCCCCCTGCCGCATTCCCGAACGGCTCGCATCGGGTTGGGAATCTCGCTGCTTGCGGGCGGAATGCTGTTCTTCCTGCCCGTATTGGGACTGTGGATGCTGCCCCTCGGCTTGCTGGTCTTATCCGTAGACCTGCTTCGGGTGCGCAGGATTCGCCGCCGGCTGACGGTCTGGTGGGGACGCCTCTGGAGAGCGCGCCAATAAGAAGGGGCCGGGTGGTGAGCCCGGCCCCAAGGCGTTGGGTAATGGTGGGGTGTCTTCAAGGGAAGACAACAGCAGGGTGGCATCGTAAGGTTAACGAAACCTTAACAGCGAACACAATATCTTGGGGTGCACGAAAATAATTTGGAAAATGTTGGAGGCCACGCCCGGAATTGAACCGGGGTAAACGGTTTTGCAGACCGCTGCGTCACCACTCCGCCACGTGGCCTTGGGGCGCGGGGCTATAGCAGATCAATGTTCCGGCCGCCAGCGTTCCGCGTCAGGCGGTGCTTGTAACAAAATGCAGGATAATTCCGGCCACACAGCTCGCGGCCAGCACCGATAACATTCCCGCCCGGAAGCGGAAAATGGCGATGATGGCGGCTGCCGAGATGCCCGCGGCGCTCCAATTGATCGTGTCCCATACCGGGATGCTGAGAGAAACCGCAGACCAGCGCGCCTCCTGCACCCGATGGAACAGCGTGTGAATCGCGAACCAGACTGCAAGATTCAGAATCACGCCCACCACGGCTGCTGTCACGGCAGAGAGAGCGGCGTTCAGTGATTTGTTGCCGATCAGCGATTCGACATAAGGGCCGCCCGCAAAAATCCAGATAAAGGGCGGCACAAAGGTCGACCACATTGCCAGGGCGCCGCCCAGCACACCTGCAAGTGCCGGATCGAGCGCGCCGGGATGGCGGAACGCAGCCACGAATCCCACGAACTGGACCACGCTGATGAGAGGTCCGGGTGTCGTTTCCGCGAAACCCAATCCCACCAGCATCTCGCCAGGTCTGAGCCAGCGGAAATGCTCCACCGCCTGCTGCGCCATGTAGGCGAGCACGGCATAGGCGCCGCCGAAGGTCACCACGGCCATCTTGCTGTTGAATGCGGCAATGGCGGTGAACACATTGTCCGGCCCGAGGGTGAAAAAGAGCGCGAGCAGCGGCGCAAGCCAGATAAGGCCGCCGATCGTGGTCGCCTTTATCACCCGCGCCCATGAGGGTCGCACGTGTTCCGGCACAGCACGCGCCAACATCTCGTCGATATACGCAGGAGCGCCACAGTCGGACTTCGCCGTGCCGTGTGCGCCGCCGCTTCTAAACCACCGCAAACCGAGTCGATTGCCTGCGTAGCCCATCAGCGCAGCACCCAAAACAATGATAGGGAAGGGGATTCCGAAGGCAAAGATCGCAACGAAGGCAAGTCCAGCGATGGGGACAAGTCCGCGAGTTTTCAGCGCGCGTTTGCCAACGCGCACCACCGCTTCCAGAACAATCGCCAGTACGGCCGCTTTCAGGCCGAAAAACACGGCCTGCACAATTCCGATGTGCCCAAACTCTGCGTACGCAAGACTGAGCGCGGTTAGAACGAACAGCCCCGGCAACACAAACAACGTTCCGGCGACAATACCCCCGCGCACGCGATGCAGCAGCCAGCCGATATAGATGGCGAGCTCGTGCGCTTCCGGCCCCGGTAATAACATGCAGTAGTTCAGCGCATGCAGGAATCGCGCTTCGCCGATCCAGCGCTTCTCTTCCACCAGAATGCGATGCATCACCGCGATCTGGCCGGCGGGGCCGCCGAAACTCAGCGCGGCGACGCGCGCCCATGTCCACAACGCCTCGCGGAATGGAATGCCCTCCGGCGCCGGAGCTGGTGGACCATTATCGAGTTTGTCGGGATATTGATGCACCACGTCCACTGTTCACCCTCCTCGCACAACAAGGATCGGGCAGAACTTGGACGCGGGAGGCGTCTTGGGATTGCCGGGAGTCTGCGGTCCCCGACAAAGCGAAAATTATCTGGCAGACCGTTGCGCGTAAAGGCGGTTTGTCAGCGCCGCGCCGCGCCAGTATAAGCCGCCGCCACTCCTGCCGAGCTCTTCCGCATGCCGGATTTTCGCGCCCAACGCCTGAACATGGTCGAATCCCAGGTGCGCACCAACGATGTCACCGACGTTCGCATCCAGGAGGCTATGCGGGAAATTCCGCGCGAACGTTTTGTGCCCACTTCCAAGCAGGCTGTCGCCTATGCCGACACCATCGTGGAAATCGTGCCCGGCCGCTTTCTGCTCGATCCGCGGACCTTTTCGAAGCTGGCCGAACTCGCGGAGATTGAACCCGCCGATCGCGTTCTCGATGTGGGATCCGCTTCTGGTTACTCGACCGCCGTGTTGAGCCGGCTGGCGCATGAGGTTATTGCGCTTGAAGAGGACGCCGAGCTGGTGCGGGTCGCCACCGATGTTCTGCCGTCCCTTGGCATTTCGCCCCGCGTGGTGCAGGGCAAGCTCGCAGACGGCTACGCCGCCGGCGCACCCTACAACGTCATTTTCATCAATGGCGGCATCGAGGAATTGCCGCCTGCGCTGGAGCGGCAGCTGGCGGAAGGGGGACGGCTGGTCGTAGTGCTGCGCAAGGGCCCGCAAGGCCGCGGTTATCTGTTTCTGCGTGAGCAGGGCCGGATGAGCAGCCGGGCCGACTTCGATGCCACCGTGCCGCTGCTCGCCGGTTTTTCCCGGCCCAAATCTTTCGTTTTCTGATTTCTACTATTGTTTGACCTCGCCGATTATTTTTACCGGCATTAACGCGATATTTCCTTCTCTGTTTAACTATCCTAGTGTTTTCGGCCGGGTTGGCGGGGACTAAAATGTCTATGACAAATGCGCAGCATGAACCGACGATGGAAGAGATTCTGGCTTCCATCCGGAAAATCATTTCGGAGGACGCGAGCGGGGCGCAGCAACCTGCTCCGCCTGTCCAACAAGCGAATGTTCTCGATCTGACTGCGGAAGCGCACGAAGAGTCTGCGCTGCCGCCTGTGATGACCGAGCCGCCTGCGGTGGAGCACGCGTTCGCGCCAGCCGACCCGGTCAAGGTTGAGCCGGCGCAGGATGAACATCCTGCACCTCCCGCCCAAGCCGCCGAAAACATCGTCCCCCTGCCTTCCAATGAGGAGCGTTCCGTGAGCAGTCCTGCCCAAGTTGTGCAACACGACGGTATTTTTTCGGACAAGTCCCGTAAGGCGATCGACGATGCCTTCGCCGGTCTTGAGCAAATGAACATGGCGCCAAAGGCGGAAGCTGCCAAACCGGCGCCGCTGCCATCCGTGGAAGGCAATTCCATCGAGGCGGTGTTCGAGCGCGCGGTGCGTGCCTCGGTCGATCCGGTGCTGACGCAGTGGATGAGCAACCATCAGGGCGATCTGATGACCGCGGTGAAGCCTCTGCTCCGCGACTGGATGGACGATCATTTCCCCGCGCTGCTGGAAGGCGCGGTACGGGATGAAGTCGCTCGCGTCGTCAAGGCGCGCGGGGGCCGGTAGCCTCTCCCCCCATTTTCACCTCCCCCTTGAGGGGAGGTCGAAATTCATGAGTGCCAGCGAATGAATTCGGGTGGGGGTTGCCATTTCCCCCCCACCCGGAGAATTACTCATACCATTCGTAATTCTCCGGCCTCCCCGCGTAGGGGAGGTGAAGTGGTTTTCCATGCTCGACAAGACCTTCAATTTCAAAGACATCGAACCGCGCATTTATGCGCAGTGGGAGGAGAGCGGCGCCTTTCGCGCGGGGCGCCGTCCGGACGCGGAACCGTTCTGCATCGTCATCCCGCCGCCCAATGTGACGGGGCGGCTGCATGTCGGCCATGCGCTGAACAACACCTTGCAGGATGTGCTGGCGCGCTTCGAGCGCATGCGCGGCAAGGACGTGCTGTGGCAGCCGGGCATGGATCACGCGGGCATCGCCACACAGCTGGTGGTGGAGCGGCAGCTGGCGGAGCGGCAGCAGAGCCGCGTTCAGATGGGTCGCGAAAAATTCCTGGAAGAAGTGTGGCGCTGGAAGGAGGAATCCGGCGGCGCCATCGGGCAGCAGCTGCGCAGGCTGGGCGCTTCCGCTGACTGGTCGCGCGAGCGATTCACCATGGACGAGGGGCTGTCGCGCGCGGTTCTTAAAGTGTTTGTTGAACTGTACCGCGAGGGGCTGATCTACAAGGACAAGCGGCTGGTCAACTGGGACCCGCGGTTGCAGACGGCCGTCTCCGATCTCGAAGTCGAGAATATCGAGATGAAGGGACACCTCTGGTACATCCGCTATCCCGTGGAAAACGCGCCGGGGCAGTTCATCACCGTCGCCACCACGCGGCCGGAGACCATGCTGGGCGACACCGCGGTGGCGGTGCATCCCTCAGACGAGCGCTATCGCGATCTGATCGGCAGGCGGGCGATCCTGCCGCTCGCCAACCGGCCCATTCCCATCATCGCCGACGAATACACGGACCCGGAGAAGGGCACCGGCGCGGTCAAGATCACGCCGGGCCACGACTTCAACGATTTTGAGGTCGGTAAGCGCCACAACCTGCCAGTTTTCATTCTGATGGATGCGGAAGGACGATTGAGGGACGACAAAACAAGTTATGACTTAAACTTGGACGTCTTCGCTGGTCGGGGTGTCGCGCGCTCCAATGTTGTGCCGGCCAAGTACCGTGGGCTGGATCGCTTCGAGGCACGCAAACGAATCGTCGCCGACCTCGAAGCGCTTGACCTGGTCGAAAAGATCGACCCGATTACGCACGCAGTGCCGCACGACGAAAAAACAAAAACCGTCGTGCTGGAGCCCTATCTAACAGAGCAGTGGTATCTGCATGTAGCGCCGCTGGCGGAGAAGGCGGTGAAAGCCGTCGAGGACGGCCGCACACATATCGTGCCCGAGCAATGGGAGAATGTTTACTTCAATTGGCTGCGCAACATTCACCCTTGGTGCATCTCGCGCCAACTGTGGTGGGGGCACCAGATCCCGGTCTGGTATGGCCTCCCTATCACAACAACACGTGGACAACTCGTCGAACAAGGTGCCTTGGATCACATAAGGATACATGAATTGAAAGGGGATGACATCGACAAGCTATCCTGTATTTCAGATGGATCAGAGATCGATAGGCAATACGGCGAACGAGAGGGGGCCATCGCATTTTGCGATTACGATTCGGAAGCAGCGAGAATTCAGGCCAGTCGCTACGTGAAGCAGAAGTTGCAGCATCTCGGCTTCCGAGGCGACGAACTCACAGTCGTTTTGGAAAGTGAGGGAAGTGATCCGATTTCATTACTAAAAGAGGGGAAATATCTAATTGAGCGTGATCCAGATGTACTGGATACGTGGTTCTCGTCCGCGCTGTGGCCCTTTTCCACCCTCGGATGGCCGGACGAAACGCCGGAACTCGCGCGCTACTACCCGACGTCCGTCCTCGTCACCGCCTTCGACATCATCTTCTTCTGGGTCGCCCGCATGATGATGATGGGGCTGCACTTCATGCACGAGGTGCCGTTCCGGGTCGCCTATATCCACAATCGCGTCCTCGACGAGAAGGGCGCGAAAATGTCGAAGACCAAGGGCAACGTGGTCGATCCGCTGGAGCTGATCGATGCCTATGGCGCCGACGCGCTGCGCTTCACCCTGGCGCTGGCGGCGGGGCAGGGGCGCGACATGCGCATCGGTCCCTCGCGCGTGGAAGTGAACCGCAACTTCGCCACCAAGCTGTGGAACGCGGCGCGCTTCTGCGAAATGAACGGCTGCGAAACGCGCGCCAGCTTCGATCCCGCGCAAGTGGCGCAGACCGTCAACAAGTGGATCGTGGCGGAGACCGCGCGGGCGGCGGCGGAAGTCACGCGAAATCTGGAAGCTTTCCGCTTCAACGAAGCGGCGGGTGCGATCTATCGCTTTGTCTGGGATGTGTTCTGCGACTGGTATCTGGAGTTCATCAAACCACTGCTGAACGGCACCGACGAAGGCGCCAAGGCGGAAGCCCGCATGACGGCGGCCTGGACGCGCGATCAGATTTTCGCGCTGCTGCACCCCTTCATGCCGTTCATCACGGAAGAACTGTGGGATCGCACCGCGTCGCAACGCGACGCCCTGTTGATCGAAGCGAAATGGCCGCAGCTGGCGCACCTGCCGCAGGATGAAGCCGCGGCAAGCGAAATGCGCTGGGTGATCGATCTGGTCTCCGGCATCCGCTCGGTGCGCGCCGAAATGAACGTGCCGGCTTCGGCCAAAGTGGCGCTGGTGCTGAAGGACGCGAACACCGAGTCCACCGCGCGGCTCGAGCGCCATCGGGACCAGATCATGACGTTGGCGCGCCTTGCCTCCGCGCACACGGCCGATGCCATTCCGCAAGGATCGGCGCAGTTCGTGCTGCGGGAAGCCACGGCGGCCATTCCGCTGGGCGATGTCATCGATTTCGCCAGGGAACGCGCCCGGCTCGAGAAAGAGCTGGTGAAGGCTCAATCCGAAATCGGCAAAATCGACGCGAAGCTCGGCAACGCCGACTTCATGGCGCGTGCGCCGGAAGAGGTGGTGGACGAACAGAAAGAGCGCCGTGCGGAAGCCGCCGCATTGGCGGAGCGGCTTGCGCAGGCGCTGTCCATGCTTGGCTAGCGGAACGCGGCTGTCGTTTCACGCATTTCCTTAGGCGGAGCGGCCAGGGAGATAACGATGAAAAGGATTGCGACAGCAGCCTTCGCAGCAGGTTTTTTGGCCCTCGGTACGGCCGGCGCAGGCGCAGTGTGTGAACGCGCAAAGACCACCGGAACGGCGCTCGGCGCGGTGGGCGGTGGTGTGGTCGGAAATGTGATCACGCATGGTAGCGTGATCGGTACCCTGGCCGGGGCAGCGGGAGGCGGATTCATCGGCCACCGCTTGTCTGGCAATGGCTGCCGCCGCGTGGCGTACTACCATCACCGCCGCTACTGGACGGATCGCTACGGCCACCGTCACTACTACCGCGTGGCAACGCGCTAGAGCGCGACTGAACTAAGACGCGAGGATCGGTTGGACTTTTTGGCCCGCCTCCAGTCGTTCGGCGCCGCGCACGATGACGCGGTCGCCCGCGCGGATCTGGCCGTGCACTTCAACCAGCACGCCTTCGGAGGTGCCAGTCTCCACCGCCACGCGCGAGGCGACATTCTTGCCGTCCACCTTGAAGACGTAAGTGTTGTCCTCGCGCAGCACGAGCGCGTCGCGCGGCACGGCCAGCACGTCGCGCGGGGCAGCGGACGGCACCATTACTTTCGCGGCATCGCCAACGAATGCCTGTCCGGCTTTCAGCGTCACGCGAATTTCAATGGTGCGGCTGGCTTCATCGCCTACCGGCACAATGGCGCGGACATTCGCAACGATCGGCCGATGCGCGACCTCCACATTCACCGGCATGCCTTCGTGCAGAAACCGTGCGGTATCGATGGGCGATTGCGCTTTCACTTCGATGGAATCGATATCCACCAGCCGCACGATGTCCTTTCCCGGCGTTGCGTACTCGCCGGGATTGATCAGCCGGGCCACCACGCGGCCGGGAAAGGGCGCGCGGATTTCGCTGTGATTGAACTGGTACTCGCTCTTGCGCATGGAGGCTTGTGCCTGCGCCAGTGCACCTTGATCCATCTCGCGCGTGGATTGCGCCTGATCGCGCGTCGCCCTGGCGATGGCGCTTTGCGAAAACAGCCGGTCCATGCGATCGGCCTGGCTGCTGTCGAATTTCAGCTGCGCCGACAGCCGCGCCACATTTGCCTTGTCGGAGGCGAGCTGCATGCCGGCGACGTTCTTGTCGATGCGCGCGACAACATCGCCGGCTTTCAGAACCGTGCCGACTTCCGCAACCCAGGCAACGCGGCCTTCCACTTCGGAGGCAAGATGGGAGTCGTTGCGCGCCACCACGGTGCCGGGCAGCACCACTTTGGGCGCCATCTTCACCGCGCGTGCCTGCACCACACCCACCTTGGGTGGCGGCGGTTTGGGTGCCTGTTGCGCCGCCGCAACCGATGCAAATGCGAGCACGGCCGAAGCCGCCAAGCCCCCAATGGAACGCATCTCGACTTTCCTCATGCAGCCGCCCTGAGTGGTTTGAACGGTGTTTCAGATGTGCCCGGCGCCTCGCGTTGCGCTGACGACTTCTCGCCCAGCCGCAACATCGCCGGAATCAATATCAGGGTAAACACGTGGCTGACCAGAATGCCGCCGACGATCACCGCACCAAGGCCCCGGTAAATCTCTGCACCGGGACCAGGCACGATCACCAGCGGCAGCATGCCGAAAATCGCGGTGAGCGTACTGGAGAAGATCGGCCGCAGCCGCGTCTCCAAACTGGAGCGCACCGCTTCCACCCGCGTCATACCTTCTGCTTCCGCCTGCCGAGTGCGCGCCACCAGCAGGATGGTATTGTTCACCACCAGCCCCAGCACGATGATGAAGCCGATCATGGTGAGCAGATCGAGCGGTTGGAACACGAATAATCCAAGGATGCGCAGTGCCGCCATGCCGCCCACAGTTCCGAGGGGCAGCGCGATGGTGGCGATGGCGGAATCCTTCACTGATTTGAACAGCGCCGCCATAATGAGGAAGAGCAGCAGCACGGCGAGGCCGAAATTCTTGCCCATGTTCCATAGCGCGTTGTCGAGATGGTTGGCGGCGGCGCCGTACGTCACTTCGCCATCGGGCGGCAGCAGTTTCTTGATTCCGGGCTCGACATCTTTCTTGATGATCTTCATCGCGTCTTCCAGCGCCATGCCGCGCGGCGGCTGCAAATTGAGCGCGAAGGTGCGGCGGCGGTCGAGCCGATAGATGCCGCTCGGCGCCAATGTCTCCTGCATCGACACGAGATGCCCGAATGGCACGATACCGCCCTTCGGCGTCGCCACGGGCGCGCCATTCACTGCCTCCGGCGAATTGAGCGTGCGGGATTTCAGGATCAGGAACAGCTGCCGCTCACCGTCGTAACGCTGGCCGACATAAAGGCCTTCGCCGAACGCCTGCACCAGATTGCCGACGTCCGGCCGATTCCAGCCGACCTCGGCAATCGAGCGGTCATCCGGCGTCATCTTGAGTTGAGGCTGATCGTATTCCAGCGTGGGATTTGAATTCACCACGCCTTCGGGGAACTTGTCCGTCAGCAGCTTGAATCCGGCTTTGGCGGCGTTGCGCATGGCCTCTGGATCGTTCGACTGCAGGTTGATCGAAATACCGCCGCCTTCGCTGAAGCCGCCGAACAGACTGCCCATCTGCGCGAAGGCCTGCGCGTCCGGCAGGTCCTTGATGACCTGCGAACGCACGATCTGTTCAAGCTGCGGGAAGTCTTCATCGTTCGGCACCCGCACGGCCATGTCCATGAAACCGGGGCCGTCCATCTTGACGTAGTAATTGAGCAGCTTCGGCTGCTTCTTGCCCGTCATGTAAGGCTGAAGCGAACTCATGATCGGTTTGGCGAAGTTCTTGTCGGCGAAATCCACGGTGGCGCCGGCAGGGAACTGGATAAAACCGTCGATCGCGGCGCGTTTCACCTGCGGCAGGTATTGCAGGCTGGGGATCAGCAGCCAGGTGCCGGCAAGCGAACCCACAATGAGTCCGCCGATCCAAGTCTGGCGCTTGCGCGGCGTGCCGGTGAGATTCATCACCACATTGGTGATGCGATGCCAGACGTTGGCGAGATGCGCCACCTTTGGCCGCGTCTTCAGGAACAACGCGGATGCAACCGGCACGACTGTGATCGCCACGATCAGCGACACGAGCACCGCAAACGCGATTGTCAGCGCAAGATCGGCGAACAGCTGTCCTTCCACATCCTTGAGGAAAATGATGGGCAGGAAGATCGCAACATTGGTGGCGGTGGACGCGAGTAGGGCACCCCACACCTGATCGGTCCCTTTCTTCGAAGCTTCGCCGGCAGGCGTGCCGCGCTCTCGCAGGCGCAGGATGTTTTCGAAGCAGACAATCGCCGCGTCGAGCACAATGCCGGTGGCAAAGGCGAGGCCGGCAAGCGACACCACGTTCAACGTCCGGCCCGCGATGTTGAGCAGGATGACGACAGCGAAGAGGCAGATCGGAATGGCCGACGAGATGATCAGCGTCCCGCGCCATTCCCGCATGAAGAACCACAGCACGCCGACCGCCAGCAATATCCCCAGGAACAGGTCGGAGGTCACCATGCCGACCGCCTGATTGATGAAGTGCGAGGGATCGAAGGAATATTGCAGAAAGACGTGCTGCTCTTTCGCCGGCCCGTCGTTGATTTTGGTCAGCTCCGCCTTCACCGCGTTCACGGTGGCGAGCACGTTGGCGCCGGAGGCGCGGAACACCTGAATGCCAAGCGCCGGATTGCCGTTCTGATAGGCGAAGCCTTGTGCCTTGCTGCGCCCGATATGCACGTCGGCGATGTCGCCCAGATGCACGGGCTTGCCGTCGCGCCATTCCAGAATCAGGTTCTTGAGATCGGCCACGGAATAGCGGCCGCGGAACTCGAGCCCGTATTGCCGCCGCCCGACGTCGATGGTGCCGCCGGAGACATCTTCCGAGCCGCTGATCTGCCGCGCCATCTGGGGGATCTGTATGCCCAGCTCCGCCGCGCGCACCGGATCGAACACGATATCGAGCTCGGCATTGCCGCCGTTGGAATTGATTTGCGCACTGCCGACCCCCGGCACCGACTCCAGCCGCGGGATCACTACGTCTTTCAGGAATTGCTCGTAATCGTTGATATTGCGCTTGTTGCCCGACAGCTGCTGCATGAACACGTAGAGCAGGGTGGCGTTCGAATCCTGCGTACTTGCGAGTTGCACGAAGGGCTTCTGCGCATCGGCTGGAAGCGGCGGCAGCCGATTGAGACGGCCGATGATGTCCACTAGGGTGCTTTTCATGTCGGTGCCGAGCGCGAAAGTGAGCGCCACATAAGCTCCGCCCGCATTCGAATACCCGTCCATCTCCTGCAAGCCGGGAATGCCTTGCAGCACCTCTTCCTCCGGTTGGAGAATCTGGGATTCGATTTCGCGTGGAGTCTCGGCGCGCCATTGCGTGCCGATGCCGATCTGCGGCCGGTCGATATCGGGGAACAGCTGAACGGGCAGCGAGTTCAGCGCGAACGCACCGAACAGAATGGTGATGGCGATGCCCACCGCAACTGCGGCCGGACTTCGGATGCTGGCTTGGGTGAGCGCCCGCATCGGCTCCCTCGAGTGTTGGGCTGCGAATCGTATTATTGCCCGCAGTTTCAGGACAATGTGGCGTCACACTCTCGTGAGACCAACGACATCAGCCATGCAAGGGGCGAGGGACTGCCTGCCGCTTTCTATCGCTGCCATCAACTAGCGGGTTACAGGATGGTAATATTCGCCGCTTCGGCCCGCAGCAAAATCGGCATTGCTGCGGGCGTTTCGGGAGATCAGCGAAATCAGTTCCCGATGGCGAACAGATGGGCGTTGTTAATCGCGTACATCTGCCCATCCGGGCCCATCAGGGTTGGCGTGTAGGCCTCGGCCGTAGGCGCTGTGAGCGATACGACCGATGATAAAGTGTTGGTGGTCAGATCCCACCGATAGGTGTGACCGTCCTCGCTATTCGCGATGACCGACTTGTTTGCCACATCAACCACGGCCGAATTGATGCACCATTCATATACGACCCCGTGCGGCTCGCCCAGTTCCTGGGTTGGCCCAAGGATCGTGAGCACCTCGTTCATGACCTTGACCGAGGGGAGGACGGGATCGTTCTCCTTCGCATTCGGATCCAGGATAGCGATCTTGTTGTGCCCGTCACCCGTGCCGATGCCGTAATAGTTGTTGTACTTGGTCATCAGTAGGTAGCTCGACGAGCCGGTGTACGAAGGCACCATGCTGCTCGGAACAACCGAGACCGTGTCGTCCCAGCCGAACGACCCCGGAATCTTGCTCTTCTTCAGCTTGGCATCGAAATGCAGCAGCCAGCCGCGGTCGTTGTGCGTGAAGAAATCGGATTCCACCACGCCATAGTAGACATCGCCGTCGGGACCGACCGTTGGCGACGCGGATGAATCGTCGAACACGATTGCCGGCTGGTTGAAGTAGGGATCGGTCAGCGGTGCGCTGTATTTTGTTTCCAGCGTCTTGCTGTTCAGTCCGAGCAGAATGCCGCGTCCCGTGTTGTCGTCCGCTACCGCGATGTAGACGGTTTTGCCATCGCGGGAGATCGCGGGCGCGCAGTTTGTCGGCACGGATTCGATCTGCGGATCGTTGGCAGCTGTGGTCGCCGCAACCCAGGTGCCCTTTCCGCCGGCGCTGACGCGCGCGATACCACTCTTCAGGCCAAGCGGCGTCGAGCCTATAACCGTGAAGCCGAAATAGATGTTGCCGTTTGCGTCCGCAGTAATCGGCGTGCTCACCATCACATTGCTGTCGTAGGTGCTCTTGTTCTGCCTGTAGTTCTTCTTGCCGTAGAAGGCGGCATAACCTTCATCGCCTGACGCTGAATCCGGTGTGTCGCGGAATCGGATCGTGCCGCCGGGGCCGGCGAAATAGAGCCGGGTCTGCTCCGTCAAGTGTGCCGGGATGCTCGGTATCCAGTCATAGGGTGGGAAGCGGTAGCTCACGGTGTCTTTCCAGACAAGCGAGCCGTCCGCGCCGGAGTGTGCTTCCAGCTGATACGTGCCGATCGAATCCACCTTGACGGGAACCAGCACCGTGTTGGCTGCGGTGATCATCGGCTCGGCGTAGTGAATGCCCAGGAATCCTGGCGGTGACTGATCGATGGACATCGACCAATGAATCTTCGACAGCGACTGGCCTGTCGTGGGCGCCTGTGCATTGTGCTGCGCGTCGCCCCCATATCCGTGCCACGGCACATTCTGGGCCGTAGCCGGTACCTCAAGAGCCAGCACGGCTGCGGACGCGAGCAAAATCGCTTTCACGGAAACCCCCTTCGGCAAGATTTGGACGACCTTTTAGTCTGGATGCCGTCTTCTGTCACCTGACGCCGCGCAGTTGCCGGTTATTCCTGGAGTGAAACGTTTTACGGAGTGACTGTAGTCGCCGGTCCAGAAACAAGCATCCGCTATTTCGGGTAGCAGGATTGGGCGGTGAGGGTGACGCTGGGGGTGCCGAAGGCCATGGTCATGAAGGTGTAGACATAGCTGGCGCGGACCTGGTTGCCGCAGACCGGGGTGCTCACGGTGAAGGTCGATTTTGGGAT